>JBKBLH010000001.1:0-97999 GCA_046296475.1 Reyranella sp.
ATGTCTCCGTCCGTCGGTGCGCTGCGGCGCGCCTCCCTGGTGCTGCTGCTCGCCGCCATGATCTGGGGATCGATGATCCCGGTGCTCGCGGCGCTGGCCGAGCACTACGACAACTGGCTGCTGTCCTGGTCGCGCTACATCCTCGGGCTGCCCGTGCTCTGGCTGGCGGTGCTGCTGAGCCCCAGGCCGGCGGCGGCGCCGCGACCGCTCGACGGGCGCCGGCTGCTGAAGCTCGGGACCGCCATGACGGCCTTCTCGGTGCTCTACACGTTCGGCGTGGCGCACGCCCATCCCGCGACCGCGGCGATCGTGCTGATGTGCGGTCCGATCTGGGCGACGTTGCTCGCGCGCGGAATGCTCGGCGCCACCACGCCTCCCGGCTTCGGGATCACGCTCGTCCTGGTCGTCGTCGGCGGCATCGTCGTGGTGCTGGGCACGCCGGGCCGCGCGGCGGGCTCCTTCGGACTCGAAGGCGGCGAGGCGCTGCTGGTGATCGCCCAGTTGTGCTGGAGCTGGTACTCGATCCGCGCCCAGCAATGGCTGGCCGACCGCGGCCAGATCGCCCTCTCGGCGCTCACCTCGACGGTGGCCAGCGTGCTCTTGGGCGTGGTCTGCGCCGTCGTCTGGGCGCTGGGCGGCATCGCCTGGCCGACCCGGCCGCCGACGCCGGTCGAATGGGGCATGGTCGTCTGGATCGGCGTGCTGGGCGTCGCGGTCGCCGTCCTGCTGTGGAACACCGGCGTGTCCCTGGTCGGCGTGCCCGTCGCCTCCCTGTTCGCGAACTCGGCGCCGGTCTTCGCGATCGGTCTTGCCGCCCTGATGGGACGCGAGCCGAGCTGGCTGCAGGTCGCGGGCGGCTTCATCGTCCTGGGCGGCATCGCGCAGCTGCAGATCCGCCAGACCCGCGCGGCGCGGCGATGACCGGCGGCCCGGCACCGGGACGCGGCCGTCACCACATGCTGGGGGCCTTCGCGGCCATGGTCTTCGTGGGCGTGAGCTGGGGCGCCAACGTGCCGGTCTCCAAGGTCATGCTCGAGCACTTCGACGTGGTGCCGATGCTGACCATCCGCACCCTGGCGGCCGTGGCGACGCTCGGCGTGCTCCTGATGCTGGCGGAGGGTGTCCGCAACCTGCGGATCGAGATCGGCCTCAGGCGCTTCCTGCTGATCGGCCTGATGATGAGCGGCTTCTTCATCGTCTTCACCCTCGGGATCCGGTTCAGCAATCCGATCTCGGCGGCCGCCGTCCAGGTGGCGGGACCGCTCGTCTCCGCGGCGACGGTCCGCCTCGTGACCGGCGCGCGTTTCGATCCGGGTTTCGGGATCGCGCTGGCACTCACCGTGACGGGCGGCGCCATTCTCGCCGCCGGCAGCCTCTTCGGGAGGGGCGCGCTGACGCTGGGCGGCGGGGAGATCGTGGTGCTGCTCTCCAACGCCATCTGGACGCTCTATAGCCTGAAGGCGCAGGCCTGGTTCGACCGGGCGAGCCAGCTTCACCGCGCCTATGTCGCGTCGCTGTCGGCGTTCGGCTGGATGGCGGTCCTCAGTCTGGCCCTGGTCGGCCTTGGCTGGGCAGCTTCTCCTTTCGCGGTGACGGATGGCTGGGTGTGGACCCAGCTCCTGCTCGTGGCCGTCTTCGCGAGCGGCATGGGCGCCTATCTCTGGAACGTCGGCGCCAGCAGGCTGGGGGTTGCAATTGCGTCGCTCTGGGTCAATCTCGTGCCGTTTTTCGCCGTATTGTGGTCAATGACCTATGGCTTCATCCCCAATGCCTACCAGATCGCCGGTGGGCTCGTCGCCTTGAGTGGCGTCGTCTACATGCAATGGCGAAAGCTGCAAACCAACAAGCGATAAGACAGGCTCTGCCATGCCCGACATGTCTCTTCCCCAACTGAAAGTCTCAAACTGCCGTTGGCTCTCCGTCCCCGGGCGGGGCGACGTGCGCGGCAAGATCAACTTCCTCGAGTTCGATCACCAGCTGGGCTTCACCGTGAGGCGCCTGTTCTGGCTGCACGACATCGCGCCGGACCAGTGGCGCGGCCGGCACGGGCATCGCGAGTCGCACCTCGTCACGCTGGTGATGAACGGCTCGTGCCAGCTGCATCTCGACGACGGCAAGGTGAAGGAGACGGTGGTCCTGAACGATCCGGGCCGCGCGCTGCATATCGGGCCGATGGTCTGGCACGAGCTCGACAACTTCGCGCCGCAGACCGTGATCCTGGTCATCGCCTCGACCCTGTACGACGAGAGCGAGTACCTTCGGGATTACGAGGCGTTCAAGCGCGAAGTCGAGGCCGCGAGCCGCGCATGATCCCCTTTCTCGACATGAAGTCGGTCTACACCGAGCTCAAGCCCGAGCTCGATGCCGCCTACCTGCGCGTGATGGAGTCCGGCTGGTTCGTGCTCGGCAAGGAAGTCGAGGCCTTCGAGGCCGAATACGCCGCCTTCTGCGGCACGAAGCATTGCGTCGGGCTGGGCAACGGCCTCGAGGCGCTCGAGCTCGCGCTGCGTGCCTGGAACATCGGCGCCGGCGACGAAGTCATCGTGCCGTCGAACACCTATATCGCGACCTGGCTAGCGGTGACGGCGGTCGGGGCCAGGGTGGTTCCGGTGGAGCCGACGCCCGGTGGCCCGAACATCGATCCCGACCGGATTGCGTCGGCCATCACGCCGCGCACCCGGGCGATCATGCCCGTGCATCTGTACGGTCAGCCGGCCGACATGGACGCCATCACGGCGCTGGCCGCCAAGCACGGGCTGAAGGTGATCGAGGACGTGGCGCAGGCGCAGGGCGCCAGGGTCCGCGGACGCCGCACCGGCTCGCTGGGAGACGCCGGCGCGCACAGCTTCTTCCCGAGCAAGAACATCGGTGCCTTCGGCGATGGCGGAGCGGTCACGACGGACGATGCGAAGCTCGCCGAGCGACTGCGCACGCTGCGCAACTACGGCAGCCGCGTGAAGTACGTGAACCTCGAGAAGGGGCTCAACTCGCGCCTCGACGAACTGCAGGCGGCCTTCCTGCGCGTGAAGCTCGCGAAGCTCGACGAATGGAACGATCGTCGCCGGCAAGTGGCGGCGCGCTACGACGACAGGCTGGCCGACCTCACGAGTCTCGCCTTGCCGAACGTCCCGCAATGGGCCGATCCGGTCTGGCACCTGTACGTGGTCCGAACCAACCGGCGCGCCGACCTGGTCAAGGCGCTGGACAAGGCGGGCATCGGGTCGCTGATCCACTATCCAATCCCGCCGCACCTCCAGGAAGCCTACGCCGAACTCGGACAGGGCAAGGGGACCTATCCCCTCGCCGAGAAGCTGGCCGAGACGGTGCTCAGCCTGCCGATGGGGCCGCACATCCCGCTCGAGTCTGTCGACGAGGTTTGTGCCGTGATCCGGGAGACGCTGGTCGGGTAGGGTTCCGGCGCCGAGTGAATGCCCGGCGTCCCCATTTCAAATGGGGAAGTGCCCCGTCATACGGGGCGATGGGGTCATGGACATGGCAACGCGCATGACCCCTCCGTCGGCAATTGCGCCGAGACCTCCCCATTTGAATGGGGAGGAAAGTCATTCTTCTAATGATTGTGCAGGATCTGGCCGAGGAACAGCTTGGTGCGCTCGTTCCGGGGATTGGCGAAGAACTCTTCCGGCTCGTTCTGTTCGACGATCTCGCCACGATCCATGAAGATCACGCGGTCGGCGACGGCGCGGGCGAAGCCCATCTCGTGGGTGACGCAGAGCATGGTCATGCCCTCGCGCGCCAGCTCGATCATGACGTCGAGCACTTCCTTCACCATCTCGGGGTCGAGCGCCGAGGTCGGCTCGTCGAACAGCATGATCTTGGGACGCATGCAGAGCGCGCGGGCGATCGCCACGCGCTGCTGCTGGCCGCCCGAGAGCTGGCCCGGATACTTCAGCGCCTGCTCCGGGATGCGCACCCGGGTGAGCAGGCTCATGGCGATCTCCTCGGCCTCCTTCTTCGGCATCTTCTTCACCCAGATCGGCGCCAGGGTGAGGTTGTCGAGGATGGTCAGGTGCGGGAAGAGGTTGAACGACTGGAACACCATGCCGACTTCGCGGCGGATCGCCTCGATGTTCTTCACGTCGTTGGAGAGCGTGACGCCGTGTACGACGATGTCGCCGCGCTGATGCTCCTCCAGCCGGTTGATGCAGCGGATCAGCGTCGACTTGCCCGATCCCGATGGTCCGCAGATGACGATCTTCTCGCCTTCCTTCACGTCGAGATTGATGTCGGTCAGCACGTGGAACTGTCCGAACCACTTGTTGACGCCCTTGAGCTGGATCACCGATTCGACCTTCGAGAGATCTCGTGCGGTTGCGGCCATGACGTGCTCCCTGCCGGCGCCTAGCGGCGCGTACCCTTGTTGAGCTCGTGTTCGAGATACTTGCTGTATCGCGACATCGTGTAACAGAAGACGAAGTAGACGAAGGCCGCGAACAGGTAGACCTCGCCCGGGAAGCCCGCCCAGTTGGGATCGACCAGCGCCTGGTTGGCGGTGTTGAGGAAGTCGAAGATACCGATGATCAGCACCAGCGACGTGTCCTTGAAAAAGCCGATGAAGGTGTTGATCAGCGGCGGGATCACGACGCGCAGGGCCTGCGGCAGGATGATCAGCAGCGTCTTCTGCGGGTAGTTGAGGCCCATCGCATCGGCGGCCTCGAACTGGCCCTTGGGCAGCGACTGCAGGCCGCCGCGGATGACTTCGGCGATGTAGGCGCCGGCGAACAGGATGACGGCGACCTGGGCGCGCAGGAACTTGTCGATGGTCGTGCCGGACGGCAGGAACAGCGGCAGCATGACCGAGGCCATGATCAGCAGGCTGATCAGCGGCACGCCGCGGATCAGCTCGATGAAGCCGACGCACAGGCCCTTGATGAGGGGCAGGTTGGAGCGGCGGCCCAGCGCCAGCAGGACGCCGTAGGGAAAGGCGAAGGCCAGGCCGTAGGTCGCCAGGATCAGCGTGACCGGCAGGCCGCCCCACAGGCTCGTCTCGACGTAGCTGAGCGGGGCGATGGCGAGGCTCCAGGCCGGCAGGACGCCCACGATGCGCAGGACGAGGCCGATCGCGCCGATTCCGACCAGCGCGTAGTAGGCCATCCGCTCGGACGGGGCCGCCAGGGCGCTGCGCAGGGCGAGGCCGGCGCCGCCGCAGACCAGGGCCACGAACAGGATGAGGCTCAGCGGAATGTGGATCTGGCCGAACATCAGCAGGAAGGTGACGAAGGAGCCGACGCCCCAGATCACGGCCAGGCGCCAGTTCCACATGCGGCGGTCGGCGCTCAGCACCAGCATGGCCAGCATGGTGATGACGGCGAACAGCGGCCGCCAGTGCTGCTCGTAGGGGAACGAGCCGAAGAAGATGTAGCGGAACTTCTCTCGGATCAGCGCCCAGCAGGCACCGCCGCCGCGGCACTCGGCGCCGGTCGAGGCCGTGAAGTTGGCGGTGAACAGTGCCCATTCCAGGAACCAGGACAGCACCCAGACGACGAACGCGATGAGCACGACCGTGGTGATGCCGTTGCCCCAACTCGAGAACAGGTTCTTGCGGACCCAGCCCAGGGCGCCCGTCTCGTCGACGGGTGGGGCGAGCGGCTTGCGGTCGCCGACAGGCATTGCGTCGGTCATGCTCAGCGCTCCCTCAGGGCGATGCGTTTGTTGTACCAGTTCATGAACGCCGAGATGGAGAGGCTGACCGACAGATAGGCGGCCATGATGATCAGGATGTTCTCGATCGCCTGACCGGTCTGGTTGATGGTCACGTTGATCGAGGCGACGAGGTCGGGGTAGCCGATCGCGATCGCCAGCGAACTGTTCTTGGTGATGTTGAGATACTGGCTGGTCATCGGCGGGACGATGACGCGCAGCGCCTGCGGCAGCAGCACCAGCCGCATCGACTGGCCGCGCGACAGGCCGAGCGCCGCCGCCGCCTCGCTCTGGCCCTTGTGCAGGGCGAGGATGCCGGAGCGCACGATCTCGGCGACGAACGCCGAGGTGTAGAGCACGAGGCCGATCAGAAGGGCGGTGAACTCGGGCTGGATGACGGTGCCGCCGGCGAAGTTGAAGCCCTTCAGCTCGGGCCAACTCATGTGATGCGGTGCGCCGCCGGCCAGCCAGACGAGGGCGGGGAGGCCGATGGCGATGCCCAGGCCCACGGAAAGACCGGGGAAGGGCTGGCCGGTCGCCTCCTGGCGTTTCCTGCCCCAGCGGTTGACGTACCAGGCGCCGGCGATGCCGACCAGGAACGCAAGGCCCATCCACTTGTGGATGGGATCGGCCATCGGCACCGGGAAGTAGACTCCCCGGTTGCTGAGGAAAATGCTGTTCCACAGCGAGATCGCCTGGCGGGGACCGGGAAAGGCCTCGCTGATCAGCTTGTAGAAGAGGAAGAGCCACAGCAGCAGCGGCACGTTGCGGAAGGCCTCGACGTACCAGCCGCAGATTCGGCTGAGCAGCCAGTTGGGCGACAGTCGTCCGACGCCGATCAGGGTGCCGAGGACGGTGCTAAGCAGGATGCCGAGGATCGCAACGCGCAGCGTATTCAGGATGCCGACCCAGATGGCGCGGGCGTAGGTGCTGGCCGGCGAGTACTCGATCATCGTGTCGCCGATCTCGAACCCGGCTTCCCGCTCGAGATAGTGGAAGCCGCTGGCGATCTTCTGGCGCTGCAGATTGTCTATCGTGTTGCTGACCAGATACCAGGCAAGGAAGCCGACGAGGCTGACGACGACGATCTGGAAGACCCAGCCCCGAATGACCGGATCGTTCCACGGCGCCACTTTCGTCCGTGGCGTAGAGCCGAGAGCCTCGACCGCCATTACTCTATTCCCCCTGCCCGGTGCGGTTTTTCTGCCCGGGCGTTATAGGCCCGGTATTGCCCTCAGTGTATGTGGGAATTGCCCCTGCGCAACGGGGCAAATCCCGACCTTCACGACGTCGATCTCCCCGCATCAACGGATCGGCGGGGAGTACTGCAGGCCGCCGTTGGTCCACAGCGCGTTCAGGCCGCGTTCGATCTTCAGCGGCGAGTCCTTGCCGACGTTGCGGTCGAAGCTCTCGCCGTAGTTACCGACCTGCTTGACGATATTGTAGACCCACTTCTCGTCGACGCCGAGCGCCTTGCCCATGCCCGGCGTGACGCCGAGGATGCGCTTGATCGAGGGGTTGTCGCTCTTCAGCATCTCGTCGACGTTCTTCGAGGTGATGCCGTGCTCCTCGGCCTCGACCATCGCGAACTGCGTCCACCTGACGATGTCGGCGAACTGGTTGTCGCCGTGGCGCACCACCGGGCCCAGCGGCTCCTTGGAGATGATCTCGGGCAGGACGATGTAGTCGTCCGGCGTCTGTGGCGGCGGCACATTGGCTATCCGCACCACGGCAAGGGCCCCGCGGTCGGTGGTGTAGACGTCGCAGCGTCCGGCGAAGAAGGCGGCGCGGATCTCGTCGGCCTTCTCGATGACGACCGGCTTGAAGGTCATCTTGTTGGCACGGAAGTAATCCGCCAGGTTGAGTTCCGTGGTGGTGCCGGGCGCGACGCACACGGTGGCACCGTTCAGCTCCTTGGCGCTCTTCACGCCGAGCTTCTTGTTCACCATGAAGCCCTGGCCGTCATAGTAGGTGACGCCCACGAAATCGAGGCCGAGCGCGCTGTCGCGCGTCAGCGTCCAGGTGGTGTTGTTCGACAGCACGTCGACCTCGCCCGACTGCAGCGCCGTGAAGCGCTGCTGCGAGGTCAGCGGCACGTACTTGACCTTCTCGGCATCGCCGAAGATCACCGCCGCGACGCCACGGCAGACGTCCACGTCGAGCCCGATCCACTTGCCCTGGCTGTCCGCCCGGGCGAAACCGGCGGTTCCGGTGGGAACGCCGCAGATCAGCGATCCGCGCGCCCGGACGGCGTCCAGGTCCTTGCCCGCCTGGGCTGTCCCGGCGAAGCCGACAAGGGCTGCGGCCAATCCGGCGGCTGCCGCCACGATCCTGTTGCTCATGTTACCTCCCATTGTTGTTGAACCCCACAATGCCGTCTTCTTCCGGAGGCTTGCAAGCCGCAGGCCAAAATGCGGGGCCGGTCAGCGGATCGGCGGGGCATACAACATGCCGCCTTCGCGCCACGGCGAGTTGATGCCGCGCGGGATCTTGAGCACCGTGTCGGGCCCGAGGTTGCGGTTGAAGACCTCGCCGTAATTGCCGACCTGCTTGACGATGTTGTAGGCCCACTTCTCGTCGAGCCCGAGCGCCTTGCCCATGCCCGGGGCCGCGCCGAGGATGCGTCTCAGGGTGGGATTCTCGCTCTTCAGCGCTTCGTCGACGTTCCGGGACGTGATCCCGTATTCTTCGGCCTCGATCATCGCGTAGAGCGACCAGCGTACGATGTCGCCGAACTGGCTGTCGCCGTGGCGGACCGCCAGACCCAGAGGCTCCTTGGTGATGGTCCGCGGCAGGATGGAGTAGTCGCTCGGATTGGGGGCATAGGCCGCCCTGGTCGCGTAGAGGTTCGAGACGTCGGCCGTCAGGACGTCGCAGCGCCCGGCGAAAAAGGCGGCACGCAGATCGTCGACCTTGTCGACCAGCACCGGCGTGAAACTCATCTTGTTCTGGCGGAAGTAGTCGGCGACGTTGGCCTCGGTCGTCGTACCGGGCTGGACGCAGACCTTGGCGCCGTCGAGATCCCTCATGACCCGCTTGCCGAGCTTGCGCGGCACCATGAAGCCCTGGCCGTCATAGTAGTAGACGCCGACGAAATCGACGCCGGCGTCGCGGCCCAGCGTGACCGTCGAATTGGATGCGAGGAGATCGACCTCGCCGGCTTCGAGCGCCGGGAAGCGCTTTACGGGCTCGAGGGGAACGTACTTCACCTTGCCGGCGTCGCCGAACAAGGCGGCGGCCGTGGCGCGACACATGTCGACCGAAAGCCCGCGCCAGACGCCCTGGCTGTCGGCATGCATGAAACCCACCAGGCCGGCACTTACGCCGCACAGGAGCTGACCTCGTGCCTTGACGGCGTCGAGGACGGGACCAGCAAAGGCCTGCGTGGCCGCCAATGTCGAAAAAGCGGCGATTACCGACAGTGTGAACTTCAGCATTGTGTCCCCCGACACTTCCCCCAGCCGAGACTGCCTGCATTGCCCTGCCGTTTGCAACGGCCAAACGAAAACCGCCGCCCTCTCGGGCGGCGGTTCGTCGTCTTGTCGTATGCGGGTGTTAGCGGATCGGCGGGGAGTACTGCAGTCCGCCGTTGGTCCACAGTGCGTTCAGGCCGCGCTCGATCTTGAGCGGCGAGCCCTTGCCGACGTTGCGGTCGAAGCTCTCGCCGTAGTTACCGACCTGCTTGACGATGTTGTAGACCCACTTCTCGTCGACGCCGAGCGCCTTGCCCATGCCCGGCGTGACGCCGAGGATGCGCTTGATCGAGGGGTTGTCGCTCTTCAGCATCTCGTCGACGTTCTTCGAGGTGATGCCGTGTTCCTCGGCCTCGACCATCGCGTAGAAGGCCCAGCGCACGATGTCGGCGAACTGGTTGTCGCCCTGGCGAACCGCCGGTCCGAGCGGCTCCTTCGAGATGATCTCCGGCAGGATGACGAAGTCGTCCGGCTTGAGCGGCGCCGGGGTGTTCGCCGCGCGGGTCGAGTAGAGACCCGAGGCGTCGGTGGTGTAGACGTCGCAGCGCCCGGCGTAGAACGCGGCCCGGATTTCCTCGACCTTCTCGATGACGACCGGCTTGAAGGTCATCTTGTTGGCGCGGAAATAGTCGGCGAGGTTGAGTTCGGTCGTGGTGCCGGGCTGGACGCAGATGGTGGCGCCGTTCAGCTCCTTGGCGCTCTTCACGCCGAGCTTCTTCGGCACCATGAAGCCCTGGCCATCGTAGTAGTTGATGCCGGTGAACTCGAGGCCGAGCGCGGTGTCGCGGGTCAGCGTGTAGGTCGTGTTGCGCGAGAGCAGGTCGACCTCGCCCGACTGCAGGGCGGTGAAGCGCTGCTGGGCCGTGGTCGGCACGTACTTGACCTTCTCGGAATCGCCGAAGATCGCCGCCGAGACCGCGCGGCAGACATCGACGTCCAGACCGGTCCACTTGCCTTTGTCGTCCTGCTGGGCGAAGCCCGCGACGCCCGTGTTGATGCCGCAGATCAGCTGGCCACGCGCCTTCACCGCATCGAGATCCTTGCCGGCGTGCGCCGTGCCGGCGACACCGACGAGACCGGCCGCGACCACGCCGGCCATCATTTTGTTCAGCATTCTGTCAACCCTCGTTGTTGCCTCTGACGTTCCCGTCGGCCGCCTGTCGCGACCGTTCAGAACCGATGACGCAATTCCTAGGCGAACAACCCAACAGGCGCAACGGCGCCGCGTGCGCGATCGCTGCCGCTCAGAGGCGGTCGGCGGCGCGCGACGAGAAGGGGCTGGACGACCATGGATCCGCGCCCTGCAGGCCCTGGACACGGTTGTCGCTGCTGCCGCGGCTGCGCTCGGAGGCACGCTTGATCTCCTGCTGCCACTGGCGATAGGAGACGAGCTGATCACCCGCCAGCACACTGCCGCCGCCGTTGCCGGAGATGTAGGGCTGGGGGTCGACGAACTGGCCGTTCACGATCACCGAGATGTGAAGGTGTGCGCCCGTCGACCGGCCGGTCGAGCCGACATAACCGATCAGGTCGCCCTTCCGGACGCGGGTGCCGGGGCCCATGCCCTCGGCGAAGCGCGACATGTGGGCATAGAGCGTCTCGAAGCTGTCGGCATGACTGACCTTCACCGTACGGCCGTAGTTGAAGTACCAGCCCTGGTGATTGATGACGCCGTCGGCCGCCGCGTAGATGGGGTCGCCGGTCTTGCCCTCGAAATCGATGCCATTGTGGAAGCCGCCGCCGCTCTTGCGCCCATAGTAACGGCGCGTGCCGAACGGCGAGGATTGGCGCGCCTCCGGCCGCGGATTGGCGAGCGTGGTGCCACCGAGCCGGCGGCCGTGCTCGTCGAACCAGCCTTCGGGCTGGTTCTGGGGCGCGAACCACCAGAAGGATTGCCTGGCCGTGCCGTCGCCCAGGCTGGCGACGAGGATGCGCGGCGTACCGTCCGTGGTGCGTCCCTGGACGACGTCGATCCTGGCGGCGGCCGGGGCGAAGCCGGAAAGCGCCTGGGTCAGTTCCTTGAGGGCCGTTGGGTTGGTGCCAGTCGGGGCGAGGCTGGCCGCCAGCGTGGTGCTGCTTGCCTTGACGGTCTTGACCGAGTCGGGGACTAACGAGCGGACGCCGCCATTGGCCGGCGCCGAGCCCGGCAGGCTCGAGACGCGCTCGTCGTCGTCCTCGGTCGCGCCGGGAGCGAGCTTGAAGCCGAACATGCCATCGGCACCGCGGGAGAGGTCGACGGCCAGCGACTTGTTCGAATAGAGCTGGAGGGAGACGAGCCGCTTGGGCTGGCCGGCGCCCTGGGGGGCGAGCACGGCGCGTCCGGAACTGGCAGCTTTGACCTCGGGCTGGCTCAGGGCCTTGCCGACGGCGTCGGCGGCGGCCTGGGCATCGTTGGGATCGACCTGCAGGAGAATGAGTTGCTGTGCGACCGAGCTTTCGGCCGCGATGGAGAAGGCCTGCACGTCCTCGCTCGGGGCGGCCGGCGGGCGGGCGGACTTGGCGACGGGCTTCTTGAACTGGCTCTTGGACGGGGCCTTTACCTGGGCCATCGCATCGGCGGCCGCGAAAGCCGAAGAAACAACGAAGGTCGCTGCCATGAGGCTGCGGATGGTTCGCCATCTATAGGCGCGTTGGAAACGCGTCATGGTGGACGTCATCGGTCGGCCGCTCCCGTTCCATTGAACGCTACTGATTGCCAGGTGAGGCCATCAACGACCCACCGACCTCCCCCGGCCGGTGCCCCCGCGTGCCTCGCTTGGAGGCGATACTGGCCACGGAGTCTCCACAAGTCCAACAAAAAGTTGCAAAAATGCAACACCCGCGCAAGGTCCATAACATGTTGAAAATATTACGATTTCCGGAAGAAGGTTCTTGCGGTCGCTAAAGGTCACAGTGGGCAACCTTTCGATTTGCTGCACCTGCGAAGGATTCGGCGGGCGCGCCATCCCGGCGCCGTCGGGATTGACCGGCTCGGCCCTTCCGCCATAACGCGGCTGGCAACTTGAATGGTTAGCGTAGGAGGAGACTGGGATGGCCGATCCGATCGAGCTTCTGATCCAAGGACGCGCTCACGATCTGGGTGCTGGCTTCGCGGTCCGCCGGGTGCTGCCGAGCGTGAAGCGGCGCACCGTGGGGCCCTTCATCTTCCTCGACCATTTCGGGCCGATGGACGTTCCGCCGGGCGGCGGCATGGAAGTCCGGCCGCATCCGCATATCGGCCTGGCGACGGTCACCTATCTGTTCGACGGCGGCATCTACCATCGCGACAGTCTCGGCTATTCGCAGGCGATCCGGCCGGGCGACGTCAACTGGATGACCGCCGGCAGCGGCATCGTCCACAGCGAGCGCACCGAGCCCGAGATGCGGGCCAGCGGGTTCCGCATGCACGGCGTCCAGACCTGGGTGGCGCTGCCCAGGACTCATGAGGAGACGGCGCCCGCCTTCGAGCATGTCGAGGCGGCGAGACTGCCGGCCTGGACCGAGGGCGGGGCTTCGCTGCGGCTGATCGTCGGCACCTATGCGGGACGCACGGCGCCAACCACCCACTTCTCGCCGATCTTCTATGTCGGGGTGGAGATGACCGCGGGCGCTTCGCTGGTCGTCACGCCCGACCACGAGGAGCGCGCCATCTACCTCGCCGAGGGCATGATGGTGGTCGGCGAGAGCCAACTCGGTGTCGGCGACCTCGCCGTGCTGGCGCCCGGCCAGGCCGTCGAGATGCTGGCCGGCCCGGAGGGCGCCAAGGCGATGCTGCTGGGCGGCGCCACGATCGACGGCCCGCGTCACATCTGGTGGAACTTCGTCTCCTCGAGCAAGGAGCGGATCGAGAAGGCCAAGGAAGACTGGCGGGAAGGCCGCTTCGCCATGGTGGCGGGAGACCCCGAGTTCATCCCGCTGCCGGACCGGTAGGACCGGCCCGTAGGGAAACCCGTCGCCCTGAGCGCAGTGAGCGAAGCGAACGCAGTCGAAGGGCCTCTTTTCGGGCGCACGAGCGACCGAAGCGAAAAGAGGTCCTTCGACTGCGCTGCGCTCCGCTCAGGACGACGGGAATGTAACGCGCGCTACTTCTTCTCGACGTTCCAGAACACCGTGATGGGCGATTCGATGTTGCCCGTCACGCCCTTGCGACGGGCCATCGGCTGCAGGAACTGGCCGAGCGGCACCGTGACGCCGCCGTCCAGGATGCGCTTCTGCACCTGACTGGCGATCTCGAGCTGCTTCTTCGGATCGCCTTCGGCGACGAACGCCGTGCGCAGCTTCTCGATCTCCTCGTCGAGCGGCCAGCCGAACTGCGCGCGGTCGCCGCTCGCCTCGGCATAGTGGTTGTTGACCGGATCGATCAGCAGCACGGCGGCCGCCGCCGTCATGGCGATGTTCCAGCCGCCTTCGGACACCGGCACCTTCTTGGCCCGGCGCGCCACCAGCGTCTGCCAGTCCATCGACTGCATGTCGACCTTGAAGCCGCCGCGCTCCAGAAGTGTCTTGGCGACTGGCGCGAGGTTGGTGAGCACGGCGAGGTCGGTCGACTGCAGCAGCACGATCGGCGTGCCGTCGTAACCGGCCTCCTTGAGCATCTTCTTCGACTCCTCGAACCGCGATTCCAGGATGCCCTCGGTGCCGGCCGCGTTCTCGAGCGGGGTTCCGCAGCCGAACATCGCCTTGCAGACCTTGTAATAGCGCGGATCGCCGATGACGGCCTGCAGGAAGTCCTTCTGGTTGAGCGCGACCATGGCGGCACGCCGGTAACGCAGGTCGTTGAACGGCGGCTGCTTCCAGTTGAAGCGCAGGATGTAGGTCGAGCCGAGCTGGTCGGGAATGACGATCTCGACGTTCCTGTCCTTCTCGAGCACCGGCAGCAGATCGTGCGAGGGCTGCTCGATCATGTCGACTTCGCCCTGCTGCAGCGCGTTGATCGCGGTCTGTGTGTCGGGGATCGACACCCACTCGACGCGGTCGACCTTGGCGACCTTGCCCCCGGCCAGGCCCGACGGCGGCTCGGCACGCGGCTTGTAGTCGGGATTGCGCAGGTAGACGACCTTCTCGCCCGGCTTCCACTCGTCCTTCTTGAAAATGAACGGGCCCGAGCCGGTCGTGTCGGAGATCTGCTGGCTCACCGGCGTCTCGGCGACCCGCTTGGGCATGATGAAGAGGGGGACCGAGGATGGCTTGGCCAGCGTCCTCAGCATCATGCCGTAGGGCTGCTTCAGCACGATCTGGAAGGTCCTGTCGTCGATCGCCTTCATCTCGTGGGTCTGCTTGCCCATGAGGCCGCCCAGCGTGTCCTTGTCGGTGAAGCGCTTGATCGACGGCACCACGTCGGCGGCGGTGACCGGCTGTCCGTCGTGCCACTTCAGGCCCTCGCGCAGCTTGAAGGTCCAAGTGAGCTGGTCGGGGCTCACCGTCCAGCTCTCGACCATCTGCGGCCGCGGCTCGAGCTTGGCGTCGAGAGCGAATAGCGTGTCGTAGATCAGATAGCCGTGGTTGCGGCCGATATAGGCGGTGGTCCAGACCGGGTCGATGATCTTGAGGTCCGAGTGCATGACGGCCTTCAGCGTCTTGCCGGATTGGGCTTGGGCCTGGGCGTGGGCGGGCGCTGCGGCGAGCAGAGCCATGGCGGCAAACAGGGCACGACGCAGCATGAAGGACTCCCTTATCTGGATGCCGGAGGACTCCAGCTCGCTTCTTCGTCGAGCGGGTAGACGGGCCTCGGCAGCTTGGTCCAAGTGAAGTTCGCCAAGACCGGCGACGTCAAGCCCGGGCAATCGACTTCGTAGATCTGTTCCGGCTTGAAGAACTCGTCGAAGCCGCCGCGGAAGTGGCCGCGGCTCTTCACGACCACGGTACGGGCCTGGGCGATGTCCAAGCCGAACATCTCGAACTGGCGCGGGTCCATGCACTGGCAGCGGATGCTGATGACCACCACGAGGATGCCGCCGAGATCGAGCAGCGCCGACGGGCCCATGTCGGCCGAGACGTTCCTCAGTACGCCGCGGCGACCGACATACTGGCCGTCCGAGAGCTTCACGACCTTGGCCTCGCAATCGAAGGGCAGGGAGAATTCCTGGTGCTCCTCGGTGTTGAAGGAGGCGTTGAAGATCGCACCTTCGCCCAGCTCGTGCGCCCTGGCCGCGAGCGCCGCGTCGTTGAACACGCCGAAATAGACGCCCTGGGCCCGCGCTCCCTTGAGCGCGCGCAACAGGTAGGTCGTGTTGCCGCGTCCGCCGCCGCCGGGATTGTCGGCGACGTCGGCCAGGATGATCGGCTTGCGGCGCTTGTCGCGACCGATGGCAGTGGCGAGCTGCACCGCATCGGCCAGCGTCGTCATCTCCCGCTTGAATCGTTGCCGCGTCGCCCACGCGCGTTGCGCGATGTCGAGCGCGAGGTCGGCGGCCGCCCTGGCGTTGCCGTTGCGCGCCGTGACGACGGCGGTGAGGCCGTTCTTCGGACTGTCGCTGTAGGCGAAGCCCGCCATCACCGAGACGTTGAGGATGTCCCCGCCGACTTTCGTCTGGCCGTACTTGACGAGGTCGGCATAGGGGCCTTTCGCTGTCAGCAGCGCGATCTGAGGGGGCACCAGCGGAATCTTGACCATCTCGACCACCGTGCGCGTGCCGGCCAGCAACTCGCGCATGTGCTTCGCGGCCTCGACGCCGCGCTCGTAGATGTCGATGTGCGGGTTCTCGAGATAGCCGACGAAGACGCTGAGATTGTCGGTCATGCGGCGCGAGACGTTGGCATGCAGGTCGAACACCGAGACGATGGGCACGTCGGGGCCGGCGACGCGGCGCAGCATCTCGAACAGGTCGCCGTCGGGATCGTCGGTGCCCTCCGCCAGCGCGGCGCCGTGGCAGGAGACGAAGATCGCATCGACCGGCAGGACCGATTTCAGGCCGGACTCGATTTCTGCCAGATAGTCCTTGAAGAACTGTTCCGCCACCGGCCCGCCGGGCTGCGCCAGCGACACGCGCAGCGGTACCGGTGTCCAGTTGCCGGTGCGATCCATCTCGTCGAAGAAGCCCGGCAGGTCGGGCATGGTGATGGACTTGCCCGAGCGCGCCTCGCTCACGATGCGATTGCCGCGGATATCGACGTCGTGCTCGAAATCCTCCGCCGTCGTCACCGGCGAGAAGCGGTTGCATTCGATGGCGAAACCGAGAACGGCGATACGCGGATTGTCCTGGGACAACGAAACCTCCTAGCGCTGTCGCGCGAGGAACGCGTCGACCAGCGCGTTGAATCTAGCGGCCTGCTCGAAATAGGGCGAGTGTCCGGCATCGAAAATGGTCTCGACTTCGCCGCAGGGCAGGCTTGCCGCGATGGCGCTTGCCAGGAAGGGCGGGAACACGACGTCCTCAGCCCCGGCGATCAGCAGGGTCGGCACGCGGAACGTATCGAACTCGGCCAGAGTACGTGTCGCCGTGCGCCGGAGACCGGCGCGCAGCTTCTCCTTGTCGAGCGTGCCCGCCATCTCGTCGATGCTGCGATAGAGGAGATGCAGCGCGGGAAAGCGTTCCGCCGCGCGCTCGCCCATCGCCGGGTGGATGCCGCGCGCCATGCCGGCCGCGATGCGGGCTTCGGAGGCGGCGAGCCACGCGTCGTAGGCGCTGCCGCCGGACGGATCGGCGCCGCGCCGGTCGATCGTGCCCGAAGTCGAGCTCAGCACCAGCGCCTTCACGCGATCCGGATGGGCCAGCGCATATTCCAGCATCGTCCAGCCGCCCATCGACTGCGCGACGAGCCGAACGTCCGCCAGTCCCAGATGATCGATCAGGGCTTCGAGGTCACCGGGATAGTCGGCGGGATCCACGCCGTTCGCGACCGGGTCGGAGGGCGCGAAGCCGCGATGGGCGAAGGTCACGCAGGTGTAGCGCGGCGCGAAATGCGCCACCTGCTGCCACCAGCTCAGGTGATTGCCGCCCAGCCCGTGGGCGAACAGGAGCGCCGGCCCGCTGCCCGAGACCTCGTAGTGGAGGTTGCCGAACGGGCGCTTCAGCCGACCAACAGTGCGGGACGGGGCGGCGTAGGAAGTCATGCGCAACGTCTCCTCAGGCGAGGGGATCGGTATCGAAGGCTTCGAGACCGGTGAACTGGCTGCCGAACGTGCCGATGATGTCCTGGGCGAGGGTCTCTGCGCCGCATGCTTCGAGGTGTGCGACCGGCCGGGGCTGCCCGAAGAGGAAGACCTCGCGCCCGCGCGCGCCCAGCACCTGCCCGGTGATCGTCCTGCCGGCTGGCGAACACAGCGCCGTCACCAGGCTGGCAACAGGCTGGGCGTCGATGACCTGTGTGTGTGCGATCGGCACGATGGCATTGGCGGTGATCTGCGCCGGCGCGAGATCCATCGCGGTGACGCGTGTCAGCCCGACCAGTCCGGCCTTGGCGCTGGCATAGGCGGCCTGTCCGAGGGTGCCGTGGACCCCGGCCGATGAAACGATGTTGACGAAGCGGCCCCACTCGTAGCCGTCCCTCCCGCCACGGACGAACCTGTCCTGCTCGCGCATGACGGCCGAGGCGGCGTTGGTCAGGTAGAAGGCCGCGGAGAGGTTGGTGCGGATCACAGCGTCCCAGTCGGCCGGATCGGCGTGAAAGACGGGCGCGTCGCGCCGGATGGCAGCGTTGTTCACGACGATGTCGAGGCCGCCGAAGGTCTTCACTGCGAGATCGACGAGCTGCCTGGCCACGCCGGGGGAGGCGACGCTCTCGGTGAAGGCCAGCGCTCTTGTGCCGCCAGCCTCGTCGTTCAGCTCCTTGACGGCGCTGCGCGCCACCTCGGGATCGCTGCCGTCGCCCACGATCGACGTGCCGTTGTCGGCCACGACGACCTGCGCGCCCGCTGCGACCAGCGACCGGGCGATGGCGCGGCCGATGCCGCGGCCGCCACCGGTGACGATGGCTACCCTCCCCTGCAGGAAGGCGCTCACTGTTCCGCTCCGGTCTTCTTTCCGGCGCTCGCCATTTCGGCTGCCGTGTAGAAGGCATCGGCATGGATATCGAGGCGACGCATGCCGCGCTGCTCCAGCAGCAGGGTCGCGGCCTCGACCATCACCGGCGGGCCGGCGAGATAGGCCGTACAGCCATCGACCTCGTCGAAGTCCTGGCCCACGGCCTCGTGAACCAGACCCTGCCGCAGGCTCGAATAGCCACCCTCGCTCAGCACGGGAATGAAGTGCAGGTTCTTGTGCTTCCCGGCCAGCGCCGTGAAATGGTCGTGCAGGTAGAGGTCGCGTTCGCTGCGGACGCCGAAATAGAGATAGATGTGCTGCGGCAACTGCTTCTGCAGGGCGCGCTCGACGATCGACTTGATCGGCGCCAGGCCCGAACCGCCGGCCACGGCGATGATCGGACCGCGATGGCTCTCGCGCAGGTAGGATGCGCCAAAGGGCCCCTCGACCCGGACGCTGTCGCCGACCTTCAGCCTCTCCGCGACATGGGCGCTGGTGGCGCCGCCGGCCGTACGGCGGATGTGGAATTCGAGGATTGGATCGCCCGGCACGTTGGCCATCGAATAGTCGCGCGGCGGGCAGCCACCGAAGGTCACCGAGGCGAACTGGCCGGCGGAGAAGTCGAAGGGGCCGCCCGAGGCGATTTCCAGCCGCACCCGCTTGATGTCGTGCGTGGCGTTGTCGAGCGACACGACCCTGCAGTCGAGCAGGCGCCGGGGATGGACGATCAGGTCGTCCTCCTCCAGCCACGCGACTTCGCACGCGTCCCCCGGCACCGCGCGACAGGCGAGGATCAGGCCGCGCGCCTTCTCCTCGTCGGTGAGCGCGAATTCGGAGTAGCCCTTCATCGTCACTTCGCCCTTCACGAGCAGCGACTTGCAGGCGCCGCAGTTCCCGGACTGGCAACCGAACGGATAGGAAATGCCGGCGTCGAGCGCGGCGTCCAGGATGGTGGTGCGGGCCGGCACGTCGATCGTGCGGTCGGCCGAGGCGATGCGGACTTTGAAACTCATCTGGTGCGGCGACGAATGGGTGTTCTCCGGAAACAGTCCGCGTCTAGCGCCCCGGCGAAGGCCCGTCCACCTGCGGCGCCGGCCGGGCGGCCTTTCGACCGCCGAAACGCGGGTCTTGGTCGTTCTTCCGCAAAAGATGCGCGCGTCGGCGCGTTCGCTATAGTCCGCGCCCCATGAGCTCAGCCCATCCAGACTTCCAGAACTTCCCAAAGGATCTCGTGCACGACTCGGAGATGCTCGACATCCTGCGCGCCAATCCGCCCGAGGCGTTGAAGACGCTGAACGGCGAGTTGCTCGACATCGATTCGACGCGCGGCTACGCGCGGTTCCGCTTCGAGATCGTGCCGGCCTTCTGCCATTCGCAGGGCCGCGTCTGCCAGGGCGGTTTCCTGACCGGCATGGTCGACACCGCCATGGCCAACGCCGCCATCGTGAAGGGCAAGCTCGCCGTCGCCGTTCCCACGCTCGAACTCAAGATCAGCTTCTTCGAGGCGATGGGCCCGGGCATCGTCTATGCCGAGGGTCGCGTGATGCGCTGGGGCGGCTCGGTCGGCTTCCTCGACGGCGACCTCAAGGACGAGAAGGGCCGCCTGATCGTCCACTCGACCTCGACGATCAAGATCGTGCGCCCGAAGGTGAAGTCTTAGCCCCCAGCTATGAGTCCTTGAACCTTTCGTTCCAGTGCTCGGCGATCTGGCGGCGGGTGGCGAACCAGGCGCCGCCCTTCCGCTTCATGTGAGATACGATGCGGTCGAGGGCGGCGATGCGGCCGGGGCGGCCGATCATGCGCAGGTGCAGGCCGATCGACATCATCTTCGGGAACCGCTCGCCCTCGGCCCACAGCGTGTCGAAGGCATCGGTCGTGTAGTCGGCGAAGTCGCGGGCCGACACGAAGCGGTGGAAGCCCTGGTGATAATGCATGTCGTTGGTGTCGAAGCTGTAGGGCAGCACCAGGTGTCGCTTGCCCGCGACCTCGACATGGAAGGGCAGGTCGTCTGAATAGTCGTCGCTGTCGTAGAGAAAGCCGCCTTCCTCGACCAGCAGCCGGCGCGTGTTGGGCGAGGGCGTCGAGCGGGTGTGCCAGCCGACGGGGCGCGTGCCGGCGATCGCGGTCAGCGCCTCGACGGTGCGGGCGATGATTTCGCGCTCCCTGGCCTCCTCCATATGGGCGTGCTTCTCCCAGCGCCAGCCATGGCAGGAGATCTCGTGGCCGCGCGCCACGGCATCCTGGATCAGCCAGGGTGAGAGTTCGGCCGCGCGACCGCAGGTGCTGACCGTGGCCGGGACGCCGAGTCGCTCCAGCGAATCGGCGATGCGCCACCAGGCGGCCTTGGTGCCGTACTCGAAATGCGATTCCATGCACCGGTCGGGAACGCCCACGACTTCGTCGGTGACCTCGTAGACCTTCTCGTTGTGGGCGTCGCCCGCCGACAACGACATCTCCGCGCCTTCCTCGAAGTTGATGACGAAGGAGACGGCGACGCGCGCGCCGCCGGGCCATTTCGGATCGGGTGGCGTGCGGCCATAGCCCTTGAGATCGCGCATCGCGGTCACGCCTCCCGGTGGCCGATGATGTCCGCCAGCGGACCGGCAAGACCCTTGGAGTCCTTGGCGGCGGGCCGGCGGTAGGTGCCCTGCGTCGCCTTGCGCGGATTGAGCCGCACCAGCCCCTCGGCCATCGTCACCGCGGCCTGGATGCCATCGACCAACGGCACGGGCACGCGGTCGCGGATCGTATTGGCGAGGCCCGCCAGCGGCGCGCCGGCCAGGATGACGACGTCGGCGCCGTCGTTCTTCACCGTGGCAAGCGCGAGATCGATCAGCACCTGTTCCTTCTCGTGCTGCACGTCGTCGATCGAGCGGAAGCCTTCGTCGGGCGTGCGGATGGCGGCGCAACGGCCGGACATGCCATGCCAGTCGACGATCTCGGCGAACCATGGTTCGAGCGCCTTGGCGAAGCTCACGATCGCGAACTTGCGCCCGAGCGTGCAGGCGACCAGCATCGCCGCCTCCGCCATGCCGACGACGGGAAAGTCGAACAGTTCGCGCGCGCCGCCGAGGCCGGGGTCGCCGAAGGCCGCGACGATGGCGGCATCGAAGGTGCCGCGCCGCTCGGCCAGCATCTCCAGCATCATGGCGCTGCCGATCGCGGCTTCGGCGCGGGTGGCGATGTAGGGCACGCCGCGCGGCGCGGTCATGGGCAGGAGTTCGGTGCCGGGACTGGCGACGAGCCGGCCCGCCGTCACGAGGCGATCGGTGACGCCGGTGGACGTGTTGGGATTTGCGACGAGGATTTTCATGGCGGGACCTTAACCCATGGGGGCACGACCAGCGCGCTGCCACAGCCGGTCGGCGACGGCCTGGGCGCGGGTGACGATTTCGGCGCCGTCGACGCGCGTCGGCTGGCCGCCGGTCAGGACGATGCGCCCATCGACGATCACCGTGTCGACGTCGCGGCCCGAGGCGCTGTGGACCAGCACGCCATAGCCGTCGATCAGCGGTGCGAGCGACGGCGAGCGGTTGTCGAGCAGCACGATGTCGGCGCGCTTGCCGACCTCCAGCGAGCCGATCTCGCTGCCCATCCCGAGGGCGGCCGCGCCCTCGCGGGTCCCCCAGTCGAGCACGGTGCGGGCATCGAGCACGTTGCCCTGGCGATCGATGCGCTGCATGGCGATCGACCAGCGCATCGCCTCGATCAGGTCGCCGGAGAAGGTGTCGGTGCACAGCGCGATGCGGGCGCCGGCGTCGCGCAGCTCGACGATCGGCGCAATGCGGCCGCCCTTGGCATTGCCGATGGGGGCGTGCGCCACCGTGATGCCGGCCTTGCCGCACAGCTCGATGTCGGCGCGCTCCATATGGATGCAATGGGCGGCGATCAGCCGTTCGTTCAGCAGACCGAGCCTGTCGAGCAGCCGTGCCGGCGTCAGCCCGCTGCGGGCCTGCACCGCTTCGACCTCGATCGGCAGCTGCGCCAGGTGGGTGTGCAGGTTGCCGCCGTGCGCCTCGGCCAGCCGGCCGACCTCGCGCAGCAGGTCGTCGGAGCAGGTGTCGGGTGCGTGCGGGGCCCAGTCGCAGCGAATGCGGCCGCCGTCGTGGCCGTTCCAGCGCTCGATCAACTCGGCGTTCTCGCGCAGGCTCGCCTGGCCGACTTCCGTTCGGTGTTCGTAGCGGCCGACCGCCAGAGCGGCTGGATCGGCATCGTGGACGCGCCCGGCGATCACGGCGCGCAGGCCGAGCTCGGCGGCGGCGCGGGCGCACGACGACGGATAGCGATAATAGTCGACCACGGTGGTGCAGCCCGCCCGCAGCAGCTCGTACATGCCGAGGCTCGAGAGCGCATAGGCGTCGTCGGCGTCGAGCCAGTGGCCCTGCGGGATGCCCGGCGTGTACATCGGCGCAAAGCCGATATCCTCGATCATGCCGCGCGTGATCATCAGTGGCGTGTGGTTGTGTACGTTGACAAGGCCCGGGATCACCAGCCGGCCCTTGCCGTCGACATGCGTCCTTGCCGACCAGCGTGCCTCGATTGCTGCTGCCGGGCCGATATCGACGATCCGCCCGTCGCTCACCGCCAGCGCGCCGTTGCGCACGATCCGGCCGTGATCGTCGAGGGTCAGGACGAGATCGCCGCCAACGATCAGATCGCAGGCTTGGGGAAGGGTGTCGTTCATCTAGAAGTCCGCCATCTTGCGCAGGCCGACCAGCCGGTCGCCGATCACCAGCGCCACGATGGCCAGCAGCACGAGGCCTGCCGAGATGGCGGCGATGGTCGGATCGGGTCGCTCTTCGACATACTGCAGCATCTGGATCGGCAGCGTCTTGGTCCAGGCATCGGTGAAGAACATCGAGATCGGGTAATTGTCCATGGACGCGAGAAACGCGAACATGCCCGAGGTCAGGAAGGCCGGTGCGAGCGCCGGCACCAGCACCCGCATGAGCGCCGCCGGGTAGGAGCAGCCGAGGGTGCGGGCGGCGTCGATCAGCGAGAAGTCGAACAGCGAGAGGGCGCCGACCACTGTGCGCACGATGTAGGGGAGCGTGATCACCACGTGCGCGACCAACAGGCTGGCATAGACGTCGCGCAGACCCATCGCCTTGAAGCCCTGCAGCATGGCGATGCCGATCACGAGGCCCGGCAGCATCAGCGGCGAAACGAGGAAGGTCGAGATCGTCTCGCGGCCGGGGAAGCGTCCGCGCACGAGGGCGATCGCGCAGAGGGTTCCGAGCACCATGGCGACGGCGGTCGATACGGCGGCGATCTGCAGCGAGACCACGAGCGCGGGGAAAAGTCCGCGCATGCCGGCCAAACGCTCGTACCAGCGCAGCGACCAGTCGGGCGGCGGCAGGGTGAAGACCGTCGAGGAGCCGAACGACACGGCGATGGTGACGATGAGCGGCGTCATCAGGAAGACGACGGTGAAACCCGCGATGGCCCAGACGAAATACTGCGTGGCGCGTTCGAGGGCGGTCATGCCTGGCTGCCTCCGATGCGGCGCGCCAGCCAGGTCGAGCCGACGACGATCGACACGGCCAGCACCAGCAGGATGACGGCGGTGGTCGAGCCGAGCTGCTCGTTGCGCATCAGCAGGAAGGAGCGGCCGGTCAGGGTGGCCAGGGTCTGGAAGCGGTCGCCGATCAGCAGCGACGGAATGACGAACATCGAAACGCTCATCGAGAAGACGAAGGCGACGCCCGAGACGATGCCCGGCAGGGTGAGCGGCAGGGTGACGTGGGTGAAGCGATAGAGCGGCGTCGCGCCCAGGGTCGCGCCCGCCTCGCTGAGCCGCGGGTCGATCAGCTTCACCACCGAGTAGATCGGCAGGATCATGAACGGCAGGAAGATGTTGGCGGCGCCCAGCACCAGTCCGGTCTCGGTGAAGAGCAGTCGCTGCGGCTCGTCCCAGAGGCCGAGGCCGACCAGCGTCTGCGAGACGATGCCGTCGCGGCGCAGCACGATCTGCCAGGCGAAGGCCTTGACGACGGCGCCGACCGAGAGCGGCAGGATGATCGAGACCAGCATCACGATCTGCAGGACCGCGCCAGCCCGCGCGAGCGCGAAGGCGGCGGGATAGCCGATCGCGAAGCAGACGACCGTCACCCAGGCGGCGACCCGCAGCGTGTTGCCGACCACCCTCCAGTTGAACGGGTCGCTCAGGAAGGAAATGTAGGGCTGGATCGTCAGCCCGCCCGGCCCCGTCAGGCTCTTCATGAACAGCCAGAGCAGCGGAAAGGCGTAGACGACCAGCAGATAGAGAACCGCCGGTGCCGCGAGGAGGGCGACCGGATCCCGCCACGCCGAGGGGGCGCTCTTCACCGTCATGGCGCCGGGTAGATCAGCGTGTCGGCGACGGCCCAGCCCAGTCGCATCTCGGTGCCGGGCGCGGGCAGTCCATCGGACAGGTCGGCCGTCTCGACCATGAGCTGGTCGCTGCCCTTCGTCTCGAAGTGAAGCTGGACCTTCGAGCCCTGGAAGACGGCGTCGCGCAGGCGCGCCACCAGCGCATAGTCGCCCGGGGCGTCAACCGTGATCCGTTCGGGTCGCACCGCCAGCATCACGGACGCTCCGACCACGAAGCTGCCCGGCGCGCGCAGCGGGCCGTAGGCCGTGTCGACGATGACGTGATCATGGTCCTGGCCGACGACCGTGCCGGAGAGGCGGGAGGAGAGACCGACGAATTCCAGCACGAAGGCGGTGGCGGGTGAGCGGTAGATCGTGGCCGGTACGTCGAGCTGCTCGATGGCGCCCTTGTTCATCACCGCGATGCGGTCGGACATGGTGAGCGCCTCGTCCTGGTCGTGCGTCACGAAGACGGCGGTGATGCCGAGCTCACGCAGCAGGCGGCGCAGCTCGATCTGCATGTTCTCGCGCAGCTTGCGGTCGAGGGCGGAGAAGGGCTCGTCGAGCAGCAGCAGCTTGGGCTTAACCGCGAGCGCCCGCGCGACGGCCACGCGCTGCTGCTGGCCACCCGACAAAGCGCGCACGGAACGGTCGGCGAAGTCGGTGAGATGGACCAGCGACAGGAAGCGCCGAACCGTCGGCCCGATCTCAGCCGTCGGATGCTTGCGCGCCTTGAGGCCGAAGGCGATGTTCTCGGCGACGGTCAGGTGCGGGAACAGCGCGTAATTCTGGAAGACCACGCCGACGTCGCGCCGGTGCGGCGGCCGCGAGCCGATTTCCTCGCCGTCGAGCCGGATGGTGCCGCGATCCGCCGCCAGCAGGCCGGCCACGATGCGCAGCAGGGTGGTCTTGCCGCAGCCGGAGGGGCCAAGCAGCGAGATGAACTCGCCGGCGGCGACCCTGAGATCGACGCCGCCGAGCACGGTGACGCCGCCGAAGGCCTTTTCGGCGCCGGCGACGTCGAGGAAGGAGTCAGAAGTCACGACGCGGGCGCGGGACTACATCGCCATGTCGCGGTCCCAGCGCTTCACCCAGCCGGCGCGATTGTCGGCCACGAACTTCCAGTCGATGCCGAAGATGGTCGCATTGGTCGGCGCTCCGGCCGGCACGGGCGTGTCCTTGTTGGTCGGCAGCGAATAGGTGGCGGCCGAGAGCTTGGCCTGGACCTCCGGCCCGATCATCTCGTTGATGTAGCCGGCCGCGAGCTCCGGCTGCGGCCCGCCCTTCACCAGCGCGACGCCCGACGGCATGGCGAAGATGCCTTCCTTCGGGACGGCGATCTCGACCGGCGCGCCGGCGGCCTTGCGCTCCAGCGCCACCTGCGAGATCGCGCTCGAGATCATGAATCCCTCGCCCTGTTCCAGCAGGTTGTAGGCCTGCGGCATCTGCGTATAGGCGGTCAGCAGGTTGGGCTTGATCGTCACCAGCTTCTTGAAGCCGGCATCGACGTCCTTCTGCGCCTCGGGCATCGGCTTCCCGGTGGCGAGGAAGGCCGCCATGAACAGGTTGGCGAGGCCCTCGGTGTTCTGCAGCGACGGCAGGATCACGCGGCCCTTGTACTTGGGGTCGTAGGCGTCGGCCCACGACGTGGGCGCCGTCTTCATGGCCTTGGGATTGTAGGCGATGCCCAGCCAGGGCTGCAGGTAATTGCACCACATCCCGTCCATATGGACGGTGCCCGGCTTCAGCATGGCGATGTTGGGCACCTTGGCCGCGGTCAGCGGATCGAGCAGTCCCTCGGCGACGGCCGGAATCATGACCGGATCGTCCATCATGACGACCGACAGATACTGCTTGTCCTTGTTCTTCTGCATCTTCTCGAGGTTGACCAGGGAGCGCGACCCCTCGAACACGACCTTGCAGGAAAACTTCTTCTCGACGACCGGCGCGATGATGGTCTCGACGAAGTTCTTGTGGCTGGCGGCGCCGCCGACCACCAGTTCCTTGCCCTGGGCGCGCAGAATGCGCGGTGCGGCGAGTGCGGCCGTGGCAGCGCCGGCGGCTGCGAGGACCGTGCGGCGGTTGAGGACGGCGATCTTTGACTTGTTCATAGGCAATTCCCCCTGTTCGGAACCCGGGAAGCAAGGAGCGTGCCGGTGTGTGGGCGGGGTCGCAGCGCGGTCTGCGGGGGCACGAAACGGGCACCTTTGCCGCGGTCGGGCGTTCAGGCACCATGTCCGAGACGCCACATCCTGCGACAGCGGCGACCGAGGTCGAAAAGCTTCGCCGCCACGTCCGTATTCTGGTCGAACTGGGAAGGCTCGCCGGACAGTCATGGACGCCGCAACGCTTCCTCGACCAGGCGGTGGTCCAGGTCGGCCGGGCGGTCGAGATCCATCACGTCAAGCTCCTGCAGTACCGGCCCTCTACGGCGGACTTGCTCATGGTTGCCGGCACCGGCTGGAAAAAGGGCGTGGTCGGGGTGGCGCGATTTCCCTCCGACCTGCGCTCGCCTCCCGGCCGGGCCTATCTGACGGCCGAGCCCGTCACGATCGCCGATTGCGCCGATGCGCCAGACTTCGTCCTGTCCGACGTGCTCCGGGAACATGGCATCGTCTCGCTGGCGAACGTGCCGGTCCTCACCGACGGTGCCGCCTGGGGAGTCCTCGAAGTCGACAGCACGACGCCGCGTGACTTCAGCGCCGACACGCTTGCCTTCATGATCGCCGCCGCGGCAATCATCGGCTCGACCCTGGAGCGCCGGCATTCACCGGATGGCGAAGCGGCGGCGCTCGCGGAAGCGGCGGCGGAGACAAGGCGGCGGGAGATCCTGCTGCGCGAACTCCAGCACCGCGTGAAGAACAATTTCCAGCTGATCCTCGCCTCGATCAGCCTGCAGAAGCGCCGCTTCGCGCCGGGCGAGACCCATCATGCGCTCGACCACATCGCCAACCGTATCCATGCGATTTCGCTCGCGCACGACCAGCTTTCGCCGCGGCAGGATGCCCAGACCGTCGACGTGGCGGGCTACCTGCGCGCCCTGTGCGCGTCGATCGAGCAGCAGGTGGAGAATGTCGCCATCGAAATCGAGGCAGATGAAGTCGCCCTCTCGATCGAGCGCGCCATGCCCCTGGGGCTGATCGTCAACGAGGCAGCGACCAACAGCGTCAAGCACGGCTTTGCCGGAAAGGCGGGCCGGATTTTCGTGCGGCTGCAGGCGGGTGTCGGATTCGGAGAAGGCCGGCTGGTCGTCAGCGACGACGGGAACGGCTTCGAGAAGCGGGAGTCGAGCGGTTCGGGCCTGAAGCTGATCGAGTCGCTGGCGCGGCAGATCGGCGGCCAGCTGTCGATCGAGAGCTCGAAGCAGGGTACCTCGACGTCGGTCACCTTCCCGATCATCGGCTGAGCCGCGTGATCAGGCGCGCGAGACCCAGCCTCTGAACGAGAAGCCGGCGTAGAAGAGAGCCACGTCGGAGAAACCCGCCTCGCGCTGGACCGCCGCCTCTTCGTCGGCGGAAAGGAGCGGCAGGTGCTCCGCCATCCTCGCGGCCGAAATCTGCGCCTTCGCGAAGTCGGGGTTCGGTCCACCCGCGAAGACCGCCGATCGGGCGAGCCAGGCGGTTGCCGCGCCGCCGTCCGGGACACTGTGATGGGCGACGACGAGCGGCGCGCCCGGCTTCAGGCGCCGGCGGATTTCCCGCAGCGTATGCAGCCGCTCCTCACGGCGCAGGAAATGCAGGGTGAGCAGGCAGGTCGCGCCGTCGACCGGCCCCGGCGGCGCGTTGTCGACGAAGCCCTGCCGCAGATCGACGCGCGCGCCCAGCGGTCCCAGCACGCGGCGCGCCAGGTCGAGCATGCCGGCCGAGGGATCGATGCCGACGAAGCGCCAGTCCGGCTGCGCCTCGGCCAAGGCTTTCAGTTCGAGCCCGCCGCCGGCGCCCACGACGAGAATTTCCGCCGCCGCGGGCGCCTGCTCCGCCAGCAGCAGCATCGCCATGCGGTGCAGGTCGGCAAAGCCCGGCACCTTGCGCGGCGTGGCCGCGACATAGTCGGCGATCATCGCCGGCGCGTCGAAGGGCGGCGCCCGGTTCATCCACCGAACACGAGCGCGCGGTGGAGCGAAGTACCGGCGGTGACGCCGTCGGCCACGGCCCAGCTCACGCTGTGCGGCGCGCGGGCGATGTCGCCCGCCGCGTAGAGGCCGGGCAGGCTCGTCATCCGGTCGGCGTCGGTACGGACGATCGGGCCGATCGGGCCCTCGTCGATCGCGACCCCGAGCCGCTCGGCGATCGGGCTGGAGAGGCACGATTGCGGTGCGACGTAGAGCGCCTCCACGGCGCGCACGCGACCGTCCTCGAATTCGAGTCCGGACAAGGCGCTGCCGTCGCCGACAAGACGCGCGACCCGGCCGGGCTCGATCGACACGCCATGCCCGGCGAGGCGCGCCGCGTCGTCGGGCGCCAGCTCCGCGCCGTTCAGGAACAGGGTCGTCGGTCCCCATTCGGCGACCAGGCAGGCCTGGTGGATCGACATGGGGGTGCGGAAGAGCACGCCCAGGGGGCGGTCGCTGAACTCGAACCCGTGGCAGTAGGGGCAATGCAGCACCGTGCGGCCCCAGCGTTCCTGCAGGCCGGGGATCGGCTCCAGCGTGTCGCGCAGCCCGAAGGCCAGGATCGCCTTGCGCGCCGCGATCTCCTCGCCGCTCGCCAGCGAGACGGCGAAGCCGTCGCCGCGCACCGCCGCGTCCGAGGCCTCCCCCGCGATGAAAGTGACGCCGGGATAGGCCGCGAGCTGCGACCGCGCCCGGGCGAGGATCGAGGCGGGCTCGCTGCCGTCGGAACCCAGGAAACCGTGCGAGGCCGCGGCGAAACGGTTGCGCGGCTGGCCGGCATCGATCACGCACACGCGGCGGCGGGCGCGCGCGAGGTAGATGGCGGCGGCGAGGCCGGCGAAGGCGCCTCCGACGATGACGGCGTCATGCTGCATGGTTCTTTTCCAGGTCGGTCGACCCGCCGCGTCGGGCGAGTCGCTTGTGGAAGTCGGCGCTCAGCGCCGCCAGGGTGAGGGCGCCGAAGCGGCAGAGCAGCAGCGCCTCGGCCTCGTCGAAGGCGTCGCCCAGCGCGGCGTTCACCGCCTGCTCGACGAGACAGCCCGGCGCCTCGGTGCGGTTGCCCATGGCCAGCAGCCCGGGCCGCCCCAGCGCCTCGTAGACGTCGAGCAGGGTCACGGCGCGGAGATCGCAGGCGAGCGTCCAGCCGCCGCCATGGCCCTTCTCCGAGCGAACGAACCCGCGTTCGCGCAGGCCCGCCATCAGCCGGCGGATCACCACCGGATTGGTGCCCATGGCGCGCGCCAGCATCTCCGACGTCATCGCATCGGGATGCTCCGCCATATGCAGCAGGACGTGCAGCACGCCCGACAGTCGGCTGTCTCTTCTCATGAAACTCCATATGTTACGTATGCCGTCCGCTTTCAAGCGCGTCCGGTTCGGCAAGGTCACCGGTCAGGCCGCCTCGGCGACAGTCGTCCAGACAAGCCCTTGAAAAATCTGGGAATTTCGTCCTGCAAGTGAAACAGGCGAAACAAACGAAATAAGTGATTGGGAAAGGCGTCTCGCGAGCTGGGTATCATGGTACCTCAGTGCGTCGCGGCAGGTGGCCCGCACACCGGCAACCGCCGCTCGTGTGGAAGCGTTCCTGCGGCTTCGGGAGGGGCGATGGCGCGGAAGCTCAAGGTCTTCACGACGTCGGCGGGCTTCTTCGATCTCGCGGTCTCGGCGCCGTCGATGAAGGCGGCGCTCGAAGCCTGGGGCGCCGGGGCCAACCTGTTCCACCAGGGCTTTGCGCGGCAGACCGGCGATCCGGCCATCGTAAAGGCAGCGATGGCGCGGCCGGGCGTGGTGTTGCGGCGCCCGGTCGGCACCGACCGCCCTTTCGAGGAAGACGCCGAAGCGTCGGAGGCGCCGTTCGAGGGGCGGGTCGCGAAGAAGCCCGCCCGGCCGAAGGCCGCTGCGCCGAGGCGAAAGCCCGCCGCCGAGATCCCTGCGAGCCGCAAGCAAGAGCGCGAGGCCGCACGCGCCTTCGAGCAGGAGCGCGAGCGGCGCGGCCGGCGGGAGCGGCGGGAGGCGGCCGCCCGGCGCAAGGAAGCGGCGCGACGGGATCGCGCGATCGCTGCTGCGACCGCGGCGCTCGAAAAGGCCGAAGCGCGCCATGAGGCCGCGATCGCGGAGATCGAGCAGGCGCGTGCGGCGCTGGACGCGAAGGCCGAGCGCGAGGCGAGCCGCTGGCGGCGCGAGAGGGAGACGCTCGAAGAGAAGCTGCGCGCGGCACGTGTGCCGCGTCACCTGCGGCCGGTGTGACGACATGTCGAGGTCGCGCCACTGGCTTTGTGGAATGAGGTAAAGGTCCCTCGCTACGCTCGGGATGACAATTTTGTTGGGATTTGGACAGTGCGCCGATCAAGCAAACGGTGTCATCCCGAACGCAGTGAGGGACCCTTCACTTTCCTGGAAGCGCCAACTCCTCTCGCCTTTCCAGGCTACCGGCCTTTCAGTCGGGCCACTTCGTCTTCCAGCTCCTTGATGCGCCGGGCGAGCTGGTCGACGGCGGGGGCGATCTCGGCTTCGGTGTAGCGGGGGACGATGTGCTGGCGGCAGTTGATGTCCCACGCCTCGATCGTGAAGGCGATCGCCCGCTGCGGTCGCGCGCGGTAGCTCGGATCGACCAGCCGGTCCATCAGTTCGAGGTCGCCCTCGACGATCCGCGCCCGGCCCCACAGCTTGAGCCGCTGCTGGGTGGCGAAGTGCAGGACGAAGATGTGGGCGCGGTCGTTCTCCCGCAGATGGCCGAGCGAAATGTACTGCTGGTTGCCGGCGAAGTCGGCGAAGGCCAGCGTGTGGCTGCCGATTGGTTTCAGGAAGCCCGGCGGCCCGCCACGATGCTGGATGTAAGGTCTGCCGTCGGCGCTGGCCGTGGCGAAGAAGAATGTGTCGATGACGGCGAGGAAGCGGCGGAGATCGTCGGTGATCTCCCTGTTCCAGGTCCGGCCCTCGAACTGGGCGCGCGATCCGAGACGCGTCTGCTCCGCCTTCACCGCGGCGGAGAACATCACGTCTTCGGGATCGCTCATCCCTGCCGCTCCATCGTCACCCCAGCTTCTTGCCGAGCTCGCCCGCGATCTCCTGGATGAACTGCCAGGCGACGCGGCCGGAGCGCGATCCGCGGGTGATCGACCATTCGACCGCGCGCTTGCGCAATTCTTCCTTCGGAAGGTCGAGCCCGTAGAACGCGCAATAGCCCTCGATCATCGCGAAGAACGTGTCCTGGTCGGCATTGTGGAAGCCGAGCCACAGGCCGAACCGGTCCGACAACGAGACCTTCTCCTCGACCGCCTCCGACGGGTTGATCGCGGTCGAGCGCTCGTTCTCGATCATGTCGCGCGGCATCAGGTGGCGCCGGTTGGAAGTCGCGTAGAACACGACATTCTCCGGTCGGCCCTCGATGCCGCCGTCGAGCACGGCCTTCAACGACTTGTAGGCGGCGTCCTGCCCGTCGAAGGAGAGGTCGTCGCAGAACACGATGAAGCGCCGGCTCGAATCGCGGATCATGGTCAGCAGCGCGGGCAGGGACGGGATGTCCTCGCGGTGGATCTCGACCAGCGCGAGCGGTCCCGGCGGGCCGCCCATCTCGCGGTTCACGTGGGCGTGCACCGCCTTCACGATCGAACTCTTGCCGGCGCCGCGCGAGCCCCACAGCAGCGCATTGTTGGCCGGGAGGCCCTTGGCGAAGCGCCGCGTATTCTCGACCAGCGTGTCCTTCTGGCGGTCGATTCCCACCAGCAGGTCGATGTTCACGCGGTTGACCTTGGGAACCGCCTCGAGGCGATGGCCGGCCGCGTGCCAGACATACGCTTCGGCCCCATTGATGTCCGCGCCGGCAGGGGTGGGAGGCGCCAGGCGGTCGAGGGCTGCCGCAATGCGTGAAATAGCTGCTTTAAGGTCTTGATCCATCGTCGCCGGCCGCTGAAAAGGGGGGCGACCATATCTCCCCCCGCTTACATTGCAAAGCGGGGCGGGACCGCTATAGTCCGCGCGCTTTTTCGACGGCCGGAAGAATCGGGAGCAGAAGATGTTCATTTCGCAGGCGTGGGCGCAGGGTGCGGGCGGTGGCGGCGGGGATTTCCTCGTCCAGCTGTTTCCGCTGATCCTCATCTTCGTCGTCTTCTATTTCCTGTTGATCCGTCCGCAGCAGGCCAAGGTGCGCGCCCAGCGCGAGATGCTGGCCGGCGTGAAGCGCGGCGATCGCGTCGTCACGGGCGGCGGCATCATCGGCCTGGTGACCAAAGTGATCTCCGACAACGAGGTCCAGGTGGAACTCGCCGAAGGCGTGCGGGTTCGCATCATCAAGCAGACGATCACCGACATCGTCACGCGCGGTGAATCGGTCCGCGGACCGAAGGACAGCAGCGAAGAGGACGACAAGCCCATGCTGCCGCCGCCGGCCCCGGCGCCGGAGCGCAAGAGCCTGCTGGGCGGTTTGTTCGGCGGCGGCAAGAAGTAACGGCGCGCAGAAGGGCTTAGGTCGGGATGCTCAACCTTCCGCGCTGGCAGACCATCGTCATTGCCGCCATCACGCTCCTCTCGGCGCTGTTCGCCCTGCCGAACCTGCTGCCGGCCAGCGTGCTGCAGCACCTGCCGCAATGGTACGCGACCAGCCGGATCAATCTCGGCCTCGACCTGCGCGGCGGCGCCCATTTCCTGCTGGAAGCCGACCTGCGCTCGGTCCTGACCGAGCGCCTGACCAATCTGTCGGACGCGGTGCGTGGCGAGCTGCGCAAGCAGCAGGTGCCGTTCCGGGACGTGACGGTCGATGCCGGCAGAAACCTCGTGGTCACCCTGCGCGACGAGGCGAACCGTTCCAAGGCAATCGAAGCGATCCGGGCGGTCGATCCGGCGCTGGCGCTGTCGGGAAGCGGCGACACGATCCGGGTGGCCTATTCGGCGCAGGAGCTGGCGACTCGCAAGAAGGAGGTGATCGACCAGTCGATCGAGATCCTCCGTCGCCGCGTCGACGAGACCGGCACGCTCGAGCCGACCATCACCCGCCAGGGCGACGAACGCATCCTGCTGCAGGTTCCCGGCATCAAGGACACGAGCGACCTCAAGCGCAAGATCAACCAGACCGCCAAGCTGACCTTCCATCTGGTCAACGAGGACGTCGCCGCGACCGGTCAGAACATCCCGCAGACCCTGCCGCCCACCACCTTCCTGGTGCCGACGCGCGAAGGCATGCAGGAGCTGCGCCGCACGAACCCGAAGGCATGGGAGGACATCCAGTCCGCCAATCCGCGCCTGACGCCCGAGCAGATCTGCCGGCGCTACCAGCCGCAGTGCCTGCCGGTGCTGAAGCGCGTGGTCGTCGGCGGCGAGGACCTCGACGATTCGAGGGCCACCTTCGAGCAGCAGGCGGGCGGCCGCCCGATCATCAGCTTCACCTTCAATTCGGCCGGCGGCCGCGCTTTCTGCGCTGCCACCCGCGCCAACATCGGCAAGCGGCTGGCGATCCAGCTCGACGGCGAGATCATCAGCGCCCCGGTCGTGCAGAGCGCGATCTGCGGCGGCAGCGGCATCATCACCGGCAGCTTCACCACCCAGCAGACGCAGGAGCAGTCGCTGCTGCTGCGCTCGGGCGCACTGCCCGCGACGCTCACCATCATCCAGGAAAGCACCGTCGGCGCCGACCTGGGTGCGGACGCGATCCAGGCGGGAACCGTCGCGGCGCTGGTGGGCACGGCACTGGTCGCCATCTTCATGTTCGTGGCCTACGGGCCGGTGTTCGGCGGCTTCGCCAACCTCGCGATGCTGGTGAACCTGCTGATGGTGTTCGCCGGCATGTCGATCCTTGGCGCCTCGCTCACCCTGCCCGGCATCGCGGGCCTGGTCCTCACGGCCGGCCTGGCGGTCGACGCCAACGTGCTGATCTACGAACGCGTGCGCGAGGAGAAGGCGCTGGGACGATCGCCGTTCAGCGCGCTCGCCACCGGCTACGAGAAGGCGATGTCGGCGATCATCGACGCCAATCTCACCACGCTCATCGCCGGTGTCCTGCTGTTCGGTTTCGGCTCCGGGCCGATCCGCGGCTTCGCGACGACGCTGACGCTCGGCATCATCACCTCCATGTTCAGCTCGACGATCTTCACGCGCATGCTGCTTGCGGTCTGGGTGCGCTGGCGCCGTCCCGCCGAACTCGTGATCTGAGGCGCAGCCATGTGGAAGCCTGTCCGCCTGTTCAACTTCAAGAAGAAGTTCGACTTCCTCGCCCAGCGCCGCGCTGCGTTGATCATCTCGACCCTGATCAACGTCGTGTCGATCGTCGGCGTCTTCACCATCGGCCTGAATTTCGGAATCGATTTCAAGGGCGGCATCGCCATCCAGGCCAAGGCCAAGGACGGCACGGCCGAGCTCGACCAGTTGCGCACGGTCGTCGGCAATCTCGGCGTCGGTGAGGTCTCGCTGCAGGAATTCGGCGACCCCAGCACCGTCCTGATCCGCGTCCAGCGTCAGGAGGGCGACAACCAGTGCGTCGCGGGCGCCCAGCGCGTGATGCAGAAGGCCGCCGGGCAGGGCTGGCAGGTGAAGCCGGGCGCCGCCGGAACCGGCGACGTCGAGTTCACGTCGCCGACCGCCCTCGACGCCGCCAGCTGGCGCGATGCGGTGAGCCGCGCCGGCCTGACACTGCAGGAGCGTCAGCTTCCGCGCGGTTCGACCAACACGGCAAAGATCGACATGTCGGTCGAGCAGCGCGCCGAATGGTGCCAGCAGGTCGCCATCAAGCTCGTCGAGGATGCGATCGGCAGCAACTACGAGCTGCGCGGCACCGAGTCGGTCGGCCCCAAGATCGGCGACGAGCTGATGCGCAGCGGCATCTGGGCGGTGATCGCCACCATGTTTGCCATCGCCATCTACGTCTGGGTGCGCTTCGAGTGGCAGTTCGCGGTCGGCGCGCTGATCGCCATGCTGCACGACGTGATCTCGACCATCGGGATCTTCGTGCTGTTCCAGCTCGACTTCAGCCTGACCGCGCTCGCCGCCGTGCTGACGATCGCCGGTTACTCGATCAACGACACCGTCGTCATCTTCGACCGCGTGCGCGAGAACATGCGCCGCTACAAGAAGATGCCGCTGATCGATCTGCTGAACCACAGCGTCAACGAGACCCTGTCGCGCACCCTGATGACCTCTGCGACGGTGTTCGTGGCGGTCGCCGCGCTGGTCCTGTTCGGCGGTCCGGTCCTCGAGAGTTTTTCGGTGGCCATGCTCTGGGGCGTCATCGTCGGCGCCTATTCGTCGGTCTGGGTGGCCTGTGCGGGCCTCGTCTATCTCGGCCTCCGCCCCGACCAGCTCCGCCCGGCCGAAGAAAAGACCGACCAGGGCGACAAGACGGAGAAGGCGGGGGCGTGAAGCCGCCGCTCCCGGGACCCGCCGACAAGACCCTGCCGACACCCGATCCGGCACAGGTCCAGTACATTCGCAGCTACGGCCCGGGTCGCTTCATGATCAGCGACCGCGAATGGCGGTCGCCGGTCCTGGTGACGCCGAGCGTCACCCATCCCTGGGCGGTCGCGCGAGCCGAGGATCTCACGGTCGAAAGCCTGGCGCCGTTGCTCGGGGCCGCGGTGCCCACCGAGCTCCTCGTGCTGGGCTGCGGTGCACGCGCCGTGTTCGTTCCGCCCGACCTGCGCGCGGCCCTGAAGGCGGCCGGCATGGGCCTCGAGGTGGTCGACACGGGTTCGGCCTGCCGCATCTACAACGTCCTGCTGGCCGAGAGCCGGCGGGTGGCCGCGGCCCTCATTCCGCTGTAGGGAGCGGGCATGCCGCTCGACCTCTACCTGGCCTTCGTGGCCGCCAGCGTCCTTCTGATCGTCGTTCCGGGGCCCAATGTCGCCCTGATCGTCGCCAACAGCGTGGCGCATGGTGCGCGCTATGGCCTTATGACGGTGGCGGGGACGGCGAGCGCCATGGTGCTCCAACTCGCACTCGTGGTGCTGGGCGCGTCCGCGTTGCTCGGCCTGCTGGCCGGCCTGTTCGACTGGCTGCGTTGGCTGGGCGTCGCCTACCTCCTGTGGCTGGGCCTGCGCACCTGGCGTGCAGCCGCCTCCGATCTTTCGGGCATTGCCGCCGAACCCCGTTCGGCCGCCGCCATTGTCACGCGCGGCTTTCTGGTGTCGCTCACCAATCCGAAGACGCTGCTATTCTACGCAGCCTTCCTGCCGCAGTTCGTGTCGGCAGATAGGGGAGCGATAACCGACCAGCTCCTGCTGCTCTCGGTAACGTTCATCGTGGTCGCCGTCCTGCTCGACGCCGGCTGGGCGCTGCTGGCCGGCCGGCTGCGGTTCTTGCTGCAGGCGCGTGCCCGGCTGCGCAACCGTCTGACCGGCGGCCTGCTGATGGGCGCCGGCGTCGGTCTGGCCCTCGCCCGAAGACCATAGTTCAGACGCGTCCCCAGTCAGATGGCGAGGTGGTGGCGCCTTACGCCGACGGAGGGGTCATGAGGCTGCCATTGGTCGCTGTTCCTTCAGCGCTCCCGGACATTGCCGAAGGCAATGTCCTGCCGCTCCCCGGGCCGAGCTTCGCTCGGCCCCTCAGATCGGGGCGTTCTGCTGCGCCACCATGCAGTAGAGCATGCCGATCGAGAACATAGTGTTGAAGCGGCTGGCATAGAGCGCCTTGGTGGCCGCCGCGGCCTTCTCCTCGGCCGTGGCCTCGACGAGACCCAGGACCTTCTGCTGGTTCGGCCAGATGATGAACCAGACGTTGAAGGCCATGGTCAGCGCCATCCACATGCCGACGCCGATCATGATGAAGCCCGGACGCAGGGTCAGCGCCTCGACGATGTACTTGTTCATCGCGGCCAGCAGCAGCCCGGTGATCACGGTGGCGAGGGCGGCATAGCGGAACCACCAGAGTACGGTGGGGGCAATGAACCTGGTGATGGCGGTGCGGCTCTCGGCCGGCTGGATCTTCGGCATGGTGGGCACCTGCACGAAGTTCAGGTACCAGAGCAGGCCGACCCACATGATGCCGCTCACCACGTGGAGCCAGCGCATGATGACCGTCGCATAGGCATGGTCGACCTTGATCGACTGTCCGGTCACGGCGCCGGCGGCCACGACGATCAGGACGAGCAGCACGACGCCTGCGGACACGGTTCGTCCAAGCGAGGTAAACAGACTACCCATGTTGAACTTCCCCCTTTATGTCGTTGCAGGGACTTGCGAATCCCTGATCGTCACATCCTAACTCCAGCTCCAGCTGCGTACAACTGTCGCACCCCGCCCTTTGGATGACGATGGCCGACCGTCCGCCCGACTCCTTCCGCGCCGCCGAGGCGTCGCACCGCTACGTGCTCGATCTCGTGCGCGGGGCCGACCGGGACCGCTTCCTCGGCGCCCTCTTCGCCCCGGAGCCCCGGCGCAGCGGGCTGCTGGCGCTGCTCGCCTTCGATCACGAGCTGGCGCGCACCCGCAGCGTGACGCGGGAACCGATGCTGGCGCGGATCCGCCTCGAATGGTGGCGGGAGGCGATGGCGGAGGCCGCCGGAAACGGGAAACCCCGTGCGCAGCCGGTCGTCGAAGCGCTCACGGAAACGGTCCGCCGGCACGGGCTCGCGCTCGAGAGCCTGGTCGAGCTGATCGATGCGCGTGAGGAGGAGATCGAGGGGCCGCTCGACGTCATGCGGGCCGGCCATGCGCTGGCCGACCTGGAGCTCGGCGTGCTCGGTGTGGAGGACGCGGCGTCCCGGCAGGCGGCCCACGCGGTCGGCGCGGCCTGGCTGATGGGCGAAGGCCCCGAGCGCGATCAGCTGGTGGGCGATGCGCGGGCGCTGCGGCGCAAGATCGACCCCGCCGCCCTGCCGATCCTGCTTCCGGCACTGTCGCTCGGACGGCCGCTGGGGCCCGTGCGGCGGCCGCTGGCCTATTGGTGGGCGGCGAGGCGCGGGCGATACTGAAGGGCAACCCGGGAGGAAGCGTGGCACGCGCGAAGGCAAACGGTATCGAGATCGAGTACGAGACGTTCGGCAGCCGGAAGGATCCGGCGCTGCTGCTCATCATGGGCCTGGGCGCCCAGCTGACCCTTTGGCCCGAGTCGCTGTGCGAGGGGCTGGCCGGGCAGGGCTTCTTCGTCGTGCGCTACGACAATCGCGACGTCGGCCTGTCGACGGACTTCGACCGGTGGGGCGTGCCCGATCTGATGGGCGCCTTCACGAGGCTGATGAAGGGCGAGAAGGTCGAGACGCCGTACCTGCTGGCCGACATGGCAGCCGATGCGACCGGCCTGCTGGACGCGCTGGAGATCGATCGCGCACACATGGTCGGCGCCTCGATGGGCGGCATGATCGCCCAGGTCATCGCCGCGACCCATCCGCAGTACACGCGCTCCCTCGTCTCCGTCATGTCGACGAGCGGACGCCCCGGCCTGCCGATGGGCAAGCCCGAGGCCGTGGCGATGCTGTCGGCGCAGCCCGAGGGGACGGCGCGCGAGCAGCTGATCGCCCACGGCATGAAGCTGCGCACCGTGATCAGTGGCCCGGGCTACCCGACGGACCCGGCCGCGATGCGCGCGCTTGTCGAACGCAACATCGACCGGCGCTACTACCCGCAAGGTGCGGCACGGCAGTACCTGGCGATCATGGCCTCCGGCCCGCGCGTCGATCTCCTGAAGACGGTGAAGGTGCCCACCCTGGTGCTGCACGGCGAGGACGATCCGCTGCTGCCGGTCGAGTGCGGCCGCGACGTCGCGGCCCTGGTCCCCGGCGCGAAGATCGAGACCATCCCCGGTTGGGGCCACGATGTGCCCGAGCAGCTGGTACCGAGGCTGGTCGAGAGTGTTTCGACGTTCTGCAAGGCTGCGTGAGGAACGCAACATGAAGTTCGGCATTTTCTACGAGCATCAGCTTCCGAGGCCCTGGGGCGAGAGAAGCGAGTACCAGCTGCTGCAGGATTCGCTCACCCAGATCGAACTCGCCGACCGGCTGGGCTACGACTATGCGTGGGAGGTCGAGCATCACTTCCTCGAGGAGTATTCCCATTCCTCGGCGCCGGAAGTGTTCCTCGGCGCCGCCAGCCAGCGCACGAAGCGCATCCGGCTGGGCCATGGCGTGATCCAGCTCACCACCAACAATCCGCATCGCGTCGCCGAGAAGGTCTCGACGCTCGACCTGCTGTCGGGCGGCCGGGTCGAGCTGGGCATGGGCGAGGCGGCGGGCCCGGCCGAGCTGCACCCGTTCAACATCCGCGTGCGCGACAAGCGCGAGCGCTGGGAGGAGGCCGTGAAGGCCATCGTCCCGATGTTCACCCGGGAGAGCTGGGAGTTCCACGGCCAGTATTACGACTTTCCGGCGCGCAACGTGATTCCCAAGCCGTTCCAGAAGCCGCACCCGCCGCTCTGGGTCGCCTGCTCGAACATCCAGACGATCGGCAAGGCCGGCGAATGGGGCATGGGCGCGCTGGGCTTCACCTTCGTCACGCCGGAAGCCGCGCGCGCCTGGGTACACAAGTACTACAACAACCTGCTGAACAACTCGAAGAAGCTCGCCGACTATCCCAGCAATCCCAACGTGGCGATGGTCTCCGGCTTCATGTGCGCGCCCACCGACGAGGAGGCGGAGGCCAAGGCCGCCGGCTGGACCTTCTTCATCTTCGCGCTCTCCTACTATGGCCGCAAAGGCGTCGATGCGCCCGGCACCTCCAACCTGTGGGACGAGTACCAGGCTTGGCGTGGCGGGCCGGAGGAGAAGAAGGCCCTGGAATCAGGCCTGATCGGTTCGCCGGAAACCATCCGCCGCAAGCTGCGCCAATTCCAGGCCAGCCGGGTCGACCAGGTGATCCTGCTGAACCAGGCCGGCAAGACCAGCCATCAGGACATCTGCGATTCGCTCGATCTCTTCGCCCGCGAGGTGATGCCGGAGTTCCATGCGGCAGAGGCCGAGCATGGGGCGTGGAAGCAGAAAGTATTGTCGGGTGAGATCGTGCTCGAGGATCTCGACACCAAGCCATACGATATCTTCAGCCATCAGAACGAACACATCGTTCGCCTCACGCCCGAGCAGCTCAAACAGAAGATGGCAGAGAAGGAAGCTGCGGCGAAGCGCGCGTGAGGGCCTTGCGCGTCTCGATCGTCGGCGGTGGCATCGGCGGGCTTTCGGCGGCGTTGGCGCTGCTGAAGGCCGGGTTCGACGTCCATGTCTACGAGCAGGCGCCGCGCTTCGGCGAGATCGGCGCCGGCCTGCAGATCAGCCCCAACGCCTCCCGCCTGCTGCACCGGCTGGGACTCAGGGACTCGATGGAGCGCTGGGGCGTGCGGCCGCTCGCCGTCCACCAGAAGCGCTGGGATGACGGTCGCACCCTGCAGCGTGCGCCGCTGGGGCCGGACGTCGAGCAGCGCTTCGGCGCGCCCTACTATCACTTCCATCGCGGCGACCTGGCGTATCTGCTGGCCGAGGCGATGCCCCAGGATCGCGCACACGCGGGGCACCGCCTGGCCGGCATCGAAGAGAAGGGCGATCGCGTGGTCGCCCGCTTCGAGAACGGCGCTTCTGCCGAGGCCGACCTTCTGATCGGCGCCGACGGCATCCATTCCCGCGTGCGCCATCTCACCTTCGGACCCGAGAGGCCGCGCTTCACCGGCTGCGTCGCCTGGCGCGGCCTCGTGCCGGCCGATCGCATCGCCCATCTCGATATCGAGATCGCCTCGCACAACTGGATGGGGCCGGGCGGGCACTGCGTCCACTACTGGGTGTCGGCGAAGCGCTTGATGAACGTCGTCTGCATCGTCGAGCAGGGCTCATGGCAGAGCGAGTCGTGGACCGATAGAGGCAATGTGGCCGACGTGATGGCGCGCTATGAAGACTGGCACCCGACGGTGCGGGGGCTGATCGAGGCCTTTCCCGAGACCTTCATCTGGGCCCTGCACGATCGAGCGCCCCTGCCGGCCTGGACCCAAGGCCGGGTCGCGCTGCTGGGCGATGCCTGCCATCCCATGCTGCCCATGATGGCCCAGGGCGCTGCCCAGGCAATCGAGGACGGGGCCACGTTGGCGGCGATCCTGGCGACGATGAAGGACGACGTGCCCGCCGCGCTGCGCCGCTACGAAGAACGGCGCAAGCCGCGCGCGACGCGCCTGCAGGAGGCGAGCGCCGTCAACCGCGTGCGGTTCCACCTGCCTGACGGGCCGGAGCAGCAGGCCCGCGACGCCGCCATGGCGAACGGGGGCGACCGCTCGCTCGACAATATCGCCTGGCTCTACGATCACGACGCCGGTGCACTTTAGCGCCGGCAGCCAGCTACCTCGCCGGTGGCACCTGGGTTCGGTACCAGTCGAGAATCTCCGCGCCGGTCCACATCACGACGCCGTCGTGGCCGAGGATGTGGTCGTATAGCATTTCCAGATACTTGATGCGGTGCGGCACGCCCGTGAGATACGGGTGGATGGAGATGGCCATCACGCGCGGCGCGGATTTGCCGTCGATGTAGAGTCGGTCGAACTGGTCGCGACCGCGCTGGAAGATCTCGTCGGAGCGCTGCTGCTGGACGGCGCTGATGACGACGTCGTTGATCTCGACCGTGTAGGGCACCGACACGATCTCGCCGGCCCGCGTCTTCAAGGTCAAGGGCTGCTCGTCCATCACCCAGTCGGCGACGTATTCGATGCCGGCTTCGGCCAGCAGGTCGAGCGTCTCGTCGGTCTCGGTGAGGCCCGGGCTCTCCCAGCCGCGCGGCGGCTTGCCCGTGAGGTCCTTGATGGCAGCGATCGTGTCGGCGATGGCGCTCTTCTGGTCCTCGACCTTGTGCATCGGCTTCTGTACCCAGCCATGACCCATGAAGTCCCAGCCGGCCTCGTGCGCGGCCTGGCAGGCCTCGCGATAGAGGTCGCAGGCCGTGCCGTTCACCGCGAAGCTCGCCTTGAGCTTGCGCGCGTTCAACGTCTCGAGGAAGCGCCAGAAGCCGACCCGCATACCGTACTCGTGCCACGCCCAGTTCGGCACGTCGGGCAGCAGCGGCACGCCCATCGGCGGCGGCAGCACGGTGCGCGGCATCGCCCCGGCCGGACTCCAGTTTTCGACGTTCACGATCGTCCAGACGGCGACCCGTGCGTCACCCGGCAGCGTGAGTTTCGGCCGCTTGTGGATCGGGAGATAGGGCGTGCGGCCGCGGACGCTGCTTCCGGTCTCATGCGTCATTGCGGGTGGCTTATGCCTTGTTCGGATTGATCAAGAACTTCTCGCCGGTCGCACGCTTGGCGTAGGCGGTCAGGTTCTGGAGGTCGAGCGCTTCCGGCAAGGAGATGGTCTTGGTGTAGTGGCTGGCGAAGGTCGTCTTCAGCGAATTGACCACCCGCTCGCGCAGGCGCGTCTGGTCGGGGCGGCCGATCTTCTGCAGGAACGGCGTCAGCAGCCAGCCGCCGACGCCCCAGGCCATGCCGTAGTTGCGCGTCAGCTCGACCGGGCCGGTGTTCAGGCTGCCATAGACATAGACCTGCTTGTGCACCGAGGAGCCGTAGCGGTTGTAGGTCGTGGCCGTCTTGTTGATGGCGATTTCCATGGCCGTGAGGATCTGGCTGGCGAGTTTGCCGCCGCCGATCGCGTCGAACGCGATGGTGGCGCCGGTCTCGACCAGCGCCTGCACGAGATCGTCCTGGAAGCTCGCCGCGCTCGAATCGACGACGTGCTTGGCCCCAATGCCCTTCAGCAGCTTCGCCTGCTCGGCGCTGCGCACGATGTTCACGAGACCGATCCCGTCCTCGTTGCAGATCTTGACCAGCATCTGGCCGAGGTTGGAGGCCGCCGCGGTGTGGACCAGCGCCTTGTGGCCCTCGCGCTTCATGGTCTCGGTCATGCCGAGCGCCGTCAGCGGATTGACGAACCAGGAGGCGCCTTCGGCCGCGGTCGTGCCGGCGGGCAGGGGCTGGCAATCGCGCGCGTTGAGCACCCGGTATTGGGCGTACATCGAGCCGCCGACCATGGAGACCAGCTTGCCCTTGAGCGCCTGCGCGGCGTCGGACGAGCCTGCCTTGATCACGGTGCCGGCGCCTTCGTTGCCGACCGGCATCGATTCGCCGAGCCGTGTCGCCAGGAACGGCAGCGCAGAAGCCGGCACGGGCGCGGTCACCTTCACGGCCTCGCCGCTGCCGGTCGAAACGGCCTTCGAGAGATCGGCGGGACCGGTCAGCAGGCCGAGATCGGACGGGTTGATCGGCGTCGCCTCGACCTTGACCACCACCTGGTCCGGTCCGGGTTCGGGCACGTCGACACGGACGAGCGACAGTTCGAGCTGGCCTTCGGTGGAGATCAGGGAGCGAAGCTGCAGTCCCGAAAGTTTGTTGGCGTCGCTCATCTCAATCTCCATTGGTTCTGACCTGCAACATAGCACGGCGGCACGCATGCAAAGTCTCCCGCTACAGCGTCCTGGACGAGAGGTTGGCTGCGGCGAAACACAAAGGCTGCTTCAGACCACCGTGGCTGCGTTTTCACCCCGTTCATAGACGAGGTGGGCGCGGCCGACCAGCAAGGGATCGAGCGGGCCGATCTTCTCGGGGTCCTTGCCGTCGTAGGGAAGGCGGTGCAGCAGGTACCGCATGGCGTTGAGCCGCGCGCGCTTCTTGCAGTCGGACTTGATGACCGTCCATGGCGCATCGGCGGTGTCGGTGTGTTGGAACATCGCCTCCTTCGCCTTCGTGTAGTCTTCCCATTTGTCCAGGGATGCCAGATCGATGGGCGACAGCTTCCAGTGCTTGAGCGGGTGAACCTGCCTTTCCCGGAAACGCCTTCTCTGTTCCTCGCGGCTCACCGAGAACCAGAACTTGATCAGATGCAGCCCGCTGCGCGTCAGGTTCCGCTCGAACTCCGGGGCCTGGCGCATGAATTCCCGGTACTCCTCGTCCGTGCAGAACCCCATCACCCTTTCGACACCGGCCCGATTGTACCAGGAGCGGTCGAAGAGAACGATCTCACCCGCCGTGGGCAGTTGCTGCACGTAGCGCTGGAAGTACCATTGGCCGCGCTCCGCTTCCGATGGCTTTTCCAGCGCAACGACGCGCGCGCCGCGCGGGTTGAGGTGCTCCATGAACCGCTTGATCGCGCCTCCCTTGCCGGCGGCGTCGCGGCCTTCGAAGAGAATGACGACCTTCTGCTTTCGCTCCTTCGTCCAGCTCTGCAACTTCAGCAGCTCGACCTGCAGCCGGTACTTGGCTTTCTCGTAGCTCTTGCGAAGCATGAGATTGCGATAGGGATAGCCGCCCTGTCGCCAGTCGTCCGCCAGTTCTTCGTCGGGATTGGGCCCCGCAACGGCCTGCTCTGCGTCGGAAGTCTGCAGGGCGCGTTTCAAGGCTATGGCATCGTCGGGCGAGGCTCCGGCCATGATCGCCTGGAGTGCGTCCGCCAACTGGTGGTTCCGGTCGGGAGTCATCAGGTCCAGCATGTCCCGGACGGCGATTTCGCGTGAATATTCCGCTGCCTGGATCGCATCGTTCTCGACCGACTCTTCGATGGAACGGGCGGAGCCCAACGACGCGGTGTCTCCCTGGTTCACCGGACGCTTGGTCGCCGCGCGGACACGGGTCTTCTTCTTCATGCTTGCAATCCTGGAAGGGTACTTTGCGCCGGTGCAATAGTGAGCATGGAAGTTGAAGGCCGCCAATCCGAACTCGGAATGATCCAGATCAAGCCGGGCCAACGGTTTGTGGGCGTCGACGCAAGGAAGATGCCGCGAGGCAGCCGTCCGTTCAGGCCGGCGTCTCAGGCGCGGCCGGTCCAGGCCCGCCGCGTCGTCGAGAAGGCCAGCACGGCCGAGAAGGCCACGATGCCCAGCGCCACGCAGACGTAGAGGCCCGACAGGCCCCAACCGAAATGGTCGAGGGCCAGCAGGCTGCCGCCGCCCGCGATGGTGATGCGGGTGAGGTTGGCAGCGACCGGCCAGACCATCTCACCGGTCCCCTGGGAGGCGAAGTAGAGCGCCATGGCGAGGCCGAAGAAGCCGTAGGCCGGGCCGACGATTCCGAGATAGTGGCGGCCCGAGGCCAGCGCGCCGGGATTGGTCGTGAAGAGGCCGAGCCAGAGGTCGGGCCAGAGCGCCACGACGAGGCCGATGGTGGCGGCGATGGCGCCGGCCATCAAGGCTCCGGTCCAGGCCATGCGCTGGGCGCGGGCATATTGCCTCGCGCCGATGTTGGTGCCGACCAGCGCGGTCAAGGTGGCGCCGATGCCGAAGCTGATCGGGATCAGCATGTATTCGAGCCGCGAGCCAATGCCGTAGCCGGCGATCGCGGCATCGCCCTCACGGCCGATCAGGCCGGTGACGACCAGCACGGTGCCGTTGGTCAGGATGACCACGAGGCACGCGACCAGGCCGACCTTCAGGATGTCGCGGAAGAAGCGCCAGCGGAAACCGTCGACGGGCCAGCGCAGGCGCAGCGGGGCGTTCGGGCCGATGAGCCTCGAGAGCATCCAGAGCGCGGCGAGGGCAAAGGCGATCACCGCCGCGATGGCGGGGCCGCGGATCCCGAAGGCAGGCAGGCCGAACCATCCCAGGGTCAGCGCGCCGGTGAGCGGGATCTGGATTCCCGCCGTCACGACCAGCGCGAGCCCGGGCGTCTTCATGTCGCCGGTGCCGCGCAGCACGGACGCCATCGAGTTGGCGACCCAATGGGCGACGCAACCGGTGAACAGGATGGTGGCGAAGGCCTCGGCACGGTCGAGTGCCTCGCCGCTGCCACCCAGGGCGCCGTAGATCTGTCGCCCGAACCCCACGAAGACGATCGCGAACAGCGCCGCCATGCCGAGCGCGATCGCCAGCGCATGCGCCGCCGCCGCCTCGGCGGCGGCCTTGTTGCCGGAGCCCAGGGCGCGGGCCACCGACGATGAGATGCCGCCGCCCATGGCGCCGGCCGACATCATCCCCAGCGTCATCTGGGTCGGGAACACCAGGGCGAGGGCGGCAAGGTCGACGACGCCCAGTTGGCCGATGAAGTAGCCGTCGGCGATGCTGACGAGGCTTTGCATGGCCACGTTCAGCACGTTGGGGGTCGCGAGTGTGAGGATGGTGGGCACGATCGGCCCGGCCAGCATCATCTGCCGGCGTTCAGCGGGGGTCATTATCGGCGATGTAGCACGCGCCGCGCCGAGAATTCGCGAACTTATCTCATGAGGTATGGAGTTTTGTCAGCGCCGCGCGCGCTGCGAAACGACGGCCTGGGCAAGCTGGTCGATCGTCACGATGTCGGCAGCGACGCTCATAGGAATGGTGACGTCGAACCGGTCCTCCAGCTCCATGATGACATCCATGATCGTCAGCGAATCCACGGTGAGGCCCTTGGAGATAACCGTCTGCGGCGTGATTGCCTTGCCGCCGGCATTGTACGGCGCCAGAAGAGTGAAAATCTCCCGTATCACGTCGTACTGCAGCGAGGGTGCGGTAGGGATGGAAGAAGAAGGGGCGACCAGTTCCTGAACGGCCTGCATGACTCACTCCGTCGAAGGGGGTGAGCCATTTCATCCCGGCGCGGTCCCGATGTGAAATAACGTTTGGTTACCTACTGTTGCGGCACGTTACGGAATGTTTCCGCCCGTCAGGCTGCGTGAAGGATGTTGAGTTGCCGCCGGACCTCGTCGATGGGTCTATCGACATGGGGCCAGTAGTCCCACTTGTCGGACAGGTCGGTGTTCACGAGCGCGCCCCGCTCGATGGCCGCGAACATCCGCTCGGCGGCGCCGGGTTCGCCCAACACGCCGATGGTGGTGTAGCCGTCGGCGGTCGGACGGGCATTCACGCCGGTACTGAAGATCAGCACCGCGAACAGGATCAGGTAGAAGGGCCGCGTCTGCTTGAAGCCCGCGGTGAAGGAGGCAACCTGCAGTTCGCCCTGAGGATCGGTGCCGTAATCGCCCAGCACATGGCAGAAGTCGTGATAGAGGCCGGCCTCCGGGAATCCGAACCGTTCGCCCGGCATGCCGAACTTGTTGCGCTCGAAGTATTCCCACATCGACCGCCCGACGGTGCCGTCCGGCAGTCTCTCCCAGGCGCGATAGCGGGCGGCCAGTTCCGGATCCTCGATCAGGCCGCGCATGCCCAGGATGCTCTTCGCGAGGGCAACGACGCCGTGCTGCTCGAGCTGGTTCCTCATGATGTCGCCGACCTGGCTGCGCCGCAGCAGGTCGAGCTTGAACAAGGTCATGTGCTGCTCGGCCAGCCGGCGCAGGTTGGCGAGTTCCGGCGTGGCGATGCCCAGCGCCTCGGCGAACGCCTCGACCCGGGCAACGGTGTCGCGCGAGGGCACGCCGTCGGCCAGCGCCAGGACCAGCAGGCCGTTGACGAACTGATGGCGGAGGTCGCCGGACGGAAAGCCGGCGGCGAGTTCGGCGGGCGTCACCGGCGGCAGGGTCGTGATGTCGGCATCGATGCGCAGGATCACCCGTCGCGCCGCCTCCATCAGTGCCAGCTGCGACCTGCCCGGACCGCCGGCGGCCGAGGCCACCTTCTTCATGGCGCGCAGGCCGAGGAGGGCGGCGGCGGGCTCGGGCTGCATCAGGCGCATGCGGATCTCCTCCTTACTCTGCGGCGATGGAGGTGGGCTTCAGCCAGTCGTCGAAGTCGCGCAGCGCCCGTACCGCCATCGCCTGCTTGCGTTCCTTGCCCTTGAAGCTGCCGGCGATCGGCGGGAAGAGCCCGAAGTTGATGTTCATCGGCTGGAAGGTCGTGGCGTCGGCGCCGCCGGTGATGTGGCCCAGCAACGCGCCCATCGCCGTGGTCGGCGGTGGCGGCGTCTGCGTGCGCCCCAGCCGCTCGGCGGCCGCGAACCGCCCGGTCATCAGGCCGACGGCGGCGCTTTCGACATAGCCTTCGCAGCCGGTGATCTGGCCGGCGAAGCGCAGCCGGGGCATCGCCTTCAGGCGCAGCGTGCCGTCGAGCAGGCGCGGGCTGTTGAGGAACGTGTTGCGGTGCAGGCCGCCCAGCCGCGCGAACTCGGCGTTCTGCAGGCCGGGGATGGTGCGGAAGATGCGCGTCTGCTCGCCGTGCTTCAGCTTGGTCTGGAAGCCAACGATGTTCCAGAGCGTGCCCAGCGCATTGTCCTGGCGCAGTTGCACCACGGCCCAGGGGCGATGGCCGGTGCGCGGGTCGCGCAGGCCGACCGGCTTCATCGGTCCGAAGCGCAGGCTCTGCGGTCCGGTCGAGGCAATGACCTCGATCGGCTGACAGCCCTGGAAGTAGGGCGTGTTGTGCTCCCACTGCTTGAACTCGGTCTTCTCGCCGGCCAGCAGGGCCGCGACGAACGCCTCGTATTGCGGCTTGTCCATCGGGCAGTTGAAGTAGTCCGCGCCGTCTCCGCCCGGCCCGCCCTTGTCGTAGCGCGACTGCTTCCAGGCGATCGACTGGTCGATGCTCTCGTAGTGGACGATGGGCGCGATGGCGTCGAAGAAGGCGAGCGAGTCCTCGCCGGTCAGTTTGGCAATCGCCTCGGCAAGCGCAGGCGAGGTGAGGGGGCCGGTCGCCACGATCACGCTGTCCCAGTCCTCGGGCGGAAGGCCCGCGACCTCTTCGCGTTGGAGCGTCACCAGCGGATGCGCGAGCAGCGTCTCCTGCACGGCGGCCGAGAATCCGTGCCGGTCGACCGCCAGCGCGCCGCCCGCCGGCAGCTTGTGCGCATCGGCCGACCGCATGATCAGCGAGCCGGCGCGGCGCATCTCCTCATGGATCACCCCGACGGCATTGTTGGCGGCATCGTCGGAGCGGAAGGAATTGGAGCAGACCAGCTCTGCAAGGCTGTCGGTGAGATGCGCCTCGGTGCCGCGCAGCGGCCGCATCTCGTGCAGCACAACCGGCACGCCCGACTGCGCGAGCTGCCAGGCCGCCTCGCTGCCTGCGAGGCCGCCGCCGACGACGTGTACGGGCTTGGTGCTTGACGTCATGCGCTCCGACCTGAAACCTGCGCCTCCTTACAATGGAGGGTCTGACATGGCCATCAAGTTCCACAATCCCAAGTCCGTCTCCGTCGCCGGAAAGTACAGTCTTGGCGTCGAGGTCCCGCCCGAGGCGCGCGTACTCCACGTTTCGGGGCAGGTGGGCGTCGATTCTGCGGGCAAGCTGCAGGATGGGATCGAGGCGCAGAGCGAGCAGGTCTGGAAGAACATCGGCGAGGTGCTGAAGGCCGGTGGCATGTACTTCCGCGACATCGTCAAGCTCACCGTATTCCTGACCGACAGCCGCTTCATTCCGGCGTTCCGCGAAGTCCGCGGCAAGTATGTCGGGCAGGAGCCCTATCCGGCTTCCACGCTCCTGGTCGTGGCCGGCCTCGCCGATCCCTCGATGCTGGTCGAAGTCGAAGTGATCGCGGCGAAGTCCTAGGCCGGGGGAGGCGGGATTGCTTCGCCTCGAAGCTGTCGCGCGGGACACCTTTCATGCGAGTGTGAACGCGGCGTCGGAGGCGATCACGCACGCGGGTGGCTGGGTCTCCGGCCATTCGCTGCTGTCGGACGCGATGGCCGTCCTTCAGTTCGAGGTCCCGGTCGGTCGCCTGGACGAGCTGGTCGAGGAACTCGCCGCGCGCGGCTTGAAGACGGAGCTTCCCGACGATGTGCCGACTCGAGGCAAGGATCTTGCCGGCCGCCTGACGCTCTATTTCTCTCAGACCAGCGGCGACCTGCGACGCGAAGTGCCGCCGTTTCACTGACTGGGTTTGGAAATCTGAAGGAACGTCGGGAGCGGTCTGGTCGGGGTCATGCCCAACTGATGCGACCCGCAGGGACCGCTCCCGCCGTGCCGTTCGCGTCTGCCGCTATGCCGATGCCCGAACGATTGCCTCGACAATCACTGCGGCACGTTGCTTGGGTGGATTCATCAAAACCTCCCGGCTGAACGTGATCCTCGAATTCACGCACCGGCGGGCGTGGCTGTCAACGGCGATTCGCGACGGCGGACTCGCCGGGCGGCGGAGGCGGTGCCATTATCACGGCTTCGCAGTCGAGGCAGGCGTAGGTTGGTTCCCAGCAACAAGAAGCCCGTGGTCGGGGTGATCGGCAATTCGGGCGTGATCAACGACCGTCACAACGTCCAGCTCGTGGGTCAGCGCAACATGCGGGCGGTCGCCGACGTCGCCGGGGCGCTGCCGCTGATGTTTGCCGGGACACCCGACATCACCGACATCGAGGCGCTGCTGGCCGCGGTCGACGGTGTCCTGCTGACCGGCGCCCGCGCCAACGTCCATCCGACGCGCTTCGGTGCCGAGCCGCATCCCGCTCACGAACCCTATGACGAGGAGCGCGACGCGATGGCCCTGTCGCTGATCGACGCCTGTGTCGAGCGCGGCGTGCCGATCTTCGGCATCTGCCGGGGATTCCAGGAAATGAACGTGGCCTTCGGTGGCTCCCTGCATCCCGAGATCCGCGAGATTCCCGGCCGCATGAACCACCGCATGCCGCGGCTCGAGAACGGCGAGATCCATCCCGATCCCAACGTGGTTTTCGCCGACCGGCACGAGGTGCAGCTCGTGAAGGACGGCTACTTCGCCCGGCTGCTCGGCTGCGAATGCATTCGTGTGAACTCGCTCCATGGGCAGGGCATCCTCGACCCGGGCAAGCGTGTCGCCATCGAGGGTGTCGCCGAGGACGGCACGATCGAGGCGATCTGCATCCGCGAGGCGCCGGCGTTTGCCGTCGGCGTCCAATGGCACGCGGAGTACGATCCGCAGACCAACCCGATCAATCGGGCCTTGTTCCAGGCATTTGGCGAAGCACTCCGCGCACGCGCGGCACGGTAGAGCCAGGCCGACATCCCGGGTTGCAGCGTGCGTCAATTGGTGTAGCGTTCTCTACAAGAGCGGAATGGAAATTCCGCCAAGCCCCTCGAGGCAGGGGTGGAGGTGTTGGATATCTGGGAGGCTATGATGGGCAGAATGTATGACGCGGGCTCAAGCCGGCTTGTCTCGTCACAAACCTCCATACTTGTGGAAGCTGCTCGGCAGCGGGCCAGGGCCCTCGGCAGGTGAGGGGCGCCGCGCAGCCGTGGAGCAGCGTCATCGACTTGGCGCTGCGCCGGGCCCAGCAGGCCTTTTCCCTGGTGGTATTGCAGTGCCGGCGTCTGAAGCTCGGTGAATCAACCGAACCCGGCTTCACGATTCGAATCTGGGCAGATGTCCAGTTGCTCGTGATTGCCTTGCGGCAATTGCGGCGGAGCGTCGAGCTCGCTGCACTCGTCCCGGCATTGCAGAATGGCTTCGTCCGGGCGCTTTCCGAGTTCGACGGCCCGTTGCCCGATCTCTGGAGCATGCGCAGTGTCGAGGAATATTTCGAGACTGTACCCGTGCCGGAGATGGAGGGGTGGGACGGTCGCGTCATCTGCTGGGCGGGCGGCTCGCTGAATGTCGACGAGGCCCTTCAGTCAGCGGAGCGCCTGCTTGCGGCGATGATCGGCTTGAGGTCCGCGAATTCCGAGGCACTTGCGTCGCCGGGATAGAACCTCGCTGCGAATCGCGGCACACTCGCCGCGACATGACGGACAAACTCAGAGTGGGATTGGCGCAGCTCAATCCCAAGGTCGGAGACGTGGCGGGGAATCTCGCCAAAGTGCGGGCCGCCCGCGCGGAAGCCGCCCGGCAGGGCGCCGACATGGTTCTGTTTCCGGAAATGGTGCTGGCCGGTTATTTCCCCGAGGATCTCGTCCTGAAGCCCGCCTTCCAGCAGGCCTGCCACGAAGCGGTCGAGGCGTTGCGCGCCGACACTGTGGATGGCGGTCCGGCGCTGTTCGTCACGACGCCGTGGCGCGAGGACGGCAAGCTCTACAATGCCATCGTCGCCCTCGACAAAGGCGAGATCGTCGGCAGGCGCTACAAGGTCGATCTGCCCAACTACGGCGTCTTCGATGACAAGCGCGTCTTCTCGCCGGGCCCGATGCCGGGACCGCTGGTCTTCCGCGGCATACGGATCGGAGTGCCGATCTGCGAGGATGTCTGGACGCCCGACGTCGTCGAATGCATCGCCGAGACCGGCGGTGAGATCCTCCTGGTGCCCAACGGATCGCCCTTCGAGTCCGGCAAGACCGACCTGCGCGTGCAGTTGGGCGTCCAGCGCGTGGTCGAGAGCGGGTTGCCCTTCGTCTATCTCAACCAGGTCGGGGGCCAGGACGAGGTCGTCTATGACGGCGCCTCCTTCGTTCTGGGGGCCGACCGCTCGCTCAAGGCCAAGCTCGCCTCCTTCGCCGAGGAGGTCGCCACGGTCGAGTTCCGCCGCGCCCGCGCCGGCTGGGAGTGCGAACCCGGACGGATCTCGCCGGAACTGGACCGGCTCGAGTCGATCTACCAGGCGATGGTGCTGGGCCTGCGCGACTACGTGAACAAGACGGGCTTCCCTTCGGTGGTCATCGGCCTCTCGGGCGGCGTCGACTCGGCGATCACGGCGGCGGTGGCGGCCGACGCGCTGGGGCCCGAGCGCGTGCATGCGATCATGATGCCGTCGCCCTACACCAGCCGTGAGTCGCTGGAGGACGCCGAGGCCTGTGCCCGGGCGATCGGCGTGCGCTACGACATCGTCGACATCGCCCCGGCGATGGAGGCGTTCCGCGGCATGCTGGCGCCGCTGTTCGGCAACCGGCGCGAAGACGTGACCGAGGAGAACATCCAGAGCCGCGCCCGCGGCGTCACCCTCATGGCGGTGTCGAACAAGCTGGGCGGGATGGTGGTGACGACCGGCAACAAGTCGGAGATGGCGGTGGGTTACGCGACCCTCTACGGCGACATGTGCGGCGGCTTCAACGTGCTGAAGGATGTCTACAAGACCACCGTGTTCGAGCTCTGCCGCTGGCGCAACGCACATCTTCCTGTCGGTGCCTTCGGCCGTGCCGGCATGGTGATTCCGTCGCGCATCGTCGACAAGCCGCCCTCGGCCGAATTGCGCCCGGACCAGAAGGATTCCGATTCGCTTCCCCCCTATCCGGTCCTCGACGCCATCCTGAAGGGCCTGATCGAACGCGACCTCGACACGTCGGCACTGGCCGGGGAGGGCCACGATCCCGCGACCGTGGACCGCGTCTGGCGCCTGCTCGAGGGCGCCGAGTACAAGCGTCGGCAGGCGCCGCCCGGCGTCAAGATCACCTCGCGCAGCATCAGCCGCGAACGACGCTATCCGATCGTGAACGGCTTCCGGGGACAGGCAGGAGGAGGCGCCCCATGAGCGACGAACTCGGGCGCCTCGCAACCCGCGAATACGACGTGACCCTGCCGGACGGCACGCAGGGAAGGCTGGGCTTCGCGCTGTGCGATCTCACCAGGGAAAATGCGCTGGCCCGGCATGCGCGTCGGCGGCAGGCCGTGGCCTTCGGCCTGCTGAGCTTCGCCGAGCTGCCCGATGCGCCGCGCAACGCGCTGCTCTGGGTGCGGACGCGGGAGGGGATGGAGATGACGACGGCGGACGGCGACGATCAACCCGGCGGCGAGCTGCAGCGCCTCGTCGCGCGGCACTTCATCGTCTTCTTCGACGAGGTCAAGGAGCTGGCGCCCGAGCTTGCGACCTTGCCCTTCCATCTCAAGGATGCGTCGTGATGCTGATCGTCCAGCTCTCGGACCCGCATGTGAAGGCTGAGGGCGAGCTGCTCTACGGGCGCATCGACACGCAGGCCTTCCTTGAACGCGCCGGGGCGCATGTGAACGGGCTCGATCCCAGGCCCGATGTCGCGCTGATCACGGGCGACCTGGTCGACAAGGGCGCGCCGGCGGAATACGCGAACCTGAAGCGCCTGCTGTCGAAGCTCGAAATCCCTTTCTATCTCATACCCGGCAATCACGATGCGCGGGACGCGCTGCGCGAGGCATTTCCGGAACATACCTACCTGCCGAAGGCCGGATTCCTGCAATACGTCCTGGACGACCGGCCGCTCCGTCTGATCGCGCTCGACACGCTCGTCGAAGGCAAGGGCCATGGCGCGCTGTGCAGGGAGCGGCTGGACTGGCTCGCGGCCCGGCTGGGCGAGAGCGATCGAACGACGCTGCTCTTCATGCATCACCCGCCGTTCGATGTCGGCATGGCACCGTTCGACTCGGCGCGGCTGCTCGAAGGCGGCGACCGGCTGGAGGCGCTGGTGCGTGCACACGGTAACGTCGAGCGCGTTCTCTGCGGCCACGTTCACCGGCCGATTCAGGTCCGCTGGGCGGGAACGATGGCGTCGATCGCGCCGAGCACGGCGCATCAGGCGTCGCTCGACCTGCGCGAGGATGCCAGCCTCTCGATGACCATGGATCCGCCGGCCGTGGCCCTGCATCTGTGGCACCCGGCCACCGGCATCGTCACCCATGTGAGCTACGTCGGCTCCTACGAGGGGCCGCGTCCGTTCCGCTGACCGGCGGCGCGGTCGCCGGACGTCCGCCGGAACTCACACGGTCCATATCCGTTTCGGGGGCAAGATGGTCGCAACCAGCACACAGGGACTGATCAAGAGGCTTGGTCCCGGTGTGATCACCGGTGCCGCCGACGACGATCCGAGCGGCATCGCGACCTACTCCCAGGCGGGTGCCCATGCGGGCTTCGGACTTCTCTGGACGGTGGTCCTGACCTGGCCTCTGATGGTCGCGGTCCAGTCGGTAAGCGCCCGCATCGGTCGCGTCACCGGTCGCGGCTTGGCCGCCAACATGTGCCGGGCTTTCCCGCGGCCGGTGGTTCTGGGGCTGGTCCTGCTGTTATTCGCGGCGAATACCATCAACATCGGCGCCGATCTCGCCGCGATGGGCGCTGCGATGGCCATGCTCGCAGGGGGCGGACAGATCCTCTTCACCTTCCTGTTCGCGATCGTGTCGGTGCTGGCGATCGTCTTCATTCCCTATAGTCGCTATGTCGGCTTCCTGAAGTACCTGACCTTCTCGCTGTTCGCCTATGTCGGCGTGGTCTTCACGGCCCACATCGACTGGCGCGCCGTCGGGATCGGCGCCCTCGTGCCGAAGTTCGCTTTCGACAAGGATACGTTGATGCTGATCGTCGCTGTTCTCGGCACCACGATCAGCCCCTATCTCTTCTTCTGGCAGAGTTCGCAGGAAGTTGAAGACGAAGAAGGGGACGAGGAGGCGGCGCCGTTGACCGACAGGCCCGAGCAGGCCCCCCGCGAGCTGACGCGCATCGGCTGGGAGACGGCCATCGGCATGGCGGTGTCGAATCTCGTCGCCTTCTTCATAATCCTCACGACGGCCGCCACGCTGAACGCCAATGGAAAGACCGACATCGAGAGCACGCAGCAGGCTGCCGAGGCGCTGCGGCCGATCGCGGGAGATGCGGCCTTCCTGCTGTTCAGCCTCGGCATCGTCGGCACGGGCCTTCTCGCCGTTCCGGTCCTTGCCGGATCGGCGGCCTATGCGCTGGGAGAGGTGCGCGGATGGCGCATCGGGCTGGAGCATACGTTCGACGAGGCGAGGCCCTTCTACGTCACCATTGCGGTGGCGATTCTGGCGGGGCTCGGCGTGGTGCTGCTGCCGATCGCGCCGTTCAAGGCGTTGATCTGGAGCGCGGTCCTGAACGGCGTGATCGTGGTACCGATCATCGCGGCGATGATGATCGTCGCTTCCCGCCGCGAAATCATGGGCGATTTTACGGCGAACGGATGGCAGCGTGCGCTGGGTTGGCTCACGCTGGTTCTGATGACCGCCGCCGCCGTCGGCATGTTCGTATTGATGTAGCGCGGCGAGCCCCTAAGCTGGCCGCCATGAAACTCTATTCCGGTCCTCTCAGCATGTTCGGCGCCAAGGCCGAGATCGCCCTGCGCGAGAAGGGCTTCGACTTCGAACTCGAGATGGTACCCTTCGAGATGAAGGTGCTCTACGAGCCCAAGCACCCCGAGGTCGTGCGCATCAATCCGAAGCGCCAGGTGCCGGTCCTGATCGACGGCGACCTCGAACTTTTCGATTCGACCCAGATCTTCGAGTATCTGGAAACGCTCAAGCGCGATCCGGCGCTGTGGCCCGCGGAGCCGCGGGCCCGCGCGCGGGCGCGGCTTCTGGAACACAAGTCCGACGAGGTCTATTTCCCGCATATCATTCGTCTCATGAGCGACCCCAAGGCGCCGGGAGCGCACGAGGCCTCAGGGCGCTTCTACGAGGAGATGGAGCGCACGATCGGCGAACGGGAATGGCTCGCCGGCGCCTACGGCTTTGCCGACATCGCCTTCTACATGGCACAGCTGTTCGGCGAGCGGATGGGGGCTCCGATCCCGGGCGATCTCGTGCACCTGCAGGCCTGGCGCGACCGGATGAGCGACCGCCCGGCGGTTCGGCAGGTGGCGGGCGCGATGGGCCGCTACCTGCTGTCGATCGGGCGCACACTTCCGTCCTTCATGGCCAGGCTGGGACTACCGTCGTGAACAGGCCGCGCACCCTGTTCCTGCCCGGTGCCGGCGGCTCGCCGCATTTCTGGAAGCCGGTCGCCGAGGCCCTGCCGGCCGCCTGGCCGAAGGAGCATTTCGGCTGGCCGGGGCTCGGCGACCAGCCTCACGACGCCGCCATCCGCGGGCTGGACGATCTGACGAGGCTGGTCATAGAGAAGATGCATGAACCGGTCGACCTCGTGGCGCAGTCGATGGGCGGCGTCATCGCGGCCCGGATCGCCCTGGAGCATCCGGGACTTGTGCGCCGGCTGGTTCTCTGCGTGACCTCGGGCGGCGTCGACATGGCGGGGCTCGGCGCTTCGGACTGGCGCGCCGACTATCGCCGCTCCTTCCCCAAGTCCGTCACCTGGATCACCGATGCCGGACCGGCGTCGCCGCTGCCCGTCGAGAAGATTGTGGCTCCTACGCTCCTGATCTGGGGCGACAGGGATCCGATCAGTCCCGTCGCCGTCGGCCGGCATCTCGCGTCACGCCTGCCGAACGCCCATCTGGAGATCGTATCGGGTGGCGATCACGACGTTGCCAGCACCCATGCCGACCGCGTCGCCCGCCTGATCGAAGGGCATTTGTCCTAAGGCTTGACCGTTTTCTTCAGCACCGACTCGTAGACCTGCAGGACCGCGGAACTGTCGTTGTTGCCGAGGCCCATGCGGCGCGCCATGCGCTGCAGGTTGTGGGTGGCCGAGCCCTGTGGCAGCGGCACGTCGAGTTCGTCGGCAAGCTCCAGGGCGAGGTGGAGATCCTTGTGCGCGAGGTTGAGCGCGAAGGACGGGGGCGAGAACCGGCCGGCGAGCGCGCGTTCCGAGAACGACTTGAACGCCGAGGAATTGCCGCTCGAGCTCGAGATCACCTGCACGAGCTTCTGCGGGTCGAGGCCGGCCGTGACCCCCAGCATCAGCCCTTCGGCGGCGGCCGCCATGTTGCAGAAGGCCATCATGTTGTTCACCAGCTTGGCCACCGTGCCGGTGCCGAGCTCGCCCATGTGGATCACGTTGGCGCTGAACGACTGCAGCACCGGGAGCGCGTCGTCGAACACCTTCTTGTCGCCCCCGACCATGATGGCGATGGTCGCGGCCTCGGCGCCGACCGTGCCGCCGCTGACCGGTGCGTCGAGCATGGCGATGCCCTTGGCGGCCATGGCGGCGCCGATCTTCTTCACCATCGACGGCGCATTGGTGCTGAGGTCGATGTAGGTCTTGCCCTTGCTGGCATTCGCCAGGATACCGTCGTCGCCCAGGGTCACGGCCTCGACGTCGCGCGGCATGGGCAGCGAGGTCATGACGATGTCGGCGCCCTTGGTCACGTCGGCGATGGACTTGCCTGCGGTCGCGCCGAGGTCGGTGCAGCTCTTCACCGCCTCGGGGTTCAGATCGAACACCGTGACCGAATGGTTGCTGCGCTTGATGAGGTTGCGGCACATGGGGCCGCCCATATTTCCGACACCGATATAACCGACCTTCATGACTTTCTCCCCGGGACGACGATGACGGCAGTATAGGGCAGAAACACCTTCCCCTTGCCACAGGGACGGGCGCGCGGGCAGGAATGACGCGTCATGGCGCGAAACTGCACCCGGCCGATCGCGTTTCCGGAAATCACGAGTTGACGGAGGTCGTGTGGGCGAGCCTTTGAACCGCGACGCCGAGCGCGCGCGGTCCCTGCGACGGATCAAGCTCGCGGCCACATTGCTGCTCGTGGCGACGGCCACGCTCTTCGTCGTCGCCCGCCACTTCGAGCCGCTGCACTGGGCCTGGGGATACGTGGCGGCGTTCGCGGCCGCGGCCACGGTGGGCGGGCTGGCAGACTGGTACGCGGTGGTCGCGCTGTTCCGCCGGCCGCTGGGTCTGCCGATCCCGCACACCGCGATCGTGCCGCGCAATCATCACCGCATTGCCGAGAATCTCGGCGAGTTCATCGAAACGAACTTCCTGGCACCCGAACCGGTCGAGGCGCGCCTTCGCGAGGTCGACTTCGCGGCCCTCGTCGCGGAGTGGCTGAGCGACCGCACGCGCAGCGCCGCCCTGGCGGGCTTCATGGTGCGGCTGGTGCCGCAGGCGCTGACCGCGGTCGAGCAGTCCGGGCTCAAGGGGTTTCTCGGCCAGCGCGCCATGGCCGAACTGGAGCGGATCGAACTCGCGCCACTGGCTGCCGGCCTCCTGAGCGCCGTCACCGAGAAGGGCCGCCACCAGCGCGTCCTCGACGAGCTGCTGGTTGCGCTGGAGAAGGTGCTGGCCGACGAGGAGACGCTGGCGGCGCTGCGCGAGAAGATCCGCCAGGAGCTGCCGGCGCTGTTCAATCTCTACCGCGCCGATGCCTACCTGCTGCGCAAGATCGTCGCCTCGACCACGGCCTTCGTCAAGGACGCGCGCGCCGATGCGGACCATCCGCTGCGAAAGGAGTTCAACGGCTTCGTCACGAACTTCGTCGAGCGGTTGCGCACTTCCGAAGACTTCGCCCGTCGCGCCGAGCGTCTGAAGCGCGACCTGCTGGCCCGGCCGGAAGTTGCGATCCTGGCAGAGGGTGCGTGGGAGAGCGTGCGATCCTTTCTCGAACAGGACGCGCGCACCGAGGACGGGCAAGTGCGTCGGCAGCTGGAGGCAATGCTGGTCGATGTCGGCAGCCAGTTGGCAAACGACCCCGCGATCCGGACCGAGATCAACCGCGGCATGGTGCGGCTCCTTTCCGATTTCGTGCAGGGGCAGAAGAGCGGCGTCGGCCGGTTCATCGCCGACCAGGTGAAGTCGTGGGACATCGATGTGCTGATCGGCCGCATCGAGCTGACGGTCGGGCGCGACCTGCAATTCATCCGTTTCAATGGCGCGATGGTCGGAGGGCTGGCCGGATTGGCCTTGCACGCGCTGGAGCAGGGGTTGAAGCTGCGCCTGTAACCACAGGAGGTTCGGATGGCCGATCCAGTGCAAGGCTTCACCGACATGTTCAAGAAATTCGGCGAGCAGCTGAAGGTGCCGCCCTTCGACATGACGAAGATCATGGAGCAGCACCAGAAGAACCTGGAGGCCATGACGAAGTCGTGGCAGGCCATGGCCGAGGGCGCGAGCGGGATCGCGCAAAAGCAGAAGGAAGTCTTCGAGGCCGCCATGAGGGACATGGCCGAGATGGCGCAATCCTACAAGCCGGGCGGCAACCCCCAGGACGTGATGGCCAAGCAGGCGGAGTTCGCCAAGAAGGCCATGGAAGCGGCCATCGCGAACACCCGCGACATCGCCGAGCTGGTGCAGAAGTCGAGCACCGAGGCGTTCAAGATCGTTCAGGACCGGATGAAGGAATCCTACGAGGAAATCCGGGCGTCGATCGAGAAAAAGTCGTAGCGCGAACAGGCGGAGCCGGGGGCGGTGCGCGCCGGGAGCGCGCCGACTCGGGGCAGTGATCGCGAAGATTCGGGAGAGAGGTCGTGGACCGGTTCTGGCTCAAGAACTATCCGCCGGGCGTGCCGGCGGACATCGATCCGTCGGCCTATCCCAGTGTCGTGTCTCTCTTCGAAGAGAGCTTCTCCAAGTATCGCGACAGACCGGCCTATGTCTGCATGGACAAGGCCCTGACCTTCGGCGAGGTCGATTCGCTCTCCATGGCGCTGGGCGCCTGGCTGCAGGGCCGCGGCCTGAAGCCGGGCGCCCGCGTCGCGATCATGATGCCGAACATCCTGCAATATCCGGTCGCTGTCGCGGCGGTGCTGCGGGCGGGCTTCATCGCGGTCAACGTCAATCCCCTCTACACGGCCCGCGAACTCGAGCATCAGCTGAAGGACTCGGGTGCCGAGGCCATCATCATCCTCGAGAATTTCGCGACGACCCTGCAGCGGATCGTGGCGCAGACGGCCATCAAGCATGTCGTTGTTGCCGCGATGGGCGATCTTCTGGGCTTTCCCAAGGGCGTCATCGTCAACTTCGTCGTGCGCACGGTGCGCAGGATGGTGCCGGCCTGGTCGCTCCCCGGCCATGTGAAGTTTAGCGACGCCGTGAGCGCGGGCCGCAGCATGGCTTTGGCGAAGCCGCAGCTTGGCGCGGACGATGTGGCCGTGCTGCAATACACCGGCGGCACCACCGGGGTCTCCAAGGGCGCGACCCTGCTGCATCGAACCCTGGTCGCGAACCTGCTGGCGTCGGAAGCCTGGATGCAGCCCGGCCTCAACCGTCGCAAGATCAGCGGCCAGCTGACGATCGCCTGCGCGCTGCCGCTCTATCACGTGTTCGCCTTCGTGACCTGCGGGCTGCTCGGGCTGCGGACCGGCGCGTTGAACGTCCTGATCCCGAACCCGCGCGATCTCTCGGGCACGATCAAGGATCTGTCCAGGCACAGGATCAACGTCTTCCCGGCGGTGAACACGCTGTTCAACGGGCTCGCCAACAACCCGGACTTCGCAAAGCTCGATTTCTCGGAGCTGGTCATCTCCAATGGCGGCGGCATGGCGGTCCAGGAGGCCGTCGCCAAGAAATGGCTGGCGATCACCGGTTGTCCGATCTGCGAGGGCTACGGACTGAGCGAGACGTCCGCCGGGGTCACCTGCAATCCGACTGACTCCGAGACTTACACGGGCACCATCGGGTTGCCGCTGCCGAACGTCGAGATCTGCATTCTCGACGACAGCGGCAAGGAGGTTCCCATCGGGCAGGCGGGGGAGATCGCGATCCGCGGCCCGCAGGTCATGCGGGACTACTGGCAGCAGCCCGGGGAAACCGCCAGGGTCATGACCCCGGACGGCTTCTTCAAGTCTGGCGACATCGGGATCATGGACGAACGTGGCTACACGCGGATCGTGGATCGCAAGAAGGACATGATCCTGGTCTCCGGCTTCAACGTCTATCCCAACGAAGTGGAGGCCGTCGTCGCGGCCCATCCCGGTGTGCTCGAATGTGCGGCCGTGGGTGTGCCGGATGCCAATTCGGGCGAGGCGGTGATGCTGTTCGTGGTGAAGAAGGACCCGGCCCTTACGAAGGAGGCCCTCGATGCCTACTGCCACCAGGAACTGACCGGCTACAAGCGGCCGAAATACATCGAGTTCCGGGCCGAGCTTCCCAAGACCAATGTGGGCAAGATCCTGCGCCGGGAGCTGCGGGAGGGCGTGGTCACCAAGAAGGGGTGAGTCTCCTGCAGGGGACCTGCAACCCTCCTGGGCTCGCCACGTTCTCTGGCCACCAGCTCCCCGGAGGAACCCCATGACCGCCACCAGGATTCTCGCCGCGACAGCTCTCGTTCTGTCCGCCGCCGCGTGCAGCAGCACCACCTACGAAACCCGCACGGCAAGCGCACCTTACCGGGTGACCAACTCGGAGCAGGCCTGTCTGGACTACGGCTTCCGTGCCGGTACCGATGGCTACAATCGCTGCGTTTCCCGCGAGGCGGCGGCCCGCGCCCAGGGGCGGATGCCGATGAGCTACACCGTCGCCAACCTGGAGGCCGATGCCCGCAATGCCTGCTATTCCTACGGTCTGACACCGGGGACCAGCATGTATGACCGGTGCGTGGGCCGCGAGGTCGACGCTCGTCGCTATGGGGACCAGGCCTACGTCATCCCAGCCCCAGCCCCGGCTCCCGCCTATTCGACGACGACCTACTACACGACCCCGCCTGCAGCCCCGACCTATTACGGGCCCACCACGACGGTTTCGACCACTACCTACAGCACTCCCCCGGTGGCGCCCCAGCCGACCCCGCCAGCCGGCGTCGAGGCCTTCCGCGACGAGTACGGTTTCCGCTATGATGGGCAGGGAAACCGGCTCGACCGCTACGGCAACATCATCAGCCCGCAGTCGACCACACGATGAGGGGGATCGATGGCTGCGAGACGTTTTATGGCCGCGACGTTCGGCGTGTCGCTGCTCGCGGCCTGCGATCCGCTGCCCCAGCCCCTCTACAGTGAAACGACGCCCCCGCCGGCCTATCGCGTCCAACCCGGCGGCTTGCGCGTCGACAACGAAGGTTTCCAGATGGATCCGGAGGGCTACCGGATCGACAGGAGTGGTGCGCGCGTCGGCATCATCGACGTGCCGGCCAAGACGGCGGGCGACAATTCCAATGCCGTTGCCGGCTACTACATCAGCAATGTCGGCGCAGATGCCCCCGGTCGCGTCGCCTCGCCGAGCGAAGGAGCGGGAGTGGGCGTGGGGACGGGTCCCGGCGCCATGAACGTGCCGACCCCTGCCCAGATGCCTCAGCAGGCGCCGATCGCGCCGGCTCCCGGCAACGTACCGCCGCCGTCCGGCTATCGCTGAAGCACTCGACCTCTCTCGATCCCGACCTCGCGGGCACGCAGGACCGCGTTGTCAGCGGAGTCCTGATTCAGTTCTCGTTCAGGGTCTCGCCAAACAGCTCGATCATGGCATTCCATGACCGGCGATCGGTGGCCTCGTGAAAGAAGAAGCCCTTCATGCCCCGCGAATCCGCCGCCGGGTTGGTGAAGCTGTGGCCGGCGCCGCCGTATAGCTGTAGCCGCCAGTCGATGGCGGCCGACTTCATTTCCTTCTCGAAGGCCAGACGCTGCTCGGGCGGAATGATCGGATCCTCCGCGCCTATGCAGACCAGCACTCTGGCCCTGATGTTGACCGCGTCCTGCGGCCGTGCGGTTGCGAGGCCCGAATGGAAGCCCACGACCGCCTTCACGTCGGCCCCGCTGCGCGCGATCTCGAGCGCGGTCGTGCCGCCGAAGCAGTAGCCGATGGCCGCGAGGCGTGCCGGATCGACTTCCTTCTGCGCCTTCAGCACGTCGAGCGCCGCCAGAGCGCGTGTGCGGATACCCGTCGGATCGGCCATCCAGGGTTGCAGTCGCGCCATGGTCTGGGTGGGATCGGCGAGCGGCTTGCCGTCACCGTGATAATCCATCGCGAAGGCGGCGTAGCCCAGGCCCGCGAGGCGGGCGGCGATCTTCTTGGTGTGGTCGGTGAGGCCCGGCCCCTCGTGGCAGACCAGCACCCCGGCGCGGCGGCCGGGCTTGCCGTCGTCGACCACATATTGTCCGACCATGCGGACGCCGTCGGCGCGGTACTCGATATCCTCGGTGCGCATGCTGGTTGGTTTCCTCCGGTTGGAATGGAGAGTAGCGGAGCCGGCTCGACCCGCCAACGACCTCGGGTCTCGGGCCCAAGGCCTGAAAAGGCCTGTCCCGGGCGTTCAATTGCGCAGCACGAACCGGTCGTATAGATTGCCCGCATGACGCAGTTCCTTCTTCCCGGCGCGCGCGCGGCGCGATGTATCGAGGCCTGAGGCCCAGCGGGCTCACGTCAGGTTTCGTTCGCTATTGGATCGGGAGAAGGGGCGATGTCCCTCGTCGTTTACAACACGCTGTCGCGCGAAAAAGAGCCGTTCGTGCCGCTCGATCCGTCGCACGTGCGCCTCTATGTCTGCGGCCCCACGGTCTATGACTATGTCCATATCGGCAACGCGCGGCCGGTCGTCGTCTTCGACGTTCTCTACCGGCTGCTGAAGCGGCGCTATCCGCGCGTCACCTATGTCCGCAACATCACGGACATCGACGACAAGATCATGGTGCGCGCCGCCGAAAACAAGGAGTCGATCGAGGCGCTGACCGAGCGCACGGCCGCCGCGTACCAGAGCGACATGAGCCGGCTCGGGGCGCTGCCGCCCGACGTCGAGCCGCGTGCCACCAGGTATGTGGGCGAAATGATCGCGCTGATCGAACGCCTGGTCGCGCGCGGCCATGCCTACGCGGCCGAAGGCCATGTCCTGTTCGACGTTCCGAGCATGGATGACTATGGCCGTCTGTCGCGGCGCTCGCACGACGAGCTGATCGCGGGCGCCCGCGTCGAGGTGGCGCCCTACAAGAAGGACCCGGCCGACTTCGTGCTTTGGAAGCCTTCGACCGACGCGCAGGCGGGCTGGCCGAGCCCGTGGGGCCGCGGTCGTCCGGGCTGGCACATCGAGTGCTCGGCGATGAGCGGTGCCCTGCTCGGCGAAACCTTCGACATCCATGCCGGCGGCCTCGATCTCATCTTCCCGCACCACGAGAACGAGATCGCGCAGAGCCGCAGCGCCTTCGGTCACGCCATCATGGCGAAGTACTGGATGCACAACGGCTTCCTGAACATCTCCGGCGAGAAGATGAGCAAGTCGCTCGGCAACTTCTTCACCGTGCACGAGCTGCTCGACCAGTATCCCGGCGAGGTGATTCGCCTGCTGCTGCTGTCGGCGCAGTATCGCCAGCCGCTCGACTTCACGCATGAGGGCCTCGCCCAGGCCAAGGGCACGCTCGATCGCTGGTATGGACTGCTGCGCGGCAGAACGCTGGAGGCGAAGCCCATACCCGCTTCGGTGGAGGAGGCGCTGTCGGACGACCTCAACACGCCGCTCGCGATCAGCGCGGTGCACCAGCTGCGCGACCCGTCGGAGCTGAAGGCGGGCGTCTCGGCGCTCGGCCTGCTGCAGCAAGATCCGGAAGCCTGGTTCCGCTGGGCGCCGGCCGGTGCGGCCGCGGCTGGTCCGTCCGATGCCGAGATCGAAGCTGCCATTGCGGCCCGTCAGGCGGCGCGCAAGGCCAAGGACTTCAAGGAGTCCGACCGCATCCGCGACGATCTCAAGGCCAAGGGCGTGATCCTCGAGGACGGACCGAAGGGCACGAGCTGGAAACGCGGTTCGTTGTCATCCTGAGCGCTGCGAAGGATTCTTCGCTGCGCTCAGGATGACACGAGGGATGTGCTTGTCTGAACGTCACCGCTTCTCGAAGATGACGCTCTGCGCCGCGCGGCCGAAATAGCCCTGGCGGTCGGCGAGGCGGGCGGCGGCGATGCCGACCGAGTCGGGGCCGATCCAGGTCTCCGCGTCGAGCAGCACCCACTCGCCGACCGGCTCGCGGCCGAGGCTCACCGTCAGGTCGGCGTTGATGAACGTCCAGTCGTTCATGTCGAAGACCGACGAGGTGCCGTTGCAGAAGTCGGCGGCGATGACGGCCCGCATCAGCGGCGAGATGTCGGCGCCCTCCACGATGGGCCGCGTCGCCCGGTACCAGACGGCAGCGGGGCCGGGGATGCGGAAGCCGCCCTTGGCGGTACGCATCTCGATGCCCTTGAGGAAGGGGGTCTCGTTCGCGAAAAAGTCGGGTGTCGCGCAGTTCTCCGGCATCGGAAGCTCGACCGGCGGCCCGTTGGCTATTGCCGGCATCTCCTTGGGATCGATGCGGATGCGCAGCGCGGTCGCGCGCACGACCTCGGCACCGTCGGCCAGCAGCCGCACCGACACGAGCTGGATCTTGCGGCCTTCGCGCACGATCCCGGTCTCGATCGTGAGCGGCGCCACCGGCACCGGCCGCATCAGGTCGACGGTCAGGCGCGTGACGCGCATTGGGACCGGTGACGGCAGGTGTTCGACGGCCCAGCAGATAAGCGACGAGGGCGCGGCCCCGTGCTGCAGTCTCGGGCTCCACGGGCCACCGGCAAACGCGCTCGTCTCGGCCGTCGCGCCTTCGACGCGGTAGATCGCTTCCATACGCTCAAGCTCCGTGTGGGGCGCCTTCATAGGTGTCGCCGCCGCCAGCTGCAATCTCGGGTCATTGTCGGTTGACGATTTCCTGTATTTAACATACACGTTAAATATGGATGCGCTCTCCCAGACCTTCTCCGCCCTCGCCGATCCCACGCGCCGCGCCATTCTCGCGCGGCTCGCCAGCGGCGGTGCCACGGTCGGCGAGCTGGCCGAACCGTTCGACATGTCGCTGCCGGCAGTGTCGCGCCATCTCAAGGTCCTGACCGAGGCTGGACTGATCGAACGCCACACCGAGGCGCAGTGGCGCCGCTGCGAATTGCGCGGCGAGGGGCTGCGCGAGGCGGCGGACTGGATCGAGCATTACCGCAGGTTCTGGGAGGCAAGCTTCGATCGTCTCGACGCGTTCCTGAAGAGCACCGAACCCGATCCCAAGCCGACGAAAGGAAAGTCCCATGCCCGCGACGCAAGGCTCGATAACAGCACGCTGCACATCAGCCGGATCTTCGACGCCCCGCGCGAGAGGGTGTTCGATGCCTGGGTGAACCGCGACCAGTTCGTGCGCTGGATGTGCCCACCCGGCGTGGAGATCACGCTGTGCGAGGTCGATGCGCGGCGCGGCGGTGCCTGGCGCATTGACGGGCGCAACGAACGCGGCGTCTTTGCGTCGTCCGGCATCTATCTCGAGGTCGCCCGGCCCGAGCGGCTGGTCTTCACCTGGGCACATCACGTCGACGGCGATTACAATCGTGCGCGTGGACACGAGACGACGGTCCGTGTCGAGCTGCGTGCGGTGGGTGAGCGCACGGAGCTCACCCTTGTGCATGGCCCATTCACCGATGCCAATGACTTCGCCTGCCACGACGAGGGCTGGGCAGGCAGCTTCGACAAGCTCGCGGCCTTCCTCGGGAGGCCGGCATGACCGCCCATCCCGTCGTGTCCCATGCGGACTGGCTGGCAGCCAGCCGCGACTTCCTGGCGAAGGAGAAGGAGTTCACCCGGTTGCGGGACGAGCTGTCGCGGCAGCGGCGCGAACTGCCCTGGGAGCGGGTCGAGAAGGACTATTCCTTCGAGACGCCCGACGGTCCGCAAACGCTCGCGGATCTGTTCGACGACCGCGGGCAGCTCCTCGTCTATCACCTCATGTTCGGGCCGGACTGGGACGAAGCCTGCAAGAGCTGCTCCTTCTGGGCCGACAATTTCAACGGCATCGACGTGCATCTCGCGCACCGAGACACGACGCTGGTCGCAGTGTCCCGTGCGCCGCTCGCCAAGCTGGATGCCTACGCGCGGCGGATGGGCTGGAGCTTCCGCTGGGTCTCGTCCGGCAAGAGCGACTTCAACTTCGATTACGGCGTGAGTTCGCGGCCCGGTGAGTCGGAGATGGACTACAATTTCGGGACGATGAAAGTCGGTCCGGGCGAAATGCCGGGCTTCAGCGCCTTTCGCCGCGGCGACGACGGCGGGATCTATCACACCTACTCGACCTACGCCCGGGGCGTTGACATGCTGAACGGCGCTTACCACCTGCTGGACCTGACCTCGAAAGGCCGGGATGAGGCGGCGCTGCCCTTCACCATGGATTGGGTGAGGCGCCGCGACCAGTATTGAGAAAGGCATGGCCGCCATGAAGGCAGTCTGGCAAGGCAGGGTGATCGCCGAGAGCGACCGCACGTTAGAGGTCGACGGCTATCACTATTTCCCACGCGACTCGGTGCGAATGGGCTTGCTGCAGATTGCGCCCAAGACGGACGCCGACCGAAAATGTCCGCACGGTGTGCAGTTCTACGACGTGTTGGAGGGGCCGGCGCGCAGTTCGCGGGCCGCCTGGTCCTATGAGGCGCCGCAGGAAAGGATGAAGCCGGTCGATCGCTGGATCGGCTTCTGGGAAGACGTCGACGTCGGCTGATTCCGCAAAAGAGAATGGCCGGCGGATGCCGGCCGTTGACCCTTAAATGGTGGGTACGTCAGCGCGCAGGCGAGATGGCGCTGATCATCAGCGGGGTCGTCATGCCGATCACGACGTCGCCGACCTTGATCTTCTTCAGCATGTCCTGCTTGGCGATCGAGTTCGCCGCATAGGTGCGTACCGGACCGCCGCGGCCATCGATCACCGAGACCATGTTCTTGGCGAGGTCGACGCCGACCACCGTGACCGTGAAGCGCCCGGCCTCGACGTCGGTCTGGTTCGGGTTCTGAGCCATCTGGTCCTTGCGGGCGAGCTGCGAGCCGGGGCCCTTCTGGCGAAGGTTCAGCATGGTCACCACCTCGGAGTAGGTGACGTTGGCCATCGATCCGTCGTCGATCGAATCCAGGTTCTTGACGCTTTCCGCCACCGGCAGAATCACGAGCTGGCCGTTCGGCAGGGTGAAGGCCACCGTCCGGCTCTCGGTGTCGACCGACTCGATCTTGACCCGCTGGGTGACCACCTCGTTGAAGGCCACGCCCTCGCGCGGCACAGGCCGGACCTGGGCCGATGCCTGCCGCTCGGGCAGGCTCGCGCCGATCGTCAGAACCGCCGCGAACAGGGAAGCGCCTGCGGTCATCTTCATCGAACGGATCGTCATAGCCGTTTACCTCGCAAAACCCTAACGCGCCGGACAATAGCGATCCGAACCGGCGAAGCAACCTCCAAGGGCGTGAGCCTGTCAGGCAAGATGGGCCAATACCGCCCTTGCGACCGCATCCGGCTGGTCGAGATAGGCCAGATGCCCGGCATCGGGCACGGTTTCGACGCGGGTCGCGCCGTTGATGCCCGTGGCGAACTTGCCGGCATAGCTGGGTGGGAGGATGGCGTCGCGGTCGCCCCACAGGACCAGGGTCGGAGCCGAGATCAGGCCCAGCCGTTTCTCGAGCCGCGTGTTGCCGAGCGGCCAGAAGGCACGGGCGGCCGCTTCGGACGCCCGCGTCATCTCGATCGGCCATTCCACCGAGTTCGCCCCTACCGGTGCCTCCACCAGGTCCGTCCAGTGGGCCGGATCGGCACACATCAGCCCGGGCAGCACGTCCTTGCGCTGTGCCCACGGGTCCGCCGCCGGCTCCTGGTCGTCGAACAGACCGAAAGGCGCGATCAGGACGAGCTTGCCGACATGGCCGGGAAAGATCGCGGCCATTTCGGCGGCAAAGGCGCCGCCGACCGACGCGCCCACCAGATCGGCCCCGGCAAGGCCCGCCTTGTCGACGATCTGCCGCACCGCGAGGATCCAGTCGAGATGCGTGTCGAGCTCGGTATGCCCGGTGGCGCCGGGGTAGCCGGGCAGGGACGGCGCGACCACCGTCCGGCTCTCGGCCAGCCTGTCGAGGAACGGCAGCCAGCGCGGCAGTCCGCCCAGACCCGCGAGAAAGCCCAGCTTCGGGCCCTTTCCCTTGGTCCAGACGCGGCAGGGATGGCCGTTGACGTCGACCGTCGTGGTCTTGGGGTCGGACAAGGCTCTACTCCGCGGCGACGGTCTGCGGGCGGAAGGCGGGAACCGCGGCGCGCTGCCCTTTTGCCATGGGCTTGGGCCACCATTTGTCCTCCCACTCGCCGAACAGGTCCTTGACCTTCGGCATCACCTTTTCCGCAAACAGGCGCGTGTTGTACTTGGTCGTGTCCTTGCTCATGTTCCCGTACTGCAGCAGCAGCATGAGATGGCCGACGTTGAGGCTGGTCGCCACATGGCGAATCTGCTCCACCACCTCGTCGGGCGAGCCGACGATGACGTAGCCGCCGTCGACGATGTCCTTCATGTTGGTGGCCTTCAGGCTGAGCTTGCTGGAATAGCTCGCCGTATTGGCGGCCTTGCTCACCATGCTCTGGATGCCGGCGCGCTGCGTCGCCTCGGTCGTGTAGCCGGGCGGCGTCGCGAAGCGGGCATCGACATGCAGGCAGCGGCCGTAGAAGTACTCGGCGGGCTCGGTATAGAGATCGAGCGCCTGCTGGCGGCTCTCGGCCACGCCGACGAACTGCAGGAAGCCCGCGCGGTAGGGATTGCGGTCCTTGCCGAGCTTCTCCATCTCGTTCCAGAAGCCCTGCATCGTGGCGAGGCCGGCCTTGTAGCCGTAGTAGGAGAGGTAGCAGTAGACGTAGTCCATCTCGGCGCACCAGCGCCACGTCTCGACCGAGCCGCCGCCTGGGATCCAGATCGGCGGATGCGGCTCGTTCTGGATGGGCCGCGGCCAGATGTTGACGTAGCGCTGCTGGTTATAGCGGCCGTTGAAGGCGAACGTGTCCTTTTCGGTCCAGGCCCGCTTCACGAGGTCATGCGCCTCGAGATAGCGCTCGCGCAGCAGGCTGGGATTCTGGCCGTAGGCGTAGCAGGTGTCCATCGGCGAGCCGACCGGGAAGCCCGCGATCAGCCGGCCACCCGAGATGCAGTCGATCATCGCGAATTCTTCGGCGACGCGGGTCGGCGGATTGTAGAGGGCCAGCGAATTGCCCATGACGCAGAGCGCGGTGTCGGTGGTGCGGCGCGCCAGCGACGAGGCGATCAGGTTGGGCGAGGGCATCAGCCCGTAGCCGTTTGAATGATGCTCGTTGACGCAGACCGCGTCGTAGCCGAGTTCGGCGGCGTATTCGAGCTCGTCCATGAAATCGTTGTACATGTGATGCGCACGGCGGGGGTCGAACAGCGAGGAATGGATGTCGACCCAGACGGACGGATGCTTCCGGTTGAAGTCTTCCGGAAGCTCCGTGTAGGGCATCAGGTGGAACCACATGAGCTTCATGGTGCGCTCTCCCTAAACTCGAGCTGCTTGGTAAACGACCGTTTACCTGGGAAGCCTGCCGCGACTTGGAGTTGTCGGCAATGCGGAATTTCCGCAGGGCATGGGTAATTTTGTTGTTTTTCCCCCGTGCCAACCGTTCCGAATCGTATTTGTGCGTTGCACTCTCGCGAATGCAGCAATAGTTTCGCTGCAACGCAGGAGGAGTTGCCATGTCCGTCGTCGCTTTCGCGCCTCGCCCCCATCCCACGGCGAACCAGCCGAAGAAGGATCTGTATGAGGTCGGGGAAATTCCGCCGCTCGGACACGTGCCCAAGAACATGTATGCCTGGGTGATCCGGCGCGACCGTCACGGCCCGCCGGAGCAGTCCATGCAGCTCGAGGTCGTGCCGACCCATGCGATCGGCGAGGACGAGGTGCTGGTCCTCGTGATGGCGGCGGGCGTGAACTACAACGGCGTGTGGGCGGGTCTCGGCCTGCCGATTTCGCCGTTCGACGTGCACAAGCAGCCCTTCCACATCGCCGGCTCCGATGCCTCGGGCATCGTCTGGGCGGTCGGTGCCAAGGTGAAGCGCTGGAAGGTCGGTGACGAGGTCGTCATCCACTGTAACCAGGACGATGGCGACGACGAGGAGTGCAACGGCGGAGATCCGATGTTCTCCACCAGCCAGCGCATCTGGGGCTACGAGACGCCGGACGGATCCTTCGCCCAGTTCTGCAAGGTCCAGGCGCGGCAGCTAATGAAGCGCCCGGCGCACCTCACCTGGGAGGAGAGCGCCTCCTACACGCTCACTCTTGCCACCGCCTACCGCATGCTGTTCGGCCATCGCCCGCACATCCTGCGACCCGGCCACAACGTGCTGGTGTGGGGCGCGGCGGGCGGCCTCGGCTCGATGGCGATCCAGCTCATCGCGACCGCCGGCGCCAACGCCATCGGCGTGATCTCCGATCCTTCGAAGAAGGACTTCGTGATGTCGCTGGGCGCGCGCGGCGTCATCAACCGCAACGACTTCGACTGCTGGGGCCAGCTGCCCGACGTCGACGACCAGGCGGGCTATGCCGAGTACATGAAGAAGTGCCGCAAGTTCGGCGCCGCGATCTGGGAGCACACCGGCAAGGGCAACGACGTCGACTTCGTGTTCGAGCATCCCGGCGAGCAGACTTTCCCGGTCTCCTGCTTCGTGGTGAAGCGCGGCGGCATGGTGGTCTTCTGCGCCGGCACCACCGGCTTCAACCTCACCATGGACGCGCGCTTCGTGTGGATGCGCCAGAAGCGCATCCAGGGCAGCCACTTCGCCAACCTGCTGCAGGCCAGCCAGGCCAACCAGCTGGTGATCGAGCGCCGCATCGACCCGTGCATGAGCGAAGTCTTCGAATGGGCCGACATTCCCAAGGCCCATACCAAGATGTGGAAGAACCAGCACAAGCCCGGAAATATGGCGGTGCTGGTCTCCGCCAAGCGCCCCGGTCTGCGCACCCTCGAGGACGCGCTGGACGAATAGTCGGATTTCCTCCCCCGCAATGCGGGGGAGGTGGCCGAAGGCCGGAGGGGGAAAGCCCCGGTCCGGCTCGTTGCTTTCCCCCTCCGCCCCTCCGGGGCACCTCCTCCGTGAGACGGGGGAGGACGAGATTCGAGTCTGCCATGTCCCTGATTGTTCCTGACCTTCCTTCCCTGTGCGCCGATGCCGAGGATGCGGCCGGCCGTCATGAGACCGCCGCGCGCGAAGCGGTGCGGGCGCTGGTGGCGCCGCAGGGCAAGGTCGATGCGAAACTGCTGGAGCGCGAGCAGTTCGCGGCGCACGGCTTCGCCTGGATCGCGACCTACGTGGCGGCGCTGCGCCAGATGCGGCGCTGGGCCGAAGCGGGGGCGGGCGGTGAACTCGAAAGCCTGATCCTGCAATTGGCCTACGGCGAATATCTTGCGCAGCTCAAGGGCGGCATCGCCATCAGCCAGGTCGAGATCGTTCGGCCGGGCGACTTCGGGCTCGACGGATCGGCGCTCGACACGCCTGCCGTCGCCAGGCTGATCGCCGGCAACACGCCAGCGATGCGTGGCCGCATCGCCGAACTCATCTCGGACGGCCTCGATACCGGCGGCTTTGGCGCGCTGGGCCTCGATGACGAGGCGCTGGAAGAGGTGCGCCGCCAGTTCCGCCGCTTCGTCGACACCGAGGTGGCGCCGCATGCCCATGGCTGGCACCTGCGCGACGAGCTGATCCCGCTGCCGGTGGTGCAGCAGATGGCCGATCTCGGCGTCTTCGGCCTGACCGTCCCCGAAGAGTGGGGCGGGCTCGGCATGGGCAAGCTCGCCATGTGCGTCGTCACCGAGGAACTGTCGCGCGGCTATATCGGCGTCGGTTCGCTGGGCACCCGCTCGGAGATCGCGGCCGAGCTGATCCGCTCCGGCGGTACCGAGGCGCAGAAGAAGAAGTACCTGTCGCGCATCGCGTCCGGCGAGCTGCTGCCGACGGCGGTCTTCACCGAACCCAATACCGGTTCGGATCTCGCCAGCCTGCGCACGCGCGCCGTGCTCGAGGGCGAGACCTACAGGATCAACGGCAACAAGACCTGGATCACCCACGCCGCGCGCGCCGACATCATGACCCTGCTGGCGCGCAGCGATGCCTCCAAGCCCGGCTATCAGGGCCTGTCGATGTTCCTGGCCGAGAAGCCGCGCGGCACCGACGCCGATCCGTTCCCGGCCCAGGGCATGAGCGGCGGCGAGATTAGGGTACTCGGCTATCGCGGCATGAAGGAATACGAGATCGGCTTCGACGGCTTCGAGGTGCCGGCCGCCAACCTGCTGGGCGAGAAGGAGGGGCAGGGCTTCAAGCAGCTCATGGCGACCTTCGAGAGCGCCCGCATCCAGACCGCGGCCCGCGCCGTCGGCGTGGCCCAGAACGCACTCGAACTCGGCCTGCGCTATGCCAAGGAGCGCATCCAGTTCGCCAAGCCGCTCTATGCGTTCCCGCGCGTCGCCGGGAAGATCGCCTGGATGGCGGTCGAGACCATGATCGCCCGCCAGCTCACCTACTTTGCGGCGCGCGAGAAGGACTCCGACCGCCGTTGCGACATCGAGGCCGGCATGGCCAAGCTGCTGGCCGCGCGCGTCGCCTGGAGCAATGCCGACAATGCGCTGCAGATCCACGGCGGCAACGGCTACGCGATGGAGTATCCCGTGAGCCGTGTCCTGTGCGACGCCCGCATCCTCAACATCTTCGAGGGTGCCGCCGAGATCCAGGCCCAGGTCGTCTGCCGCGGCCTGATCGAGGGACGCAACTAGGCCCGCGTGGCCGCGCCTCGGTGCGGACTGAGCGCTGCATCAATCGCGGCTGGCCAGATACCAGAGCGGTATCAGCAGGACCGTGATCAACTGAAGCCTGACGCGCCATGCCATCAGGCGGTTGCTGAGGCGCGCGCCAGCCGTCGCGTCGGCTTCGTCGCGCCCCATCGAGAGCACGCCGGCGAACGTGATCGCCAGAGTTGCGAATGCAGAAACGAGGACGAGCAAGAAGAGGAAATTTGCCAGTGTCATGAGGGCTCCGGACCGACGCGATGGACGGCTGAGAGTGAGTTGGTCGTGCGAGGGTCCGGCAGCAAGTCCCTGACCGGCCGGAGGCCGCCATGTCGCACGCGTGATCCGTCGTCGTGACAGACACGTAATAGCTGACGCACCCACCCGGAGAACACATGATCTCTCTCTATCGCGCCGTCATGGACTCCAGCGTCAACCCGCTTCGCACGCTGCCGGCGGCCCAGCGATTCCAGCTCATGCTGTTCCTCAGCGTCATGTGGACCAACATCTTCTGTTTCAGCGCGGGAGCATGGATCTGGTACGGCGAACTCATCGTCTTCCATGTCCTGGTCGCGACCGGCATCATCATCACGGGCCTCGTCTTCCAGCAGGCGTCGATGACTTCCGCATATCGCACCTACCGTCATTTCCCTTTGAAGGACGGCACCGCCCGCTACGACGATGTCTGGGGCGGCTAGCAGCCTGAGAATGGCGTTCCGGACCAATCACGCCGACGGCATCATAACGATCATCGATGCGAACACGACCATCGCCTATTGCCGGTACGATGAGTCAGGGGCGGTCGAGTATCTTTTTGTGGGCTCGCCATTCCGGCGGCGTGGCCATGCAAGGCGGATGCTGGCCCTGGTCGAGAAGCGGTTGGGCAAGAAGCTCCGCTTCAAGCCGCCATTGAGCCCGATGGGACAGCTGGTTGTGGACTCCTACAACCGAGGTGCCGGGGCCGAGCACACGCGAGCGGGCAATGTGACGGGCGACGGTCGGGAGCGTGTCGGCACATGAACCAGAATTCCGCTGGCGAGGAGTTCGATATGCTTCCCACCGGCGGCATCGCCATCGTCGTCGGTGCAGCGGGCGGCATCGGCGGAGCCTTGTACGGCCGTCTCTCGACGCAGTCCCGCTTCAGCGCAGTGCTGGGACTGGGTCGAAGGAGTTCGCCGCCGCTCGACCTGACGGACGAAGAGAGCATCGCCAAAGCGGCTCGTCATGTCGCCGGACTGGGGCCAGAGGTGCGCCTGATCGTCGATGCGAGCGGACTGCTCCATGGCAATGGAATGTCGCCGGAGAAGAGCTGGCGCGACCTCGATCCCACGCACATGGCACGGGCCTTCGCGGTGAATGCCATCGGCCCGGCCCTTCTGATGAAGCACTTCCTGCCGTTGCTGCCAAGACAGGGGCGATCGGTGTTCGCCACCCTGTCGGCCCGGGTCGGCAGCATCGGCGATAACCGGCTGGGCGGCTGGTACAGCTATCGCGCCTCGAAGGCGGCGCTCAACCAGTTCGTCCGGACGGCAGCCATCGAACTCGGCCGGCGCCAGCCGGCCGCGATCTGCGTGGCACTCCATCCCGGGACGGTCGCCACGTCGCTCTCGGCTCCGTTCGTGAAGGCGGGTCTCGACGTGCAGACGACCGATCAGGCGGCGGGGCGCCTGATCGACGTGATCGATCGCCTGCCGCCGGGAAGCAGCGGCGGCTTCTTCGATCACCGCGGGGATCCGGTCCCGTGGTGAAAGCGTCCAAGGTGCGGCGCTGGCGAGCCGCTACTCGCGCTTGTCTTCCACCTTGATGCCCATGATCTTCTTCGCGGGGTACTTCTTGAAGGTGCCCAGGTGGTTGCGCATGCCGAGCTGGAAGGCCTCGATGTAGGCCAGCTTGCGCGTCAGATAGTTGTGCTGTTCCTTCGGGTCGAGATAGAGGTTGAACAGCTTCGGATAGGTGTAGCGCTCCAGCACGCCGGTGAAGCCGCCGGTGCCGAAGGCATCGGTCGCGTTGTCGCTCGTGGCCGACAGCACCATCTTGTATTCGCCGCAGCGCATGCCCGAGAAGGTCTGGCTCAGCCAGTAGTAGTGATACTTGCGGTTGGAGAGACCGTCGGGCGCCAGCAGGAACGAGCTCTGGTCGATGCCGTCGATGTAGCGGTCGGACGGCAGCAGGTCGGAGGCGCCGGCGAGGCCGAGTGCGGTCGGCACGATGTCGTTGAAGTCGAACAGCCCGTCGCTCTGGCGGCCGGCCTCGATCGTGCCCGGCCAGTACATCAGGCCGGGGACGCGCACACCGCCCTCCCAGGTCGAGCCCTTGGCGCAGCGGAACGGCGTGAAGGCCGCGTCCGGCCACGTCTCCATGTGCGGACCGTTGTCCGAGGAAATGAAGATCAACGTGTCCTCGAGTTGGCCCGACTTGCGCAGTGCCTCGATCAGGCGGCCCATGATCTCGTCCAGTTCCAGCAGCGTGTCCTTGTAGGGATGCTTGGCCGGCGACTTGCCGAGGAACTTCTCGCCCGGATAGTTGTCGAAGTGGGCGCCGCGCGTGCAGTGGTAGAGCAGCCACGGCTTGTCCGACTTCGCCTGCTTCTCGATGAACTCTTCGGAATACTTGCACCACTTCTCGTCGAGTTCGGAGAGGACGGGGATCGTCACCTCCTCGACGTTGGTCAGTTCCTTGCCCTTGGTCGCGTGCACGAAGCAGCGGTTGAAGGGCATGTTCTTGATCCACTCCGTGCGCGCGTCCGAATAGACGATCTCCGGGAAGAAGTGCGGGTCTCGCCATTCCGTGTACATGTCCGAGACCGAGAGGAAGCCGTAGAAGTCGTCATAGCCAACATGCTGCGGCTGGCTTTCGACGTTCTCGCCGAGATGCCACTTGCCGACCGCCTGCGTCGTGTAGCCGGCCTGGCCGAGCAGCATCGGCAGCGTGATCTCGCCCTGCAGCCCGCCGGGCTCGCCATACATCGGCGGACGATGCAGCCCATGCCGGTTGGGCACGCGGCCGGTATGCAGCGTGGCGCGCGAGGGAGAGCAGGAGGGTTCGGAATAGCATGAGGTGAGCTGCAGGCCGCCGCGCGCGATCTTGTCGAAGTTGGGCGTCGGGGCGCCCACCGCAACGCCGCCGCCATAGCAGCCGAAGTCGCCCCAGCCGACATCGTCCATCAGATAGATCAGGATGTTGGGCTTCTTCTTCCGCGCGGCGAGTTTCCGCGCGGCGGCTTCGACGTCTTCCCTGTGCACGAAAGCGGGTTCGAGATGGTTGGCCTTGCGCACGGTCTGCGTTGCGATGGCGTCGAATGCCGGCATGTTTCCTCCGTTGAATTGCGCGCAAAACTACTCGTTCGCGGCGGCGATGGCGATGGCCTGCGCGAGGGCCGTCAACGGAGCGCCGTAACGCTCTCCAGCCGCGGCCTCGGTCATCGCGGAGCGGGTGAAGCGCATCGAGATGCATCCCAGGACGCGTTCATTCCGCCGGATGGCGACGGCGATTCCCTGCAGTCTCTCCGTGCGCGTCACGATCGAAAAGGCATGACCCTGGCGGCGTATGCGGCCGAAGTCCGCGGCCAGCTTCGCATCGTAGCGGACGCCGAGGTCCCGCAGCATCGAGCGCCGCTCCTCCTCAGTCGAGAAGGCGAGCCAGGCGCGCCCGAGGGCACCCGAGAGGATCGGACTGCGGCGTTGCAGGGCCATCCGCTCGAACGACATCGGGCTCTCGGCCGCGGTCGAATAGCGGATGGTGATGGCGCGGTGGCTGATCGAGCCGAGATAGAGCGGCCAACCATGGTCCTGCGTGAAGCGCTGCATGTGCGGCGCGGCGATGTCGACCAGATGGTCGATGAAGCGGATGCCCTGCGCCAGCGCGAGCACGCGGTCGGTGAGGCGATAACCGAGCGACCGCGAAACCCGCGTCGCGTATCCCAGTTCGACCAGGGTGCCCAACAGCCGCGCGATGGTGGGACGGGGCAGGCCTGTCTCGTTCGCCAGCACCGAGATCGTTCCGTGCGGGCGCCGGCTCAGCGCCTCGAGAATCGCGAAACTGCGGCTGACGGGCTCGATGGCCATGGCCTGACGCTATTCCGTAATACGGATTTTGTCGACTTGAACGAGGCGGCATCCGTCAAACGCGTATAGCGTGGTGGCAACGAGAAAAGGCGAGGAAACATGATCGGCAGACGACAGTTCGGGATGGGGCTGGGCGCGGCGACCGTTGCGGCGCCGGCGATCGTGCGGGCGCAAAAATATCCCGCCAGTCGGGTGACCATGGTCGTGCCGTTTCCGGCCGGCGCGGCGACCGACATCAGCGCTCGCATCTACGCGGAGCGTCTCGCGGCGCTATGGGGCCAGCCGGTGGTGATCGACAACAAGGGTGGCGGCAACGGCATCCCGGCCGCCGAATCGGTCGCGCGCGCCAAGCCCGACGGGCTCACGCTCTTCGCCACCTCGGCAATGACCCAGGTCGTCAATCCCGCGATCTACGACAGGCTGCCCTACGATCCGATCGCCGACTTCGCACCGATCTCGCGCATGGGCACCTCGCCCTTCGTGCTGCTGGTGGACCGCAACAGTCCGATCAACACGGCGGCCGAACTGACGGCGAAGCTGAAGGCCGAGCCCGGCAAGCACAATTATGGCGCCGGCGCCTTGCCCGCGCGCGTCGCCTCGGAACTCTACAAGATGGCGGCGGGCGTCGACGCGGTCTATGTCGGCTACAAGAGCAATCCGCAGGCGATCCCGGACGTCCAGAGCGGCCTGCTCACCTTCATGATGATCGACGCGGTCAACGCCAAGATCGCGATGGATCGCGGCGCGTTGAAGGGTCTGTTCGTCACCGAAAGCGAGCGCTACGCGGCGGTGCCGGCGATGCCGACGGCGGCGGAAGCAGGGCTTCCCGACGTCCTGCTGACGACATGGACGGGCTTCTACGCCCCGAAGGGAACGCCGGCCGAGATCGTCGACCGCATCAATGCCGATCTCTACACCGTGGCGGCAATGCCGGAAGTCATCGAGCGCCTGGCGGCTCTGGGCGGCACGCCCAAGCTCATGCGTCCGGCCGAGTTCGCGGCCTTCGCCAGCGCCGAAAAGGAGCGCTGGAGCCAGATCATCCGTCGCGCCAACATCAAGGTGGAGTAGGAGAGACCCATGACAGGATCACTGAACGCCAATGCGGGCCCGCGCTATCGGCACACGGCCGACGAGAGCGCGCCGTACGAGACCCTCACGCTCGACAAGCTGACGCCGATCCTCGGCGCCGAGATCGGCGGAATCGACCTCAGCCAGCCGCTGTCGAACAGACAGCAGGACGAGATCCATCGTGCGCTGGCCGAGAACCTGGTCATTTTCTTCCGCGACCAGCAGATCAGCCAGGACCAGCACCTGGCCTTCGGCCGCCTGTTCGGCGACCTGCACACCCATCCCGCGGCGCCGAGCGAACCGGGCAAGCCCGAGCTGATGATCATCCACGCCGACAAGGACTCGCCGCGCGCCAACGGCGAAGGCTGGCATACCGACGTGAGCTGCGATCTCGAGCCGCCGATGGGCAGCATCCTCTACATCAAGAAGTGCCCGCCCAAGGGCGGCGACACGCTGTTCGCCAGCATGTACGCGGCCTACGAGGCGCTGTCGGATCGCATGAAGACCTATCTCGACGGTCTGACCGCGGTCCATGACGGCGAATCGGTCTATCGCGGCCTCTACAAGAACTACAACGTGGTCGAAAAGCCCGAGTATCCGCGCGCCATTCATCCGGTGGTGCGGACCCATCCGGTCACCGGCAAGAAGGCACTCTACGTCAATCGCGGCTTCACCCGTTCCCTGGTCGGCCTGCCGCGCGACGAGAGCGATGCGATCCTGCGGTACCTGTACGAGCACATGGAGAACCCCCTCTTCCAGTGCCGCTTCCGCTGGCGCGAGAACTCGATCGCCTTCTGGGACAATCGTTGCGTTCAGCATCGCGCGATGTGGGACTACTGGCCGCACACCCGCAGCGGCAACCGGGTCACGGTGGCAGGCGACAAGCCTTACTGATATCTCTCGCGGGTGCTGGTCATATTCGATTGCGACGGGGTGCTGGTCGACAGCGAGCCCCTCGCCAACACCTGCTTTGCCCGGGCGCTCCGGCGCGAAGGCCTCGACTGGACCGTCGAGGAGACGATGCGCCGGCTGATGGGCCGCTCGATGAAATCCTGCGTGGAGATCGTCGAGGGCGAACTGGGCCGCGCCCTGCCGGGCGATTTCGTCGACCGCCTCCAGGCCGACACGATGCAGGCCTTCCGCGATGCGCCGCTGAAGACTGTGCCGGGGGTCGTCGAGGCCATCGACGCCATCGAGGCGGCGGGCATTGCGACCTGCGTTGCGAGTTCGGGCGGTCTCGACAAGATGCGGGTCACGCTCGGCATCACCGGCCTGTGGTCGCGCTTCGAAGGCCGGATCTTCAGTTCCAGCCAGGTGCCGCGCGGCAAGCCGTTCCCGGATCTCTTTCTGCACGCGGCCATTGAGCTGAACGAGCAGCCCTTCGACTGCACCGTGGTCGAGGATTCGCTCCCCGGCGTGCAGGCGGCCCGCGCCGCGGGAATGCGGGCACTGGCCTATGTCGGAGCGGTCCATAGCGACATCGAGGCGTTGCAGGCCGCGGGCGGCCGGACCTTCGACTCGATGTCGTCCTTGCCGATGCTGGCCTGGGCCAAACGGTGAGCCGCACCGGCACCTGGTCGATGGGAGCGGGCGGCGGCGAGCGCATCGTCGTGGTCGGCGCCGGCATGGCGGGCCTCGTCGCCGCGAGGCTGCTGCACGATTCGGGCTTCGGCGTCACCGTGCTCGAGGCGCGCGACCGCATCGGCGGCCGCACCTGGACGGACGACCGCGTCGGCGCGCCGGTCGATCTCGGCGGCTCCTGGGTTCACGGGGTGGACGGCAATCCGCTCACCCTGTGGTGCGAAAAGCTCGGCATCGACCTGATCGAGTCGCAGGGAGAGCGCCTGCTGATCGACAGGCGGGCGACGTCGCCGACGCGCGAGGGCCAGCGCCGGCGAGCGGTGATGGGGCGGATGGCCTTCAAGGCTGCCATCGAATGGGCAAGCTGGAAGAGCAAGGCGCTGACGCGCGTTCGCGGCCCGCGATCGATCTCCGTCCGTGAAGCCGTCGAGCCGCTTCTGACGGCTTCATGGTTGCCGGAGATCGACCGGCTGGTGGTGGCGACCTTCGTGGAGATGAGCGAGGGCGTGCAGAGTGCGCCGTGGGACGCGGTCGCGGCAGAAGAGTGGTTCCCGTCCGAAGGTCTCGAACGCAACGCACAACCCAAGGGCGGCTACCGGTCCCTGATCGACGACGTCGCGCACGGGCTCGACATTCGCCACGGGGTCCCGGTCGAACGCGTCGTCTGGACGGGAGAGGGCGTCACGGTTCATCTGCAAGGCGGCGAGCGTATCGTGGCGGATCGCGCGGTAATTGCCGTGCCCGTCGGATTGCTGCGCGCCGGCCTGCCCGCCCTCGATCCGCTCCCGCCGGAACGTCAACGTACCGCGATCGGCCGCATCGGCTACGGGGCGGGCATCCTCGGCAAGGTCTACCTGCGCTTCCCGCGCCGCTTCTGGCCGGAATCACCGAAGTGGTTCGGGCGGCTCCCGGATTCGCCGCAGCAGCGCGGCGGCTTCAACACCTGGGTAAGCCACGAGCAGGAGACCGGCCTGCCGATCCTGCTCAGCTTCTGCAACGGCCACACCGCCATCCATCTCGACCGCGAGGCGAGCGATCAGGAGGTGCTCGCCGTCGCCCTGAAATCGCTGCGTGCGATGTTCGGTGAGGACATACCGGAGCCCGAGGCGATGGCCTTTCCGCGCTGGCTGAGCGATCCGTGGTCGCGCGGCGGCTATTCCTATCCCGGCGTCGGCAGCGATCCCGACGATTGCACCGAACATGCGCGCCCGCTCGGCAATCGCGTGTTCTTTGCCGGCGAGGCGACCGAGCCGGTCGAATACGGCACGGTCCATGCAGCCCTCTGGTCGGCCGAGCAGACCGCCGAGACCATTTTCCGGCTCGCGACCGGCACGGCGGCCTCGCGCACCGCCCGACCCTGGGCCGGCGCCCGTACTGGCGCGGGCCGGCACAATGCGGGATAAGCCCTCATGACCCTTGCCAATGTTCTTTTCGTCCTCGTTCTGGTGTCTGCGTTCGCGACGCTCGGCACGCTGTTCGTCGGCCTGGTCAACATGAGCCGCAACCAGGACGGCAACATCGAAGGCAGCCGGCGCAGCAACCGCATGATGTGGTGGCGCGTGCGCCTGCAGCTCCTCACCGTCGTGCTGATCATCCTCTGGTACCTGGCGAGCAGGAGCTAGGCGATGGCCGTCACCCTGAACCGCATCTACACGCGCGGCGGCGACACCGGCATGACGTCGCTGGGGCGCGGAGAGCGTGTCGCCAAGCACGACGTCCGGGTCGAGGCCTACGGCACCACCGACGAGGCCAATTCGGTGATCGGCCTGGCGCGCAGCGCCATCTCGCGCGCGGGCGGCAGCGATCCGCGCCTGGCAGAGGCCGATGCGATGCTGGCCCGTATCCAGAACGACCTGTTCGACCTCGGCGCCGATCTCTGCACGCCCGAAGGCAAGAACAAGCGCGACGAGCAGGCCCTGCGCATCGTGGCCTCGCAGGTCGAGCGCCTCGAACACGAGATCGATGCGATGAACGCCGAATTGCAGCCGCTCAAATCCTTCATCCTGCCGGGCGGCAGCGAAACCGCGTCATGGCTGCATCTCGCCCGGACAGTGGCGCGGCGGGCGGAGCGCTGCATGACCCATCTGGCGGCCGAGCAGCCGATCAACCCCGAGGCGATCAAGTACATCAATCGCCTGTCGGATCACCTGTTCGTGCTGGCCCGCCGGCTCAACGACAACGGCAAGGCAGACGTGCTGTGGGTGCCGGGCGGGGCTCGCTGACCGGCAAGCTGTTGAAAAACTGGGAAAAAAGCTTCCACCCTGCGGTCTTGTGCAGTGCGCCATAGCCTTGACATGATCGGCTCAACACCCCTACACGAAAACCCCTTCGCCGGACGGGTAGGTCCGGCCTCAACTCACCGATAGGCGCAACGCGATGAAAGTGCTGGTCGCGGTCAAGCGGGTCATCGACTACAACGTCAAGATCCGCGTCAAGGCCGACAACACGGGTGTCGAGACGGCTAACGTCAAGATGTCGATGAATCCCTTCGATGAGATCGCCGTTGAAGAGGCGATCCGCATGAAAGAGAAGGGCGCCGCGACCGAAGTCATCGCCTTCTCCGCCGGCCCGGCCCAGTGCCAGGAGACGATCCGCACCGCGCTCGCCATGGGCGCCGACCGCGGCGTACTGGTGCAGAGCGACGCCGAGCTCCAGCCGCTGGCGGTTGCCAAGCTGCTGAAGGCGGTGGTCGACAAGGAACAGCCCGGCCTCGTCATCGTCGGCAAGCAGGCGATCGACGACGACTCGAACCAGACCGGCCAGATGCTGGCCGCACTGCTCGGCTGGTCGCAGGGCACTTTCGCCAACAAGCTGAACGTCGCCGACGGTTCGGTCGAGGTGAAGCGCGAGGTCGACGGCGGCCTCGAGAACATCAAGATCAAGATGCCGGCCGTGATCACGACCGACCTGCGCCTGAACGAGCCGCGCTACGCCTCGCTGCCGAACATCATGAAGGCGAAGAAGAAGCCGATCGAGACGCTGGCGCCGGACGCGCTGGGTGTCGACGTGGCGCCCCGCCTCAAGACCCTGAAGGTCGAGGAGCCGCCGAAGCGCAAGGCCGGCATCAAGGTGAAGACCGTCGCCGAACTCGTCGACAAGCTGAAGAACGAAGCGGGAGTGATCTGATCATGGGCGTTCTCGTCGTCGCCGCGCATGACGGCAACACTGTCCGGGCCAACGTCGCCAACGCCGTCACCGCGGCGGGCCAGATGGATCCGGACGTCACGGTCCTGGTGGCCGGCAGCAACTGCGACGCGGCGGCCAAGTCGGCCGCATCGATCGCCGGCGTCACCAAGGTGCTCCAGGCCGACGATGCGGCCTACGCCAACTGGCTGGCCGAGGATATCGCGCCGCTGGTCGTGAAGCTCGCGCCCAACTACAGCCACGTCGTGATGGCGGCCGATTCGGTCGGCAAGAACATCGCGCCGCGCGTCGCCGCGCTGCTCGACGTCGCGCAGGTCTCGGAGGCGATCCAGGTCGTGTCGCCCGACACGTTCGTGCGGCCGATCTATGCCGGCAACGCGATGGCGACCGTGCAGAGCACCGACAAGGTGAAGATCGTCACCGTGCGCCCGACCAACTTCAAGGCGGCGGCAGGCGGCGGTTCGGCGGCGATCGAGAAGATCGGCGGCGAGGGCGCCAAGGGCCTGTCGTCTTACGTCGGAGCGGAGCTCTCCAAGAGCGAACGCCCCGAGCTGACCAGCGCGAAGATCGTCGTCAGCGGCGGTCGCGGCCTGCAGAGCGGCGAGAACTTCAAGATGCTCGAGACGCTGGCCGACAAGCTCGGCGCCGGTCTCGGCGCCAGCCGCGCCGCGGTCGATGCCGGCTACGTTCCGAACGATTACCAGGTCGGGCAGACCGGCAAGGTGGTCGCGCCCGACCTCTACATCGCCATCGGCATCTCCGGCGCCATCCAGCATCTCGCCGGCATGAAGGACAGCAAGACGATCGTGGCGATCAACAAGGACGAGGAAGCCCCGATCTTCCAGGTGGCCGACTACGGACTCGTGGGCGATCTGTTCCAGATCGTTCCCGAGCTCACCGCCGCGATCGAGAAAAAGTAAAGTAACCCGGGGATACCCATCATGATCAAGCGCATCGGCGTCATCGGTGCCGGCCAGATGGGCAGCGGCATCGCCCATGTCTGCGCGTTGAAGGGCTTCGACATCCGCCTCGCGGATGTCGACGAGGCCCATCTCGACAAGGGCGTCGATGCGATCTCGCGGAACATGGACCGGCAGATCGGCCGCGGCATGATCCGTCCGGAGGACAAGGACTCGGCGCTCCGGCGCATCTCCACGAGCACCGACTACAAGATGTTCGCCGACTGCGACCTGATCGTCGAGGCGGCGACTGAGAACGAGGCGGTGAAGCGGGACATCTTCAAGAAGGTCTGCGAAGGCCTTCCGGCCAACGTCCTGCTCGCCACCAACACCTCGTCGATCTCGGTGACGAGGCTCGCCGCCGTGACCGACCGGCCCGGCAAGTTCATGGGCATGCACTTCATGAACCCGGTCCCGCTGATGGGTCTGGTCGAACTGATCCGCGGCATCGCCACGGAGGAGGAGACCTTCCGCACCGTGCGCGAGGTCGTGGTCAAGCTCGACAAGAAGCCGGTCAATGCCGAGGACTTCCCGGCCTTCATCGTGAACCGCATCCTGCTGCCGATGATCAACGAGGCGGTCTACGCCCTCTACGAGGGCGTCGGCAACGTGGAGGCGATCGACACCGGCATGAAGCTCGGCGCAAACCACCCGATGGGTCCGCTCGAACTGGCCGACTTCATCGGCCTGGATACCTGCCTGTCGGTGATGCAGGTGCTGCACGAGGGCCTGGCCGATTCGAAGTACCGGCCGTGCCCGCTGCTCGTGAAGTATGTCGAGGCGGGCTGGATCGGCCGCAAGGTCAAGCGCGGATTCTACGACTATTCCGGCGAGCGCCCGGTTCCGACGCGCTGACGGGGCGGGCGGCGCGATGCGTATCGCCGTCCTGCATTTTGCCCATGAGACGGTGACGTTCCTCCCGAACGACACCACGCTCGCCGATTTCACCTATCCAGGCTCACCGGCCAGCGGCGAAGCGCTGCTGGCGCACGATCGGAAGTCCTACATGGGCGGGTTCGTGAAGGTGGCGCGCGAGTATGACGGCGTCGAGCTGGTCGGCGTCGAATCGCCGCTCTGGCCGAAGACCGGCACCGGCTCGGGCTGGATCACGGAAGAAGCCTACGAGACCTTCCTCGGCCGCATGGTCGCGGGCCTGAAGGAGCAGGGGCCGTTCGACGGTGTCTATCTCAGCCTGCATGGTGCCATGGGCGTGCGCGGCGTCGCCCGACCGGAGGCCGACATCGCCCGCCGCGTGCGCGAGGTGGTCGGAAGCAATGCCTTCATCGTCGGCACCTTCGATCCGCACGGCAACGAGGACGCCGACTTCTTGGCCCAGGCCGACATGGCCTTCACGGTCAAATATTTTCCGCACTACGACAGCCATCTCCAGGGCGAGCGCGCGGCGCGCATGCTCGTGCGCGCGATCCGTGGCGATTACGCGCCCGCCACGGTGACGGTGAAGGTGCCGATCATTACGCCCACCGTGCTGCAATGGACCGGCGCCTCGCCGTGGATGGACCTGGTGCAGCGCGCCCTCGTGTGGGAGGCGCGCGAGCCCGACGTCTACGTGAACGTCTTCTTCGGTTTTCCCTTCGCCGACGTGCCCGATGTCGGCATGACCTTCCAGGTCATGACCAACGGCAACGCGGCGCTGGCCAAAAAGGTCGCCGACGACATGTCATCCTGGGCCTGGCGCCGCCGCGAAGCGCTGCTCAACACGGCGAAGGTTCATCCGATCCCCGAGGGCGTCAGGCTCGCCAAGGAGGCGATCGCGCGCGGCGAGACGCCCGTCGTGCTGGCCGACCATAGCGACCGGTCGGGCTATGCGACCTGGATCCTGAAGGAAGTGATCGAGCAGGACCTGTCCGATACGCTGATCGCCACGATCGCGGATGCCAGGGTCATCGACGTGTTGAAGGCCGAAGGCGTGAAGGTCGGAGACCCGTTCGACCGCGAGATCGGCGGCCTCGCAGACGAATCCGCCGGCCAGCCGGTCCGCGTCACGGGCACGGTCGTGGGCGCTCACGAAGCCTATGGCACGTTGTGGGTAAGCGTCGCATTCGGTCGCGGCAACGTCGTGCTGATCAGCCGATACCTCACGCAGATTATTGAGCCGTCGCAAGTCGCCGGCCCCGCCTTCGACCTTGCGCAGTTCAAGGCGATCGCCATCAAGTCGCGCGTGCACTTCCGTCGCGGCTTCGACGACAGCGGCTTCGCCAGGACCATCCTGCTGGTCGAGCCGGTCGAGCCCTTCCTCGGCACGGTGCGGCTGGATGGCCTGCCGTATCGCAACGTCGATCTGAAGAAGTTCTATCCCTACGGCGACGTCGCCTTTCCCTGAGCGAGAATTCCATGACCAGCCCGCTCTTCCGTCCGTTCACATCCAAAAACCTGTCGCTGGCCAACCGGCTGGTGATGGCGCCGATGACGCGCTCCAAGAGCCCCGACAGCATCCCGGGGGCCGACGTCGCGGCCTATTATCGGCGCCGCGCCGAGGGCGGAGTCGGGCTCATCGTTACCGAAGGCACCACGGTCGATCGGCCGGCCGCCTCCAACGACACCAACGTCCCGGACTTCCATTCGCCGGCCAGTCTGGCGGGCTGGCGTCGCGTGGTGGAGGAGGTGCATGCCGCCGGCGGCAAGATCGCGCCGCAGCTCTGGCACCAGGGCATGATGCGCAAGACCGGCACCGGCCGGCATCCCGAGGCGCCGTCGGACGGTCCGTCGGGTCTCTCGGCGTCAGGCAAGCAGGTCGGTCCGGCGATGAGCGAGGCCGACATCGCCGACACGATCGACGCTTTTGCACGCGCCGCCGGCGTTGCGAAGGAGATCGGCTTCGATGCGGTCGAGATCCACGGCGCGCATGGCTACCTGATCGACCAGTTCTTCTGGGAGGGTGCGAACAAGCGCGACGACGCCTGGGGCGGCGACTTCGTGCAGCGCACGCGCTTCGCCGCCGAGATCGTGAAGGCGATCCGGGCGCGGGTGGGCGTCGACTATCCGATCATCTTCCGCTTTTCGCAGTGGAAGCAGCAGGACTTCACGGCACGGCTGGCGCCGACGCCCGAGGAGCTGGCGCGCTTCCTCGAGCCGCTGACCGCGGCCGGCACGGACATCTATCATTGCTCGACCCGCCGCTTCTGGGAGCCCGAGTTCGAGGGCTCGACGCTCAACCTCGCCGGCTGGACGAAGAAGCTCACCGGCAAGCCCACGATCACCGTCGGTTCGGTCGGCCTCAAGGGCGCGGATTTCGTGCAGACCTTCCGCACGCGCGAGGATTCCGAGATCGGCGATCTCGGGGAGCTGGAGGCCCGACTGGAGCGCGAGGAATTCGATCTCGTGGCGGTCGGGCGTGCCTTGCTGGCCGATCCGCATTGGGCGGCCAAGGTGCGCGAGGGACGTTTCGGCGAACTGGCACCGTTCTCGGCGTCGTCCCTGGCGACGCTCGCGTAGGCTACGGCGCCGATCAGGGAGGAGAAGTCACATGCGTCGATTCTGCAAGTCTCTGCTCGCGGCCGCGCTGCTTGCCAGCGTGGCTCTGCCCTTTGCGCCGGCCGAGGCGCAATGGGTGTTCGTCGCCCGCAAGGCGCTGGGCCGGATCCATCAGATGACCGAAGGCAGCCAGCCGAACGGCCGCTCCGGCTACGATTTCGCGACGGTCCTGCTCGACGCCCATGCCGACAAGATCTTCTCGACCGCGCTCGAGCTGGCGCGGAAGAATCCCTCCGTGCGCATCCTGATGCAGGACCCGGGCGCCCGCCGCATCCAGATCGCCGAGGGCGATCGCACCGCCACGCTGAACGTGGTGCCGTTCAACGACGACGTCTCCCAGCTGCTGATCGCCGGCCATGCCGGCCCGGGCGAGGGCTCGACCGCATCGATGGTCGTCCAGGCGGTGCTGCGTGTCTGCAAGGAAATGGGCAAGCACTGCGAAGTGAGCAACTGACGTCACGACTCCCAGTCGAGGCCGATGTCGAGAACGCTGGCGCTGTGGGTCAGCCAGCCGGCTGAGATGAGATCGACGCCGCTGGCCGCGATGGCGGGCGCGGTCTGCGGCGTGATGCGGCCCGAGGCTTCCGCAATGGCGCGCCCGTCGATCAGACGGACGGCGGTGGCGAGCTGCTCGGGCGTCATGTTGTCGAGCAGCACGGCATCGACGCCGGTCGCCAGCGCCTCCTCGAGCTGACCCAGCGTATCGACCTCGACTTCGATCTTCACGAGGTGACCGACGCCGCGGCGGGCCCCGAGGATCGCCGGCTGGATGCCGCCTGCGACGGCGACGTGGTTGTCCTTGATGAGCACGCCATCGTCGAGACCGAAACGGTGGTTCATGCCGCCGCCCACGCGCACGGCATACTTCTGCAGCGCCCGCAGACCCGGCATCGTCTTGCGGGTGCAGCAGATGCGCGCTTTGTGACCGCGCACGGCTTCGACCAGTGTCGCCGCGCCGCTCGCCACGCCGCTCAGATGCCCGAGGAAGTTCAGCGCCACCCTTTCGGCGGTCAGCATGCCGCGCGCCGGCCCGGCGATCGTGGCGATGCGGTCGCCGGGGGCGAGCCTCGTGCCGTCGGGCCGTTCGATCGCGATCTCGATCTCCGGGTCGACCAGCCGGAAGGCTGTTGCCGCCGCGGCAAGCCCCGCCACGACGCCCGGCTGGCGCGCGACCAGGGCAGTTCTGGCGCGCGCCGTCGACGGCACGATCGCGTCGGTGGTGAGGTCGCCGGCGCGGCCGAGATCCTCGAGGAGGGCGGCGCGGACGGCCGGTTCGATCATGAGATGCGGAAGGGAGGGGATCGTCATGGGAGCCTCAGACTTCCAGCATGCGTTCGACGGCGCGGCGCGCGGGTGCGGCGACCGCAGGATCGATCGTCACCTCGTGTTGCATCGTCTCAAGCGTCCGGCGGATCTTCGGCAGGGTGATCTGCTTCATGTGCGGGCAGAGGTTGCAGGGCCGGATGAACTCGACCCCGGGATGCTGGACGGCGACGTTGTCGCTCATCGAGCATTCGGTCACGAGCACGACCCGCGCCGGCCGCTTCGCATCGACATAGTCGATCATCGCCGCGGTCGAGCCCGTGAAGTCCGATTCGCCCACCACCTCGGGTGGGCATTCGGGATGGGCCAGCACCACGATGCCGGGATGGCCGGCGCGCAGCTGGCGGATGTCCTGCACCGTGAAGCGCTCGTGCACCTCGCAGTGGCCGGCCCAGGTGACGATTTCGACGCCGGTTTCGGCGGCGATGTTCTGCGCGAGATATTCGTCGGGCAGCATGATGACCTTCGGCACGCCGAGGCTCTCGACGATCTTCTTCGCGTTGCCGGAGGTGCAGCAGATATCGCTCTCGGCCTTCACGGCGGCCGACGTGTTCACGTAGGTGACGACGGGCACGCCGGGATAGCGCTGCCGCAGCAGCCGGACGTCGGCGGCGGTGATCGAGGCGGCGAGCGAGCAGCCGGCGCCGGGATCGGGGATCAGCACGCGCTTAGCCGGGTTCAGGAGTTTGGCGGTCTCGGCCATGAAATGGACGCCGGCCAGGACGATCACCCCGGCATCGACCTTCATGGCCTCGCGGGCCAGCGCCAGGCTGTCGCCGACGATGTCGGCCACGCAGTGGAAGATCTCGGGCGTCTGGTAGTTGTGCGCCAGGATCACGGCATCGCGTTCATGCTTCAGCGCCAGGATGGCGTCGATGTCTTCGGCGAAGGCCGGCCATTCGATCGAAGGAATGACTTTCTTCACGCGGTCGTAGAGCGGGGCCGTGCGGGCCATCAGGTCGGACGAAGCGGACAAGGACATCTGAAACCTCATTAATGCTCACGGAGAGTATTAATCATTTATACTAAAAATGAGCATTAAAATCGTCAAGGTCTCAGACCGGGCGGGAGAGTGGGAGCTTACTGCCCAGCACGGCGCGCTCGAGGACGACCTCGCGGCGGAAGCGGAACAGCTTGGCCGGCCGGCCGCGCGCCTCCGCGGTGGAGGCGCCCGTCGGCTCGACCAGCCCCTGGGCGTCGATCAGGCGGCGGAAGTTCTGCTTGTGCATGGGGCGGCCGGCCAGCGCCTCGACCGCGCGCTGCAGCTGCAGCAGCGTGAACTCAGGCGGCATCAATTCGAAGAAGACCGGGCGGTATTTGATCTTGGCCCGCAGCCGGGCGATGCCGGTCGCAAGGATCCGCCGGTGATCGTGACGCATCGGCATGCCCGGCACGGGATCGGCCGCCGGATGCCTGGCCTCCGGCACGAGGTTGGCCTCGTAGAGCAGCTCGTAGCGCTGCAGCACCAGGTCCTCGTTCCAGGTCTCGCGGCCATCGCCGAAGCCTACCTCGACCCGCTGCTGCCGCTCCCGCCGGCCCGCCGCTTCGCCGCCGGCCTCCACCCACTTCGCGAGCCTCGGCAGGATGGCCTCGGCGACCAGGGGCGAGGGGCCGGTCCGCCAGTCCTCCCACGGGAAATAGCGGTACCAGCTGCGCCATTCCGGATCGCGGGCGCCGGCCGAGAGGCGTTCGCGCGTCAGGCCGAGATAGCTGATCGACACGACGCGCCGGCGCCCGTCCGAGGCCGGCCGGTCGCGGTCGGCGAAGGTGTAGAGCTGCTCGACATAGCCCACCGGATGGTTGGTCTGGCGTTCGACCCAGGCGCGCAGGCCGCTCTGCAGCGTGGGATGCTCGGTCGCGAAGGGGCCGGACGGCAGGAGCGTGCCGTCCTCCAGGGTGAGCACCAGCGGCTGGTTCGCCGTCAGGGCGACCAGCACGGCGTTGAGTTCGATGGCGACGGCGTCGGAAGGCGCGGGGGGCGGCGTCATGTCCGCCGCATTATGCACGAACCCGGCGCGACCGGGCGGCCCGTCAGCCCTTGTCCTTGCCCATTGCCGCCTTCATCAGCGCGATCGATTCGGGCATGTCCCAGTCGGCATCGCCCTCGATGCGGCCGAGCTCCCGGCCCCCGGCATCGACCAGGATCGAGGTCGGCAGCAGGGTGACGGCGAGGCCCTGCATGGTCTTGCGGCCCTTGTCGAAATAGATGCCGAGATTGCCGAGCTTCTGGTCCTTGTAGAAGGGCGCGACCTTGGGTTTGGTCGGGCCGTCGATCGACAGCGGCACGATCAGGAACTTGTCCTTCGGGAGCGCGGCCTGCAGCCGGTCGAGGCTCGGCATCTCCTTGACGCAGGGGGTGCACCAGGTCGCCCAGAAGTTCAGCAGGACGACCTTGCCCTTGAAGTCGCTGAGCTTCATCGGCTTGTCGTCGGCGTTCTGGATCTCGAGGTCGGGCAGGGGCTTCGGCGTCCTGGCCAGCTTGAACCGCTCCATGGCGCCCTTGGCCATGTCCGGCTTAACGCCCGCGAGGCTCGGCGCGGCGGTGGCAGGGAGCGCGGCGGCCGCCAGGGCGCCGCAAAGAATGTAGCGCCGGCCCGGGAGGAAATTGGGGACAGGATGTGCCATAAGCCGCGTTCCTAAAGGGATATATGGCTGAATTCATGGCACGGAAGAACACGACTGCGCGAGCGGCCAAGGGTGGCTCCAATCGTCGCTCCAACACGATGTGGGGCGGCCGCTACAAGCTCGGGCCCGCGGAGATCATGGAGAAGATCAACGCATCCATCGGTTTCGACCGCCGGCTCTACGCGCAGGACATCGCGGGCTCGGTCGCGCACTGTGACATGCTGGTGGCCCAGGGCATCCTGACGGCCAAGGACGGGCGCGACATCAAGCGCGGGCTGGCCCAGGTCAAGGCCGAGATCGAGAGCGGCAGGTTCAAGTTCTCGACCAGGCTCGAGGACATCCATTTCAACGTCGAGCAGCGGCTGACCGACATCATCGGTCCGGCCGGCGGACGCCTCCATACCGCCCGCTCGCGCAACGACCAGATCGCTCTCGACGTGCGGATGTGGGTGCGCGACACGATCGACAAGTTCGAGCTGATGCTGCGCGAGCTTCAGGAAGTCCTGATCGACCGCGCCGACGAGTATTCCGCGACCATCATGCCGGGCTTCACCCATCTGCAGACCGCCCAACCGATCACCTTCGGCCACCATCTGATGGCCTATGTCGAGATGTTCGGCCGCGACCGCAGCCGCTTCGCCGACTGCCGCGCGCGCCTCAACGAATCGCCGCTGGGCGCCGCGGCGCTGGCGGGCTCGCCGCATCCCATCGATCCGCGCAAGACCGCGAAGGCGCTGGGCTTCGACCGGCCGATGGCCAACTCGCTCGATGCCGTTTCCGACCGTGACTACGTGATCGAGTTCATCGCCGCGGCCTCGACGACCGCCGTGCACCTGTCGCGCCTCTCGGAGGAGATCGTGATCTGGTGCTCCGCGCCGTTCCGCTTCATCTCGCTGTCGGATGCCTTCACGACCGGCAGCTCGATCATGCCGCAGAAGCGCAATCCCGACGCCGCCGAGCTGACGCGCGCCAAGGTCGGCCGCATCGTCGGCGCCTTCGTGGCGCTTTGCACCATCCTGAAGGGCCTGCCGCTGACCTACGGCAAGGACATGCAGGAGGACAAGGAACCGCTGTTCGACGCCGCCGATTCGCTGGAACTGGGAATCGCCGCGATGACCGGCATGATCCGCGACCTGAAGGCCAACCCGGAGCGGATGCGCGCCGTTGCCTCCGCCGATTATTCGGTGGCGACCGATCTCGCCGACTGGCTGGTGCGCAAGGTCGGACTGCCGTTCCGCCAGGCCCATCACGTCACCGGACGCCTGGTCGGCATCGCGTCCGACAAGGGCATCGACCTCGACAAGCTGTCGCTCGAGGAGATGCAGGCGGTCGAGCCCAAGATCGACCGCAGCGTCTATCGCGTGCTGACCGTCGAGGCCTCGGTCAATGCCCGCAGGAGCCTGGGCGGCACCGCGCCCGCGAATGTCGCGCGGGCGGTCGCCGAAGCACGGCGTCGCTTCCTCGGCAAGGCGGGGGGACGCGCCCGATGAGCGTCTTCGCTTACAGGAATGGCGAAATGCACGCCGAGGGCGTCGCACTCGCCACCATCGCGGCCCAGGTCGGCACACCGTTCTACTGCTATTCCGCGGGTGCCTTGCGCGCCGCGTGGCAGGAGTTCGCCGACGGCATCAAGGGCATGAACGCCAGCGTCGCCTACGCGATGAAGGCCAACAGCAACCTGGCCGTGATCCGCCTGTTCGGCGAAATGGGCGCCGGCGCCGACATCGTCTCGGTGGGCGAGATGAAGCGGGCTCTGGCGGCGGGCATTCCGGCCCGGCGCATCATCTATTCCGGCGTCGGCAAGAAGCCGTCGGAGCTGATGGCGGCGCTCGAGGCCGGCATCGGCCAGATCAACGTCGAGAGCTCCGCGGAACTGGAGACGCTGAACGCCGTGGCGGGCCAGCTCGGGCTCAAGGCCGACATCACCATCCGGGTGAACCCTGACGTCGACGCCAAGACGCATGCCAAGATCACGACGGGCCGCAAGGAGAACAAGTTCGGCATCGACATCGACTTGGCGCGCGACGCCTTCGCGCTGGCCGGCCGGCTGCCGAACCTGAACGTCGTCGGCGTGGCCATGCACATCGGCTCGCAGCTCACCTCGCTCACGCCCTATCGGGACGCCATCGTGCGGGTGCGCGAGCTGATCGCGCAGCTCCGCGAGGACGGCCACAGGATCGACCGTTTCGACATCGGCGGCGGGCTGGGAATCGTCTATGCCGACGAGAAGCCGCCCTCGATCGCCGAATTCATGGCGGTCGTGGCGCGCGAGACGGAAGGGCTGGGCTGCGAACTCGCCTTCGAGCCGGGGCGCCGGCTGGTCGGCGAGGCCGGGGTGCTGGTGGGTGAGGTGATCCTGGTGAAGCCCGGCTCCGCCAAGACCTTCGTCATCGTCGACGCGGCGATGAACGACCTCATCCGTCCCACGCTGTACGAGGCCTGGCACGAAATCCAGCCGGTCCGTGAGCCGCGCCGCGATGCCGCCACGATCCGTTGCGACATAGTCGGTCCCATCTGTGAGTCCGGCGACTTCCTGGCACAGAACCGTGATCTGCCGCCGCTGGCGGCGGGCGACCTGGTGGTGGTACGGTCGGCGGGCGCATATGGGGCGGTCATGGCTTCCAGCTACAACAGCCGTCCGCTGGCGCCCGAGGTGATGGTGGATGGCACGCGGTTTGCGGTGACGCGACCGAGGCCCACCGTCGAGGAAATGATCTCCGCCGAGCGGTTCCCGCCCTGGATGGAGTCGAAGAAGGCTTAACAAGCCGAGCAGGCGAACGAAAGGACGTCCATGGACGCCAGCCAGACCACCCCGACGATCCAGGCCCCTGGGCTGGGACGCAAGATTGGTTTGGCGCGGGCGACCTTGGCTTGGGAACGCCTCTGGCCGCGCCTTGTGCCGCTGCTGTCGTTCGTGGCGCTGTTCGTCGCCGCCGCCCATCTCGACCTGTTCGCCGGCCTCGATCCCTGGGTCCATACCGGCATCCTGGCCGCCATCGCGATCGCCTTCGCCGGGCTCGCCTGGTGGGAGCTGCGCGATTTTTCCTGGCCCACGCGGGAAGCCTCGATCCGCCGGCTCGAACGCGACAGCGACATTCCGCACCGGCCGCTGGTGGCCGTGCAGGATCATCTGGCCGCCGGTACGGCCGACCCGATGGCCAAGGCCCTGTGGGAGGCCCATCGCCGTCGCGAGGCCGAGCGCTTGGCTGGCTTGAGCAACCGGCCTGCTCATCCCGGCCTTGCGGGCTTGGACAGGTGGGCCCTTCGATTCGTGCCGCTGCTGGCGCTCGTGGTCGCCATCGCCGTCGCGGGCGGATGGCGCAGCGACCGCATGGCCGCGGCGGTGACGCCGGCCTTTCCGCCGCCGCCGCCGGTCGTCGCCAACCTGTGGATCGCGCCGCCCGCCTATACCGGCAAGCCACCGGTCTATCTGGACATGGCCGATCCCGACAAGGTGCTGCGCGTTCCTGTCGGCAGCAAGATCGCGGGCTTCGTCGACGATGTACGCGGCCGCAAGCCGCCGCAGCTTCTCGTCGACGGCAAGGCGACCGAATTCTCGATCGTAAGCAAGGGCAAGTACCAGGTCGAGGAGGTCATCACCGAGGGCAAGCAGATCACCCTGCAGGCGCGCGGCGACGAGCAGGCGCGCTGGAAACTGCACGTCATTCCCGACCTCGCCCCGACCATCGACTTCACCCGTCCGATCGGCGTCGACAAGTGGTCGACGAAGGTCGAGTACCTGGCAGGAGACGATTTCGGTATCACGGCCGTCCAACTGCAGATGCGCCTGCATGGCAGCGTGCTGGGCGACGACGCGCTGAGCAGCGACGAGGAGCCCGAGGTGCTGCGTGTCGACCTGCCGGTCGCGGGCAACGCCAAGAAGATTTCCGACACGTTCGTGCGCGATCTCACCAGCCATCCTTGGGCCGGCCTCAAGGTCACGGTGATGCTGTTCGCCACCGATGCGCTCGGTCAGAAGGGCCGCAGCTCGGTCGAGACCTTCCTGCTGCCGGAGCGGGTGTTTAACGATCCGACGGCGCGCGCCCTGATCGTGCTGCGCAAGGCGCTGACCCGCGATCCCAAGGGCTACCGCACCGACGTCGCCGACGGCATGCGCATGATCCAGGGGCAACCGTCCAGCTATCGCGAGGACCCGGTCGTCCAGCTCGGCCTGCGCATCGGCTCGGCGCGGCTGGCCCAGAACGACAGCAAGGAAACGATCGACGACACGCAGAAGCTTCTCTGGGACCTCGCGATGCGCCTCGAGGGCGGCGCCACGTCGGATGCCGAGCGCGCCGTCGAGCAGGCGCGCCAGGAACTGCAGGACGCCATGCAGCGCCAGGCCGGCGACGAGGAGATCGAGAAGCTGATCCAGCAGCTCTACGACGCCATGGCCCGGTGGCAGCGCGAGCTGGCCGAGAAGATGAAGGATCCCGACGAGCGCCGCCGCATGGAAGAGCAGGCGGAGAAGATGGATCCGAACAACACCATCACGGGCGACGACCTGCAGAAGATGCTCGACAAGATTCGCGAGATGGCCAAGAACGGCCAGCGCGAAGAGGCCAAGCGCATGCTCGAGGAGCTGCGCAAGATGATGGAGAACGCCACTCCGATGATGGCGAATCCCAACGGCCAGCAGCGTCAGCAGCAGGGGCAGCGCGGCCAGCAGGGCCAGGGCAACCAGCAGGGTCGCGAGATGATGAACCAGCTCGACCAGCTGTCGCGCCGGCAGAACCAGCTGCTGGGCGAGTCCGAGCGCGAGGGCCGTCAGCAGCAGGGCCAACGCGGCCAGCAGGGCCAGCAAGGCCAGCGCGGCCAGCAGGGTCAGCAAGGCCAACAGGGTCAGCAGGGACGCGGCCAGCAGGGACAGGGCCAGGGCCAGTGGGGCGAGCAGCAGCGCGGCCAGCAGGAAGGGCTGCGCGGCCGTCTGGGCGAGTTCATGCAGAAGCTCGACGAGAACGGCCTGCAGATGCCGGAATCGCTGGGCCGCGCCGAGCGCTCGATGCGCGAGGCCGAGGAGGCGCTGCGTCGCGGCGACCCGCGCGAGGCCTCGCGCGCCCAGCGCCGGGCGCTCGACAACCTCCAGCAGGGCATGGGCGACATGGCCGAGCAGCTGCGCCAGCAGCGCGGCCCCGGCAACAACCAGGACATCGCCGAGATCGAGGAGCGCGAACGCCGCAGCGAGGACCGCGACCCGCTGGGCCGGTCGGATGGAAACTACGGCGACGCGATCGACTCCGGCTCCGACAAGGTCCCGCTCGAACTCGAGCGCCAGCGCAGCCGCGAGATACTCGACGAACTGCGCCGCCGCGCCGGGGACCAGCTGCGCCCGAAGGAAGAACTCGACTACATCGACCGCCTGCTCAAGACGTATTAAGGCCGCGTCGTCTCACCGGAGCGGGGGGGGGGGCGGGGGGGGGGGGGGGGGGTGGGGCGACGGGGGGGGGGGGGCGCGGGGGGCGGCGCCCCGGCG
>JBKBLH010000001.1:98009-360464 GCA_046296475.1 Reyranella sp.
GAGTGGCGCGCTCCAATGAGCCGCTACCCGGCCGTCTTCTCGACCACGCCGATGTAGGGCAGGCCGCGGAAGCGGTGGGCCCAGTCGAGGCCGTAGCCGACCAGGAATTCGTCGCCCGCCTCGAAGCCCACGAAGTCGGCCCTCAGGTCGGTGCGCCGCTTGGCCGGCTTGTCGAGCAGCGTGCAGATCGAGACCCGCCGGGCGCCGCGCTCCTCCAGCAGCTTCTTGGCGAAGCTGAGCGTCAGGCCCGACTCCAGGATGTCGTCGACCAGCAGCACGTCGCGGTTGCGCACGTCGTCGACGATGTCGCGCACGATGCGAACGTTGCCGCTCGTCTCGGTGCCGCTGCCGTAGCTGGAGAGAGTCAGGAAATCCATCGACCAGTCGGCGCCGGCACGGCTCAGCGCCCGGATCAGATCGGCGGCGAAGACGAAACTGCCCTTCAGGACGGAGACCACCAGCGTGTCGGATTCGAGCCTGCCCGCGAGGTCGGTCGCCATCTCCTCGACGCGCGCGGCGATCTCGGCGGCGGAGAAGCGGATCGAGACGACCGGACGGTCGGATGTGGTGCGGTCGGGCAACGGGAACTCTCGTGTAGGCGCTAGTCGACGGTCGGCACGATGTTGGTCGCACCCGAGGGGGGCTCGTCAAGCGGCAGGCTGAAGCTCCGGCGCGCGCCGGGCGCGATCGGCCCCTCGACCAGCGGCATCGCGCGCTCGGCCAGAACCTGTTCGCCGGCGCGGAAGACGAGTTTCAGGCGGCGGGTCGAGCCCGGCGCGGTGCCGGTATTGATCAACTCGCCCGCCACCACGTAGCGCCCGTCGATGAGATCGATCTTGGTCGTCGCCATGTCGATCCCGACATGGGCGCGCGCGACCTGCGTCGCGTTCCGATTTGCGTTCGCCGCGTCGAGGTGCAGCAGGGCACGCCAGGAAGCCGGCAGCCGGGCCTTGATCTGGTCGCGATACGCGTAGCCGGCACCCCCGAGCAGCACGACGAGGACGATCGCATAGGCGATCCAGGTCCCCCAGTTGGTCTTCCGCTTCGGCGGCGGCGTGGTGAGGGCCGGCAGGCCGGCCCCAGGAGTCGACGGCCGGATGACGACATCCGGCACGGGCTCGGCGGCCGGTGCCGGTCGCCCTTCCGAGGGAACCTCGGCGACCGGTGGCGAAGCGGGTTTCTGGAACCAGCGATGGCTGCAGCGTACACACTGGACGGTGCGACCTGTCGGGCCAATCGCCAAGGGATCGACGGCGTATCGGGCGCCGCAATTGGAACAGGTAAGCTGCATGATGAGCGGGGGTGGCCCCACCGGATGTCCTTTGCGCGGCGACACTAGGCCACTACAAGTTGGCATACAAGCAACACGTCGCTCGCGAATACTTTTGAGATGATTGGCCTCCGGCTGCGCTCGTTCCTCTTCAATGTCGGCTGGTACGTCGGCACCACGATCCTCGCCATCGCCGGTTCGCCGATCCTGCTGATGCCGCGGCGCTTCGTGGTCGCCTGGTCGCTGGTGTGGATCGACTTCTGCCTGTGGTGGCTGCGGGTCACCTGCCGGCTGACGCATCGCGTGAGCGGGCTGGAGAACATGCCGAGCGGGCCGGTGATCCTCGCCTGCAAGCACCAGTCCTCGTGGGAGACGCTGGCCTTCTCCCGGCTGTTTCCCGGCGCCGCAACGGTGATGAAGCGCGAGTTGGTGCTGATCCCGATCGTCGGCTGGGCGATGGCGCGGGCCGGCAACATCGCCGTCGAGCGCGGCGACGGCGCCAAGGCGCTGCGCGGGCTGGTGAAGCAGGCCAGGGCCACCCTGCAAGAGGGGCGGTCGATCCTGATCTTCCCCGAGGGCACGCGCGTCGCCGTCGGTGACGAGAAGCCCTATCAGGTGGGAACGGCGGCGCTCTACCGGCAACTCGGCGTACCCGTCGTCCCGGTCGCGCTGAATTCCGGCCTGTTCTGGGGACGCCGTAAGTTCATCAAGTGGCCGGGCGTGATCGACGTGGAGATCCTGCCGGCGATCCCGCCGGGCCTGGGTCGGGACGCGTTCATGGCCACGCTGCGCGAGCGTATCGAGGAGGCGACGGACCGGCTCGTCGCCGCAGCCAGCCCGCGCGAACAAAAATAGAACGATCTGTTGATATCGGCGGGCGGTGGTCCTAGGGTTTCAGCATGGAATGGGCCCCCGTCTCCCAGCGCATCTGGGACATGAAGTACCGCTTCAAGAGCGCACCGGGCGGAAGTCCGACCGCGATTCCGGACGCCGATCTCGACGCGACCTGGTGGCGCGTCGCCCGGGCGCTGGCGGCGCCGGAGCGCGATCCGGAGCTGTGGGCCGGCCGCTTCCACGAGGCGCTGTCGGGATTCAAGTTCCTCCCGGCCGGGCGGGTGATCGCGGGGGCGGGCACCGGGCGGACGGTCACGCTCTTCAACTGCTTCGTGATGGGCACGATCCCCGACGACATGTCGGGCATCTTCGAGAACCTGCGCGAGGCTGCCCTGACGATGCAGCAGGGCGGCGGGATCGGACACGATTTCTCGAGCCTGCGCCCGCAGGGAGCGCCGGTGGTGGGTGTCGGCGCCGACGCGTCGGGTCCGCTCTCCTTCATGGACGTGTGGGACTCGATGTGCCGCACCATCATGAGCGCGGGCTCGCGGCGCGGCGCCATGATGGCGACGCTGCGCTGCGACCATCCCGACATCGAGGCCTTCGTCGACGCCAAGCGCGATCCGAAGCGGCTGCGCATGTTCAACGTCTCGGTCCTGGTGACTGACGCCTTCATGAAGGCGGTAGCGGACGATGCCGACTGGCCGCTGGTGTTCGGCGGCAGGACCTTCCGGACAGTGAAGGCCAAAGGCCTGTGGGAACGCATCATGCGCGCCACCTACGACGTGGCCGAACCCGGCGTCATCTTCATCGACCGGGTGAACCGCCGGAACAACCTGCGCTACTGCGAGACCATCCACGCGACGAACCCCTGTGGTGAGCAACCGCTGCCGCCCTATGGTGCGTGCCTGCTGGGATCGATCAATCTCGCGGCGCTGGTGAAGGCGCCGTTCACGCCCGAGGCCGCACTCGACGCCGAGGCGCTGGAGCGGCTGGTGCCGCTGGCCGTGCGCATGCTCGACAATGTGATCGACGTGTCGCGTTTCCCGCTGCCGCAGCAGGAGAAGGAGGCCAAGGCCAAGCGGCGCATCGGCCTCGGCGTGACCGGCCTCGCCGACGCGCTGATCTTCTGCGGCGTGCGCTACGGCTCGCCCGAGGCGGTGCGGCTGACGCGCGAATGGCTGGGCGCGGTGCAGCGGCTCTCCTACGTGGCATCGGCCGACATCGCTGCGGAGAAGGGGAGCTTCCCGCTCTACGAGCGTGGGAAGTATCTCGCGGGCGAGACGATCAAGGCTCTACCCGAGGAGGCCCGCACCGCGATCGGCCGCTACGGCATCCGCAACGCGCTCCTGAACTCGATCGCGCCCACCGGGACGATCTCCCTGCTGGCCGACAACGTCTCCTCCGGCATCGAGCCGGTCTTCGCCTTCAGCTACGTGCGCCATGTGCTGCAGCCCGACGGCTCCAAGCGCGAGGAGAGCGTCGACGACCATGCCTTCCGGGTCTGGCGCGAACTCCGGGGCAACGAGGCGCCGCCGCCGGACGTCTTCGTCGATGCCCAGACGCTCACGCCGGCGGATCATCTGGCGATGCAGGCCGCGGCGCAGGACCATGTCGACAGTTCGATCTCCAAGACCATCAACCTGCCGCGCGACATTTCCTTCGAGGCCTTCAAGGGCGTCTACGAGGAGGCCTATGCGCAGAACTGCAAGGGCTGCACCACCTACCGTCCCAACGACGTGACCGGCGCGGTGCTGGAGGTGAAGCCGGCGGCGACCGAGAAGCCGGTCCCGGCGGTGGCGCCGCGTGACAGCGATGTCGTCTATTTCGCCCCGCCGCTCGACCGGCCGGAGGAGTTGCCGGGCCGGACCTACAAGATCAAATGGCCGGGCAGCGACCACGCCATCTACATCACCGTCAACGACGTCGTGCAGGAGGGGCGCCGCCGGCCCTTTGAGATATTCATCAATTCCAAGAACATGGAGCATTACGCCTGGACGGTGGCGCTGACGCGCATGATCTCGGCAGTGTTCCGCCGCGGCGGCGACGTCTCGTTCGTCGTCGAGGAGCTGAAGGCGGTGTTCGACCCGCGCGGTGGACAGTGGATGGGCGGCCGCTACGTGCCGTCGCTGCTGGCCGCGATCGGCGGTGTGATCGAGCGCCACCTGGTCGAGATCGGCTTCCTCGCACCCACCGAATCGCCCCGGCTGATCGATGCGATCGAGGAACGCATGCGTTTCGCATCAGGGGGCCGGGACGGCGTCTCCGATGCCGGGCCTGGCGGCGGGGCAGGCAGCTCGATGGGACAATGTCCGCAGTGTGGCGCCGCAGCCCTGACCCATCAGGAAGGCTGCGATGTCTGCCTGAACTGCGGCTACTCGCGCTGCGGCTAGCACCAGATGAAGGTTTGCATCGTTGGTGCCGGCGCGATCGGCGGCCTGATCGGGGCGCGGCTCGCGGCAGGTGCGGGGGCCGAGGTGAGCGCGCTGGCGCGCGGCGAGACGCTCGAGGCGCTGAAGGCGAACGGCTGGCGGCTTCGGCAGGGCGACGAGCTCGTCACGGCCGAGGCTCGCGCCTCGTCAGCCGCCACTGAGCTCGGTCCCCAGGATCTCGTGGTGATCGCCGTGAAGGCGCCGGCCCTCGCCGCGATCGCGGCACAGATCGCCCCGCTGCTCAAGCCCGACACGGTCGTGCTGCCGGCCATGAACGGCGTGCCCTGGTGGTTCTCGCAGGGGCTCGAGGGTTTGGGCGAGCAGCCGCTGGAGAGCGTCGACCCCGGCGGCGCCCTCTCGAGGGCAATTCCGCTGTCCCATGTGATCGGCTGCGTCGTGCATCTGAGCGCCGCGACCACCGGGCCCGGCTTCGTCCAGCACCGCAGCGGCATGGGGCTGATCGTCGGCGAGCCGGACGGTTCATCTTCCGAACGCCTCGGGCGCCTCGAGGCCTTGCTCACGACGGCGGGCTTCGACGTCACCGCGTCGCCCAGGATACGTCACGACATCTGGTACAAGCTCTGGGGCAACATGACCATGAACCCGGTGTCGGCGATCACCGGCGCCACCGGGGATCTGATTCTCGACAATCCGCTGGTGCGCGGCTTCTGTTCCGCCGCGATGCTTGAAGCCTCGGCCATCGGCGCCAGGTTCGGCTGCGCCATCGGCGAGGATCCCGAAGCACGCCACGCCGTGACGCGCGAACTCGGCGCCTTCAAGACGTCCATGCTGGTCGATGTCGAGCGCGGCAGGCCGATCGAACTCGACGCCATCGTGACGGCGGTGCACGAACTCGGCCGGCGGACCGGCGTGGCCCCGCCGAACAACGACGCCCGGCGCGGGCTCACGCGACTGTTCGCGCGAACCCGAGGGTTGCTGGCGGACTGATCAGCCCAGTTCGAGCTCGATCCCGGCCGATTTGCTGACGCCGGCCCACAGGGTGGCGAACTCGCCGACGAAGGCGGTGTATTCGGCCGGCGTCATCGGCTTGTCGCCGGGCAGCAGCACCACTTCCTTGAAGCGCTCCACCACCTCGGGCGCCTTGTAGGCCTTCTGCAGCTCGTCGTAGAGCCTCGCCACGATGTCCGGCGACATGCCCTTGGGACCTGAAATGCCGACCCAGGTCGAGGTCGTGAGCTTGGGGAAGCCCTGCTCGGCGAAGGTCGGCGCGTCCGGGTACATGTCGAGCCGCTTGCCCGAGCTGACCGCCAGCAGGCGGACCTTGCCGGTGTTGATGTGCGGCACGTTGGTCGTGATCGGGTCGAACATCGAGGGGATCGTGCCGGCCAGCATGTCCTGCAGCGACGGCGCCGAGCCGCGATAGGGGACGTGCTTCAGCTTGACGCCGGCCAGGCTGCCCAGCAACTCGCCCATCAGGTGGGTATTCGAGCCGATTCCCGAACTGCCGAAGGCGATTTCGCCGGGTTTGGCCTTGGCGGCGGCGATGTAGTCGGCCAGCGTCTTGTAGGGCGAATCGCCCGGCACGATCAGGACGTTGGGCGTGTGACCGATCAGGGTCACATGGGTGAAATCGGTGATCACGTTGTAGGGCAGCTTGGGGTAGATGCCGGGGGCGATGCCGAGCGGCGAGGCGTGCGACATGAGCAGGGTGTAGCCGTCCGGTGTGGCCTTGGCGGCCAGGTCGGAGCCGATCGTGCCGCCGGCGCCGGGTCGGTTCTCGACGACCACCTGGGTGCCGAGGGCTGCCGAAAGCTTGGGCGCGAGGATGCGCGAGATCGTGTCGGCGGTACCGCCGGGCGGGAAGGTGGCGATCAGCTTGATCGGCTGCTTGGTCGGCCAGCCGGGGCTCGCCTTGACGGCGGGTGCGGCCAGCGCCGAGCCCAGGGTGGCGGCCGATGCGGCCAGGACGGTACGGCGGGTCAGTTTCATGAAGCGCTCCGGTTTCCTCTCGCGCCAATGGCTGGCGTGTTGTGCCCGGACCTTGCAATCGATATGCCAGCGAATATCCGCCCTTGATTTGCCGCAAGAGAATCCGCAAATCCGGGCCGACCAAGGAGAAGTCTGAATGATGCGGCGGCTGGTACTGGCGGCGGTTCTCGTGGGATGCGGCGCGGCGACTTCACTGTCTCCGGCTGCCATGGCACAGGCGCTTCCCAACTCGCGCAGCGAGCTCGCCTATTCCTTCGCGCCGCTGGTCAAGCGCGTGTCGCCGGCGGTCGTCAACATCTACACGACCACCACCGCCCGGGTACAGCGCCGCCTGCCGTTCCCGTTTCCCGGCATCCCCCAGCAGGGCAGCGAGCGGGTGCAGAATTCCCTGGGCTCCGGCGTGCTGGTGGGGGCGGACGGGCTGATCGTCACCAATGCCCACGTCGTGAAGGGCGCCGACGAGATCCGCGTCGTGCTGGCGGATCGCCGCGAGTACGAGGCCAAGCTCATCACGCAGGACGAGCGCTACGACCTGGCGCTGCTGCGCATCGAGGGCTCCGACGAGAAGTTCCCGTTCCTGGAGCTGCGCGATTCCGATTCGATCGAAGTGGGCGACATGGTCCTGGCGATCGGCAATCCGTTCGGCCTGAACCAGACCGTGACCAGCGGCATCGTGTCTGCCGTGGCGCGCAGCGCCGGCGGCATCAACGATTCGAACTTCTTCCTGCAGACCGATGCGGCGATCAATCCCGGCAACTCGGGTGGCGCGCTGGTCGCGCTCGACGGACGGCTGATCGGCATCAACACGGCGATCTACTCGCAGAGCGGCGGCTCGGTGGGCATCGGCTTCGCCACGCCTTCCAACATCGTGGAGCGCATGATCGCCACCGGCACGAAGGGCGGCCGCATCGTGCGGCCATGGCTGGGCGTCAGCATGCAGCGCGTGACTCCCGACCTGGCCGCGGGCTTCGGCCTGGCGCGGCCGGCGGGCCTGGTCGTGAAGGACGTCTTCGCCGGCGGGCCGGGCGCGGCCGCCGGCCTCAGGCGCAACGACGTGATCGTGGGCATTCGCGAACTGACGATCGACGACGAGGCGGCGCTGCGGTTCAGGCTGTCGACGCTCAACCCCGGTACCGTCGTCCCGGTCAAGGTGGTGCGTGGCGGCAAGGAAGTGGTCGTGGACCTCAAGCTGGCGGCGCCGCCGGAGGATCCACCGCGCGACCTGTCCTTGCTCGAGGGCCGGCAGCCTCTGTCCGGCGCCTCGGTCGTCAACCTGTCGCCCGCGGTCGCCGAGGAGCTGGGCCTGGCGGAATGGCGGCCCGGCATCATCGTCGTCGATGTGAAGCCCGGCGCCTATGCCGGCCGCTTCGTGCGTCCCGGCGACATGATCCTGGGGGTCAACGGCCAGGAGGTGAAGAACGTCGCCGAACTCAAGAAGCGGGTCGCCAGCGGCATCAACAGCATCAACGTCGGCCGCGACGGCGTGGTCTTCCCCGTCCAGTTCCGCTGAACCCCTGAAAGCGTCGGGCCGTGCCGGCTGAACTCTTCGCCTCGCTCGCCCCGACGCCGCTCGCCGAACGCCTGCGTCCCAAGGCGCTGGACGAGATCCTCGGCCAGGACCACCTGCTGGGGCCCGAGGGGCCTCTCGGCCGAATGCTCGAGGCCCGCAAGCTCGGGTCGCTGATCCTGTGGGGGCCGCCGGGCTGCGGCAAGACCACCATCGCTCGCCTTCTGGCCGAGGCGGTCGGCCTGCATTTCGAGCCGCTGTCCGCGGTCTTCTCGGGCGTGGCCGACCTGCGCCGCGTGTTCGAGGCCGCCCGCCAGCGCCGCAAGGACGGCAAGGGCACCTTGCTGTTCGTCGACGAGATCCATCGCTTCAACCGCGCCCAGCAGGACGGCTTCCTGCCCTATGTCGAGGACGGGACGGTGACGCTGATCGGCGCCACCACCGAGAACCCGTCCTTCGAACTGAATGCTGCGCTCCTGTCGCGTTGCCAGGTTCTGGTGCTGCGACGGCTCGACGACGCGGCGCTGTCGACGCTACTGGCGCGGGTCGAGGAGGCGATCGGCCGCAAGCTGCCGGTCGACGAGGAGGGGCGGCAGGCGCTGTTCGCCATGGCGGACGGCGACGGGCGTTACATGATCGGCCTCGCCGAGCAGCTCGCGCAGTTGAAGGACAAGGGGCCGGTCCCGCCGGCGCGGCTGGCGACTCTCCTGCAGAAGCGCGCGCCGCTCTACGACAAGGGGCAGGAAGCGCACTACAATCTGATCAGCGCGCTGCACAAGTCGTTGCGCGGCTCCGACGTCGATGCGGCGCTCTACTGGTTCGCACGCATGCTCGATGGCGGCGAGGACCCCAAGTACATCGCCCGCCGCCTCGTACGCTTCGCCGTCGAGGACATCGGCATGGCCGACCCGCAGGCGCTGACCCAGACCCTGGCGGCCTGGGAGACCTACGACCGGCTGGGCTCACCCGAGGGCGAGCTGGCGATCGCGCAGGCGGTGATCTATCTCGGCACTGCCCCGAAATCGAACGCGGCCTACGTCGCCTTCGGGGCCGCCAAGCGTGCCGCCAAGGCTCAAGGCTCGCTGACGCCGCCGATGCACATCCTGAATGCGCCGACCAAGCTCATGAAGGAGATCGGCTACGGCAAGGGCTACGAATACGACCACAATGCCGCCGACGGCTTCTCCGGCCAGAACTACTTCCCCGACGGCATGGCGCGCGAGGAGTTCTATCAGCCCGTCGAACGCGGCTTCGAGCGCGAGATCGTGAAGCGTCTCGACTACTGGAAAAAGCTCAGGGAGAAGAAACGATAGAGGGCCGAGCGACGCTCGGCCTCAGGGCTTCGCCATCGCGCGCACGACCCGCTTGTCGCGACCGTAGACATCGTCGCGGAAGGTCGGCACGCCCTCGGGATTGGCGCTGACGGTGCGATACGTCACGTAGAGGGTGATCGGGTCCGGGAACGTATAGTGGGCCTGCTGCCCATCCCGGATCACCTGCTGGACCCGTTCCTTGCTGAAGCCGTTCCTGCCGTTGAAGGCCTTGTCGACGAAGTCCAGCGGGTTCTGCAGGCGGATGCAGCCATGGCTGAAGTTGCGGCTTCCCTCGGTGAACAGCCAGCGGCTCGCCGTGTCGTGCATGTAGATCCCGTACTTGTTGTTGAACGGGAAGAAGATGTAGCCCAGCGCATTCGAAGCGCCCGAATCCTGCCGGATGCGATACGGAAAGGCCTTGGGGTGGATCGAACTCCAGTCGATCGTATTGGGATCGATCTCCTCGTCGTGGCTCCAACTGGCGAAGATCTTGAAGCCGTTGCCGGCGAGCGCGTTGGGATCACGCCGCAGCATGGGCAGGTATTCCTCGCCGGCGATCGACGGCGGCACCGTCCAGTAGGGGTTGGTCTGGAACCCCCGCATGGTCGACTGGATCTCGGGCGTCGGGTCCTTCGGCGTGCCGACGATGACCTGGCTCTGGAACGCGACCTTGCCGTCGTCCACGAACATCATCGAATAGTCGCCGGTGTTCACGAAGACGAACCGGCTGCCCAGATCCTCCGGCAGCCAGCGGCGGCGCTCGAGGTTGGCGACGATCTGGTCGATGCGCTCATCGATCGTCGTGTTGAGCGAGCGCACGGTCTTGGCGCCGATGACGCCGTCGACGGTCAACCCCTTCATCTCCTGGTACGACTTCACCACGCCGACCAGCGGCTCGTCGTAAAGATCGGCGACCGGGCCGGCGGGCGGCACCGTGAAGTCGAGCTCCGCCAGCCGCTTGCGCAGGATCGGCACGCGCGCGTCTATCATGTTGGGCTTGAGCGCGCTGCCGTCGGGCATCGGCGTGTAGGTCGTGCGTGTCTTCTTCTCGCGCCAGGCGGCCAGCGCCTTCTGCAAGGCCGGGTAGTCGCCCTTCGGTGGCAGCGACGCGAGGTAGGCCGCGAAGTCGGGCGCATCGGCGGCCGCCTGCAGCAGCTCAGTCCTGTCGGCCTTGCGCTGGATGATGTCGATTTCCTTGTCGACCCGGTTGGCGCGGACACGGCCGGTCGAGACGTCGCTGGCGTACGCGACGAAGGCGGCCGACAGCATGGCTTCGGCAGCGCTGGGATCGGCACCCGGCGCCAGGGCCTTCTCGACCTCGGAGAGGCTGTACCAGGCGGGATCCAGCCCGTGGTCGCCGGCGCTGCGCAGCGCCTTCAGCAGGGCTTCGGCACGTGCCGCCGCGGCACCGGATCCGGTCCAAAGGACGCCCGAAGCGTAGGACGACGATGCTCCCGAAAAGGAGAGCGCGAGCGCCAGGAAAGCGGCGAAAAAATGCGTACGATTCACACCCTAATTATAAGCGGAATCGCCCGATTCGTCCATCAGCGCACGAATCCTTGAACGGCCAGAAAGGCAATCAGGTCGGCACTCGCCCGCTGCTTCAGATCGGCCGTCCCGCCACCCGCCCGGGCGCCTCGGGTGACGCAGTGCCGTCTTGCCCAGGCCTGGAACTCCGGTTCGTCCATGGCGCGCCCCAGGGCAGGCACGAAGTGACGGCCGTCATCCTCGATTATGTTTCGGCAGCACGACCAGTTCTCGGCATCCTTTATGTCGAAGACCGGCCCGAGCGATTCCCATCCGTGATGGGCACCACCATAGACTTTCACCCTGATCCGGTCGTTCCCCGCCGCGCGCATGCGTTCGGCGTATTCGATCGCCAGCTCGGCCGGCGTGTAGTCGTCCTTGGCGGCCAGCATGAAGAACATCGGCCGCCCGTGCGTGGTGGCGTCGCGGTGCTGGGCAGTCGCCCCGGGGCATAGGGCGACATGGATGTCGAACAGGTGCGGGAAGCCGCGTCGCCAGCTTTGACGGACGGCCAGGGCGGCGTTGAGGGTCGCCACCCCGCCCTTGGAGACACCCATGATGCCGATGCGCTCCGGATCGAATCGCCGATCGGCGCGCAGCAGGGCGAGGGCTGCGAACGCGTCGCCCTCCATCTGCGCCGCCGAGACCAGGCTCTGGTCGGCGACGGTGCGGCGAATGCCGCGGCTCCTGAAACTGTCGACGATCAGCGCCGCGGCGCCGGCGGCATTCAACAGGTCGGCGTAGTAGTGCTCGCGATGGCGTTGGACGCCGGCGCTGCTGGTCAGGATGACCATGCACGGCATCGGCCCGGGCGGCTCGTGGGGAACGTGCAGGGTCGCGGAGATTCGCGCCGGACGGCAGGCCGTCGGATGGTCGAATGTCAGCGTGTCGAAGGACACCGATTCCATGGACCCTGTTTAGCTTGTCCCGTAGTTTGTACGCCATGAGCCAAAGCCCCGCGACCGGTGGTAGCCGACCGACCCAGGTCCAGATTCGCGCCGTCACCGACGACGAAGCCGGGATGCGCCTCGACCGCTGGTTCCTGCGCCACTTTCCCGAGTTGAGCCATGGGGCGTTGCAGAAACTCCTGCGCACCGGACAGGTGCGGGTCGACGGCAAGCGCACGGAGGGCAAGGACCGGCTCGAACCGGGGCAGTCGGTGCGCCTGCCGCCGGGCGTCTCGAATTCGCCGGCCTCCAAGCCACGGGCTTCTTCGCCGGCCGGCCCGACCATCTCCGACCGCGATGCGGCGGAAATCCAGAAGATGGTCATTCATCGCGATGACCATGTGATCGTGCTGAACAAGCCACCGGGCCTCGCCGTTCAGGGCGGCAGCGGCACGGAGAAGCATGTCGATGGCATGCTCGACGGGCTGCGCTTCGGCTTCGAGCAGCGACCGAAGCTGGTCCACCGTCTCGACAAGGATACCAGCGGGCTACTGCTGATCGCCCGGACGGGCCAGGCGGCCAAGCGGCTGGCCGAGTCGTTCCGCGACCGCGAGACGGAGAAGCTCTACTGGGCCATCGTGGTCGGTGTGCCGCCCAGGAAGGAGGGCGCGATCAACCTGCCGCTGGCCAAGCGGCCGGGCGCCTTCGACCGCGAACTGATGCAGGTCGACGAGGAGAACGGCCAGAAGGCGCTCACGCACTTCCGGGTGATCGACAGCGCCAGTCGGCGCGCTGCGATGCTGGCCCTGTGGCCGCGCACCGGCCGGACCCATCAGCTGCGCGTTCACTGCGCCGCCATCGGTTGCCCGATCCTCGGAGACCGCAAGTACGGCGGCGAGGAAGCGCTGCTGGCGGCGGTCGCCGATTCGCGCCGGCTCCATCTCCACGCCCGCCGCCTGACCTTGCCGCATCCGTCGGGCAAGGGTGAGCTCAAGGCCCAGGCCGAACCGCCACCTCACTTCCGCCGCACCGTCGAGGCATTTGGCTTTTCGACGGACGGGGTTTGAGCGAGAATCGACCGGGATGCGGATTCCGTGGAAGCGCTTGGCGGTGATCGCGGCGGTGGCGGTGCCGGTCGCTGCCGTCGTCGGCGTCGTCTGGGCCGCGACGAGGGACCTGTCGCGCTATCAGGCGCGCATGACCGAGCAGGTCCGCAAGGTCACCGGCCGCGAACTGGCGGCCCGCGTGCCGCTGTCGGTCAAGCTCGGCAGCGAGCCCGCGATGGTCGCGGAGGGCGTCACGCTCTCCAATGCGGCGTGGGGTTCCCGGCCGGAACTGGCGCGCGTGCGCCGCATGACGCTCTTCCTCGACCCGTTCTCGCTGCTTCTGGGCGAGGTCAAGATCGGGCGGATCCTGCTCGAGGGCGCCGACATCTCGGTCGAGCGCAACGAGGTGGGCGACAGCAACCTCGAGATGTTGCCGCCGCCCGACGGATCGGGGCCGCATCCCGCCGAGAACCGTTCGCTCAAGCTTCGGACCGCCGCCGCCTTCCCGTGGATCAGCAGCATCGAGGTCCGTGACTCGGTCCTGACCGTCTCGGAAGGCGCGGGCCGCCCTCCCGTCGTGCTCGAGATTCCGAATGCAACCTTCAAGTCGCCCGCACCCAACCAGACGCTTCAGGTCGAGGGGCGGTTCGGCGTGGCGCAGGGCGTTGCGATGCAGCTCACCGGCACGGCCGGGTCTTTCAATGGCTGGATGGCGGGATTGCCCGGCAACATCGATCTCCAGGGTGGCCTCGACGGCGGCAGGATTGCGATCAAAGGCAGCATCAATGCCAAGGGCACATCGCTGCAGATCAACTCCGAGGGCCCGGACGTCTCGGTGTTCGGACCTTATGTCCGGCTGCCCGTGCCGGCGGGCGGTCCTTATGCGATGAACGCCAGGGCCTCTACGCAGCGCAACGGCTTCAAGGTCGAGGTCACGTCGCTGAAGGTCGGCTCCAGCGAGGCCAGCGGCGAGGCGCTGTTCCGCGTGGACCGCAAGGGCCATCCGACCATCATCCTGAATGCCGACATAACGCGCCTCGACGTTTCGGAACTGAAGGCCCCGCCGGCAATTGCCACGGCGGCCGCACCTGCGACGGCCCCCCAGCAGCCGCCGCGCCTCATACCGACCCTGCCGTTCGTCGCGACCTGGCTCGGGCGCTCCACCCTGTCCGTCACCGTCAGGCTGGGCGAGGTGATCGGTCTCGGTGCCAAGATGCAGAACGCGTCGGTGACGCTGGCATCCGGCGAGACGCGTTTCACTTTCCGCGCGGCGGCGACCGTCGGCGGCGGTTCGGCCGGAATCGATCTCGTCTACGATCCGGCGGGCCGTGTCGGGCAGACCACGCTGACCGCCACGGCCAATCGCGTCTCTTTGGGGGAGCTTTCGACCCTGCTCGGCCTGGACCTCGGCCTGCGCGACGGGGTCGCCGATGTCGACCTCCGCCTGCGCGGCGGCGGCCGCACCACGCGCGATGCGCTGAACTCGGCCAACGGCTCGATAGACGTGGCCATGGGCAAAGGGCTGTGGCCGCACAGCCAGCTCGCCAACTGGCCGCCGGAAACGCAGCGGCTGCTGGGCGGCACCGATGCCGGCGTGCCATTCAACTGCATCGCCGGACGTTTCGAAGTCAGCGGCGGGGTCGCCAACCTGCGGCGCCTGGTCGTCGACACGCCGCGCGGCGTGCTGGTCGGCGGCGGCTATTTCCACCTGCGCACCGACGGCTGGGAATTCATCCTGGCGCCGGAGGCGCGCGACCCTCAGAACGCAGCCCTCGCCGTGCCAATGCGGATCAAGGGCGGGCCCGGCAAGGCCACGGCGAGCGCCATCGATCCCAATCTTCCCAAGCTGCTGGTCGGCGGCGGCCCGATACCCAGCCTCGTGGCGCAGGTCGCGCAGGCCGGCCGGCAGGCCGGTGCCAACGCCTGCGCCGTGCTGGCGCCCCGCGTGGAGGCCCTGCGGCCGGGTTTGCGGGCCCAGATGCCGGCACCGACGTCGGACGTCCGTCAGCGGGCCTCCCGGCCGCCGGCGCGTACCCCTGGTCCGCAGCGCAGTCAGGGCCGCTAACCCCGGCCTTGTCGGCGGCCCTGCACCGCGTGTAATCCCGACGCCACGATGCGACAGGAGAACGAGACGTTCCGCATCGTGAGTTGGCCGGGAGCGGAATGAAGCGGTTCTACAAGGATACGGGCGTGGACGAGGGTGAGGGCGGTTTTCGCGTCCTGCTCGATGGCAAGCCCATGCGGACGCCCGCCAAGGCGGTTCTTGTCGTGCCGACCCGGGCGCTTGCAGAGGCCATCGCCGCCGAATGGGCGGCCGTTCCCGAGAAAGCCGAGATCAATGCCGCCCAGCTGCCGCTGACGCGCCTCGCGGCCACCGGCATCGACCGGGTGGTGACGCGCCGCGACGAGGTGATCGGCGATACCTCGAAGTACGCCGGCTCCGACCTGCTCTGCTATCGCGCCTCGGGACCGGACAGCTTGATCGGCCTGCAGTGCGAGCGCTGGGACCCGCTGCTGGCCTGGGCGGCCGAGCGTCACGGCGCCCGCCTGACGACCGCGCAGGGCATCGGCTTCGTCGAGCAGGCGGCGGAAGCAAAGGCGCGGCTGCACGAGGCGGTCGCGGCGCACGGCGATCTGGCCCTCTCGGCGCTCTACAATCTCACGCACACGGCGGGCTCCGTGGTGATCGCGCTCGCCGTCTCGGATGGACGACTGGACGCGGCCGGCGCTTTCACCGCCGCGCAGACCGACGAACTCTACCAGGTGGATCGCTGGGGCGACGATCCGATCGCGGAGAAGCAGCGCGACGGCGTGCGCCGGGACATCGAGGCGGCGGCGCGCTTTCTTTCACTTCTGGAGAACGCGCGTCTGCGCGGTTGAGAGGGATCATGGGAGCGGGCACCAGGTTGCGGAAGGTGATGGCCGAGAAGGGCCTCGTCGAGGCGATGGCGGGACACAGCCCACTGTCGGCGATGCTCGCCGCCGAGGCGGGCTTCGACGCGATCTGGGCCTCTGGCTTCGAGCTGTCGGCGCTCTACGGAGTGCCGGACGTCAGCATCGTGTCGATGACCCAGCATCTCGAAATGACGCGCGCCATGGCCGACCGCTCGGGCCTGCCGGTGGTGGCCGACATCGACACCGGCTTCGGCAATGCCATCAACGTCCTCTATGCGGTGGAGCAGTACGAGCGCGCCGGCGTGGGGGCGATCGTGATGGAGGACAAGAGCTTCCCCAAGGTCACCAGCCTGATCGCCGGCGGCCGCCAGGACATGGTCCGCATCGAGGAGTTCCAGGGCAAGATCGAGGCGGCGCGTTCGGCGCGGCGCGATCCCGATCTCGTGGTCGTGGCCCGAACCGAGGCGCTGATCGCCGGTTTGGGCCAGGACGAGGCGCTGAAGCGGGCGCGGGCCTATGAAGCCGCCGGTGCCGACCTGATCCTGGTCCATTCCAAGCAGAAGACGCCCGACGAGATCGAGGCCTTCATCAAGGCCTGGGACGGCAAGGTGCCGATCGCACTGGTTCCTACCGCCTATCCGCAGATGACGGTGGCGCGGGTAAGGGAACTGAAGAAGGTCGGTCTGCTGATCTGGGGCAACCATGCGATTCGCGCGGCGGTCGGGGCGATGCGCACGACCTTCGCGCAGATCCGCAAGGACGGTGGAATTCACGGCGTCGAGGCGAGTATTCCCTCGGTAGACGCGGTCTTCGATTTGCAGGGAATGGGAGCGGTGAAGGACAACGAGAAGCGATTCCTCCGCTAGACGTGATCGCGTTATTGGCCGAAAAGTGAACGAGGGCCGGAGAAATAGATGCAGAAAATGTTGGAAGAACTCGAGCGCAGGCGGGCAGCGGCGCGTCTGGGCGGCGGAGAGCGCCGCATCGAGGCGCAGCACGCCAAGGGCAAGCTGACGGCGCGCGAGCGTATCGATGCACTCCTCGACCCGGGGTCGTTCGAGGAATACGACATGTTCGTCGAGCACCGCTCGATCGACTTCGGCATGGAGAACCAGAAGATCCCGGGCGACGGCGTGGTCACCGGCCACGGCACCATCAACGGCCGTCTGGTCTATGTCTTCAGCCAGGATTTCACCGTGTTCGGCGGCGCCCTGTCCGGCATGCATGCCACCAAGATCTGCAAGATCATGGACATGGCCATGAAGGTCGGCGCTCCGGTGCTGGGCCTGAACGATTCGGGCGGCGCGCGCATCCAGGAAGGTGTCGATTCGCTCGCGGGCTATGCCGACGTGTTCCAGCGTAACGTGCTGGCCTCCGGCGTGATTCCGCAGATATCCATGGTCATGGGTCCCTGCGCCGGCGGCGCGGTCTATTCGCCGGCCATGACCGACTTCATCTTCATGGTGAAGGACAGTTCCTACATGTTCGTCACTGGCCCCGACGTGGTGAAGACCGTCACGCACGAGACGGTCACCCAGGAGGAGCTGGGCGGCGCGCTCACCCATACCCAGAAGTCGGGCGTGGCCGACCTCGCCTTCGAGAACGACATCGAGGCGCTGCTCCAGCTGCGCCGCTTCGTCGACTTCCTGCCGTCGAACAACCGCGAGAAGGCGCCGGTCCGCACGACGCTCGACCCGGTCGATCGCGACGACTTCTCGCTCGATACGCTGGTGCCGGAGAATCCCAACAAGCCCTACGACATCAAGGAGCTGATCCTGAAGGTCGTGGACGAGGGCGACTTCTTCGAACTGTCGCCGGAATGGGCGGCCAACATGGTTGTGGGCTTCGGCCGGATGGCCGGCCGCTCGGTGGGCTTCGTGGCCAACCAGCCGATGGTGCTGGCGGGCTGTCTCGACATCGACAGCTCGCGCAAGGCCGCGCGCTTCGTGCGCTTCTGCGATGCCTTCAACATCCCGATCGTGACCTTCGTCGACGTGCCGGGCTTCCTGCCGGGCACGACGCAGGAGTTCGGCGGCATCATCAAGCACGGCGCCAAGCTGCTCTACGCCTACGCCGAGGCGACCGTGCCGAAGGTCACGGTGATCACCCGCAAGGCCTATGGCGGCGCCTACGACGTGATGGCGTCCAAGCACCTGCGCGGCGATGTGAACTATGCCTGGCCGGGTGCCGAGATCGCGGTGATGGGCGCCAAGGGCGCGGTCGAGATCATCTTCCGCTCCGATGTCGGCGACGCGGGCAAGATCGCCGCGCGCACCGAGGAGTACCGCCAGAAGTTCGCCAATCCGTTCGTGGCGGCCAATCGCGGCTTCATCGACGACGTGATCATGCCGCACGGCACGCGCCGCCGCATCTGCCGCGCGCTGGCCACGCTCGAGACCAAGAAGCTCGAGAATCCGTGGCGCAAGCACGGCAACCTTCCTCTGTGACGGAAGCCGCGTGCATCTCTCTCCCGAGGAGCGCATGAGGCGCGGCCGGATCGTGCGCAAGCACCTGATGGTCGGGCTTCTCGCGCTGCTCGTGATCATCCCGCTGAATTTCATCGTCAGCCGCCAGTATCCGTGGTGGCTCTGGGTCCTCATCGTCTGGTTGCCCCTGATCGGAGCGCACTCATTGTGGGCCAGGGGCTTCTTCGATCGCAGAAAAGAAGGAATGTGAGCATGGCCGCCAGGAAGAAGGTCGCCAAGGTCGCCGCCAAGAGTGTCGGCAAAAGCGGGGCCAGGAGCGCACCCGCGAGGAAGTCTCCGGCCGCGAAGCCTGCAGCCGCCGAAGGGCCGCTGTTCGACAAGATCCTGATCGCCAACCGCGGCGAGATCGCCTGTCGGGTCATCCGCACCTGCAAGCGCCTCGGCATCAAGACCGTGGCGGTCTATTCGGAGGCCGATGCCGACGCGCTGCATGTGCGCGAGGCCGACGAGGCGGTGCTGATCGGACCGCCGCCATCCGCCCAGTCCTACCTGCTGATCGACAGGATCGTCGAGGCCTGCAAGGCGACGGGCGCGCAGGCGGTACATCCGGGTTACGGCTTTCTCTCCGAGAAGGAAGCCTTCCAGAAGGCGCTGGCCGAGGCCGGCATCGCCTTTATCGGCCCCGACGCCCACGCCATCTACGCCATGGGCGACAAGATCGAATCCAAGAAGCTCGCGCAGGCAGCCGGCGTCAGCACCGTGCCCGGCTACCTGGCGGCGATCCCCAATGCCGACGAGGCGGTGAAGATCGCGCGCAAGATCGGCTATCCGGTCATGATCAAGGCCTCGGCCGGCGGCGGCGGCAAGGGGATGCGCATCGCGTACAACGATGCCGAGGCGCATGAGGGCTTCGGTTCGGCGACCAACGAGGCCAAGGCCTCGTTCGCCGACGACCGCGTGTTCATCGAGAAGTATGTCGAGGAGCCGCGCCACATCGAGATCCAGCTGATCGCCGACGGCCACGGCAACTGCGTCTATCTCTGGGAGCGCGAGTGCTCGATCCAGCGCCGCCACCAGAAGGTGATCGAGGAGGCGCCGAGCCCGTTCCTCGACGCCAAGACGCGCAAGGCGATGGGCGAGCAGGCGGTCGCCCTGGCCAAGGCCGTCAAGTACAAGAGCGCCGGCACGGTCGAGTTCATCGTCGACAAGCACCGCAAGTTCTACTTCCTCGAGATGAACACGCGCCTGCAGGTCGAGCATCCGGTGACCGAACTGATCACCGGCCTCGACCTGGTCGAGCTGATGATCCGCGTGGCGGCGGGCGGGAAACTGCCGTTCCAGCAGAAGGACGTGAAGCTGCAGGGCTGGGCCGTCGAGGCGCGCCTCTACGCCGAGGATCCGTTCCGCAACTTCCTGCCCTCGACGGGACGCCTGGTGAAGTACCGCGAGCCCGAGGCCGGCCCCGACGTGCGCGTCGATACCGGCGTCTACGAGGGCGGCGAGATCTCGATGTTCTACGACCCGATGATCGCCAAGCTCTGCACGCATGGGCACACGCGCGAGGAGGCGATCGACCGCATGCGCCGGGCGCTGGACGAGTTCTACGTCCGCGGCGTGTCGCACAACGTGCCGTTCCTCGCCGCGCTGATGGCGCATCCGAGGTTCCGGGCTGGCAAACTGACGACGAACTTCATCGCCGAGGAGTTCAAGGGCGGCTTCACGGCCGAGCATCTGCCGCCGAAGGACCCGGCGGTGCTGGCGGCGGTCGCGGCGGTGGTCGATCGCATCCATGCGCATCGGTCGGGAGCGCCGCAGTCTGAGCGGGTCGTCATGCTCAACCGCACGGCGATGCCGGTGTCCGTGAGCGGCGGCGGCCTAGAATTCGCCGTCGACATCGACGCCCGCCGGATCGAGATCGAGTCCGACTGGGCGCCAGGCGAGCCGCTGATGCGCGCCAAGGTCGACCAGCATCCTGTGGTGGTGCAGATCGATCCGCTGGGATCCGGTTGGCGCCTGACGCACGAAGGTGGCCAGGCCGACGTGCTGGTCCTGACGCCGCGCCAGGCCGAGCTCTATGCGCTGATGCCGGTCAAGGCTGCGCCTGACACCTCGAAGTTCCTGCTGTCGCCGATGCCGGGCCTGCTGGCCTCGGTCGCGGTGAGCGAGGGGCAAGAGATCAAGGCGGGCGAAGCGCTGGCCGTGGTCGAGGCGATGAAGATGGAGAACGTGCTGCGCGCCACGCGCGACGGCACGGTGAAGACGCTCCATGCCAAGGCCGGCGACAGTCTGAGGGTCGACCAGAAGATCATCGAGTTCGCCTGAGCGGATGGCCTTGCAGGCGCGTCTGGCGATCACCGGCCGGGTCCAGGGCGTGGGCTACCGCGACTGGGCGGTGGCCACGGGCCAGCGGCTGGGCCTCAGCGGCTGGGTCCGCAACCGCACCGACGGGTCGGTCGAGGCGCTGGTCGTCGGCGAGGACGATGCGGTCGGCAAGATGATCGAGGCCTGCCGTCGCGGCCCGGCGCTCGCGCGGGTCGACGCGGTCGACGTCGAGCCGGTCGACCTCGATGTCCTGCCGTCGGGCTTTACGCGGCGGCCGACGGCCTAAGCCGCCCAGCGGCGATTGGCAGATATTGCCAATCCCCCCGATACTGCCGACATGAACGAGTATCTCCGCGACTTGATCCGAAAGGACCAGCGGGCCAGGGCGGAGGAGCGGCTGGCCGAGTTGGTTCGCGAGGGGCTGGAAAGCCCTGTCGAAGCCGAACATACCGCCTTCTGGGGAAGGCGGCGGGAAAACCTGAGACGGACGATCGCAAGCTTACGCTCGTGAAGCTCGTCCAGCGGCGCCGTTCAGGTCGTGCGCATCGTCCACGCAGCGCGCGATCTGGAGGAATTGCTCAAAGGGCCATGGGAAGAAGGGCCTCGGTCTTGATACCGAACACCTCTTCGAAGGTCCCGGCCAGGGCAGCGTCGAGATCGGCCAGGGTCACCGGCAGGCCGAGATCGACCAGCGAGGTGACGCCGTGGTCGGCGATGCCGCAGGGGACGATTCCCGCATAGTGCGACAGGTCGGGCTCGACATTGATCGAGATGCCGTGGAACGCCACCCAATGGCGGATGCGGACGCCGATGGCGGCGATCTTGTCCTCGCGCGGGCTGCCGTCGGGCAGGGGCGGCTTGTCGGGGCGCACGACCCAGACGCCGACGCGGCCCTCGCGCCGCTCGGCCTTGACGTTGAACCGGCCGAGGGTGCGGATCGTCCATTCCTCGAGGTCGGAAACGTAGCGCCGCACGTCCTGGCGGCGCGCCCGGAGGTCGAGCATCACATAGGCCACCCGCTGGCCCGGGCCATGATAGGTGTACTGGCCGCCGCGGCCGGCGACGTGGACCGGGAAGCGTGCCGGCTGCAGCAGGTCCTGGGTCCGTGCGCTCGTTCCGGCCGTGTAGAGCGGCGGATGCTCCAGCAGCCAGACCATCTCGCCTGCCTTCCCGGCGCGGATGTCGGCGACCCGCGCATCCATGACGGCGAGCGCCTCGTCATAGGGGACGAGGCCGTCGGAGATGCGCCATTGGACCCTGTTCATTGTGGCAAAATCGGCACTTCCCGGCCTTCGTGCAAGCCCGCCTTGCCACTGGGGGGGCGATTTGGTATCCCCCGCGCCATCGAACCGGCGCGGCCATGGCGGAATTGGTAGACGCGCTAGCTTGAGGTGCTAGTGCCGCGAGGCGTGGAAGTTCGAGTCTTCTTGGCCGCACCATCGCCGGTTCGATGAAAAGGTAGACGAGAGGTCGCCGCCTGTTGGTAAATCCCAACCGGCGGCCCTTTTGTTTTTCAGGCGAGGAGACGAGCTTTGGCGGACGATCTCAGCGAAAGCGCCCTCCGATACCATCGCCTCCCCAGGCCGGGAAAGATCGAGGTCGTTCCGACCAAGCCGCTGGCGACCCAGCGCGATCTCTCGCTGGCCTATTCGCCCGGCGTGGCCGCCGCCTGCAACGAGATCGTGCGCGATCCGGCGACGGCTGCCGAACTCACCTCGCGCGCCAATCTGGTCGCCGTCGTCACCAACGGCACCGCCGTGCTGGGGCTGGGCGCCATCGGGCCGCTGGCGGCCAAGCCGGTGATGGAGGGCAAGGGCGTCCTCTTCAAGAAATTCGCCGGCATCGACGTCTTCGACCTCGAACTGGCCGAGCTCGACCAGGACAGGCTGGTCGACATGGTCGCGGCCCTCGAGCCGACCTTCGGCGGCATCAACCTCGAGGACATCAAGGCGCCGGAGTGCTTCTACGTCGAGCAGAAGCTGCGCGAGCGGATGAACATCCCGGTGTTCCACGACGACCAGCACGGCACCGCCATCATCGTCGGCGCCGCGCTGCTCAACGCGCTGTCGCTGGTCGGCAAGGACATCGCCAAGGTGAAGCTCGTCGTGTCCGGCGCGGGCGCGGCGGCGCTGTCGTGCCTCGGGGTGCTGGAGAAGCTCGGCCTGCCGCGCGAGAACATGTGGGTCACCGACATCGCCGGCGTGGTCTGGAAGGGCCGCAACGAGCTGATGGACCCGTGGAAGGAGCGCTACGCGCGCGACACCCAGGCCCGCACCCTGGGCGAGGTGATCGGCGGCGCCGACGTGTTCCTCGGCCTCTCGGCCGCCGGCGTCCTGAAGCCGGAGATGGTGTCGCGGATGGCCTCCCGGCCGCTCATCTTCGCGCTGGCCAATCCCAATCCCGAGATCACGCCGGAAGACGTGGCGGGCGTGCGCGACGACGCCATCATGGCGACCGGGCGCAGCGACTATCCCAACCAGGTCAACAACGTCCTCTGCTTCCCCTACATCTTCCGCGGCGCCCTCGACGTCGGCGCCACGACCGTCAACGACGAGATGAAGATCGCCTGCGTGCGGGCGCTCGCGGCGCTGGCGCGCAAGGAGCCCTCCGAGGTGGTGGCGCGCGCCTTCGGCGAGCAGGCCGGCGGTTTCGGCCCCAGCCAGATCATCCCCAAGCCGTTCGATCCGCGCCTGATCGTCGAGCTGGCGCCGGCCGTCGCCAGGGCCGCCATGGACAGCGGCGTGGCGACACGGCCGATCGCGGATTTCGACGCCTATCGCCAGCAGCTCAGCCAGTTCGTCTTCAAGTCCGGTCTGGTGATGCGACCGGTGTTCGCGCAGGCGCGTTCCGATCCCAAGCGCGTCATCTTCAGCGCCGGCGAGGATGACCGCGTCCTGCGCGCCGCGCAGATCATCCTCGACGAGGGCATCGCCCGGCCGATCCTGATCGGCCGGCCCGAGATCGTGCGCCGCCGCGCCGAGCGGCTGGGCCTGCGCTTCCAGCCGGGAGTCGACATCGAGCTGGTCGATCCCTCGAGCGACCCGCGCTACGACAAGTACTGGGGCGCCTATCACGAACTCATGGAGCGGCGCGGCGTCACCGAGCCGACGGCGCGCAACCTCGTGCGCTCCAGCCCGACGCTGATCGCGGCGCTGGCGGTGAAGCTCAGCGACGCCGACGCGATGATCGCCGGCGCCTATGGCCGCTTCCGCACGCACCTCGCCCATGTGCGCGACGTCATCGGCCTGCGCGAGGGCGCGAAGAACATGGCGGCGCTCAGCCTGCTGGTCATGCCGACCCGCGCGCTGTTCATCGCCGACACCTACGTGAACTACGATCCCGATCCCGAGACGCTTGCCGAGATCACGCTGCTCGCCGCCGACGAGGTGCTGCGCTTCGGCCTCCAGCCCAAGGTTGCGCTGATCTCGCATTCCAGTTTCGGCAGTTCCGAGCATCCCTCGGCGAAGAAGATGGCGGCCGCCGTGAAGATCCTGCACGAGCGGGCACCGACCCTGGAGGTCGACGGCGAAATGCATGGCGATGCCGCGCTGAACGTCGAGATCCGCAACAGCGTGTTTCCGCGATCCAGGCTCAAGGAAGCGGCGAACCTGGTGGTCTGCCCGTCGCTGGACGCCGCAAACATTTCCTTCAATCTCCTGAAGGAGGCGGCGGACGGGCTGCACATCGGCCCGATCCTGCTGGGCACCGATCTGCCGGCGCATGTGCTGACCCCTTCGGTGACCGCGCGCGGCATCCTCAACATGACCGCGCTCGCCGTGGTCGAGGCGCAGCGTCTCGCCGAGGCGCGTGGATGAGCGGCGAGATCGATCTCGTCGATGAAGTCACCCCGGATCTCGTCCGCCGCGTCGAGGCGGCGCTCGTCGATAACAGGGAGGAAGAGGCGCGGGGGCTGCTCGCCAACCTCAGCGCGACCGGCCAGGCCTCCATCCTCGAGCAGGTCACCGAACTCGAGCGCGAGAAGCTCGTCGGCATCCTCAAGGACGACCTCGATCCCGAGGCCCTGACCGAACTCGACGAGGAAGTCCTCGAGGACGTCCTCGAGCATCTCGACAGCAAGGAGATCGCGGCCGCGGCCCGCGAACTCGAGGCCGACGACGCGGCCACCATCCTCGAGGACCTGACGGAAGACGAGCGCCGGGAAGTATTGGCCGAACTGCCGGCGGACGAACGCGCCGACATCGAACGCGCGCTGGCCTATCCGGTCGACTCCGCCGGCCGCCTCATGCAGCGCTCGCTGGTCAAGGTGGCGGACACCTGGACCGTGGGCGAGGTGATCGACCATTGCCGCGAAGCCACGGACCTGCCCGACGACGTCTACGACATCTTCGTCGTCGACGCGTCCGGCCGCCTGCGCGGCTCGGTGCCGCTCGGGCGCATGCTGCGGACGAAACGGCCGGTCCCGATCCTGGAGATCGTCGATCCCGACATCCCGTCGCTGCCGGCGATGGCCGACCAGGCCGAGGTGGCGCACGTCTTCCGCGACAAGAACCTGGTGTCCTGCCCGGTCGTGGACGACGACGGAAGGCTGCTGGGCGTGATCATGGTCGACGACGTGGTCGACGTGATCGACGAGGAAGCGGAGGAAGACCTGCTCAAGATGGGCGGCGTGGGCTCCGACGACATGCACGCCGACACGGTGCGCACGGCACGCCTGCGCGCGCCCTGGCTGCTGGTCAACGTCGCCACGGCGCTGGTCGCCGCCGTGGTGATCGGGCAGTTCGAGGACACGATCGAGAAGATCGTGGTGCTGGCCGCCCTCATGCCGATCGTGGCGTCGATGGGCGGCAACGCCGGCATCCAGACCGTCACCGTCACGGTGCGCGCCCTGGCGATGGGCGAACTGACGGCGGCCAATGCGCTGCGCTTCATCGGCAAGGAAGCGGTCGTCGGCAGCCTGAACGGGCTCCTGTTCGCGACCCTGCTCGCGGCGGGCGTCATCCTCGTGTTCCACGACTGGCGGCTGGGCGCGGTGATCGCCGCGTCGATGGTGTGCAACCTGATGGCCGCGGCGCTGGCAGGGTCCCTGATCCCGCTCGGCCTGCAGAAGTTCGGCGTCGATCCCGCCGTCTCCTCGACGGTGTTCCTGACCATGGTCACCGACGTGATCGGTTTCCTGACCTTCCTCGGGCTGGCGACGATCTTCCTGCTTTGAGCTATGGTTTGCGGCGGAGGTCGCGCATGTCGGCAATCATCCGCCTGCTCGGTGCATTCGCCCTGATGCTGGGCGCTTCGGCGGTGCAGGCCCAGAACAAGGTGCCGTCCGAGCGCGCGCTGGAAGCGCTGGTGAAGAGCTCGCTGCTGACCCTCAACGACGCCAATGTGACCGGGAACTATACCGTCCTGCACGCCAAGCTCTCCAGGCCTTTCCGCCAGCAGTTCTCGCCGGAGAAGCTCAGGGAGACGTTCAGGGAGTTCAGCCAGGGCAATGCCGATTTCGACATCATCGCCGCCATGAAGCCGGCCTATCTTCCGCCACCCGTCGTCGACGGCGACGGCAGGCTGGTGGTGAAGGGCGGCTTTCCGACCGAGCCGTCGCGGCTGCTCTTCGAACTGGAATTCATCCCGTCGGATGGCGAGTGGAAGCTGATCCGAATCCACGTCAAGCTGGGATCCGCGTCCTGATTCAGTCCCATAGCAGGTAAGAAGAACATGATACCGAATGCGATGCCGCCGTTCGATTTCGGCCTGGGTGATACCGCCGACGCGCTGCGCGACCAGGTCCAGCGCTTCGCCTCGACCGAGGTGGCGCCGATCGCCGCGGAGATCGACCGGACCGACCGCTTCCCGCGCGAGCTGTGGCCGAAGATGGGCGAACTCGGCCTGCATGGCATCACCGTCGAGGAAGAGTTCGGCGGCTCGGGGCTCGGCTACCTCGAGCACGTCATCGCCGTCGAGGAGATCAGCCGCGCCTCGGCCGCGGTGGGACTGAGCTACGGCGCGCACTCCAACCTCTGCATCAACCAGATCCGCCGCACCGGCACCGACGAGCAGAAGAAGCGCTTCCTGCCGAAACTGATCTCCGGCGAGCATGTCGGCAGCCTCGCGATGAGCGAGACGGGCGCCGGCTCGGACGTCGTGTCGATGAAGCTCCGGGCCGAGAAGAAGGGCGACCGCTACGTCCTGAACGGCACCAAGATGTGGATCACCAACAGTCCCGACGCGCAGCTGATCGTGGTCTATGCCAAGACCGATCCGGCGGCCGGTCCGCGCGGCATCACCACCTTCATCGTCGAGACCGACCGCAAGGGCTTCAAGGTTGCCCAGAAGCTCGACAAGATGGGCATGCGCGGCTCTTCGACCGGCGAACTCGTGTTCGAGGATTGCGAGATTCCCGAGGAGAACGTGCTGGGCGCGGTGGGCAAGGGCGTCAACGTGCTGATGAGCGGGCTCGACTACGAGCGCGCCGTACTGGCGGCCGGCCCGATCGGCATCATGCAGGCGGCAATGGACATCGTCGTGCCGTACGTTCACGAGCGCAAGCAGTTCGGCCAGGCGATCGGCGAGTTCCAGCTCGTGCAGGGCAAGCTCGCCGACATGTACACGACGATGAACGCCTGCAAGGCCTATGTGTACGCCGTCGCCAAAGCCTGCGACCGCGGCCAGACCACGCGCAAGGACTCGGCCGGCGCGATTCTCTATGCCGCCGAGAAGGCGACGATGGTGGCGCTGGACGCCATCCAGCTGCTGGGCGGCAACGGCTACATCAACGACTATCCGACCGGCCGCCTGCTGCGCGACGCCAAGCTCTACGAGATCGGCGCCGGCACCAGCGAGATCCGCCGCATGCTGATCGGCCGCGAACTGTTCGCCGAGACCGCCTGACGGACGACGATATTTGACCGGGCGGAGGCTTTTTCGTACACGGTGTGTATGAAAGGCCTTCGATGCCTCGCTACCTGACCGAACAGGACATCGCCGATTTTCGCGCCGAGCTGTGCCGGGTCGCCACCGAGCGCTTTGCCCGCTTCGGCTACGAGGGCGTCACCATGCGCCAGCTCGCCGAGGCGCTGGGCTGCAGTCCCAAGACGCCCTACCGCTACTTCAAGGACAAGGCCGACATTCTCGCGACAGTGCGGGCCGAGGCCTTTGCCCGCTTCGCCGACACGCTCGAAGCCGCGGCGGCGGGCGCCTCGGACGGTCCGCTCGACAGCGCGCGCCGCGTGGGGGAGGCCTATCTGCGGTTCGCCGACGAGCACCCGCATGCCTATCGCATCATGTTCGAGATCGACCAGCCGATCGGCGACGAGCATCCAGACCTGCTGCGCGAATCCAAGCGGGCGCGCAGCTTCATCACGCGCCAGGCCGAGGACATGGTGAAGGCCGGGTTGATCGACGCCGATCCGCTGCTGTTCGGCTGGTCGATGTGGGCCGCGACGCACGGGCTGGTCATGCTGAAGCAGGCAGGCATGCTCGATCATGGGCCCGACATACGGGCGCTCGCCGGGTATCAAGGCGGGCTGATGTTCAAGGGCGCGCTGGCTCCATCGGGGAAGACGGGGAAGAAACAATGACGGCTGGTGTGACGGCGGGGGAGCGGTTCCGAAGCTGGGCCGAGATCCAGGCCAATGCCGCGCGGGCGGCCGGCGGGCTCGAGGCGCTGGGCGTGGCCGAGAACGGCAGCGTCGCCCTGATGCTGCGCAACGATTTCGCGACCTTCGAGGTCAACATGGCGGCGAGTCAGATCGGCGCCTATGCCGTGCCGATCAACTGGCACTTCACGCCCGAGGAGGCGAACTACATCCTGCGCGACAGCGGCGCGAGCGTGCTGGTCGCGCATACCGACCTGCTGGCGCAGATCGCCGGCGGCGTGCCCGACGAGGTGAAGGTCTTCGCCGTTCCGACCCCCGACGAGATCGCCGCCGCCTATGGCGTGCCCGCCGAAAGCCGGCGCGTGCCGGCAGGTGCCGGGTCCTGGCAAGAATTCGTCGCGGCTTCGGCGCCGCGCACCGAGCCTCCGCGTGCGTCGCGCGGCAGCATGATCTACACGTCCGGAACGACGGGACGGCCCAAGGGCGTGCGACGCCAGCCGAGCACGCCCGAGCAGCAGGCGGCGGGGGCCCAGGAAGCCGCTCTATTCTGGGGTCTGAAGCCCGATCCGTCGATCGTGGTGCTGATGAACGGGCCGATGTACCACTCCGCGCCGGCCGCCTACGGGATGGCGAGCGCGCGGCTCGGCCTGCACATGGTGCTGCAGCCGCGCTTCGAGGCCGAGGAGATGCTGCGTCTGATCGCGCGGCATCGGGTCACCCACATGCACATCGTGCCGACCATGTTCGTGCGCCTGCTGCGTCTGCCGGCGGACGTCCGGGCCCGCTACGACCTCTCGTCGCTGAGCTTCATCAGCCACGGCGCCGCGCCGTGCGCGCCCGCGGTGAAGCGCCAGATGATCGAGTGGTGGGGCCCGGTCATCAACGAATATTACGGCGCGACGGAAACGGGCGTCGTCGTCTGGCACGGCTCGCAGGAGGCGCTGCGCAAGCCCGGCACGGTCGGCCGCCCGGTGCCCGGCGGCATTCTGCGGATCGTCGACGAGGAAGGTCGGGACGTGAAGCCGGGCGAGGTCGGCGAGATCTACCTGCGCGGTCCCCACCTGTCCGAGTTCACCTACAACAACGACGACGCCAAGCGCCGCGAGGTTGCCCTCGGCGATCTCGTCACGGTCGGCGACGTCGGCTACGTCGATGCCGACGGGTACCTGTTCCTGTGCGACCGCAAGCGCGACATGATCATCTCTGGCGGCGTGAACATCTATCCGGCGGAGATCGAGGGGGCGCTGATCCAGATGCCGGGCGTGCGCGACTGCGCCGTGTTCGGCATTCCCGACGAGGAGTTCGGCGAGCAGATCTGCGCCCATGTCGAGCCGGCCGCCGGCGCGGTCCTCGATGCCGCCCAGGTGCGGGCCTATCTCGGGGAGCACCTGGCCCGGTACAAGGTGCCGAGGGTGGTCGAGTTCAGCGCCGCACTTCCGCGTGAGGATTCGGGCAAGATCTTCAAACGCAAGCTGCGCGCGCCATATTGGGAGAAAGCGGGTCGCAGCATCTGAGGGGTTCCATGGCCGACGACGACGTCACCCTGTCCGGCGGGATCAGGGACAAGCTGGTCGACAGCAAGCAGAAGTGGGCCGAGGAAGGCCGCCTGCTGACCGGCACGACGGCGGCACCGACGGAACGCCTGCCGCCCGGCCAGCGGCTGGTCGAGACGTGGCCAGTCCTCGACCTCGGCATTAAGCCGGAGATTCCGACGCATGCCTGGCGCCTGTTCGTCGACGGCGAGGTCGAGGCTCCCGTCACGCTGAAGTGGGACGAGTTCACGGCCCTGCCGAGAAGAGAGATCACGACCGACATCCATTGCGTCACCGCCTGGTCGCGCTACGACAACAGATGGGAGGGTGTCAGTGCCCGCGACCTGATCGACCTGGTGAAGCCCAAGGCGTCGGCGCAGCACGTCATTTTCCATTCCTACGACACCTACAAGACCAACGTGCCGCTGGCCGACTTCGCAGGCGACGACGTCATGCTGGCCTGGAGCTGGAACGGCGAGCCGATCGGCCGCGAGCATGGCGGGCCGCTGCGCGTCGTGATCCCCAGGCTCTACTTCTGGAAGAGCGCCAAGTGGATCAAGCGGATCGAGTTCTCGGAACTGGACAAGCCGGGCTTCTGGGAAGTCCGCGGCTACCACAATTACGGCGATCCGTGGCGTGAACAACGATATGACGAGGAGCCTTGAACATGGGCGGGCACGATTTCTCCTTCACCGCGATCGACGGCAAGCCGCTGGAATTGAAGCTCCTGTCGGGCCGGCCGATCCTCGTCGTGAACGTCGCCTCCTATTGCGGGTTCACCCCGCAGTACACCGACCTCCAGGCCCTGCACGAGACCTATGGCCCGCGCGGCCTCGTGGTGCTGGGCGTGCCCTGCAACGATTTCGGCGAGCAGGAGCCGCGCAGCGAAGGCGAGATCGCGAAGTTCTGCGAGTCGGTCTATGACGTCACGTTCCCGATGACCGCGAAGCAGAAGGTGATCGGCCCCGAGGCCCACGACCTCTACAAGTGGATCGCCGCGGAAGCGGGCGAGGGCGCCGCGCCCAAGTGGAACTTCCACAAATACCTGATCGGCAAGGACGGCAGCCTGCAGGGCGCCTGGCCGAGCCGCGTGCGGCCTGTCGCCGGCGAGATCACCTCGGCGATCGAGGCCGCGCTATAGGCGCTTTCCACCTCTGGCAAAGATCCGTCGTCCCGAGCGAAGTCGCCCGCAGGGCGGCGCAGTCGAGGGACCTCTTTTCCGGCGCACTGTGTGTCGAAACGAAAAGAGGTCCCTCGACTGCGCTCCGCTCCGCTCGGGGCGACGGCTCAACTTTTCGCAGGCTCCGGAGTGGCGTGCGCCGCTGATCAGGCGTCGAGCGCCTTGCGGACGCCGTCGAAGACCTGGTGGAACATCTCCGTCGTGAGACGGCCGGTGTTCGTGTTGTAGCGCGAGCAGTGATAGCTGTCGGCGAGCATCAGGCCGGTCGGCAGGGTGTGCAGGCGGCCGTGGATGAACGGGTGGGCGCCGGCCGGCCGCACGGTGAGCGCCCGCAGGATCTGATCGTGGGCGCCCTTGCCCAGGGCCACCAGGATTCGCAGCTTGGGCATGACCGCGAGTTCGGACTGCAGGAACGGCCGGCAGGCGGTGAACTCGACGGGCAGGGGCTTGTTCTCGGGCGGCAGGCAGCGCACCGCATTGGCGATGCGGCAGTCGACGAGCTGCAGTCCGTCGGTTGGATCGGCACGGTAGGTCCCCTGGGCGAAGCCGAACTTCAGGAGGGTCGAGTACAGAAGGTCCCCGGCATAGTCGCCGGTGAAGGGGCGGCCGGTGCGGTTGGCGCCCTTCATGCCCGGCGCCAGGCCGACGATCAGCAGGCGGGCGTCCAGCTTGCCGAACGACCGTACCGGCGCATTCTGCCAGTCCGGGAACTTGCCCTGCAGGTCGTGGCGGAAGGCCACGAGCCTCGGGCAGCGCGGGCAGTCGAGCGGCGGCTCCTCGAAGGATTGCGCAGGCACAGGCGCGGTCGGCCTCAGGCCGATCGCATCAGCGACTCAGGCGGCGCATCTTCGCCGTCCGTCTCGCCGTCGCGCGCCGCCACGGCGGCAGGACGGGGCGCGCGCTCGGACGGGTTGCGGGCAATCAGCGGGGCCAGCTCGGACAATTCGATGAAGTCGTCGGCCTGGCGGCGCAGCTCGTCGGCCACCATTGGCGGGGCCGACTTGATGGTGCTGACCACCGAGACCCGGATTCCACGACGCTGGACGGCCTCGACAAGCCGGCGGAAGTCGCCGTCGCCCGAGAACAGGATCACATGGTCGAGATGGTCGGCCATTTCGAGCACGTCGATGGCGAGCTCGATGTCCATGTTGCCCTTGACCTTGCGGCGGCCCATGGCGTCGGTGAACTCCTTGGCCGGCTTGGTGACCATGGTGTAGCCGTTGTAATCCAGCCAATCGATCAGCGGCCGGATCGGCGAATATTCCTGATCCTCGACCAGGGCGGTGTAATAGTACGCCCGGACCAGACGGCCTTTTTCCCGGAACACCTTGAGGAGCCGACGATAGTCGATGTCGAAGCCCAGGGAACGGGCGGCCGAGTAGAGATTTGCGCCGTCGATGAACAGCGCGACGCGCTCGTTCTCGTAGAAATTGCCCTTCATCGTGACCAAGCCCCGATTGAATAAATGCGCCGGCGGGCGAAAAATGCAGATACGAGAGGCCGGTAACCCGAGCCTCTTCTTGAACATATTAAGAGTAGGTCGTTGACCGAGTGATCACAAGGGGTTGAGGGAGTTCGCTGGTGGACAAGACGGCCGACCGCGCGATTTACGTGGGTGCGGGCGCCAATCTGCCTCACCCGTCCTACGGGCCGCCTGCCGAGACGCTGCGTGCGGCCCTGCTCGAACTGGACCGGCGGGGCGGCCGCGTGCTGCGCTGTTCGCGCTGGTATCGGACCGCCCCGGTGCCGGTCTCGGACCAGCCTTGGTACGTCAATGTCGTGGCCGAGGTGGCAACTACCCTGTCCGCGGACGACCTGCTGCTCACCCTGCACGAGATCGAGGAGCTGTTCGGCCGGGTCCGCAGCGTGCCCAACGCGCCGCGGCTGATCGATCTGGATTTGCTCGATTTTCGTGGGGAAATTGCCCCCCCGGGGGCCGGCAAAGCCGTCCTGCCGCATCCCCGCATGGCCGCGCGGGCCTTCGTCCTGCGGCCTTTGGCCGATCTCGCTCCGGCGTGGCGCCACCCGGTTTCCGGCGCGTCGATCCACGATCTCCTGGGGACCCTCCCGGCGGACCAGGCCGCCGAGCCCTTCCTGCCGGCCGGCTTGCCTTTTGGGCCGGGGTCGGTATAACCGCCGGCTTCCAGGAAATTCTGAGGTTCCCGCCCATGGCGCGCGTCACCGTCGAAGACTGCATCGTGCAGGTTCCCAACCGTTTCGAGCTGGTCATGTTCGCCTCGCAGCGCGCCCGCGACATTTCGGCCGGCGCGCAGATCACGCTCGACCGCGACCGCGACAAGAACCCGGTCGTGGCGCTGCGCGAGATCGCCGAGATGAAGCTCGACCAGGCGGTCCTGAAGGACTCCCTGATTTCGGGCATGCAGAAGCATGCCGATGTCGACAAGCCCGAGGAGGTCAACGAGATGGCCGAACTCGAGCAGGAGCTGGCCGCGGCCCTGGCGCAGGGTGGAGCGGAAGCAGCCCAGCCCAAGGCCCTGCCGATGGCCGAGGAAGACGACGTCGCGGAGTAGGCTTCAGGCAGGCTGAGCCCCAAAAGCGTTCGGCCTGCTATTCGCGCAAACGCCGTGGAGTGAGCGCAATCGTCGCCATATAGTGGGCGACTGCCATGATTCGCCAATTCGAACTCGTCGAGCGCGTACAGTCCTATGATCCGGATGCGGACGAGGACGTCCTCAACCGTGCCTACGTCTATGGTCTGAAGAAGCACGGAAACCAGCTCCGGGCGTCGGGCGACCCCTATTTCTCGCATCCCGTCGAGGTCGCCGGCCTGCTGGCCGAGATGCGTCTCGACACCGACTCGATCGTCACCGGCCTGCTGCACGATACGCTCGAGGACACCGACGCCACGCGCGACGAGATCGCCAGCCTGTTCGGCGAGGACATTGCGCGCCTGGTGGACGGCGTCACCAAGCTGTCGCGGCTGGAGATCCAGTCGGAAAGCACCAAGGAAGCCGAGAACCTGCGCAAGCTGGTGCTGGCGATGTCGTCCGACATCCGCGTGCTGCTGGTGAAGCTCGCCGACCGCCTGCACAACATGCGCACGCTGCATCACATCAAGGAGCCGGCGCGCCGCCGGCGTATCGCGCGCGAGACCATGGACCTCTACGCGCCGCTCGCCTCGCGCATCGGCATGGAGAACGTGAAGCGCGAGTTGGAGGAACTGGCCTTCGCCGAACTCAATCCCGACGGCCGGGCCTCGGTGCTGGCGCGCCAGGGCTATCTGCGCGAGCGCGGCGACAAGCTGGTGCCGCAGATCGAGGTCGAGCTGGTCAGGACGCTGAAGGAGGGCGGGCTCGACGCGCAGGTCTCGGGCCGGGAAAAGACGCCCTACTCGATCTGGCGGAAGATGCAGACGAAGAACGTCTCCTTCGAGCAGCTCTCCGACATCATGGCGTTCCGCATCATCGTCGCCGACGTGGCGCAGTGCTATCAGGCGCTGGGCCTGCTGCACGGCCGCTACCAGGTCCTGCCGCAGCGCTTCAAGGACTACATCTCGGTTCCCAAGCCGAACGGCTACCGCTCGCTCCACACCGGCGTCATCGGCCCGCTCGGCCAGCGCATCGAGATCCAGATCCGCACCGAGGAGATGCAGGACCAGGCCGAGCGCGGCGTCGCCGCCCACTGGATCTACAAGCAGGGCGGTCCTTCCACCGACGCGCCGCAATATGCCTGGCTGCGCAGCCTGATGGACATCCTCGACAAGGCGCCCAATGCCGAGGAGTTCCTCGAGCACACCAAGCTCGAGATGTTCCAGGACCAGGTCTTCTGCTTCACCCCGAAGGGCAAGCTGATCGCGCTGCCGCGCGGCGCGACGCCGATCGACTTCGCCTACGCGGTCCACAGTCAGGTGGGCGATACCTGCGTCGGCGCCAAGATCAACGGCCGTATGCTGCCGTTGCGCACGCAACTCTCCAACGGCGACCAGGTCGACATCATCACGTCGAAGGCGCAGACCCCGTCGCCGACCTGGGAGCGCTTCGTCGTCACCGGCAAGGCCAAGGCGGCGATCCGCCGCTTCATCCGCACGCGGCAACGCGAGCAGTACATCCAGCTCGGCAAGTCGCTGCTGGAGAAAGCCTTCCACGAGGAAGGCTACGAGGTCACCGAAAAGGGTCTCGAGGGCGTACGCATCAACTTCAAGCAGGCATCGACGGACGATCTCATCGCGACCGTCGGCGCCGGCCTCGTCGGTGCCCGCGAGGTCCTGACGGCGGTCTATCCGGGGTTGAAGCAGCCCCGCAAGGCCGGCGCCGACGTCGTGCCGATCTCGCGCGCCCGCTCCAAGTCGGGCAAGGCCGGCGAGGGCGGACGGGCGGGCAAGCTCGAGGGCGAGCAGATCCCCATTCGCGGTCTGATCCCGGGGATGGCGGTGCATTTCGCGCGCTGCTGCCACCCGCTGCCCGGCGACCGCATCGTCGGCATCATCACGACGGGCAAGGGCGTCACCATCCACACGATCGACTGCGCCACGCTGGAGAGCTTCTCCGACGCGCCCGAGCGCTGGATCGACGTCGGCTGGGACTCGGTGAGCGAGGGCGGGGGCGGTGTCTACGCCGGGCGGCTCAAGATCACCGTCGCTAACCAGCCGGGCAGCCTGTCGAGCCTGTCCACGGTGATCGCCCGGCACCAGGGCAACATCTCCAACCTGCGCATCGTCAACCGGTCGATGGATTTCTTCGACATGGTGATCGACGTCGAAGTCTCCGACGTGAAGCACCTGGCCGACATCACCGCGGCGCTGCGCGCCACCCCCGCCATCAACGCCGTCGAACGCGCCCGCAATTGACGGCCTCCCTGTCCTCCCTCCGCGAAGGAAACGCATGACTGCGGCCAACCCCCTGCGCCTCGGTGTAAACATCGACCACGTCGCCACCGTCCGTAACGCGCGGGGCGGGCACCTGCCCGATCCGCTGCGGGCGGCACGCCTGGCCGAGGCGGCCGGCGCCGACGGCATCACTGCCCATCTGCGCGAGGACCGGCGTCACATCGTCGACGCCGACATCGAAGGCCTGATGCGCGACCTCAAGGTGCCGCTCAACTTCGAGATGGCGGCGACCGAGGAGATGGTCGGCATCGCCCTGCGCCACCGGCCGCATGCCGCCTGTATCGTGCCGGAAAAGCGCGAGGAGCGGACGACCGAGGGCGGGCTCGATGCCGCCGGCCAGCACAACAACCTGAAGCCGATGGTGGCGCGCCTGCGCGATGCCGGCATCCGGGTCTCGCTGTTCATCGAGGCCGATCCGCGCCAGCTCGAGGCGGCCGTGGCGCTCGGCGCGCCGGTCGTGGAATTGCACACCGGTCGCTATTGCGAGATCGAGGGCGAGGCCAAGCAGGAGGAACTGCGGCGCATCGCGGCGGCGGCGAAGCTGTGCGCGAAGCTCGGCCTCGAATGCCATGCCGGCCACGGGCTGAGCTATGCCGACGTGGCCCCGATCGCCGCCATACCCGAGGTGCGCGAACTGAACATCGGCCATTTCCTGATCGGCGAGGCGATCTTCGTCGGCCTGGAGCAGGCGATCCGGGAGATGCGCCGGATCATGGATGCGGCCCGGGCCGGGAGCGCGCCCGCGTGATCATCGGCCTCGGTAACGATCTCTGCGACATCCGGCGCATCGAGAAATCCCTGGAACGGTTCGGCGAGCGGTTCATCCGGCGTGTCTTCACCGAAACCGAGCAGAAGCGCTCGGAAGGGCGAGCGACCCGGGCGGCCAGCTACGCCAAGCGGTTCGCCGCCAAGGAGGCCTGTGCCAAGGCGCTGGGCACCGGCCTGCGGGCAGGTGTGTTCTGGCGTGACATGGGTGTGATCAATCAGAAGAGCGGCAAGCCCACCCTGGCCCTGACCGGCGGGGCCCTGGCGCGGCTGCAGAAGATCACGCCTCCGGGCATGACGGCCCAGATCGACTTGAGCATCACCGACGAATACCCGCTCGCTCAAGCAGTTGTGATCATCTCGGCGGTCCCCAATCCATGATCATGCAGGCGCTTCCGAGGGGCACCGAGACTCCCAAGCCTCGGTTGGGGCGGGAGACAGGGGCTCCGGGCCCTGCTATAGCCCCCGCTTGTTCAAACTGGTACGGCGATGACGGACGTGGCTGAGCGTCGCAAGAGAGCGCAAGAAAAGACCGGAAGTTGGGGCGAAACCGTCCGGACGGTGGTGTATGCCGTCCTGATCGCACTGGTCGTGCGGACGTTCGCCATTGAGCCGTTCAACATCCCCAGCGGTTCGATGATCCCGACCCTGCTGGTCGGCGACTATCTGTTCGTGTCCAAGTATTCCTACGGATACAGCAAGCATTCCTTCCCTTTTTCACTGGGCGTCTTTTCGGGCCGGATCTTCGGCGCGCCGCCGGAGCGCGGTGACGTCGCCGTGTTCAAGTATCCCGGCGACCAGGGCCAGGGCGTCAACCGGACGGACTACATCAAGCGCATCGTCGGCATGCCGGGCGATCGCATCCAGATCACGAACGGACTGCTGCACATCAATGGCGTCGCCGTCGACCGGCTGAAGATCGGCGACCATGTGAAGGGCAACAACGGTCACTATCAGAAGGGCACGCTCTACAGCGAGACACTGCCCAACGGCCGCCGCTACACGGTACTGGAATACCGCGACGACGGCATGGCCGACAATACACCGGAGTTCCTCGTGCCGGCGGGCAGTTACTTCGTCATGGGCGACAATCGCGACGATTCCCTCGACAGCCGGACGCGGCTGATGCTGCGCGATTTCTCCGGCTCGACGCGCGACCGCGACCAGCTCGGCTGGTACGTACCCTCGGAAAATCTCGTCGGCCGGGCGGAGTTCATCTTCTTCTCGCACGATCCGTCGGCGGCCGGTTGGCTGGAACCGTGGAAATGGCCCGAGGCGATACGCTGGAACCGCTTCTTCATGGCAATCAACTGATTTCGACCGACGTCGATCTCGCGGCGCTGTCGAGGGGTGTCGGTCATGTCTTTGGCCACGCCGAGCTTGCGTCGGAGGCGCTGACCCACCGCAGCGCTCTCGACCGCCGGCCGGAACTCAAGGCGGCCTTCCCGAACGGCAACGAACGGCTGGAATTCCTGGGCGACCGCGTACTGTCGCTCGCCATGGCCGACCTTCTGTTGCGCCGCTTCCCGCAGGAGCGCGAGGGCGAGCTGGCGCGCCGGCATGCCGCGCTGGTGCGCGCCGAAACGCTGGTGGAGATCGCCACCGAAATCGGGCTCGGCAGCCATCTGCGCCTGGGCGATTCCGAACGCACCCCGGGCAGCAGCGTGCGGCCCAACATCCTGGCCGATGCGCTCGAAGCGCTCCTCGGCGCCATTTTCCTCGACGCTGGCCTGGAGGCCGCGGCGGCCAGCGTGGCGCTCCTGTGGGGCGACCGCCTGAGCAGCCGGGTGGCGGTTCCGCGCGACCCCAAGACGGCCCTGCAGGAATGGGCTCAGGCGCGCCGTCTGCCCTTGCCCGTGTATCTCGAGGTCGATCGCGAGGGCCCGCCGCACGCGCCGGTCTTCGTGGTCGACGCGGTCCTCAAGGGGCACGATCCCGCGCGCGGCCGCGGCGGCAGCAAGCGCGAGGCCGAGCGGCTCGCGGCGATGACATTGCTGGAAAGGTTGAACAGGGCATGAGCACAGCTGCAACGCGCGCCGGCTTCGTCGCCGTCGTCGGCGCGCCGAACGCCGGAAAGTCGACCCTGGTGAACGGCCTGGTCGGCTCCAAGGTGAGCATCGTCTCGCCCAAGGTGCAGACCACGCGCATGCGCGTGATCGGCATCGCGATGACGGATCTTCCCGACACCGGCGCGGGGCCGTCGCGGGCGCAGGTGGTGCTGGTCGACACGCCCGGCATCTTCCGCGTCGCCAAGCGGCGCCTCGAACGCGCCATGGTCGCCGCCGCCTGGCAGGGTGCCGACGATGCCGACCTGGTGGCGCTGGTGGTCGATGCCGAGCGCGGCGTCGGCGAGGAGACCAAGGCCATTGCCGGCCGGCTGAAGGAGTCGCGGACACCGCGGTTCCTGGTGCTGAACAAGATCGACCTGGTGCCGCGCGAGAAGCTGTTGGCACTGACGGCGGAACTGAATGCGATCGTGCCCTTCGACCGCACCTTCATGGTGAGCGCGCTCAAGGCCGACGGCATCGGCGACCTGCTGGCGGCGTTCGCGCAGGCGGTGCCGCCCGGGCCGTTCCTCTACCCCGAGGACCAGGCCGCCGACCTGCCGCTGCGCCTGCTGGCGGCCGAGGTGACGCGCGAGCAGGTGTTCCTGCAGCTTCACCAGGAACTGCCCTACGAGGCGGCGGTCGAGACCGAGAAATGGGAGGATCGCCCCGACGGCAGCGTCCGGGTCGAGCAGACGATCCACGTCCAGCGCGAAGGCCAGCGCGCGATCTTCCTCGGCAAGGGCGGTGCCCGCATCAAGCAGATCGGCGCCCGCGCGCGCCACGAACTCTCTCAGATGCTGGAGCGCCCGGTGCATCTCTTCCTGCATGTGAAGGTGAGCGAACGCTGGGCCGAGGATCCTTCGCACTACCGCTCGATCGGCCTCGACTACAAGGCGTAGACCGCGCCCCGGCGGGCCCGTCAGGCCCCATAAACGAAATAAATGCAACAAACGAAATAACTGTCGGGGAAAGGGCCCCGCCCGCGCGCTGCGGCGCAATCACATATCGAATCTCCGTCGTTGGGCGACAGAAAATTGCCGGCCGCTAGGAGGGCACGAGCTCAAGCTCGTGGATCACGGCGCCGCCGGCATCGCGGTGGCTGACCGTCATCACGCCTGACTTCCCGTCGATTCGCACATGGCCGAAGTGGCAGGAGCCTTCGAGCGGCGAGAGATCGAAGCGGCCGGGGGGCGGCACCTTCTGGAACACGACCCGCGGGCCGAACGTGCCGTCCAGCGCATTGGGACCGAAGCCGCCGGCGCAGAGCGGGCCCGACACGAACTCGTAGAACGGCGTGAAGTCCTGGAAGGCGGCCTTTCCGGGATCGTAGCGGTGGGTCGCGGGATAATGCACGTCGGCGGTGATCCAGTGCACGTTGCGGATGTCCTCGCGCCTGATGAAGGCGAGCAGGCCGGCGATCTCCAGCTCGCGGCCCCGCGGCGGGCCGTCGTCGGCGTTCGCCACGGCCTCGAAGCCCGCCTTGCGGCGCCAGTCGTCGTAGACGACGAGGCCGAGCGGCATGTCGGCCGCGATGATCTTCCACGTGGCCGTGGAGGCCTTGAGCGCCTGCTTCAGCCAGGCGACCTGCTCGATCCCGAGAAAGGCCGTATCCGCGCCCGGAGTCTCCTGCCGGTTCGGACCGTTGGACGCGCGAAAGCTCCTCATGTCGAGGCGGAAGAGATCGAGGCGCGGGCCGAACGCGAACCTGCGATAGAGGCGCATGGGCCCGTCGAGCCCGTCGGCCAGGGGCATGAACTCGCGGAAGGCGCGCTCGCCGTGGCGCGCCAGCACGCCGACATCCTTCTCGCCGTAGCGCGGATCCGCGCCGAGACGTCTTTCCCAGTACCAGTTGTCGACGACCTCGTGATCGTCCCAAAGGGCGATCGTCGGGACCTCGGCGTTGAAGCGACGGAGATTGGCGTCGAGGAGATTATAGAGATGATTGCCGCGGAACTCGTCGAGCGTCTCGGCAACCTTCGACTTCGCCTCGGTCGTTAGGTTCTTCCAGAGGCGTCCGTCCGGCAGCTTCTTCTCGTGGCTCAGGGGGGCGTCGGCGTAGATCGTGTCGCCGCAATGGACGAAGAAGTCGGGCTTCAGGGATCGCATCGTCTCGTAGATCGTCATGCCGCCGATATCGGGATTGATGCCCCAGCCCTGGCCGACCGTATCGGCCGACCATACGAAGCTCATGTCCGTTTCGGCGGACGGCGGCGTGCGGAAGCGTCCGTGTACCCAGTCGCTCGTGGCATGCGCGTCCGAGAGAGCGGCATAGGCGATGCGGTAGAAGATGGTCTGTCCCGGCGGCAGTCCGGCCAGACGCAGGCGCGAGGTGAAACCGCTCGCCTCGAGGGCGACCGGGCCCTCGAGACGCCGCGCATCGGTGAAGCTCTCGGTCGTCGCATATTCGGCAATCATGCGCGCCGGCCGGTCGGTGCGGCTCCACAGGGTTGCCGCGTTTCCGCCGACGTCGCCGGACTGCACGCCCTGCAGCAGGCGCGGCCGCGCCGCGGCCGCCGTTTGCGCGAAGACAGTGAAGGGCAGGGCGGCCAACGCGGCAGCCCCCAGCACGGCCCGCCGTCCTGATTTCGACATGCCCCAACCTAGCGCGATTTTGCGGGACGCGTCATACACGGGCCATGGAGTGGAACGACCAGGGCATCGTGCTGGCGGCGCGGTCTCACGGCGAGACCGGCCTGGTCGTGTCGCTGCTGACGCGCGACCACGGCCGCCATTCCGGCTTCGTGCCGGGCGGCGTCTCGCGACGCGCCCGTCCCGTCTGGCAGTCCGGGAACCTGGTCGAGGTCGGCTGGCGGGGGCGCCTGCCCGAGCAACTCGGCAACTATTCGGGCGAACTGCGGGAGCCGCACGCCGCCCGCGCCATGGACGATGCCCGCGAGCTGGCGGGGCTCGCGGCGGCCTGTGCCGTCATCGACGCCGCCCTGCCGGAGCGCGAGCCGCATCCCGCGATGTTCGATGGCTTCCGGGCGTTCCTGGGGGCGCTCGGACATCCCGGCTGGCCCACGATCTATGTCCGGCTCGAACTGGGTCTCCTGCAGGAGCTGGGTTTCGGCCTCGACCTCGCCAATTGCGCGGCGACCGGCGCGACCGAGGATCTGGGCTTCGTCTCGCCACGGACGGGCCGGGCGGTCTCGCGGGCGGCCGCCGGACCCTACAAGGAGAAGCTGCTGCCGCTTCCAGGCTTTCTATCCACCGGCAACCTGCCCTCGGACGAGGACGAGCTGCGCCAGGGCCTCGACCTGACGGGATTCTTCCTCGAGCGGCACGTTTTTTGGCCGCACAACAAGCCCTTGCCTCCCGCACGGTCGAGATTTATGGAGTCGCTCCAACGCTAGAAGAAACAGGCCGTGGCGGGAACTGCGGCCCTTCCCCTCGTCACGCTGGTCCATGGCAAAGCGCAACAACGTCGTCCAACTGGCCGAAGTGAAGCCAGTGCAATTCGGAGACGCGCTCCGTGAGCGCTATCTGTCGTATGCGCTGTCGACCATCATGTCGCGGTCGCTGCCGGACGTGCGCGACGGGCTGAAGCCCGTGCATCGCCGGCTGCTGTACGCCATGCGCCAGCTGCGGCTCGATCCGAACAGCGCCTTCAAGAAGAGCGCCCGCGTCGTCGGCGACGTGATCGGCCAGTATCACCCGCACGGCGACCAGTCGATCTACGACGCGCTGGTGCGCCTCGCCCAGGAATTCGCCGCCCGCTATCCGCTGATCGAGGGGCAGGGCAACTTCGGCAACATCGACGGCGATAACCCCGCCGCGATGCGTTACACCGAGGCGCGTCTCACCGAGGTGGCCGAGGCGCTGCTGGGCGGCATCGACGAGAATGCCGTCGACTTCCGGCCCAACTACGACGGGTCGACCGAAGAGCCGATCGTCCTGCCGGGTGGCTTTCCGAACCTGCTGGCCAACGGCGCCGCAGGTATCGCCGTCGGCATGGCGACCTCGATCCCGCCCCACAATGCGGGCGAGCTCTGCGACGCGCTGCTGCATCTCATCAAGACGCCGAACTCGCGCATCGAGACGCTGGTCGACCTCGTGAAGGGGCCGGACTTCCCGACCGGCGGGATCCTGGTCGAGCCGCGGGAATCCATCGTCGAGGCCTACCGGACCGGGCGCGGCGCCTTCCGCCTGCGCGCCAAGTGGGAAGTCGAGCAGCTGCCGCGCGGCCAGTACCGCATCGTCGTCACGCAGATTCCCTATCAGGTCCAGAAGGGAAAACTCATCGAGCGGATCGCCGAGATCATCAACGCCAAGAAGCTGCCGATCCTCGAGGACGTGCGCGACGAGTCGGCCGACGACGTGCGCATCGTGCTGGAGCCGAAGACCGGAAACGTGCCGGCCGAACTCCTGATGGAGCAGCTGTTCAAGCTCAGCGACCTCGAAACCCGCTTCCCGTTGAACCTCAATGTCCTCGACAAGGACAACACGCCCCGCGTCATGGACCTGCGCGAGGCGCTGCAGGCCTTCCTCGATCACCGGCGCGAGGTATTGCAGCGGCGTTCGACCTTCCGGCTGGCCGCGATCGAACGGCGCCTGGAGATCCTCGACGGCTATCTGATCGCCTATCTGAACCTCGACAAGCTGATCAAGATCATCCGCGAGGAGGACGAGCCAAAGCCGAAGATGATCAAGGCTTTCGGGCTCACCGACCTGCAGGCCGAAGCGATCCTGAACATGCGCCTGCGGGCCCTGCGCCGGCTCGAGGAATTCGAGATCCGCGGCGAACACAAGAAGCTGAGCGCCGAACGCAAGGACCTGAAGGCGCTGCTGAAGAGCGACGAGCTTCAGTGGAATGCGATCGCCGACGAGGTGCGCGAGACCAGGAAGAAGTTCGGCGGCAAGACCGAGCTCGGGCGCCGCCGCACCGAACTGGCCGACGCGCCGGCCGAGATCGAGCATGCGATCGAGGATTTCGTCGAGCGCGAGCCGGTGACGGTCATCCTGTCCGAGAAGGGCTGGATCCGTGCCGCCAAGGGCCATCTCGACGACAAGGCCGCTGCCGAACTGAAGTACAAGGAAGGCGACACGGCGCGCTTCGCCATTCACGCCCAGTCGACCGACAGGGTTCTGCTGTTCGGCACGAACGGCCGTTTCTACACGGTGGGCTGCGATCGCCTGCCCAGCGCGCGCGGCCACGGAGAGCCGATCCGGCTTATGATCGAGCTGGGCAACGACCAGGACATCGTCCAGCTCGAAGTGCTGAAGGGCGGGCGAAAGTTCCTCGTCGCCTCGGATGCCGGGCGCGGCTTCATCGTGCCGGAAGACGAGGTCGTGGCGCAGACGAAGAACGGCAAGGGCGTGCTGACCCTCGCCGACAAGGAGAAGGCGCAGGCCTTCGGCGTCGTGCCTGAGGGCGCGAACTCGATCGCCGTGCTGAGCGAAGGCCGCAAGCTGCTGATCTTCCCGCTCGACCAGGTGCCCGAGATGGGCCGCGGGCGCGGCGTGCTGCTGCAGAAGTCGAAGGGCGACCGGCTGTCGGACGCACAGGCGTTCGTCCTTTCAGACGGGTTGCCCTGGGGCAACCGGACCATTCCTGCGACCGAACTCAAGTTCTGGCGGGGCGAGCGTGCGCAGGCGGGGCGCATGCCGGAGAAGGGCTGGCCGCGAGCCAAACGCTTCAAGGATTGAGCATGGACCTGACGCTGATCTGGAAGGCGCTGCTGATCGGCGTTGTCGAGGGTCTCACGGAGTTTCTTCCCGTCTCGTCGACGGGTCACATCATCCTCGCCGAGGAACTGCTCGATTTTCAGGGACCGCCGGGCAAGGTCTTCGAGATCGTGATCCAGCTGGGCGCGATCCTCGCGGTGTGCCTGCTCTATCGCGCGAAGATCTGGAAGACGGCGATGGGGGTGCTCGAGCGGGACAGGCAGGCGACTCGGTTCGCACTGGCGATCCTGGTGGCCTTCCTGCCGGCCGTGATCGTGGGCGTTGCGGCCCACAAGTACATCAAGTCGGTGTTGTTCAGTCCCTGGGTGGTCGCCATCGCGCTGATCGTGGGCGGCATCGCCATCCTGCTGATCGAGCGTCTCGCTCAGAGGCCGCGCATCAAGACCCTCGACGACATCGACCTGAAAACCGCGCTCTACATCGGTCTCTGCCAGTGCGTGGCGATGATCCCCGGCGTTTCTCGTTCGGGCGCCACGATCATGGGGGCGCGGATTTTCCGCGTCGATCGTGCAACGGCGGCCGAGTTCTCGTTCTTCCTCGCGATGCCCACCATGCTGGGGGCGACGGTGTACGACCTCTACAAGAACTGGTCGTCTCTGAGCTGGGAGCATGGTGGCGTGATCGCGCTTGGCTTCGTTGCCGCCTTCGTTGCGGCGATGCTGGTGGTGCGCGCGTTCGTGCGATTCATCAGCCGCCACGGCTTTACCGTTTTTGCCTGGTATCGCATTGCAGTGGGCGCATTGGCGCTCATCTTATTGCTCATGCGTTGAGCCTTTCATCCGGCGCAAGGCGCATGTCATAAGCCGCGCAAATCAGGCGGCGCGAGCGCCGCCTGAAACACGAGTTGGAGTACAAGTTTCATGCAGCGTCGCAAGTTCGTTCGTACGGCCGGCATCGGGGCCGTCGCCGTCTCCGCAACCGGTACATTGGCCGCACCCGCCATAGCGCAGTCCGCGCCGGAGCTGAAATGGCGCATGGCGTCGAGCTTCCCGAAGTCGCTCGACACGATCTTCGGTTCGGGCGAGCTCTTCACGAAGTACGTCTCGGATGCGACCGACGGCAAGTTCCAGATCCGCCTTTTCGCGGCCGGTGAAATCGTTCCCGGCCTGCAGGTCGCGGACGCCGTCCAGAACGGCACGGTCGAGATGGGTCACACGGCTTCGTACTACTATGTGGGCAAGGACCTGACGTTCGCGCTCGACTGTGCCGTGCCGTTCGGCCTGAACGCGCGCCAGCAGGATGCCTGGTGGAACTGGGGCAATGGCCGCCAGCTGATGAACGAGTTCTTCAAGGACTACAACATCCATTCGATCCCGTGCGGCAACACCGGCGCCCAGATGGGCGGCTGGTTCCGCAAGGAAATCAAGACCGTCGACGATCTCAAGGGATTGAAGTTCCGCGTCAGCGGCTTCGCCGGCGAGGTGCTCACCAGGCTCGGCGTGGTGCCGCAGCAGATCGCCGGCGGCGACATCTACCCGGCGCTCGAGAAGGGTACGATCGACGCGGCGGAGTGGGTCGGTCCCTACGACGACCAGAAGCTCGGCTTCAACAAGGTCGCTCCGTATTATTACTATCCCGGCTGGTGGGAAGCCGGCCCGCAGCTCTCGGCCTATGTGAACCTGGCCAAGTGGTCCGAGCTGCCGAAGTCGTACCAGGCCATCATCGAGGCGGCCGCCGCCAAGGCGCACACCTCGATGCTCTCCAGGTACGACGCCCTGAACCCGAAGGCGGTCCGCGAACTGGTCGGCGCAGGCACCAAGCTGCTGCCGTTCACGCCGCAGATCCTGGAGGCATGCTACAACGCGACCAACGACCTCTTCGCGCAGCTCAACGAGAAGAACCCGAAGTGGAAGAAGGTCTTCGAGTCGTGGAAGCCCTTCCGTGCCGAAGAGGTGCTGTGGTTCCGCGTGGCCGAGAACACGATGGACAATTTCATGGCGCGCCAGTCGGCCGCCAACAAATTGTAGGCTCCGTGACCTGAGAACCGGAAAGCCCCGCTTCGGCGGGGTTTTCCTTGTCTGCCTGTGCCCGGCGCGTGCTTTTCATCGCCGTTGCGCCATGCGATAACCCCGGCCAGCAAGGTATGGTTCGCTTGGCAGAAAGCGCGCTCAGCAAGCAATATTCCTAGGGAGAACATCAGATGCAACGTCGCAAGTTCCTGCGCACGGCCGGTGTCGGCGGTGCGACCGTCGCCACCGCGGGTGTGCTGGCCGCCCCGGCTGTCGCCCAGTCCATGCCCGAGGTGAAGTGGCGCATGGCGTCGAGCTTCCCCAAGTCGCTCGACACGATCTACGGCGCGGGCGAATTCTTCGCCAAGCGCGTCGCGGCGCTGACAGACAACAAGTTCCAGATCCGTGTCTTCGCGGCCGGCGAAATCGTCCCGGGCCTGCAGGTCGTCGACGCCGTTCAGAACGAGACCGTCGAGTGCGGCCATACCGCATCCTACTACTATGTCGGCAAGGACCCGACTTTCGCCTTCGACACGGCCCTGCCGTTCGGCCTCAACACCCGTCAGCACAATGCCTGGGTCTACTTCGGCGGCGGCCTCGAACTGATGCGGGAGTTCTACAAGGAGTACAAGCTGGTTTCCTTCCTGATGAGCCATACCGGGGCCCAGATGGGCGGATGGTGGCGCAAGGAGATCAAGACGCCCGAGGACATGAAGGGCGTGAAGATGCGCATCGGCGGCTTCGCCGGCCAGGTCATGGCGAAGCTCGGCGTGGTGCCGCAGCAGATCGCCGGCGGCGACATCTACCCGGCGCTCGAGAAGGGTACGATCGACGCGGCGGAGTGGGTCGGTCCCTACGACGACCAGAAGCTCGGCTTCAACAAGGTCGCTCCGTATTATTACTATCCCGGCTGGTGGGAAGGCTGCGCGGCCCTCTCGCTCTACTGTGGCGAGAAGGCCTACGAGGCCCTGCCGCCGATGTACAAGGAAGCGATCGCCGCCGCCTCGGGAGACACGGTGAGCTGGTCGGTCGCCAAGTACGATGCCCAGAACCCGCGCGCTCTGCGTGAGCTGGTCGCGGCCGGAACGAAGTTCCTGCCGTTCCCGCAGGCGGTGATGGAGGCGTGCTTCAACGCCGCCAACGAACTCTATGCCGAGACCATCGCCAAGAACCCGAAGTTCAAGAAGGTGTACGATTCCTGGAAGCCCTTCCGGAACGAAGAGGTTCTTTGGTTCCGTGTGGCCGAGAACACCTTCGACAACTTCATGGCGCGCCAGTCCGCGGCCAACAAGCTCTGAGACCTCCGGCCTCGCCGGTCGAAAGCCCCGCTTCGGCGGGGCTTTTTGCTGCCGGCGAATACCGTTCGAACGCCAGAACATTGCATATTTTTAAGGATTTTCGGACAGGCGGGCGCTTTTCAAAGTCAATTTCGCATGCCAGTGTTGTGGTGTTGAAGGGGGCCATGAAGGCAACCATGGGAGGAACGAGGATTATGCAACGTAGGAAATTCATCAGGACCGCGGGCGTTGGCGCTGCGGGGGTTGCCGCGGCGACGACGATCGCGGCGCCGGCGATCGCCCAGAGCATGCCGGAAGTGAAGTGGCGTCTGACGTCCAGCTTCCCCAAGTCGCTCGACACGCTCTATGGCGGATCCGAGCTTTTCGCCAAACTCGTCGGCGAGATGTCGGACGGCAAGTTCCAGATCCGTTCGTTCGCCGCGGGCGAAATCGTTCCCGGCCTGCAGGTCGCCGATGCGGTGCAGAACGGGACGGTCGAGGCCGGCCAGACCGCTGCCTACTACTATTTCGGCAAGCATCCGAACTTCGTGTTCGAGACGGGGCTGCCGTTCTCGATGAACCAGCGGCAGTACTATGCCTGGCTGGAGTTCGGTGGCGGCCATGAGTTGGTCAACGACTTCTACAAGGAGTACAATTTCCGGTCCTTCACCTTCGGCGGCACGGGCTGTCAGATGGGCGGCTGGTTCCGCAAGGAAATCAAGTCGATGGACGACATGAAGGGCCTGAAGTTCCGCGTCGGCGGCTTTGCCGGCCTGATCCTCACGCGCCTCGGCGTAGTGCCGCAGCAGATCGCCGGTGGCGACATCTATCCGGCGCTCGAGAAGGGCACCATCGACGCCTGTGAATGGGTCGGCCCCTACGACGACGAGAAGCTCGGCTTCAACAAGGTCGCCAAGTACTACTACTATCCCGGCTGGTGGGAGGGCGCGTCCGTCGGCTCGCTCTACATCAACAATGACGCCTGGGCGAAGCTGCCGAAGCCTTACCAGGCGATGATCGAGGCTGCGGCCGGCCGTGTCACCTCCTGGATGGTGCCGAAGTACGATGCGGGAAATCCGCCCGCCCTGCGCCGCCTCGTGGCCGCCGGCACCGAACTGCGCCCGTTCCCGCGCGCAGTCCTCGAGCCGTGCTTCCTCGAAGCCTACAAGTTCTACGATGAACTGGCTGCCAAGGATCCGAAGTTCAAGAAGATCTACGACAGCCTGAAGGCGTTCCGGACGGACGAGAACCTGTGGTTCCGCGTGGCCGAGAACACCTTCGACAACTTCAACTTCGCGATGTCGGCACAGGGCCGCTGAGCGAAGCGTCTGACGAGAAAAGCCCCGCCGTTTGGCGGGGCTTTTTTTGTCTTCGATCTACTACTTGAATACGGGTGGGGCCGAGTCCTCGGCAGGCGGCGGCTGGAGTTCGATCTTGATCGTGGTCGGATCGATACCGTGCGGCGGGTCGAGGAAGTAGGTCACCGACTCTGGCAGCGCGACCACGATCGCCACCATGAAGAGCTGCAGGACCACCCATGGAATCGAGCCCCAATAGATGTCCGAACTCTTCACCTCCTTCGGTGCCACGCTGCGGAGGTAGAAAAGCGCGAAGCCGAAGGGCGGGTGCATGAACGACGTCTGCATGTTCACGCAGAGCATGACGCCGAACCAGATGAGGGCGGCGTCGGCGCCCACGACCGGCGCCAGCAGCTTCTGCGCGACCGGCGCCAGCATCGGGATGATGATGAAGGCGATCTCGAAGAAGTCGAGAAAGAAGGCCAGGAAGAATACGAACAGGTTGACGACGATCAGGAAGCCCCAGACGCCGCCGGGCAGGCCGGTAAGCAGATGCTCGACCCAGTGACCGCCGTCCACGCCCGCAAACGTGATCGAGAAGCACGTCGCGCCGACCAGGATGAACGCGACCATGGCGGTGATGCGCATGGTCGCCTGAAGGGCTTGCACGATCAGGTCCCGCAGATCCTTGACCTGCCAGGCGCGCCAGCACAGCCAGATGATTGCCGCAAACATCACCGTGAAGGCGACTTTGAAGGCAAACGACTTGAAGGCGACGATGCCGATCAGGCTGCCGATGATCGCGGCGGCACTGCCGCCGAGGAACATGACCCGGTCGAACTTCGTGAGCGGTGCGTTGCGCACAACCGCGAGGACGATCGCGCCGATCGTGCCCATCGCACCGGCTTCGGTCGGGGTCGCAAGGCCCATCATGATGGTGCCCAGCACGAGGAAGATCAGCACGGCGGCAGGAATGATGCCCCAGGCGCATTTGATCAGCAGGTCCTTGCCGAACAGCGTCCGCGGCACCGGCGGCAGCGCCGCCGGCTTCACGAGGGTGAGATAGAAGGTGTAGCCGGCGAACAGGACGATCTGCAGCAGCGACGGGCCCCAGGCACCGAGGTACATGTCACCCACGGACTTGCCGAGCTGGTCCGCCAGCACGATCAGCACCAGCGAGGGCGGCACGAGCTGCGTGATCGTGCCCGATGCGGCGAGCACGCCGGTGGCGTAGCGCATGTCGTATCTGTGGCGCATCATCACCGGCAGGGTGATCAGCGCCATGGCAATGACCTGGGCCGCCACGGTGCCGGTGATGGCGCCGAGGATGAAGCCCACGATGATGGTGGAGTAGCCCAGCCCGCCCCTGATCGGGCCGAAGAGCTGGCCCATCGATTCGAGCATGTCCTCGGCCAGGCCGCATTTCTCCAGGATGGCGCCCATGAAGGTGAAGAACGGGATGGCGAGCAGCAGTTCGTTCGACAGGATGCTGCCGAACACGCGGCCCGGGATGGCCTGCATGAAGGCCATTGTGAAATAGCCCATCTCGATCGACAGGAACCCGAAGAAAAAGCCGACCGCGCAGAGCGAGAAGGCTACCGGGTAGCCGATGATCAAGAAGACGACGAGGCCGCCGAACATCAGCGGCGGCATATACTCGAGAGGGATCATTGCGTGGGCCTCTCGTAGTGCGCTTCGAGGCTATCCACGGCATATCCGTTGAGGAAGGCCACCCGCTTGATGAGTTCGGAAAGGCCCTGGAGGGCAACGAGGGCAAAGCCCACGGGGAGCACGAGCTTGATCGGCCAGCGCAGCAGGCCGCCGGCGTTCGATGAGTGTTCGTAGACGTTGAACGACTGCATGAAGAAGGGCCAGCTCAGCCAGGCCAGGATGGTGCAGGTCGGCAGGAGGAACACCAGGGTGCCCAGGATGTCGATCCAGAGCTGCCCGCGGCGACTGAGGTTCATGTAGAGGAGGTCGACACGGACATGTTCGTTGCGCTTCATCGTGTAGGAGGCCCCGAACATCACGATCACGGCGAACATGTACCACTGGATCTCGAGCCAGGCGTTCGAACTCGTGTCGTAGGCGTAGCGAACCATGGCGTTGCCGGCGCTCACCACGCAGGCGAGCAGGACGAGCCAGTTACAGACACCACCAATCTTTTCGTTTAACGCGTCGATCATCGCGCTGAACGCCAGCAATGAGCGCATCCCGTCTCCCTGACTGCGAGTATTGTTGACCGCTCATCCGCCCTCGCTGACGGACCGGTCTTCATAGCTTGGTCCGCTGAGCGATTCCAGAGATTGCAGAGGGTGCGCAATGCAGGCGAGGTGCGTCACGACGCTCCACCGACCTGGAAGTGCCTACACAGCAGGCAGCTCCGTCCAGCCATCGGGACCGAAGAACTCCAACGGTCGGAACGAACGCTTGTAGGCCATCTTGTTCGAATCGGCGATCCAGTAGCCCAGATAGACATAGGGCAGGCCCCGCCTGGCGGCGGCATTGGCCAGCCACAGGATCATGTGCGTGCCCAGCCCCCGTCGCGGATCCTGCGGATCGAAGAAGCTGTAGACCGCCGACACCCCGTTCGACAGCCAGTCCACGAGGCATGACCCGACGAGACGGCCGTCGGCCGAATCGTCGCGGAACTCGACGATCGCCGTATCGACCGGACTCTCCTCGACCATGGCACGGTAGTCGTCGAAGTCCATGTCGGCCATGTCGCCATCGCGATGGCGCGTCAGGACATAGCGCGAGAACAGCGAGAACTGCTCGCCCGTCGCCAGAGCCTGGGTTTCAACCGCATGGACGTGTTCGTTGCGGCGCTGGATGCGGCGCTGCGCCCGGCTGGGCTCGAAGTCCCGCACGCGTATGCGGACCGGGACGCAGGCTCTGCAGCCGTCGCACAGCGGCTTGTAGACGAAGTGGTGCGAGCGCCGGAAGCCGGCGTCCGTCAGCGTGTCGTGCTGCGAGATCGCGTCGGGACCGCTCAGTTCCGTGACGAGCTTGGTTTCCAGGCGATGCGGCAGGTACGGGCAGCGCATCGCCGGCGTCGTGCGGAAGAACCTGAGTGACTGGATGTTCTGGCGAATGAACATGTGCTTGCGGTCGTGAGTGTACGCCTCGGGCGGGCGAAGGAAAGCGCCAGATTCCTCCGCCAGTAGTCGATTTTAGGCGCGGTCAGGGCCCCTGTCGGCCCCGGGCGAGCCGGCGAAACGGCACGAGAGCCGTTCGTAGCAGCTTCGGCAGCAGCCATATGAGGACGACCACGAACAATGCCAGCAGGCACAGAAAAGTGATCGGGTGGGCGATCGCCAGCGCCAGTCCGCCGAAGACCGTTGCGTCTTCGCCAAGGGAGGCGAAGACGTTGCTGAACGGCTCCGGCGAGCCGTTGATCAGGGCACGTGTGCCGGTCTTGGCGATGTGGGTTCCGGCCGCGAGCGTTCCGCCCAGCAGGCCTGCGACGACAGCGACTTCCGGGCTGAGGCCGCCCGCCGCTCCGTAGGCCAGGAGGACACCCGCGGGTATGCGCACGAAGGTCTGCAACACGTCGTTGATGCTGTCGACGTAGGCGATCTTGTCGGCCAGGAAGTTCAGGGCGAACAGGATCGCCGCCACGCCCAGCACCCAGGGCGATTGGAGGACCTGCAGGTCCTGGGACAGGGTGACCAGGCCAAGGCGCTGTGCGAGACCCAGGACCAGAACGGCGGCATAGGCGTTCAGTCCGCTGGCCCAGCCGGCCGCCAGGGCAACGGCGATGGCGGCGAGGGTTTCGGCGCTCATGGGGGATACTAGAGGGCGCGCCGCGCCTTGAAGGCGGTGGCGAGCGTCCCGTCGTCGAGCCAGTCGAGTTCGCCGCCCACGGGCACGCCGTGCGCCAGCCGCGTCAGCGGTACGTCGTGCTCGGCCAGCCGCTCGGCGAGGTAATGCGCCGTCGTCTGCCCGTCGACCGTCGCGTTGGTCGCCATGATCACCTCGCGGACGCCGCCGGCGGACACGCGCTTCACAAGGCTGCCGATGTTGAGTTCCTCCGGCCCGATCCCGTCGAGCGCCGAAAGCGAGCCGCCCAGCACGTGATAGCGACCGGAGAAGATGCGGCCGCGCTCCATCGCCCACAGGTCGCCGACATCCTCAACGACACAGATCAGCCCGGCGTCGCGCCGGGGGTCGGCGCAGATGGAGCAGGGGTCGATCGTGTCGAGGTTGCCGCAGACACTGCAGGCCCGGATGGCGCGCGCCGCGTCGGCCAGCGCGGCGCCCAGCGGCTGCATCAGCGTCTCGCGCTTCTTCAGGAGGTGCAGCGCCACGCGGCGGGCCGATCGCGGTCCCAGCCCCGGCAGGCGGCCGAGGAGCTGGATCAGCCGCTCGATCTCCGGGCCGTTCATCGGCGGTGCGTCTCCTAGAGCTTGAAGCCTGGCGGCAGCGGCAGTCCACCGGTGATGTCGCGCATCTGCTCCTGCACGGTCTGCTCCACCTTGGCGCGGGCGTCGTTGGCTGCAGCCACGATCAGATCCTCGACGACGCCTTTGTCCTCGGGCTTGAAGAGCGAGGCATCGATCTCGATCCTGCGGGTCTCGTTCTTGCCGTTGACCGTGACCTTCACCAGGCCGGCGCCCGAAGAACCCACGATCTCCAGGCGCTCGAGCGCCGCCTGAAGCTCCTGCATCTTCTGCTGCATCTGCTGGGCCTGTTGCATCAGGCCGCCAAGGTCCTTGAGCTTGTCGAACATCAGTACTCGCTTTCCGGGATATCGTCGTCGACGGGATATTCTTCGGCGGGAGGCGGCTCATCAGCGGCGAAATCGCCCAACCCTGAGAGCATCGAGGTCTGTTCACCCTTGCGCCGTACCATGTCGAGCTTGGCTCCGGGGAATGTCTTCAATATGGCCAGCACCAGCTCGTTGGTCTCGGCAGAGCTGCGCAGGTCGTCGGCCTTGATGGCCTTCTGCTGGATCAGTGTCGGCTTTCCTTCGGCACTGGAAACCGAGGCGATCCAGCGGCGGCCGGTCCATTGGCTCAGCAGCTCGCTGAGGCGTGGCGCCAGGTCTGTCGGCGCCTTGGGTTCCGGCCGGAATTCGATCAGGCCCGGCTCGCAGCGGACTTCGTGAACATGGTGCATCAGGCTGTGCACGAGCCGCGCCTCGCGCTTGGTCTCGAACAGCGCCACGACCTCGGTGAAATTGCGTGGCGCCGGCATCGCCGGCTGGGAGGCGACCGCCGTCACGGGCTGGGTGGCCAGGCGTGCAGCGGCGCCACCGCCAGGTCCATTGCCACGCGGCGCGGCCGGACCGGGCCCACCTGTGGCGACACCGCCGCCATTCTGCAGCGCCCTGATCGCATCGCCGGGCGAGGGCAGGTCGGCGACGTAGCACAGCCGGATCAGCGCCATCTCGGCGGCGCGCAGAGGCGACGGAGCCGCGAGCGTTTCCTGGAGGCCCTTGAGCAGCAAGGTCCAGGCCCGCGTCAGCGACGCCATGGACAGTTTACCGGCCATCGAGAGACCCTGCGCGCGCTCGCTGTCGGCCGTCGAGGCCGCGGCGTCGGGTGCCACCTTGAGACGCGTCACCCAGTGCGTGAGTTCGAGCAGGTCCTGCAGCACGACCACGGGGTCGGCGCCGGAATCGTGCATCTCGCCCAGCGCCGAAACCACGCCCGGCGCGTCGCCGCGCATCACCTTCTCGAAGAGTTCGAGGACGCGGCTGCGGTCGGCTAGGCCCAACATGTCGCGGACCTGCGCCGCATCGACCACGCCGCCGCCATGGGCGATCGCCTGGTCGAGCATCGACAGACCATCTCGCACCGATCCGTCGGCGGCGCGCGCCAGCAGGGTCAGGGCCTCGGGCGAAATCTCGACCTTTTCGGCCTGTGCGATCTTGTTGAAATGCTCGACCAGTGTTTCCTGCGGCACGCGCTTCAGGTCGAAACGCTGGCAGCGTGACAGCACGGTCACCGGCACCTTGCGGATCTCGGTGGTGGCGAACAGGAACTTCACGTGCGGCGGCGGCTCTTCCAGAGTCTTCAGCAACGCGTTGAAGGCCTTTTCCGAAAGCATGTGCACTTCGTCGATGATGTAGACCTTGTAACGTGCCGAAACCGGGCGGTAGCGCACGCCCTCGATCAGCTCGCGGACATCGTCGATGCCGGTGCGCGAGGCCGCGTCCATCTCGATGACGTCGACATGGCGGTCCTCGGTGATGGCCTTGCAGTTGTCGCAGACGCCGCAGGGATCGACCGTCGGGCCGCCGGTGCCGTCCGGCCCGACGCAGTTCAGCGCGCGGGCGATGATGCGGGCGGTCGTCGTCTTGCCGACGCCGCGCACCCCGGTGAGCATGAAGGCATGCGCAATGCGGCCGGTGGCGATGGCGTTGCGCAGGGTGCGCACCATCGCTTCCTGGCCGACCAGGGTCGTGAAATCGACGGGACGGTATTTGCGGGCGAGGACGCGATAGGGTGTTGCCGGGTCCGAGCCCGGGGTGGCCTCAGCCATGGCGATCACCCGCTATTCCGCGCCGTGGCCCCTTGAGGCCCGGCGGTCATCGCGCCCGGGCCGCCCGCCCTCCGCGGCGGCGCGCGCAGGGGAACGGGTGAGAGACCGGCGTGACCCGAAGCGAATTCGTTACGGCTGCTTCCTTCCGGATCTGACCGGGTTGGCGACTGCTCCGCCCACACCGGCCCCTCAAGGCGCTTATATCAGGAGTCCGGGCACCCGGCGCAAGGCCAGAGTGTAATCCGCGTGAGCACCCGTCGGACAGTTCCGCAAGGTATTGATATAAAATGACAAAAAGTGAACTTCCCGCACTTGGTCAACGCGGCTCGACCGGTGGGCGCTCCATCATTCCAGTGCCGCCCCGCCTCCCCTCAGGTCCTCATCAGTCCGGGCAGCGAGGTGATGATCCCTGGGAAGATCATGCAAATGGCCAACCCCAAGATCATGAGGAGGCAGAAAGGCAACGACGACCTGTAGATGTCCATCATCGTCACGCCCTTTGGTACGACCGCCTTCATGTAGAAAAGGTTAAATCCAAACGGCGGCGTCAGGTATGCCAGCTCCATGTTGATCACGAAGAGGATTGCGAACCACAGGGGATCGAATCCCAGAGACGTCACGATCGGGAAGAAAATCGGCGCGGTCAGGAGAACGATGCCCGTGGGATCGAAGAACATGCCGAGCACGAAGAGGATCAGCTGCATGGTGATGATCACCGCCCAAGGATCACCCACGCCCTTGATCAGGGTACCGACCAGGGAGGACGCACCGGTGACGGCATAGAGAGCGGTAAATGCCGAGGCAGCGAACACGATCCAGATGACCATCGCGCTCAAGCGCAGTGTGATGAACAGCGCCGAGGTGAAGTTCTGCCATGTGAACGTGCGCTTGATCATCGCGCTCACGATCGCGCCGAGGGCACCGATCGCCGACGCTTCGCTCGGCGTCGCGATGCCAAAGAACATCGATCCCATCACTGCGAAAATCAGCCCTATGGGAAGAAGCAATCCTCCCAGCAGCCTTAGTCTCTTGGCCAGCGGCAGCCGATCTTCCGGCGGCACGCTCGGTCCCATATCCTTGTCAACGTAGCATCGGACGAGGATATACGCCACGAACAACGAGCTGAGCAGTAGGCCGGGCAGAATTCCGGCGATGAACATCTCGCCAACGGAAACCCGCGAGGTGAGGGCGAGGATGATCATCAGAACGCTCGGCGGAATCAGGATGCCGAGTGAGCCACCAGCCGAGATGCAGCCGATCGCGACGTCCTTCTTGTAGCCTCGCTTGAGCATGGAGGGCAGCGCGATCAGTCCCATCGACGTGGTGGCCGCCCCGCTGATGCCGACCATCGCCGCAAACATCGTGCAGATCAGAACCGTGCCGGCGGCAAGCCCGCCCCGCAGCCCACCCATCCAATGGTACATCAATTCGTACATGTCCTCCGCGATGCCACATCGTTGCAGCATCGCCCCCATGAATATGAACATGGGCACGGCCACGAGCAGGAACATGTCCATGGCCATGTAGGTTCGGTTTGCCAGCACCGGCAAAGCGTGCGGCCCCCAGAGGAGGATGATGAACAGCGTTGCGACGCCGCCGATGGCGAACACCAGCGGCAGCCCCAGAACCAGGAGAAAGATGAGACTGCCGAACAGGATCACTGTCAGCCATTCAGGGCCAAGGGCTAGCATGGACAATCTCCGGGTGGAATGTGGCCGCCGTCACGCACAGTACGGTCGTTGTGACCTTTTTGGTGAAGCGGGCGCTAGGGAACGTGCACGCGCACGGGAAACACTTCCTCGCCCTCGATGACGATGGCGACATCGCGGATCAGTTTGGCGAGCAACTGCATCAGGAACAGGAGGCAGCCCACCGGCAGCGTCGTGCGCAACGGATAATAGATGGGCTTCCAGTGAGACATCGTCGTCTCGCCAATCGCCCAGGAGTTGATCGTAAGTTCCAGCGATACCCAGAACAGGACGCCGATAAAGAGAAAGGCAAAACCGCTGGTGAGGACATCAAGGATGGCGCGCCCCCTTGGCGACAGCCGACCCCAGACGATGTCGACGTTCACGTGAGCACCGGCCAGTAGGGTGTATGCTCCACCCAGGGCGATGTAGCCCCCATAGAAGAACAAAGATATTTCGAAGGCCCATTGTGACGGTGAATTGAAGAAGTACCTCATCACGATTTCCCAGATCATGATGAGGAGCATTGGCACGATCAGGAACGCAACGATCCAGGCGAACCTGGCGTTCAACCAGTCCGTGAAGCGGAGATAGGCTTCGATCACTTTCACCCTGAACCCCCTCTCATCGCCGTGCATGCCGGCGATCCATTGCGTGAAAGACCATCGGGATGGGCCAGCTTGGCGCATAACCCATACAGCCGTGTGCTTCCGAGATAGTCGAACCGTGTCTCGGAGCGGCCGCGATGAACCGCGCACCGGCTGACGTGAAGGAATCTTCCCGCGAATCTCCAACACGATGCGCAACCGTCGCCGCACCGTGCCAGAGTGAACTCAGGCAGTCACCACAACCTGATCAGCGCAGCCGCACTGCGGACGACTCAGACTGGCAGGCGCTTTGGTCCATAGTAATCTTTGTACGTCTGCTTGGCCTGGGTGTAGATTTCGATCACCTTGTCGATGTTGGGGTCCTTCCCCTTTAAGCCGACGAACTTGTTCCAGCACCAGTCGGCCGCCTTGGTCAGCTCCTCGTCCGGCATCATGATCGTTTGCATGCCGCCTTCCGCGAGCTTCTTGCGGCCGCGTACGTCGGTCGGAATCGTCAGTGCCGAGATTTCGAGGTTCATCACGCGCGCTGCCGAGGTCATGACCTCCTGCAGATCCGGCGGCATCTCGTTGAAGGTCTTCAGGTTCATGATGACCTCGACGACGTCGTAGGGAACGACCGACGGATTGAGGTAGTACTTGCAGACCTCGTACATCTTCATGCCGGCCCACGCGTCCGGGGAGCCGAACGCAGCCGCGTCCAGGATCTTCGTCTGGATCGCGGTATAGACCTCGCCGCCAGGCACCGTGACGATGGACGCGCCGTTGTGCACGAGCCAGTCGGCCCAGATGCCGAAAGCGCGCACCTTCATGCCCTTGAAGTCGGAATATTTCGCGACTGGACGCGTCGACACCATCGCGCCCCACTCGTCCGAGCACATATAGGTTAGATGAGCGACATTGTGCGGTTTGTAGGCCGCGGCCCAGAGCTCCTTGATCCCCATGAACTGGTAGATGTATTCGTAGAACTCGAGATTGGTGAAGGGGAAGAACGGCACGGCCCACAGATACTCGCCGACCGGCACGGTCCCGCGATGGTAGATGGGAGCCGTGACAGCGAGGTCCGCCACACCGGTGCCGACGCCGCGGAAGGTCTCGCCGATGCCGAGCAACACGTCGGCATTGAAATTTGTGATCTCGATGCGACCGGCGGACATCTTCTTCACGCGATCGATGAATAGCTTTGCGGAGCGGTCCTGCGACTCGATGCCGATCCCAGTCCAGTTGCTCTGGAGCTTCAGCTTCCAGGTGCGGTTCTGCCCCTGGGCGATCGCCGGCATGCCGAGCGCGGCTGCCCCGCCCGCGACCACGGCTGCAGTCTTCAGGTAGCTTCGCCGGTTCAGCGTGTTCTTCGAGCCGGTCACTGCATCGACGGGAGTGGTGTGTGTAACGGACGAACTCCCAATCGCCTGAGTCGGCGCGGCGGGGTTCTTGATGGTCTTGCCAGGCATTTCAAAATCCTCCCATCGGTTGCTTCTTGCTAGGGCCTTTGCGGCCGAGGCTTTTTGTTGGAGGGATCCCGAGAAGGTTCCTCGAACGGTGCAAATACTCACGTCTTTTCAGTCATCCTGCAAGGCAGAAACGCACTAGGGCTGCAATCGCGGCGGTGACGCTCGACCTTGGCACGACCGGCCGGCGCAGCACCTTCCACCCGTTGCCGGACGGACCGATTCCAGACAATGAGGACGACAGACGCCGCGCACACTCATCGGCAATGACAGCAAATCACAGCGTCGGCGCGAGGCTGGGTGTCCGCAAATCCGCCTCGGGATGGCGCCAGCCGCCGACCAGATAGCGCACGTTTGCACGAAGACGCCGTGGGCACATCCGGAGGGGCGATGGACCCACTACGACGCGCTGAGGGTCGCGTGTCCTACAGGGCCGGGGGCTTCCGCGGCAAAGTCCACGGTGACGCTGCCGGCCTTTTCGAAGACCAGCGTGACCGGCAGTTTGCCGCCGACAGAGAGAGGCGAGGCCAGGCCGGTCATGAACAGATGATAGCCGCGCGGTTTCAGGATCTGCTGGTTGGCGGGCGGAATGACGAGACCACTCTCGAGCTTCCGCATCTCGAGCACGGGGCCCTTGACCCGGATGGCATGAATTTCGATGGACCCGGCGGCAGGAGAGGTGGCGGAAACGAGGCGATCGGACTCGCTCTCGTTGATCACGGTCATGTAGCCGCCGGCGACGTCCGGCTTGGTCGAAGACGAGCGGGCCCAAGGCTTGACGATCTGCAGCGAACCGAGGGTGGCGGCCGGCACTTCCTTCGGCTCAGAACGACGAAGCCACTTCAGCAAAATCCATCCTCCACCGCGCCATCAGTGCGCGAAATAATGCATGCCACCATCGACGGGAATGACCGCGCCTGTGATGTAGCGCGCCGCCGGGGAGGCCAGGAAGGCGACGAGGTGTGCCACATCCTCCGGCTCGCCGAAATAGCCGATGGGGATGTTTCGCTCGATGAAGCTGCGGCGAGCCTCCTCAGTCGGATGCAGTTTCTGCTGGATCTGCTCGCTGTTGATACGGCCGGGCTGGATCGTGTTGACCGTTACGCCGTCGGCAGCGACATCGCACGACAGGCCCTTTGCCCATAAGTGGAGTGCGGCCTTGGCAGCGATCGCGGCATTCAGGCCGCGCGGCTCCATGGAACCGCTGATGCTGACGATCCTCCCCCATTTGTGCGCCCGCATGGCCGGCAGCACGGCCTTGGTCAGCAGTCGAGCCGCCGTGAAATTGAGGGCGAAGGCCTCCTCCCACACATCCTCGCCGGCATCCGGGCCGGTCGGCCGTGAGCCGCCGGCGCAGTTCACCAGGATGTCGATCGGTCCCAGCAACTCGGCGGCCTTGTCGGCGATCCGCGCGAGATCGGTCGGGTTCGTCACATCCCCTGCGATCGCGGTCACGCCGTCCAGACGTTCGATCTTCTCGACTCGCCGTGCCGTGGCGACTACTCGCGCGCCCTGTTGCGAGAGTAGCCTGACGACCCCTGCACCAATGCCGGGGCTTGCGCCGGATACGAGGCAGGTCCGGTCCTTGAGCTGATAGTCCATCGTGCCTTGATGGCGGAGAAGGCCGGTCCTGCCAAGGGACTCAGCCGCCGCGCGCCTTTCGTGTGGCCTCGGCGTCGACCACGCCTTTGGCCGAGACCACCACGCCATAGTCCCTGAGCGCGGTCTCGACCGAGATCACCTCGTCGAGCACATCGTCAGCCACGTCGGCTGGATCGCGTTCCAGTGGATTGCCGTAGCCGCCGCCAGCCGGACCGTAGCAGACGAAACGGCCATCCTTGCCGATGTGCATGTAGGGTACCTTCGATGGGAGCGCGCGGTCGGGCTGGCCGGGGACCATCAGGTCCAGCTTGGCGGGCATGCCCTCGCTGCCGCCCAGGAAGCCCCAGGGCCGGTAGCGATGGCCTTCGCCCTCGACCGAGGCGCCACCATCGCCGAGGAAGGTGAACTCGCGCACCGAGCCCAGGCCGCCGCGCCACTTGCCGGCGCCTGCCACGTCCTCGCGCAGTTCGTAGCGCAGCACCCGGAGCGGGAGATGAGTCTCGATGTCCTCGATCGGGTTGTTGCGGGTGTTGGCGTAGAGCGTGTCGACCGCATCCATGCCGTCCTTGCCCAGGCGCCCGCCATAGGAGCCCTCGAAGATCTCCATGTGCACCCAGTGGGTCTCGTCCTTGAGACCGGAGAAGGCGATGACCTTGAGGTTGCCGATGCCGGCCGAGACGTTGCCCGGCATGGCTTGCGACAGCGCTTTCATCACCGTGTCGGCGAGCTGGTTGCCGGGGCAGAAGCGGGCGATCGTCGGCGCCGGGAAGGTCGGGTTGGCCAGGCACCCCTTGGGGGCGACGATAGTGATCGGCCGGATGAGGCCCGCATTCACCGGGATGTGGCCGTGGATCTCCGTGTCCAGCAGCACCGAGCGAATGGTGAGCCAGATCGCGATGTCCGCAGTGCCTTCGAGCGGCATGTTGATCGGCCGGTCCGGCACCTGCGGCGCCGTGCCGGTCAGGTCGACCATCAGCGAGTCATCCTTCTTGGTGATGGTGACGACGAGCGGCAGCTCCTTCTTGGTGGGATCGTCGCTGTCGAGATAGCCGTCGATCGCCGTCTCGGCGCGATAGACGCCATCCGGCAGCTTCGAGATCGCCTGGCGCATCAGCCGCTCGGCATGATCCATCAGCGCACCGCACGCTTGCTCGAAGGTCTCCATTCCGTAGCGTTGGACCAGTTCGACCATGCGCTCCGCGCCGATACGTGCGGCGGCCACCTGGGCATCCATGTCGCCGACCACCAGGTCGGAGGCGCGGATATTGTCGCGCACGATCTGCCAGACCGCGTCGTTGCGGACGCCGCGATCATAGACCTTGATCGCCTTGAACTGCAGGCCCTCGGCATAGGCGTCGATCGCCTCGACGATGCCGCACGAGCCAGGCGACAGCGCACCGATGTCGAGATGGTGGGCGGTGGTCGCAGCGAAGGCGATCAGGCGGCCCTGCACGAAGACCGGCACGATGAAGGCTACGTCCGGCCCGTGGCTGGCGCCCGAATAGGCATCGTTGTGCATGATGACGTCGCCCGGCCGGATCGTGTCGCCACGTTCCTTCAGGATGCGCTGGATGCCGCGCACGTAGCCTGGGATCGGGCCCGACTGCAGCGGCGTCGACTGGGCCGATTCCGCGAGGCCGCGGCCTTCCGCGTCGACGAGGGCCGCTCCGAAATCCTCCGACTCGCGGATGATCGAGGAGTAGCTCATGCGCATCAGCTTGTAGCCCATCTCGACGGCGATATTCTCCAGCGCACCCTGGATCACGCTGCTGGTAATCGGATCGATGCGGTCGGGCTTGGTCGTGGGCTGGCGGGCGGTGGCGCTGCTCATTGCTTGGCCTCCTTGCGGATCATGAGATTGCCGGCGGCATCGGCCTCGAAGCTGAAGTGTGGCGGCACGACGGTGGTGGTGTCCATCTGCAGCACGATGGCGGGACCCGGGATGCGCTCGCCGACCGGCAGCAGGTCGCGGCGGTAGAAGGTGGTTGGATAGTCCGCGAGCTTGCCCTCGACCCGGAAGGTGCCGTTGCCGGCGCGGACCGTCGCCGCTTCGAGAGAGCGCGCGCCGTCTGGTACGGGCTTGGCGATGGTCGCGGCGCTTGCAGCACCCACGAGGCGCAGGTTTACGACCTCGATCGCGGAATCGGCGAAGTGATGGCCGTACTCGCGCTTGTGGACTTCGTGAAAGGAATCGAAGGCCTTCGCGAGCGCCGCCTCGTCGAGAACGCCGTCGGGGAAGGTGACCCGCAGCTCGTAACCCTGGCCGACATAGCGCAGATCGCCGCGGCGCTCGAACGTCACCTGGGCGAGGTCGATGTCGTCGGCGGTGAAGCGTCCGGCCAGTTCCTTCGCCATGGCGTCGAAGTCGGCATTGATGCGCGCGAGGTCAGCGGAACCGGACACCTGGAATGAGGTGCGGATGGCGTCGTAGCGCAGGTCGCTGATCAGCAGGCCGACCGCCGAGGTGATGCCGGGGTGGGGCGGCACGATCACTTCGGTGACGCCCAGCATGTCGGCCACTTCGGCGCCGTGCAGGGGACCGGCACCGCCAAAGGCGACAAGGGCATAATTGCGCGGATCGATGCCCTTCTGAACGGTGCGAGAGCGGATGGCGTTGGCCATGTTGGCGTTGATGAGGGTGATCACGCCCTCAGCCGCCTCCCGGTCGGAGAGGCCGAGTTCGCGCGCCAGCTCGCCGATCACGCGGCGGGCAGCCACCTCGTCGAGCGACATGCCGCCGCCCAGGAAATTGCCGCCATCGAGCCGTCCCAGCACGACGTTGGCGTCGGTCACCGTGGCTCGCGTGCCGCCGCGGCCATAGGCGGCGGGGCCGGGCACGGCACCGGCCGAGCGCGGGCCGACCTTGAAGGCGCCAGCCTGATCGACGAAGGCGATCGAGCCGCCGCCGGCGCCGATCGTATGCACGTCGATCATCGGGACGAGTACCGGGAAGCCCGCGATCCAGGTGTCGCGTGCCGTGGCTTCGCCGAAGCCACCCTCGGTGACGATACCGATATCGGCGGAGGTGCCACCGACGTCGAAGGTGATCAGGTTACGCTTCTCCGAGAGCGCGCCGGCCCAGTCGCCGCCGATCACGCCGGCCGCGGGGCCGGAGAGCAGGGTGAGCACGGGGCGCTCGGCCACCATGCCCGGAGTCGCGACGCCGCCGTTGGAGGCCATGATGCGCAGGTCGGCCCTGAAGCCCGAGGCTTCGATCTCCGATTCGAGACGGGTCACGTAGTTGCGCACCTTCGGACCGACGAAGGCGTTCATCGCGGTGGTCGTAAAACGCTCGAATTCGCGGAACTGCGGCGACACCGACGAGGAGGTGGTGGCGAAGCACTCCGGATACTCCTCGCGCACGACTTCCAGCGCGCGGGCCTCGTGCGAGGCGTCGAGATAGGAAAAAAGGAAGCAGATCGCTATGGCCTCGACCCCAGCCTCCTTCAGCTCGCGCACGGCCTGTCGTACACCCTGCTCGTCGAGTGCCTCCAATACCTCGCCGCGTGGCGGTACCAGCCGTTCCGTCACCGTCTTGCGATGGCGGCGCTTCACCAGCGGCCGGTCCTGCCACGGGATGTCCTGCATGATCGAGTAATGCTGCGGCCGCTGGTGACGGCCGATATGCAGGATGTCGCGATAGCCGCCGGTGGTGATCATGCCGGTGACCGCGCCGTCGTGCTCCAGGATCGCGTTCGTGGCGATGGTCGTGCCGTGGAACACGGTGTCGATCGTTTCGCGAGGGATCGAATACTTGTCGCAGAGCGCCATCAGCCCGTCCACGACGCCGCGCGAGGGATCGTCCGGTGTGGTCGAGACCTTGTGCACCGCGGTTCGGCCGGCCTCGGTGTCCGCATAGACCAGGTCCGTGAAGGTCCCGCCCACGTCCACGCCGATCAGCCGCATCGCTGCCTCCCTGTGATTGCCCATGGTTCGGGCATTGCCGGGAGCGAGCAAGGACCGCGCCAACGCGCCAAAGATCGTCGCTTTGTCCCAGGCGAATTCTACAGTACTGGCATATGGTTTGCTTGAGGTCTGCCATGGCCAAACAGCCTGACATCGAACTCGTTTCCCTGACCAAGCGCTACGGCGAGACGGTGGCGGTCGATTCGATCGGCCTGCGTATCCCCGCGGGGTCCTATTGCTGCCTTCTCGGGCCCAGCGGCTGCGGCAAGACCACCACCCTGCGCATGATCGCCGGTCACGAGGAAGCGTCCGAGGGCGACATCATCCTGGGAAGCGAAAACATCACCGGCCTGCCGCCGGCTGCCCGCGGGACGGCGATGATGTTCCAGAGCTATGCGCTCTTCCCTCATCTCGACTGCACGGACAACGTTGCCTTCAGTCTCAAGATGCGCGGCGTCGACAAGGAGACGCGCCGGGCGCGGGCGCAGGATATGCTTAAGCGCGTGCAGATGGATGCCTATGCCGGCCGTCTTCCGGCCCAGCTCTCCGGCGGCCAGCAGCAGCGAGTGGCTCTGGCGCGCGCCCTGATCACCGATCCGCAGGTCCTGCTGCTCGACGAACCGCTGTCGGCGCTCGATCCCTTCCTGCGCATCCGCATGCGCGAGGAGCTGAAGAGCCTGCAGACGCGGCTCGGCATCAGCTTCATCCATGTCACGCACAGCCAGGACGAGGCGATGGCGCTGGCCGATCTGGTGGTGGTCATGAACGCCGGCCGGATCGAGCAGGCGGCACCGCCGCGCGAAGTCTTCAACCGGCCGGCCTCCGCCTTCGTGGCGAAGTTCATCGGCGGCCACAACGTGCTGCCGGCTGCCGTCGCCCGTGCCGCGGCGGGTGAGGGGCCGTTCGTCGCCATCCGCGCCGACTGCGTGTCGGTACGACCGGGGGGCTCGGGAGAGGCGGGTGCAACCTCGTTGCAGGGCATCGCGCGCTCGGTCGAGTATCTCGGCTCTACGGTGCACGTCGGGATCGACGTTGCCGGCCTGGAGACCCTGTCGGCGACGCTTTCGGAGGCGCGGTTCGATGCATGGCCCGTGAGGCCCGGTGAACCCGTCACGGTGTCGTGGAAGCCAGAGGACGTGCACGTGCTCGGTCGCTGAAAGAAACGTGTTAGGGGAGGCGGCCCCGCGCCGTCGCTGTTGCAGGAGGGAAGACGAGATGGCTCGGAAATCGAATGGCGGCATCGGCCGCCGCAGGATGCTCAGGGGGGCGGCCGGCATGGCGGGCGCGGCGATCGGCAGCGGCGCCGTCACCGGCTTCCCGGTGATCTGGGCGCAGAACAACAAGAACATCGTGCTGCGCCAGTGCGGCACAGGCGTCTCGGCGATCAACGAGATCGCGGAGAAGTGCAAGGCCGACCTCGGCATCACGCTGCAGATGACGGCGCTCGATTCGGACGCGGTCGTGCAGCGTGTCGTGACGCAGCCGAATTCCTTCGACATCGGCGACATCGAATACTGGATGATCAAGAAGGTCTTCCCGGCGAACACGCTGCAGGCGATGGACGTCAAGAAGATCAAGCTGTTCGACAAGATTGTGCCGATCTTCACTACCGGCAAGCTCAAGGCCGACAGCGTCATCGCGCAGGGAACGGCGCCGAACACCGTGAGCTTCGTGGAAGGCGCGGGCTCGACCAAGTTCGCCAAGGGTCAGACCCAGTGGTTCACGGCGGTGCCCACGATCTACAACGCAGACACGCTCGGCATCCGTCCCGACCTGGTCGGCCGAAAGATCGATTCGTGGAAGGACATCCTGGATCCGAAGTTCAAGGGTAAGACCTCGATCCTGAACATCCCGTCGATCGGCATCATGGACGCCGCAATGATCTGCGAGGCAGCAGGCATCGTGAAGTACGGCGACAAGGGCAACATGACCAGGGCGGAGATCGACAAGACCATCGATTTCCTGATCAAGACCAAGAAGGAGGGCCAGTTTCGTGCCTTCTGGAAGACCTTCGACGAATCGGTCAACCTCATGACGTCTGGCGAGGTGGTGATCCAGTCGATGTGGTCCCCGGCGGTCTCGGCGGTGCGCGGCAAGGGCGTGCCCTGCGTCTACCAGCCGCTCAAGGAAGGCTATCGCGCCTGGGGCGGCGGCCTGGCGCTCGCCAAGCACCTGCAGGGCGCTCAGCTCGACGCGGCTTACGACTACATCAACTGGTACCTGTCCGGCTGGGTCGGCGCCTTCCTCAACCGGCAGGGCTACTACTCGGCTGTGCTGGAGACGGCCAAGGCCAACATGACCGAGGACGAGTGGGGCTTCTGGATGGAAGGCAAGCCCGCCAAGGGCGACATCAAGAACCCGCAGGGCCAGGTCGTCGAGAAGGCGGGCGCGGTGCGTGACGGCGGCTCGTTCTACGACCGCATGGGCGCGGTGGCCTGCTGGAATGCCGTGATGGATGAGGACCGTTACATGGTCCAGAAGTGGAACCAGTTCATCGCCGCCTAATCGTTCAGGTGAAGCGTCCAACCCCTCACTCAGCCTCTCCCCCGCGGCGTGATTGCACGCCGCGGGGGAGAGGGGCATGAATAGATGAACCGCGCAAAAGCCTGGGTCGCTTACCTTCAGGTTGCACCGCTCGCGCTGGTGTTCCTGCTGTTCCTCGTCGTCCCGATCGCCACGATCGTGGTGGTGAGCTTCTTCGACTACAACACGACCCAGATCATCCCGGCCTTCCTGCTGCAGAACTACGAGGAGCTGCTGCTTTCGCCGGTGACCTGGCGGACCTACCAGCAGACGATCCAGTTCGCGTTGATCACCTGGGCGCTGACCCTCTCCATCGGTTTCACAGTCGCCTATTTCCTGGCTTTCCACGTGCGTTCGCCGACGATGCAGACGGTGCTGTTCCTGATCTGCACCATCCCGTTCTGGACCTCGAACGTCATCCGCATGATCTCGTGGATCCCGTTCCTCGGCCGTCACGGCCTTGCCAACACGACGCTGCTCAACCTGGGGCTGATCGACCAGCCGCTGGAGTTCCTGCTCTACTCCGACTTCTCGGTCGTGTTGGCCTATGTCCACCTCTACACGCTGTTCATGGTGGTGCCGATCTTCAACTCGATGATGCGCATCGACCGCAGCCTGTTGGAGGCGGCGCGTGATGCCGGCGCGACGGGCTGGCAGACCCTGGTCAATGTCATCCTGCCGCTGTGCAAGCCGGGCATCGCCATCGGATCGATCTTCGTCGTCACCATCGTGATGGGCGACTTCGTCACGGTGCGCATGATGAGCGGTGGTCTCAGCGCCTCGGTCGGACTGATGATGGCGAATGCCATGTCGCTGCTGCAGTATCCCGCCGCCGCGGCCAATGCCGTAATTCTGCTCCTGCTGGTCCTGTTCATCGTCGCGGCCATGATGCGCCTCGTCGACATCCGAAAGGAGCTGTGAGGCGATGAACGGCAAGCGCGGTCCCGCTTTCTGGCTCCTCGGCGCCTTCTTCTGCCTGTTCGTGCTGTTCCTCTACGGCCCGACCCTGACCATCCTCATCCTCTCCTTCCAGGGACCGGGAGGAGGGCTCACCTTCCCGATGAAGGGTGTCTCGCTGCACTGGTTCAGGAACCTGTTCGAGAAGCAGATGGTCGGGGACTTCGCAGGCTCGCTGCAGCGCTCGATGATCCTGGGCGTTGCGGTCATGCTGGTGACCGTCGTCGCCTCCTTTTCGGCGGGGCTCGCCTTCCGGTCGCGCTTCCGCGGCTCCGGCATCGTCTTCTATCTTGCCATCGCCAGCCTGATCGTGCCGTCTATCCTGATCAGCCTGGGCATCGGCCTGCTCTATCGGGTGATGGGCTGGGATCCCGCCTGGTACAGCTCGGCCTTCGGCGCGCACTTGACCTGGACCTTGCCGTTCGGCCTGCTCATCATGTTCGCCGTCTTCAACCGCTTCGACCGGCGTTACGAGGAGGCGGCACGCGACCTCGGCGCCTCCTCCTGGCAGACGATCCGGCATGTCGTCGTTCCGATCCTGCTGCCCAGCCTGATCGGCGTCGGCCTGTTCGGCTTCACGCTCTCCTATGACGAGTTCGCGCGCAGCCTATACACGGCCGGCACCTTCAACACCCTGCCGCTCGAGATCTACGGCATGACCACCAACGTGACGACGCCGGTCCTCTATGCTTTGGGCACGGTGACGACGGCCGTCTCCTTCGTCGTCATCGCGATCGCACTTCTATCCGTGAGCTGGCTGCGTCGCCGCCGGGCGCGCCACGGCAGCGATGCCGGAAGGGCCGCCTGAGATGACGCGCCGGGCAAGGGTGCTGCGCCTGCCGACGGCGGGACCGCAGGACACCGCGCCGCTGACCGCGGCCATCGCGTCGGGCGAGATCGAGGCCGGGAACATCGTGGCCATCGTCGGCAAGACCGAGGGCAACGGCTGCGTGAACGACTTCACCCGAGGCTATGCCACGTTGGCCTTGAAGCTGGTGCTGGCGGAGGCGCTCGGCTGTCCGCTGGCCGAGATCGAGAAGCGGGTGGCCATCGTGATGTCCGGAGGCACCGAGGGCGGGCTGTCGCCGCACCTCGTCGTCTTCTGTCGCGAGACGGTGGCGGAGGCTGCCTTGGCGGGGCCACGCCTGGCCATTGGCGTCGGCCTGACTCGTGCGTTCAAGCCAGAGGAGATCGGCCGGGCTGCGCAGATCGAGGAGACGGCGGCTGCCGTGACCGTGGCGATGAAGGACGCCGGGATCGCGGGTCCATCCGACGTTCATTTCGTTCAGATCAAGTGCCCCTTGTTGACCAGGGAACGCATGGAGGAGGCGGCCCGGCGCGGCGCTGTGACGGCGACCGAGGACACCTACCACTCGATGGGACTGTCGCGCGGCGCCTCGGCACTGGGTGTCGGCCTTGCCCTGGGGGAAATCGACAGGGCGCCAGAAGCGGCCGTCTGCAACGACTGGTCGCTCTTTTCCCGCGTCGCCAGCACGTCGGCCGGTGTGGAACTCCTGCGCAACGAAATCGTGGTGCTGGGCAATGCGCATGGCTGGTCCGGCGATCTGGTGATCGACCACGATGTCATGCTGGACGCGATCGACGCCGAAGCCGCGCGACGCGTGCTCGCGCGCCTGCCAGGCGAGACGGTTGCCGTGCTCGCCAAGGCTGAGGCCTCGCCCACCGGCGAGATCCGTGGCCGGCGGCACACGATGCTGAACGACAGCGACGTCCACTCGACCCGCCATGCCCGCGCCCTCGTGGGCGGCGTACTGGCCGGCATCATCGGTGACACGATGCTCTACGTCTCCGGGGGTGCCGAGCACCAGGGCCCGGCCGGAGGCGGTCCGATCGCGATCATTGGGCGGGTCTGAGCCGCTGGGTTAAGTTCGCCGCATGACCGAAGCCAATCCCTACGATCTTCTCGGCGTGCGCCGCCGCATCAATGCCGCCGGTGCGCTGACGCGGCTGGGCGGCGCGGTCATGGCTCCCGAAGTCGTCGCCGCCATGGCCGCGGCCTCGCGGGCCTCGGTCGATATCGGCGAGCTGCAGGACGCTGCCAGCGACCGCATCGCCGCGGCGACCGGCGCGGAAGCGGGGATGGTCACGACAGGCGCGGCCGCGGCCCTGACGCTCGCGGCCGCCGCTGTCATTGCGCGCTGGGACATCGCGAAGATGGCGGCGCTGCCCCATGCCGGCGCCTTCCCCCGCGACATCCTGATCCCGCGGACCCAGCGCACCGGCTACGCGCACGCGCTGGCGGCCTCGGGCGCCCGACTGGTCGATATCGGCCACAACGATCGCGGAACCGGGGCGGGCGTGCGCGGGCTTGAAGCGTGGGAGATCGTATCGGCTCTATCCCCGTCGGTCGTGGCGATGGCCTTCTCTGTGAACGCCGCCAGCATCGTCGACCTGCCGACGGCCATCGATACCTGTCGCGCCCACGGCATTCCGCTGATCGTGGATGCGGCAGCCCAACTTCCGCCCAGGGAGAACCTGCGGCGCTTCATCGAGATGGGCGTCGACCTCGTGACCTTTTCCGGAGGCAAGGCGCTGGGCGGTCCGCAAGCCTCCGGCATCCTGGCCGGGCGGCGCGACCTCGTGGCCTCGGCGCTGCTGCAGCAACTCGACATGGATGTGGCGCCTGGCACCTGGATGCCGCCGCGCCTCGTCGATCGGGCGAACCTGAGCGGCGTCCCACATCACGGGATCGGCCGCGGCTTCAAGGCCGGCAAGGAAGAGATCGTTGGACTGCTGGTGGCGCTGGAGCGGTTCCGGAAGGCCGACGATGCAGCCGCCAACGCGGCGCTCCAGACGCGGCTGGAAGCGATTGCGGCTTTGCTGCCGGAGTTCGACGTCAAGCTGGTGGCGGCGGCGCAGACCGGACGCGTTCCCGTGCTGGAGATCGCCGTGCCCGACGCGCTCGCGGTCAGTGCGAGGCTGCAACGAGGCGATCCGCCGGTACATTTGTCGGAGCGGCACAGCGCGCGCGGCGTGCTTACGCTCGATCCGCAGGTTCTCCTGCCCGAACACGACGCCCCACTCGCGGCGGCGCTTCGTGCCGTGCTTCAGTCTACCGACGCCTGACCCTCGTCGCGACAGGTCCAAGAGGTGTCGGGAGGCAGGGTGAGGGCGACTTCGCCGTCGTTGTGGCGGGCCAAGGCTGCGGCGTCCGGGTGCCACGCTGCCAAAGTGGCTGTCAAGCTTGCGGTCCGGTTGCGCAGACCATATGAATTGGGACTAGGTGGGGCCGCCGCGTCAGCGAGCCCAGCATAGGGAGGATTCAAATGAAGTATCTGCGTCGCGGCCTGATCGCTGCCGCCATCACGCTCACCGCTGCGACCGCGCTCGCACAGCCCAAGACCATGACACTCGGAACCGCCTCGGTCGGTGGCACATATTTCGTCTATGGCGGCGTGGTGGCGAAGATCCTAACGGACAAGACCGGAATTCAGGTTTCGACCCAGCAGACCCAGGGTCCAAACCAGAACGTCATTCTGGTAGAAGACGGCAAGATCGAACTGGGCATGACCACCATGGGCATCGCGCTCCAGGCATGGACCGGCACCGGTGGTTGGACCAAGGGCAAGAAGTACGACGCCATCCGCGCGTTGTTCCCGATGTACGACACGCCGCTGCAGTGTGTGGCGCTCAAGAAGTCGGGAATCACCAGCTTCAAGCAGCTCGACGGAAAGACTGTCGGTGTGGGCCCCAAGGCCGGTACGCCTGGCACCTATTTCCCGCTCATCTTCGATGCCCTCGGCATGAAGGCCACCATCCGCAACGGCCAGGGCGCCGACATGGGCAGCCAGCTGGGTGACGGCATCCTCGATGCCTTCTGCTTCGGGGCCGGCCTGCCGATCCCGATCTTCTCCCAACTCGACGCCGAGAAGGAGGTGGTGTTCTTCACCTGGACCGATGCGGAGCGCGATGCAATCCGCAAGAAGATGCCGGAATTCTCGGAGTCGGTGATCCCCAAGGGCACCTACAAATCGATGACCGCCGACCAGAAGACGATCGGCCTCTACAACTTTGCCATCGCCAACAAGAGCATGTCGGACGATGTGGCCTACCTCGTTACCAAGACGATCCTCGAGAACAACGCCGCCATGGTGCAGGGCCATGCGGCCGCGTCCGAGACGATTGCGGCGAACGCCAAGGCCAACACCTTCCTGCCGTTCCACCCCGGAGCGGTGCGCTACTACAAGGAGAAGGGCATCCAGCTCCCGGCGGCTACGATCCCGAAGTGACCCGAAACTGGCGCTTCGGTCCGGCCTAAGGACCGGACGCAGGCCCCATGACAGAACGCCCGCTCCCTTCGGAGCGGGCGTTTTGCTAAGGAAGAAGCGACAGGGGCATGGGCGACCGCGGCGACAGTCCGCGGCGGCCCACGGGGAGGCAGGATGGCGGGGACCAGGACTCAAGCAACGGCCGACGAGAGCGATGTCGGGCAAGTCGATGTGGACGACCTCGAATACTCGGGCGGTCGCCGCGAGCAGCGGCCGTGGGAGCAGAAACTGTTCTTCTGGCTGTGCGCCGCGTTTTCCGCCTTTCACCTGTGGGTGTTGGTGGGGCCCGTTATCGTCAGGGAGATCGATACCGCCTTCGGGCTGGGACAGGTCTTCTTTCGCGCGGTCGCCGCCAACATCGACCAGGAATTGTTCAGGGCCATCCACCTCGCCTGGGGTGCCACCCTGGGTTTCGGCTTCTACAGCATCGCCAAGGGCCGAGGCACGCGGGGCATACCCTGGTACGACTGGCTGTTCATGCTGGGCGCGCTGGGCTGCGCCGTCTACATGTGGCGCAACCTCGACGAACTGCAGATGAACCAGGGTGCGCTCTACAGCACGCCCGACCTGGTTTACAGCCTGGTCGGCCTGGTCGTGGTGTTCGAGTTCACGCGCCGGACCGCCGGTAACGCCCTGACCATCATCGCGGGCGCATTCATGCTGTACGCGATGTTCGGCCACGTCTTTCCCGAGGGCTCTCCGCTCTACCACAACAAGTCACTCCGGGATCTGTGGTTCACCTTCCCCTACATCTACAGCAACCTCGGCATTTTCGGCCCGACGCTCGAAGTATCGTCGACCTTCATCATCATGTTCACGGTGTTCGCCGCTTTCCTCGGGCGCTCCAAGGCGGGCGAGTACTTCAACAATCTGTCGGTGGCGCTGGTCGGTTGGGCGCGCGGCGGGCCCGCCAAGGTCGCCGTGCTGTCGGGCGCCATGTTCGGCTCGGTGAGCGGCTCGTCGGTGGCCAATGTCGTCGCCTCGGGAGCGGTCACGATCCCCATGATGCGGCGCGTCGGATATGACCGGAACACCGCCGGTGCCATCGAGGCGACGTCGTCGACAGGCGGGCAGATCACCCCGCCGGTGCTGGGCGCCGCCGCCTTCATCATGGCCGAGGCGACCGGCATCAAGTATGCCGAGATTGCCGCGGCCGCGATCATCCCCTGCCTGCTGTTCTACATCGCCTGCTACGCCCACTGCGATCTGCACGCAGCCAAGCACGGCCTGCGCGGCCTACCGCGCGCCGAGCTTCCGCGGCTCGGACCGCTGCTGTTCAGACTCTACATGCTGGCGCCCATCGCGGTGTTGATCTGGGCATTCGTCACCGGCTACTCGGCTTTCCTGGCGGCTGGCTTCGGCATGGCGCTGTGCGTCGCCGTGAGCTGGCTGAACGGCTTTCGCCGTGAAGACGGAGGGCTGCGATGGCGGCGCGGCGATGACGTGATGGGCGGACGCGCCATCGTCGAGGCGCTGGAAGCAGGCGCCAAGGACTGCATCCAGCTGGTGGCGGTGTGTGCCGCCGCCGGCATCATCGTCGGCGTCATCGCACTCACCGGCGTCGGCGGCCGCTTCGCCCAGATCATGCAGGCGATCGCCGGTCAGAACCAGCTTCTTGCCATGATCTTCACCATGGTGATCATCACCATCCTCGGCATGGGCATGCCCACCACCGCGGCATATGCGATCGGCGCGGCGGTGGTGGCGCCGGGCCTGCAGCAGATCGGTGTGCCCAAGCTCGTGGCCCACATGTTCATTTTCTACTTCGCCGTTTTGTCGGCGATCACGCCGCCGGTCGCGGTGGCCTCGTTCGCTGCCGCCGGCATGTCCAAGGGCGATCCGTGGAAGACGTCGTGGATTGCCGTGAAGATGGGGCTGGCGACCTTCCTGGTGCCGTTCATGTTCTTCTATAGCCCTGTGCTCCTGGGCCAAGGCAGTTTCTGGGAGATCGTCCATGTGTTCGTCACCGCCGCGGCCGGCGTCTGTCTGCTCGCCTGTGCCACCGAGGGATGGCTGACCGAGGTGCTGTCGCCGGTGCCGCGCGCGGTCCTGGCCGTCGCCGCAATCTGCCTGATCACGCCGGGCTCGGTCACCGACTTCGCCGGCATTTTCCTGGCGGCGACCGCCTGGGCCCTGCAGCACTATGTTTTCCGGGCCCGCCATGCCTGACGCCATAGCCTGGATCAGAGCGACACCGATGGCCTTCTCTGGAATGAGGCCGTCGGAAGGGGGGCTCGGCCCGATTGATTTCCGCACCCTCGAGAAGCCCGGCAACAAGGACGACATCGCGGTAGCGCCGGCTTACCGCCGCGCGGGGCTCGTCGCCTCATTTCCCAACGTCAAGCTGATCGTGTCGCAAAGAGGGGGCACTCGCCCTTCATTAGGCCTCGCCCGTAGCCCATCTGCGTTTCAGACGCTACGTTTCGATGATGAAGCTCCAGTTCCACGGTCGTTACGACTACGTTCCTTTGCGAGGCCGACCTGACTATTCGTGGCCCAGCCATCGCAGGTTGGCCGTTTATTTCGCACTGAACCTCGAGCACTTCTCGTTCGGCGAAGGGCTTGGAGCGGAGTTGGCGCCCGGCGGACCGCAACCTGACATTCTCAACTATGCATGGCGCGACTACGGAAATCGTGTCGGCGCCTGGTACATGCTCGATGCCTTTGACGAGCTTCGTCTGCCGCTCGCGGCCCTCGCAAACAGTTCGATGTACGACTATGCCCCACAGCTATTGGCAGCTTGTCGCAGCCGAGGCGACGAGATCGTGGGGCATGGCCGCACCAATGCCGAGCGCCAGGGCATCCTCGACGAACCGGCGGAAAGGCTGCTCATAGAGGAGGCGACCGACCGGATCGCCGCGGAAGAGGGCCGTCCGCCGGAGGGCTGGCTGGGGCCGTGGATTTCCCACAGCCATGTGACGCCCGACCTCTTGGCGGAGGCGGGCTATGGCTACCTGCTGGACTGGTGCATGGACGACCAGCCCGTCTGGTTTCGCTGCCGTGGCGGGAAACGCATCCTCTCGGTGCCCTATCCGCAGGAAGCCAACGACATCCCTTCGATCGTCGGCCGCAAGGACGGGGCCTCGCAGTTCGCCGACATACTGATCGACCAGTTCGACGAGATGATGGAACTGTCGAAGGCGCGGCCGCTGGTCATGGGCATCGCGCTGCACGCTTATATCGTGGGCCAGCCGCATCGGCTTCGGCATCTCAAACGCGCGCTGCGTCACATCGCGAAACATCGCGACCGCATCTGGCTCACGACGCCGGGCGCCATCGCGCGGCATTGCCTGTCCCTTCCCGCCGGTATCGTTCCCTAAAGGACTCTTATGCGTCTGTTCACCGCCACGCTGGCCACCGAGACCAACACTTTTTCGCCCCTGCCGACCAGCTTGGAGAATTACCGCGAGTCGGTATTCTTTGGGGCGGGCGAGCACCCGACGGATGCGCCGCGCATGTGCACCGCGCCGCTGTTCGTGGCGCGGGCCCGTGCCCAGTCCGAAGGCTTCGAGCTGATCGAGGGCAGCTGCTTCGCCGCCAGCCCCGCCGGCACGACCAATCGCGCCGACTACGAGACCATGCGCGACGAGATCCTTGGACAGCTCAAGGCGGCGCTGCCGGTCGACGGGCTGCTGCTGGGCCTGCACGGCGCGATGGTGGCCCACGGCTACGATGACGTCGAAGGCGACATCATCGAGCGGTGCCGGGCCATCGTGGGACCGAAATGCGTGATCGGTGTCGAACTCGACCCGCACTGCCACCTGACGATGAAACGCGTGTCCAACGCCGACATAATCGTCCTCTACAAGGAGTTTCCCCACACCGACGTGGTAGAGCGGGCCGAAGATCTACTTGACCTCGTCCTGGCGACCTTGCGCGGCCAGGCAAGGCCAGTGATGTCCGTCTACGACTGCCGTCAGATCCAGAGCTATCCGACGACGATCCAGCCGATGCGCGGCATCGTCGATCGCATCATGGAGCTGGAAGGCAAGGACGGGATTCTGTCGGTTTCGATCGCGCACTGCTTCCCCTATGGCGACGTCCCCGAGATCGGCACTCGTGTGCTGGTGATCGCCGACGGCGACAAGAAGAAGGCGGACGCGCTGGCAACCCAACTGGGCGAGGAGCTCGTGGGATTGCGCGGCAAGACGGCCCCTCAGTCACTGGGCATCGCCGCCGGCATCAGCGAGGGCGTCGCGTTCAACGACCTGCCGGTCGTGATCGCCGATCCCGCAGACAATGCCGGGGGCGGCGCGCCGTCGGACAATACCGATATCCTGAAGCACCTGATCGAGAAGAACGTCGACAGCGCCTGCCTCGGTCCGATCTGGGACCCGATCGCCGTCCGCATCTGCTTCGACGCTGGCCTCGGGGCACGGATCGGCCTGCGGTTCGGCGGCAAGATCGCGCCGAGCTCCGGCCAGCCGGTCGATGCCGAGGTCGAGATCATCGGCCTGAAGCGCGATGCGTGGCAGAAATTCGGGCCGACGCAGGTGCCGGTAGGCGACTGCGCGGCGGTGCGCATCGGCGGCGTGGAAGTTGTCCTGATAACCAAGCGCACCCAGGCGACCGGGCTCGAACTGTTCACCAACCTCGGGATCGATCCGACCCGACGGAAGATCGTGGTGGTGAAGTCGACCAACCACTTCATGGCGGCCTACGGACCGATCGCCAAGAAGGTGATCTACGTCGAATCGAGCGGCCCGCTGCCACGCGATCATCGTAAGGTTCCGTACAAGAAGGCCGAGCGCCCGATCTGGCCGCTCGACGCGGACGCCAAGCCTCGGGAGCTAATCTACTAGTCAGGAAACTGGACAAAGCGGAGCGCCGCTTTGCATACTCGGTGCGGGGAGTAAGGGAGTTCATCAAATGATCAGACGCATCTTGGCGGGCGCGCTCGCGCTGGCCGTTCCCTTCGCTGCGGGCCAGGCGCTGGCGCAGGAGAAAGTCCTCAAGGCGGTGATGCATGCCGATGTGCGCGTCATCGATCCGGTCTGGACGACCCAGACCATCGCCAACATCCACGGGATGCTCGTCTACGACACGCTGTTCGGCAACGACGCGCAGATGCGGCCGCAGCCGCAGATGGTCGGCAAGTACGAGATCAGCCCGGACAGACTCACCTACACCTTCACGCTGCGCGACAATCTGAAATTCGGCGACGGTTCCCCGGTCACGACCAAGGACGTCATCGCCTCCCTCAAGCGCTGGGGTGCCAAGGATGGAGTCGGTCAGCGGCTGATGAGCTACGTCGACAAGATGGAGGCGGTCGACGACAAGACCTTCCGCATGGTGCTCACGAAGCCCTACGGCATGGTGCTTGAGTCCCTCGGCAAGACCAACTCTTCGGTCGCCGTGATCATGCGCGAGCAGGAGGCCAAGACCGATCCACAGACACAAGTCAAGGAGGCGATTGGTTCCGGACCGTTCAACTTCGCCAAGGACCAGTGGGTTCCGGGCAGCAAGGCGGTCTATGTCAAGAATCCCCACTACGTCCCGCGGCCGGGCAACGAGCCGGCCTCGTCCTTCGCCGGCAGCAAGTATGCCGGCGTCGACCGCATCGAGCTGGTCTGGATCTCGGACTCGCAGACCGCCATGTCGGCGCTGATCAACGGCGAAATCGACTTCGTCGAGTCGCCGCAGATCGACTTCCTGCCGATGCTCGAGAAGGCCCGCGGCGTGAAGCTTATGAAGACCGGCACGCTCGACAGCACGGTCGGCATGATCCGCCTCAACCACCTCCACCCGCCCTTCAACAATCCGAAGGCGCGGCAGGCGCTGTACCACCTGATCAACCAGGAAGACTTCCTGCGCGCCATCGTGGGCAACCCGGAATATTACAAGGTCTGCCACGGGCTTCTGACCTGCGGCTCGCCGCTGGCCAACGATGGCGGTAGCGCCATGCTTAAGGATTACAACCCGAAGAAGGCGCTGCAGCTGCTCAAGGAGGCCGGCTACAACGGCGAGCCGATCGTCGTCCTGCAGGCGACCGACCACAACACCATCACACCCGCGACGCAGGTACTCGTGCAGGCGATGCGCGAGGCTGGCATCAACGTCGATGCCCAGGCGATGGACTGGGGCACCGTGGTGACGCGGCGCGCCAAGAAGGACCCGCCGGCTCAGGGCGGCTGGAACATATTCGTCACGACCACGGGCGGCGTCGGCTCCTCGAATCCCGTCCTGCATACCTGGCTCGGGGCAGCCTGCGAGAAGGGCCTGTTCGGCTGGCCGTGTGACGCCAAGATCGAAGAACTGCGCAACGCCTATGCCTTCGCGCAGACCGACGACGAGAAGAAGAAAATCGCGACGGAGCTGCAGACGCGTGCCCTCGAGCAGGTCGTCTACATTCCGTTCGGCCAGTGGACGGTGCCGCTGGCCTACCGGGCCGACCGGCTCGAGGGGATCGTTCCCAACACCGGCCTCGCCGTGCTCTGGAACATCAAGAAAAAATAGATGGCCGATAGCGCAACGGGCGACGCGCCGACCGCATGACCGCGTACATCGTGCGTCGCCTGTTCGCCACCCTGCCGGTCATGGCCGTGGTGGCGATCTTCGTGTTCTTCCTGATCCGCTTCGCGCCGGGAGATCCGGCCGCGATCATAGCGGGTGAGGACGCGACCGCCGAGGCCATCGCGCAGGTCCGGATGAAGCTCGGCCTCGACCGGCCGGTGCTGGAGCAGTTCGCAATCTGGAGCCTGCAGCTGCTGCAGGGCGATCTCGGCATCTCGATCTTCTCCAACCTGCCGGTGACGCGGCTGATCGCCCAGCGGCTCGAGCCGACGCTCGCGCTCACGTTGTCGACCCTGTTGGTGGCAGTGGCGCTCGCCATTCCGATTGGTGTCCTGGCCGCGTGGAAGGCCCGCAAGCTCGTCGACCGCTTGGTCATGGGCTTTGCTGTGCTGGGTTTCGCCATGCCGGTTTTCGTGCTGGCCTATATCCTGATCTATTTCTTCGCCGTGCAGTGGAGGCTCCTGCCGGTGCAGGGCTATGCGCCGCTCGGCCAGGGTTTCTGGCCCTTTGTCGAGAGCCTGATCCTGCCCTCGGTGGCCCTCGGGATCACCTACATGGCGCTTATCGCCCGCATCACGCGCGCCTCGATGCTCGAGGTCTTGGCCCAGGACTACATCCGCACCGCCAACTCCAAGGGCCTCGCGACCGACCGGGTGCTGCTGCTGCACGCGCTGAAGAACGCCGCGGTGCCGATCGTCACGGTGATCGGCATCGGCATCGCGCTGCTGATCTCCGGCGTCGTCATCACCGAGACGGTCTTCAACATTCCGGGGCTCGGCCGGCTCACCGTCGATGCCGTGCTGAAGCGCGACTATCCGGTGGTGCAGGGGCTGATCCTGGTGTTCGCCGGCGCCAAGGTGCTGGTGAACCTCGTCATCGACATTTCCTATGCCTTTCTCGATCCACGGATCCGGTACTGAACCATGGCCGTGACCGCCGAAGACCTCGCTCCCGACATCCGCCGGTTCTCCCTGTGGACCGCGGTGCGGCGCAATCCCACCATCGCGATCGGCGCCGTACTGCTCGCCGCCCTGCTCGTGATTGCGGTTCTGGCGCCGTGGATCGCACACAGCGACCCGCTGAAGATCGCGCCGGTCAATCGGCTGCGGCCGCCCTCGGAACGGTGGTGGTTCGGAACCGACCAGTTCGGCCGCGACGTCTTCTCCCGCACCGTCTATGGCGCGCGCATCTCCCTGATCGTCGGCCTCTCGGTCGCCGCCATATCGAGCGTGCTCGGCCTCGCGCTGGGACTGGCTTGCGGGTACTTCCGCCGCGTCGACGGCGTGGTGATGCGCATCATGGACGGCCTCATGGCCATACCGTCCATCCTGCTCGCCATAGCGCTGATCACGTTGTCGCGGCCGGGTCTCGGCATCGTGATCGTGGCCATCGTCATCCCCGAGGTGCCGCGCATCGTGCGCGTGGTGCGGTCCGTGGTGCTGTCTATTCGTGCCCAGCCCTACGTCGAGAGCGCCATCGCCGGCGGCACGAGGAACTGGAAGCTGCTGACGCGCCATATCCTGCCCAACACGCTGGCGCCGCTGATCGTTCAATCGACCTATGTTTGCGCCTCGGCGATGCTGATCGAGGCCGGCCTGAGCTTCCTCGGCGCGGGCGTGCCGCCGGAAGTGCCGAGCTGGGGCAATATCATCGCCCAGGGCCGTAACTTCTTCCAGATCGCGCCCTGGATCGTCCTCATCCCCGGCGGCTTCCTCGCGGTGACCGTGCTGGCCGTGAACCTCCTGGGCGACGGCCTGCGCGACCGGCTCGATCCCCGCCTCGCGAGGCGCCTGTGAGCACGAATCCAGGCCCCATTCTCGAAGTCCGCGACCTGCATACGCAGTTCAGCACCCTCGACGGCGTCGTGCGTGCCGTCGACGGGGTGTCGTTCGACGTCGCGCGCGGCGAGACGCTGGGTATCGTGGGCGAATCGGGCTGCGGCAAGTCGGTGACGGCGATGTCGATCCTGAGGCTGATTCCGCCCGAGACCGGCCGTATCGCCTCGGGCTCGATCAGGTTCGAGGGCGAGGAGCTGACGGCCCTCTCCGAGGAGGAGATGAAGCGCCTGCGCGGCCATCGCATCTCGATGATCTTCCAGGAGCCGATGACCAGCCTCAATCCGGTCCTCACCGTCGGCACCCAGATCGCCGAGAACGTCGTGCGCCATCTCGGCGTCTCCTGGAAGCAGGGGCGGGAGCGGGCCTTCGAGATGCTGGACCTGGTCCGGATTGCCGATGCGCGGCGCCGGCTGGACGAATATCCCCACCAGCTCTCGGGCGGCATGCGCCAGAGGGTCATGATCGCGATGGCGCTTTCCTGCGATCCGCAAGTGCTGATCGCCGACGAGCCGACGACGGCGCTCGACGTCACCATCCAGGCGCAGATCCTCGACCTGATGATCGAGCTCAAGGAGAAGACCGGCACCGCGATCGTCCTGATCACGCACGATCTCGGCGTCGTGGCCGAGACGACGGAGCGGGTGGTGGTGATGTATGCCGGCCGCAAGGTCGAGCAGGCGCCGGTCGAGGCTCTGTTCGAGGAGCCGCTGCATCCCTATACGCGCGGCCTGATGGGGGCGATCCCCCGGCTCGACGTCGAGGCCGATGCCGCCGGCACGCGGCCCCGCCTTCAGGAGATTCCCGGCCTCGTGCCGATTCTGACCCGGCCGATCGTGGGTTGCGCCTTCGCGCCGCGATGCGGCTTCGCGACCGACCGCTGCCGCAGCGAGAGGCCGCCGCTCTTCGATGCGGGCGCAGGCCATCTCGTCGCCTGCTGGGAGATCGACCGCGTGAGGAGAGCGGCATGAGCGACGCAGCGGTCCTGCAGGTCGAAGGCCTGGTAAAGCATTTCCCGATCCATGGCGGCCTGCTGCAACGCCAGGTCGGCGCCGTGCGGGCGGTCGATGGCGTCACCTTTTCGATCCGGCGCGGCGAGACGCTGGGCCTGGTGGGCGAATCGGGTTGCGGCAAGTCGACGATCGGCAAGGTCGTGCTCAAGCTGGTCGAGCCCACCGCCGGCAGGATCGTGCTGGCGGGCGAAGACGTCACCGCGCTCAAGCCCGGCGCCATGTGGACCCATCGCCGGCGCATCCAGACGATCTTCCAGGATCCGTACTCGTCGATGAACCCGCGCCTGCCGTCGGGCACGATCGTGGGCGAGCCGCTGGAGAATTTCGGCATTGCCAAGGGCGCGGCGCGCGACGAGCAGGTGGCGCAGCTCTTCCGCCGCGTCGGCCTGCGTCCCGAGGCGATGCGCAAGTACGCCCATGAATTCTCCGGCGGCCAGCGCCAGCGGCTGGGCATCGCCAAGGCCCTGTCGGTCAATCCCGACGTGATCGTGGCCGACGAGCCGGTCTCGGCACTGGACGTGTCCGTGCAGGCGCAGGTGCTGAACCTGCTGATCGACCTGCAGGAGGAATACGGGCTCGCCTACCTTTTCATCAGCCACGATCTCGCGGTCATGCGGCACATCAGCCATCGCATCGCCGTGATGTATCTCGGTCGCATCGTCGAACTGACTGACAAGCGCACGCTGTTCACGCAGCCGCTGCATCCCTACACCGAGGCGCTGCTGTCGGCCGCCACCGCGCCCGATCCCAAGCGCCGCCGGCAGAGGAAACGGATCGTCCAGGGCGACGTGCCGAGCCCCGCCAAGCCACCGCCCGGCTGCCACTTCCACACGCGTTGTCTCTACGCGACCGCCGAATGCCGTGTGACCGATCCGCCGTTGCTCGAGGTGGCGCCCGGCCATCACGTCGCCTGCCTGCGCCGGCCGGTCGGAGGGGATCCGGGGCCGCTCACGATCGCAGGTTAGCGACTCGAACTGCGGTCACGACTTGCGCGCGCCCGGGGCGGTGTCGCGGAGATAGGTGAGGGCGGCCTGCGCGCCGCCCGCCTTGTACGGCACCTTCGCGAGGCCCAGCGCCATTTCCACGCCCGACAGGGTGCCCATCAGCATCAGGTCGTTGAAGTCACCGAGATGGCCGATGCGGAAAACCTTGCCCGCGACCTTGGTGAGGCCCTGGCCGAGCGACATGTTGAAGTTCTCCAGCGCCACCTTGCGGAAGGCGTCGGCATCGTGGCCCTCGGGCATGACGATCGCCGTCAGCGAGCCCGAATAGGCCTTGGGATCGCTGCACAGGATCTCCAGGCCCCAGGCGTTCACGGCCGTGCGCGTCGCCTCGGCATGGCGGGCGTGACGCGCGAACACCGCGTCGAGCCCTTCCTCCAGCAGCATGTCGCAGGCCTCGTTCAGGCCGTAGAGCAGGTTGGTGGCGGGCGTGTAGGGGAACCAGCCGTTGGCATTGGCCGCCAGCATCTCGTCCCAGTTCCAGAACGCCTTCACCATCTTCGAGGCCTTCGAGGCCTCGATCGCCTTCTCGCTCACCGCGTTGAAGGAGAGGCCGGGCGGCAGCATCAGGCCCTTCTGCGAGCCCGCCACGGTCACGTCGACACCCCAGGCATCGTGGCGATAGTCGATCGAGCCCAGCGAGGAGATGGTATCGACCAGCAGCAGGGCCGGGTGCCTGGCGGCATCGATGGCCTGCCGCACGGCCGAAATGTCGCTCACCACGCCGGTCGAGGTCTCGTTGTGGACGATGCAGACCGCCTTGATGGCGTGGCCGGTGTCCTCCTTCAGGCGCTTCTCGATAGCTGAGGGATCGGCTGGCTTGCGCCAGTCGCCACCCATGAATTCCGATTTGATTCCAAGCTTGTCCGCCATCTTCTTCCAAAGAGAGGCGAAGTGGCCGGTCTCCCACATCAGCACTAGGTCGCCGGGCGAAAGGGTGTTCACGAGGGCTGCTTCCCAGGCTCCCGTCCCGGATGCGGGATAGACGATAACCGGCTGTTTTGTCTGAAAAATCTGTCGGACCGAACGGAGGACCTTCTTGGCCAGCGCGTTGAACTCCGGACCGCGGTGATCGATCGTCGGATAATCCATCGCGCGAAGAACGCGGTCCGGGACGTTGGTCGGGCCGGGAATCTGCAGAAAGTGGCGTCCGGCGGGATGGGAGTTCAGGCGCATCGGGGGTTCCTCTCGGCTTCGACTTGCATTTTGTATACAATATGCCAGACTGAGTCCAGAGATGGATGGTTCGGCTATTCCGATCGCGCGTTCGACGCTGCCCGAGGCGGCGGCCGAGCGGCTGCGTGCGCTCATCATCGAGGGCGATCTGGCGCCGGGCGCCAAGCTGAACGAGCGCGAACTCAGCGAACGGCTGGGCGTGTCGCGCACACCGCTGCGCGAGGCGTTTCGCATGCTGGCGGCCGATGGGTTGCTGGTGCAGCTGCCCAACAGGGGCGCCCAGGTGGTGGCCCTGTCTGCTGACGACGTGCGCGGCGCCTTCGAGGTGATGGGCGCGCTGGAGGGGTTGGCGGGCGAACTCGCCGTGGCGCGGGTCACGGAGGCGGACATCGCCGACCTTCGGGGGCTGCAGGGAGAGATGGAGGCCGCCCACGCCGGCCGGAACCTGCCGACCTATTACCGGATCAATCGGCTGATCCACGATCGGCTGAATGTCCTCGCGGACAACGCGGTGCTGGAGCAGACCTACCGGACGCTCAACACGCGGCTGCATGCCCTAAGGTTCCGGTCCAACCTCAACCCCGCCAAGTGGGACCAGGCGGTTGCCGAGCATCGCGCGATGATCGAGGCGCTTGCCGCGCGGGATGGCGCTGCGCTACGTGACCTGCTCGTGGGTCACCTGCGGGCCAAGCAGCAGGCCGTGCTCGATTCCATGGAAAACAAGGACGACAAGAACCTTCAGGGAGGAAAAGTGCCATGACGACGATTTCCAAGACTTCGCGCCGCCGTGCCCTCCAGCTCGGGCTGGCCGCCACCCTGGCCGCTCCGGCCGTGGCCCGCGCCCAGCAGGGCTGGCCGCCGCAGACGATCACCTGGGTCAATCCCTTCCCGGCCGGTGGCGGCACCGACGTATTCGCCCGTCCGCTCGCGGCCCAGGTCGGCGAGCAGCTCGGATGCCAGATCATTGTCGACAACAAGGGCGGCGCTGGTGGCACCGTCGGCGCCTCGCAGGCCGCCAAGATGAAGCCCGACGGCTCGGTCTTCTTTGTGGGCGCGATCCATCACACCATCGCACCCTCGGTCTACAAGAACCTCGACTACGATCTCGAGAAGAACTTCGAGCCGATCACCATGATCGCGCTGGTGCCGCAGGTCATCTCAATCAACCCGAACAAGATTCCGGTCAAGACGGCGCAGGAGTTCATCGCCTACGTGAAGGCCAACCCCAACAAGGTGAACTACGCGTCTCCCGGCACGGGCACCGCCCACCACCTCGCTGGAGAGCTGTTCAAGCTCGAGACCAAGACCGAGATCGTCCACGTGCCCTATCGCGGCGCGGGTCCTGCGATGCAGGACCTGCTGGCCGGCAACGCCGACATGATGTTCGACGGGATGGGCACCTCGGCGCAGCAGATCAAGGCGGGTAAGCTGCGCGGCCTCGCCGTGGCGACTACGAAGCGCGTGCCGGAGTTCCCCGACATGCCGACCGCTGGCGAGATCGGCCTGCCGGCCTGGATCGTCTCGACCTGGTACGGAGTTTGGGCGATCAAGGGCACTCCCGAGCCGATCGTCAAGCGCATGTACGACGAGATCGTGAAGGCGCTCGCGGCGCCCAAGCTACAGGCCATCTGGAAGGACCAGCTCGCCCAGGCCGGCGGCGAGACGCCCGCCGAATTCGCCAAGCGCATCCGCGCCGAAATCGAGAAGTGGCAGAAGGTCGTCGCGACGGCCGGCATCAAGCTGGACTAAGCTTGTTGGGCGTCCGATGGACCCGCTTTCAATCATGACGCCCTCGCTGTCTGCATATGACGCTGGCGGTGAGGGCGCTACTGGGTGTCGTCGGACATGAGCAAGCTCGAACAGATTCTGCGCCGCAGCCTCAAGGGTGAGGTCCTGTTCGACCGGGCCTCGCGCGGGCGCTATTCGACCGACGCCTCGATCTACCAGATCGAGCCGGTGGGTGTCGTGATCCCGCGCGACGAGGCCGACCTGGCGCTCGCGGTGGACGTGGCGCGCGATGCCAAGGCGGCGATCCTGCCGCGCGGCGCCGGCACGTCGCAGTGCGGGCAGACGGTGGGCGAGGCGCTGGTCATCGACTGTTCGAAGTACCTGCGCGAGGTGGTGGGCTTCGACAAGGCCAAGCGGCAGGTAACGGTCCAGCCCGGCATCGTGCTCGATCATCTCAATGCCTGGCTGAAGCCGCATGGGCTCTGGTATCCGGTCGACGTCTCGACGTCGGCCCAATGCACGCTGGGCGGCATGGCCGGCAACAATTCCTGCGGCTCGCGCTCGATCCGCTACGGCAACATGGTGCACAACGTCGCCTCTATCGACGCGCTGCTGGCCAACGGGCAACGTGCGCGCTTCGGTTCGACGCGGCCGGAGGACATGCCCGCCGGCGTGCGCGCCATCGCCGACAAGGTGGCGGAACTGGCCTTTGCCGAGCGCGCCGAGATCGAGCGCATGTATCCGCATGTGCTGCGCCGGGTCGGCGGGTACAATCTCGACATCTTCTTCCCGCAGTCGGAGCGGCCCTACACGACCGACAATTCGGTAAACCTCGCGCACCTGCTGGTCGGCAGCGAGGGCACGCTGGCGGTGACCGAGCGGCTCACACTCAACCTAGCGCCGCTGCCGAAGCACAAGACTCTCGGCGTCGTGAACTTCCCGAGCTTCTACAAGGCGATGGACAGCGCCCAGCACATCGTGAAGCTGAAGCCAGCTGCGGTGGAGCTGGTCGACCGCACGATGATCGAGCTGGCGCGCGCGAATCCCGCGTTCCGGCCGGTGATCGAGCGGGCGCTGATCGGCCAACCCGAGGCGATCCTGCTGGTCGAGTTCGCGGGCGAGGAGCGCGACGACCAGCTGCGCGATCTCGCGCGCCTCGTCGAGCTGATGGGCGATCTCGGCATGCCCGGCAGCGTCGTCGAGATGCCCGAGCCGAAACCGCAATCGGAGCTGTGGGAGGTCCGCAAGGCCGGCCTCAACATCATGATGTCTATGAAGGGGGACGGTAAGCCGGTTTCCTTCATCGAGGACTGCGCCGTCCCGCTCGAGCATCTCGCCGACTACACCCAGCGCCTGACCGATGTGTTCGGCAAGTATGGCACGCGCGGCACGTGGTACGCCCATGCCTCGGTCGGCACCCTTCACGTGCGGCCGATCCTCGACATGCGCCGCGACGGTGCGGAGAAGATGCGGGCGATCGCCGAGGAGGCCTCGGCACTGGTGCGCGAGTACAAGGGCGCCTTCTCGGGCGAGCATGGCGACGGGCTGGTGCGTTCGGAATGGGTGGCCTGGCAGTTCGGGCCGCGCCTCACCAAGGCGTTCGAGACGGTCAAGGACCTGTTCGACCCGGAGAACAGGCTGAACCCGGGCAAGATCGTGCGGCCATCGCGCATGGACGACCGCTCGCTGTTCCGCTTCAAGCCGGGATACGAATCCATCAAGTACGAACCGGCGCTCGACTGGTCGGCCTGGAACGTCCAGACCGATCCGGTCACGGAGATCTCGACCGCGCCGGGCACCGGTGGCGATCTCGCCGGCGGCTTCGCGAAGGCCGCGGAGATGTGCAACAACAACGGGCATTGCCGGAAGTTCGATGCTGGCACCATGTGCCCGTCCTTCCGCGTTACGCGCGACGAGAAGCACCTGACGCGCGGCCGGGCCAACACGTTGCGCCTCGCTTTGTCGGGCCAGCTCGGATCCGAAGGACTGCGCTCGGATGCGGTGGCGGCGGCGATGGATCTCTGCGTGAGCTGCAAGGGTTGCAAGCGCGACTGCCCGACCGGCGTTGACATGGCGCGCATGAAGATCGAGGTGAGGTCGGCTCGCCGCATGGCCAAGGGCCTGAGTTGGCGGGACCGGCTGATCGGCGCCACGCCGTCGATGGCTCCTTGGGCCCGGCGCTTGCCCTGGCTGTTCAACGCGGCCTGGTTCGTGCAGTCCTATCTCGGCTTCGCCAAACAGCGGCGCCTGCCGCAATGGCGTGGCGATACGTTCCTCTCGACCACGGAGGTCGACGACAACGACGCCACGGTTGTGATCTTCGCCGACACCTTCTCGAACAATTTCGAGCCCGGGATTCTGCACGCCGCCCGGCGGGTGCTGGCCGCGGCCGGGCATCGCGTGGCGGTCGCCTGGCCGACTCTCGGTGCGCCGGCGCTTTGCTGCGGTCGCACCTGGCTGGCGACTGGCCAGGTGGAGCGGGCGCGGAGCGAGGCGCTGCGGACGCTGAACGCGCTCAAGCCCTTCGCGCAGAAGGGCGTGCCGATCATCGGTCTCGAACCGTCCTGCCTGTTCACCCTGCGCGACGAATTCCTGGCCTTGGGCCTCGGCGAGGATGCCGAACTGGTCGCCGCCCACGCGATGCTGTTCGAGGAGTTCCTCGCGCGCGAGAAGAAGGCGGGGCGGCTCGACCTGGCGCTGCAGCCGCTGCCGGAGAAGAAGGCGCTGCTCCACGGCCACTGCCACCAGAAGGCCTTCGGCGCGATGAGCGCCGTGCAGGAAGCTCTCGCGCTGGTGCCCGATCTCGCCGTGACACCCATCGAGTCGAGCTGCTGCGGCATGGCCGGTAGCTTCGGCTACGAAGCCGAGCACTACGACACCTCGATTGCGATGGCCGAACTGTCGCTGCTGCCGGCGGTACGCAAGGCCGATGCCGGAACGCTGGTCGTGGCCGACGGGACGTCGTGCCGGCATCAGATCGCCGACGGGGCAGATCGACAGGCGATACACGTGGCGCAGGTGCTGGAGCGCGCGCTCGTGTGAATTGCGGTGCGGTCAGCCCTGTGGCACGGTCCGCGACCTATGAGAAATCCAAGAAATCCCTATTCCAGTGCCGAAATCGATCGTGCCAGCCACGAGCGCGAGAACGACGAACGCATGATCGAATTGGCCTCCTCGGGGGCCGCCCGCTTCGTGCCGATCGACACCGAGAAGAACCTGGTGAAGACCGGCGGCAATCCGGAAGCCGTCTTCCTCCAGGGAATGATGGGCCGAGCGATAGCCAATTCCAGCGACACCAAGATCTTCCTGGGCTACGTCGAGGGCACGCCGTACTTCGCCGTCGACGTTACGGGCAAAGATGTGCCGCTGAAGGACTTGGGCGAGTTCGTCGACTTGCGTCAGGTCGGCCCGCTTCTGTTCGCTCGCGAGGGCTCGATCCTCGCCTACGCCCGCGGCATGACCTACTGGCACCGTCGCCATCGCTATTGCGGCGTCTGCGGCGCCACCACCAAGGTGACGCGCGGCGGCCATGTGCGCATGTGCACCAACGAGAACTGCAAGACCGAGACCTTCCCGCGCACCGACCCCGCGGTGATCATGTTGGTCCATCACGGCGACAAGTGCCTGCTGGGCCGCGGCAAGCATTTCCCGCGCGGCATGCATTCCACCCTGGCGGGCTTCGTTGAGCCGGGCGAGAGCTTTGAGGATGCGGTCGCCCGCGAGGTATACGAGGAAGTGAAGGTCAAGGTGAAGGACGTAGTCTACCGTTCGTCCCAGCCTTGGCCGTTCCCGGCGTCGGTGATGATCGGCTTCCATGCCGAGGCCGAGTCTATGGACTTCAGCGTCAACGAATCCGAGCTCGAGAGCGCCCGCTGGATGAGCCGCGAGGAACTGCGCACCGAGAATCTTCCGAAGGACGGTTCCTTCTTCATGCCGCGCCGCGACTCGATCGCCCGTCGCCTGATCGAGGAGTGGCTGGGCCACGAGGCCGGACCTTCCATCAACGGCTGACCATTCGAGGACTCCCATGACCGCCCAACTCTTCACTCCCGTCGAGCTCGGCGGTGTCACGCTGCCCAACCGCATCGTCGTTTCGCCGATGTGCCAGTACTCGGCCGTGGACGGCAGCGCCCAGCCCTGGCACCAGGTCCACTACGGCATGCTCGCCATGTCGGGCGCCGGCCTGCTCTGCCTCGAGGCGACCCACGTCGAGCGCGAGGGCCGCATCACGCAGGGCTGCCTCGGCCTCTACAGCGATGAGAACGAGGCGGCGCTGAAGCCCATCATCGACTGGGTCCGCGGGTGGATGCCGGGCGTAAAGCTCGGCGTGCAGCTCGCCCACGCCGGGCGCAAGGCGTCGGCGCAGCGTCCCTGGAAGGGTGGCGGGCCGCTCACGCAGGCGGACGCGCCCGATCTTCCCTGGACCACCTATGGTCCGTCGGCGCTGGCCTACGATCCGGAGAAAGAGTGGCACGTGCCGGTGGCACTCGATGCGGTCGGCCTGAAGCGCGTGAAGGAGGCCTTCGTTACCGCCGCCAAGCGCAGTCTGCGGCTGGGCTTCGACGTGGTCGAACTGCACGGCGCGCATGGCTATTGCCTAAACCAGTTCCTGTCACCGATCAGCAATCATCGTGCTGATGAATACGGCGGCACCGCCGAGAAGCGCCGCCGGTTCCCACTCGAAGTGTTCGAAGCCGTACGCAGGGTCTGGCCGGTCGAGAAGGCGCTGGGCATGCGCCTGTCTGCGGTCGAGTGGGTCGATGGCGGGATTACCATAGAGGATACGGTCGAGACCGCCCGCCAGCTCAAGGCACTCGGCTGCGACTTCGTCGATGTCAGCTCTGGCGGCAATGCGCCGGGCCAGAAGCTCGCGGTCGGACCCGGCTACCAGGTGTCGCTCTCGGCGCGGGTCCGCAAGGAAGCCGGTATCAAGACCTGGGCGGTCGGACTCATCACCGAGCCGGAGCAGGCGGAAAGAATCATCGCGGCGGGCGAGGCCGACTGCACGGCACATGCGCGCCCGTTCCTGCTCGATCCGCGCTGGGGCTGGAACGCGGCGCGGACGCTGGGTGTGGAACCTCCGCCCTTGCCGTTGCCAGCGGTGCGCGCCACAACCATTCTTCCGTTCAAGCCGAAGTCAGATGTGGCACGAGCGGCCGAATAGGGCTCCCGCATGACGAATGTATTGCTGGCTGAGGACGAATTCCTGATCCGCGCTGTCCTCGTCGACGCGCTGAGCGACGTCGGCGTCGAGTGCATCGAGGCAGCGACCGGACGGGAGGCGCTCGATGTCATCGAAAGCGACAAGCCACTCGGGGTAGTCATTGTCGACATCGGCCTGCCCGACATGTCGGGGGAGAAGGTGATCGAAGCCGCAGCGCGACGGCGGCCGGACGTGCCGATAATCCGCTGTTCCGGTGCGTCGGCTCCGGGCGCGTTGCCGGCCGGCATAAAGATGCACTCGTTTCCCAAGCCCTATAGTGCGTCGGAACTTTCGAACTTCGTGGCCTCGCTCATCCGCAAAGACCCCTAGACGCACGTGCGGCGGCTTCTGAAACTCCAGACATGGACACTGCGTGGTGCGACGGCGGCGGACGCGTCGTTCGTTCTCCTGGCAGCGACCGTCATCTTACCGCTACTCTTGTTCGTCGGCGCCAGCTGGCTCGCGTATGGCGACACCCAGCGGCAGTATGAGGAGCGATTGAGGCGCACCCTCGATCTCCTCTACGTCGGTGCTCGCGCCACCTTCGAGACTCAGCGGCTCGTCGTGAGCAACGTGCTCAACATCATCGACGACCTGAGCAACTCCGAGATTCAACAGCGCGAAGCCCGATTGCATGAACGGCTCAAGCACCTCATCCACGATCTGCCGCAGGTGGAGGACGTCTTCATTCTCGACGGTGAGGGCCGCCCGCTGGTCGCAGCCAACGTCTTTCCAATGCCGGCCAACGTCACGGCGTCGGACAGGCCCTATTTCATGGCCCATCGTGACGACCGGCGAGAGCGCTACGTTAGCGAGACGTTCCGCAGCCGGATCAAGAGTACCGACATCTTCCAGTACAGCGAAAGGCGACAAGCGCCCGACGGTGGTTTCGACGGCGTGGTCCTCGTGGCCATACCGCCGTCCTATTTCGGCAAGCTTTTCGAGCAGGCTGCGGGGTCGGACAATTATGCGACCTCGCTCGTTCGTGCCGATGGGGAACTGCTGGCGCGCTATCCCGCTTCCGCCGGGACAACGAGATTCGAGGCGGGATCGAAATTCATGACGGCGATCGCGGCAAACCCGGAGTCAGGGACCTACACAACGGCCCGCGCCACCATCGACGGTATCGCGCGCACGGTCGTCTATCGCAAGTTGCCCGAACTGCCGGTCTACGTGGCCGTGGGGGTTGCCAGCGACTTGGTGCGCGAGGCGTGGATTTACCGCATGGCGACTCACCTCGTCTTCGGCCTGCCGGCCACCCTAGCGCTGTTCGCGCTGGCGCTTCTCGCGTCGCGCCGGGCCGCTAGTCAGGCCGAGACGCTCGACCGGCTGCGCGAGGAACAGATCCGGCGGACGTCCGTGGAGGAGAGTCTGCGCCAGTCGCAGAAGATGACCGCTGTGGGACAGCTCACGGCCGGCATTGCCCACGATTTCAACAATCTGCTGACCGGCATCGGGGGCGCGATCGAGATGATCGGCCGACGCATGCCGCAATCCACGCCTGAGGTCGTACGCTTCCTCGACCTGGCCCGAACCGGCGTATCGCGCGCCGCGACGCTCACCCAACGTATGCTGGCCTTCGCCCGGCAGCAGCCGCTGCAAATCGAACCGGTCGACGCCAATCGGCTGGTCACGGGCATGTCCGAGCTGCTGCGCCGCACCCTCGGCGAAACGGTGCAGATCGAGACCGTGCTGGGTGGTGGCCTGTGGCGAGCGAGCGCTGATCCGGCTCAACTCGAGGCCGCGATTCTCAACCTCGCGATCAACGCGCGTGACGCTATGCCGGGAGGCGGCACGCTTACGATCGAAACAGCGAACGCCCATCTCGACGACGCCTATGCCGCTGCCAATGCCGAGGTCACGCCGGGTCAGTTTGTCATGATCGCCGTCTCGGACACCGGCACCGGCATGGACCAGCAGACGATCGCGCGGGCCTTCGAGCCGTTCTTTACCACCAAGCAGCGCGGGCAGGGCACAGGGCTCGGCCTCAGCATGACTTATGGCTATGTCAAGCAGATCGGCGGCCATCTCAAGATCTACAGTGAAATCGGACACGGCTCGACGGTGAAGGTCTACCTGCCACGCACCCATGCCGAGTCGGTGGGCGGAAGCGAACTCGCGCAGTCGGTGAGCGCGGCCAAAGGTACGGGGCCGGTAGTGCTGGTGGTTGAGGACGATCCGGTCGTGCGCGAGTTTGCCGTCGCCGCCTGCCGGGAATGCGGCTGCGCGGTGCATGAAGCCGGCGATGGCGAGCAGGCGTTGCGCATCCTCGAGAAGCACGGCGACATCGTCCTCCTGTTCACCGATGTCGGTTTGCCGGGCGGCATGAATGGCCGGCAGCTGGCCGGGGCGGCGGTGGCGCGGCGGCCCGACCTCAAGGTTCTCTACATGACGGGATACACGGCCAATGCGATTGTTCACCATGGCGTCATCGATGCCGGTGTGAATCTCCTGGGTAAGCCGTTCTCCGTTTCGGCGCTCGCGGCCAAGATCAAGGGCATGGGCTTCTAACGCCGGACGCGCTACGGTGCGGAAGCGATGCCGCCCGACGTGACTCCTCACGGACAGCTCCCTGCCGAGACGTCGGCCGCCATGACGCCTCCGACGCCCGTGCCGATGCCCGCGGGGAGGCCGGCGGTGGAGACCAGCCGGCTGCATCGCTTGCTCACGGTCGGAGGCACGATCCTCGGGCTCTTCATCCTGTACGAGGTCATCACCTATTTCGTTGCCTATACCGACGACGCCTATGTCCGCTCAGACCTGGTGGCGGTGGCGCCCCAGGTGACGGGGCAGATCATCGAGGTCCACGTCGTCGACAACCAGGACGTCAGGATCGGCGACAAGCTCTTCACGATCGACCCGGAACCGTTCCAGCTGGTGGTCAACCAGTGGAAGGCGCAGATCAATCGCGCCGCGGCCCAGCTCAAGGTCGCGCAGGAGGAACTGGCGCTGGCCCAGGCGGCCCTGCAGGTCTCGACATCGGCCCATACCTACGCCGTCCAGGAACAGAGCCGGTTTTCCGATCTCGCCAAGCGCCAGTTCGCGCCAGTCGCGGAACTCGACCGGGCCAATGACGAGCTACGCCGGTCTCAGGCAGAGATGAAGATTTCGACGGTCGCCATCGCCAAGGCGGAAACCGACATCGGCGCTCATCAGGCGGCGTTGGAGCTCGCCACGGCGCAGCTGGCGTCGGCCCAGTGGAACCTCGACCGCACCATCGTTCATGCACCGAATAACGGGGCAATCACCAACCTCACGCTCCGCAAGGGCGACATGGCCACGATCGGCGTACCCTTGATCGGCATAGTCGATTCGGATGCCTGGCGCATCATGGCCAACTACAAGCAGTACTACATCCGCGACTTCAAGATTGGCGACACGGCCTGGGTGTGGCTCGACAGCTCGCCGTGGCACTTCCACAAGGGGCGCATTACCGGCATAGCCCGCGGCTTCAGTCGCAACCCCGGCGTCGACAAGCTTCTGCCCTACGTGGCGCCGACGACGGACTGGATTCGCCTGCAACGCCGCATTCCGGTGACAATCGTTCTTGAGGACCTGCCACCCGGCTACAAACTCTACATGGGTGCCGACGCGCGCACCGTCATCTTCCCGTGAGGACAGTGTCGGAGATCGGACGTTACGGCAGGGCGGTCGTCGAGGATTTCCGCGAGGGCGCGCGGCTCCTCGACCGGACTCTGACGGGCTTCTGGCGCGAGCTGGCCGATATAGGCAGCCGCCCGGCGCAGGCGCGCATGGGCACCGTTGCGGCGGTGTCGGTTATTCTCACGACCGTGGTCGCGCTGGCCATGCAGCTCGATGCGCCGTGGTGGGCCGTGGTCAGCGGCTACATGTCCCTGATGTCGACCGGCGCGGGCTCAGTGCGGCGTGGCCTGCTGAGGTTGAGCGGCACGATCGCCGGTGGCGCGCTGGGATTCGTCATGGCTCGCTGGCTGCCCTACGACCAGGTCGCGCTGTGTCTTTTCCTGGGCTGCGCCACAATGGCCGGCGTGATTGCCGTGCAGGTGAGTCCGCACGGGCTGGCCTGGCTGTTCATGGCGATCACCTCCAGCCTCGTCCTCTTGATGAGCCTGAACGACCCGACCCAGGCGTTCCAGATCGCCTGCTACCGCACGCTTGACGTGGCGGTCGGCGTGTCGTGCGCGATGGTGACGGCCAAGCTGCTGCAGGACTGGCACGCCGAGCCGCCGGCCACGTCACCGGGGTGGCGGCACTTGCTGGGTGCGCAGTGGCCGTCGGTCCTGCACGGGTTTCGGGCTGCTATCTCCGTGATCACGGTCATGATCGTCTGGGTGATGGCGGACCTGCCGGATGTGGGCGAGATGGCGGTCACGATTGCCGTCGTGATGGCCGCGCCCCTGATCGCCGACGGCGGCACGACGACGCGCCATCTGGTCGCCGAGAAGTCGTTCCATCGGTTCATGGGCTGCATGCTCGGCGGGATCGTTGCTCTGGGCTGTCTCGCACTGCAGGTCGAGTCGTTCTTCTGGTGGCTCGCAATGATCGGCGGCGTCGTGTGGGTAGGCATGCACATCCAGATGGGTCGCCACGGCGTGCCCTATGTCGGCACACAGTTCGCCTTCGTCTTCGTGGTCACGATGGTGCAGGGGCTGGCGCCGCCGGACAGCATCATGCCGGGAGTCGACCGCTTTGCCGGCATCACCGGCGGCCTCGGCATTCTCATGATCGTTTCTCTCCTATTGTGGCCGTCCGACGAGGAACTTGCGAAGGAGCTGCGCACCTGACGGCCGCGAGGTGATGCCATCATCCGAGCGACCCATGCGCTGCGGGCGACCGCTTAGTCCGCGCCTGCACTTGTTGGCTGGCGCCAGCAGGCTAAGTTGCCGCCGATGAGTGCCAAAGCGCCCCCGCCGACCGACCGGATCCTTCGGGCCATTCTTTCGATCATCTTCTCGGTCCTCTGCTTCTCCGTCCTGAACGCCATGTCCAAGACGCTGAGCCAGACCTATCCAGTCATCGAGGTGATCTGGGGTCGCTATGTCTTCGCGTTCGTCTTCATGATGGCGATCTTCCTGCCGCGGGCGGGGCTGGCGCTGTTCCGCTGGCACAATGTGCCGAGCCAGATCGTGCGCGGCCTGCTCTTGTTCCTGTCGTCATTCCTCTATTTCCACGGCATCGTCGACATGCCGCTGGCCTCGGCTGCCTCGATCTCGCTCACCAGCCCACTGATCGTCACCGCATTGTCGTCGAGTTTCCTGGGTGAGCCGGTCGGCCCGAAGCGCTGGGCTGCCGTGATGGTCGGTTTCGTCGGCGCCCTGATCGTAGTGCGGCCCGGCTCCGCGCATTTCGAGTGGCATTCGCTGTGGATCGTCGGCAGCACGATCTCGAGCTCGCTCTACCAGCTCTTCTCCAGGCGCTACGGACAGGCGGAGCGGCCCGATGCCTCGGCCACGATGGCCACGATCGTGGGCACCGCGGTGGCCCTGCCGATGCTGCCGTTCGAATGGGTGACGCCGACTTTCGGCTGGCACTGGGTGCTGTTCGTCGGCATGGGCATCATGGCCGGCGTCGGACACTACTTCCTGACCATCGCCTACAGCCAGGCACCGGCTGCCGTCGTGGCGCCGTTCAACTACGTGCAACTGCTCGGCGCCGCCCTGCTGGGCTATCTCGTGTTCGGCGACTTTCCCGACTTCTGGACCTGGGTCGGCGCCGGCGTGATCATCTGCTCGGGCCTCTATCTCGGGCATATCGAACGCCAGCGACATCGCGCGCTGATCAAGAAATAGCGCGCCTGATCAGGAATTGACCTGAGATCGCGCCGCCAGGCTGCGGGCGCCCACCGTTATTGCTGCGTTTTCACGGTGGCATAGCACTTGCTTGAGAATCAGCAGCGCAGAATCGCGCTAGCGCGATTCTTCTCGGTTGGCGTGCCGGCACCTTTGAGGACGGTCGCACCGATTGGCGACCGACAAGGAGTTGTCAGTCGCAGACTCGCCCAAGCCAGCAGTCCCCATCCAACAATTCTCCGCTGCCCGAGGAGGCCCTCCATGTGTGAACGCATCGGCTGTACGCATTTCCCGACTTTCTCGAAGATGAACTTCGCCGGCGCCGTCGCGCCGTCCCGTCGCGGGTTCCTGAAAGGCGCGGCTGCGGTCAGTACCATCACCATGGCGGCCGGTCCGGGCATGTTAATGGGCGGCCCGGCCCATGCCGCCACCGGGATCAAGTCGACCCATGGCAGCGGCTTCTGCAACCTCAATCTCTTTCTCGCCCACTCGCGGCAATATGCCAAGGCGGCGGGCACCGAGTTGATCTTCATCAATACGCCCACCTCGGCCGAGATGGTGACGTTCCTCGGCATGGGCCAGGTCGATATCGGCCTGATGCCCTATACCAGCTTCATGGCACTCCATGACAAGGGCGCGCCGGTCAAGATCGTGGCCGGCGGCGGTGTCGAAGGCTGCGCCATCGTGGCGAGGCCCGGTCTCGACTCGCCGGAAAAACTCAAAGGCAAGACGCTCGGTACCTTCCAGATGGATACGCTGGAAGTCATGCCCTACGACTACCTGAAGAAGCACAAGATCTCCTTCAAGGACGTGAAGGTGCGCTACATGGGCAACACGCCCGAGGCGGTCGAGGCCTTCAAGGCGGGCGCTCTCGACTGGATCTGCACGATCGAGCCCTATGCCTCGGCGCTGGTGGCCGACGTCAAGGGCGCGGTCATGCTGACCAACGGCGTCGACCTCTACGGCAAGGGCTACACCGATTGCGTCCTCGCGGCGCGGGCGAGCCTGATCAAGGACAATCCGGCTGGCCTGAAGGCGATCATCAAGAGCATGATGCAGGCCCAGCTGGATGCCGAGACCCAGACCGAGGCGGTTCTGAAGGAACTGGTCGGCAGGTACTACAAGACGTCGATGGAGAACGCGAAGATCGCCCAGGGTAAGCAGCCCGCAGTGGTAGACGCGCGCAGCCAGACCGACTTCATCCTGCAGCGCACCGACAGTGTCATGGAGATGGGCTACATCAAGAAAAAGCCCGGCCGCGACGCCATCGACTGGACCATGCTCGAGGCGGTGATCAAGGAGAATCCCGACCTCTACGGCAAGCTCAAGTACAAGTCCGCCTGATGGCTGTCGTCACACGCGACAGCGATTCCTCGGGCGTCGCCGCCGGAGCATCCCGTCCGGCGGCGGCTTCGAGGCTGCTGGCCTCGATGGCCGGCCTCGACTGGCTGGCCAGGATTTGGTGGACCTGCCTCTCGATTAGCCTGTTCGCCGGCCTGTGGGAACTATGCTGGGCGATGGGCTGGGCCGACGAGAAGCTGCTGCCGCCGCCCCATATCTTCCTCGACAATATCGGCGAGCAGGGCCGCTACTTCAACACGGCCACGCGCTGGCAGGTCGGCCAGTCGATGGCCGAAGGCCCGTCGGCCTTCGAGGCGGTGCTGATCACCGGTGCCGCCACGACGGCGCGTGTGTTCGTTGGGCTCATCATCGCCTCCGTGCTGGCGATCGGGGTCGGTGTGCTGATCCGCTACTACCGCTTCTTCGACCGTCTCGTACTGCCCACCATCACACTACTGTCGCCGGTATCGCCGATCGCCTGGCTGCCGGTCGCGATCTTCCTGTTCGGAATTGGCAATGCGCCCGCCATCTTCATGGTCGTGGTGGCGCTGTTCTTCCACATGGTGCTGGCGACGATCAACCAGATCGATACGGTGAACACCAACCTGATCAACGTGGCGCGCACCATGGGTGCCTCCAAGGCACAGATCTATACCCGGGTCATCGTGCCCGCCATCCTGCCGGGCATGCTCCAGGTGCTGCGCATGAACCTGTTCGGCGCCTGGATGGTGGTGCTCGTCGCGGAATCGACGGGCGTGGGCTACGGCATGGGCCAGGTGATCATGCTGGCGCGCAATACCTTCAATCCGTCGCTGGTGTTCTTCACCATCGCCGTGATCGGCCTGCTGGGCTTCACCTTCGACTGGCTGCTTCGGCTGGCGCAACGGCGCATCTTGTACTGGCTGCCCGACACCGTGGAGAGACTGCGTGTCCTTTGAAGACGCCCCGCATTTTTCTTCGAGAGACGCCGTGGTCTGCCGAGGCATCGGCAAGACCTGGGCGGCGGGAACGAAGCGCGCCCACAATGCCCTGACCGACATCGACCTGGATGTCGCGCCGGGCGAGTTCGTGGTCTTCCTCGGTCCCTCGGGCTGCGGCAAGAGCACCTTGCTCTACCTGATTGCCGGTCTTGAGGATGCGACCGAGGGGCGGCTCTGGTCGTTCGGCGACCTGGTGGACATGCCGTCGCCCGAGCGCAGCCTGATCTTTCAGGAGACCTCGCTCTTCCCGTGGCTGACCGTGTGGGAGAATGTGAGCTTCGGCCTGTCGATCCGCGGCGCCAGCAAGGACGAGCGCCGCCGCGTCGCAGCCGAGGCGCTGCAGCGGGTCGGCCTCAAGGCCGCGATGGACAAGCGGCCGGATGAACTGTCCGGGGGCATGCGCCAGAGGGTCGCCGTGGCGCGTGCGCTCGCCATGCGGCCCAGGGTTCTGCTGATGGACGAGCCCTTCGCCGCGCTGGACGTCCAGACACGCGCCCGCATGCAGGACTTCCTGCTCGACGTGTGGCGCGATTCCGGTGCCTCGGTGCTGTTCGTCACCCACCATATCGACGAGGCGGTGGCGCTGGCCGACCGGGTCGTCGTGTTTACCTCGCGGCCCGGCCGCATCAAGACCATCGTCCCGATCGACATGCCGCGGCCGCGCAATCTCTTCTCGCGCGAGGCGGAAGATCTCCGCATCCGGCTAACCGACCTGCTTCGCGACGAAGTCGACCGCGCCTTCGCCGAGCAGGAAGCGCTCGCCGCCACCGCTTGAACCAGACCCCAGACGAAGGAGAAGCCGACCATGGCCACCAGCCTCATCCGCAGCCGCGCTGCCATCACGGGCACCAAGGACCGGTTCACCTGGAACGAGGTGAAGGACGGGGCGGTGTTGCAGGAGGACGGCGTCATCGTCGCCGTCGGCAGCTATGACGACCTGCACGCCAAGTATCCGACCGTGCCGGTGATCGGCACGGGGAAGGAGATCCTGCTGCCGGGATTCGTCAACGGCCACCACCATGTCGGCCTTACGCCGGTGCAACTCGGCTCGCCCGACATGCCGCTGGAACTGTGGTTCATCACCCGCATGGTGATCCGCAATGTCGATCTCTATCTCGACACGCTCTACTCGGCCTTCGAGATGATCGGCTCGGGCATCACGACGGTGCAGCACATCCAAGGCTGGATGCCCGGCACGCTGCCGGATGTCGAGAAGCGCGCCAACGATACGATCCGGGCCTATGAGGACGTCGGCATGCGGGTCAGCTACTGTTACGCGGTGCGCGACCAGAACCGGCTCGTCTACCAGGCGGACGAGGAATTCGTGCGCAGCCTGCCCGCGGAGCTGCAGGGGCCGATGCAGCGCTGGTTCGACCGCTTCAAGATGGGCCTCGACGATGCGATGGACATGTTCAAGTCGTTCCATTCGCAGCATCACAACAAGCGCCGGGTGAAGATCCAGCTGGCGCCGGCCAACCTGCACTGGTGTTCCGACACGGCGCTGACCAAGCTGAGCGAGGCCTCGGCCCAGTACAACGTGCCGATGCACATGCACCTGCTCGAGACCGCCTACCAGAAGGAATATGCCTGGCGGCGCGGCAACTGCACGGCGCTGGAATACATCGACCGCTTCGGCATGGTGAACGAGCGCCTGACACTGGGCCACGGTGTGTGGCTGAACGAGAAGGACATCGACCGGTTGGCCGAGGCGAGGGGCTGCGTCTGCCACAACTGTTCGTCCAACTTCCGCCTTCGCTCGGGTGTGGCGGCGCTCAACCACTTCGAGAAGAAGGGCATCAACACCGCGATCGGCCTCGACGAGGCCGGGATCAACGACGACCGCGACATGCTGCAGGAACTGAAGCTGGTCCTGCGTGCCCATCGCGTGCCCGGCATGGTCGAGGCCGACGTGCCGACCATGGCGCAGGTGCTGCGCATGGCGACGGTCGGCGGTGCGAAGACGACGCCGTTCGGCGAGAGCATCGGCACGCTGGAAGTCGGCAAGGCGGCCGATATGGTGCTGATCGACTGGGAGAGCGTGGCCTATCCCTATCTCGACGAGATGACACCGACACTCGATGCGGTGGTTCAGCGTGCCAAGCAACAGGCCGTCACCATGACGATGTGCGACGGCGAGGTAATCTACAAGGACGGAACGTTCACCAAGGTCGACAGGACTGCGGCCCTGAAGGCGCTGCACGACGATCTGGGCAAGGCCCTGGCCGACGACGAGGTCGAGCGCCGCAAGCTCTCGGTCGCCCTGCTGCCGCACGCCCGCAAGTTCTACGAGAACTACATGGACCCCTCGAAGCACCAGCCGTTCTACAGCCCGAGCTCGAGAATCTGATCACCGGGGGCGCGCCCCCAGCTATGCTGTCAGGCGCGCGACGTAAAACCCGTCGAGGCCGCCGCGCTCGGACCACATGAAGGGCAGGGTGCGGACGTCGCCGCGCGGGGTGATGGCGTCTTCGAGGCCCGGCAGTTCCGCCGGCGTGACTCGCACGCGCTTCACCTGCGGATTGCGGACGAGGATGCCGTTGATTCGTTCAATGCCCTCATCCTCCTGCAGCGAGCAGACCGCATAGACGAGCGTGCCGCCCGGTTTGAGCAGGCCGAGCGCGTGCGCCAGCAGGCGGTCCTGGGTCACATTGAGCCGCGCCACATCCTCCTCGTCCTTCAGCCAGGCGATGTCGGGATGGCGGCGCAGGGTGCCGGTGCCCGAGCAGGGCGCGTCGAGCAGGATGGCGTCGAACCTCTCCGTCGGCGTCCATTTGCTGGCATCGGCGGTAACGAGTTCGGCCTGGAGGCCGGCGCGCGCAAGGTTCTCGCCCAGCCGCGTCATGCGGCGGGCGGAGATGTCGACTGCCGTCACCTTGGCGCCCGCGGCGCAGAGCTGCATCGTCTTGCCGCCGGGGGCGGCACAGAGATCCGCGACGCGCTTGTCGGTGACGTCGCCCAGGAGCCGCGCGGGCAGGGCGGCGGCAGCGTCCTGCACCCACCAGATACCCTCGGCAAATCCCGGCAGTTCGGCGATGTGGCCGCCGCCCTTCCGCCGCAGCGTGCCGGTCGGGAGCTTCTCCGCTTCGAGCTGGGTCGCCCAGTGATCGGCATCCCGGCGCACGGTCAGGTCGAGCGGCGCCTCGTGCAGATGAGCCGAGGCAATGGCGCGCGTCGCATCCTCGCCATAGGCGTGGATCCAGCTTTCCCACAGCCAGCGCGGCGTGTTGAGGCGGGCGGGGTCGCGATCCACCAGCAACGCGTCGCCGTCGCGCGAGATCCGGCGCAGCACGGCGTTGGTCAGTCCCTTGAGGTGATGCAGCCCGGCATCCTCGACCAAGCGCACCGAGGTATCGACCGCCGCATGGGGCGGGGTGCCGAGGAACATCAGCTGGGCGGCGCCGAGGCGCAGCACTTGGCGGCCGACCGCGTTGGCGCCCTCCAGGGGCTTGGTGATCAGGCCGGACAGCACGCCCTCGATCTCGCCCAGGTGGCGCAGGGTGGTGGCCAGCAGCAGGCGCACGAAGGCGCGGTCGCGCGGGTCGAGGGCGGCGAAGCCGCGATGCTGGCCCAGCGCATCGTCGAGTGGCTGGCCCTTGTCGAGGCAGGCCATCATCACATCGACGGCGGCGCGGCGGGAAGCGAGAGGGGTGGCATCCATCGTGCGGCGCTATAGCCGCCGCGGGCGCCGTTGTCATCGTCGCGCTGTCTGGGGCAGTGTGCCGCCCCGAAAGGATTCCCTGCATGAAGAGCGTGAGTTCCTATCTGGGCGACTGGTGGCGTCTGGTCATTCCCTATTTCCGCTCTAGGGAGCGCTGGATCGCCATCGTCCTGCTGGTCGGCGCGATCGGGCTTACCCTGGCGAGCGTGACGGTGAACGTCGCCTTCAGCGAGTGGAACCGGCGCTTCTACGACAGCCTGCAGAACAAGGACGAGGCGGCGTTCTGGACCGAAATGGGCAATTTCGGCTGGATAGCGGCGCTCGCCATTGCCTTCGGCGTGGCGCGCGGGCTGGTCAGCCCCTATCTGCGCCTGCGGTGGCGGCGATGGCTCACCGGGCACTATCTCGAACACTGGCTCGACGGCCGCGGCTATTACCGTATCGAGCTCGAGCGCAAGGTCGACAACGCCGACCAGCGCATCTCCGAGGATCTGCGGCTGCTGGGCTTCTACACGATGACGCTGCTGCTCGGTCTGATCAGCGCGGTGGCGACGCTGATCTCGTTCCTGTTCATCCTGTGGCAGCTCTCGGGGCCGATGTCCCTGGCCTTCATCGGCCTCGACGTGGTGATCCCGGGCTACATGGTGTGGGCGGCGCTGATCTACGCCTTCCTCGGCACTTGGCTCGCCAACCTGGTCGGCCGGCGACTGATCCCGCTCAACTTCCTGCAGCAGCGCTACGAGGCGAACTTTCGCTTTGGCCTGATGCGGGTGCGCGAGAATGCCGAGGGCATCGCGCTCTATCGCGGCGAGCCGCGCGAGAACGCGGTGCTTGAGGAACGGTTCACCGACGTGTTCAACAATGCCTGGCGCGTGCTGGTGACCGAGATGCAGCTGGTCTTCTACCAGATCGGCTACGGCCAGCTCGCGATCATCTTCCCCTATCTCGTGACGGCACCGCGCTTCTTCGCCGGCGCGATCACGCTGGGCGTCGTCATGCAGACGGCGCAGGCCTTCGGCCAGGTGCAGTCGGCGCTGTCCTTCTTCATCGACAATTACACCAACGTCGCCGAGCTGCGCGCGGTGATGGACCGTCTGAAGGGGCTGCAGACCGCGATCGACGAGAAGCCGCCCGAGAACATCACTGTCACGCCCGAGGCGGGCCGGGCCGATGTCGGCACGGCCGGGCTCGATCTGGCCCTGCCGACGGGCCAGACCCTGCTGAAGGGCCTGGACCTTACCCTGCCGAAGGGCGCCTGGACGCTGATCTCCGGGTCGAGCGGCTCGGGCAAGAGTACCCTGTTCAGGGCGATGGCGGGGATCTGGCCGTTCGGCCGAGGGCGGGTGCTGATCCCGGCCGGCGCGCGCGTGCTCTTCCTGCCGCAGAAGCCCTACATCCCGATCGCCACCCTGCGCGATGCCGTGAAGTATCCCGACGAGAATTCCACGGCCAACGATGCCGAGATCGTGCAGGCGCTGGAAGCGGCACGGCTCGGTCATCTGGCCGGCCGCCTCGACGAGGAAGCGCACTGGAGCAACATCCTGTCGGGCGGCGAGCAGCAGCGGCTCGCGATCGCGCGGGCGCTGGTCTTCAAGCCCGACTGGCTGTTCCTCGACGAGGCCACGGCGTCGCTCGACGAGGCGAACGAGGCGGCGGTCTATGGTGTGCTGAAGGAGTGCCTGCCGCAGGCCACGGTGGTCTCGATCGGCCACCGGCCGTCGCTGCGCGAATGGCACGCCACGCGCCTCGACCTGAAGCGCGCGCCGGGCGAGACGGGAACGCTAAACGTCGTGACCTGAGGATCGTTCGATGGTGAGGCCGGGCACGCGCTCTAGGGCTTGCACGGCCTCCTCGATCGTGTGCGATTTCCAGGCGTCGCGCGCCCACCAGCCGCCGATGTCGATCGACAAGAAGCCGCCGCCGCGTGCCGGCTCCACGCTGGCGACCCTGACCCGGCAGGTATCCGGTCCGCCCAGCACGATCGTGCAGGCGGACGTCGAGAGGTGCCAGCGCGTGCCCGCTGCGTCGCTCCACAGGGCGAAGCCACGGTCACCCAGGCCGTGCGCAATCGAGCGTGGCGTGTCGAGCAGCTCCGGTGCGCTGAGGCAGCGATTGGCGATCCGCAGCGGGTCGTTCGCATCGCTCGCGCGCACGTCGTAGTCGAAGCTGAACCGGGCGATGCTGCCGGGCGAGCCGGCGGCCTGCGCGACCGCTTCGTTGGTGGCCTGCCACTCGGCGATCCAAGGCGCGGCCGCTGCTTCGAGATCGCCCCAGCTCAGATAGAGCGAACCCGCGCTATCGCCGAAGCGCGTGGCCCGCGGCGCGCCGTAGAGCGAGAGGCCGATGGGGATACCGTCGGTCGTCCGCCAGTTGGCGTGGAGCACCACATGGTCGGGCGAGCTTGCGTGTGGCGAAAGCTCGTCGCGCTCGATCGTCTGCGGCGCTCCGAGGCGCATCACCAACGGGGCGAACAGGTCGCGGGCGGGATGGGCGGTGGCGGCCAGCTCGTATGTGACGGTCAGCACCGGCCGGTCAGGCCGCGGCGCCGAAGGCTCCGCCGATCGGGTCGCGAAGCCATAGGCCTCGCGGCAGGGCAGGGGCCGACTCGCATAGCCCCTGCCTTCGAAGTCGCGGACCACGGCGTCGAAGCGCGTGCCCCACGGGAAGAAGCCGGCCTCGCCCAGGCGAAACCCCGTCGCGGTGTCGTCCATGGGCGAGAGCCTACGCGATTTCAGCGCGTGCCAGTGGAGAAAGAGAACTTGCCATAAATGAAAGTCTGGTCCATGAGAGGGCATGAGCAGATCGACCAACCGTATCGCCGAGACCACCCGTGACATCGGCCGCCGCCTGCGCAGCGCGCGGACGGGCGCCGGCCTCACCTTGGCCCAGGTCGCCGGCCGGGCCGGCCTCTCCGAGGGCTTCCTGTCGAAGCTCGAACGCGGCCAGGCGGCGGCCTCGATCGCCAACCTCATCCAGCTCGCCGACGCGCTGGGGCTCGGATTGCACGAGTTGTTCCCCAGCGAGGCGGCGCCGGCCAAGACGATGGTCGCCGTTCACCGGGGCGGCGAGGGTGCGCTGCAGGAAGTGGCGGCCACGGGCTACCACTGGCGCCATCTCGGGGGCGGTGCGCCGCTCGATCGCATGGAGGTCTTCCATCTCGTCTTCCCGCGCGCCAATGGCATGGAGGCGACCGTCTCGCATCCCGGACAGGAGCATTGCTACGTGCTGTCGGGCGAGGTGCTGTTCCACGTCGGCGCCGAACGGCACCTGCTGAAGGCGGGGGACGGAATCCTGATCGATTCGCAGCAGCCGCATCGGGCGGAGAATGCCGGGCGCGGGCAGGCGCAGGTGCTGATGTCGGTGGCGAAGCCCGCCGATGCAGCCGAGGTGCCGGACTGGTGGTGTCTCTCGTCGCCCAAGCACAAGCAAGACAATCCGAAGGAGGAATGCACGCCATGAGCAAGCACGTTCCCGACACGGCGGCGGCCAATGCAGGCCTGGCCACGACGCGCGAGGCGTCGCGCCGCGATCACAAGCCCTACCAGGTGCGCCATCTCGACCAGGTCGACTGGGAGACGATCCGCTGGACGGGCGAGACCGGCAAGATGCTGTTCCATCCTCGGCCCGAGGACCCGACGCAGCCCAACGCCGGCATCCTGCGGCTGGAGCCGGGGGCATACCATCCCGAGCACTATCACGGCTTCGCCCAGGTCTGGCTCGTGCTGAAGGGCGACTTCGTCATCGACGGCCGCACCTGCACACCGGGCACGATGCTCTATCATCCCGACCCGCATTTCGAGGGCGAATTCAGGACCGAGACCGGCGGCGAGATCCTGATCGTGCAGTATCCCGGCCCAACGACTGGCGAGCGGCCGATCTATGCGGGCCGCTTCAACATGGAAAAGCGCAAGTCGGTCGCCGAGGAGCGGGTCGACCTCTAGAAATGGAGCGCGCACTGGAGTGGCGCACTCCATTGATACAGCGGACTAACGCAGGCTGGCGTTGATCTTGTCGAGAGCGGAGGTGCCAGGGCAGAGCTCCGGGGCGTTCAGGGTATTCAGCGGCACGTCGACCGTGTTCAGGTTGGCGTGCAGGTCGCTCGGCGTCGGATCGACGTAGAGGAGACCGGTGACGACCTCGCCGGCATGCATGCCTTCCTGGATGCGCTTCATCGCGGCGACTTTGTCGGACGGGTCGTAGTCCTCGCCGAGTTTGCGCAGGCGCAGGACCGAGCCGTCGTGCTGCTGCACGATCTTCGTGGTGCCGGGATCGTAGGAGGTGGTGATCTCCTCGCGGGTCTCGATGAAGTCGATGCGGTTCAGCGCCTCGTTGTGCTCACGAACATAGTCGTAGCTCTTGGTCGAGCCGGCATGGTTGTTGAAGGCGACGCAGGGGCTGATGACGTCGAGGAAGGCCGCGCCCTTGTGATCCATAGCCGCCTTGATCAGCGGCACCAGCTGGTGCTTGTCGCCCGAGAAGGAGCGGCCGACGAAGGTGGCGCCCATCAGGATGGCCAGCGACACCATGTCGATCGAGGAGTCGGAATTGGCGACGCCCTTCTTGCTGATCGAGCCCTTGTCGGCGGTGGCGGAGAACTGGCCCTTGGTGAGGCCGTACACGCCGTTGTTCATCACGATGTAGGTCATGTTCACGCCGCGCCGCATGACGTGGGCGAACTGGCCGAGGCCGATCGAGGCGGAATCGCCGTCGCCCGACACGCCCAGGTAGATCAGGTCGCGGTTGGCGAGGTTGGCGCCGGTCATCACCGACGGCATGCGGCCGTGCACGGTGTTGAAGCCGTGGCTGGCGCCCACGAAGTAGGTCGGCGCCTTGGACGAGCAGCCGATGCCGGAGAGCTTGGCAACCTGGTGCGGCAGGATGTCGAGCTCGTAGCAGGCCTGGATGATCGCGGCGCTGATCGAGTCGTGGCCGCAGCCGGCGCACAGCGTCGAGACGGCGCCCTCGTAGTCGCGGCGGGTGTAGCCGGCCTTGTTCTTGACCAGCGAGGGGTGATGGAGACGGGGCTTGGCGATGTAGGTCATGACGCGGCCTTGTCGAACGGGACAACCTTGAACTGACCGAGCTTCGTGGCGATGTCGGTCGCGATGAAGCGCGCCGTGATCGGCGTGCCGTCATAGTGCAGGACGGGCACGATCTTGCGCGCGTCGAGCGTGTACTCGCTGAGCAACATGGTGCGCAGCTGCGCGTCGCGGTTCTGCTCGACGACGAAGACGCGGTCGTGCTCGTGGATGAAATCCTCGACGCTCTGCGCGAAGGGGAAGGAGCGCACGCGCAGCGCGTTGACGTGATGGCCCTCCGCCTCGAGATGATCGAGCGCCTCGTCCATCGCCGGGCTGGTCGAGCCGAAGTAGATCACGCCGAAGCGGGTCGGCTTGGGCGAGGAATAGCGCAGTGGCTGCGGCGCGATCTTCTTCGCCGTCTCCCACTTCTTCTGCAACCGCTCCATGTTGCGCACATAGACGGGGCCTTCCTCCGAGTAGCGCGCGAACTCGTCCTTGGTCGTGCCGCGCGTGAAGTAGGAGCCCTTGGTCGGATGCGTGCCGGGATAGGTGCGGAAGGGGATGCCGTCGCCGTCGACGTCGAGGTAGCGGCCAAACGTCTTGCCGGCCTCGAGGTCCTCGGCGGTCATCACCTTGCCGCGATCGAGCACGCGGTTCTCGTCCCAGGTGAACGGCTTGCATAGGCGATGGTTCATGCCGATGTCGAGATCGGTCATGACGAAGATCGGCGTCTGCAGCCGGTCGGCGAGGTCGAGCGCATCGGCCGTGAACTCGAAGCACTCGCGCGGATCCTCGGGGAACAGCAGCACGTGCTTGGTGTCGCCGTTCGAGGCATAGGCGCAGCCCAGCAGGTCCGACTGCTGCGTGCGGGTCGGCATGCCGGTCGAGGGACCGCCGCGCTGTACGTTCACCAGCACCGCCGGGACTTCGGCGAAGTAGGCGAGGCCGATAAACTCGGTCATCAGCGAGATGCCGGGGCCGGACGTGGCGGTGAAGGAGCGCGCGCCGTTCCAGGCGGCGCCGATCACCATGCCGATCGAGGCGAGCTCGTCCTCGGCCTGCACGATCGCGTACTTGGCCTTGCCCGTCTCCTTGTCGTGCCGGAATTTCTTGCAATGGCTCTGGAACGCCTCGGCAAGCGACGACGAGGGCGTGATCGGATACCAGGCGCAGACCGTGGCACCGCCATAGACGGCGCCCAGCGCGGCGGCGCTGTTGCCCTCGACGAAGATGCGGTCGCCGACATTGTCGGCGTGGCGAACCTTCAGCTTCACCAGGTCGGGATCGACGTGCTGCTTAACCCAGTCGCGGCCGAGGTTCATCGCCTTCACGTTGGAATCGATGAGTTTTTCCTTGCCCTTGAACTGCTCGCTGAACAGCCGCTGAATCTGCTTCTCGTCGATGTCGAGCAGCACGGAGAGCGCACCGACATAGATGATGTTCTTGAAGAGCTGCCGCTGGCGAGCGTCGGTGTAGGTGGCGTTGGTGATCGCCGTCAGCGGCACGCCGATCACGTTGATGTCCTCGCGGAACATCGACGAGGGCATCGGCTTGGTCGAATCGTAGAACAGGTAGCCTCCGGGCGTGATCTCCTTCACGTCCTCGGCCCAGGTCTGCGGGTTCATGGCGACCATCATGTCGACGCCGCCGCGCCGTCCGAGATAACCCTTCTCCGTCACGCGCACCTCGTACCAGGTCGGCAGGCCCTGGATGTTCGAGGGGAAGATGTTGCGCGGGCTGACGGGCACGCCCATGCGCAGGATCGATCGGGCGAAGAGCTCGTTGGCCGAGGCCGATCCGGATCCGTTGACGTTCGCGAACTTGACGACGAAATCGTTAACGGCGGCTATTGCTTGCGGCATGCGTGCTCCGCGTGTGTCATTTCGATGTAGTACTTGCGCATATCCCATGCGCCGGTCGGGCAGCGTTCGGCGCAGAGCCCGCAATGCAGGCAGACATCCTCGTCCTTGACCATGATCCGCTGGGTCTTGAGGCCGTCGCCGATATAGAGGTCCTGCGTCGGGTTCATCGCCGGCGCGGTGAGGCGCGAGCGCAGATCCTTCTCCTCACCGTTCTCGGTGAAGGTGATGCAATCCATCGGGCAGATGTCGACGCAGGCGTCGCATTCGATGCAGAGCTGGCCGCTGAACACCGTCTGAACGTCGCAGTTGAGGCAGCGCTGCGCCTCCTTGAAGGCGAGTTGCGGATCGAAGCCCAACTCGACCTCGGCCATGATGTCCTTCAGCGCCTCCTGCTTGGGGCGATGCGGCACCTTGAAGCGATGGTCGATGGTGGGGGCGTTGTCGTAGCTCCACTCGTGGATGCCCATCTTCTGGCTGGCGACGTTGACGCCGGGCGCCGGACGCTCCTCGGGGTTCTCGCCGATCAGCATCTTGTGGATGGAGGTCGCGGCCTCATGGCCATGCGCCGCCGCCCAGATGATGTTCTTGGGGCCGAACGCCGCGTCGCCGCCGAAGAACACCTTCGGATGCGTGCTGGCGAAGGTCTTCTCGTTGAGCTGGGGCAGGCCCCATTTGTCGAACTCGATGCCGGCGTCCTTCTCGATCCAGGGGAAGGCGTTCTCCTGGCCGATCGCGACCAGCACGTCGTCGCACTCGTAGAACTCGTCGGGCTCGCCCGACGGGACCAGGGAGCGGCGGCCCTTGTCGTCATACTTCGCGACCACCTTCTCGAACAGCACGCCCTGGATCTTGCCGCCCTCGTGGCGGACTTCCTTCGGCACGAGCATGTTGAGGATGGGAATGTCCTCGCCGATCGCGTCCTCCTTCTCCCACGGCGACGCCTTCATCTCGTCGAAGCCGGAGCGGACGATCACCTTTACGTCCTCGCCGCCCAGGCGGCGGGCGGTGCGGCAGCAGTCCATCGCGGTGTTGCCGCCGCCCAGGACGATTACGCGCCTGCCGACCTTGTCGATGTGGCCGAACGAGACCGACGACAGCCAGTCGAGGCCGATATGGATGTTGGCCGCGGCTTCCTTGCGGCCGGGCACGTCGAGATCGCGGCCGCGGGGCGCACCGGAGCCCACGAACACCGCGTCGTAGCCCTCGGCCAAGACCGCCTTGAGCGAGTCGACCCGCTTGTGGCGGAACTCGACATTGCCGATGCCGGTGATGTAGCCGACTTCCTCGTCGATCACCGACTCTGGCAGGCGGAAGTGCGGGATCTGCGTGCGGATGAATCCCCCGAGCTTGGGGTCCTGGTCGTAGATCACGATCTCGTAGCCCAGCACCGCGAGGTCGCGCGCCACGGTGAGCGAGGAGGGGCCGCCGCCGATGCAGGCCACGCGCTTGCCGTTCTTGGCTGGCGCCTTCGGCATGCGCGCGGCGATGTCGTCGTCCTTGTAGTCGGCGGCGACGCGCTTCAAGCGGCAGATCGCGACCGGTTCCTTCTTGCCCTTGACGAGGTTCTCGTCCTCGACACGGCTACGGCGACAGGCTGGCTCACAGGGGCGGTCGCAGGTGCGGCCGAGGATTCCCGGAAAGACGTTGGACTTCCAGTTGATCATGTACGCGTCGGAATAGCGTCCGTGCGCGATCAGCCTGATGTACTCGGGAACAGGGGTATGGGCAGGACAGGCCCATTGGCAATCGACGACTTTGTGGAAGTAGTCGGGATTGGCGATGTCAGTGGGCTTCAACATTAACTCCAGGCGGCAGCGGGAGCGGCGGCAGACAAGTCAGGTAAACGACGATTTAGATTACCCTAAACGGGGGGCGCATTGGGGGATTATTACCGTCCAGCGTCAAGCGCTAACCATTTGCAATCGTGCGGGAAATCCCGCACCAGGCAGAGGGTCTTAGCGCAGGGGCCTGTAGGCGCTGGGGGAGGCGCCCGAGGCGCGCCGGAACATCGCGCTGAAGGCGCTGACGCTGTCGTAGCCGAGTTCGAGGGCGACTTCGGTGACGGCTTGGCCACCGCCCAGCCGGCCCATCGCCTCGAGCACACGTGCCTGCTGGCGCCACGCCCCGAAGGTGAGACCCGTCTCCGCCTGGAACAGGCGCGCCAGCGTCCGCGCGCTCGCGTTCGCCCAAGTGGCCCAGTCTTCCAGGGTGCGCTGGTCGCCCGGCTGGGCGAGCAGGACAGAGCAGAGACGATGCAGACGCTTGTCTCGCGGCATCGGCAGGTGCAGCGGCAGCGACGGTTCGCGGTGCAGTTCGTCGAGGATCAGCGCCACGACATGGCCCGCCGCGCCGCGCTCGTCGTAGTGAATGGGCAATTCGGTCGCACGCACGATGAGTTCGCGCAGCAGGGGAGAGATGTGCAGGACCCGGCAGACCGTCGGCATTCCCGCAGCCGCGTCCTGGCGCAGATAGAGAGTGCGCATCGTCACGTCGCCGGACATGGTGATCGAATGGCGCACGCCGGGCGGCATCCACAGCGCACGCTGCGGCGGGACCACCCAGACGGCTTCCTCGGTGGAAATACGCATCGTGTCGGCGGTGGCATAGATCAACTGGGCGCGGCGATGGCGGTGCGGCGCGATCTCGAACCCGTCGGCGAAATCCTTGGGCATGGCCGCGACCGCCCTCGGCACCTGCTGGTAGTCTTCCGGGTCCGTCGACCGGACGGTTTGGCTCTTTCGCGACATTTGTTGGCAACATAGCGCAAGCCAGACAGGCAAACCAAGCCTAGTCTCGACGGCCTGGAGGAACGACAAGATGAGCCACGCCAGTCCCACCTCGATTCTGCTCAATATCGGCCACGCCATGGATCACTGGATACTGGTGGTCTTCGCCTATTCCTGGGGCGTGATCGCCGGCGTGTGGGGCGTCGAATGGACGGAGCTCACGCCGTTCAATTATGGCGCGCTCTTCATGTTCGGCGCGGGCTCGATCGTCAGCGGCCGGCTCGGCGACCATTGGGGCCGCTGGATCATGATGGTGATCTTCTTCGCCGGCATGGGCGTCTCAGCGCTGATCATCGCGCTGTGCACGAACAAATGGCAGATCGGCGCGGCCCTGACCCTTATGGGCGCCTTCGCCTCGATCTATCACCCGGTCGGCATCCCGATGCTGGTGCAGAAAGCCAAGAACCCGGGTTTCACGATCGGCGTGAACGGCCTGGCCGGCAACATGGGCATCGCCATTGCGGCCGGTCTCTCGGTCTACATTGCCCAGCGCTTCGGCTGGCAGGCGGCGTTCATCATCCCCGGCGTCATCTGCCTGATCTGCGCCGTAGCCTTCGTGGCGCTGGTGCCGCGCGAGGAAGAGGCACCGGCCAAGCGCAAGGCCAAGATGCTCGACCTGCCGCCCTCGGTTATGGCGCGGGTCTTCGCCATCATGACCTTCACGGCGGTGACCGGCAGCATCATCTTCAACTTCACGACCAACGGGAACGGCGAATTGCTGGCCAACCGCGCCAGGAGCATCGCTCAGGATCCGGCGATGCTGGCCACGATGCTGTTCATCATCTTCTCACTGGCCTCGCTCGCCCAGCTCGTGGTCGGCAAGCTCATCGATCGCTACCCGCTGAAGAACATCTACCTGCCGATCGTGCTGCTTCAGGTCCCGCTGTTCCTGCTCGCCTCGCAGGTCGAGGGCTGGGCGCTCTTCCTCACTGCCATCGCATTCATGCTGCTGGTGTTCGGCGCCATACCATTCACGGATGCCATGATCGTGCGCTACATCGACGACCGCATGCGCAGCCGGGTCACCGGCGTTCGCCTCGCGATCGGGTTCGGCGTCAGCTCCTTCGTCGTTGCGCTCATCGGTCCGGCGGTGAAGGACGCCGGCTTCCCCGTGCTGCTGTCGGTGCTCGCCGGCGTGGCCTTCTGTTCGTTCCTCGCGCTGTCGCTGCTGCCCAGCGAGAAGGACGTGCACGCCATCGCCACGGCGCCCAAGCCCGCGGAGTAGAGCTTCCCGGCGCCAAACGGCGACCGCGCGATTGCGCGGCCGTCGCCCGTTTGCGATCCTGTCCTCAAACGAAACATTCGAGGGCAGGATCATGATCAAGAGACGGAACTTACTGGCGGGAGCCGCCGGCTGGACGATCGTCGGAGCATCATCGGTGCGGGCGCAGGCTTGGCCCAGCCAGCCGATTCGGCTGGTGGTGCCCTACGGTGCCGGCGGCTCGACCGATACGGCCGCGCGCATTGTCGCCGAGAAGCTGTCGGGCATGCTCGGGCAGCAGGTAATCGTCGAGAACAAGGGTGGCGGCAACACCATCATCGGTATGGACGTGGTGGCCAAGGCCAAGCCTGACGGCAACACGCTGCTGCTCGGTGCGGCGACGATGGCGACCAATGTCGCCCTCGGCATGAAGCAACCGTTCGATCCGCTCAAGGATTTCCAGATGATCTCGACCCTGGTCGACATCCCCGATCTCCTGGCGATCGACGGCAAGGCGTTGCCGGCGAAGAATTACGCGGAGTTCGCGGAGTATGTGAACAAGCAGCCGCAGCGCGTGCGCTACGCCACTTCGGGCATGGGCAACCAGCCGCATCTCTGGGGCGAGCTTTTCCGCACCCGCAACAAGCTCAATCTCGAGAGTGTCAGCTACAAGGGGGCGGCCGACGCCCTGCGCGACGTGATGGGTGGCCACGTGCCGATCATGATCGACGTCGTGCTGCCGACCGGAACCCACGTGGCCGCCGGCCGCCTGACCGGCATCGCCGTCGCGTCGCCAGAGCGCTCCACCGTCTGTCCCGGCGTTCCGACCGTGGCCGAACTCGGCATGAAGGACCTCGAAAGCGCGGCGTTCTTCGGCCTCGTTGGGCCGGCCGGCCTGCCGGCGCCGATCGTCGAGAAGCTGAATGCTCACTGCCTTGAGATACTGAAGGATCCGGCGGTCAAGAAGCGGTTCGCAGAGCTCGGTTTCTTCACGACGGGCAGCACGCCCCAGGCGTATCTCGACCGGGTCAAGTTCGAGACCGAACGCTGGACCAAGGTCGTCAAGGAGAACAACATCAAGGTCGAGGGCTAGCAGTCATGGCGTCCGCGTCGGCCGTTCCGGTTCCTTCTTCCCATCTCGACGCCGCGCGCGACGCCGAACCTGCAACCAAGGCGGCCAATGCGGCGCTGGCGGCGAAGCTGCCCTTCGCCGACACGGCCGACTTCGAAGCCGCCAAGCGCGGGCTGATCGCGACCGTACCCGAGGGGATCGTGCGCACCGGAGGTGGCACGGTCCTCTGGAATCTTGGCGAATACGCCTTCATCGACGGCGAGCTCGCGCCGGACACGGTCAATCCCAGCCTGTGGCGCATTGCGCGTCTCAACCTCGCCAACGGCCTGTTCAAGGTCACGGACCGGCTCTACCAGCTGCGCGGCTTCGACATCGCCAACATGACGGTGATCGAGGGTGACAGCGGATTGATCCTGATCGATCCGCTGACCACCGCCGAGGTCTCGCGCGCCGCGCTCGATCTCTACTACGCGCACCGGCCTCGCAAGCCGGTGATCGCCGTGATCTACACCCACAGCCATGTCGACCATTTCGGTGGCGTACGGGGCGTGATCGACGAGGCCGACGTCAAGGCGGGCAAGGCGCGGGTGATCGCGCCCGCCGGATTCATGGAGGCGGTGTCGGGGGAAAACGTGCTGGCGGGACCGCCGATGGCCCGGCGCGCCCAGTTCCAGTTCGGCACGATGCTGCCGCGCGGTCCCCGCGGCCAGGTCGATGCCGGCCTCGGCAAGAGTGTCGCGCGCGGCACGCCGGGCCTGATCGCACCGACGCAATCGATCGAGAAGCCGGTCGAGACGCATGTGATCGACGGCGTCGAGATCGTTTTTCAACTCGCGCCGGAGACGGAAGCGCCGGCCGAGATGCACATGTTCTATCCGCAGCTGGGCGTACTCAACATGGCCGAGAACGCCTGTCCGCTGCTGCACAACTTCATTCCCCTGCGCGGCGCGGTGGCGCGCGATCCGCGCATCTGGGCCAAGTATATCGGTGACGCGATTGCCCTGTACGGCCCGAAGACCAAGGTGCTGATCGGCCAGCATCACTGGCCGACCTGGGACAATGCGAAGATCATCGACTATCTGGAAGCGCAGCGCGATCTCTACAAGCACATCCATGACCAGACGCTACGCTACATGAACCGCGGCTGGCGGCCGGCCGAGATCGCCGAGGCGATCGACCTGCCGCCGGGTCTCGCCGAACGCTGGTCGGTGCGCGGGTATTACGGGTCTGTCAGCCACAACGTGAAGGCCGTATATCAGCGTTATCTCTCCTGGTACGACGCCAATCCCTGCAACCTGCATCCGCTGCCGCCCGCGCCAGCGGCAAAGAAGTTCGTCGAGTACATGGGCGGTGCCGCTGCGGTGATCGAGAGGGCCCGCGGAGATTTCGCGAAGGGCGAGTTCCGCTGGGTGGCGCAGGTCATGAAGGAGGTCGTCTACGCAGAGCCAGACAACCAGCAGGCCCGCGCGCTCTGCGCCGATGCGCTGGAGCAGATGGGCTACCAGTCAGAATCGGCCACCTGGCGCAACGCCTTCCTCTACGGGGCGCAGGAACTCCGGCACGGCGTCTTCCAGATGCCGGTGAGGCCCGGCATGGGCGCGGACACGCTGGCCGGCCTCACCAGCGACGTATTCTTCGACCTGATGGCCATCCGGCTCGATGCGAAGAAGGCAGCCGGACGGTCGCTGGTCGTCAACTGGCGCTTCACCGACCGCAACGAGACGCTGGTGCTGACCCTGAAGCACTGCACGCTCACGCATCGCATGGGCGAGACGGCGGCGAACGCCGATGTCTCGGTCACGACCACCCGCGCTACGATGGACCAGATCGTCCTGCGCAAGCTCACCATTCCGGACGCGCTCGCGACCGGGGCCTTGAAGCTCGACGGCGAGATTCCGAAGCTCGGGGCGCTGTTCGCGATGATGGATCCACCGGCGGGCATGATGTTCGAGATTCTCACGCCGGGAGAAGGTCGCTGACGCGAAACGCTTGACAGAACCTCCCGCGCCGCCTGTGATGCGGATAAGAAAACGCGTACAGCGTGCAGTCACCGGGAGGAAAGATCATGGCCATTGGTATGGGACGCCGCCTGTTGGGTGGCGTAGTCGCTGCGGCGGCTGTTTTCGGCTTCGTGGGCGGCGCGGTTGCCCAAGAGAAGAAGATCAAGATCGGCGTGATTTATGACCTGACGGGTCCGCTGGCGGGGGGCGGCTCGGAGCTGCAGTACATCGGCGCCAAGATCATGATCGACAACTTCATCAAGGCGGGGGGCGTCGAGGGCTACAAGATCGAGGCCGTTTATGCCGACGCCCAGAGCAAGCCCGACGTCGCGATCAACGAGGCGGTCCGCCTGGTCGAACAGGAAAAGGTCGACATGTTGCTCGGCTTCTACTCCTCGGCGCAGTGCGTGCCGGTGGCTGGCCGTGTCGAGCAGCTCAAGAAGTTCATGTGGATCACGACCTGCATCTCCTCGGCAGTGCTGGACGGGAAGAACTACAAGTACGTCTTCCGCCCGCAGGCGAGCGGTGATCAGTTCGGCCTGATGACAATGGACTTCATCAGCCAGAACGTGGCCAAGTTCGGCAAGGCCGCCAAGGACTTGCGCGTCGCTATCATTCACGAAGACGGCGCCTATGGCGTCGATGTCGCCAAGGGCAATACCGCCGGTGCCAAGAAGGCGGGCTTCAACGTCGTGCTGAAGGAAGGCTATGCGGCCACCGCCCCCGACCTCTCGGCGCTGGTGACCAAGCTGAAGCGGGCGCGGCCGGACGTGATCTTCCATACCGGCTACAATCCCGACATCACTCTTCTGTTGCGCCAGGCGCGCGAGCAGGGACTCAAGTTCGGCGCCCTGGTGGGTCATGGCGCCGGTTACGGCGTCTATGAGAAGTTGAAGGAAGGCCTGGGCGCCGACGTGAACTACTTCTTCAACACCGACCCGATTTCGATCTGGTTGACCAACGCCAAGACGCTCGACCCGAAGCTGCCGCCGGTGATCAAGATGGTGGGCGAGGAGTTCGACAAGGCCAAGCCTGGCGTTGCCATCCGTTCGGCGCATGTCGGCATGGCCGCCTCGAACACCTATCTGTTCTTCACCGAGGTGCTGCCGGTTGCCATCAAGAAGTACGGTGGCGTCGATCCCGACGCGCTGCGCAAGGCTGCGCTCGATCTTGACATCAAGGAGGGTGGCACGATGCTGGGCTTCGGCGTCAAGTTCCCGGCCGAAGGAGCCCAGATGGCGGGACAGAACGAGCGTTCTTTCCCCGTCGTGATCCAGTACATCGACGACAAGTCTTACGTGGTCTGGCCGAAGAGCCAGGCGATGCGCGAGGCGGTGCTGCCGCTGCCCAAGGGCACGACCTACAGCAACCAATAGGCCGGGCATCGGTTAGAGCGGAGCAGCGGCCGTGCTGGCGGTAAATGGGCTGGTGAAGCGATTCGGTGGTTTCACCGCCGTGAACAATGTGTCGTTCGAGGTCAAGAAGGGCGAGATTCTCGGCCTGATCGGCCCGAACGGATCGGGCAAGAGCACGATCTTCAACATGCTGTCGGGCACCTTCCCACCCTCGGCGGGATCGATCAGTTTCGACGGTCGTGAGATCGCGGGCTTGCCGCCCCACAAGATCATCAATCGTGGCATCGGGCGCACGTTTCAGATTCCGCGACCGTTCCGGCGGCTCTCGATCTTCGAGAATGTGGCGCTGGCTGGATACTATGGGCAGGGAAGCCATAGTCGCGTCCAAGCCGACGACGCGGCCAGGAAGGCGCTCGCGATGGTCGGCCTCCCGACCGACCGCACTGCCAGCGTCGACGGGCTGGGTGCAGCAGGGCTCAAGAAGCTGGAACTCGCCAAGGCGATCGCCACAGGGCCGCAACTCTTGCTGGCGGACGAAAGTCTGGGCGGCCTCGACGAAGCCGAGATGGACCAGGCTGCCGACATGCTGCGCAAGATCCGCGACGAACTCGGGATCACCATCATCTGGGTCGAGCACATCATGGGCGTGCTGATGCGCGTGGTTGACCGTGTCATGGTGCTCGATCACGGCGAGAAGATCTCCGAGGGCTTGCCGAGCGTCGTGTCGAGCGATCCGCGTGTTGTCGAGGTCTATCTTGGCACTGAGGCGCATGCGACCCAGGCCGCTGCGGCGGAAGCGCGGCGCTGAGGTACCCATGAGCGAAGCGAGGCAGATGCTCGAACTCAAGTCGATCGACGCAGGGTATGGTGCCTTTCAGGCCTTGTTCGACGTCAACCTCGACGTGAAGGCGGGCGAGGCGGTGGGCGTGATCGGCCCGAACGGGGCCGGCAAGACGACGCTGATGCGCGTCATCTCCGGCTTGATCCGCCCGACAAGGGGATCGATCGACATGGAGGGTGTCGATGTGCTCGCCACGCCGCCGCACCGCATCGTCAGCCTGGGCATTGCCCACGTCCCGGAGAATCGCCGGCTTTTCCCCAGGCTCACCGTCGAGGACAACCTCAAGATGGGCGCCTTCATGCCCGAGGCCCGCGCCAAGTACGCGGAACGGCTCGAGGTCGTGTACGACCTCTTTCCCCGCATGAAGGAACGGCGCGGCCAATTGGCTGGGACCATGTCCGGCGGCGAGCAGCAGATGTGCGCCATCGGCCGCGCGCTGATGTCTGATCCCAAACTGCTGTTGCTCGACGAGCCGTCGGCCGGCCTCGCGCCGGTGGTGGTCCAGCAGGTGTTCGAGTTGGTGAAGCGCATCAGGAGCGGCGGGCTGACGGTGCTGATCGTCGAGCAGAATGTGCAGCAGGTGCTGCGCGTCGTCGACCGCGCCTATCTGCTCGAGGCCGGCTCGATCCGCGCCTCGGGCACCTCGGCCGAGATGCTGACGAACGACACGATCAAACAGGCCTATCTCGGTGTTTAGTCGAAACTCCGCGACACGATGAGGAGCGGTTGATGCAGTCCTTCCTCGAAATTTTCGACATCTACCTGCTCGAGGCAATGGTCAACGGGATCCTTCTGGGCGGTGTTCTCGCCCTGCTGGCGCTCGGTCTCAACCTGATCTTCGGTGTCATCGACGTCACCTGGATCTGCTACGCCGAGCTGGTCATGATCGGCATGTACGGCATGTACTATCTCGTCCAGTACTACGGCCTTTCGTACTATATGGCCGCGCCGCTCACGATTCTGCTGGTGGCGGTACTCGGCGCACTGCTGCACTGGCTTGTCATCTCGCCGCTCCTGGGAGCGCCGCCGATCAATCAGCTCCTTGCGACCGGCGGCGTGCTGTTCGTCCTGCAGAGCTTCGCCACGGTCGCCTTTGGTATCGACTTCCGCAACCTCGGCATCCGCCTGCCGGTGCTGCAATTTGCGGACATGCATTTCAGCTACTCCCGGCTGCTTTCCTTCCTCGCCGCCCTGGTCGGCATGGTGGCGATCTACCTCTTCATGACGAGGACCTATACGGGGACCGCCATCCGTGCGATCGCGCAGGATCGCCAGATCATGGCGCTGATGGGCGTCGATACGAAGAAGATCTATCTGGTGACCTCGGCGCTCGGCGGGGCACTCGCGGGGCTCGCGGCCTGCCTGCTGGTGCTGCAGTACGACGTCCACCCCTTCGTCGGACTCTCCTTCGGGCCGATCACCTTCCTGATCTGCGTGCTGGGCGGACTGGGCAACTTCGTCGGCGGCTTCGTGGCGGCCTTTCTGTTCGCCGAGATCATCTCGCTGGGCGGCTTGTTCTCTGATCTCGAATGGGGCTACGTGCTCGCCTTCGCCTTCTTCATCGTCATGATGTTCGTTCGGCCCGGCGGCCTGCTGGCGAGGCGCTCGTGACCGTGCGCCAGTTCGTTCCATGGATCGTCGGGGCGGCGCTGATCGCCCTTCCGTTCGTCTATCGCGATCCCTATCACCTGCACATCCTGATCCTGATCCTGATCTGGTCGTTCGCCTATACGTCGTGGTCGATGATGGGACGTTTCGGCCTGGTGTCGCTGGGCCATGGCGGCTTCATGGGTGTCGGCGCCTACGTGACGGCGCTGCTGTGGAACCATCTCGGTGTCTCGCCTTGGCTCGGCATTCCGCTCGCGCTGGTGTGCGCCGGCGCGCTGGCGCTCATCGTCGCCTATCCCTGCTTCCGCTTCCGCATCACCGGGCACTATTTCGCGCTCGTCACGCTGGCGCTTTCCGGTATCGTGTTGCAGGTCATCACGGCCACGCGCGACTACACCGGCGGGTCTCTCGGCTATACGCCCGACCGCACCAAGGGGAGCCACCTGGTTGCCCTGCAGTTCGACGACAAGACGACCTGGTACCTGATCGCCCTCGGAGTCTGGGCGATCGGCCTGCTGATCTGGCGCTGGGTCGACCACAGCATGGATCGCTATGCGCTGGAGGCGATTTCCGAGGACGAGGACGCCGCCGCCGCGGCCGGCGTCAACGTCACCTACGAGAAGCTCAAGATCACGGTCATCAGTGCGCTCATGACGGCGCTCGCGGGCGCTCTGTATTGCCAGTACCAGATGTTCATCGCGCCCGACACCGTGAGCGGTATCGCGGTCTCGCTGCAAATGGTGTTCGCCGTCGTGGTCGGTGGAATCTACGTGGCGCTGGGACCGACCGTCGGCGCCATCATCACCATCATGCTCGCCGAAGGGTTGCGCATCGGCTTCGGCACCAAGGCCGTCGGCTGGGACAACCTCGTATACGGCATCCTGTTGGTGGTGTTCATCATCTTCCTCCCGAAGGGCATCCTCGGCAGCCTGCTCGACCGGCTGAAGTCGCCCGGCAAGCCTCAGCCTTGATCGTGGGCACCGCGCATCGATAGTGCGGCGATCTCGATCGGCGCGTCGCGGCCGCGGATTGAAAGCGTGGGCAGGGGGTCAATCAGCAGGCCCTCCGGAAGGTGCGACCGCTCCAGCAATTCGGCAGAGGTGAGCACGTCCCGCCCCAAAGTCTTGCAGGCATCGAGGAGACGGGCGGCGACGTTCAGCGTGTCACCGACATACGCAATCTCGCGTCGCACGTCGCCGATCTCGCCGGCGACGATCTCGCCGCAATGGAGAGCGGCGCGGAATTCCGGAAGCGTATCGAAGCGTCTGCGATACTGGGCGGCGTGGGCGGCGATCCGCCGCCGCGCGGCGAAGGGACAGGCAAGGCAGATGCCGTCGGCCAGCGCCCTGTCCCGAGGCCAGGTCAGGATCACCTCGTCACCCACATACTTGTGGATTTCGGCGCCGCACTCGAGCGCGGCATCGGCTACGTCACGGAAGAAGTCGTTGAGCAGCTCGTGAAACCGGATGGGTCCCAGCCTCTCGGCGAGGCCGGTCGAGTTCTTCATGTCGATCAACAGGAAGACCCGCTCCTCGGCTCGCGGCTTGGCGTAGCGCCCGGTCAGAAGGGTCGAGAGGGTTCTGAAACCCAACAGGAGGCCGATCTGGAACACCAGGTTGACGATCGTCGACATTGAGATCGCGAACACGAGCGAATCGCGGAATGTCGCGTCGAAACGGAATCCCTGCGGCGCGATCACCGCGCGCGTCAGGATCAGTCCGCCGACGATGACGACCGAGTAGAAGGTCACCCGGAAGAGGAAATACGAGACGAGCGGCAGGCGCCGCAGCCGGCGTCGCACGAATTCATGGCGCTGGCCCCAGATTTCGAAGAAGAGGATCGGCGTCGCGATCACCACCGAATTCGCAATACCCGAAAGTGCGGACCGCCAACCCGGCACGCCACCATCGTTTACGGCATAACCGAAATAGGCGCTGATCACGGCGCTGCCCAGGCTGAGCCAGAGGAAGATCCTCCAGTTTCGCCGGTCGCGGCCTCGGAGGTTCATGCCACCGACCGGTCGAGTGCCCGCTTGAAAGTGGCATGGTCTACGTTGCCGCCCGAACAGACGACGGCCACGGCGCGGTCCTTCACGGGCAGCTTGCCGGCGAGCGCCGCGGCCAGCGCCACCGCACCACCCGGTTCGACCACCAGCTTGAACTCGCGGAAGGCCAGCTCCATGGCGTCCAGCACGTCTTCGTCCGTGACGACAAGACCGGGCCCGAGGAACTGCTGGGCCAGTGGGAAGGTGACGTCGCCTGGAGTCGGCGCCAGCAACGCGTCGCAGATCGACCCGGAAAGCTTCTCGTTCTTCTGCTTCTTTCCCGTTGCGAGCGAACGTGCGAGGTCATCAAACCCCGCGGGCTCGCCGGCGTGAACGCTCGTCGTTGGACTGATGCCCTTGACGCCCAACGCCACGCCGGTCGCCAGGCCGCCGCCGGAGCAGGGGGCGGCCACTGCATCGAGCGTTACGCCGAGGGCCTTCGCCTGCTCTGCAATCTCGAGGCCGGCGGTGCCCTGGCCGGTCAGGATCCAGGGATGATCGTAGGGCGGCACGATGGTGGCGCCGGTCTTTGTCGCGATACCCCGGCCGATCTCCTCGCGGCTGTCCTTGACCCGGTCGTAGAGCACGACCTCCGCGCCGCTTGCCCGGGTGTTGGCGACCTTCAGCGGCGGCGCGTCGGCCGGCATCACGATGGTGGCTCTGGTGCCGAGGAGGCGGGCCGCCTCGGCCAAGCCCTGCGCATGGTTTCCCGACGACCAGCCGACGACACCCTTGGCGCGATCCGCTTCGCTCATCGAGGCGAGGAAGTTGTAGGCGCCGCGCAGCTTGAAGGACCCGGTGCGCTGCAGGCACTCGGCCTTCAGAAAAAGGCGGCCGCCGAGCTTGCGATTGACCCTCTCGTTCTCGAGCAGCGGCGTGCGGATCGTGATTCCCTCGAGGCGGCGGGCGGCGGCTTGGATGTCTGCGAAGGTGGGAGTGCCAAAGGTCGGAAGCGAACTCATCGTGGAACACCAATCAGGTCGGGCAGGTCGGAAAGATCGCGGATTACGGCGGAGAGCGTGCCGGGCAGCCTGTCGTCCGGAGCGCCGGTGCGGTTCACCCAGACGGTGCGGAAGCCGAACTGTGCTGCGCCATGGGCGTCCCAGCAGTTCGACGAAAGGAAACAGATCTTGTCGGGCGTCACGCCGCAGCGCGCCTCGACGAGGCGATAGACGCGCGGATCGGGCTTGAACACACCCGCTTCCTCGACGCTCAGCACCGCCTCGAAGCAATGGGCGAGACCCGACGCCGCGACCATGGGGTCGAGCATCTCGGGATTGCCGTTGGACAGGATCGCAGCCCGCATTCCAGCGCGCGAGAGGCAAGCCAGCATCCCAGGCGCTTCCGGAAACGGGTCGAGGGCCAAATAGGCGCCCATCAGCCGGTCGCGGACCGTCGAATCGGTGATGCGATGAGCGGCCAGGCAGTGGTCGAGCGCTTCCCCGGTCACCGTCCAGAACGGCGCGTGAACGCCCATGGCGTTGCGCAGCCACGTGTACTGGATCTGCTTGGTTCGCCAGAGTTCCGAAAGGGCGTCCGCGGCCGGGCCGACCGTCCGGCGATGGCGTGCGACCGCGGAGTTGAAGTCGAACAGCGTGCCGTAGGCGTCGAAGACGCACATCTCCACGCCAGGCAGGATCACGGTCATTCAATTGCTCCGGAAGGGCCGAAACCCTAGGCTACCAAGCATGTTCATCGCCATCGTTCAAATTCCCATGTCCAAGCGTCTGCGGGACGTCGCCGTCGATGCTGCAACGAAGTCAGCACCGACCTATACCGCGCTCGGCGCGAAGGGGCTGCTGAGGAAATATTACCTCAACGGCCAAGCGGGCGGTGGTGGCGTCTATCTATGGGCATCGGAAGCGGCAGCCCGCGCCTGGTACACGCCGGAGTGGGAAAAGCGCATGGAGGCGGCGTTCGGTGCGAGGCCGATCGTCACCTACTATGAGAATTATGTCGTGGTAGATAACGAATCGGGCCAGGTTCGGATCGAGACGGCCTGACCACGCACCCACGGTCGCGCGCTTTCATAGAATGACGGGAGGAAACAATGCAGAGGCGCAAGCTTGGCCGGACGGGCCTCGAGGTTTCGGTGCTCGGATACGGCGCGGGTGCGGTGGGCGGGCTGTTCACCAAGGGCGCTGCGCAGGACCAGGAGCGTGCCGTGGCGCGAGCGATTGAGGCCGGCATCAATTACTTCGATACGGCCGCCCGGTATGGCGACGGCGAATCGGAACGTAATCTCGGCCGTGTCCTGAAGGCCCTGAAGGCCGACGTTGTGGTCGGCACGAAGTTCCGGCTGACCGCAGCGGACCGCGCCGACGTCGCGGGCCTGATCACCCGATCGACCGAAGAGAGTTTGAAGCGCATGGGGCGTGACCACGTCGATTTGCTGCAGCTCCACAATCCGCTGACGGTGGCGGATGACGGCGACAGGTTGGATGTGGAGATCGCGCTGAACGAAGTCGTGCCGGCGCTAGAGAAACTGCGGAAGCAAGGCAAGACGCGCTTCATTGGCTTCAGCGGCGTGGGCGACCCCGCCGCCCTGCTCAAGGCCGTAGAGTCGAAGCTCTTCGACACCGTGCAGGTCGTCTACAACGCCCTGAACCCCAGCGCCGGCGGGCCGATGCCCAAGGACGCGCCCGGCCTCGACTACGGCCGCCTGTTGGACCGGGCCCAGGCGGCCGGCATGGGCACGATCGTCATCCGCGCATTGGCTGGGGGGGCGCTCGCCGGCACGATGGACCGCCATCCGCTCGCGCAGCAACAGGTCCCGCCGATCGGCTCGGCCCCGGACTTCGCAGGCGACGTGGCACGCGCGCGAGAACTGGAGCCGCTGGTGAAGGAAGGCGTGGCGGAGACCCTGACCGAACTCGCCGAGCGATTCGTTGTCTCGCATCCGGCCGTGTCGACGATGCTGGTCGGCTACTCGACCCTGGAGCATCTCGAGGAGGCAATCGCCGCCGTGAACAAGGGCGGGCTGCCGGCAGGCGTGGTGCAGCGGATTACTGGATAGACGTACCGAAGATCACCGAGCCAGCGCGTCGCGCGTCCAGCGCTCGATTGCGCTCGCGTCCATGGCGCCGGACTGGCGGGCGATCGGCTTGCCGTGGTGGAACAGGATCATGGTCGGGATCCCCTGGATACCGAAGCGTTGCGCGAGTTCCTGCTCCTCGTCGGTGTTCACTTTGGCCAACCGCACCGAGGGCTCCAGCCTCGCCGCCGCGCGCTCGAACTGTGGCGCCATGGCCTTGCAGGGCCCGCACCAGGGTGCCCAGAAGTCAACCAGCACCGGGAGGTCGCTCTTGGCGGCATGAGCTTCAAAGCTGCCCACGTCGAGCGCAACGGGATGACCGTCGAACAGCGGCGAGCCGCACTGGCCGCACTTGCCCTTGCTTCCCGCCGCCAGCCTCTCGCGCGGAAAGCGGTTCAGGGTACTGCAGCGAGGACAGGCAACGAGCAGGGTATCAGTCATGGCGTTCCTCGAAGAAGTTGGACCACGGTGCATCTACGACCGGCCCACTGCCGGCGGCACGGTCTGGTGCGGGCCGCTGAGACGGCTGCGATAGACGGTCACCGCCTCCATGACGCGCTGCACGTAGTTGCGAGTCTCGCGGAACGGCATCATCTCTATCCAGTCGATCATGTCGATCCTGGCGGTTCGCGGGTCGCCTCCGGCCTCGATCCAGCGTGCGACCCTGTTCGGTCCTGCATTGTAGGCCGCCAGCGCCAGCTCGTAGGAGCCGCCGAAGCGCTGCAACATCTCGGCGAGATACTGGCTGCCGAGCTGGACGTTGTAGGCGGGATCGCGCGTCAACTTGCTCTCGATGAAGGGTACTTTCAGGCGCCCCGCCACGTCGCGCGCCGTCGTCGGCAAGAGCTGCATCAGGCCGAGTGCATTGGAGCTCGACACGGCGCCGGCGTTGAACGAACTCTCCTGCTTGGCGAGCGCGAGGGCAAGCGCGCGCTCGATCGATCCGGTGGCGCCGAGATCGACCATGGGAAAGGCCGCGTCGAACAGCACCACGCCGTTCTCCGCGCCGCGTCGGGCCACTGTGAGCCCAACGTCGGGGCGCTTGAGGTCGAGGGAAAGTTGCGCCAGCAGTGCGACCTCACCCGGGGAGGTGACCGAACGTGCGAGACGCAGAAGGAACGGACGGGTGCGGTCATACTCCTCGACCTGGCCCAGATACCGCGCCATCGTCGCAAGTTCGCGGCCGGCCAGCGTCTGCTTGTCCGCAGCCGTGGGCACAGGATCGACCGGAAGCTTCGGAGTCACGCCCTGGAGCTTCCGGGCGGCAAGTTGGCCGTAGAATGTTTGGCCGTAGCTGGCCGCTTGGCGGTACCAGTCGTTGGCGTCCTTTGTCTGCTTGGCCGCTTCATAGGTGCGGGCGAGCCAGTAGGCGCCGCGGCTCTTCGAGATGCCGGTCGAGACGCCGTCGTAGAGGGTGGAAAAATGCTTCAGCGCGACGGCTGGCTTGTTGAGCTGGCGGAGCGCGATCCAGCCCGCGAGGAACTCCGCCTCGGCGAAACCGACGCCCTTGGTGAGACCGTGTCCAATGGCGACGGCATAGGCGTCGGCCGGACGATCGGCATCGAGCAGCGCCCGCACCACGAGGTTGCGCTCGTTCCACCAGGCATCGTTCTGATTGGGGATGGGGCCGGCGAGCGCGGCCTTGGCTTCGTCCAGCGTGCCTGTGCGGCGGATCCACTGCACGCGCTCGAAGCGAAGCGCGGGATCGTTCAGCCGTGCCGGCGGAAGCGCGCGCACGAGCGTGGCTGCGTCGGATGCGCGGTTCGCCATGGCGAGACGGGCATTGGCAACGGGCTGATAATCTGGCGGCAGTCTCGGTACCAAGTCGCGCGCCACCTGCGGACGGCCTTCGCGCAGGATGCGGTCGAAGCGGGCGATATGGTCCGGCCCGGTGAGGAACTGGGCATATCGATTGAGGAAGTCGTTCTCGTCGGAATTACGGAGCGTGGCGTTCTGCCAGGTGTCGCGCGCGAACCGGGCGACGTCGTTGGATGCCGCCGTGCCGGCTGCCTCGAGCCGGCGCATATGGCCGGTGCTGGTGAGCGGGGGAAAGGCTGTGAAGTAGCGGACGACTTCGGCGGCCGGCGTCTCGGGGCCGATCCGCTCCTCGGCCTGGCGGCGCAGCACCTCGGGCTCGGGCCAGTCGGGCTGGTCGCGCAGGAAACGCCAGGTCGCAGCGAAGCTCGCCTCGGTCTTGGGCGCGGCCCGCAGGACGCTCCAGGCGACGTAGCGCTCGAGCAGCGTATTGCGGAAGTTGGCGACGGCCGCCCGTGCATCGGTCCAGCGATTGTCATCGACTGCCTTGAGCGCCGCTGCGAAGGCGGCAATCTCCGCGGCGGTGAGGGGGGTGGCGGCGACGGCCGGTGCTGGCGGCATGGACGTCGGCGACGGCGCACGTCCCTGCACGGCCGATGCGGCAGACGGCGGCACCGACGAGGGTGCAGGCTCGGGCTTCTCTACGTCGCCCGGCAAGCGGCGCACGCCGGTCGTCGGCGCCCCGGGTTGCGCCAGGCCGGGACCCGCAGCCAGCAGACCAGCCACCAAAATGATGGGTGATTTCCAGTGTTTCACGTTGGGAATCGTAGCCAGGGAGTTGCGGCATCACAATGGCAGGCTGCTCGCCTTGCGGCGCCAAATCCCGGAGCTTAGAGTGGGTCTCTAAGGGAAAATCGGAGGAAAGCCATGTTCACCGGATCGCTCGTTGCGCTGATTACGCCGTTCAAGAACGGATCGGTGGACGAGAAGGGATTCGAGAAGTTCGTGGCCTGGCAGATCAAGGAAGGCACCGACGGGCTGGTCCCGTGTGGCACCACCGGTGAATCCCCCACCCTCTCGATGGAAGAGCACAAGCGCGTCATCGACATCTGCATCAGCGCGGCCAAGGGGTCGGGCGTGCCGGTGATCGCCGGCACGGGCTCGAACTCGACCGCCGAGGCGATCGAACTGACGCAGCACGCAAAGACGGCCGGCGCGGACGCCGCCATGCTGGTCGTACCCTACTACAACAAGCCCACCCAGGAAGGCCTGTTCCAGCATTTCAAGGCGGTGGCCGAAGCCGTCGACATTCCGATCCTGCTCTACAACGTGCCGCCGCGCACCGGCGGCGACATGCAGGTCGAGACGGTGATCCGGTTGTCGCAGGTCAGGAACATCGTGGGCATCAAGGATGCGAGCTACGACATGGCGCGCCCGACCCTGACCCGCCTCAAGGCGAAGAAGGGGTTCGTCCAGCTTTCGGGCGAGGATGCGAGCGCGCTGGGCTTCCTGGCGCAGGGCGGCGACGGCTGCATTTCCGTGACGGCCAACGTGGCGCCGCGCCTGTGCGGCGACATGCACGATGCGTGGAAGAAGCGCGACCTCGACAAGGCGTTCGAGCTGCAGGACCGGTTGATGCCCCTGCACAAGGCGATGTTCTGCGAGACCAGCCCCGGCCCGGTGAAGTACGCCGCTGAACTGATCGGCCAGTGCAGCGCCGAGATGCGCCTGCCGATGGTGCCGATTGCCGAGAGCAGCAAGAAGGCCGTACACGAGGCGATGGTCCACGCCGGCCTGATCAACTAGAAATCGAGCCTTTCCAACTCACGAGAGTCCTGTGGCCCATAAACCGGAACTGGACCGCACCGTTGTGGCCCAGAACCGCAAGGCGCGGCACAATTACTTTATCGAGGAGACCTTCGAGGCCGGGCTTGCCCTGACCGGCACCGAGGTGAAGTCGCTGCGCGGCGGTCGGAGCACGATCGCCGAATCCTATGTCACGGAGGAGGGCGGCGAGGCTTGGCTGGTCAACGCCAACATCCCGATCTACGCTGCGGGCAACCGCAACAATCATGAGCCGCGCCGGGCCCGCAAGCTGCTGTTGCATCGCGGCCAGATCAACAAGCTGATCGGCGCCATCCAGCGCGAGGGTCGCACCGTCGTGCCGCTTCAGGTCTATTTCAACCCGCGCGGCCGCGCCAAGATCGAGATTGCCCTGGCCACGGGCAAGCAGGCCCATGACAAGCGGCAATCCATCAAGGATCGCGACTGGCAGCGCCAGCGCGCCAGGATGCTGTCGTCGCGCCGATAGGATGGAGAAGGAGCGGGCGAAATTCATGCTGCTCAGCGAGGAACAGACGCTCATCCGCGACACCGCCCGCGCCTTCGCGCAGGAGCAGGTGCTGCCGCATGTGCGGGCCTGGGAAGCCGCCGGCGGGATCCCGCGGTCGCTGCTGACCGAGATGGGGCGGCTGGGATTCATGGGCATGACGGTGCCTGCCGAGTGGGGCGGCGCCGGCGCCGACATGGTGTCCTACGTCCTGGCGCTGGAGGAGATCGCGGCGGCCGACGGCGGCCTGTCGACGGTGATGAGCGTCAACAATTCGCCCGACTGCGCGGCGCTGCTGGCCTACGGCTCGGACGAGCAGAAGGAAAAGTGGCTGAAGCCGCTGGCCCGCGGCGAGATGCTTGGAGCCTTCTGCCTCACCGAGCCGCACGCAGGCTCCGACGCCTCCAACCTCAAGACGCGGGCCGAACGGCGCGGCGACGGCTGGGTGTTGAACGGCGTGAAGCAGTTCATCACCTCGGGCCGCAGTGCCGACATGGCGCTTGTCTTCGCCGTCACCGACCCATCGTCGGCCAAGCGCGGCATCTCCTGCTTCATCGTGCCGACCGGCACGCCGGGCTACCGGGTCGCCTCGGTCGAGAAGAAGCTCGGCCAGAAGTCGTCCGACACCTGCCAGATCGCCTTCGAGGACTGCACCGTGGGCGCCGATGCGCTTCTGGGCGGGGAGGGCGAGGGCTATCGCGTGGCGCTGGCCAACCTTTCGGTCGGGCGCATCGGCATCGCCGCCCAGTCGGTGGGAATGGCGCGGGCCGCCTTCGAGGCGGCTCGGGCCTATGCGCAGGAGCGCGAGGCCTTCGGCACTAAGATCGCGAACCATCAGGCCGTCCTGTTCCGGCTGGCCGACATGGCCACCAGGGTGACGGTCGCCCGGCAGATGGTGCTGCATGCGGCAGCCCTGCGCGACGCCGGCCGTCCGTGCCTCACCGAGGCCGCAATGGCCAAGCTGTATGCCTCCGAAATGGCCGAGGAAGTGTGCTCGGCCGCAATTCAGATCCATGGCGGGTACGGGTACGTTTCGGACTATCTGGTCGAGAAGATCTGGCGGGACGTTCGGGTCTGCCAGATATATGAGGGCACCAGCGACGTGCAGCGCATCCTGATCGGCCGTGGGCTCGCAGCCTTGTAGGTCCGCCTTTCGCTTGTTCCTGGGCACGCCGCGTGCGAACATCATCGAGTGTGAAGGCCGCAAAAGCGGTCCGGGGAGCTTGGGAGAGCCGGGCGACGGATGGTCGGTCGTGCGCCGTGAATTCATGAAGCTGATTGCACTCGCCGCAGCATTGCTGTCGGTCGCCGGGACGGTTGCTGCCCAGGATACCAAGGCGGTGCCAAAGCATGTCGCCGCACCGTCGACGGCCCGGATCATTCAGATGCAGACGGCCTTCAGCCCAGTCCTGCCGGGATCGGGCGAAGGCGTGCGCGTGTTCACTCGATCGGTGAAGCACATGACGGGCGGCGCCGTCGCCATCAAGATCCTGGAGCCGGGTCGTGTGGCGCCGACCGCCGAGATGCTGGATGCGATCGTCGCTGGCGACCTCGAGGCCGCCTTCACCTGGTCGGGCTATGCCGCCGGCAAGGCGCCTGTCTTCAACATATTCGCCACGGTCCCGTTCGGGCTTGGGCCGGAGGAGATGGCCTCCTGGATGCTCGAGGGCGACGGTTCCCGCATCCATCGCGACGCCTACGACAAGCTGGGCGTCACCGGCATCCCCTGCGGCATCCAGGGCCCCAAGGGCGGCGGCTGGTTCCGGGGCGAGGTCAACTCGGTGGCCGACTTCAAGGGGTTGCGGCTGCGCTACGGCAAGATGGCGGCGGAGGTGATCGCACGCCTCGGCGCCGTCGTCGTGCCGCTGCCCCCCGGAGAGTTCTTCTACAAGTTGCAGCAGGGCATCGTGGACGGCGGCGAGATGTCGACCCCGGCCATGGATTCCGCCCTGGGTTTCGACAAGCTCGGCCTGCCTTATTACCTGCCGGGCTGGCAGCAGCCATCGGCTGTGCTCGACTTCCTGATGCGCAAGGACAAGTGGGCGGCCCTGCCGGCCTCGCTGCGTGCGCAAATCCAGACAGCGTGTCAGGCGAACATTGCCTGGATGCTCAGCCGCTCGCCCAACGTCCAGGGCGTGGCCCTCGAGAAATTGAAGGCGTCCGGCGTCGAGATCCGCGAATGGTCGCCCGACGTTCTGGCCGCCTTCCGCAAGAGCAGCGAGATCGTGGTCAAGGACCTGGCCGAGCGCGATGCCGACTTCGCTGCGGCGCTGGCCAACCAGAAGGCCTTCATTGCGCAGGGAGCGCACTGGCGGGCCCTCTCTCGCCTGCCGTAACCGGCGGCTTGCACGCGGTCCCTGGTCCGGGCAGTTTCGCCCTGACATGACTGTACTTTCCTCCCAGATCGACACCCGTTCCGAGACCTTCAAGCGCAACGCCGAAGCGATGCGAGCACAGGTCGAGGATTTGCGCCGCCGCACCGACACGGTCCGCCTGGGCGGCGGCGAGGACTCGCGCAAGCGCCACGTCGCCCGCGGCAAGCTGCTGCCGCGCGAGCGGGTGCGTGCACTGCTCGATCCGGGCTCACCCTTCCTCGAACTGTCGCCGCTGGCCGCGCTCGACATGTACGACAACGAGGCGCCGGGCTCGGGCGTGATCACCGGCATCGGCCGCGTCAGCGGCGTCGAATGCGTGATCGTGTGCAACGACGCCACCGTGAAGGGCGGCACTTACTATCCGATGACGGTGAAGAAGCATCTCCGCGCCCAGGAAGTGGCGATGGAGAACCGGCTTCCCTGCCTCTATCTCGTCGATTCCGGCGGTGCCAACCTGCCGCAATGGCCCGAGGTGTTCCCCGACAAGCACCATTTCGGCCGCATCTTCTACAACCAGGCCAACATGTCGGCCCAGGGCATCCCGCAGGTCGCGGTGGTCATGGGCTCGTGCACGGCGGGCGGCGCCTACGTACCGGCGATGAGCGACGAGACGGTGATCGTGCGCAAGCAGGGCACGATCTTCCTCGCCGGCCCGCCTCTGGTGAAGGCCGCGATCGGCGAGGTGGTGAGCGCCGAGGATCTGGGCGGCGCCGACGTGCACGCCCGCACCTCCGGCGTCGCCGACCACTATGCCCAGAACGACAGCCATGCGCTGGGCATCGCCCGTCGCATCGTGGCCAACCTCAACTGGAAGAAGTCCCCCTCGGCGTCGCTGCTGCCGCCTCGCGATCCGAAATATGCCGCCGAGGAACTGTACGGCGTCGTGCCGATGGATACCCGCACGCCCTACGACATCCGCGAGATCATCGCGCGGCTGGTCGACGGCAGCGAGCTCGACGAGTTCAAGCATCTCTACGGCACGACCATCGTCACCGGCTTCGCGCGCATCTGGGGCTATCCGGTGGGCATCGTGGCCAACAACGGAATCCTGTTCAACGAATCGGCGCTGAAGGCGGCCCACTTCATCGAACTGTGCGGCCAGCGCGGCATCCCGCTGCTGTTCCTGCAGAACATCACCGGCTTCATGGTCGGCCGGAAGTACGAGGCGGGCGGCATCGCGCGCGACGGCGCCAAGCTGGTGACCGCCGTCTCGACCGTGAACGTGCCGAAGTTCACCGTGATCGTCGGCGGCAGCTACGGCGCCGGCAATTACGGCATGTGCGGCCGCGCCTACAGCCCGCGCTTCCTGTGGATGTGGCCGTCGGCGCGTATCTCGGTGATGGGCGGCGAGCAGGCGGCCAGCGTACTGGCGACGGTCCGGCGCGACAATATCGAGGGCAAGGGCGGCACCTGGCCCAAGGACGAGGAAGAGAAGTTCAAGCAGCCGATCCGCGAGGCCTATGAGCGCGAGGGCCATCCCTACTATGCGACGGCGCGCCTGTGGGACGACGGCATCCTCGATCCGCTCGACACGCGCATGACCCTGGGCCTCGCGCTCTCGGCCTCGATGAACCAGCCGATCGGTCCGACCAAGTTCGGCGTCTTCCGGATGTGATCCGGACATGACCGACACGATCCTGACGAAGGTCGAGGGCGGCGTGGCCACGCTCACGCTCAATCGGCCCAAGGAGATGAATTCCTTCGATGGCGACACGGCGCGCGCCATCATCGATGCCGTGGAAGCCTTCGCCGCCGACGAGTCGGTGCGCACCCTCGTGGTGGCGAGCGGGGGACCGGTCTTCTGCGCCGGGGGCGACTTCAACTGGGTGCTGAGCTGGCCCGAGCTCGACGCCATCACCCGCAGGGTCGGTGCCGATTCCCTGATGGCCGCGATCCAGGCGGTCTACGACTTTCCGAAGCCTTCGATCGCGCGCGTCCAGGGCGCGGCGGTGGGCGGCGGGATCGGCCTGATGCTCGCCTGCGATTTCGCGGTCGCCGTTTCCTCGGCGCGCTTCGGCCTCACCTCGGCCCGCAACGGGCTGCTGGCCGGCATCGCCATCCCGGTGCTGATCCAGGCGGTCGGCCCGCGCATGGCGCGGCAGCTCCTGATGCACGGTGGCATGTTCGATTCCGCGACCGCGCTGCGCATCGGGCTGGTCGACCAGGTGGTCGAGGCCGACGCGCTCGACGCGACGGTCGCGGCCCTCGCCGACGAGCTGCGCCGCGGCGCGCCCTCGGTCCAGACCCTGGTCAAGAAGCTGATCACCGAGATCGACGCCATGCCGCACGACGGCAGGGTCGCCGACCTGATCGGCGAGCACGTCGCCGTCCAGTGCACGACCGACGACGCGATCGAGGGCATGAGCGCCTTCCTGAACAAGCGCAAACCGAAGTGGGCGCTGTAGATGAGATCGGCGCTTCTGCTCGCTCTCGCCCTGGCCGCAATGAATGCCGGACACTGCCGGGCTCAAACGGCCACCGACGCCGAGCGGGCCCGCACTGCACAGATGGGCGCGGTTGTTATGGGCCTGGAAATCACGATCGGTATGGTCGCAACGATGGTCGCCGTATCGCAGCGCTGCGGGTATGGTAGCGCGAGCGACTGGATGCGCGTCGTCGACGCAATCGATCGTCGCCACGCCTCTTGCGCCGCACGAGATCCCTATTGGGAAGTTGTGCTCGACAAGGCCTTCGCAAAGCAGATGCAGGAGGCTCGAGCACGAGGCGCGAGCACCCGCATCGGCTCAATGACGTTTGATCGCCAGCTTCCCAAGGCAATCCGCCAGCTCGAAGCCAACTCTGCGTCCCAAGGCTGTTCCTCGTTTCCAAAAGAGATACTCGAAGGAGGCCCGGCCGATTCGGTGATCCGCGGCCTTTTCGACATGGGCAAGGATTCGTCATGGGTCGAAGCCTCATGCGACATGTTTTTTCCGGTCTCGAAGAATTGATGAGAATGAGCAGCCCATGTTCACCAAGATCCTGATCGCCAATCGTGGCGAGATCGCCTGCCGGGTCATCAAGACGGCGAAGCGGCTCGGCATCAAGACGGTGGCGGTCTATTCCGACGCCGACCGCACGGCGCGACACGTCGCGATGGCCGACGAGGCTGTCCATATCGGTCCTTCGGCCGCGCGCGAGAGCTATCTCGTGGCCGACCGGATCATCGACGCGGCGAGGCGGACCGGCGCGCAGGCGATCCATCCGGGCTACGGGTTTCTCTCCGAGAATGCCGGGTTTGCCGATGCCTGCGCCGCGGCCGGCCTCGTGTTCATCGGACCGCCGGCGGACTCGATCCGTGCCATGGGCTCCAAGAGCGAAGCCAAGAAGATCATGGAGAAGGCACGCGTGCCGCTGGTGCCGGGCTATCACGGCGACGACCAGTCGCCGGAGCTTCTGGCGGTCGAGGCCGCGAGGATCGGCTTCCCGGTGCTGATCAAGGCGTCGGCCGGCGGCGGCGGCAAGGGCATGCGGGTCGTCGAGAGCGCGGAGAAATTCGCCGACGCGCTGGCCGGGGCCAAGCGCGAGGCCAAGGCCTCCTTCGCCGACGACCATGTGCTGGTCGAGAAGTACCTGACCCGGCCGCGGCATATCGAGATCCAGGTCTTCGCCGATGCGAGCGACTGCCTCTACCTGTTCGAGCGCGACTGCTCGCTGCAGCGCCGCCACCAGAAGGTGATCGAGGAAGCGCCGGCGCCCGGCATGGATCCGGCGCGGCGCAAGGCGATGGGCGAGGCGGCGGTCGCGGCGGCCAGGGCCATCGGCTACCGGGGCGCCGGCACGGTCGAGTTCATCGCCGACCAGGACGGCACGTTCTTCTTCATGGAGATGAACACCCGTCTGCAGGTCGAGCATCCGGTGACCGAGGCCATCACCGGGCAGGACCTGGTCGAGTGGCAGCTGATCGTGGCGGCCGGTGGGAAGATGCCGCTTTCGCAGGAAGAGCTGCGCATCGACGGTCATGCGGTCGAAGTCCGGCTCTATGCCGAGGACCCGGCGCGCAATTTCCTGCCCTCGACGGGCACGCTTGTGCACCTGAAGCTGCCGGAAGAGGGCGCGCATGTCCGCATCGATACCGGCGTGCGTCCGGGCGATACGGTGACGCCGTTCTACGATCCGATGATCGCCAAGGTGATTGTGCACGACCGCGACCGGATGTCGGCCCTGCGGCGCATGGCGGCGCTGATGGGCGAGACCGAGGTGGTGGGCGTCACGACCAATTCGGTGCTGCTTAAGGCGCTCTGCTCGCATCCGGCTTTCGTGGGCGGCGAGGTCGATACCGGGTTCATCGAGCGCCATCGTGCGACCCTGTTCGCCAAGCCGGCGCCGGCCGGGGACCGCGCCTTCGCCGTCGCCACCCTGGCGCGTCTCCTCGAATGGCAGGACGCACAGGCGGCCTCGCCGGACGATCCGTGGTCGCCGTGGAACGCCCGGAACGGCTTCCGCCTGCTCGACGAGGGGCATGAGGAGGTGCGCTGGAAGGACGGCGACCGCGAGGTGGTCGTGATCGCGCGCCGCCTGCGCCGTGGCGGCTTCCGGCTCGAACTGCCGGAAGGCACTTGCGAAGCCCGCGTGGATCGACTGGCGGACGGAAGCCTGTCGGTCGGGCTGGACGAGGACACGTTCCTCGTCACCGTCGTGCGGCGCACGGCGCTCGACGGCGGCATCGACTACACGCTGTTCATGGACGGCAGCAGCCTCCGCTTGCGCCTGATCGACCCGCTCGACGTCACCCAGTACGAGGCGACGGCGTCGGCCGATGCGATGGTGCGTGCACCGCTGCCGGGCAAGATCATCGACCTCAGGGTCAAGGTCGGCGACACGGTGAGCAAGGGCCAGGCGCTGCTGGTGCTGGAGGCGATGAAGATGGAGCACACGCTCGCCGCGCCGGCCGACGGCACGGTGAAGAGCCTGCGCTACGCGGTGGGCGAGCAGGTGCCGGAGGGCGCCGAGCTGGTCGAGTTCGAATGAGCGTCCTGCTCGGCGCCTGGCGGCTCGAGAGCTGGTCGTACCTCTACGAAGACGGCCGGCCGCCCGAGTTCCCGATGGGCGCCGACGCGCGCGGCTACATCCTCTACACGCCGCAGGGCCATGTCAGCGCCACCATCATGCGCGCCGATGGCAGCGAATGCTTCGCCTATGCCGGACGCTACGAACTTGGGAACGGCACCGTCTTCCACACTATCGAGCTCTCGACCAACAAGGCGCTGGTCGGTCTGCGCTCGACCCGTCACATCGGACTCGACGGCGATCGACTCACCCTGTCCGGCCCCGATTTCGCCGCCGGCACCAACCGCACGCAGCAGATCGTCTGGCGACCGGCTTAGCGACGCGCTGGGGCCTGTACGACCACGGCTATTCCCGCGTTTCGCTCGGGATGACAATGCTCGCTACGCAACCACCTTCCGATAGAGATGCCACGTCGCGTGGCCCAGCACCGGCAGCGCGATGGCGAGCCCGATCAGGAGAGGGAGTGCCCCGACGAGCAGGCTTGCCGCGACGATCAGGCCCCACATCGCCATCGGTCCCGGGTTCGTCCGCACTGCGCGCACCGAGGTCGCGATGGCGGTGCCGACGCCAACCTTGCGGTCGAGCAGCATCGGCAGTGACACGACGCCTATCACCAGGACGAGGATGGCGAAGAGGAAGCCCATGCCGATGCCGACGACCGTCATCGTCCAGCCCTCTGGCGTGGTCAGCGCATCGCGCACGAAGGCCTGCGCAGAGACGGGTGCATCGGGTCCGAGGGTGACGGTGTAGAGGAGATTCGCCGCGAACAGCCACAGGCAGAAGATCGCCAGCAGCAGCATGCCCATGACCAGGATCGGGCCGATATTGGGCGAGCGTGCGACGGAGAAGGCGTCAGTCCAGCGCGCTTCGAGGCCTTGCTCGCGGCGGCGGCTGATCTCGTAGAGGCCAAGCCCGAAGATCGGCGCGATCAGGGCGAAGCCGGCGATCAGCGGAAAGACCAGCGTCAGCATCCCATAGTCGAAGGCCATGCGCGAGATCGCGAGGCCGGCGAGGGGATAGAGGAGGCAGAGCATGACGACGTCCGTCCGGCAGGCGCCGAAGTCACGCACGCCCATTGCCAGCGCATCGCCGACATCGCTGGCGGTGATGCGACGGACTGTGGGCGGCGCCGACGCGCGATCCTCCCAGGCTCCGTCCATGGTGGTGGCTGCCGATCCGACGGCGTGGCTGGTCTGCTTGAGATGGTCCCATCCCCATTCGAGGGGATTGCGGATGTGGTTCTGGGTCGCCATGACTGCCTCCTTGCGAACGAAAGTCCGAAGGTCGCGGTCCGTCGCGATCACGACGAAGCGCGATCTACCACGAGAAGGAGTCTACGCCCGGCAGAGGGGGAAGTCTCCCCCTCTCCGTGCATGGCGAAGCCTGCCGTTCGCTACTGCGAGAACTTCAGGTACTGGGCCACGAAATCGCAGCCGACGCTCTTGGAATAGGCGTCGATCAGCTTCTTCGTGATCGGGCCGGGCGCCTTGCCGTCACCGACCGGCGCGCCGTTGAAGCTCTTTACCGGCAGGATGCAGAGGCTGGTCGAGGTGAGGAACATCTCCTCGGCATTGGCGGCGTCGAACAGGTCGATGTCGCCCGGCGTGCACTCCACGCCGATCTGCTTGGCCATGTCCATGGTCATCTGGCGGCTGACGCCCGGCAGCACGTAGCGTTCGGACGGCGTGAAGAGCGCGCCCTCGCGCACGATGAAGATGTTACTGCCCAGGCCCTCGGCGAGGTTGCCGTTCTCGTCGAGCAGGATCGGCCAGGCGTCCGGGTTGAGCGCCTTGATGGGCTTCTCGGCCATGATCATGTTGAGATAGTTGTGCGTCTTGGCGCGCGGCGAGAGCATCGAGGGCGCGATACGGCGCGCCGTCGTGGTCATCGCCTCGGCGCCCTCGCGGTAGAGCTTGCCGCGCTTGGCCAGCGGCAGGGGCGTCATCTCGATCACGACCTGCGGGCCGACATTGTCCCAGCCTTCGTCGCCCACGGCGTCGACGCCGCGGCTGACCCGCTGGCCCAGCCACCAGTCGCCGACATCGGCACGCAGATGCTCGTTGCGGGCCACGACCTCCTCGCTGTGCGCGATCATCTCCTTGGGCGACAGGCCGGGATCGATCTGCAGGTAGCGCAGCGAGCGGTAGAAACGGTCGATATGCTCCTTGAGGCGGAACGGCACACCATTGAATGTGCGCGTCATGTCGAATGCGCCGTCGCCGTACTTCCAGCTGCGGTCGCGGAACGGGATCATGACCTCGTTCTCCGGCACGAACTTGCCGTTGAACCAGGCGATGCGTTGATTGCTGAGCTGCTGTGCCATGTTGTTCTCCTGATCAATTGACTTGAAGGTCGAAGGCTGCGTCGCGGGTGGCAGGGTGGTGTCGCCTGCTGACGGTCGCCGGGACCGCCGGCGCGATGTTGCCGTTCTCGTCGGCAAGGCTCGCCACATATGAAAGCGTGCGGCGGATATCGTTCTCCATCTCCTTGCGTGCGGCTCCGGCGTCGCCTGCCTGCAACGCCTCGATCAGGCGCTGCCGACCGGCCGGTCCACGGGAGGTGGAGATGAAGTCGGGATAGAGGAGGTTCATGTAGGGGCCGGTCTGCAGCCACAGGCCTTCGATGAGGCGGAGCAGCGTCGGCTGGGCGGCCGCCGCATAGACGGCGAAATGGAACTCGCGAACCTTCTGCCGGTCAGTCGCGTTGTCGCCGTGCTTGCGGGCGATCATGATTTCGCGAGCGGCGCGGCGAATGTCGGCGATCTCGGAGCGCGAGGCGGCGAGCGCGGCCTTGGCGGCGGCGAGCCCTTCGAGTTCCATCCTGATGTCACGCAATTCGAGGACTTTGTCGCGCGTCATCAGCGGGACGCGGACCGAGCGGTTGGGGTTCATCTCGAACGCGCCCTCGGCCACCAACCGGCGGAGCGCCTCGCGCACTGGCGTCAGGCTGACCCCCAGCACGCCGGCCACGTAGCGGAAGGTCACCTTCTGGCCGGGCGCGAAGCGACCCATGGTCAGCGCCTCGCGCAGCGAGGCGTACACCTGCTGTCGGAGCGAGGTGTCGGCAGCGTCCGGATAGGGCGCGGTGCGGGCCATAGGTCGTGAAGTCTAGCCCAGGCCCGCAGAATTTGTGATCACAAAAGTGGATCGCTGCGGGCATGGGCCGTGACTAGGCTCATGGCGATTTGTGATCCCATGATTTGCCGCACGCCGCTTCGTGGGCATGGTTTCTTGCGAGGTGAGGGACATGCGCTCCTACGCGAAATCGACCGAACTCTATGAGAAGACCCGGAAGCACCTCGCCGGCGGCGTCAGCAGCAACGTGCGCTACGCCAGCGTGCCCGTGCCGCTGTTCTTCGCGCGCGGCGAAGGCGCCCGTCTCTACGACGTCGATGGCAACGTGCATATCGACTACGTGCTGGGTAACGGGCCGGCGATCCTGGGGCACGCACCGAAGCCGGTGATCGAGGCTGTGGCGGCCTCGCTGGGCGAGGGCCAGCTCTTCGCCGCACAGAACCCGCGCGAAACCGAACTGGCCGAGCGGCTGTGTGGTCTGTTGCCGGGCGCCGACGTCGTGCGTTTCGCGACCTCAGGCACCGAGGCCGTGCTGATGGCCTTCCGCCTGGCGCGGGCCTTCACCGGTCGCGACAAGATCCTGAAGTTCGAGGGCCACTATCACGGCTGGAGCGACCAGGCCTATATCAGTGCTCGGCCATCGCTGAACGAGGCAGGACCGGCAAGCGCGCCCGAGCCGGTGGCGGGCTCGCCCGGCATGCCGTCGAGCGTGCTTGGCGACGTCGCGGTCTCCACCTGGAACGATCTCGACCTGCTGGAGCAGGCGCTGCAGCGCCATCGCGGCGAGATCGCGGGCGTCATCATGGAGCCGGTCATGGTGAACGGCGGCGCGATCCCGCCGGCGCCGGGCTATCTAGAAGGCGTTCGCGCGCTCTGCGACAGGCACGGCGCGCTGTTCATCTGCGACGAGGTCATCACCGGCTTCAGGGTCGGCCTGCGCGGCGCCCAAGGCAGGTATGGCGTAAAGGCCGACCTCGCCATCTATGCGAAGGCCGTCGCGGCGGGATTCCCCCTGGCCATGGTCACCGGCCGACGCGACATCATGGATACGCTGCTCGATAAGGGCGTGATGCACGGCGGCACCTACAACGGCAACGTCCAGAGCATGGCGGCGGCCCTTGCGGCGCTGGACGTGCTCGGAGCCGATGGCGGCGCGGTCTATCGCGACCTCGAAGCGCGCGGCACCGAGTTGATGCAGGGCCTGGCGTCGCTGGCCAGGAAGCACAGGCAGCCGATCCTCGTGCAGGGCATGCCGGCGATCTTCCAGACCTTCTTCACGTCCGGTCCGGCACCCCGCAACTATCGCGACTCGGCGGCCTGCAATCGCGATGCCATGCTGGCCTTCCATGCAGCGCTTCAGGAGGAGGGCGTCCGGGTCCAGCAGGCTGGAAAGTGGTTCCTCTCCACGGCGCACGACAGCCCGGTCATCGAGGAGACGCTCGCCGCCGCCGACCGAGCCATGGCCAAAGTGGCCCGCGCCTAGGATACGGAGAGGCGAATTCCTGGATGGACTTGGACTCCGCCGTGACCACAAACTGCGCTCGCTTAGCGAGGAGATTTGTGTGGCCGGTATCGAAAGCTTCCCCAATTGCGACCTGCTGACGAGCGACGCGCAGTATTTCGACTACAGCTCGGCGGCGAACCCGATCCAGCAGGGCATCATCCCGCCGGTTCCGTACCGTGCCTTTTCGCCGTCCTTCTTCGACGAGGGGCCCACCCGCGTTCAGCCGCTCGATGTCAGCGAGGAGCTGGGGATCGTCGGCCCGGCGACGACGCCGGCGCTCTGCGCCAACTTCATCCGCATCGTCCGCGGCCCGGTCATGACCGCGGCCGAGGCGACCAGCCAGGTGTTCTTCGTGTTCCGCGGCAGCGGGCGGACCGACGCGTGCGGCGAGACCATCCACTGGTCGCAGGGCGACTACATGGTCCTGCCGGCGCATGGCCACGCGATGCATCACTCCGACGGCGAGGCCGGGCTCTACTGGGTCCACGATGCGCCCCTGCTGCGCTATCTCGGCGCCTCGCCGACGGTCGCACGCTTCAAGCCGACCTTCTATCAGCACGGCAAGGCGCAGCAGAAGCTCACCGAGATCGCAACCGATCCCGCGACCGCGAACGCCAATCGCGTCAGCGTCCTGCTTGCCAACCGGAACTTCCCGGCCACCCGCACCATCACCCACACGATGTGGACGATGTTCGGCCTGCTGCCGAAGGATGCGGTGCAGTACCCCCATCGTCACGAATCGGTGGCGGTCGACTTCGTGATCGACTGCAAGCCCGGCTGCTACACGATGATCGGCACGGAGCTGGACGAATCGGGGATGATCAGGAACGGTCGCCGCGAGGACTGGGCGCCCGGCGCCAGTTTCATCACGCCGCCCGGCTACTGGCATTCACACCACAACGAATCGGGCGAGGATGCCCACGTCCTGCCGATCCAGGATGCCGGCCTGCACACCTACCTGCGCACCCTGGAGATCATGTTCAGCCATCCCGGGCACGATCGCACCGCGCATATTTCGCAGACGCCCTAGGGGCGAAACTCCTGTCTGGCGGCCTTCCCGATGGTGCAGTATGTGGCCCCAGGATCGGGAGGAAGCGATGAATCACCCCAGGCGCGTGCGGCTCGTCGAAGTCGGGCCGCGCGACGGGCTGCAGAACGAGGCGAAGCCGGTGTCGGTCGAGGCCAAGGTGGCGCTGATCGACGCGCTGTCGGCCGCCGGCCATTCGGCGGTGGAGGCCGGGAGCTTCGTGTCGCCCAAATGGGTACCGCAGATGGCCAACACTGATCAGGTGATGGCCCAAATCCAGCGCAAGCCTGGGGTGAGCTATCCGGTACTGGTGCCCAACAAGCAGGGAATGAACGGCGCGGTCGAGGCCAAGGTGGGCGAGATCGCGATCTTTACCGCGGCCTCGGAGGCCTTCTGCCGCAAGAATACCAACTGTTCGATCGACGAGAGCTTCGAACGGTTCGCGCCGGTGATGGAAGCGGCACAGAAGCACGGCATGAAGGTGCGCGGCTACGTCTCGACCGTGATCGCCTGCCCCTATGACGGCAAGGTCGCGCCGGCCAAGGTGGCCGAGGTGTCGGAGCGGCTGTTCCGGATGGGCTGCTACGAGGTCTCGCTCGGCGACACGATCGGCGTCGGCACGCCTGGCGAGTGCGTGGCCATGATCGACGCCGTCGCCGAGAAGATGCCGCGCGAAAAGATCGCCGCGCACTTCCACGACACCTACGGCCAGTCGCTGGCCAATATCCTGGCGGTCATGGAGCGCGGCATCGCGGTGTTCGACACCGCCGTCGCGGGCCTGGGCGGCTGTCCCTATGCCAAGGGCGCCTCGGGTAATGTCGGTACCGAAGACGTGATCTACATGATGAACGGCCTCGGCATCGAGCACGGCGTCGATCTGGACGCCATTGCCAGGGCCGGCCGCGAGATCTGCGTAGCGCTGGGCCGGGAGCCCGCCTCCAAGGTGGCGCAGGCGCTGAAGGCGAAGGCGGCCGCCTAGAGATCACGAACGTTCAAGACCGTAGGCCCTGCCCGGCGTCATATCGGGGCATGGTCGCGGTGATGGCGGTCGTGGCGAGCGGCACGGCTGGCCTGCTGCTCGCCACGCCCGGTGTGACGCCGGCGGTGGCGATCCTGGCGGCCGCCTACTTTCTCTGGCTGGCCTGGCGTATCGCGACCGCGCCGCCCCTCTCGGACGAGGGTGTGCGGCGGGAGCCGCCGACCCTGGCGGCCGGGCTTCTGCAGTCGCTGGTCAATCCCAAGGGTTATGTTGCCATGGCCGCGGTCTATTCGGGCTTCACCCTCCGGCCGGACCGGCTGGGTGCCGACATGTCGCTGAAGCTCGTCATGCTCACGCTGGTGATCGCCGCGGTGAACGTCGCTTGGCTGCTCGCCGGGGCGGCGCTTACGCGCCACTTCCGCAATCCCCGCAGCAACCGACTCATCAACCTCGTCTTCGCCAGTGCGCTCGTCGGATCGGTCGCTGTCGCGTTCGTCGTTTGATTGTCGAGCGGCTATTCCTCCACGCGTTGGAAGCGGAGGAACTTTCCGATCCTGGCGCGGGCCGGGCCCTTGTAGGCTTCGATGGCGGAATCGCTGAGGCGCATCGGCACTGTATCGGCCTCCATCATGGCGATCCGCTCGGCCGTGGCGGGTGCCGCGGGCAGGTCTCGGCCGGTGGCCGCGCGCAAGGCGGAGAGAATGGCCGCCGGTGCCTGGACGTGCGGAATCTCGCCGATGCCGTTGAAGCCGAAGGGAATGCCCGGCACCGGGCTCTCCACGAACCGGCAATTCACCACCGGGGCATCCGCCATGCGGGGCAGGTGATAATCGCGCCAGTCGCCGTTCATTGGCCGGCCGTCGCGATAGTCGAGCGACTCGCTCAAGGCAAACCCGAGGCCCATCAGCGAACCGCCAGTGACCTGTCCCAGGGCCAGCGCCGGGTTTGCGACCCGGCCGGCGTCCTGGATAACGTCCATTTGAACCACCCGTGCCAGTCCCAGCTCCACATCGACATCCACGACGCATCGATTGGCCGAGAACGAGAGCGCGACGTGGACCGGCTCCGTCGAGTGGGGATCGTCCACCGGCCGGGTCGTGCGCTGGTCGAAGCGCTCGGTTGCCCGGAAGACGAGGCCCATCCCGGCCTCCGCAACGGAGGCCAATCGGTCGCCCTGGCGCGAGACGACGAAATCGTCCCGGATATCGAGCGTTGCGGCATCGAGACCGTGCTCGCGTCCGAAGAAGTGCAGAAACCTATCCTTCAGGCGGGCGGCCGCCTGATAGATGGCCGGACCGGAGGTTATCGTCTGCTGCTGGGCATCGGTGCTGGCGGCGGGCGGCATGGCAGTGTCGCAGGCGGCAACCCTGACCTCGTTCACGCCGAGGGTCGACTGGACGACTTGGATCGCTATGGCCACGAATCCCTGGCCGACCTCGGCCGCAGCGCAATCCACGGTCGCGATGCCGTCGTGGAGGGTCAGAAGTGCCGTCGAATTCACCGGGCACCCTTCCGAGAAGCAGGTGTTCTTGACGGCAACCGCAAGGCCGACGCCGCGACGGATATGCCTGCGGCGCGTCGGTGTCGCGATCCCGCCGGGAAGGGCAGACCGGACGGAGTTTTGTTCTTCCACGGGGGGAGCCGGAGGCAGCGGAATCGCCTGGCAGAGGTCGACCAGTTCCGAGACCGGCGCCGGCCGGTCCTGCGACTGCCGGAAGGTCCACGTGTCGCCGCACTTGATCAGATTGCGGCGGCGCAGCTCGGCGCCGTCCATGCCGAGTATGCGCGCCAGCCTGTCGATGTTGGACTCGCAGGCGAAGATCGGCTCCACGACGCCGAAGCCGCGCATGGAGCCGCACATGCCGTTGTTGGTGGCCACCGCCCAGCCTTCGATCGAGGCGTTGGGGACGTTGTACGCTCCCTGAATCAGCGAGCAGGAATTGCCGATACCCGCCGCCGCGGTGTGGCTGTAGGGGCCGTCCTCGAGAAGGATCCGTGCTTCGAGCTTGACGAGGGTTCCGTCGCGGTTGGCGTGGTGCCGCACCCAGATTCTACTCGGGTGACGGTGATAGCGGGCGAGGAAGGTCTCCCGGCGCGAATAGATGAACTTGACCGGCCGGCCGGTATGGAGCGCAAGCAGGGCGCCGTGCACCTGCCAGGTCATGGAGACCCGTCCGCCGAAAGAGCCGCCGATGCCCGAATTGACGACGAGGACCTTCTCCTCGGGAAGGGCCAGGCACGCAGCGATCTGCTCGCGGTCGGCATGCACCCATTGAGAGGCACCGATCACCGCGACGCCACCGCGGCCGTCGGGACGCGCCAAGCCTGCGTCGGGAGCCAGAAAGGAATGATCCTGGCGCGGCGTGAGATATTCGCCCTCCGCCTGCACCTCGCCCACCACGTCCGGATCGCCGTGCGTGAGGCTGACATGCCGGTAGACGTGCCCGGCCGCGAGGGCTTCGAGCGCGTCGGTGACCGGACGCATCGGCTCGTAGGTGACCACGACGGCGTCGATCGCCTGGCGCGCAAGGGCCGGTGTCTCTGCCGCGACAATCGCCACGGGCTCACCGACATAGCGGACCATGTCGTCCGCCAGCACCGGCGTGTCCTTGTCGACCGCGCCGAACGTGTTGACCGGCACGTCCCAGGCGCCCAGGACAGCACGCACGCCGGGCATCTGCTTTGCCGGAGTCAGGTCGACTTTCTGGATCCTGGCGAGCGGATGGGGCGAGCGCAGCGTGGCGCCCCAGAGCATGCCTTCCGCACGGAGATCGGTCGCGAATTCGAACTCGCCACGCACCTTGGCGACGGCGTCCGGGCGAACGAGCGATGCCCCGATGCCCCTCGCGTTTCCGCTGGTTCGCATGTCAGGCGCCACGGCGTGCCTCCGCCACTTCGACGATCGCCGCGATGATGCTGCTATAGCCCGTGCACCGGCAGAGGTTGCCATCCATTTCGGCGCGGACTTCCTCCTCGGTGGCACCGGGGCATTCGGCGAGGAGAGATTCGGCTGCGAGCACGATGCCGGGGATGCAGAAGCCGCACTGGATGCCGGCCTGCCTCACGAGCGCTTCCTGCAGCGGCGTCAGCGAGCCGTCCCGGCGGTTGTATCCTTCGATGGTCATGATCTCGCGGCCGACGGTTTCGGCGGCGAGTTCCAGGCACGAATTGACGGCAAGCCCATCGATCAGGACCGTGCAGGCACCGCATTGGCCGTCCTCGCAGCCCTGCTTCGTTCCCACGAGTCCCAGCCGGTCGCGCAGGACCTCTATGAGCGTAGCGCCGAAATGGACGTCCTCGATGTCGTGTGGGGCACCATTCACCCAGAGGCCGTAGGAAAGCAGACCGTTGCTCTTCATGGAACCGTTTCCCATCCCTCCTCGAGGGCCCGCCGTACCATCACCCTGATCGCATGGCGTCGATAAGCGGCGCTGGCCGACAGGTCGCTGGCGGGATTGCAGTGTTGGGCGGCGATTTCGCCAACTTCCGTCGCCAGCGAGGTCGGTGCCGCTCCACTCTTCCAGTCAAGGGCCACCTCGGCAAAAGCTTCGGCTTCCTGCGCCCTGCAGGCGATGGGGCCTGCGCCCCCCAGTCCGATCCGGACGACACGGCGCTCCCGATCCAACAGCAGCGCGACGCTGACCGTCGCATATCCGCCGCCGTTGCCGGCCGCGACGCGCGAATAATGGTGATAGCCACCGGTATGCGGGATCGTCACGCCGACCAGGATTTCGGGAGCTGCGGTCTTCGCCGGTGCGCTGAGGTAGCGCTCCAGCGGAATCCGTCGAAGACCCTCCCGGGAGTGCACATGCACGCTCGCTTCGAGCGCAAGCAGTGAGGGAGGCAAGGAGCGATCCGCCAGCGCCACGGCGATGTTGCCGCCGATGGTGGCCCGCGAGCGCACCTGGCGGGTTGCGGTTGCGCGGCCGGCCTGGACGAGCAGGGATGCGCGGGCGACCAGCGGATCCCGGATGAGAGTGGCGATGGTGCAGCCCGCTCCGACGAACAGTCCGTCGGTGCGCCTCTCGATTTCCTGCAGGGCAGGGATCCGTCTCAGACTGATGTAACCAGCCGGTTCATGCACGTGCCGATCGGGGACCAGGCTTGTGCCTCCGGCGATGAACGCGGCCGCCGAATTCTCCTCCTTCGCCGCGAGGGCCTCGTCGAGCGAGTTCGCCGGCAGGAACAAGGGGCGAGAAATCGTCACCGATCGGCTCCTTAGAAGCCCCAGGTTTCGAAGACATACGAAAAGGCGACAACTTCCAGGACATAGAGCGCGATGAGCATGAACGCGCCCCGTATTGTCTGTTCACGGGAGGCGGCAGGGTCGAGCCACCAGTTGAACAGACCGATGGCCACCGGCATCAACACCCAGGTGAGAAGCACGGTGCCGATGGCATTGCCGAGGAAGACGACGACCGGAAAGGGCAACCCGAGCCCTTTGATGACCTGATGACCGGCGACCGCGAGTCCCTGGCCCGCAGCATTGCCCAGCGTGATGTCGTAGAAGCTCACCAGCGGGTAGAGCACCGCCAGCACGACCATTGCCTGCTTCCATTCCGGGGCGGGACGTGAGCCCGTGGCGCGAGCAGCGAACCAGGTAGCGAAAGAGGTGGGACCGACGTCGACGCTGTCATGCTTGGTTTCCTCGAATTGGCTCAGCAGCCGCCGCCGTTCTGACGAGTTCCTCCAGTTCTCGAGATCCTGCTCGCTGCGGAACGTGAGAACGGTCGTCCAGTCGTGGCTGTCATCGGAGGGCTTGAATATCTCGAGCCCGTCGAACCCGGGGAATCCCACGACCAACGCATTCAACCGGGCCTGAGCCCTGCGCCAGTCCTCCTCGCGCCCGGGAGCGACGTGCGATGTCACCACCATCATCCGCGATGCGCCGCCATCTGTGTCGGACGCGGCCTGGGGAGGCGACGCGAACAGGCCAGCTGCTTCGGCATGCGCATCGACGAGCGCGGTGGAGTGCAGCCAACTCTCGCGATCCGGCTCGCTCTCGAATTTGAAAGTGACGTTCCAGAGGCTCTCATGCCGCGCCTGGCTCACGCCGATGAATCCGGGTGCGGTCACTACGATCGCGTACAGGCCGCACAGCCACACCTGAAAAGCCTCGGCATGGTCGGGGAGAACCGAGTAGCTGACCGTGGACAGCGACGGAGACTGCGGCATCGGCCGATTGTCGACGTCGGCGCCAATACTCGTCAACTTGATCCGCCTTCTCGCGGGCGAGTCACGGCTCCGACTTACCGCCGCTCGACGATCCTGACGGTGACGGCGGTCGAACGACCAGCCTCGTCGACCACGGCGAGGCGGGCGGTTCCGGCCCCCTCGGGCACCCACTGCGTGCCTTCCAACGGGCGGCCGTCGACCAGCCAGCGCAGACGGCCCTGACCGCCCATGGCGTTCAGGACAACGGCCTCGCGTGCGGCCAGCTCGATGCGGGCATCGGCCGGCGGATAGGCGATGCGCGGGCCGCCGCTGGTCTCGCTGTAGGGTGCAAGGGTGCGCATGCGCGGTGGCAGCTCGCGATGGGATGCGGCCTTGATGGCGTCGGCCGGCGGGCGGATCGTGCGATTGTCCTCGGCTGGAAGGCGGCCGTACGCCTTGAACAGAATGGGCAGGGCCGAGAGCCGGCCAAGCTGGCCGGGGCGGGGCGTGCCGTCGGCATGGCCGACCCAGACCACAACGGTCCAGTTGGCGCTGTAGCCGGCGCCCCAGGCATCGCGATAACCAGCCGACGTGCCGGTCTTGAAGGCGATGCGGCGCTCGCGCAGCGCAACGGGGAGGGAGGCGAAACCTTCGGGCAGCGGTGCTTCGGCGAGGATGTCGGAGACGTACCAGGCGGCGGTCGGGCCGATGAGGCGGATCGGCTCGGGGCTGGGCCGGTCGCGTCGGACCTGAGGCGGTGCAAAGCGGCCGCCATTGGCCAGGCCGGCATAGAGGCCCGCCATCTCGAGCGGCGAGACCGTGGCGCTGCCGAGCGCGATGCCCAGCGAGTTGCCTGTATCGCCCGGCGGGAGGCCCGGCGCCGCGCCGGCGGTACGCAGCGTGGACAGGAAACGCTGCGGTCCGACCTTCTCCAGCGCCAGCACGGCCGGCACGTTCAGCGATTGCTGCAGGGCACGGCGCACCGTCACCGCGCCCTGATGATCGCGGTCTAAGTTGCGCGGCAGCCAGTCGCGGAAGCGCACCGGCACGTCCTCGACCAGGGTCTCGGGATGTAGCGTGCGGTCGTCGAAGGCCATGGCGTAGATCAGCGGCTTCAGCGCCGAACCCGGCGAGCGGCGCGCACGCACGAGGTCGACCTGACCGGCGCGTCCGAAGAAATTGTCGCCGCCCAGCCAGGCCACGACACCGCCCGTCCTGTTGTCGATCACCACCATGGCGATCTCTGCACCGTCACCCAACTGGCGCCGCTCCTCGTGCAACAGCTGGGCCAGAGACTGCTGCGTTTCGTAGCGCACGGTCGTGGGTACGGTCGCGCCGGGCGACTGGCCGGCCAGCCAGGCCGAGAGGTGCGGCGCCTGCATCGGCATCGCGAGCCGGCGGTCCGGGGCAGGGCGGCTGCGCGCCATCTCGAAGAGCGGCGCATCGATCACGTCGTGCTCGACGCCGCGCGCCAGCACGCGGTCGCGTGCCTTCTGCGCCACCGAGGAGGCACGGTCGGGGCGGCGGCGCTCGGGCGATTGCGGGATGGCGACCAGCAGGGCGGCTTCGGCGGCGCTGAGCTGGCGTGGTTCCTTGCCGAAATAGGCCAACGATGCGGCGCGCACGCCTTCGAGGTTGCCGCCCATCGGAGCCAGCGTCAGGTAGATCGCCAGCACGTCGCGCTTCGAGTAGCGCCATTCGAGCTGCAGCGCGCGGGCCGACTGCAAGAGTTTGGTGGTGAAGCTGCGCGGCCGGGGATCGAGCAGGCGGGCGGCCTGCATGGAGAGCGTCGAAGCGCCAGAGACGATGCGGCCGCGCTCGGCGAGCTGCGCGGCCGCTCGCAGGGTTGCGAGAGGATCGACACCCCAGTGGGAGTCGAAGCGGCGATCCTCATAGGCCTTGAGCAGGCCGAGATAGAGCGGATCGACATCGTCGACCGATGTCTTGAGGCGCCACTTGCCGTCGGGCGTAGTGAAGGCGCGCAGCAGCCGGCCATTGGCATCGACCACCTCGGTCGACCTGTCGTGGTAACGCGAAAGGTCGGGCGGGAAGAGACGATCGAGCGCGAGCGCCGTAGCCACCAGGGTCGTGACGGCGACAGCGAGACCGGCCAGCAGGGGGCTGAGCCGCATGCCGACTACTTCGTTCCCGCGGGAACGATGGTCAGCATGCGCATCGCCGTCCGGCCGAAGACTCGCGGCGCATACATGTCGGACACATTCGTCGCCGGAACGGCATAGGTGCCGGGCGTCACGGCGCGAACGATGTAGGCGACGTGATAGGAGTTCGGATTCTTCGCCGAGGAATCCCACCAGGTCTGGTAGGGTCGGGTCCCCATGTTGAAGGACGCGAAGAAGCGGTCGTCGCGTGCCTCGGCGATGCGGGTTTCGGTGAGGTCTGCCAGGAACGGGAAGGATTTCGCCGTCTCGTCGTTCAGCACCGCCTCGATCTCGAAGCCGGCGGGCAGCAGGTCGAGCAGCGCCACCTCGTGGTAGCCGCCCTCCAGGTTGCGGCCGGAGATCGAGACGATGAAGCGCTCGTTCTGTACCACGTGGCCCAGCGAACTGGGCTCGCCGTCGAACTTCAGGAACTCGCGCTCGACGCTGATGGCGGCGGTGGCCGCGGGTTGCGGATCGAGCGGAACGCCGCGCGCCGTCACCTGTATCCAGATCGGACGGTCGGTGTCGTTGCGCAGCTTGAGACCGCGGGCCAGGGCGGCTGCGTCCGGGTTGAACGTCACCGGTTCGGTGGCCGACTGGCGCGACTGGCCATCCACCGAATAGGCGAGCTGGGTGCTGCCGCTCATGGCGCGCGCGGCCATCACCAGCCACGCCTGCTCCTGCGTCGTGGTGAGGTTGATGGACGATGCCAGGCGTTCGCCCACCAGGCTCGTCACCTCCGTCAGGGCCTCGCGGCCGCCCGCTTCGACGGCCAGCGTGACGAGGGCGGCACGGTTGCGCAGCGGCGAGCCGTAGTAGTCGGACGGGTCGCGCTCGTCGATGCGCTGGCGCGCCGTCGCGAAGGCGAGGCGGCCGCGGCCCGGCTCGCCCACCTGGTTCAGGGCCGCAGCCAGCATCGCCCAGGCGATGCCGCCCTTCATCTCGGCCGCCTTCGTGTCCTGGAAGTATCGGACCCGGCCCGGATCGGCGTAGCCCGACTTCGCCAGCACGTACCAGGCATAGGCCTGGGCGTTGGGCGAGAGCTTGTCGGCGGTCTTGTTGAGCCAACCGAGCGCCCGCTGCAGCGAGGCGGAGGGCACAGCCATCTGCTGCTGGTTCGCGCGAACCAGGAAGTCCAGCACGTAGGTCTGCAGCCATTCCGCCGCCGGCGTGGAGAAGGGGCCCCACATACCGAACGAGCCGTCGGGCAGCTGCATGTCGACGATGCGGTAGACGGCATCCTGAACGCGATCGTTGATACGCGGATCGGTCGGGCCGTATCCCAGCAGCGCGACGTCGTTGTAGTAGAGCAGCGGCATCGCGCGGCTGGTCGTCTGCTCGATGCAGCCGAACGGATACTTGTCGAGCTGCCGCAGCAGCGCCGCGACGTCGATCCCCGGGATGCGGGTCAGCGAGGCGCTAACCTGCGCGGTTCCGGGTGCGAAAGCCGCGATCACGTTGCGGTCGACCGTGGCCTCGTTACCGGGCGCCAGGCGCGCCACCGTGTCGACGGCGCTGGGCGTCTGTGCCGGCCGCACCTGGATGTCCCATTCGCGCTGGACGGCGAAGTTGCCCGGGCCCTCGACGGCGACCGTCACCTTGCCGAAGCCGGCCTCGCCGGCCCGCAACGGCCAAGTCAGCAGCTCGCGCTGGTTGGCGGCGAGGCGCCTGGTCTCCGTCACCGGGCGCTCGAGCGAGACCGAACCGCTGGCGGTCAGGGTGACGCGATAGTCGCCCGCCTGCCCGTCGACATTGTGCAGCGACAACGCCACTCGTCCGATATCCTTCGGTGCGAGGAAGCGTGGCAGCACGACGTCGGCGGTGACGGCGTCGCGCACGAACAGGCGCTGCTCGCCCGAGCCGACGCGGCTTTTGTCGTAGGCCACCGCCATCAGCCGGAGCTGGCCGATGAAGTCGGGAATATCGAAGGCGATCCTGGCTTCGCCCTTGTCGTCGAGCTTCACCGGTCCGCTGAACAACGAGACGACGCGCGTCGGCACGATGTCGAGGCCGCCGATCTCGCCCGCGTCGCCACCGGCCCGGATGCGGCCGAGTTCGTCGGCGCGGGTGTCGAGAAGCCGGCCGTAATCGTCGCGCATCGAGATCCCGAGGCGGCGCTTGCCGAAATAATGGTCGGCGGGATTGGGCGTCTTGTAGCGGGTGAGCTGAAGGATGCCCTCGTCGACCGCAGCCAGGGTCACGAAGGCTTCCTGTCCGGCCTGAAGATTGGAGACCTTCACCGGCACCTCGATGCGCTGGCGGGGCGTGATCTTCTCCGGCGTGCCGATCTGGATGCCCAGCGTCCGAAGGGCCGGATCGAGACCGAGCCACGTGGCGCCGATGGCCCGCGTGGGGGTGCGCTCGGCGGGCGCCGCCAGCGGCCGCCAGGCCGTGACCAGCGCGTAGGCCCCGGCACCCCATTCGCCCTTCACCGGGATGTCGACCGTCGTGCCGCCGGCCGGCACCTGGACCGACTGGGTGGAGACGATCCGGTCGGTCGCGATGGCGATCAGCGCCTCGCCGGCGAACGGCGCCTCGATGCGCAGGCGGGCCGTATCGCCCGGCGCATAGTTCTGCTTGTCGCTGGCGACCCGCAGCGTGTCGGGCGCCTCCTCGCTCCCCGTGCCGCCGTACCAGCCCACGTAGAAGGTGAGGCTGGTCGAGGTGTTCTGGTCGTTGTCGATGACGGTGAGCCTGTGCTGGCCCCAGTTCAGCCGCTGCGACAGCCGGGTCGGGGCATCGGCCTTCAGGGTCACCTTGTCGGCGGTGATCAGTCGCGTATTGCTGACCGACTGCCAGCGCCAACGGCCGTCGACCTGGTACCATTGATAGGCGTTGGTGATTCGTTCGATCCGGTATTCGACCGACGGGCGTGCGATCTGCGTCCCGGCCGCGTTCACCGCCACGACGTCGAATTCGGTGTCGACGCCCTCGCGGGAATAGCGACCCTCGAAGGTCGGGCGCACACCGATATAGGTATCGCGGGTGCGCACGGGCATGACCTTCTCGGCCTTGGTGGCACGGCCGCCGCCCGGTTCGAACACGCGAGTCTGGATCTGGGCGCGCAGCGGCAGGACGGTTTCCCTGGCGAGGTCGCCCGCCCATTCCAGGCTCGACTTGCCGGCGGGGTCGGTGTTCTCGCCCTTCAGCTCGATGAAGGGCGGCTCGAACTTTTCGCGGTCGTCTTCGGGACCGAAGCGGTATTTCGCGAAGGCCGGGAACGGCGTGTCGTCGACGGTGATGCGCATGTCGCCTTCGACGGCGAGATCGGACGCCGGCGCGCCATAGAGGAAGTCGGCCGAAAGCACGAAGCGGTTCACGCTGCCGGGCCGGATGATCGGCTCGTCGGGCGTCAGCTCGACCTTCAGTTTCTCGGGCACGAAATCCTCGACCGAGAACTCGGCGCGGCCGACCGGTGCGCCCTTGGGGTCGATGTAGGCGGCAACCGACCAGCGGCCGCGCCGCGAGGATTTCGGCAGATCGATCGACTGGGCGATGGCGCCCGATCCCTGCAGTCCGTGGGTGAAGCGGGTGAACTCGCTGCCGTCCGGCCGCTTGACGATCAGGGTGACGGGCAGGTTCGAGAGGGCATTGGCCGCATCGTCGCGCATCAGCGCCATCAGCTGCACGGTCTCGCCGGGCCGATAGATGCCGCGCTCGGTGTAGAGGAAGGCATCGACCGGGCCGGGCTGCGGCCGGCCGTCGACGCCGCGGTCGGACAGGTCGAAAGCCGACTTCGTGAGTTCCAGACGCGAGAATTCCTTCCTGGCGGGATCCTGCGCCATGACGGCGACCGCTTCGGCCGCGCCGCTGCCCTTGAGCAGGCCGGCCGCGAAGGAGGCGCGGCCATCGGCGCCCGTTACCACCTTGCCGATCGGCTCGTTTCCACGCGACAGGACGGTGACCTCGATGCCCGGGAGCGGCTGGGCGGTCTGCAGCGAGCGCGCGAAGACGTTAAGCCCGTCGTCGCCGCTGAAGGAGGTGAGGCCGATGTCGGTGTCGATCACCCACAGGCCGGCCGCGCCGCCGCTCGTCGATTCGTCGTCGTCATACTCGCGTGCTGGCGGCCTTGCGGCATTCCACACCACGACGAAATACGCGCCGGGCTTCCAGTCCTGGATGGTCTCGCGGATCGGGAAGGCGGTGACGACGGCCTGGTTGGGCACGTTGCGCACCTCCATCGTGCCGGTCCACTGCTCGGCGCCGTTACTGCCGTTCAGCCAGCTGCGCAGCGACCAGGATTCGGTGATCGGCTCGGAGCCGGGGAAGGCGACGTCGTAGTAACGGTCGGCAGAGAAGCGATCGAGGCCGCGCTCGTTCACCCGGTAGACCGAGATGGCGACCTTGGAGACGTTGATGGTCGTGACCGGAAGGCCGGCGGCGCTGCCGCGCGGCAGGATGAAGCCCTTGCCGGGCAGGTTCACCACGGCGGGACGGGCGCCGAGTGCCACGCTCACGCTCTGCTCGTCGCGCAGCTTCTCTCCGTCGCGTCCAGGGAAGCCGGTCAGCAGCTTCACCGTGTAGTCCTGGCCGTAGGTGAGGCCGGCAATGCACAGCCGGTCGTCCACGGTGCGGAGCGCCATCTTCGCGTCGGGCTCGACACGGATGAAGTCGCCGTACTTCACATCGCCGGTGGCGAGCGGCTTGTTGAAGGCGAGGCAGGCCTCCGCCTCGCTGCGACTGGAATCAACGGCGACGCGACGGAAGGAGAAGGGAGCCGACGGCGACGCCGGAACCTGTGCGATGGGCGCCGGTGCAGTTGATTGATTCGTCTGCGCGGGCGGGCTCGTCGACGGCGTCGGCCTGGCGGGTGCGATGGTGGTAGGGGCGGCGACGGTCGCAGGTGCGGACGGGGGACGGTCGAGGGACTCGCCCGGCCTCCCGATCAGGTAACCCGCAATGCCGGAGCCCAGCATGAGGGCCACAACCATGGCGGCCAGCGTCGACTTGTTCATCAGAATTCCCCGCAAACGGCGATCCGACAATAGAGCGTGGATTGTGCAGACAATGTGGAGTCGGAAGTCCGGTCGGCAATTCTCGCAGCCTGTGGCGGGAAGGTCACGCTGTGGATAGGCGCCGCTTGAGCAGGCGACCGATCACGTACTAAGCGCAGGCGATGGCGTTGCATCTCATCAAGCTCGCGGTCGGCGTCGACGACCTCGCCCACATGAAGAAAGTCCAGGCGGCGCGTCGCCGGGAGCGGGGGCAGTCGGCACGCTCGCCGCACTGGGTCTACACCCGCAACTCGCCGCGGCGGGCGGACGACCTGTTGGGTGGCTCTCTCTACTGGGTGGTGCGCGGTGTCATCCGATGCCGCCAGGAGCTGGTCGGCTTCGAAGAGGATTACGACGAGGAGAGCGGCAAGAAATTCTGCCGCATCAAGCTCAAGCGCCCCCTGATCGAGACCGCTCCCCGTGCCTGCAAACCCTTCCAGGGTTGGCGCTACCTGGAGCCCGAGCGAGCGCCCCCGGACCTGTCGAGCGGTGACACGGCCGACATGCCGTCCGAGATGGCGGCGGAGCTGAAGAGGCTTGGTCTCTTGTAGATGGCCGTTTCAGCGGTTTGTCAGCTTGAGTTCTATGCGGCGGTTGCGGGCGGGGTCGGTGGAGGAGATCGGCTGGTACTCGCCGTAGCCCGCCGCCACGAGGCGGTCGTTCGGGATACCCTCGCTGTGCAGGAACTTCACGACGGCGATGGCGCGGGCGGCCGACAGCTCCCAGTTCGACGGGAACTCCCGGCTGGCGATCGCCTTGTTGTCGGTATGGCCGTCGACCTGAAGAACCCAGTTGACGTCCTTGGGGATGGTGGCCGCGATCTCGACGAGGCGCTTGGCGACGTTGGCCAACTGCTTCTCGCCACCCTCCTGGAGCTTGGCTGAGCCGGATGGGAAGAGCACTTCCGACTGGAACACGAAGCGGTCGCCGACGATCTGCACGTCACGCTGGCCGCGCAGGGCCTCTCTCAGCTTGCCGAAAAACTCGGAGCGATAGCGCGACAGCTCCTCGACCTTGCTGGCCAGGGCGCGGTTCAGCTTCTGGCCGAGATCGACGATCTGCGCCTGCTGTTCCTTGGCCTTGGCGTCGGCGGCGTCGAGCACGGTGCTGAGGCGCGCCAGCTCGGTCTTGAGAGCTGCCAGCTCGGCGGTGAGCCGCACCACCGCGGCCTTCTGTTCGGCGCTGAGCTTCTGCTCTTCGGTGAGGTCGCCGAACAGCTTGCCCTTTTCCTGGTTGGCGGCCGCGAGCGAGGCCGCGAGCCGCGTCAGTTCCAGCCGCTGGCGCTCGACCTCCTTCTGAAGGTCGCCGGCCTGGGAGGCGGTCGCCTTGGCTTCCCTGTTGGCAGTCTCGAGCGAGGCGGCGAGCCGGTCGCGCTCCGCCATCATCGAGGTCAGGCGCTCGGTGAGCTGGTCGCGCTCGATCTTCAGCGCATCCGAGGCGCTGCGCTGACCGGAAAGATCGGCGGTGAGACGATCACGCTCGCTTCTCAGCGCATCGGCGGCGCTCCGCTGGGCCGCCAGATCGGCGCCGAGGCGATCGCGCTCGGCCTGGTTGTCGCGAAGCTGGAGCGTAAGCTTCTCGAGATCCTGCTTCAGGTTCTCGCTGGCCGCCTTCTCGAGCGACAACACGCTGGCCAGGCTACCCAGCTGCTTGTTCAGGGCGTCGATCGCGCTATCGCGGGAGCTGAGCGTGTCGGTCAGCGTGAACTGTGCGACGCTGAACAGCGACAGGAGGAAGATCAGCACCATCAGCAGCGTCGTCAGCGCATCTACGTAGCCCGGCCAGGTGTAGTCGGCGCTGCCTCCTCCTCGACGGCGGGATATGGCTGCCATGACGGTCAGTCGTCGCCCGGTATCGCACCGCGCGTCGAAGCGATGGTGCGGGCGAGCAGGCGGAACTCGCCGCGCAGTTCGTCGGCCAGCGCGGTGCGGCCGCGCACGCTCTCATCTATCAGCCGGGCGAGGGCGGCTTCGAGATTGCGCTGATGCACCAGCAAGGCCTCATTGCCGGTGTCCGGCTTGCGCTCGGTCAGCCGACCGACGGCGCCCCGCAATTCGATCGACTGCTCGGCGAGCCGCGCCAGCAGCGCCTGTTGCGAGCGCATGCTCTCGGTCAGCGATGACAGGCGCTCGACCAGGGCGGCGTTGGCGGCGGCAGCCTGCTCGCGGCCCTCCTCGCTGCGCCGGAGCGTGCGCGTGAGATCGTCGAGCCCGTCGGCGGTGCGCTCCAGCAGGGCCTCGACATAGGCCGAGACGCCCTGCTCGCCTTCGGTCTGCAGCGTGCCGCTGGAGAGCCGTGTGGCGCCGGCCAGCCATTCCTCGAGCTCGGTGTGGAAGCGGCCCTGGGCCTGGCTCGCCTGCAACTCGAGGAAGCCCAGCACGAGCGAGCCGGAGAGGCCAAACAGCGAGGCGCCGAAGGCGGTGGACATGCCCTTGAGTGGTCCCTCGATGCCTGCCTTCAGCTTGGCGAAGATCTGTACCGCATCGCCGCCGGTGACTTGCATGCCGACGATGGCGTCGGCGACCGCGCCGATCGTCTCCAGCAGTCCCCAGAACGTGCCGAGCAGGCCGAGGAAGATCAGCAGGCCGATCATGTAGCGGCTGAGCTCGCGCCGTTCGTCGAGACGGCTGGCGATGCCGTCGAGCATCGCCCGCGTTGCCGTGGGCGAGAGGCGGAAATTGTCCTGGCGGTCGCCCATCATGGCGGCCATCGGCGCCATCAGGTCGATGGATTCGGTTTCGAGCGGCGGTGCGCCGGGCTCGCGATGCTGGAAGCGCCGCAGCCAGCGCACCTCAGGCCACAGCGACAGGACCTGGCGCATCACGAAGAAGATGCCGATCGCGAGGACGCCCAGGATGACACTGTTGAGGATCGGCGTGTTCAGGAAAACGCGCAGCAGGTCGTGGTGGAGGAGGTAGGCAATGCCGACCACGACTGCGAGGAACAGCAGCATGCGAACGAGATACGGAAGCGGATTGCTCATGCGGTCTCCCGATGCCTGCCGGACACGCGCGGGCTCATGTGCCGGGCACCAGGATCTCCACCCGCTCCCCGCCGCCGCCCACGATGGACGCGATCTCGATCTTGGATCGCACGCCCTTATCGATCAGGTAATTCCGCACGATCAGCGCTCGGGCCAGTGAAATCTTGCGGCCGTCGGGATCGCCGTTCTCGGAGACGCTGCGCAATTCGACCTGCCGCAGCGTGCGGTCGGCCAATTCCTTGGCCAGGCGATCGAGATCGACCCTGGACGAATCCGAGAGTTCGGTCGACCGGGCGCCGAAGACCAGGGTGACGGAGACGCTGCTCCGCACCGGCGCCGATGGCACGGGAGCGACGGCTGCCATCTGCTGCTGCTGGGGGGCGGGAGGTCGGGGCGGGGGCGCTGCCGTTGCAGGCGGCGTCGGTGCTGTGGTTGGCGGGGGGCGGACGGCTGTCGGTGGGGCCAGCGTCGGGACCGGCGGCGAGGCGGCAGCCATTGCCGCAGGTGGCGGGGCTGGCGGCGCTACAGAAGCCGGCGCGGGTGGCGTCGAAGCGGACTTTTCGGCCGGTGCGGCCGCGGCGGCTTTCTGGGCATCGCGCGACCTGCTGCGGCTGGTCGGAAGTTCGGGGACGGCGACGACACGGCTCTTGAGCCGTCCCGGCGGGGGCGGCGGCAGGGCGGTTCGTGCCGTGGTCTGCCGGGCCGGAGCGGAGGCCTGCGACGGGACGGCCGGGGGCGATGCTAGTGCCGGGTTTCGTGACGCCCAGGGATTGAAAGCCGGTCCGGCGACCGGAGCGGGGCGGACGGTGTCGGCGGCCGCGGCGACGGGTGGCGCTGCGTACTGCGGGAGCGGTCCGCCCGGCAGGCCGGCGCCCGAATAGGGATTGAAGGCGGTGACGTTCTGCCCGTGGGCCGCGAACGACGCCGCGCCGACGCCGATCACGGCGAGGGCAAGGCTGCGCGCAGCGACCGAAGAGGGGGGCATAACCGTTTGCCTTTCCAAGGGATTTGGCGGATCGACCATAGCCAATGGTCGCTTCGCGCTCAACCGCTCGCGGCAATGCAGCAGAGGATGAGCGCGCCGGGAATCAGGCCTTGGAGAGGATCTCGACCATCGGATCGCGCAGTCCGAAGTTGCTGGCCAGGAGGGAGGGACCGCCGAGTTCGTAGGGCTGGCCCGCGATATCGCCCACGAGGCCGCCGGCCTCGCGCACCATCAGGATGCCCGCCGCCACGTCCCACGGCGCCAGGCCGAATTCGAAGAAGGCGTCGTAACGGCCGGCCGCCACGAAGGCGAGGTCGAGGGCCGCCGCGCCCCAGCGGCGCACGCCGGCGGTGCGCTCGGTGACCGCCGCCAGCTTGGCATGATAGGCGGCGTGGTTGCCCCTGCCGATATGGGGAATGCCGGTGCCGATCAGGCCGCGCGCCGGATCCTTGCGCCCCGAGACGCGCAGGCGGCGCGAGCGGGCGTTCGGCGTGTCGATGTAGGCGCCGTTGCCCTTCTCGGCCCAGAACAGCTCGTCGGAGATCGGCTGGTAGATGACGCCCGCGATGATCTCCTTCTCGCGCTCCAGGGCGATCGAGATGGCGAAGTGGGGGACGCCATGCAGGAAGTTGGTCGTGCCATCGAGCGGATCGACGATCCAGCGGTTGCGGCCGTCGCCCTTGGTCTCGCCGCCTTCCTCGCCCAGGAATCCGTAGTCTGGACGGACACGCGACAGTTCGGCGCGCAACGTCCGCTCGGCCTTGATGTCGGCATGACTGACGAAATCACCGGGCCCTTTCTCGGAGATCTGCAGATGCTCGACCTCGCCGAAGTCGCGCTTCAGGCTCTTGGCCGCCGCGAAGGCGGCCCGGATCATCACGGTGATCGTGGCCGAACGCTGCGCCAGCGACTTGCGTTCGGGCGGGCCCGAGCGCTCGCGCGCCTCGCCCATCGGCGCGCGGCCGACACGGGCGACGGGAGTCTCACGCGGAGGACGATTGGTCGGGAGGGCCACGGTGCGCGCCTAGTCCTTGGCGCGTTCCATGTAGGTGCCCTCTTCGGTGTTGATCACCAGCCGCGTGCCCACGCCGATGTGCGGCGGCACCATCACGCGGATGCCGCCCTCGACGATGGCCGGCTTGTAGGACGAGGAGGCGGTCTGGCCCTTCACGACGGCATCGGCTTCCGTGACGGCGAGGATGACCGTCTTCGGCAGTTCGACACCGACGGGCGTGCCTTCGTACAGCGACACGGTCACTTCCATGCCGTCCTGCAGCCAACGGGACTGATCCTCGTCGAGGACGTCGGCGCCGACCACCAGCTGCTCGAAGGTCTCCTTGTCCATGAACGTGAAGCCGTTCTCGTCCTTGAACAGATAGGTGCATTCGCGCTCGTCGATATGGACGCGCTCGATCGTTTCGCCCGAGCGGAAGCGCTCCTGCAGCTTGTTGCCCTCGCGCAAAGCCTTGGCCTCGATGGCGACGAAGGCGCCACCCTTGCCGGGGCTGATATGCTGCACCTTGGCGGCGACCCAGAGCTTACCATTGTACTCGATGACGTTGCCGGCTCGGATGGAATTGACTTGGACTTTCATGGAGTTACCCGGCCCTACCGCTGTCTCGGATGAATGGAATTCGGCCTCTCCCACAATCGCGGGACGAGGCCGGCGCGGCCTTCTATCAAAGGTGGCCCGGGGTCGCAACCGGCCGGCCGGAGGCCGGGCGGGGCGGTTTCAGGCCCAATTCGGCCTGTTTCTTCTTCGGAAGAGCCGACGCGATGACGGCATGCGCCTGTTTCAGGTAGGCCCGTGTCTCGGCCGGCGTCAGGACGGACGGGTCCTCGAGGGCGACCCATTTGGCGCGGGCGAGATAGGGCGCGGGCCGGAATCCTTCGGCGTGCGAGAGCGCTTCGAAATGCTCGGGCGGACACTTGAAGCAGAGGCGCGCGACGGAATGGCCGGGCGGGCCGATCAGGCAGAACATCTTGCCGCCGACCTTGAAGACGGTGACGCCCTCCCACTGCACGGTCCGTGTCGCGGCCGGCAGCATGCGGCAGAAGGCGTCGATCTGCTTGGGCGTCATGACGGCAGCCTACACGCCGTGCCGCCCGCATGCGATGGTGGGACATGAACGAATGGCGTCCCGACCGGCTTGCGCAGCGCCTGCCGCACCTCCAGGTACGGGCGCGCATACAGACCGCGCTGCGGCAGTGGTTCGCGTCCGAGGGCTTCGTCGAGGTCGAGACGCCGATCCTGCAGGCCGCCCCCGGCGCCGAAGTCCATCTGACGGGCTTCGCGACGGCGTGGGAGCTGCCCGACGGCGAGGAGCGCGAACGCTGGCTGCACAGCTCGCCCGAATTCGCGATGAAGAAGCTGCTGGCCGGCGGGATGCCGAAGATCTTCCAGTTCGCGCGCGTTTTCCGCAACGCCGAGGGCTCGGCCCTGCATCACCCCGAGTTCACGATGCTGGAATGGTACCGCGCCGGCACCGGCTACGAGACGATCATGGACGACTGCAGGGCACTGCTCGCGGCGACGGGCGTCGACGAGCTGCGCTGGGCCGGTCATGCCTGCGATCCCAAGGCCGAACCAGAGCGGCTCACCGTGGCGGAGGCCTTCGTCCGGCATGCCGGCGTGGATCTGTTCGCGACGCTCGGCAATGCCGAGGTGCTGTCGGCCGCGTCGGGCATTGCCATGCATGCCGGCGACGGCTGGGAGGATGTCTTCTTCCGCATCATGTTCGAGAAGATCGAGCCGAAGCTCGGCATGGGCCGGCCGACCATCCTCTGCGAATACCCGATCTCGATGGCGGCCCTCGCCCGCGCCAAGCCCGGCGATTCCCGGGTGGCGGAGCGCTTCGAGCTCTATGTCTGCGGCGTCGAGCTGGCCAATGCCTTCGGCGAGCTGACCGATCCGGACATCCAGCGCGAGCGCCTGGTGGCGGACATGGACCTCAAGGAGGAGCTGTACGGCGTGCGCTGGCCGGTCGACGACGATTTCCTGGCGGCGCTCGACCACGGCCTGCCGGATTGCTCCGGCATCGCGCTCGGCTTCGACCGGCTGGTCATGCTGGCGAGCGGGGCATCGCACATCGAGGAGGTGCTATGGCTGCCCGTCCGCTGAACCGAGCGCCGCGAAGAGCTCGTTGAAGGCGCGCACCGCCGCTTCGGCCCCGTCCTTGTAGTCCCACACGCCGCCGGCCACGGCCAGGAAATCGGCGCCGGCCTCGATCAAGGGCCTGCAGTTCTCGATGGTGATGCCGCCGATCGCCACGCAGGGCACTTCCATCAGGCTGCTCCACCATTCGACGATCTCGACCTCGGCCGGCGTCGTCACCGGCTTGGTGGCGGAGGAGAAGAACGCACCGAAGGCCACGTAGTCGGCGCCGGCCTCGGCCGCCTCCATCGCGAGATGACGGGACGCCTTGCAGGTGACGCCGATCTGTCGGTCGGGCCCGACGATCCGGCGCGCCTCGGCGTAGGGCATGTCGTCCTGGCCGACATGGACGCCGTCGCAGTCGAGTTTTGCGGCAAGGTCGGGGCGGTCGTTCAGGATGAAGGCGACGCCGCGCTGCTGGCAGATCGGCCGCAGCGTGTCGGCGGCTCGCACGATCGCCTCGTCGGGAACGTCCTTCAGCCGCAGCTGGAAGGCCGCGACGTCGCCCCCGTCCAGGGCGGCGCGCAGGTCGGCGGCGAAGATCGAGGGATGGTCGATGCGGGGCGGGGAGATGAGATAGAGACGGGTCACGGGCGGCCTGATTTTGCCCGTGGTGTATGCGGAAGCCGGCGCCCCGTCGAGGCCCGGCGACGAAAATGCCGCCATTGTCTTCATGCGGCGGCCGGGGCTATCTGGCGGAAGCCTTCTCGCCAGGACCCATGAGCAAAGTCAGGAAAACCGTCGCCCTCGTGCTGGCGTCGACCGCCGTCAGCCTCCTCGCCGGCATCGCCATCGCCAGCTACCTGACCGTTCCGCGCATTCCGCTGCTGGCGGAAGGCGACCTGCTCCTGGTCTTCGACCCCGAGATCGGCGCGCGGGCCAACCCCAGCTCCCATGCAAGGCGCATCTATCCCGCGGTGGCGAACCGCAAGACCTTCGCCTTCGACATCTATACCGACGATCGCGGCGCCCGGGTCGACGGGCCGGGGCAGCGCAGCCCCGAGAAGATCGACGTCATGGTCTTGGGCGACTCCTTCACCTGGGGCTATGCGCTGGCCAACGAGGAGACCTGGGCCCGCCACCTCTCGCGCGAACTCGAGGCCAGCGTCTCCAACTTCGCGATGGCGGCGTACGGCACCACCCAGTCGCTGCAGACCCTGCGGCGCAACGGCGATCTCGCGCCGAAGCTTGTCGTCTACGGGATCATTGCGCACCACTTCGAGCGCAATCTGATGCCGTGTCTCCCGTCCTATTACCCGTTCTGCTTCAACGCCTCGCATGTCACCTGGAACGACGCGGGCGAACCGCGCATCGGGCGCCCGGAAAGCAACGGCGTGCGTCGCTTCCAGCGCCACCTGGCGGGCGATTTCACCGATCCGGTCGGCTGGCTGGAGCATGGCATCGACGTGATCCGCGGACGGATCGAGTATGCCCGTGCGACCTACGGCGAGCCGAGCGAGGAGAAGAAGGAGGAGGCGCTGGCCTTCCTCCTGCGCGAGATGGAACGGTCGGCCTCCGCGATCGGCGCCAGGCTGCTCGTGGTCTACCTGCCGACGAACTACTACTCGGCACCCCCGGGGTTGAAGCGCGTCATCGGCGACATCCCGCTGCTCGACCTCACGGAGGCCTTCCAGCACGAGCGGGACAGGGGCACCAACCTCTACATCGTGGGCGACGGGCATCCGAACCAGGCCGCCAACGAGCTGATCGCGCGCGAGGTCGCGAAATTCGTCCGCGAGAACGGCCTGCTGTAGCAGGTCCGGAGCAATATTATTGCTTCAAATTCCGTCCCCAAAGTCCTTTGTTGCGCCGCGCGCGCCCGGGACCCTTTCGCCGACAGTTGTTTCGAATATTTCGTTTGTTTCGGTTATGGGCGTCGATCGGCCCTGTCGGGCCGATCGATCTACCGCGCGCCCGCCGCCACGACGCGGTTGAGCTGCGATATCAGCTCCTCGGCGGTGAACGGCTTCCGAACGATGGGGACATGGCCGTACGGCGCCGGGATCGGCACGCCGTTGCCGTAGCCGGTGGCAAACACGAACGGCACCTGCCGCTCCGCCAGCGCCCGGGCGACCTCGACGCCCGTACCGTCGCGCAGGACGAGATCGAGAACGGCGGCCTCCGGGACGAACTCGGTCAGCACTCGAAGCGCGTCGCGAACGGACGATGCCAGACGCACATCGGTCGCTCCGGCGCGGCGCAAGGCCTGTTCGACGTCCAGGGCGATCAGGAACTGATCCTCGATCACCAGGACGGATTTTGCGTCGAGCGACGCGCTCACTTCGGTATGATCCTCTCCTCGCGCAGGCGGGGAGTTGGGTAACATGGCTGACACAACGCGTCGGTCCACAAGTCGACACTCCGCGTGACCTCGTCCGGAGATTCGATCGATGACGGCGCCCGCCCCCGAAGACCTTCTCGGCAACGCTCTCCTGGCCGTGCTGAGGGACGAGGATCGCTGGCGGCTGGCGCCGCGCATGGTGATCGCCGACCTGGAGGCGGAGGACGTCCTCCAGAAGGCAGGGGAAGACGTGATCCAGACCTGGTTCCCGTGCGGCGCGGCCATGGCGAGCTTCGGCGTGTGGGTAGAGGAAAGCGGCTCGAACGTGGAAGTCGCGCTGGTCGGTCGCGAGGGCGCCATCGGCGGGATCGTCTCCAACGGGAGGCTGCCGGCCTTCGCCACCTCGCAGGTGCGGGCGGCCGGACGCTTCCTGCGCATCAGGACATCCGCCCTGGAGGCGGCGAAGCTCGAGTCGATCGCGCTCCGTCACTGGTTCTCCCGCTACTCCGACTGCATGCTGGCCCAGGTGTTCCAGACGGCGGCCTGCAACGCCAGCCACACGATCAGCCAGCGGACCGCGAAGTGGCTGCTGGCGGCGATGGCGCGCACGGGCGGGTCGGAGTTCCAGATGACGCAGGAACAGCTGGCGGAAATGCTGGGCGTCGGCCGCACCTTCGTCACGCGCGTGCTGCGGCAGTTTCGCGAACAGGGCGTCATCGAGACACGCCGCGGCGCCTTCAGGGTGAACGACGCCGGGGCACTGCGGAAGAAATCCTGCAGCTGCACCACCGCGATCGAGGACCATTTCGATACGGTCCTCCAGGGGATTTATCCGGTCGAATAGCGGGAGAAGGCGGCTCGCTCGGACCGCCGAGCAAGTAAGGCGCAGGTTGACCGGCGCCTCTAGCAGAGCAGATCGGCCGACGGCCATCTCTACATCTTGCCCTGACCGATCGAGACGATCTTGCCAAGCATGTCGATTGCGTCGGCGTGGGGGCGCGGGAAGGTGTTGCGGCCGATGGTTGATGGGTGAACCGCGATAGTGGCTCTCGGCATTGCCCGGGTGATGGCGCCCGCCCTGAAAGACCCTCTGGGTAACGTTCTGCTGACCGCCGTAAGAGGGGAGGACCACGGGCGGCAGGCACCGGCGAGGTTCATTCCGGACTGCGAGTTTATTCACGAACCAGGGCGATGCGACCTCGCTGCGAACCTTCACGGGAAAGTTATTGCCGCACAAATGCGGAAATATCTTTACCTAGTCCTGACTTCCCTCTACTTTTTGCACTGCAAATAGTTTGGTGGCCCGCTATTGCATGTCGCTGCGGGCAGAACAGGCAGATTCATGGGTTCGCAGGACGAGAGTGATGAAGGCGACCCGGCTGCGAAACCGCAGCCGAAGAAGCCTTACACCAAGCCGGTTCTCTTGAGTTTAGGCACCTTCAGTGATCTGACGCAGACCGTGGGAAGTCTGGGGCACGACGACGGCGGGAAACAGCGCGGCCGAAGGAGCACACGCGCCTGACGCCGAAGCGGCGAGTTTCTGAACGCCCGATACCGTGGGTGGCCGCTGCAGGGACGAACCTGACTTTCCGCCCATTGTCCCAGCCAGTCGATGACCCTCGTGGCCCATCCGAATGCTCGCATACCGGGCCTGCCGCGTCGGACTCGGAGGCCGCCGCCATGGGCGTCCCGAACCTATTGCACTGAGAGCCAGTCACGTTTCGTTAGGGAGAGAGAAGCGCCATGGATAACGATCTGGATGACCAGCCGAGGTCGGGCTCGGAGACGTTTGCCCCGGAGAAGTCCGGCTCGGGCAAGCGCATCTACCTCAAGCCGGTACTGCTGCGTCTGGGGACGGTGCAGGATTTGACGCGCACTGTTGGTTCGCTGGGTGCCAAGGACAGCACTCGGGGGAGCAGAAGAACAGGCTTCTGAATGGCGGCTTGGGATCGGGATGCGTGGATGGCCTGCACCGCGTCCGCGCGGTGATCAAACGGAACAGGACTTTGAGTGCTGACCAGGTCGCTTGGGCTTCGAATTTTCCGCACGGAGCCAGTGCGTCGTATTTCCCAATGGCGTCGATCGACGCTGGGCGCCCAGCAAAAAGGGCACTGGTTGCCCAGCGCCCTTTGCGGTTCGGCTGAGGGCCGTCCTTACATCTTGCCCTGTGATGGAATGCCTGTACGTCAGCAACCGCCACCCTCCAGGAAATGTGGGTGTGATCGATTGACCCGTCCACCCTGACCGCTGTCATCTTCCCGTAGCCACAGCAAAACAGAGGGAGGGCGGCCCGCTCTCTATCGCAACGCTTGGCGCCTATCGCTTGCCGGTTTCAATCTTTGCCTTGAACTGCTCGCTCGCCTGTTTGGCGAGCTGGTCGTCGACCCTCCTGCTCGCACGAGCTAACGCTGCATCATAGGCCTTCTTGAGGACAGCCGGATCGGCCTTCGTGGAGTTTCTCTCCAGCTCCGCCCTAAACGACTTTGCTGCATCTGGCGCAGGAACAAGGATGGGAAAAGCCTTGCCGCCGATGAGGAGCGTGGCCTCGCCATTTATCCTCTGGAGCACCGCTGGCTTAGAGCCGGCCCCACCACCGGTGTTTGCGATGAGAGCTTCGGGAAAGCACGCAAAAGAGTTTGTTTGGGCGCGCCGATTACATTCCTCCATCGACATGTCGGGAAATGAAGCGCAGCTCTCTGACCCATGTATGATGCAACACAGCAAAACTGCATTTGCCGACGTTGCCGAAAACGCAGCCATCCCCGCTGCGGCCGCAAGAGCCATAGTCCTTGCCTTGTTGCCCATGAACTTTCTCCCCCTCGCCCTTGTATTGGATAGGCCGACACTTTCGTGTGGGCTCCTTGTAGCGGCGTAAGGCTATCACTTAGCGGCGTCGGGTGCGACAGACGGTTACTCCACCGCAGTCCATCCGCGCAGGCGAGTGAACAGAGACTTCAACATCTCCGTACAAGCTTCTGGGGTGGCCTGCACCGAGCGGACTCCGGCATTGAGACGCGGCCGGCACCGGACCCGTACCGGGGGCACCGCTTACCGTGACCGGCGACAGGACGTGCTGATGTTCAGTCCCGGGCCGTGGAACTGGGCCAATCCGATGCGGAACCGCGAGCGCTACTTCCAATTCTGAGCCAAGCGCGGGGACCGCCATTGCGACGCAAAGAAAAGGGCGCTGGTTGCCCAGCGCCCTTCACCGTTCGGCTGATGGCCGTCCTTACGTGTTGCCATGATAGATCGTGATGATCTTGTCGAGCGCGTTTGTGCGCGGCGGCCGTTGAAGGTCGCCTGCATCACGTGCTTGATGCGGGCGGCCATCGTCGAGATGTCGACGTTGGCCTTCTCGTAGGCGGCCTCGGCCTCGGGCTGCCACAGCACGTTGGTCGGCGGCTTCACCTTGATGATGTGGGGGCCGAGCAGGGCGGCCAGCTCTCCTTCACGACGCTAGGCGCCTATCGCTTGCCGGTTTCAATCTTTGCCTTGAACTGCTCGCTCGCCTGTTTGGCGAGCTGGTCGTCGACCTTCCTGCTCGCACGAGCTACCGCTGCATCGTAAGCCTTCTTGAGGACAGCCGGATCGGCCTTCGTGGAATTTCTCTCCAGCTCCGCCCTGAACGACTTTGCTGCATCTGGCGCAGGAACAAGGATGGGAAAAGCCTTGCCGCCGATGAGGAGCGTGGCCTCGCCATTTATCCTCTGGAGTACCGCCGGCTTAGAGCCGGCCCCACCACCGGTGTTTGCTATGAGAGCTTCAGGAAAACAGGCAAAATAGTTTCTTGTGTTACGCCGATTACATTCTTCCATCGACATGTCGGGAAAAGAGGCGCAGCTCTCTGACCCATGTATGATGCAACACAGCAAAACTGCATTTGCCGACGTTGCCGAAAACGCAGCCATCCCCGCTGCGGCCGCAAGAGCCATAGTCCTTGCCTTGTTGCCCATGAACTCTCTCCCCCCGCTTAATCCTTCGCCTGGCTAACCCGACATGTGTGGCAGAACCTTTTAAAGTAGATTAAAGCTACCATACGGCGGCGTGCCGCACTACAGACTGGTCACGTCACTTTTGCCCATGCTTGGCAGGCACGCGGGCAAAGACGGCAACATCGGCACACAAACCCCGGCGTAGCCGGCATGCGAGGTCACGGGCCATATGACGGCATGCGCCGACCGGAATCGCAGCCAAAGCAGCCTCGCGCTATCTCTCGCGAGCGGTTGGGCTCCATGGGACGTACAAGGCGAGAAAGGGAGGTTGCTTACGGCTGGACGACCCCGGTCGTCTCTCTGTCCATCCAAGCAATTCCCATTGCTGCTGCATCAACACTATGCGCTTAATCAAAAAAGCCCGCTGAAGTCTTTTGTGAAACAATGGGGTGTTGCCCGAGGGCGAGGTCAGGCTCGCCAAGATAATCTCATCTCGGTGGGGAGAGCGGTCATCGGCACCCAGCAAAAGACCAAATGACAGTGGGGCGCTAATTGAAAGTGGGGGAAACCATGAATCGGAAACAGTTCGTCAACACATTCGCCGCTCTTTCGATAGGGCTACTTCTCGGCAACAGCGCCTGGTCCAAGGACGATTGGGAATATTGGGACAAGCAGTGCGCGCCGAGATGCGCTACGGCGGGTCCAGATGGTAAGCCCGATGGCGGGTGCATGGAAGAGGTAGTAAAGCTGCCAACTCTCGGCGACCGTCAACGTAAGGCAAGGACCTATAATGAAGCCTTGGCTAAGCAACTCATCGCCACCAAGCAGATATCGTCCACACCGGTGAAACCGACTCAAAAGCGGTAGGAGTGATCCTCGCGCAGACCGTTACACCTAAACATCAGAAAGCCGTCGCTTCGGCTTTCTGGATGAGCGCAGAGATACGGCTAGTCGGGGGGGGCGAGAAGTCGACGCCTCGTTGTCATGGCACCCAAGCTTTTTGCCGCAAATGATCGGACTCTACTATCGCCGCCAATCCGCGGGCAGATGCCCTAGGCAGAATGTTTCAGCATTTGGCGCCAATCGTGGCGTGCGTGTTGTTGGATCTGCCAGACCTCATCGCCTAACGCCACCTCAGCCTGAGTCTCGCGCGAGTGCCGATCGTCCAAATAAAAAATCGACGCTGACGCTCCAATAACCAACAAGAAAGGCTCTGGGCTACCCGAAAGGTTACCCAGAGCCCCAAATCTATCATCTGCTCTCGCTTGTTTTACATCTTGCCCTGATAGATCGCGATGATCTTGTCGAGCATGTCGAGCGCGTCGGCGCGCGGGCGCTGGAAGGTGTTGCGGCCGATGATCGAACCGTTGGCGCCGCCGTCGCGCAGGCTGCGGATCTCGGTGAACAGGCCCTCGAGGTCCTTGGCCTCGCCGCCCGAGAAGACGACGATGCGGCGGCCGTTGAAGGTCGCCTGCATGACGTGCTTGATGCGGGCGGCCATCGTCGAGACGTCGACATTGGCCTTCTCGTAGGCGGCCTTCGCCTCGGGCTGCCACAGCACGTTGGTCGGCGGCTTCACCTTGATGATGTGGGCGCCGAGCAGGGCGGCGATGTGGGCGGCATAGGCGCAGACGTCCAGCGCCGTCTCGCCGGCCTTATCGAGCTTGCCGCCGCGCGGATAGGACCACATGACGACGGCGAGGCCGACCGACTTGGCCTCCTCCGACATCTCGCGGATCTCTTCCATCATCTCGTACTGGTCTTCCGAACCCGGATAGATCGTGAAGCCGATCGCCGAGCAGCCGAGCCGCAGCGCGTCGGAGACGGTGGCGGTGACGGCCTGGTCCTTGTTGGTCGACAGCGAGTTGGCCGAATTGACCTTGAGGATGGTCGGGATGGCGCCCGCGAAGGTGTCGGCGCCGGCCTCGAGGGGCCCGAGCGGGGCGGCATAGGCGTTCAGGCCGGCGTCGATGGCCAGCTGGTAGTGGTAGTGGGGGTCGTAGGCGTCCGGGTTCGGCGCGAAGGAACGGGCCGGGCCGTGCTCGAAGCCCTGGTCGACCGGGAGGATCACCATCTTGCCCGTGCCGCCCAGGCGGCCGTGCATCAGGATGCGGGCCAGGTTGGCCTTGGTGCCGGGGCAATCGCTCTCGTAGTTGTCGAGGATCTTCTTGACGGTGCGGGTGATCTTCACGTCCGGGCTCCCATTCTGTGCGGTTGCGCGGTGATAGCGGCGCGGGAGGAGTGGTTCAAGCCCCGGCGGGCCCCCGGGGAGGCCCACTACCTGCCACGTCATTGACCTCGGGGTGGGGTGGGGACAGGCTGTCACCCCCTCCGGGCCACGATGCGACTGGCGAAACGCAGAAAAAGGAAAAATCGGTGCCGTCCCCCCAAATGCCCGCTCGCCCTCCCTCGTTCGCGGCCCGCCTGCCCTTCTATTTCGGCTGGGTGATCATCGCGATCGCCTTCCTGACCGTGGCCGTCAGCGTGACCACCCGCACGGCCTTCTCGCTGATGTTCCCGCCGATCGTCGACGAATTCGGCTGGGATCGTGGCCTGGCGGCGGGTGCCTTCTCGTTCGGCTTCCTGGTATCGGCCGTGATCAGCCCGGTGGTCGGGCGGACCATGGATCGGCGCGGCCCGCGCTTCCTGATCGAGATCGGCGTCGTGCTGACGGCGGCCGGCCTGCTGGGCGCCACCGTCATCGACTCGCCGTGGCAGCTCTACGCGACGCTCGGCGTCCTGGTCGGTGCGGGCGCGAACTGCATGAGCTTTTCCGTGCAGTCCCAGTACCTCCCCAACTGGTTCGTGCGCCGCCGGGCGCTTGCCACGGGCCTGGCCTTCTCCGGCGTGGGCGTCGGCGCGATCCTGATCCTGCCCTGGCTGCAGACGATCATCCTGAAGGACGGCTGGCGCAGCGCCTGCTGGGCGCTGGGGCTGATGACGCTGTTCGTGCTGATGCCGATCAACCTGCTGGTGACCAAGCGGCCGCAGGATCTCGGCCTGCAGCCCGACGGGGCGAAGGAGGCGGGGGCCGCCGCCGCCCGCCGGGCCGCGGCCATCGTCGACCCGAACTGGACCGCCGTCGAATGGACCGTCGGACGGGCCGTCCGTACCCATCGCTTCTGGTGGCTCTGCGTCGGCTTCTTCAGCACCGGCTATGCCTGGTATGCGGTGCAGGTGCACCAGACCAAGTATCTGGTCGAGATCGGCTTCGGTCCGATGGAGGCGGCATGGGCGCTGGGTCTCGTGGCGATGGTGGGGATTCCCGGCCAGATCCTGCTCGGCGCACTGTCGGACCGGATCGGGCGAGAGATCGTCTGGACGATCGCCGGCTCCGGCTTCGTGATCTGCTATGCGGCACTTCTGGCGCTGGGGTCCGTCCCGTCGCGGCCGTTGCTCTACCTGATGGTGCTGTCGCAGGGCGCGCTTGGCTATTCCTTCACCAGCCTGATCGGATCGGTGGTGGCGGAGATCTTCGAGGGGCCGTACTTCGGTTCGATCTTCAGCATCATCATGGTTGCGCTGCTCGCCGGCGGCGCCGCCGGCCCGTGGATCACCGGCGTGCTGTACGACTACGAGGGCGCCTATCGCCTGGCCTTCATCGTGGCGCTGGCGTTCAGCGTCCTGGGCGCCGCCTCGATCTGGTTCGCCTCGCCCGGCAAGGTCCGCATGGTCGCCGGGCGCGCGAAGGTTTGACGTCTACTCGTTGAGACCTTTGCCCGGATATGGATGCGTCGCGATCCAGTGCTTGGCGATGTCGATGCGCCTGGTGACCCAGACGCCCTGGTGCTTCTGGACATAGTCAAGGAACCGCCAGAGGCCGGCCATGCGGGCGGGATGGCCGATCAGGCGCTGGTGCAGGCCGACCGACATCATCTTGGGCTGCGTCGAACCCTCCTTGTAGAGGACGTCGAACGCGTCCTTCACCAGGCCGAACCACTGGTCGGCGTGGACCATGCCGGCGGCGTACTTGCCGTCGTTGTTGGTCAGCGAATAGGGGACGATGAGGTGCGGCTTGCCCTCGACGGTCTGCCAGAAGGGCAGCTCCTCGCCATAGTAGTCGCTGTCGTAGGTGAAACCGCCTTCCTCGATCAGCAGGCGGCGCGTGTTGACGCTCGGTCCATAGCGGCAGTACCAGCCGGCCGGCCGCTCGCCGACGGTCTGCTCGAGCGACTTGATGGCCTTCCGGATGTGCTCGCGTTCCTCTTCTTCGGAGAGCTGGAAGTGGCGCACCCAGCGCCAGCCGTGGCAGCACACGTCCCAGCCGGCGGCGCGGATCGCCTCGGCGGCAGGCGGGTTGCGCTCCAGCGCCAGCGCGCAGCCGAACACGGTGAGCGGCATGCCGCGCTCCAGGAAGGCGCGATGGATGCGCCAGAAGCCGACCCGGCTGCCATACTCGAACATGCCTTCGCCGGCGAGGTCGCGACCCTTCAGGCCGATCGAGGAGGTGCTCGATTCGGTGAGGCCAGTCTCGGTGTAGCCCTCGCCGTCCTGGACCGACGGCTCCGAGCCTTCCTCGTAGTTCACGACGAAGTTGATGGCGAGGCGCGCGCCGCCCGGCCATTTCGGATCGGGCGGGTTGGCGCCATAGCCGATCAGGTCGCGTTTGGGTTGCCAGCTCATGCGGGTCTCCTCACCAGTTCGGCGCCCATCTGACGGGCGATGTCGGCGATCTTCTCATTGTGTTCGGCCATCGAGATCGTGCGGACGCCGGCGCGCAGGCAGGCCAGCGCATAGCCCGGCGCGTCGCCGCAATCGACGATCAGCGTGAAAGCCACGTCCGGGAATTCCTCGCGCGCCCGCTCCTGCAGGGCGCCGAGATAGCCCGCGCCGTAGAAGGAGGCGGCATTCTCAGGCGTCAGCAGCACCGGCGCCGTGCCCGCGGCGCGCGCCGCCCGCAGCGCCGCCTCGGTCTGCTTCCAGTCGCGTACCAGGATCACGGGGGCGTCCATGGCCGCCACAATACACCCTGTCATCCCGAACGTAGCGAGGGACCTTTGTTGTGACCTGAAGGATCCCTCGCGATGCTCGGGATGACAAAGATCACTCATTCAGGCCCTTGCCCGGATAGGGATGGGTCTTGATCCAGTGGCGGGCGATGTCGAGGCGGCGGGTCACCCAGACGCCTTCGTGCTTCTGGATGTGATCGAGCAACCGCTGAAGACCGACGGCGCGGGCGGGATGCCCGATCAGCCGCATGTGCAGGCCGATCGACATCATCTTTGGCTGCGTCGCGCCCTCGCGGTAAAGCATGTCGAAGGCGTCGCGCACGAAGGAGAACCACTGGTCCGACGTGCCGATGGCGGCGCCGAACTGGCCGTCATTGTTGGTGACGGAATAGGGCACGACGAGCTGCGGCTTGCCGTCGACGGTGACCCAGAAGGGCAGCTCCTCGCCGTAATAGTCGCTGTCGTATAGGAAGCCGCCTTCCTCGACGACGAGCCGCCGCGTGTTCACGCCGGGCCCATAGCGGCAGTACCAGCCGAGCGGCCGCTCGCCGGTCATCTTCTGAATGGCGGCGATCGCCTTGCGGATATGTTCGCGCTCCGTGGCCTCGTCGAGTTCGTAGTGCTTGATCCAGCGCCAGCCATGCGAGCAGACGTCGAAGCCCGATTTGGCGATGGCGGCCGAGGCCTCGGGATTGCGTTCCATCGCGAGGCCACAGCCGAAGATCGTCATGGGCAGACCGCGTTCCTGGAAGAGACGCATCAGCCGCCAGAAGCCGACCCGGCTGCCATATTCGAACAGACCCTCGGCAGCGAGATCGCGGCCCGTGATCGACTGGCCCATGCCGGCCGCGTCGCTGAGTCCGATCTCGGTATGGCCTTCGCCGTCCTGGATCGAGGGTTCCGATCCCTCCTCGTAGTTCATGACGAAATTCACGGCGATGCGCGCCCCATTGGGCCATTTCGGATCGGGCGGGTTGGCGCCATAGCCGATGAAATCGCGGCGGACCTCGTAGGGCATCGTCATTGGCTCCGGATCAGGGGATGCGGACGGTGAAGGGCGGCACCGGCACGAACTCCTCGTCGCCCTTGCCGCCGTCGCGCCACATGAAGACGGCGAAGCGGCCGGGCCGGTCGAGTACGGTCAGGCCGTGATGCCAGGTGTCGGGACGGTAGGTGACACCCTGCTTGCCGGTGGCGATGAACGCCTTCATCCCGCTCGCATCGGGACCGCCGGCGGCGGCGTGCGGCGCGACGACGATCAGCCATCGCTCGACATCGAGGGGCATGAAGGTCTGCGAGGAGAATTCGTGCCGCTCCAGATAGTCGCTGCGCAACGGCCGGTCGGCCGTCTCGGCCTTCAGGCTGACCGACAGGCTCGCATGGGCGGTCGGCCGCAGATTGCCCAGCGCGTCCTCGTAGTAGGTGCGGCCGGGCACGTCCGGCACGTCGATCACGTCGCCGAACGGGGCGAAGGCTTCCTTCGTGAGGGGCTGGGGAATCAGTTCCATCGGCTGGGTCCTCGTCAGTCGCGCATGCGGCGGGTCAATCCCACCGTCCATTCCATCACCAGCATCAGCAGGAAGGCCGCCGCGATCAACACACCCGATACGGCGGCGATGCGCGGGTCGAGCGTCGATTCCATCATGCCCCACATGCGGATGGGCAGCATGTCGGTCCGCGCCGTCGACAGGAACAGCGACACCGGCACATTGTCGATCGAGGCCATGAAGGCCAGGAACGCGCCGGCGAAGATGCCGGGCGCGATCAGCGGCAGGGTCACGCGGCGCATCGTGTAGAGCCAGCTCGCCCCCAGGCTCTGCGAGGAATCGTTCAGCGCCGGGTCGAGCTGCGAGATGCTGGCGGATGTCGTGCGGATGATGAAGGGCACGGTCACGATCATGTGGCCGGCGATGATCAGGTTCAGCGACGGCCGGAAGCCGATCAGGGTGAAGTACATCAGCGCCGCCAGGCCGAAGGTGAGGCCGGGCAGGACCAGCGGCGACATGAAGAGCCCGTCGGCGACGCGCGCCAGCCGGTGACGGTTCCGCGCGAGGCCGAGCGACGCCATGCTGCCGAACAGGATGCCGAAGCCGGTCGACCAGGCCGCCACCTCGAGCGAGTTGGAGACCGCGCGGTGGATCTGCCGCGACTTGGAGGCATCGAACAGGGCCTCGTACCATTGCAGCGAGAAGCCGGTCGGCGGGAACTTGAGCGACCGTCCCTCGGTGAACGACGTCATCAGCACGATCACCACCGGCGCCACGATGATCAGCAGCGCCAGCGCCGCCAGGCCGCCGATCACGAGCGTGTAGGAGAGGTCGGCCAGACTGCGGCGCCTACCCATGGACATAGCCTCCGGAGCGGCGGCCGAGATAGGACAGCGCGCTCACGACCGTCAGCACCGAGACAAGCAGCGTGAGCGACACCACGGCGGCGAAGGGCCAGTTGAACACGACCAGCGACTGCTGCCAGATCAGCAGCGGCAGATAGATCAGGCGGACGCCGCCGATCACGGTCTGCGAGATGAAGGCGGTGGTGGAACTCGCGAACACCAGCAGGCAGCCGGCGACGAGGCCCGGCATGCTGAGCGGCACGATCACCTTGAACAGGGTGCGCCAGCGCGAGGCGCCGAGCGCAGAGGAAGCGTCGCGCACGTTCGGGTCGAGGCGCGACATCACGCTGATCAGCGGCAGCAGCATCAGCGGCATTTCGATCTGGGTGAGCGAGATCACGAGGCCGAGCTCGGTCTGCAGCAGGCGCAGCGGCTCGGAGAGGATGCCCAACTGCATGAGCAGCGTGTTCACCACGCCCTCGCGGCCCAGCACGACGATCCAGGCGAAGGTGCGGACCACGACGGAGAGCAGCAGCGGCATCACGATAATGAAGATCAGCACCTTCTGCAGGCGCGGCGAGGCGTCGAGATAGATCAGCGCCAGCGGATAGCCGATCACGATGGTGGCGCAGACGGTCTTGAGGCCGAGCAGCATGGTGTCGGCGATCACCTTGTAGCTGAAGGGATCGCCGAGGAACTTGGCCCACTGGCCGAAGCCCGGTTGCGTTATCTTGTCGTCGTTGAAGAAACTGACGCCGACCAGCATGAGGAGCGGCGCCAGGAAGATCGATGCAAAGGCCAGCGCGAGCGGCAGCGCGAGCTGCCATTCGGTCAGGGAAAAACGCTTTCCTCCCCCGTCAGCGGGGGAGGTGGCGCCGTTAGGCGACGGAGGGGTCATCGTGTGCATCGATCATGACCCCTCCGCCCCCGGAGACGGGGGCACCTCCCCATTTGAATGGGGAGGTAAGCTGAGATCACTTCGCCATTTCCTTGTTGAACTTCTCGATCCAGCCGGCGCGCAGCGGGTTGATCTTCGCCCAGTCGTGCCGGACGTAGCTCGACATCTCGTCGAGGCTCTTCATCGGCAGGTAGGACGGGACGGGGACGTCCTTGTTCACCGGGATGAAGTTGTACGGCGGCTTGGTGAGCGCCTCCTGCACCTCCTTGCCCGCGACGATGTCGAGGTACTTGTACGCATTCTCGACCTCGGCTGCGCCCTTGGCGATGTGCAGGGTCGTGAGGAAGGTGATGGCGCCGGTGTCGGGCTTCACGAACTCGATGTCGACGCCTCGGCCCTTGAGCGTCGCGACGGTCTGGGTGTTGGTGTAGATCACGTCGCACTGGCCCTGCTGGAACAGACCGGGCATGGCGGCCGGCTGGCCGACCGCGGCGATCTTGGGCAGCACCTTCTTCAGTTCGACGAGGGCCGGCTCGATGTTGGTCTCGGAGCCGCCGAACACCTTGGCGATCTCGATCAGCGACACCGTGCCGAAGGTGGTCTGGAAGCCGGTGATGCCGAGGCGGGACACCCAGGGATCGCTGAACAGGTCCTTCCAGCCCTTGGGCGCGGGTACCTTCTTCGGATTGTAGGCAATGCCCACGACCTGCGCGTTCACGCCGATGCCCCATTCGTCGACCAGCCCGGCCGGCAGCTTCGAGGCATTGCTGATCTTCTTGATGTCGATCTTGTCGAACAGCCCGTCCTGGATCGCGGTGATGCGCGGGCCGGGATCGAGCACGAAGGCATCGAACGGCGGTGCGCCGCGCGCGGCCTTGGCCTTGGCGACCTGGTCGACGGCAAAGAGCGGCTGCAGCTCGAGGTCGACGCTGTCCTTCTTCTTCAGGGCCGGCGCCACGATGGCGCGGAAGGCTTCCTCCCAGGTGCCGGGATAGATGGCGGCGGCGACGCTGCCCTTGGCATGCGCGATCGAGGGAAGGAAGGCGGCGCCGCCGAGGGCGGTGGCACCGGCGAGCAGGCGTCTGCGGCTGAACATGAAGGGAGTCTCCGTGGTTGTCAGGTGGAACGCGGGAACAGCGTGGGACGCGCATCGGCGGCCAGGGTGCAGTAGGTGCGGGCCGCATCGTTCGAGACCGCACGGCGCGGCTCGATGATCTTGAGGAAGGTGCCGTCGCTCGCCCGCGCCTCGTGGACGAGCTGGGCGCCGATCGGCAGCGCCAGGCCGGGCTCGACCTTCCAGGCCGCGGGGTCGGGGATCGCCGAAAGCGCCAGCTGCTCGGGCCGCACCGACATCAGCACGGGCGCGCCAAGGCCGAGGCCGGCGGGTGCGGGCAGGGTGACGGTGGCGCCGGCATCAAGCGCGACGCTCGCCGCGCCGTTCTGCAGCGAGGCGATCCTGCCGTTCATCAGGTTGGTGGTGCCGATGAAGCCGTTCACGAACAGCGTCTGCGGCTCGTCGTAGATCGCCACCGGCGAACCGAACTGCTCGACCTTGCCCTTGTTCATGACGGCGATCCGGTCGGCGACGCTCATCGCCTCGTCCTGGTCGTGCGTCACGAGGATGGTCGTGAGGCCGAGGGTCCGCTGCAGGCGCTTGATCTCGATCTGCATGTCGAGACGCAGGTTGCGGTCGAGCGCGGCGAACGGTTCGTCGAGCAGCAGGATCGAGGGCTCGATGGCGAGCGCACGCGCCAGCGCCACCCTCTGCTGCTGGCCGCCGGAGAGCTGGCGCGGCAGGCGTTCCCTGAAGCCGCCGAGCTGGACCGTCTCGAGGAAGCGCGAGACCCTCGCCTGGACCTCCGGCCCCCTGAGGCCGCGGGCGCGCAAGCCGTAGGCCACGTTCTCCGCCACCGTCATGTGCGGGAAGAGGGCGTAGTTCTGGAAGACGATGCCGATGTTGCGCTGGTTGGGCGGCAGATGGTCGATGGTGGCGCCGTCGACGCGGACGCGGCCCGCGGCCTGCCGCACGAAGCCGGCAATGACCCGCAGAAGGGTGGTCTTGCCGCAGCCCGAGGGGCCGAGCAATGCCACGACCTCGCCGGGCTCGATGGCGAGCGTCACGCCGTCGACCGCGGTCGACATGCCGTAGCGGACGCTCAGGTCCTCGACATCTAGCGCGCGCGCTGCGTTGGCCGTCACTGCTTGCTGCAACTGCTTCACCTCGCTGCGACTGCAAACGCAAGGGGCATGCCAACCACCCTTCGGTGCCCACTCATGCCGGGAACTGCTCGCGCCAGGATTGCGCGATGGCGTCGCGTCGCGCGATCCACACTCTGTCGCCGTAGGATTGGAGGAGCGCGAGCACCCGCTTGAAGGCGGCGAAGCGACCCGGACGGCCGGCGATGCGCAGGTGCCAGCCGACGTTCAGCAGCTTCGGATGGCCGGCTTCGCCTTCCTCCAGCAGCATGTCGATGGCGTCGCGCACATAGTCGACCATCTCGTTCGCGCGCACGAAGCCGTTGGGATGGAAGAACTTCATGTCGTTGCTGTCGAGCGCATAGGGCAGCACCAGCAGCGGCTGCCGTGCATCCGTCCGGTCCCAGTAGGGCAGGTCGTCGTCGAAGCCGTTGCTGGCGTAGCCGAAGCCCAGTTCGCGCAGGATCGAGCGTGTCTCGGGGCTTTCGCTGCCGCGGCAGAAGAAGCCCGCAGGACGCTGGCCCGTCGCGAATTTCATCACGTCGATGCAGCGCCGGAGATCGCGCAGTTCGCTCTCGCGGTCGGTGTATTCGGCATGCGCACGCCACAGCCAGCCATGGCAGGCGGCCTCGTGTCCGGCCTCGACGATCCGCCGGGCAAGCCCCGGCAGGCGCTCGACGGCGCGACCGCACATGTAGAAGGTCGCGGGGACGCGGTGCGTCTCCAGCGCGGCCAGCATGCGCCAGATGCCGGCGCGCATGCCGTAGGCGAAGATCTGCTCGTTGCCCTGGTCCCAGCGTCCGGGCGGCACCACGCTCACCACCTCGGAGATCTTCTCGGCCTGCGGATCGCCGTCGCTGACGGCGAACTCCGCGCCCTCCTCGAAATTGACCACCATCGAGACCGCGAGGCGGGCCCCGCCGGGCAGCTTCCACGCCGGCGGCATCCCGCCATAGCCCACCAGGTCGCGCGTCTGGCTCACGCCTTGCATGTCGTCCTCCAACAGGATGTGCACATTTCTTGACGTTATGTGCACATAATTTTACCAATCGCTGGCAGGCCCATGACCGAACTCCACCGCGACCTCGATCCCGAAACCGCCCTGGCGGCCCGGTGGTTCGAGCACCTGCGCACGCATTCCCAGGGCCGTTTCGGCGTCACCCGCGCGTCCTACGGGGAGGGCGAGCAGATGGCGCACGACCTGATGCAAGGCGTCGGCCAGTCGATGGGGCTGGAGACGTGCACCGACGCCGCCGGCAACCTCTACGTGACCCTTCCCGGGCGCGACCGTTCGCTGCCCGTCCTCATGACGGGCTCGCATCTCGATTCGGTGCCGGAGGGCGGCAACTACGACGGCGCGGCGGGCGTGGTCGCGGGCATGGCGATGCTGGCGCGCTGGCACCGCGCCGGGCGCCGGCCGAGGCGGGACATCACCGTCATGGGGGTGCGGGCGGAAGAGCTCTCCTGGTTTCCCGCGCCCTATATCGGCAGCCGTGCCGCCTTCGGCCTGCTGGAGCCCGAGGCGCTCGATGCCTGCCGGCGCCCCGATACCGGGCGGACGCTGGCCGAGCACATGAAGGAGGCGGGCTTCTCTCCGCAGACCATCCGCGCGCGCGAACGACAGCTCGATCCGGCGCGGATCGCGTGCTTCCTGGAACTCCATATCGAGCAGGGCCCGGTGCTGGTGCAGCGCGGGCTGCCGGTCGGGATCGTGACGGGGATCCGCGGCAATCTGCGCTACCGCGATCCGCACATCGTCGGCCGCTACGGCCATGCCGGCGCCGAGCCACGGCTCTCGCGCAACGATGCGGTGATGGCCGGCGTGGAATTCGTGTCGCGGCTGGAGGCCTTGTGGCTGGAGCACGAGGCGGCAGGCAAGGACCTGGTCTGCACGGTCGGCCGGTTCCACACCGATACCGAAGTACACACGATGACCAAGATCCCGGGCGAGCTCTGGTTCTCGATGGACATCCGCAGCGAGGACAACGAGGTGCTGCTCGCGATCGACCGGCGGCTGCGCGAGATCGCGGAGGAGATCGGCGCGCGGCGCGGCGTCACGATCGATCTCGGCGCCTTCACCAATGCGAAGCCGGGACCCATCGATCGAGGGCACCGCGCGCGACTGGAGCGGCTGGCGAAAGAACTCGGGATCGACGCGCTGCCGATGGCCAGCGGGGCGGGGCATGACGCGGCGGTATTCGGCATCATGGGCGTGCCCACGGCGATGATCTTCATCCGCAACGAGCATGGCAGCCACAATCCCGACGAGGCGATGGACCTCGCCGACTTCGCGCAGGGGCTCAGGCTGCTGGTGGCCGCGGTGGAGGAGATCGATGCCGCGTAGGCCGAGAAAGGGCGACGTCGCCGCCGACGAGGCGGTCTACGGTGCGATCCGGCGCGCGATGCACATGGGCCGCCTCGCGCCCGGCACCAAGCTGCAGGAGCCGGCGCTGGCGCGCGTGCTGGGCGTCAGCCGCGAGCGCGTCCGCAAGGCGCTGCACCGGCTGGTCCACGAGGGCTGGCTGACCGCCATTCCCAACCGCGGCACCTTCGTGCCGACGCTCACCGTCGAGGAGATGCGCGAGATCTACGACGTACGCTCGATGCTGGAGGCGGCGATCGTGCGCCGCCTCAGCGAGGGCCATGGCGTGGCGGCGGCCAAGCGGCTCAAGGCGCATGTCGCGGAGGAGAAGGCGGCGACCCGGCGCGACGATCGCGGCCGCCTGTTCGAACTGTCGGGCGAGTTCCACGTGCTGCTGGCCGAACTCTGCGGCAATGACGAGCTGACGCGCCTTCTGCGCGGGCTGCTGACGCGCTCCACCATGCACTTCTCGCTGGCCGCGCCGCAGCAGCTCACCAACTGCGCCGGGCCGCACGATCATGGCGACATCGCCGAAGCGATCCTGGGCGGCAAGGCGGACAAGGCCGCAAAGCTGATGCTCGGCCATCTCGCGGGCCTCGTGACCCTGCAGGCGGCACGCCCGCCGCAGCATGAGCCCGTCGATCTCGTGGAAGCGTTTCGCGGCATCAAGGCGCGAAGAATCCCATAGCTGGAAAACGAAAACGGGCGCCCCTCAGGGCGCCCGTCATTGACTTCGCGGGTCGGCTGGATCAGCCGAGCTTGCCCATCGCGACGGCGGTGTCGGCCATGCGGTTGGAGAAGCCCCACTCGTTGTCGTACCAGCTCATGACGCGCACCAGCGTTCCTTCCATGACCTTGGTCTGGTCCATGTGGAAGGTCGAGGAGTGGCTGTCGTGGTTGAAGTCGATCGAGACGTTCGGCTGGTCGGTCCAGCCGAGGATGCCCTTCAGCTGGTTGGCGGCGGCGCGCTTCACGGCCTCGTTGATCTCTTCCTTGGTCGTCTTCTTCTTGGCGACGAACTTGAAGTCGATGACCGAGACGTTCGGCGTCGGCACGCGGATCGACACGCCGTCGAGCTTGCCGTTCAGCTCTGGCAGCACGAGGCCGACGGCCTTGGCCGCACCCGTGGAGGTGGGGATCATCGACAGCGCGGCCGCGCGGCCGCGGTACATGTCCTTGTGCATCGTGTCGAGCGTCGGCTGGTCGCCGGTGTAGGCGTGGATGGTCGTCATGAAGCCGTGGTCGATGCCGACCGCGTCGTTCAGGACCTTGGCGACCGGCGCGAGGCAGTTGGTCGTGCACGACGCGTTCGAGACCACGATGTGTTCCTTCGCGAGCTTCTCGTGGTTGACGCCATAGACCACCGTGAGGTCGGCGTTGTCGGCCGGGGCCGAGACCAGCACGCGCTTGGCGCCGGCGGTCAGGTGGGCCGAGGCCTTGTCCTTCGAGGTGAAGATGCCGGTGCACTCGAGGGCGATGTCGACGCCCATCGCCTTGTGCGGCAGCTTGGCGGGATCGCGCTCGGCGGTCACCTTGATCGGGCCGCGGCCCACGTCGATCGTGTCGCCGGCGACCTTCACGTCGCCGTTGAAGCGGCCGTGCACGGAGTCGAAGCGGAAGAGGTGGGCGTTGGTCTCGACCGGGCCGAGATCGTTGATCGCCACGACCTCGATGTCCTTGCGGCCCGACTCGATGATGGCGCGCAGCACATTGCGGCCGATGCGGCCGAAGCCGTTGATTGCAACCCGAACAGCCATGTTCTTCTTCCCTCCGTTATTGCGCCAGCCGGCGCGCCGCTTGTGCGATCGCTTCGGCCGTAATGCCGAAATGCTTGTAGAGTTCCGGGGCCTTGGCCGACGCGCCGAAGCCCTTCATGCCGACGTACGCGCCCTTCGATCCCAGCCAGCGCTCCCAGCCGAAGCCGGTCGCTGCCTCGCAGGCGACGCGGATCGTGCCCTCGCTGCCCATCACCTTGGCCCGATATGTGTCGTCCTGCGCTGCGAACAACTCCCACGACGGCATCGAGACCACGGCGGCCTCCTTGCCTTCCTGCGCGAGGACGTCGCGGGCGGCGAGGGCGAGCTGCACTTCCGAGCCCGACGCGATCAGGCGGATCGGCGCGGACTCTTCACCGGCCAGGATGTAGGCGCCCTTGGCACAGAGATTTTCGTCACCGGCGCCGCGTACCGTCGGCACGTTCTGGCGGGTGAGCGCGATGACGCTCGGCGTATGCTTCGATCCCAGGGCGATCTGCCAGCATTCCGCCGTCTCGATGGCATCGGCCGGACGCAGCACCTGCAGGTTGGGAATGGCGCGTAGCGACGCGAGATGCTCGACCGGCTGGTGGGTCGGCCCGTCCTCGCCGAGGCCGATCGAATCGTGGGTCATCACGTAGATGACGCGCACGCCCATCAGCGCCGACAGGCGGATCGAGGGACGGCAATAGTCGGTGAACACCATGAAGGTGCCGCCGTAGGGAATGACGCCGCCATGCAGCGCCATGCCGTTCATCGCAGCGGCCATCGCGTGCTCGCGGATGCCATAATAGACGTAGCGGCCGGCGGTATCGGCGCGCGAGGCGCCCTTCAGGGTGGCGGTCTTGGTGTTGTTCGAGCCGGTCAGGTCGGCCGAGCCGCCGATCGTGTCGGGCAGCACCGGATTGATGACCTCGAGCGCCTCCTGGCTCGACTTGCGCGTGGCCCAGGAGGGCTTCTCGGCGGCGATCTTCGCCTTGAACGCGGCGATCGCCTCCCCGACGGCGGGCGGGATGTCGCCCTTCAGTCGGCGGTCGAACTCGACACGATCCTCGGGCGCCATGGCGGCGAGGTTCTTGTTCCACTTGCGGCGGGCGGACTTGCCGCGCGCGCCGATCTTGCGCCAGGCGGAGAAGATCGCCTCGGGAATGTCGAACGGCTCGTGGTTCCAGCCGAGCTTGGCGCGGGCGCCGGCGATCTCGTCCTTGCCCAGCGGCGAGCCGTGTGTGGCGGCGGTGCCGGCCTTGGTCGGCGCACCATAGCCGATCACCGTCTTGCAGGCGATCAGCGAGGGCTTGTCGGTGACGTTGCGCGCCTTGCGGATGGCGCGCGTGATCGCCTCGGCGTCGTGGCCGTCGACGGCCAGCACGTGCCAGCCCGCGGCGGCGAAGCGCTTCTTGTGGTCCTCGGAGGTCGACAGCGAGGTCGGGCCGTCGATCGAGATGCCGTTGTCGTCGAACAGCACGATCAGGCGGCCGAGGCCGAGATGGCCGGCCAGCGTGATCGCTTCCTGGCCGACGCCTTCCATCAGACAGCCGTCGCCCGCGATCACGTAGGTATAGTGGTCGACGACGTCGCGGCCGAACCGCTCGGCGAGGAGGCGCTCGGCGAGGGCGAAGCCCACCGAATTGCCGAGACCCTGGCCCAGCGGACCGGTGGTCGTCTCGATGCCGCTCGCATGGCCGTATTCGGGGTGGCCCGCGGTGCGGGCGCCGAGCTGGCGGAACTTCTTCAGCTCGTCGAGGGTCATGTCGGCGTAGCCGGTCAGATGCAGCAGCGAGTAGAGCAGCATCGAGCCATGGCCGGCCGACAGGATGAAGCGGTCGCGATCGGGCCAGTTCGGCTCCGAGGCGTCGAACTTCAGGAACTTCGAGAACAGGACCGTCGCCACGTCGGCCATGCCCATCGGCATGCCGGGATGACCAGAATCCGCCAGCTGCACGGCATCCATGGCCAAGGCCCTGATGGCGTTCGCCATGTCGCGCGGGGCAGCGGTCTGATCGGTCATTTTATGCTTGTGCCGTATGGTTTTTCGGATGGCGCGCAACATGACGACCACCCCTTGGCCCGTCAATGCGCAAAAACACGGACAAAGCCAACATCTTGCGGGCGTTTGGGCTCAATAGGGGCCAGATGTTGACCGCTCACAGGCACAACACTTAATCTTGGCCGATGGAGCAGATTCAGCCGGGCGATCAACGGCGATCCGCTGTCGGGGGAGCCATGTCCAAGGCAGCCAGCGTAACGGACCGAGTCGACAGCGCGCTGAGCCGGCTCGAGGCGATGGTCGATGAGCGTCTGCGAGCCGAGCGGGAGCGGTCCGACGCGCTGGCCGCCCGCCTCGCCAAGGTCGAAAGCGAGCACGAAGAGCTGAAGCGCGTGGCGACCGAGGTCGAAGGCCGCCTCGAGCGGGCGATGGAATACATCCGCTCGCTGCTGGCCGCCGATCAGTCCTGACGCAACTTCTTTCCCCAGCCACGGCGTGCGTCGCCGAATGCGACGTGGCAAACTGCATGACCCCTCAGACGCCGGACAAGGCGCAATAAACAGGAGTAGCGGACAATGCCGCAGGTTTCGGTTCAGATCGCCGGTCGTACCTACGAACTCGCGTGTGGCGAAGGCGAGGAAGCGCGTGTCCAGGAACTGGCCGCCTATGTCGACGGCAAGGTGAGCGAACTTCGCCGCCAGCTCCCCGGCGCGCCGGAATTCAAGCTTCTGGTCTTCGCCTCGCTGCTGCTGGCCGAGGAAAGCCGCGAGGCGCGCGGTGTCGCCAAGGCGGCGGAGACGGCGCGCGTCACGGCGACGGACAGCGCGGATACACTGGCCACCGCGCTCGAGGAACTGATCACCGCCCGCGTCGACAAGATGTCGAAGAAGGTGTCAGGCGCCGCGTAGGCGGCGCCCGATATCCCGAGCAACGCGAGGGATCTGCACCAGTACCGCTTCCTCGCGTTGCGACGGATGCTCCGAGTCCCTACATTGAATTCGGGGCGGAATTCTGCGCGGTGCGTGGCCCGCTTAAAACCCCGGGGCCAATAAGAACTCCTGGGAGTTGTTCCTGGCCTTGACCCTGGTCTTGGCTACACGACGCCCACCTGCTTTTGCAGGCCTTGGAGGTTCTACGAGCCACGGCCCATCGTGGAGCCGCCCCACCTTGCTTCCCTTGCCGGCATGACACTGCTCGAACGCAAACGGGCGCTTCGCGGCGCCATGATGATCCGACGACAAAGCCTCGGCGAGGACGAGCGCCGCGCTGCAGCTGCGGGCCTCCTCGAAATCCACGATCTCGAGCGTCCCGCCGGGTCGGCCGCCGTGGTCTCGGGCTTCTGGCCGATCAAGGAAGAGATCGATATTCGCCCGTTGATGCAGGCTCTGTTCGACGGAGGCTGTCGGATCGCGCTGCCGGTCGTGCAGGGGCGCGGCCAGTGCCTGCTGTTTCGCGCTTGGAAGCCGGGCGAGCCGCTCGAAGCCGGCGTCTTCGGGACGTTGCAGCCGTCCGCAAGCGCCGAAACTCTCGAACCCGACGCGCTACTGGTGCCGTTGCTCGCCTGCGATGGCGAAGGCTGGCGGCTGGGCTATGGTGGCGGTTTCTACGACCGTACGCTCGACGACCTGCGCAAGAAGCGCCCGGTGACGGCGATAGGAGTAGGCTTCGACCTGCAGTTCGTGCCCGAGGTGCCGCATGGCGCCGACGACCAGCGACTCGATTGGCTGTTGACCGACCGTCGCGCTTGCGCCTTTGTCTGACGCATGAAGATCATGTTCTGCGGCGATATCGTCGGCCGCGCCGGCCGCGACGCCGTCGTCAGGGAAGTGCCGCGGCTGCGTCGCGAACTCGGGCTCGACTTCGTCGTCGTCAACGGCGAGAACGCGGCGGCCGGCTTCGGCATAACGGCCAAGATCTGCGCCGAACTGCACGAGGCGGGCGTCGACTGCATAACCACAGGCAACCACGCCTGGGACCAGCGCGAGATCATCCCCTACATCGCCCAGGACAAGCGCCTGCTGCGGCCGATCAATTTCCCGCCCGGCACCCCGGGATGGGGCGCCAACCTGTTCCAGACGCCGCGCGGCCAGAAGGTCGTCGTGATCAACGTCATGTGTCGCCTGTTCATGGACGCGCTGGACGATCCGTTTCGTGCGCTGGAGGCCGAACTGGCGAAATATGCCCTGGGCGGCACCGCCAACCTGATCCTGGTCGACGTCCACGGCGAGGCCACGAGCGAGAAGCAGTCGATCGGCCACTTTTGCGACGGTCGCGCCTCGGCGGTCCTGGGGACCCATAGCCATGTCCCCACGGCCGACGGCTGGGTGCTGCCCGGCGGCACGGCCTACCAGACCGATGTCGGCATGTGCGGCGACTATGACAGCGTCATCGGGATGAAGAAGGAGGTCGCGATGCAGCGATTCATCCGGAAAATGCCGGGCGAGCGCCTGTCGCCGGCCGAGGGCGAGGGGACTTTGTGCGCGGCGGTTGTCGAAACCGACGACCGGACCGGGCTCGCCAGGTCGATCCGGCCGGTCAGGGTGGGGGGGCGGCTGGCCCCCGCCGCCTGACTTTCCCGCATCTTGTATCCCCCAACGGCTCGGCACACCTATTAGCGGTAGCCGAAAGAGGGTCGTTGACGGCCTGGGGAAAAACCGGCATCCTTTTGATGTTAAACGGTTTTTCGCCGGATCGGCGTACTGTCTTCAAGGTTAGAGGGGGCGTCGGAATCAAGGTTCCGACGTTATTTAGCGGGGGCTTCGGCCCCCGCCTTTTTTTGTCCCGATGGTCTGTCGGGACGTCTCCAGCCTGCCAAAACCCACGAGAAGTGGTATAGCCGGCTCATCTCGTTACCTAATCTGGTTGTCTGCGATGGCGGGGCATTCCCAATTCAAGAACATCATGCACCGCAAGGGGCGTCAGGACGCCGTGCGGGCCAAGATCTTCACCAAGCTGATCCGTGAAATCACCACGGCGGCGCGGCTGGGAGCGGCCGACCCGGCGTCGAACCCGCGTTTGCGCGCGGCCGTGATCGCCGCCCGGGACGCCAACATGACCCGCGACACGATCGATCGCGCCATCAAGCGCGGCTCCGGCCCGGACGCGGACGCGAACTACGACGAGGTGCGCTACGAGGGTTACGGGCCTGCCGGCGTGGCCGTGATCGTCGAGGCGCTGACCAACAACCGCAACCGCACCGCCGGCGAGGTCCGGTCGATCTTCTCCAAGCACGGCGGCAACCTGGGCGAATCCAACAGCGTGTCGTTCATGTTCGACCGGCTGGGCGAGTTCCGCTTCCCGCTGTCCGTCGGCAGCGCCGACGAGGTGCTGGAGAAGGCGATCGAAGCCGGCGCCGACGACGTGGTGAGCGGCGAGGGCGAGGACGCGGTCCACGAGATCTACTGCGCGCAGGATAGTTTCAACGTGGTGCGCGAGGCGCTGGAGAAGTCGCTGGGCCAGCCCAGTGTTGCCAAGCTGACCTGGCGTCCCAAGACCGGCGCGCCGATCGAGGGCGATACGGTTCAGACGCTGCTCGATCTCATCTCGGCGCTTGAAGACAACGACGACGTGCAGAACGTCTACGCCAACTTCGAGGTGTCGGACGACGCCCTGGCGAAGTTCGCGGCCTGAGCCGGGCGGAATGAGACTGATCGGCCTCGATCCCGGCCTGCGGCTTACCGGCTGGGGCGTGATCGAGGTCGAGGGCAACCGGCTGCGCCACGTGGCGCACGGTGTCGTCAGGGTCGCGACGGCGGGCACGCTGGCCGAGCGGCTGAGGGAACTGTTCGAAGGCGTCGCCGGCGTCGTCGAAGCGCAGCGGCCGGTCGAGGCCGCGGTCGAGGAGACCTTCGTGAACGTCAACCCGGGGTCCACCCTGAAGCTCGGTCAGGCGCGCGGCGTCGTCATGCTGGCGCCGGCCCGCGCCGGCCTGCCGGTTTTCGAGTATTCGACCAACCTCGTGAAGAAGTCGGTGGTCGGGGCGGGCCACGCCGACAAGAACCAGATCGCCATGATGGTCGGACGGCTGCTGCCGGGCGTCGATGCCAGGCAGGACGCCGCCGATGCGCTGGCGGTCGCGATCTGCCACGCCCATCACCGCGCCACGGCACGCCGCATCGAGGCCGCCCTGTGATCGCCAAGCTGAAGGGTCTCGTCGATTCGGTCGACACCGACAGCGCCGTGATCGACGTCGGTGGCGTCGGCTATCTCGTCTCGGCCTCGGCCCGCACCTTGCGCGATCTCACGGTGGGCGGCTCGGCGACCATGCTGGTCGAGACGATCGTGCGCGAGGACGCGATCGCGCTCTACGGTTTCCTCGAAACGGCGGAGCGCGACTGGTTCCGCATCCTGACGACCGTCCAGGGGGTCGGCGCCCGCGTGGCGCTGTCGATCCTGTCGACCCTGTCGCCCGACGAGATCGCCCGCGCGATCGCCGCGCAGGATCGTGCGACCCTGAGCCGTCCGCCGGGCGTCGGGCCGAAGCTCGCCGCGCGCCTCGCCACCGAGCTGAAGGACAAGGCGGCCGCGTTCGGCATAGCCCCCGCGCCCGTGACGGCAGGCAAGCCCGGTGCGCCGGCGGGCACGCCCGGATCGATCAACGAGGACGCGGTCTCCGCCCTGGTCAATCTCGGTTACAAGCGCGTCGAAGCTTTCGGTGCGGTCGCCCGCGTCACCCAGCGGCTCGGCGCCGAAGCCCCGCTCGATGCCGTGATCCGCGCCGGTCTGCAGGAGCTCGCGCGATGAACGCCACGCCCGACCGCCTGGTGGCAGCAAAGCGCGCCGAGGAAGACGCCGCCGAACTGGCGCTGCGTCCACAGACGCTCGATGACTTCATCGGCCAGAAGCAGGTTCGCGAGAACCTCAAGATCTTCATCGCCGCCGCCAAGGGGCGCGGCGAGGCACTCGATCATGTCCTGCTGCATGGACCGCCGGGGCTCGGCAAGACGACCATGGCGCAGATCGTGGCGCGGGAGATGGGCGTGGGTTTCCGTGCGACATCCGGGCCTGTCATCCAGAAGGCAGGCGATCTCGCGGCGCAGCTCACGAATCTACAGCCGCACGATGTACTGTTCATCGACGAGATCCACCGTCTCAATCCTGCAATCGAGGAGGTCCTCTATCCCGCGATGGAGGATTTCCAGCTCGACCTGATGATCGGCGAGGGACCGGCCGCGCGTTCGGTGCGCATCGAACTGCCGCCCTTCACCCTGGTCGGTGCCACGACACGGTCCGGCTTGATGACCCGGCCTCTCCGCGAGCGCTTCGGGATCCCCTTGCGCATGATCTTCTACACGCCGGCCGAACTCGAGACGATCGTGCAGCGCGCCGCCGGCGTCCTCAAGATGACGCTCGCGCCCGACGGCAGCGCCGAGATCGCGAAAAGGTCACGGGGCACGCCGCGCGTTGCCAATCGACTGCTGCGGCGGGTGCGCGACTTCGCGGCAGTCGCCGGCGATGCCGCCGTCGATGCCAGGGTGGCCGATGCCGCGCTCAACCGGCTCGAGGTCGACGGGCGGGGGCTCGACGCCATGGACCGTCGCTACCTCGCCTGCATCGCGGAGAATTACGGGGGCGGGCCGGTGGGCGCCGAGACCCTGGCCGCGGCGCTGGCCGAGCAGCGCGACGTGATCGAGGACGTGATCGAGCCCTATCTGATGCAGCTCGGCCTGTTGATGCGCACGCCGCGCGGCCGCCTGCTGTCCGAGGGCGGGTACAGGCATCTCGGGCTGTCGATGCCCAAGGGGCAGAAACAGCAGCTCGACCTGCTGGCCGCGGGCGACCCGCCGGAGGAGGCGTGAGTGCGGTGCCGACATCGGGTCGCCTCGAGGACGGCAGCCATGTCTTGCCGCTGCGCGTCTACTACGAGGACACCGATGCCGCGGGCATCGTCTACTACGCAAACTGGTTGCGCTTCCTCGAACGGGGACGGACGGAACTGCTCCGCCTGCTGGGACAGCAGCACACGGCGCTGCGCGAGGAGCGCGGCATCAACTGGGTCGTGCGCCGCTGTACCATCGATTACCTCAAGCCTGCGCGGCTGGACGACACGATCGAGATCGTCACGCGCTGCGGCGAGTTGCGCGGCGCGTCGCTCGACATGATCCAGCAGGCACGCCGCAATGAAGAGATCCTGGTTCAAGCCGAACTCGTCGTCGCCTGCATGGGCGAGGGCGGTCGGCCTGTCCGATTGCCGCCGCTCGTGCGGACTGCCCTGGCCCAGGTAGCGCCGAGCGGATCGCCCCGCTCACGCCATATTCGGATACAACCCTCTTGAACCAACGGAGAACATAAATGGACGCGCTAGCGCAGGTCGCCGGAGCCCCCCTCGGCGGCGGCACGGGGACGATTGACATGTCCGTATACGGCCTGTTCATGCAGGCCGACTGGGTGGTCAAGGCCATCATGATCCTGCTCCTGCTGGCCTCGTTCTGGTCATGGGCGATCATCTTCGAGAAGGTTCTCCGGCTTCGCTCCCTGAAGCGCAGCGCCCAGGCCTTCGAGGACACTTTCTGGTCCGGCGTGTCGCTGGAGGATCTCTACGACCGCGTCGGCGCCAAGCCCGACGATCCGATGTCGAGCATTTTCTCCGCCGCCATGCGCGAATGGCGCCGCTCCGTCTCAAAGGGCCTCGCCTCCAGCGCCACGGCGCGCGCCGCGCTGCGCCAGCGCATCGAGCAGGTGATGGGCGTCACCATCCAGCGCGAGATGGAGGCGATCGAGAAGCGGCTCGGCTTCCTGGCCACGGTCGGCGCCAACGCCACCTTCGTCGGCCTGTTCGGCACCGTCTGGGGCATCATGAACAGCTTCAGCCACATCGCGCAGTCGAAGAACACGTCGCTCGCCGTGGTGGCGCCCGGCATCTCCGAGGCGCTGTTTGCCACCGCGATCGGCCTGGTCGCGGCGATCCCCGCGGCCGCCGCCTACAACATCCTGTCGGGCCAGGTCTCGCGCTACGCCCAGCAGCTCGAGGCCTTCGCCGGTGAGTTCATCACCATCCTGTCGCGCCAGCTCGAGGAGCAGGTCTGATGTCGGGCGTCATTCCGGCTCCCGGCGCCAACTCGTCGGGCAGCAAGTTCAGGCGCCGGAGCTACACGCCGATCGCCGACATCAACGTGACGCCGCTGGTCGACGTCATGCTGGTGTTGCTGATCATCTTCATGGTGACGGCGCCGCTGCTGCAGGTGGGCGTGCCGGTCGACCTGCCGAAGACCAGCGCCCAGCAGGTCGGCGGCAAGGACGAGCCGATGGTGGTATCGGTGAACGCGCAGGGCGAGGTGTTCCTCGGCGAGACCAAGTACGACATCGCCGAACTCGGCGCGAAGCTGAAAGCCGTGCACGAGGAGAAGCCCGACCAGCGGGTCTTCATGCGCGGCGACAAGAGCGTCGACTACGGGAAGATGATGGAGGTCATGGGCGTCGTGATCGACAGCGGCTTCCGCCAGCTCGGCCTGCTCGGCGAACAGGCGCAGGCCCTCGGCCGGGGCACCGTCACGCCGGCCGCACCCGGGCAGACCGCTCCCAGGGCGCCGCAACCGCAGCAGCAGCCCGCGGCGCCGACGCCCCGGCGCTGAGGCACAGGACGCGAAGAGGACGATGGCTCGCCTTCACCCCGCCAGCATCGAGATGCGCACACCGGCCATCGTGTCGGCGATGGTGCACGTCTTCGTGCTGGGGGCGGCGGTGCTCAATCTCGACTTCTTCGGCAAGCCGCCGCCGATGGAACCCGAGCCGGTGATGGTCGAGTTCGAGGCGATCGACAAGAAGGCCGGCGCGCCGACGGTGGCCAACCTGCCGCCGCGGCCCAAGGACGCGCCGATCGCCCAGGAGACGACCAAGGCGCCGCCGGTGAAGTCGGCCGAGCCGCCGCCGTCACCGCCGACCCCGAAGCCGCCTGAAGTCGTCGAACCTCCCAAGCCGCCGACTCCGCCCAAGCCGGAGGAGAAGCCGAAGACCGAAGCCGCCAAGCCGGTGGAGGATCTGGTGGCGATGAAGCCCAAGGAACCGGAGAAGCCGAAGGTCGAGAAGCCGCCGGAGCCGCCCAAGCCCGCGCCCGAGGTGAAGAAGCCCGAGCCGCCCAAGCCGCCGCCGCCGAAGCCCGCGCCGCCCAAGCAGAGCGTCGATTCGATGATCGACGACATCCTGAAGAACAAGCAGTCGACGCAGAAGATCCAGACGCCGGAGCAGTCGCCCAAGCCCGTGCAGCAGGTCACGCGCCAGGCGCCTGCCGCACCGAATCTCGCGGCCGTCGTCACGGCGAGCGAGATCGAAGGCGTGCGCCAGAAGATCCGGCCATGCTGGAACACGCAGGGCGGCGCGCGCGACCAGGCGATGATCATCACGCTGACCGTCGAGATGAACCAGAACGGCACGCCGGTGAAGGCGGCGCTGCGCGACACGGGGCGCTACAACAGCGACCCGGTGTTCCGGGCCGCGGCCGACGCGGCACATCGCGCCATCATGAATCCGCGTTGCCAGCCCTGGCCGCTTTCGCCAGAAAAGTTCGCGAGCTGGCGAACCATCACCTTCAATTTCGATCCACGCGACTATTGACCCCTCCACCCTATCACAAGCCTTGAGATGAAGAGGTCCGACATGATGCTTCCCCGACGGACGACCCTGCTGGGCGGTGCCGCTCTCGCCACCATCGGCGTTTCGGGTGCGGCGCGCGCCCAGCTCACCATCGACATGACGCGACCGAGCTTCGAGCCGGTGCCGATCGCCATCGTCGACTTCAAGGGCGACGCGGTGGGCGCCCAGATGGCCGGCGTGATCCGCAACAACCTGCAGAATTGCGGCCTGTTCCGGGTGATCCCTTCCAGCGCCTACATCCAGAAGGACGTCGACGCCGCCGCGCCCCCGCGATTCCCGGACTGGCGCAGCATCGGCGCCGCCGGCCTCGTCGTCGGCCAGGTCACGTCGGTCGGCGGCAGCATCAAGGTCGACTTCCGGCTGTGGGACGTCGTCACGAGCCAGCAGGCCACCGGCCTCTCCTTCACCAGTCAGCCGAGCAACTGGCGGCGCCTCGCGCACATCATCTCCGACGCGATCTACAAGCGCGTGACCGGCGAGGAGGGTTACTTCGACACCCGCGTCGCCTATGTCTCCGAGACCGGTCCGGGCAACAACCGGACCAAGCGCATCGCCATCATGGACCAGGATGGCGCCAACAACCGCTATCTGACCGACGGCAGGACCATTGCGCTGACGCCGCGCTTCTCGCCGACGCTGCAGGAAATCGTCTACATGGCCTACGGCGAGAACAACGGGCCGCCGCGCGTGTACCTGCAGAACGTCGACAGCGGGCGCCGCGAGCTGCTCGGCAACTTCCCGGGCATGAGCTTCGCGCCGCGCTTCTCACCGGACGGCACCAAGGTCGTCATGAGCATCGCGGAGAACGGCCGCACCAATCTCTACGAGATGGACGTGCGCGGCCGGCAGCTCCGCCGCCTGACCAACTCGCCGGCCATCGACACCTCGCCGTGCTTCTCGGCCGACGGCTCGCAGATCGTGTTCAACTCGGATCGCGGCGGCGCCCAGCAGCTCTACGTGATGAGTGCCGGCGGCGGCGGCGAACGGCGCATCAGCTTCGGCGACGGGCGCTACGCGACGCCGGTCTGGTCGCCGCGCGGCGACTTCATCGCATTCACCAAGATCGGTTCGGGCGGCTTCGGCATCGGCGTGATGCGCTCGGACGGCAGCGGCGAACGCATGCTCGCGAGCGGCTTCCTCGTCGAGGGTCCGACCTGGGCGCCCAACGGACGCGTGCTGATGTTCTTCCGCCAGCAGCCCAGCTCGGGCGGCCGCGCGGGTGCGGCTTCGCTGCACCAGATCGACATCACGGGTCGCTTCGAGCGGCAGGTCCCGACGCCGACCGACGCGTCGGATCCGGCCTGGTCGCCCTTGATTCCGCAGTAGCGAAATATATGATCTTTTCTGTCGACCCGCGCGTACCCCTCGCCCGGGTCGATTCCGTCAGGGAGTGGATCGAAGAATGAGCATGATCAAGGCTTTGTCGGCCCTTGCCGCGATGTTCCTCATCGCAGCCTGCAGCAACAACGACACGCAGACGGCCTCTGCCGCCACCACAACCGTGACGCCCGGATCGGTCGGTGACTTCCGGCAGAATGTCGGCGACCGCGTCTTCTTCGACACCGATTCGTCCACCGTGCGCGAGGACGGTCGCCAGACCCTCAATCGCCAGGCCGAGTGGCTGAAGAAGTACGGCAGCTATCAGATCACCATCGAAGGCCACTGCGACGAGCGCGGCACGCGCGAGTACAATCTGGCGCTGGGCGAGCGCCGCGCCAACGCCGCGCGCCAGTACCTGATCGCCCAGGGCATCCCCGCGTCGCGCATCAAGACCGTCAGCTATGGCAAGGAGCGTCCCGATCCGGTCGGCTCCGACGAGGCGGCCTGGGCGCGCAACCGCCGCGCCGTGACGGCCCTGGAATAGACCGCTTCAAACGAGGCAGGTGCGGGAACGCCGGTCGTCATGCGACCGGCGTTTTCATTGAAGGCATGACGGCAATGCCTGAAAATGGCCGCGTTTGATGTGAACATGGCATCGCTCATGAGAATCCTTCCGTCCCGGCTCGTCCTGCTCGTCGCCCTCGTCCTGCCCAGCGCGGCCGTGGCGCAGCGCGGCGGAGACGCGGTCTATATCGAGGACCGCTTCAACCAGCTCCAGCAGGCCCTCACCAATCTGACCGGCCAGATCGAGCAGCTGCAGAATCGCAACGCCAAGCTGCAGCAGCAGATGGAGAAGATGCAGGCGGACTACGAGTACCGCATCGAGCAGCTGGAAAAGGGTGGGGGCGCTCGTCCCGGCGGGGCGGCGCCGCGGCCCGGCGCGCAGGCTGCGGCTCCGGCGGCGCCGACGCCTCAAGCAGACAGCGCCGCCAGCGCCGAGCAGATCTACGACGAGGCCATCAAGAAGCTTCAGCAGGGCGACTATGCGGCCGCCGAACGGGGCTTCAAGACCTTCATTCAGCGCAACCCCCGGAACAGGCTGGCCGGCAACGCGCAATACTGGCTGGGCGAGACCTACTACGCGCGCCGCGACTACAACAGCGCCCTCACGGCTTTCGCCGAAGGCTACAAGGTCTACAAGACGAGCCAGAAGGGGCCCGACAATCTCCTGAAGCTCGGGATCACGATGGCCGTGCTGGGGCGCAAGGCCGATGCCTGTGCCGTGTTCGCGCGCTTCAGCCAGGACTATCCGCGGGCGACCGACCTGCAGAAGCGCCGGATCGAGCAGGAGCGGCAGAAGAACGGCTGCGGGTGAGCGACCCCGGCGAGCCGCATCCCCTCGATGGAGGGGCCTTTGCATGCCTGATGGCGCGGTTCGGGCCTTTCGAGTCACGCCCCGAGCTGGCCGTCGCCGTTTCCGGCGGCCGCGACTCGTTGAGCCTCGCCCTCCTGGCGCACGAATGGACGGGCGGGTTGGGCGGCCGGATCGTGGCGCTGATCGTCGACCACGGCCTGCGATCCGAGGCGGCCGGGGAAGCCGCGGCGACCGCGAGCCTGCTGCGAGGCTGCGGGATCGAATGCCTCGTCCTGCACTGGACGGGAGCCAAGCCGGCGGCCGGCCTCCAGGAGGCGGCGCGCGCCGCCCGCTACCGTCTGCTGCGCGACGTCTGCCGCGAGCGCGGCATCCTCCATCTGCTCGTGGCCCATCATGCCGACGACCAGGCCGAGACGATCGCGATGCGCGCGGCGCGCGCCAGCGGTCCGGACGGACTGGCCGGCATGGCGGCCCTCGTCGAGTGGCCCGAGGTGCGCCTCCTGCGGCCGTTGCTTTCCGTGCCACGCGCACGCCTGTCGGCAACGCTCGTGGCGCGCGGTGTCGCCTGGATCGACGATCCCTCCAACATCGATCCGCGCTTCGAGCGGGCGCGCCTGCGCCTCGCCGGGGCCGTCGAGGCAGCGTCGCCGGGGGCAGACCGTGTGCGCGTCGGCCGGGAGGTTCACGCCGCCCGGGTCGGGGCCGCGCTTCTCGAGTCCCGGGAGGAGGGCAGCGTGGCGATCGACCGCACGGCTTTCGATCGGCTGCCGCCCGACACGCGCGCCCGGCTGATGAGCCGGGTCGTGCAGGCGCTGGGAGGCGGCCACCATCCACCGAGACGGGACCGGCTCGACCGCGCGCTGGTCCGGATGGGCGCCGCGGCGAACCGCGGCAAATCGGGCCGGGGAGAAGATTTCACCCTGTCGGGATGCCGGTTCGCCCTGCGCCAGGCGGCCGGCTCGCGGCAGCTTGAGTGGATTGTCCGGCCTGAAAATGGCAGGAAGGGAAGGCAGCCCTTGATTCCCGCTGCATTTTTCGCTTGCGACCCGGTGGCCGCAACCCATGTTTGGTCGTAGCCCTCTTTAACGGAAGCCCTCAGTGAACCCGTTCAATCGCAACGCCGCCTTGTGGATCGTCATCGTCCTGCTGCTCGCGCTGCTCTACAGCGTCTTCCAGGGCGGGGCGACCCGGTCTCCCGGCAACACGATCTCCTATTCCGACTTCGTCCGGGCGGTTGAACAGCGGCAGATCCAGGATGTCCGCATTCAGGGCAACACGATCAGCGGCACCTTCCGCGAGCCGCGCAACGGCGTGCAGAAGTTCTCGACCTACGCTCCCAGCACGCCGCCCGACGACCAGCTGATGCCGATGCTCATCAAGAACGTCGACCGCGTCGATGCGGGTCCGCCGGAAGAGGGCGTCAATCTCGGCAGCATCTTCGTGAGCTGGCTGCCCGTGCTCGTGCTGGTCGGCGTCTACATCTTCTTCCTGCGCCAGATGCAGAGCGGCACCGGCCGCGCCATGGGCTTCGGCAAGTCGAAGGCGCGCCTGCTGACCGAGAAGCACGGCCGCGTCACCTTCGACGACGTCGCCGGTATCGACGAGGCCAAGGGCGAACTCGAGGAGATCGTCGACTTCCTCAAGGACCCGCAGAAGTTCCAGCGCCTCGGCGGCAAGATCCCCAAGGGCTGCCTACTCGTCGGCCCTCCGGGTACCGGCAAGACGCTGCTGGCACGAGCCATTGCGGGCGAAGCCAACGTGCCGTTCTTCACCATCTCGGGCTCCGACTTCGTCGAGATGTTCGTGGGCGTCGGCGCCAGCCGCGTGCGCGACATGTTCGAGCAGGCCAAGAAGAACGCGCCCTGCATCGTGTTCATCGACGAAATCGACGCGGTCGGCCGCCATCGCGGCGCCGGCCTCGGCGGCGGCAACGACGAGCGCGAGCAGACGCTGAACCAGCTGCTGGTCGAGATGGACGGATTCGAGGCCAACGAGGGCGTGATCCTCATTGCAGCCACCAACCGTCCCGACGTGCTCGATCCCGCGCTGCTGCGTCCGGGCCGCTTCGACCGTCAGGTCGTGGTGCCGAACCCCGACGTCGGCGGCCGCGAGAAGATCCTCAAGGTCCACATGCGCAAGGTGCCGCTGGCGCCGGACGTCGATCCGCGGGTGCTGGCCCGCGGCACGCCCGGCTTCTCAGGTGCCGACCTCGCCAACCTCGTGAACGAGGCCGCCCTGCGGGCCGCGCGCGTCGGCAAGCGCCTCGTGACCATGGGCGACTTCGAGTATGCCAAGGACAAGGTGCTGATGGGCACCGAGCGCCGCTCGATGGCCATGACCAACGAGGAGAAGACGCTCACGGCCTACCACGAGGCGGGCCATGCGCTGGTCGCCATGCACGTCCCCAAGAGCGATCCGCTGCACAAGGTGACGATCATCCCGCGTGGCCGCGCGCTGGGCGTGACCATGCAGCTGCCGGAGCGCGATCACCTGAGCCATACCAAGCAGTATCTCGAGTCGCGGCTGGCCATCATGTTCGGTGGCCGCCTCGCCGAGGAGCTGGTGTTCGGACCGGAGAACGTGACCACGGGCGCCGCCAGCGACATCCAGGTCGCGACCCAGACCGCGCGCGGCATGATCACCGCCTACGGCATGTCCGAGAAGCTCGGCCGCGTGCGCTATCAGGCGAACGAGCAGGAGGTCTTCCTGGGCCATGCCGTCACCCAGACCCAGAACGTCTCCGAGGCGACGGCCCAGCTCATCGACCAGGAGGTCCGCCGCCTGATCGAGGAGGCCGAAGGCCGCGCCCGCACGATCCTGACCGAGCATCTCGAGGACCTGCACACGATCTCCAAGGCGCTGCTCGAGTACGAGACGCTGAGCAACGACGAGATCGGCACGATCCTGCGCGGCGAGAAGGTGGTGCGCGACGACACCGGCGGTGCCGGCACCTCGGATCGCCGCCGCCGTGCCTCGGTTCCGACCACCACCGGCCCCGCGCCGGGCGCCAGCCCCGAGCCCCAGCCGGGCGTTTGATCCGACGCTTCGCGGGGCTCGTGCTCGATCGCCCTCTCGTGATGGCGATCGTGAACGTGACGCCCGATTCCTTTTCCGACGGCGGCGAACGCCTCGATCCGGCGCGGGCCATCGACGATGGCCTGCGCTTCGTCGCGGAAGGCGCGGACATTCTCGACGTGGGCGGGGAGTCCACGCGCCCCGGTTCTGCTGCCGTTTCTCCCGATGAGGAACGCCGGCGCGTCCTTCCCGTCGTCGAGGGACTGGTGCGGCACGGCGCCGTCGTCTCCCTGGACACGCGTCGCGCCCTGGTCGCCGAGGCGGGACTGGCGGCCGGCGCGCGCATCGTGAACGACGTGTCGGCGCTGCGGGACGATGAAACGATGTTGCCGCTGGTCGTCCGAAGCAAGGCGTCCGTCGTGCTAATGCACCGTCGCGGCCGGCCGGAGGACCGCTATGCCGGCCCGGCCTACGAGAACGTGGTCGAGGACGTCCGGCGGTTCCTGCTCGATCGCGCCGCCGCCTGCCAGGCGGCCGGCGTCGCACGGGAGAACATTGCCCTCGATCCCGGCCTCGGCTTCGGCAAGAAGGTCGAGGAGGAGCTGTCCCTGATCCGTGGCGCGGGACGGCTGGCCGAATCCGGTTACCCGGTTCTCGTCGGTTCCTCGCGCAAGAGCTTCATCGGCCGGCTCACGGGGGTGGAAAAGGCCGCCGATCGGGATCCTGCCTCTGCTTTCCTGGCCGTCGAAGCCGTGCGTCATGGCGCTTCGATCGTGCGCGTCCACAATGTGGTAGCCACGCGGCAGGCTCTCGCGGTCTTCGAGGCGATGCGTTAGAATTTTCTTCATGGCTCGTTCACTTTTCGGCACAGACGGCGTTCGCGGTCGTGCAAACACCGCTCCGATGACCGCCGAAATCGCGATGCGCATCGGCATGGCCGCGGGACAGGTGTTCCACCGCGGCGCCCATCGCAACCGTGCCGTCATCGGCAAGGATACGCGCCTGTCGGGCTACATGCTGGAGCAGGCCCTCACGGCAGGTTTCCTGTCGGTCGGTGTCGACGTGTTCCTGCTGGGGCCGATCCCGACGCCGGCGGTCGGCTTCCTCACGCGCTCGATGCGCGCCGATGTCGGCGTGATGATCTCCGCCTCGCACAATCCCTACGAGGACAACGGCATCAAGCTGTTCGGTCCCGATGGCTTCAAGCTATCCGACACGGTAGAGGCGGAAATCCAGGCGCTTGTGACCTCGCCCTCGGACCTCGTTCTCGCCGATGCCGACGCGATCGGCCGCGCACAGCGGCTGGACGACGTCCAGGGCCGCTACATCGAGGCGGTCAAGGCGTCGGCGCCGCGCGGCCTCGATCTCAGCGGTCTCAAGGTCGTCGTCGATTGCGCCAACGGCGCCGCCTACAAGGTGGCACCCACGGTTCTCACCGAACTCGGTGCCGAGGTGATCCGCGTCGGCGTCTCGCCGGACGGCTTCAACATCAACGGCAATTGCGGCTCGACCCATCCCGGCGTGATGAAGGAGCAGGTCGTCGCGCACCACGCCCATATCGGTATCGGCCTCGATGGCGACGCCGACCGCGTGATCATCGTCGACGAGAAGGGCGCGGTCATCGACGGCGACCAGCTCATGGCGACCATCGCCGACCAGTGGACGCGGAACGGCCTGCTGGCGGGCGGCGGCGTCGTGGCGACGGTGATGTCCAACCTCGGGCTGGAGCGCTATCTCGATGCGCGGCGGCTGAAGCTGGTGCGCACGCAGGTCGGCGACCGCTACGTACTCGAGCGCATGCGGGCCGACGGCTACAATCTCGGCGGCGAGCAATCCGGTCACATCATCATGACCGACCACGCCACCACCGGCGACGGGCTGATGGCGGCGCTGCAGGCGCTGGTCGTTCTGGTTCGCACCGGGCTGCCGGCGAGCGAGCTCTTCCGCGCCTTCGAGCCGGTGCCGCAGCTGCTGAAGAACGTGCGCGTCGTCGACGCGATCCAGGCGTTGCAGGCGGCATCCGTGGTCGAGGCGATCGCCTCGGCGGAGGCCCGGCTCGGCAGGAGCGGGCGCATCCTCGTGCGGAAGTCGGGCACGGAGCCGCTGATCCGTGTGATGGCCGAAGGGGACGATTCCGACCTCGTGCACAGCGTCGTCGACCAGATCATCGAGGCGATTCCCCGGCAGGCGGCATGAAGGGCCGTGTGCTGATCGTCGCCGGCTCGGATTCCGGGGGCGGCGCGGGCATCCAGGCCGACATCAAGGCGGTCACGGCGATGAACGGCTTCGCCGCCACCGCCGTCACGGCGCTGACCGCCCAGAACACCGAGGGCGTGCATGGGGTGGTGGGCGTGGACCCGGGCTTCATCGCCCGGCAGATCGAGGTCGTCCTGAGCGACATCGGTGCCGACGCCGTGAAGACCGGCATGCTGCATAGCGCCGAGGTGATCGAGGTCGTCGCGAAGGGCATCGCGAAGCACGCAGCCGGCGTGCCCCTCGTGGTCGACCCGGTGATGGTCGCCAAGGGCGGGCACCGGCTGCTGTTGACGGAGGCGGAGGCGGCGCTGCGCGACACGCTGCTGCCGATGGCGGCGCTGGTCACGCCCAACCTGCCCGAAGCGGAAGTACTGGTGGGGTTTCCGGTGAGGGTCGAGGCCGACATGAAGCGCGCCGCCGAAAGGCTCGCCGCGCTGGGGGCCGGCGCGGTGCTGATGAAGGGCGGCCATCTCGAAGGCGATCGCGTCGTCGACCTGCTGTTCCACCACGGCCACTTCGACCGGTTCGAGGATGCCCGCATCGCGAGCCGCAGCACGCATGGCACGGGCTGCACGCTGGCCTCGGCCATTGCGGCCGGGCTGGCGCAGAAGATGACGCTGAGGGATGCCGTCGCGCGGGCGCGCGACTATGTCCGCAGGGCCATCGAGACCGCGCCCGGATTCGGGCGCGGCCATGGCCCGCTCAATCACGCCGTGACGGTCAGATGAGGCCGGCGCCCTCGGCGACCGGCAACCGTGCCGTCCATTTGCCGGCCTCCGCCATGACGATGAAGTTCCAGAGCTCGCGGTTGAAGGCGTCGGGCTCCTCGAGGTTCACCGTATGCCCCGTCTTGGCGAACATGGCGAGGCCGGCATTGGGGAGCACGCGCTTCAGGTAGAGGCTGGGCAGCAGGCAGGGATCGTCCTCGTCGCCGCAGACGATCAGCGTCGGGAGGTCGAGCCTCTTCCATTCCTCCTCGAAGTCGTAGAGCGACGGCCGCTTGCCCTGGTAGTTCTCCATGGTGTTGGCGGCGCCGAGATCGGGATGCTCGGACAGGTGCCTCGTGAACTCGGCGAAGCCGCGCGGATCCTTCGTCCTGAAGCGCGAGCGCGTCGGATTCGTGGTCAGGCTCTCGGCGTACTTCGCCATGCCGTGTTTGCGAATCAGGCCGGCCGTCGTCACGGCATCCTTCTTGAACTGCTCGTGTCCTTCCCTGCCTGCGCCGGAACCTACGCCTGCAAGTGTGAGCGAGAGAGCACGGTCGGCATACAGCCTGCCGAAATGCGCCGTCGCGAAGGCGCCCTGCGAAAGCCCGACGATATGCGCCTTGGCGATCCCGAGGTGATCCAGCATGTGCCTGGCATCGTCGACGGCGAATTGCTGACCGTACCTGTCGCCCGACTCGGGCACGTCGGAGCCCGGATAGCCGCGGAAGGAGTAGGTGATGCAGCGATGGCGCCGCGAGAAGAAGCGCATCTGCGGCTCCCAGGCGCGCCAGTCGCCGCAATACTCGTGGACGAACAGGATCGGCGTGCCGCTGCCCGCTTCCTCGTAGTGGAGCTTCACTCCATCGGGCGTCGTGGCATGGGGCATGGCGCGGTCCTCTCTGGCATCGCTGTTGGCAGTACCACAGGCTAGCATCGCGGCCCTGCCAAAGCATCGCATCTACGAGAGGGGCTTGGCGAGAGTGCCGCGCGCAGCTCGCGAAGGCGCTGTTGAGGTCGACCCTCACGATGACGTCATGGCCTTTGCGGGATTTGCGGGTTGAGATGCCGCAGGGTATCGAACAGGATGTCGGTGCCTGGGGCATTGTCCGCCTCAGGTGCCAACGTAACCGACATTTCGGAAAGTCGAAAATGCGCGCGAGATGGCTACGTTCAGCCGGCTGGCGGGCCATGGCCATCGTCGTTGCCGCGCTCTTACATGCGCCGGACGGTCGTGCCGCGGACTATCCCGGCGCCCTGCCGGATCTGCGAGTTGCCCGCGGCTCGAACGCAATTGCCGAGGCGTGGCTTGCAGACGCGACCACGCGGTATCGGCACTTCGTGCTCGGCTCTCCGTATGAAGCGGCCAGCCTGATGGTGCGTCTGCGCTACGGGAGACTGCTGCGATTGACGCTGCCGGACGATTCGGTGTTCGAGGATCGCCAGCCCCGCCTTGCCGATCTCGACGGCGACGGGATCGATGAAATCGTGCTCGTTCGCTCCTATCTCAGTCGCGGTGCAGCTCTCGCGGTCATCGCCGTTCGAGGCGAGACGCTCTCGATCGTGGCTGAGACTCCCCCGACGGGCTCGCCCAATACGTGGTTGAACCCGGCGGGGATCGCCGACTTCGACGGCGATGGAACGGCCGACATAGCCTACGTGCAGATGCCGCATGTGCTCGGTCGGCTCCGGATCTGGACGTTGCGCTCGGGCCGCCTGGTCGAGATCGCGAGCATGGAGGACACATCCAATCATGTGATCGGATCCCCGCATCTCGGACTCTCGGCGGTCGCGGACTTCGATGGCGACGGTGTCGCCGATCTGGCGGTTCCGACGAAAGACCGGAAACACCTTCGCTTCCTGTCGTTCAAGGATGGCGCCCGCGAGCTCGGCCGCAAGCCGCTGCAACCCACAGCGCTGCACGACTTCAAGCTCAAGCACGTGTCGGACGTGCCCTACGTCGATGTCGGGCAGGCCGGCGGCAGGGCGGGTCTCGTCGGGCTGCGGTAGCGGGGCATCGCGCCGCCTCCCTTCGCCATCGTTGATGGCAGTCCCGGATAGGCTAGCATCGCTTCATGGCAAAGCATCGCATCTACACGACGAGCTTCGCGAGCGTGTATCCGCTCTACGTCACGAAGGCGGAGAAGAAGGGGCGCACCAAGGCGGAAGTCGACCGGATCATCGCCTGGCTGACGGGCTACAGTGCGAAGGCACTGGAGGCGCAGATCAGAAAGAAGACCGACTTCGAGACCTTCTTCGCAAAGGCCCCGAAGCCCAACCCGTCCCGTGCGCTCATCAAGGGCGTGGTCTGCGGCGTTCGTGTCGAAGAGGTCGAGGAGCCGATCATGCGAGAGATCCGCTACCTCGACAAACTCATCGACGAACTCGCCAAGGGCAAGGCAATGGAGAAGATCCTGCGAACGGAGTGATCCGCAGGCTCTTCCTACACGCCGAACCGCTCCAGGCGCTCCAGCACCGACGGGATCTTGTCGTCGGTGACGTTGGCGAAGGCGAGGCGGATGAAGCGCTCCTGGCCGGCGCCGAACATGTCGCCCGGAATGGTGAGCAGATTCTCTTCGTCGGCCATGCGCTTCGAGACCTGGGTCGACGGTGTGCCCGCGAAAGGATGCTCCACATAGGCGAAGTAGGCGCCGATGCTGACGAGACGCCAGCGGTTGGAGCGTTCGAGGCCGTGGCCCAGCAGGTCGGCCCGCGCCTTGAGGCCCGCGGTGTTGGTCCGCGCCCAGGGCAGCAGCTTGCGGAGGCCGTAGAGGGCGGCTTCCTGGCCCAGTCGCGGCGGACAGATGGAGACGCAGTCCATCGCCTTCTCGATCTCCGCCATCAGTTCGGTGCCGGCGGTGACGGCACCCACGCGATAGCCGGTCAGCGCGAACACTTTCGAGAAGCTGTAGAGATGCACCAGCGTGCCCCGCCAGTCGGGCCGGCTGAAGAGATCGTGCGGACGCTCGCCCGCGGGGAGGAAGTCCTTGTAGGTCTCGTCGAGCAGCAGTGCGATCCCGTGCTTCTTCGCGAGTTCGTAGAAGGCGTGGATCGTCTCCGGCGGATAGACGGCGCCCGTCGGATTGTTGGGCGAGATCAGGACGATCGCGCGGGTGCGCGGCCCGATCAGCTTCTCGGCATCCTCGGCGTTGGGCACCGCGCCGGAGCCCGCACGGAAGTCGAGCGATACCGGCTCGACGCCCTGCATCCTCATCCACATGTCGTGATTGAAGTAGTGCGGCCGTGGCAGGATCACCTGGTCGCCGGCCTTCGCGATGCTCATCAGCGCGAGGCAGAAGGCCTGATTGCAGCCCGACGTGATGCCGACTTCGGCGGGTGAGATCGCCGCGCCGTAGAAGTCGGAGAGATGCCCAGCATAGGTCTCGCGCAACACCGGCAGGCCGAGGATCGGCGTGTAGCCGTGCATCGTGGGATCGAGCAGAAGCTCACCCAGATGCCGGCGCAGCTCGAGCGCCGGTGGATAGCCCGGCACGGCCTGGCTGAGATCGATCAGCGGCCGGTCGGCGGGGAAGGTGCGTCCCAGCACCCAGCGCTTGGTCTCGCCGATGGGCGAGGGGGCGACGGCGGCGAGCCAGGGATTGGCGATCGGAACGGTATTCATGAGGAGGCGGACGCTGCTTTCAAATCTGTTGCCGGCCGGTCCGGCGATGGAACGCGATCAGGAGGCACTTCAAACGACATTCTCGCAGGAATTGCAGCTCCCGTTGCGGTTCCGGGCGGCGGAGCATCCAAGTCTCGCTGCGGCCTGTCAAATTCCGTTCGACTCCGGTGCCCCGTCAAAATGGATTGCTTGCCCGCCTTCTTGTGCATAGCATCGCGTCAAGGCTCCGATTGAGAGCCAGTGCCCCAAGCATCAGCGCGGGCTGGGATCAATATGCCGGTCGATATCGGCTCTGAGGAGGAAACATGGTCTCGATGAAGGTCAATCGTCGTCGATTCGTCGCCGGTACCGCTGTGGCATCCGCCGCACTCGTGGCGGCGCCGTTCGTTCGCAGCGCCAATGCCGCCGGCAAGCTGTCGGTCGGCTTCTGGGATCACTGGGTGCCGGGCGCCAACAAGGCGACCCAGGATCTCGTGAAGGAGTGGGCCGACAAGAACAAGGTCGAGGTCCAGATGGACTTCATCACCTCGCAGGGCAACAAGCTGTTGCTCACCACCGCCGCCGAGTCGCAGGCCAAGTCGGGCCACGACGTGCTCGCCTTCTCGACCTGGCTGCCGTCGCGCTACGCCGAGCAGCTCGTTCCGATGAACGACGTCATGGAGCCGCTCATCAAGGAGAACGGCAAGGTCAACGCTACCGTCGAATACCTCGGCAAGGTGAACGGCAAGTGGCTCGCCGTGCCGGCCACGGTCGGCAGCCAGATCAAGGGACCCTGCTCGCGCATCGATCTCCTGAAGAAGCATGCCGGCATCGACATCCAGGCGATGTACCCGGTCGGACAGGCGCCCAAGGCGGACGCCTGGAACCTCGACAACTTCGTCAAGGCGGCCGAAGCCTGTCAGAAGGGTGGCAATCCGTTCGGCATCGGACTCGGCACGACGTCGGACAGCGTCGACAGCGCTGGCGCGTTTTTCCATGCATTCGGCGCCCAGCTGGTCAACGCCAAGGGCGACATCGTCGTGAAGAACGACCAGGTCCGCCAGGCGCTCGACTTCTACAAGAAGCTGATGCAGTTCCTGCCGACCGATGTGCCGTCGTGGGACGATGCCTCGAACAACAAGTTCCTGGTGTCGGGTCAGGGCGCGCTGATCATGAACCCGCCCAGCGCCTGGGCCGTGGCCAAGCGTGACGCGCCGCAGGTCGCACAGCAGCTCTGGACTCACGGCTTCCCGATGGGACCCAAGGGCCGTTACGCGCCGTTCCTGCCGTATTTCTGGGGCGTCTGGAACTTCAGCAAGAACCAGTCGGCGGCCAAGAGCCTGATCACCTTCCTCTCGCAGGCCAGCTCCGCCGAGAAGATGACCAACGCGTCGCAGGGTTACGACCTGCCGTCGTTCGAGAAGCTCACCACCTTCAAGGTGTGGGCGGAAGAGTCGCCGCCCAAGGGCACGCTCTATCATTATCCGAATCCGCACAATCACCAGACACTCTCGATCGCCGCGGCGCCCGCGCCCCACAAGATCGCCGAGCAGATCTACACACAGGCCATCCAGACCCAGATGGTCGTGCGCTATGCCAAGGGCGAGGCCATGGACAAGACGCTCGACTGGGCGGCCAGGGAACTCGAGGGCTTCAGCCGCAACTAACGCGAAGCCGCCCGCCGGTCCCTCGAACGGGGATCGGTGGGCGGTTCCGGTATCGGCCCCGGAAGCGATTCTCGGGACCGGTTCGGGTGGAGCGTGTGGGCGTTCCCGTGATGTGCGGGACGACCACCGCTCCCGTTCCGGCGGCGGGATCCGAATTGTTTCCTTAGCCCGTTTCACCTTGCGTTTCCCGCATGGCCCTGCAGGGCCTGGAGTACCCGATGGCAGACATCGCCGCCCGCAATCCGGCCGGGCATCCGACACAGCAGCACAGCGGCCTGCACAAGCTCATGCAGCGCAAGTCGACCATCGCCTTCCTGATGGCGTTGCCGCTGATCCTCCTGATCACGATCCTGGTCGCCTACCCGGCGGGCTACGCGGTCTACCTCGCGACGCTCAACAAGGGCATGACCCGCTTCGTCGGCTTCGGGAACTTCGAGTTCCTGTTCGGCCGCGACACCTTCTGGCTGGTCGTCTACCAGTCCTGCCTGTTCGCCATCACTGCAGTGATCTTCAAGGCGATCATCGGCTTCGTGGTCGCCCACTTCGTCCATAACATTCCCTCCAAGGGCCAGCGCAAGTGGCGCGGCATGCTGCTGGTACCGTGGGTCATCCCGCCGGCGATGAGCACGCTCGCCTGGCTGTGGCTGTTCGATCCGTCCTACAGCGCCCTCAACTGGATCCTCGAGGGGATCGGCATCGAAGGCATCCCGTGGACCGGCGAGGCCGGATGGGCGCGCTTCTCGGTCATCCTGGTCAACGTGTGGATCGGCTCGCCGTTCTTCATGATCATGTATCTGGCAGCGCTGAAGTCGGTGCCCGAGCAGCTCTACGAGGCGGCCTCGATCGACGGCGCCACCTGGTGGCAGCGCATCTGGTACGTGACCCTGCCGATGATGCGAAACATCATCGCGATCACCGCGCTGTTCTCGCTGATCGTCACCTTCGCCAACTTCGACATCGTGCGCGTGCTGACGGCGGGCGGTCCGCTCAACAGCACCCACATCTTCGGCACATGGGCGTTCCGTGTCGGCATCGAGGGCGGCGACATTCCGCTCGGCGCCGCCGTGTCGCTCTTCATGGTGCCGATCCTGGCCGTCGCCGCGACCTTCATCCTGCGCGACATCACCAAGCGGGGGAGTGAAGTCTGATGGCCAACACTGCAGTTGCGACCGGAGCGTCGACCCGACCCAAGTACGGCAGCATGAGCCGCGACCGGACCTGGGCGCTGCGCTGGTCCTATTTCTTTCTCGTGCTGTTCGCCATCTTCTTCCTGATGCCGCCGATCTACATGCTGATCACCTCGCTGAAGACCAGCGCGGAGATTTCGGCCGCGACCAACCCGTGGTGGATCAGCAACCCGACCCTGCAGAACTACATCGACCTGCTGTCGCAGAACCAGTTCCTGGTATTCTTCCGGAACTCCGCGATCGTCTCGATCTTCGTCGTCATCCTGACCATGATGATCAGCGTGATCGCCGCCTTCGCGCTCGCCCGCATGAGGTTCTGGGGATCGGCCACCCTGGCGACCGGCGTGTTCCTCACCTACCTGATCCCGGAAACGCTTCTGTTCATCCCGCTGTTCAAGATGTTCTCCTGGGTGAACGAGGTGTTCGGCATCCAGCTGATGAATCACTGGTGGACGATGATCATCCTCTACCCGACGCTGACGGTGCCGTTCGCCACCTGGATCATGATCGGCTACTTCGCGTCGATCCCGAAGGAACTCGACGAGGCGGCGCTGATCGACGGCGCGACGTGGATGCAGACGCTGACCAAGATCTTCATTCCGGTGGCCCTGCCCGGGATCATCGCCGCGACCATCTTCACCTTCACCGTGGCCTGGGCGCAGTTCCTCTATCCGCTGGCCTTCACCACCTCGACCAGCGAACTGGTGCTGCCGGTGGGCATCATCACGACGCTGATCAAGGGCGACGTCTTCAACTGGGGGCAGATCATGACCGGGGCGCTGCTCGGCGCCGCCCCGCCGCTCATCATCTACGCCTTCCTCATGGACTACTACATTGCGGGTCTGACCGCGGGCGCGACAAAGGGATAGTCGACACATGGCTCAGGTAACGTTGCGTAAGGTCGTCAAGAAGTACGACGAAGTCCTCGCCGTCCGCGGCATCGACCTCGACATCACGGACAAGGAGTTCATCGTCCTGGTCGGCCCGTCCGGTTGCGGCAAGAGCACCACGCTCCGAATGATCGCAGGCCTGGAGGAGATCAGCGGCGGCGATATCGAAATCGGCGGCCATGTCGTGAACGACGTGCCGCCGAAGGACCGGGACATCGCCATGGTGTTCCAGAACTATGCGCTCTATCCGCACATGAACGTCTACGAGAACATGTCGTTCGGCCTCAAGCTGAAGAAGACGCCAAAGGACGTGATCGACCAGCGGGTCAGGCAGGCGGCACAGATCCTCGACATCACCGAACTGCTCGATCGCAAGCCCAAGCAGCTGTCCGGCGGCCAGCGCCAGAGGGTCGCCATGGGCCGCGCCATCGTGCGCGATCCCAAGGTGTTCCTGTTCGACGAGCCGCTGTCCAACCTCGATGCCAAGCTGCGCGTCCAGATGCGCACCGAGATCAAGAAGGTGCATCAGAAGGTCCGTACCACGACGGTCTACGTGACCCACGACCAGGTCGAGGCGATGACCCTGGCCGACCGCGTGGTCGTCATGAACGGCGGCATCATCGAACAGGTCGGCTCGCCGAACGATCTCTACCACTCGCCGGCGACCAAGTTCGTCGCGGGATTCATCGGCTCGCCGGCCATGAACTTCATTGCCTGCCAGCTCGAGCAGGCGGCGGGCGCGCTGCGGGTGCGCCTGAACGACACCCTCTCGTTCCCGGTGCCCGCCGACCGCACGGCACGTTACGCGCCGCATGTCGGCAAGCCCAGCCTGATGCTGGGGCTGCGGCCGGAGCACATCACCGAGACGCGGCCGCATACCGAGCCCAACCAGCACGACTTCGACATGATGATCGACGTCGTCGAGCCGATGGGCATGGAGACGCTTGTCTATTTCACGGTGAACGGCCGGGAAGTCTGCGGAAGGGTCAATCCCAATGCGGGAGCCGAGGCGGAGCGGTCGATGAAGCTGCGCGCCGACCTCAGCAACATGCACCTGATCGACGACAGCACCGGCAAGGTGCTTTAGTCGTCCCTTTCTGGCGTTGAGGAGATGTTCATGGGTTCGTTGACGGGCAAGGTCGCCTGGGTGACTGGTGCTGGCTCGGGCATCGGCCAGGCGGCGGCGGTGGCACTGGCCAAGGACGGTGCGACCGTGGTGCTGACCGGTCGGCGCCGGGCGCCGCTCGAGGAAACCGCGGCGATGATCGCCGAGGCGGGCGGCAAGGCCGAGGTGAAGCCGGCCGACCTGATGAAGTCGTCCGCGGTCGGGAAGACCGTTGCGGCGATCGCCAAGAAGCACCGGCGCATCGACATCCTGGTGAACAATGCCGGCCTCAACATCCTGAAGCGGAGCTGGAAGCAGCTCACGCCGGAGGGAGTGGACGAGGTGGTGCGCGGCAACCTGTCGAGCGCCTTCTACTGCACTTCGGCGGTGCTGCCGCTGATGCGCAAGAACAAGGGCGGCGTGCTGATCCACACATCCTCGGTGGCCGGCAAGGTACCGAGCCTGCTGTCGGGCCCCGCCTATTCGGCGGCCAAGCACGGCGTGGTGGCGATGAGCCACACGATCAACATGGAGGAATGCGTCAACGGCATCCGTTCCTGCGTGGTCTGCCCCGGCGAGGTGGCGACGCCGATCCTGGACAAGCGCCCGGTGCCGATCACCCCGGCCGAGCGCAAGCGCATGGCGCAGTCGGAGGATGTCGGCGACCTGATCCGCTACATCGCCTGCCTGCCGCCGCACATCGTCATCAACGAGGTGATGATCAACCCGACCTGGAACCGCGGCTACGTCGCCAGCCTGCAGCGCGGAAAGTCCTGACATGGGCAGCGTGACGATCAAGGCGAAGGAACTGGAATCCTTCGTCGCGGACATCTTTGCCGCCGCGGGATGTTCGAAGGAGGAGGGCGGCCGCATCGGTCGCTATCTCGTGAGCGCCAACCTGTCGGGCCACGACAGCCACGGCGTGGTGCGCGTGCCGCGCTACGCCTCGCAGAAGAAGAGCGGCACCGTCATCGCCGACGTGAAGGTCGACGTGCTGGTCGACACGCCGGTGATCGCCGTGGTCGACGGCAAGTACGGATTCGGCCAGACGGTGACGCCGCAGGCCGTGCAGATCGGCATCGACAAGTGCCTGAAGAACGGTCTCTCGGCCGTGACGCTGCGCAACGCGGGCCATGTCGGCCGGGTCGGCGACTGGGCCGAGATGGCCGCCGAAGCGGGCCTCGTCTCGGTGCACTTCGTGAATGCCTCGGGCAGCGTGCTGGTGGCGCCCTATGGCGGCGTCGAGCGACGCTTCTCGACCGCGCCCTATTGCGTCGGCGTTCCGCGGCCCGGTGAGGATCCGCTGGTCCTCGACTTCGCGACCTCGATCGTGGCCGAGGGCAAGGTGCTGGTGACCAGCCAGGGCGGCAAGAAGCTGCCGGAAGGGTCTCTGATCGGCCCCGACGGCAAGCCGAGTGCCGATCCCCACCTGCTCTATGGCGACTACACGCCCACGGGCCCGCGCGACCACAGCAAGGGCACCGGCGCGATCCGCGCCTTCGGCGACCACAAGGGCTCCGGCCTCGCCTTCATGTGCGAGATCCTGGGCGGCTCGCTGTCGGGCACGGGCGCGACCGATCCCAAGCGCGGCCGCTTTGCCAACGGCATGCTGTCCTTCTACGTCGATCCCAAGGTGTTCGATGCGGAGGGCTTTTTCCCGACGGACATCGCCAAGTATGTCTCGTTCGTGAAGGGCTCCAAGCCGGCCACGCCCGGCGTCGAGATCCTCGTGCCGGGCGAGCAGGAGGTCCGTACACGCGCCCAGCGCCTCGCCAACGGTGTGCCGCTGCCGGATGACACCTGGGCCGCCATCGTCGAGACGGCGCGTTCCGTCGGCCTCGACGAGCGGCGAATCCAGCAGGCCACGATGTAGTCGTCAGCGACCGGCTGCGGGCTGCAGCCGGTACAGGGAGCCCGCGACCGGATCGACCGACACCGGCGTCGCGACGAAGTCGGTGCGCAGCATGCGTTGCAGCGCACCGAGCCGGCCCGCGTCGGCCACCATGCCGGTCTCGGTCAGCAGCTGCGCCTCGGGAATGTCCCACAGGCGCACGACGATCACCGCGTAGCCCAGCGCCAGTGCGCGGTCGATCTGTCGCCGCAGCGACTCGACGTGCCGCTCGGTGCTCCAGTCGGGATGGCGCAGCACGTCGCCGGTGAAACCGATCCATTTGAACTTCGGCGTGGCCTGCGGCGCCGGCCCCAGTCCGGCGACCCCGGGCTCGGCCGTGCCCCAGTGCAGGGAGGCATAGACCATCGCCCAGTCGAAATCGTGCAGCAGGAACACCGTGCGCGACGGATCGCCCTTCTGTTCGAGACGTTCGATGGCACCGCGCCATTTGCCGTCGAGACCGCGCAGCGGGGCGATGCTCCAGACATTGTAGGCGAACAGCGCGACGGTGACGGCGGCCATGGCGGCGAGGCCACGGGCCGGCCAGCGGCGCCGCGCGGCCAGCAGAACCAGCGCCCAGGCCGGCGTCACCCAGACCATGACGTTGATCTGCATCTGCGGGTCCTGCGGCTGGGAGTAGAGGTTGAAGATTTCGCCGGCCAGGAAGGTGACGCCGAACACCGCCAGCAGGGCGCGGGCCGTTCGGTCTTCGGCACGCCGCAGGATCGAGCCTGCCACGACGGCGATGCCCAGCAGCCAGAAGGTCGTGGCGAAGCGCCAGATGTCCCAGCCCGGGATCTTGCCGAACGTCGTGATTCCGGTGCCCAGCAGGTAGGCGACGATGCCGTCCCACAGATAGCCGACCTTGGCCCAGGTGAAGCCCGCCCATACCGAGCGCACCGCCTTGCCCGTCCAGACGAGCTCGAACGGCCCGACGGCGCCGGCGTGGCCCCGCCAGGCCAGCGCCACGGCCGTTGCCGTGGCAAGCATGGAGGCGAGGAACAGCGCGATCCAGGCGATGCGGTGGCGCAGGCGCGGCTCGCACAGCCAGAGCGCGACCAGCATCGCGGGCAGGGTGGGGAACATCAGGCGCCATTCGAACAGCCAGCCGACCGAGAACAGCACCGCGACCGCCGCGACGCGCACCGCGGAGGGCCGTGCGAACCAGACCGCGCCCAGCGCCATCGCGGCGAACATCAGCGTGTAGCTCGGCATGATGTCCTCGTTGACGATGGCGAGGAACATCACGTGGCTGGTGGCGAGATGGAACACGCCCGTCAGCAGTCCGATGAGCCGGTCGCCGGTCATGGCGCGGGCGAGCAGATGGGCGACGCCGGTGCAGAGGCTGGCACTCACGGCGTTGAGGATGGTGAGCTGCCGCCTTGGATCGCCGGCGAAGACGCCCAGCAGGTCGAGCAGTCGGCAGAGGGCGCCGTAGACCGGATAGAACAGGTAGTTCGAGGGGTAGAGCGGCGCGTTCGCCGGATCGACCACCCAGGGTTTCAGTTCGAGGCTCTTGAAGACGCCGTTGCCGGTCAGTCCGCCCTGCGCATTGTCGAACCACAGGATGAGGGAGATCAGCACGGCGCTGCCGCCGACCACGAGCAACGCGAGATCGGCGAGAGTGCCGCGCGGCGCGCGGGGGGCCCGCGAGGGATCGGAGAGAGACAGGAGGGTCATCGGGCTGGCTGGCGGCGGCCATGGCGCTTGCGGCCGAAGCGCCGCGCGCGCACCATTCCGCCGGACAACGGGAAGGGGCGGCTGGCATGTATCGTGTGACTTCCCAATTCAAGGCGACGATACTGGCGCGCTTCGCGGCGGCGCTGCATCAGCTCGACGACTGGAACCGCGAGCCCAACTGGAAGGAAGAGGAATGCCTCTTCCGTGCCCTGGGCTACATGAAGCGCGGCAACTTCAAGCTCGCCGAGGCGGAGCTGAAGGAACTGACCGGCATCTTCGCCTCGCCGCCGGACAAGAAGGCGGTTCCGCCCGACATCGGCCGCGAACGCTACACCAAGGCCCTGATGAGGCGGGGACTGGCCCAGCTGAGGGGCGAAGCGGCCTGACGCCGTGCGAGAGACGGGAGATTGCCCCATGCGGGTGTTTCAGTAGCCCTTGTCCGCGCTATTCTCAACGATGCCGCCAATGAAGTCCCGGGAGGAAAGATGAGGAAGATGTCGAGGCGCGCGATGGGCGCACTTGCACTGGCTTTGGTCGTGAGCCCCGCGTGGGCGCAGGACTTCCCCTCCAAGTCCCTCAAGATCGTCGTGCCCTACGCGCCGGGCGGTGGTGCGGACTCCGTGGCGCGCATCGTCGCCAAGAAGGTCAGCGAGAACATCGGCCAGCCGATCCTGATCGAGAACAAGGGCGGGGCCGGTTCGATCGTCGGCACCGATCTCGTCGCCAAGGCCGAGCCCGATGGCTACACGCTGCTGCTCGGCCAATCGGGGCCGATCTCGATCAATCCCGCCGTCTACAAGACGCTGCCCTACGATCCGGTGAAGGACTTTGCACCGATCACCATGACGACGGCGTATCCCTACATTCTGGCCGTCAATTCCGACTCGCCCGCCAAGACCGTGCAGGAGTTCGTCGCCCTGGCGAAAAGCAAGCCCGGCGCCTTGAACTACGGCTCGACCGGCGTCGGCGCGGCCAATCATCTCGTCGCCGAGCTGTTTGCCAGCAAGGCCGGTCTCAAGATGACTCACGTGCCCTATCGCGGCACGGCGCTGGCGGTCGGCGATCTCGTCAGCGGCACGCTGAACGTCGTGTTCAGCGATCCGATCAGCGTCCTGCCTCACATCCGGTCGGGCAAGCTGCGGGCGCTCGCCGTCACCAGCCTGGAGCGGTCACCGGTGGCCCCTGAGGTGCCGACGGTCGCGGAGAGCGGTTATCCCGGCTTCGAGGCGCTGGCCTGGCATGGCATCCTGGCGCCGGCCAAGACTCCCCCCGCCGTCGTTAAGAAGCTGAACGCCGAGTTCGTGAAGGCCCTGGCCGATCCTGCGACCAAGGAACTACTCGAGAAGCAGGCCATGCAGACGGTCGGCAACTCGCCGGAAGCGTTCGCGGCCTTCATCCAGAAGGACATCGCGACCTGGAAGGCGGTCGCGGCGGCCGCCAACGTCACCGTCGAGTAGGTACCGCCAGCGCCAGCACTGAGGACACGTCGTCGCTGCGGTCGAGCGCCCATACGGCGTCGACCAGCGGCTGGATGTCGTGGTCAGGCTCCCAGCGCCGGGCTTCGTCGCGCAGCTTGGCCTCGATCTCGGAATCCTTCAGAGGATTGGCCGAGCTGCCGCGCGCCGCCTGTGTCGACAGTGCGTGTTTCTTGCCGTCGGTGGTCCAGACATCCATTTCGGCGGCGATGGTCGAAAGGCGGTCATCGGCCGAGCATTCGAACTTGGCCCGAAGCGCCTTGATGGCGGGATCGGCGACGCAGGCATCGGTCAACTGGTCGAGGCCGGCCTTGCCGAGGACGAGAGCGGCCGCCACGCAATGCTGCAGGCTGACCTGGGCCTCGCGCCCGGTGGCGATGTCGGCCCGGTCCGTGCGCTGCAGCAGCAGGGGATTGCCGCGGACGGCTATGCGCTCGACCGCCGTCCCGGGGTGGGCGCGACGCCAGTCGAGCGCGAGGTCGAGCAGGGGATGGATCACGAAGCCCGCGGCATAGGGCTTGATCGAGTTTTGATTGACCTGCCAGTCCTTGCCCAGACCGTAGAGCAGGGCGGCCCAGTCGGGCGGCTCGCCCATGGCGGCGAGGAAGCCTTGCGCGCCGGCGATCGGCTCGGGCGGACCGGCGAAGCCCTTCTCCGCCAGCAACGCCGAGAACAGCCCGTTGCGGGCGGCGTTGCCGACGCTCACGCTCTTCGCGGGCCAGCCCAGGCACTCGCAGAGGCCGGCCGACTGCGTCGAGGCGCTGCCCAGCGCCCACACGGTGCGCTCGACGTCGAGGCCCAGCAGCTTCGCGGCGCCGGCCGCCGAACCGAAGACGCCGCAGGTGGAGGTGATGTGCCAGCCCTTGGGATAGTGGCCGGGCGAAACCGCGCCGCCGATCCGGCACTCGATCTCGAAGCCCAGTGCGAAAGCGAGGAGCAGGTCCGGGCCGCTGACGGGGCGAATTTCGGAGAGCGCCAGCAGCGCCGGCGCCAGCGGTGAGGTCGGGTGGACCACGGTCGGCAGATGGGTGTCGCAATAGTCGAAGACGTTGGCGCCCGCCGCATTCAGGAAGGCGGCGGTGAGCGGGTCGATCCGCTCGGAGCGACCGACGATCGTCGCTTGCCGGCCGCCGGAAAACTCGCCCAGGGTACGCAGCGCGAGCTCGACCGGCTGGGTGCGGCAGCCCGCGATGGCCACGGCGAAGAAGTTCAGCAGAGCGCGCTTGGCCTCGTGGCGGGCCGTCTCGGGAAGGTCGTCCCATGTCGTGCGGACTATGAAGCGGGCGAGTTCCGGGGTGACACCTTGTCTGGGAAGCATGGGTACTCTTTCGCTTATTCTCGGACTGGATTGCCTTCGAGCTTCAGCGCGGCATCGGCCGCGGGCCTGATGCCCTCGTCGAGCCGCAGGCAGCCGGCGTTCAGCCCGTCTCCCGGCTTCCTGTCGACCGGGGCGATGAACAGGGCCGTGACCTTGATGTCGCCCACGGCGAGGCGAGCCTCGCTCAGCCAGCGGGTGGCGCGGATCGAGGCGCCGCCCTTGTCGAGCGGGACCCAGCCACAGAGCACCGTGCGCTCGCCCGACGGATCGATGCGGACATGGGCGGTGTCGTTGCCCTTGAAGCTGCCGGCCGTACCGTTCACCTGCCATTCGAAGGGCACGGCGCGATAGAGCTTCGCATCGTCGGCCGAAACGTCGATGGTGCCGACATAGTCGGCCTTCGCGAGCGACGGGTCGCGAATCCAGCCCTGCGAGGCCGCGATGCCGTAGAGCACCAGCGCAGCCGCCAGCAGCAGCATCACCCAGCGCGGAATGCCGGTCATCGGTCAGGCGAGGATCGGGGAGAGTCCGCCATCGATCACCAGCGTGTGGCCGGTGATGTAGCTGCCGGCATCCGACGCCAGAAGCAGCAGCGCTCCGCGCAGGTCCTCCGGCTTGCCCCAGCGCGCGACGGCGGTGCGGCCTTCGAGCATCGTGTTGAATTCCTTGTTCTGCTGCAGCGGCACGTTGAGCTCCGTGCGGATGTAGCCCGGCGCGATCGCGTTGGCCGTGACGTGCGGCCCCAGTTCCGCGGCCAGGTTCTTGGTGAGCCCGATGAGCCCATGCTTGGCGGAGACATAGCCCGCAACCGAGGCCCGGCCGACGACTCCCAGGACCGAGGATATGTTGACGATCCTTCCGTACTTGCGCGCCAGCATGTGGCGGCCGACCTCGCGGGATACGACGAACTGCGAGATCAGGTTGGTTTCGATGACCTTGCGAAAATCCGGCGTCGCGGTGTCGACGATGTTCTCGCGGTGAATGATCCCGGCATTGTTCACCAGCGCGTCGATACGGCGGTGCCTGGAGACGAGGGCGCCGACCTTGGCCACGACGTCGGCTTCGTCGGTGATGTCGAGCGGAACCGCGTGGGCGTCGCCGCCCTTTCGGACGATGGCGCGAACCGTCTGGTCGAGCTCTTTCACCGTGCGGCCGGCGCAAAGCACGGTGGCGCCGGCGCCCGCCAGGGCCAGCGCCATGTCGCGACCCAGCCCGCGCGACGCGCCGGTCAGCAGCACCACCCGATTCTTCATCGAAAACAGATCGGCCATGTTCCCGCCCGCCATGCGTTTCTTTGCCTTGGGGGGCGATCCTAGCCTATGAAAGCTGCCGCAGACATCGGGAGAAACGACATGGCGAAATCGAACAAAGTGGCGATCGTGACGGGCTCGGCGACCGGACTGGGCGCTTCCTGCGCGCTCGATCTGGCGGAGCGCGGCTGGAACGTCGCGATCAACTACACCAAGAGCAAGAAGGAGGCCGACGAGACCTACGAGGCGGTGAAGGCCAAGGGCGTCGAGGCGATCCTCGTCCAGGCCGACATGGGCCAGGACGCCGACTGCCGCAAGCTCGCCGACGAAACGATGAAGAAGTGGGGGCGCATCGACGGCCTGGTCAACAATGCCGGCACCACCAAGTTCCAGAACCAGGGCGACCTCGACGGTGTCACGCCGGAGGATTTCGATCGCATCCTGCGCGTCAACGTCACCGGCCCCTACATGATGAGCCGCGCCGCCTATCCCATGATGAAGAAGCAGTGGGAGGCCGACCAGACCCGCGGCTCGATCGTCAACATCTCCTCGATCGCGGGCGTCATGGGCGTCGGCAGCTCGATTCCCTATGCCTGCTCCAAGGGTGCGCTCAACACCCTGACCCTTACCCTCGCGCGCTGGCTGTCGCCGGCGGTGCGGGTCAACACGGTGTGCCCGGGCTTCATCCAGACGCGCTGGCTGCTGGGCGGCATGGGCGAGGAGAACTACAACAAGATGAAGACGGGGCAGGAGCAGAACACGCCGCTGCGCCAGGCCGGCACGCCCGAGCAGATGGCCGAGGCCGTGATGTTCTTCCTCACCAGCGCCAGCAACATCACCGGCGAGTTCCTGATCGTCGACGCCGGCATGCATCTCGCCAGCCTGCCGATGAAGGCGCGGTAGGTCTCTTTCAAAACGTGATCCGGGCGTGGCGCAGGCCACGCCCCAACGGTCAGACGGGAATCTCGTGGCCGCGGCCGATGTTGCGGACCACGTCCTTGAGGTGCGGCTTCGCCTCGAGCAGCGCCTTGCGGTAGGCGACGAGGCCGCGCAGCATGGCGCCGTCGCGCTTCAGCAGCGTGTCGGCGAACTCGACCATCCGGGTGTTGGGCCAGCCGTGCTTGCGCAGCTCCAGCAGCTTCAGGAAGGCCTGTTCCTCGGTCCCCGGCGCGAACTGCGTCATCAGGATGGCCGCGGCGGCGGTCGAGCGCGAAATGCCGGCATGGCAGTGGACCAGAACATGGCCGTCGGGCCGCGCATGGACGCGTTCGCCGAAGGACAGGACCTTCTCGATATGGGCCTGGGTGCAGGCCTCGAAGCCGGGATACTCCGCCACGACATCGTCGAAGCGGATCAGCTCGTGATCGATGCCCGCATAGGTGTCGAGCGCCGGCGGCCGCGGCTCGTGGGTGTCGATGATGGACAGGACATGGCTGACGCCGACGGCGCAGTGCTGCGGCAGTTCCGGAATGCCGCAGATCGTGACCTTGAAGGGAGGGAGTGACATGGCCCGAGCCTACAACAAGCCACGCGCCATGTGCAGCCCGATGCAGAGCAGGCCCACGAGGAAGATCCGGCGGAACATCTCGGGTGACATGGCATTGCGCGACTTCTGCCCGATCCAGACGCCGATCGACGTCGGCACGACGGCGGCGCAGCCGCCGATGACGTTGGCGGTGTCGAACGCACCCTGGCGGAACAGCGCCAGGGTCAAGGCGGCCGTGATCACGATGAACAGCAGCCCGAGCGCCTGTACGAGGTCGTCCTTCTGGATCTCGAGCGATTGCATGTAGGGCAGGAAGGGGATGGCAGCGATGCCGGTGATGCCCGTCATGAAGCCGGTCGCCACGCCGGCCAGCGGGTTGGCCCAGCGTTCGGCATGGCGCGGCACGTGCGGCCGCCAGGCGACGAGCGCCAGCAGGGAATAGGCGACGAGCAGCAGGCCGAGGATCGACGTGGCCCTCGCGGAGCCCAGCTGGCCGAGCGTCGCGGCCACGATCACGAGCGTGACCATCGCCGTCGCCGCCAGGCTCCAGAAGCGCCGGATCAGCCGGCCGAGGCCGGTGCCGTAGATCGCCTGCCAGAAGTTGGTCGTCAGCGTCGGGATCGTCATGATCGCCAGCGCATCCCCGAGCGGCACGGCGAACGTCATCAGGCCGACCGCGATCGGCGGCAGGCCGATGCCGATGGCGCCCTTGGCGACGCCGGCCACCAGGAAGGCGCCGGCGATGACCAGCATCTGGAGTTCGGTCATCAGCTCAGCACGCCCTTCACCAGCCGGTCGAACGCCTCCCAGAACAGGGCGCGGATCTCGTCGGTCTCCATCATGATCTCGTGGCGGGCATGGACGATCGTGAAGTGCTCGCCATGCTTCAGCCGGGCGACCAGCGGGCCGTGGGACCGGGAATCGATCAGCCGGTCCTCGCCGGCGCTCATGACGAGGAGTGGGATCTGGATGCGTTCGAGATAGCCGGGCGCATGGACGGCGGCCATCGACCGGACGGCCTGCCGCGACCAGCCGAGGGTCGGCCCCCCGAGCGTCAGCCGGGGATCGGCCGCGAACCAGTCCTCGGTGAAGCGATAGCGGCGTTCGTCGTGGGTCACGAAGTTCGACGCGAATTCCCGGGCCAGCAGCACGAAGGGACCGGTCCCGAACAGGTAGCGTTCCTCGACGGCGGGAACTTCCGGCATGATCATCAGGACCGAGCGCAGCATGGCTTCGCGGCGGAGCGCGGACATGGGGGCCACGAACAGGGCGGCGGAGAAGGGGCCGGGCCCGTTCTCGGCCATCTCGCGCATCATGATGTGGCTGCCCATCGAATGGCAGAGGGCGAGCACCGGGCGAGGCGCCGTGGGCGAGACGATGGCTTCCAGGAACAGCCGGAGGTCGGCCATGTAGGTCGCGAAGGTGTCGATATGCCCCTTGCCGCGATCCTGGAGCGGCCGGTCGGAAAGACCCTGACCGCGCCAATCGAGCGCGGCTACCGCGAAGCCGCGCTCCAACAGCTCGCCCACCACTTCCGTGGCATACTTCTCGATGAACTCGCCCCGTCCGCTCAGGATCACGACGGTTCCGCGGGTCGCCGGACCCAGGGCATTCCACCAAGCGTAACGCAGGCGTGCACCCGCCCGCTCGAGGAAGCCGAAACGGTCCGCCGCACGATAGGTTGCGCGAAGAGAGGGAGGGACCGCGACTGGCGCGGCGGCGGAGGATTGATCGGTCATCGTTTGTGGCGTTTTGGCGAAGGATGGGCGACAAGACCAGCGACAATTGGGCATTTTGGCCTTCATCGCACAGGGTCTCTTTACCGTACCCGGAACCGCAGGCTATAGATCACCGCGTCGCCTTACCGGCTGCGAAGGGTCGCTGCCGAGGAAATCGGGCGCAAGGAAACCTCGAAGAGGTCCGCCGCACTGCGTGGTAGTCGGCTCGCTGGAAGAGTCGATCCGGGCACGGTCCTTGCGTTGACGGTTGTCGTCCGCAGGCGACATGCGACCGCGATCCCGAAGCGAGCGTCAGCCACCGGCGGATTTGCCGGAGCAAACGCCCCTCTATGATGCGTCGAGGCCTGGTTCTTCTGATCGTCGTCGCGGCCACGCTGGTCGGCTGGCGCCTGCTCGACAGTCGCGTGACCGCCGCCGACGTGGCTGCGCCCCTTCACGGCGTCACCTATGCGCCCTGGGCCAAGGACCAGGATCCTCTGGCCGGCAAGGCTACGGGCCTGTGGAGCTTCCTGCGCACCGCCGTGAACGAAACGCCCGTGCCGCAGATCAAGCCGCGCAAGGACCAGATCGAACGCGACTTCGCCATGCTCGAAGGCAAGGTCAGGTACGTGCGTACGTATCGAACGACGGATGGGGGCGATTCGATGCCGGCCCTGGCTGCAAGGCATGGCCTCAAGCTGGTGCCGGGCGCCTGGATCTACAGCCCCAGCGAGGCCAAGCTGCAGTTCGGCCGCGAGGCGAGCGAGGTCAATGCCGAGGAAACCGGGGCGCTGATCCGCATGGCCAACCAGAACCCCGCTATCGAGCGCGTGCTGGTCGGCAACGAGAATATCCTGCGCTTCGACGGCGAGAAGGACCTGCGCAACCCCAATGCGGTCAGCCCGGCGCAGCTCATCCGCGAGATCCGCAACGTGAAGCGCAACGTCAAGGTCCCGGTCAGCACCGCCGAGCCTTGGCACGTCTGGGAGCGCTACCCCGAGCTCGCGCGGGAGGTCGATTACCTCGCCGTCCACATCCTGCCCTACTGGGACGAGCAGTCGAGTTCGACGCCGCTCGACTATGTGAAGGAGAAGATCGGGCTGCTGCGCAAACTCTACCCGAACAAGAACATCGTCGTCACCGAGGTCGGCTGGCCGTCGAACGGTGCCTCGCGCCGCAGCCCCGGTTCGGGCGTGGTGAAGCATGCGACGCCGGCCGAGCAGGCGAAAAACGTGCGCGACATGGTGGCCTGGCTGCGCTCGCAGAACATCGACACCTTCGTCGTCGAGGCCGTCGACCAGCCGTGGAAGTCCTACGACCTCGAGGGCAAGGCGGGCGGTTACTGGGGCCTGTGGAACGCCGACCGACAGCAGAAGTTCGCCTGGACCGGGCCGATCGAGACCTTCCCGCAGTGGCTGTCCTGCGCGCTGTGGTCGCTGACGGCGGCGCTGCCGCTGATGCTGCTCTTCCTGTGGCGCTGGCCGCGCCTCGGCATGGCGGGACAGGTGGGCTTCTGCGCCCTCGTCGCCCTTTCGGCCAGTGCCGTGGCCTACGGCGCCTCGGTGGCCGCCGGCACCTACATGGTCGCCTCCGAGATGGTGGGCTGGGGCGTGCTGGCCTTCTTCCTGGTCGCCAGCCTCGGCATGGCGCTCGTGCAGGCGCTGGAGATGGCCGAGACGATCTGGCGCGGCCGCTGGACACGCGAGGCGCTGCCCGCGGCCGAGATGATCGCGCGCCAGCCGGCGGACCGCGACTGGCCCAAGGTCTCGCTGCATCTGGCGATCTGCAACGAGCCGCCGTCGATGGTCATGCAGACGCTCGATTCGCTGGCCGCGCTCGACTACCCGAACTTCGAAGTCATCGTCATCGACAACAATACCAAGGATCCCGCGGTGTGGCGCCCGGTGCAGGATTACTGCGCCCAGCTCGGCGAGCGCTTCAAGTTCTTCCATTTCGACGTCATGAAGGGCTTCAAGGCCGGTGCGCTCAACTACGTTCTCAGCCAGACCGCGCCCGACGCCAAGGTGATCGGCGTCATCGACAGCGACTACATGGTCCGCCCGGACTGGCTGAAGGCGCTGGTGCCTTACTTCGACGATGCCAAGATCAGCTACGTGCAGGCGCCGCAGGACCACCGCGACTGGCGCGGGGACCGGTTCAAGGAAATGCTGAACTGGGAGTATGCCGGCTTCTTCGACATCGGCATGTGCCTGCGCAACGAGTACGACGCCATCATCCAGCACGGCACGATGACCCTGGTGCGCCGCTCCTGCATGGAGGAGATGGGCGGCTGGGCGACCTGGTGCATCACAGAGGACACCGAACTCGGCCTGCGCCTCATGGAGAACGGCTACGGCGCCATGTACAGCCGCGAGCGGTTCGGCCACGGCCTGACCCCCGACCATTTCGCCGGCTACAAGAAGCAGCGTTTCCGCTGGGCCTATGGCGCCATGCAGATCATGAAGGCGCATGCCGGCCGGATGTTCTTCGGCGATACCAAGCTCACCTTCTGGCAGAAGTACCATTTCGTCGCCGGCTGGCTGCCCTGGTTCGCCGATGCGCTGAACCTGATCTTCACCTGGGCTGGCCTCGCCTGGGTGCTGGCAGTCGTCCTGCCGCCGCTGTTCGGCATGAAGCCGGTCGGCCTGCCGCCGGCCGAGTTCATCGCCCCGACCATCGGCATCTTCGTCTTCAAGCTGCTCTATTCGTTCGGCCTGTATTTCGACCGCGTGCGCTGCACTTTCCGCCAGAGCATCGGCGCCTCGCTGGCGGGGCTCGCGCTCACCTACACGGTCGGACGGGCGGTGATCTATGGCCTGGCGACCAGCCGCCTGCCGTTCATGCGCACGCCCAAGATGGACGAGCGCGCGACGCTGGGCATGGCGCTCGGCATGGCCCGTGGCGAGGCGATCCTGGCCGCGCTGCTGTGGATCGCGGCGGCGGTTCTGTGGTTCGGCAATGGTGTCGTCGACCCGGAGGCCCGGCTGTGGTCGCTGTTCATGATCGTGCAGTCGCTGCCCTACGTGGCCGCCGTCTATGTCTCGATGGTCAATGCGGTGGAGCAGATGCGGCATGCCGAACCGGTGTTCGAGGCGCCGGCTCCGGCACCCGCGACGGACCCGGCCATGCAACCCGCGCAATAGGGAGCGGCTGCTTTTTCCTGTCGACTTGGAAAGGCGTCTGTTAGCGTTCCGACATGCCCCCGATCGAGACTCGTGACGACGGCTCGCGCGCCGGCACCGCCCTGTTCCTGAAGCGCTGGCTGCGACGGCCGTTCGCGGTGGGGGCGGTCGTGCCGAGCGGGCGGCTGCTCGCCGAGGCGATGGCCCGCACGACCTTCGCCGAGATGAAAGGCCGCGAGGGCCTTGTGATCGAGCTGGGCGCGGGCACCGGCGAGGTGACCAAGGCGCTGCTGGGGGCGGGCATTCCCGCCGACAGGCTGGCGCTGGTCGAGCGTGACCCGGAACTCGCCGCGTTCCTGCGCCGGCATTTCGCTGGACCCCGGATCGTCGAGGGCGATGCCGCCAGGCTGCCGAAGATCCTGGCGGAGCAGGGGATCGGCTCGGTGTCGGCGGTCGTATCCAGCCTGCCGCTTCTGTCGCTTCCCGCCGACGTGGTGCGCGGCATCGTGGAGGGCGTGTTCGATGCCCTGCCGCGCGGCGGCGCGCTGGTCCAGTTCACGTACGGTCCGGCGCAACCGGTGCCGCGCAACCTTTCCCAGGGGCTGCGGCTCATCGGCACGCGGGGCCCCCGGATCTGGCGCAACATGCCCCCCGCCGTCGTCTGGACGTTCCGGAGACCCGCCGGCCCGTGAACCCGATTACCCTGGATGATGCCCTACGCGCCCGAATTACGGACCACCTCGGGCGCTTCGACCTGCGGCGCCGTGTCGATGCCGGCGGCCTCAAGCGCGCCGCCGTGGCGATCGTCATTGCCGAGGCCGACGAACCCGGCGAAGCCGCCTTCCTGCTGACCCGCCGTACGCCCAGGCTGCGGGCTCACGGCGGCCAGTGGGCCCTTCCCGGCGGGCGGGTCGATCCCGGCGAGACGATCGAGCAGACCGCGCTGCGCGAGCTGCACGAGGAGCTGGGCGTGCTGGCTTCTGCCGACGATGTCCTGGGGACGCTCGACGACTATCCGACCCGGTCGGGCTACCTGATCGCGCCGGTGGTGGTCTGGGCACCCGGGGTCACGCTCGTGCCCAATCCGTCCGAAGTGGCCGACGCCTACCGGATCGGCTGTGGGGAACTCTTCAGGGAGGGCTCGCCGGAGATCGTGGCGATCGAGGAATCCGACCGCCCGATCATCCGCCTGCCGTTGCCGGTGGCCACGGTGAACGCGCCGACGGCAGCGCTGCTGTTCCAGTTCCGCGAAGTCGCGCTGGCCGGCCGCGACACGCGGGTCGACCACTACGAACAGCCCGTCTTCGCCTGGCGTTAGGCCGCTGTACGCCGCTTCAGGAAAACCGTCGTCTCCTGCTCCATGACCTGCTCGCCCAACTGGTTGATCGTGACCTGGCGCAGCCTGGCTATGCCGCGATCGGAACGGGAGGCCGAGAGGCGCAGCTGAACGATGTCGGAAACCACGCGCAGCGTGTCACCCGGACGGACGGGACGGGGAAACTGAACTTCGCCGATGCCGGGAGAGCCCAGGCTGCAAGCGCGGAAGATGCCGAGGTCGAGCCACAGGCGCAGCGTCGCCGCCATGGTGTGCAGACCGGAGGCGATCAGCCCGCCGAAGGTCCACTTCGCGGCGAACTCTGGATCGGTATGAAACGGCTGCGGGTCCCACTGCCGCGCAAAGTCGATGATGGCAGCCTCGGTTATCGTCATGCCGCCGCTCACGAAGCGGTCGCCGACCTTGAAATCCTCGAAGAAGCGATCGGTCAAAGGACCAGCTCCATATAGACGGTGCCGGGCACCGGACTGGGGTAATAGGGCGCGATCTCGGTGAAGCCCATCGTCCGATAGAGCCTGATCGCCGCCTCCATTTGCGGGCCGATTGTGTCCAGCCTGAGACGTCGATGACCGCAGTCGCGCGCCGCGTCGACGATGCGAAGGGCAAGCTCCCGCCCGATCGACAATCCGGCCTCCGTGCGTTTCCCCCGAAAGTCCGGCCTGACATAGAGCCGCTTCATCTCGCCGATGCCCGTCTCCAGCTGCCGCAGCGCCACGGTGCCCGCCGGTTCCCCATCGACCCGCGCCAGCAGCAGGGCCCCGCCCGGCGGCCCGTACTTGGCGCGGAGGTCACCGAGTTCCGCCTCGAAGTCCTGGTAGTCGAGGGAAAAGCCGAGTGAGCCCGCATACTCTCGGACCAGTTCGGCAACAGCCTCGAAGTCCGCCGGATCGCGGGGTGGAGCGATGTGGATGCCGCGTGTCATGCGGTCATTCTCCGAAGCATGTGCTACCCTGTCACTCGAAACGAACTGGGAGGTTCCAAAAATGTATCCGACGCGTCGCCATGTGATGGCGCTCGCCAGCGCAGCGGGCGCAACGCTGGCCGCACCGGCCATCGCTCAATCCGCGTGGCCCAGCAAGCCCGTGCGCTTCGTCGTGCCGTTCCCGCCGGGCCAGGCCGCCGACATCTTCGCGCGACTGATGGCCGAAAAGCTGTCGGAGAAGTGGAAGCAGCAGGTCATCGTCGAGAACAAGGCCGGCGGCAGCGGCATCCCGGCCACCGAGTACGGCAAGATGGCCGCGCCGGACGGCTACACGCTGATGGTCGTGTCGAGCGGCACGTTCGGCGTCAATCCCAGCCTCTATCCCGACCTGCCCTACAAGCCGCTGACCGACTTCCTGCCGATCTCGAACATCTTCCTGGTGCCGCTGGTCATCGTGGCGCATCCGAGCCTGCCCGTGAACACGCTCGCGGAGCTGATCGCGCTCGCCAAGAAGGAGCCGGGCAAGCTCTCCTACGCCTCGGCCGGCCCCGGCACCTCCCAGCATCTCAGCATGGAGCTGTTCAAGCTCAAGGCCGGCGTCGACATCGTGCACATTCCCTACAAGGGCAGTGGACCGGCGATGGCCGACCTGCTCGGGGGCCACGTCAAGCTGATGATGGACAGCACCGCGTCCGCCCTGAATCACATCAAGGACGGCCGCATCAAGGCGCTTGCGGTCACGACGTCGCGCCCCGCTCCGCCGCCGCTCGACAAGATCCCGCTGATCGCCGCGACGATTCCGGGCTTCAACTCGGCCGGCTGGTCGGGCCTCGCGGCACCCGCACGCACCCCGCTCGAGATCGTGGCGAAGGTCAGCCGGGACATCCAGGCGCTGCTGACCGACGAGGCCATCATCAAGCTGATCGAGCAGCGCGCCGCCTTGCCGGCTCCGGGCACGCCGATCCAGTTCGCCGAGTTCATCAAGAACGAGATCGACACCTGGGGCGCGGTGGTGAAGGCCACCGGCACCAAGCCGGGGACCTGAAGTCCCGCGGTCCGTAGATCAGGCCGACGAACAGAAAGGCCGCCTCGCGACGTGCGTCGCGAGGCTGGTGTCAGACATCGAGCACGGCTACGAGCTGGCCTTCGCCGATGGCCTCGCCTTCGCTGACCTTCAGTTCCTTGATGACGCCCGACTTGGGGGACAGGACGGGGATTTCCATCTTCATCGATTCGAGGATCATGATCTCGCCCTCGGCCTCGATCCGGTCTCCCGCCTTGACCTGGATCTTCCAGACATTGCCGGCGATTTCCGACTTCACGTTGACGACGGCCATGCCCCAAGTATCTCCCGTTCAGCTTCGTCCTGACTTTTCCGCCAGCGTGCGCGCAAGTGCAAGCGCGGAGCCTCCGATCCTCGCGCCGACCCGGTATGCGGACGTGTTGACGTCGGATATGGTTCCGTCCTGCAAAGTCGATCGTCCGTCGCCGATACGGGCCGAGTGCGCCGCGACCGCAATGGCGGCAATGCTCTCCTTGTCGAGTTCCGGCAGAGCCAGTACGCCGCCGCGGTCTGCGCCGAAACCCGCATCGTTGAACATCAGCAGCAGCGGCCGGAACGGCGCCGTCGCCCTGTAAGAGTTGAGCGCTCCGTGGCTGCCGGTCGCGACGATGCGTCCGCGATCCTCCGGCAGCAACAGCGTCGCCGAATCGGCGCAGACGGCCCCCGCGATCTCATGGCGGTTCTCGCCCTTGGCAGGGGGCATGGTGTGGGGCCATGGCGCCTGCTTCAGCAGCTCGGCAGCGACCCGGGCCGCCATGCCGGGCGCCACGCCGCAGGCCGTCGCGAGCCGATTGGCCCGGCTGACGATGCCGCGGGTCTGCAGGTCGGTGCCGTCGCCGATGCGGGCGCTCTCCGTGGCCACGGCAGCCATCGCCATGCCGAGCTCGTCGGCATAGGCGAGGCCGCTGACGCCAGCCCCGTCCTTGCCGATCCCGGCATCGTGATGGATCGCGGCGCGGCAGCCGAACTTGGCCGACATGTAGGCGGCATAGACGGCAGCATGACTGCCGCCGATGACGACCGCGCCGTCCGCTTCCTGGGGCAGCTTGGTCACGCTATCGAATACAAGAACAGGGACGTTTGAGGCGAGGGGCATCGCGCGACCCTAGCCGGGCGGCTATACGTCGGCCATGTCGGAGACGGTGGACAACAAGGTTTCGATCCTGGTGCTGCAGCACCCGCAGGAGCAGGACCGCGTGCTGGGTACGGCGCGTCTGCTGGCCGGTTCGCTGAGCCAGGGCAAGGTCGTGGTCGGCCTGTCCTGGCGCAATCTCGCGCATGCGCTGGGCGAGCCGGCGGAACCGCGCGACTGGGGCGTGCTCTATCTGGGCTCGACGCAGACGAAAGGACAGGGGCCGTTGGTCGCGGTCGACCGCAATGGCGAGCCACTGCCCGATCAGTCGGCGGCGCGGGCCGGCCTGAAGGGATTGATCGCGCTGGACGGCAACTGGGCGCAGGCCAAGGCGCTGTGGTGGCGAAACCCCTGGCTGACCAGGCTGCGCCGCTTCGTCGTGGTGCCGGACGGCCCGTCGCTCTACGGCGACCTGCGGCGCGAGGCGCGGCCCGACGCCGTCTCGACCCTGGAGGCCGTGGCGCTGGCGCTGCAGGTCCTCGAAGGCGATGTTGCGGTGCGGGAGAAGCTGCTCGAACCATTCAAGGCCCTGCTCGCCAAGGCGCGGCGCGAAGGCGTCCGGGATTCCAAACGGGATCGTCGCGTCCGGCGGTAGCCGCCCCTATACTTTGCGCCATGCTCGACCAGCCGGCGGCCCAACTTCCCGTTTCCCAGCGGACCAATCCCGAGCGCTCCTTTACCGAGGAAGTGCGCGCCTTGAGACTGGGTGAGGGCGAGATCTTTCGCGGCGAGGGCATCCTCGCGGTCACCAAGGCGATCCTGCAGTCCGGTGTCGCCTATGTCGGCGGCTACCAGGGCGCGCCGGTCTCGCATCTGGTCGACGTGCTGGTCGAATCGCAGGACCTGCTCGACGAGCTGGGCGTCCATCTCGAGACCTGCACCAACGAATCCTCGGCCGCGGCACTGCTCGGCGCCTCGATCAACTATCCGATGCGCGGCTGCGTCACCTGGAAGTCGATCGTCGGCACCAACGTGGCGGCCGATGCGCTCTCGAACCTGGCGTCGCCGGGCGTGATCGGCGGCGCGCTGATCGTGGTCGGCGAGGATTACGGCGAGGGTGCATCCGTCATCCAGGAGCGCACCCAGGCCTACGCGCTCAAATCCTCGGTGTGGCTGATGGATCCGCGGCCGTCGCTGCCGACCATCGTGCGTTGCACCGAAAAGGCCTTCGAGCTATCCGAAGCGACCAACACGCCTGTGATGATGGAATTGCGCATCCGCGCCTGCCACGTCACCGGCGAGTTCGTGGCCAGGGACAACGTGCCGCCCGCCATCTCGCGCAACCGGCGGCTCGCCGAGCCTGCTGCGCACAACTACGACCGCATTTCGCATCCGCCATCGACCTACGCGCACGAGAAGATCAAGGTCGAGGTACGACAGCCTGCAGCCGAGCGCTTCATCGTCGAACACGGGCTGAACGAGCACATTCCCGGCGAGCGCTGCGATCTCGGCATCATCGTGCAGGGCGGCATCACCAACGTGCTGGTGCGCGGCCTCGACCGTCTGGAGGTCGAGGGCAAGATCCCGACCCTCGTGCTGAATGTGACGCATCCGCTGGCGCCCGACCAGATCGCCGACTTCTGCCAGGGCAAGCGTGCCGTGCTGGTGGTCGAGGAGGGGGCGCCCGACTATATCGAGCAGGCGATCCACGTGATCCTGCGCAAGCGCGACATCGACACGAAGATATACGGCAAGGACGTGCTGCCGATGGCCGGCGAGTACACCGCCGAGGTGGTGACCGGGGGCCTGCTGAAATTCTTCACGCAGGCAGCCAACGACATCGACCTGAGCAAGCCGCGCGAGCGCTTCGAGGCGGCGCGCGCCGGCCGCGCCGAGGCGCAGCGCCTGCTGGGCGGGCCGCTGCCGCTGCGGCCGCCGGGCTTCTGCGTAGGCTGTCCCGAACGGCCGGTCTTCTCGGCGATCAAGCTGCTTGAGCGCGAAGTCGGCAAGGTCCACATCTCGAGCGACATCGGCTGCCATTCCTTTGCGACCCTGGCGCCGTTCAACCTCGGCAATTCCATCCTGGGCTTCGGCATGTCGCTGGCGGCCGCGGGCGCGGTGGCCCCGGTGATGCAGAAGCGCACCATCTCGGTGATGGGCGACGGCGGCTTCTGGCACAACGGGCTGCTGAGCGGGGTCGCCTCCTCGATGTTCAATCGCGGCGACCGGGTGCTGGTCATCATGCAGAACGGCTACACCTCGGCCACGGGCGCGCAGTTCATTCCCAACACCTCGGGCAATCGCCGTGACGGCGAGACGACGTCGGACATCGCCGCCACACTGAAGGCGATGGGCGTCGGCTGGTTGCGCACCATCCGCACCTACAATGTCGGCATCATGCTCAAGACGCTGCGCGAGGCGATGAGCACCGACGACAAGGGGCTCAAGGTCATCGTGGCCGACGGCGAGTGCCAGCTCGCGCGCCAGCGCCGCATCCGCCCGCAGATCGCCGCCCAGCTGAAGCGCGGCGAGCGGGTCGTGCGCACGCGCTATGGCGTCGACGACGAAGTCTGTACCGGCGACCATTCCTGTATCCGGCTGTCGGGCTGCCCGTCGCTGGTGGTGAAGCCCAGTCCCGACCTGCTGCGCAGCGACCCGGTGGCCAGCGTCAACAACGGCTGCGTCGGCTGCGGCCTGTGCGGCGAGGTAGCCGACGCGGCCGTGCTATGCCCGTCCTTCTACAAGGCCGACATCGTCCAGAACGCGAGCTGGTGGGATCGACTGAAGTGGAAGGTCCGTTCCAAGGTGATCGGAGCCATGGCCGGTGCCTAGGCCCGTCACCATCCTGATCGGTGCGCTGGGCGGCGACGGCGGCGGCGTGCTGTGCGACTGGATCGTGTCGGCGGCGCAGAGCCGGGGGCTCGCGGTTCAGGCCACGCAGATTCCGGGCGTCGCGCAGCGTACCGGCGCCACCACCTATTATGTCGAGGTGATGCCGGCAGGTGCCCCGCCGTCCTCGGTGCTGGCGCTCAATCCGGCGATGGGCGAGGTCGACGTGGCGCTCGCGACCGAGCTGCTGGAAGCCGGCCGCATGATCTTCAACGGCTTCGTGACGCCCGACCGCACGACGCTGATCGCCTCGACGCACCGCGTGCTGGCGATCGGCGAGCGCATGGCGATGGGCGACGGCAGTTTCGATGTCGGCAAGCTTCTGCGCGCGGTGAAGGAGCGCAGCCGCGAGCAGATCCTGTTCGACATGGACCAGGCGGCGGAGGAATCCGGCGGCGTGATCAACGCCGTGCTGCTGGGAGCATTGGCCGGGTCGGGCAAGCTGCCGATTCCCGACAGCGCGTTCGAAACGGCGATCCGCCATGCCGGCAAGTCCGTCGATACCAATCTCGCGGCGTTCGCCTTCGGTCGCGGTCATGCGAAGGGCGAACTGGAGCAGGCGGTGCGCGAGCATCGCAAGCGGCAGACGGCAGCGCAGGGCGTCGAGGACCTTATTGATCGCGCCCGCCGGACCTATCCGGCCGCCAGCCTCGATGTCGTGGAGGAGGGCATCCGCCGGCTCACCGCCTATCAGGACCGGCGCTACGCGACGCTCTACCTCGACCGTCTCGACACGATCCACGCGCAGGGCTCCGCCGAACTACTGCGCGACGTGGCGCGCCATCTCGCGGTGCGCATGTCGTTCGAGGACGTGATGCGTGTCGCCCAGGCCAAGACATCGGCCGAGCGCGTGGCGCGCGTGCGGGCCGAGGTTCGTGCGAGGGATCACGAGCCGCTGGAGATCACCGAGCATTTCAAGCCGGGCATCGAGGAGATCGCCGCGATCCTGCCGCCATCGCTGGCGCGGCGCCTGCTGGCTTGGGGCGAGCGGACCGGCCGCCTCGGCAAGACCTACTTCCCGATGCATGTGCGCACCACGACCATCCTGGGCTTCGCGCGGCTGCGCCTCGTGGCCGGGCTGCGCTGGTGGCGGCCGCGAACCTCCCGCTATATCGAGGAGCAGGCCGAGATCGAGCGCTGGCTGGGCCAGATCCGCGCCGCCGCGCCGCTCGGACTCGATCTTGCGCGGGAGATCGCCGAATCGGCGCGTCTCATCAAGGGCTACGGCGACACCCACAGGCGCGGCCTCGGCAACTATCGCCGCATCGCCGACGAGGTGATCGCGCCGGCGCTGGCCGGGCGGCTGTCACCGCGCGCCGCGGCCGACGCGGTTGCCAGCGCGCGGGTTGCGGCCTTGGCCGACCCCGAGGGCGAATCGCTCTCGAAGACGCTGGCCGCCATCGCGGCAGCGACGCCGCCGCTGCGGCAGGCCGCGGAATGATCGACGTCGCGGCGCTGGCGAAGCGGGACGCCTTTACCCGCGGTCTCGGCATCGAACTCGTCGAGGCGTCGCTCGGCCGCGCGGTGACGCGGGTCGCGATCGAGGAGCGCCATCTCAATTTCAACGGCGTGTGCCATGGCGGCCTAACCTTCACCCTGGCCGATGCGGCGTTCGGCTATGCCTGCAATTCCCAGGGCGTGGTCTCGGGCAGCATCGACGCGCACATCGTCTACAGCGTTGCCGTCCGCCTGGGTGAGGTACTGACCGCCACGGCGGTCGAGATCTCGCGCTCCAGCAAGGCCTCGACCTATCGCATCGACGTCCTGCGCGGCGACGGCAAGCTGGTCGCCGCCATGACCGGCACGGCCCTGATCAGCGGCAAGCCGGTCGTCGCTTAGCGCCGCTCAGGCCGCGCCCTTCAGGATATCCGCCATCTTCTCGCCGACCATGATCGAGGGGGCGTTGGTGTTGCCCGAGGGCATGGTCGGGAAGATCGAGGCGTCGGCGACGCGCAGGCCCTGGATGCCGTGCACCCTGAGCTTGTCGTCGACCACGGTGCTCGGTCCCTCGGGGCCCATGCGGCAGGTGCCGATCGGGTGATAGGCGGTCTGCGAGTTGTTGCGGATCCAGGTGAGGATCTCCTCGTCGGTCTGCACCGAGGGGCCCGGGGAGTATTCCTCGTCGCGGTAGGGATCCATCGGCTTGGCGTCGACGATGCGGCGCATCATGCGGAAGCCGGCGGTCATCGCGTCCTGGTCGATCTTGTCGGCAAGGAAATTGAAGCGGATCGCCGGGTGCGCCTTGGGATCGGCCGAGCGGATGTGGATCGATCCCAGGCTCTCGGGGCGGAGCTGGTAGCAGGCGATCGTCATCGACGGGAAATCCTGCAGCTTGCGGGTCTTGGGATCCTTGATCGAGTAGGGCACGAGATGCATCTGCACGTCGGGCGTCTCGAGTTCCGGCCGGGTCTTGAGGAACGCGAGCAGCGGCGCCGAGGGCAGGCTCATGAAGCCGCCGCCGGTGGCGAGGTACTTCATCATCTGCGTCACGGCGCCCAGCCCGCGCGCCATGTGATTGTAGGAGACGTGCGCGACCTTGAGGCGCCAGATGATGCGGGCATTGATGTGGTCGCGGAAGTTCTCGCCGACCGCCTTCAGCTCGTGCTTCACCTCGATGCCGTGCTTCTTCAGCAGCTCCGGCTGGCCGATGCCCGAAAGCTCGAGGATCTGTGGGCTGGCGACCCCGCCGGCCGACAGGATCGTCTCCCTGGCCTTGGCCTGGACGACCTTGCCGTCCTTCTCGTACTCGACGCCCACGCAGCGCTTGCCGTCCAGCAGGACGCGCAGCGTGTGGGCATGGGTGACGACGTGCAGGTTAGGGCGCTTCATCGCCGGCTCGATGTAGCAGTGCGCCACGCTCATGCGCCGGCCCTTGTAGATCGAGGTCTGCGTCTTCACGACGCCTTCCTGGTCCTCGCTGTTGTAGTCGGGGTTGGTCTTGAAGCCGGCGGCCTTCGATGCCTCGAACAGCGCGTCGTAGAGCGGGTTCTGGTCGGGCACGGTCGAGACCTTGAGCGGGCCGTCGGTGCCGCGGCCGTTCGAGCCGTCGCCGTCGACGAAGTTTTCCATCCGGGTGAAGAGCGGCGCCACGTCCCGCCAGCTCCAGCCGCGGCAGCCCATCTGCGCCCAGGTGTCGAAGTCGAGCGGCTGGCCGCGCACCCAGACCAGCCCGTTGATCGAACTCGACCCGCCCAGCACTTTTCCGCGCGGCACCGGGATCACCCGGTTGGCCGTCCCCGGTTCCGGTTCGGACTGGTAGAGCCAGTTGGCCGCCGGATTGTCGATCAGCAGGCCGAACGACAGCGGCATGCGGGAGTAAGGGTGGCTGGCCGCACCAGCCTCCAGTAGGAGCACCTTGTTGGTCGGCACTTCCGTGAGCCGCGCCGCCAGGGCGCCGCCCGCCGAACCAGCGCCAACGATGACGTAATCGTAGTCGGCCATTTTTCCTGTTCTCCCCGCGCGCGCTTCGTCACGCAACCGTAGCGCACTGCCCTGCGGATGACAGGCGCAATCTCACCCCGGCATGCAGGATTCGACATTGCCTGACGGGTCGGCCGCCATGCGATAACCTCTCCGCGAAACGGGCGCGGCGGAGACGGCGATGATCGAGACGGAGAAGGGCAAGGCCGAGGTCACGCGGTTCACGATCGACCTGGCGATCCGTCTGGGGCTCATCGCGACCATCGTCTATGTGAGCCTGCTGCTGCTGAAGCCGATCGCGGCGCTGATGATGTGGGCCGTCATCCTGTCGGTCGCCGTCTATCCGCTGTTCAACCTGGTTCGCCGCCGGCTGCATGTTCGCGACGGCGTTGCGGCGTCGCTGTTGTCGGTCCTGCTGCTCGTCCTGCTGCTCGCGCCCGTTGTCATCCTGGCCGCTTCCGCGATCGAGAGTCTCGACGGCTATGCGCGGCTGCTGCTGCGGGGCGGCCATGTCGTCCCGCCGCCGCCGGAGTCGGTCCGTGGCTGGCCCATGGTCGGCGCACGGGTCTACGACTTCTGGCTGAACGCCTCGAACGACCTGCGCACCATGCTGGGCGCCCACATGGAGCAACTCACATTGGCCGGGCGCTGGATCGGCCGCATCGCGGCGGGGCTTTTCCTGGAAGTGCTCCAGTTCGCCGGCGCCATCGTCGTGGCGGGCATCCTGCTGGCCTATTCCGACGAACTCGCCGGGACCCTGCGCGACCTGGCGGCGCGGGCGGCCGATTCTCGCGGCCGGCACTTCATCGAGATCGCGGGCTCCACCATCCGCAACGTCTCGCAGGGCGTGATCGGCATCGCCCTCCTGCAGTCGGCGTTGCTGGGAATCGGCATGCTGGTGGCGGATGTGCCTTTCGCCGGCGCCATCACCTTCGTCTGCCTGGTCCTCGCGATCGTCCAGGTCGGACCCAACATCGTCATGATCCCGGTGATCATCTGGGCCTGGATGTATCTGCCGGCGCTGCATGCCGGCCTCTTCACCGTCTATACCGCGCCGCTCCTGCTGCTGGACAACGTGCTGCGGCCGATCCTGATGGCCCGCGGCCTGCCGACTCCCATGGCGGTGATCCTGGCGGGCGTGATCTGCGGCACGCTCGCGGGCGGCCTCATCGGCCTGTTCGTGGGACCTGTGGTGCTGTCGGTCTTCTACGACCTGCTGGTCGCCTGGATCGCGGCGGGCCGGAAGGTCGACCCGGTCGTTCCACCTGCCGCGCCCTGACTACTTCTTCTTCGGCGGTCGGAGCGCGTCCCACTGTTCGTCGGTCCAGTCGAGCATCGCCGAGGTGTTCGCGCCGCCGCCGCCCGACTGCAGCATCTTGCCGCCGTCGATGACGATGGCATCGCCGTTGATGTAGGCGGCGCCGTCGCTCACCAGGAAGGCGGCGAGGTTGGCGAGCTCGATGTGCTCACCGGTGCGGCGCATCGGGATCGCTTTGATCATGTCGTCCTGGCCGCCGCGCTCCTTGGGCATGAGGCGACTCCAGGCGCCCTCGGTCGGGAAGGGGCCGGGGACGATCGCGCAGGTGCGGATGCCCTTGGGCCCCCATTCGACGGCCAGGCTCTTGGTCATCGCCAGCACGCCCGCCTTGGCCATCGCCGACGGCACCGTGAACGGCGCGCCGGTCAGCGACGAGACGGTGAGGATCGACATCACCACCTTGTTGCGCTCGCCGGCGTCGATCCAGCGGCGGCCGGCCGCGACGGTGCAATAGGCCGAGCCATGCAGCACGATGCCCAGCACGGCATCGATCGCCCGCGGGGACATCTTGTGGGTCTGGGCGAGGATCTGGCCGGCGGCATTGTTGACCAGGATGTCGAGCGGCCGCTTTTCCCAGATCTTGTCCATCATCGCCTCGACGGCGTCTGGGACGCGCACGTCGCAGCCCACCGTCTCGATCTCGCCGCCGGTCTCCTTGGCGAGTTCCGCCGCCGTCTCCTTCAGCACCTCCTCGCGGCGGCCGCAGATGATCACGTTGGCCCCAAGTTCCAGGTAGCGGTGCGCCATCGAGCGGCCGAGGCCGGTGCCGCCGCCGGTGACCAGGATGCGCTTGCCCTTGAGCAGGTCGGGTTGGAACATTGGTACTCCTACTTCTTGATCTCGGTGAGCGCGATGCCGCTGGCGACGAGCTTGTCGATCTCGGCCGCGGAATAGCCGGCCTCCTGCAGCACGGCCCTTGTGTCGGTGCCGAACTTCTTGGGTTTGGTGCGGACCTCGGGTGGGGTGCGCGAGAGCTTCACGGGATTGCCGACGTTCCGCCAGCCATCCTTCTCCCACACCATGCCGCGATGCTTCGTATGCGGCGCCTCCATCACGTCGGAGACTTCGAGCACGGCGGCCGACGGCACGCCGCCCTTCATCAGTTCCTGGGAGAATTCGTTGGCGTCGCGGTCCTTCAGCAGTTCGCGCAACTCGGCCTCGAGCTCGGCACGATGGGCGACGCGCTCCTTGTTGGTCTTGAACCGCGGATCGTCGGCCAGCTCGGCCTTGCCCAGCATCTGGGTCAGCTTGCGGAACTGGCCGTCATTGCCGGCACCGACGACGATGTTGCGGGTTTTCGTCGGGAAGTTGGAGTAGGGCACCAGGCTCGCATGGCTGTTGCCGACCAGCTTGGGCTTGAGGCCGGCCATGAAATAGTTCGGCGCATGCGGCTGGTGCAGCGCGATGGCGCTGTCGTAGAGCGTCGCGTCGACGAACTGGCCCTTGCCCGAGCGGTTGCGCTCGTAGAGCGCCATCATGATGCCGATCGTGGCGTTCATGCCGGTCGAGAGATCGACCACCGGCACGCCGATGCGGACCTGGCCACCCTCGGGCGAGCCGTTGACCGATACCAGGCCGGCCGAGGCCTGCACCATGGCATCGTAACCCGGGAAACCGCCTAGCGGCCCGTCGGCGCCGAAGCCCGAGACGCGGGCATGGACCAGGCGCGGGAACTTCGCGGCCAGCACGTCGTGATAGCCGATGCCCCACTTCTCCATCGTGCCGGTCTTGAAGTTGTCGATCAGCACGTCGGCGGTCTCGAGCAGCTTCAGCAGGACCTCGCGGCCTTCCGGCCTGGAGAGGTCCAGCGCGATCGTGCGCTTGTTGCGGTTGATGCCGGCGAAGTAGGCCGAGATCCCCTCGGCGTCGAACGGAGGGCCCCAGGTGCGGGTTTCGTCGCCCTGCGGCGGCTCGATCTTGATCACGTCGGCGCCGTGGTCGGCCAGCATCTGGCCGCAATAGGGGCCCCCCAGCACGCGCGACAGGTCGATCACCTTCAGGCCCTCGAGCGCGCCCCCGCTTGCCACCGCCATCTCGTTCCACTCCTCGAATTCAGACAGGAGGCGGGGTTATAGACCATGGGGCTCAGGCCCGGTACCGTCCGCGCATGATCGAACGCGAACTGGATATCGCCACGCAAGATGGCGCCATGAACACCTACACGGTACGGCCCGACGATGGCGGACCGCTGCCGGTCGTCATCATGCTGATGGACGCCCCCGGTGTCCGCGAGGGCCTGCGGGAAATCTGCCGGCGGATTGCGCAGTCCGGCTACTTCGTGCTGCTGCCCAATCTCTATTACCGCTCGACGCGCGAGTTCGTCTGTGGTCCGACACGCGACCATCCCGACGGCGCGGCCAACCTGAAGCGCATGTTCGGCCTGATGGAGACGCTCTCCAATGCCAAGGTCGCGGCAGATACCGGCGCGGCGCTCGACGTGCTGCCGTCGCTGCCCGACGCGAAGCCCGGCAAGGTCGGGCTGGTCGGCTACTGCATGAGCGGCGCCTTCGTCACGGCGGCAGCGGCGGCGCATCCCGACCGCATCGGCTGCTTCGCGTCCTACTACGGAACGCGCCTGATCACCGACAAGCCCGATTCGCCGCACCTGATGCTGGGCGACATCACGGCCGAGGGCTACTACGCCTTCGCCGAGCACGACACCTACGTACCGTTGTCGGATGTGGCGAAGTTCGAGCGTCTCCTGGCCGCCGCGCCGTTCCCCTCGCGAGTCGAGACCGAGATGGGCACGCATCACGGCTATGCCTTCTCCGACCGCGGCAACCTGCACGAGGCCGCCCGCGAGAAGCATTACGAACGCATGCTCGCACTGTTTCGCCGGCACTTGAGTTAGGAGAGCGGACGTCATGCTGAACGGCATCCACGGTCACCAGGACATCGAGAGGGTCGTCTACGGCCGGCCGGCGGGCGCGGCGTTGCGCGCCGAGGCCGAGCGGCTCGGTGCGAAGAAGGTGTTCATCACCACGTCGAAGTCGGCGGCGCAGAGCGCGCTGCTGGCGTCCGTCATCGACGGTCTCGGCGAACTGCATGCGGGCACCTATGCCGGCATCACCGCGCACTCGCCGCGGCCCTGCGTGGTCGAGGGGGCGGCGATGGCCCGCGCGGCCGGTGCCGACCTGATCGTGGCGTTGGGCGGCGGCTCGGTGATCGATGCCACCAAGACGATCCTCATCGCGCTCTGGCAGAACGTGACGGATGTCGATCAGCTCGACGCCTACCGGGCTGGCAAGCCCAAGGAAGGCGCCGCGCCGCCGTCGGAGGCGATCAAGCCGCCGGCCGATGCGATCCGCATGATCGCCGTGCCGACCACCCTCTCGGCCGCCGAGTTCAACGCCTTCGCCGGCATCTCCGATCCGCGCAAGGGCATCAAGGAGAGCTTCGGCCATCGCCTGATCGTGCCGCGGGTCATCGTGCTCGATCCTGCCGCCACCCTGGCGACGCCGATGGACCTCATGCTCTCGACCGGGTTGAAGGCCGTCGACCATGCGGTCGAGAGGCTGTGTTCACAGCAGGCCCATCCCTTCGTGCTGGGCACCGCCACCGAGGCGCTGAAGCTGCTCGCCCATGCCCTGCCGGCGCACAAGGCGAACCCGGACGACATGGCGACAAGGCTCGATCTCCAGTTCGGCATGTGGCTGTCGATCGGCGCCGGTACCTCGGGCGTCGGTGTGGGGGCGAGTCACGGGATCGGCCACGTGCTGGGCGCTGCCTGTCATGTGCCGCATGGCCATACGTCCTGCGTGATGCTGCCGTCGGTGCTGCGCTGGAACCTGCCGGCCAACGCGGAGCGCCAGAAGCGGGTGGGCGAGGCCTTCGGCAAGCCCGATGCGGCCGCAGGCGACCTGGTCGAAGGGCTGGTCAAGACACTCGGCCTGCCGGGCCGTCTCTCGGAAGTCGGCGTCGGCCGGGACCGTTTCCGCGAGATCGCCGAGAAGTCGATGCACGATCGGGCGGTGCTGAACAATCCGCGGCCCATCAAGGGGCCGGAGCAGGTGATGGAAATCCTCGAACTCGCGGCCTGAACCGACATGACCCCATGAATTCTTCTCGTGAGCCCGAGGGGTGGCGAGCGGCTAAAGCCACACGACCTCTAGGGGGCAACAAGTCACGGGTGGAAACCATGGTCGACGTTCGAATTGCCGAATCCGCCGCTGCGCGGCCGCCGCTCGCCGGGTGGGTCGATGCGCCGGTGAACTACCTGGCCGATCTCAGCATCAAGCCGGTGACCTACAATCCGCCGCACGGCACGGGCCTGCCGCGGCGCGATGGCAACTATCGGAATTTCACGGTCCGCATCCACGATGCCCGTCCGATCGCGCGCGACCTCTCGCTCGATCGACAGGCGTTCGTCCTGACGCATCACGACACCGCAGTGCGCGACTTCTATGACGAGGAGGAAGTCCGCACGAAGTACCATGCCGAGGTCGAAGCGCTGATCAAACGGGAGACCGGAGCGTCGAAGGTGGTGGTGTTCGACCATACGGTGCGCACCGCCGACCGCGCCGTCGAGCGGGGCCTGCGGACGCCCGTGCGCAGCGTCCATTGCGACTACACGGAGAAGTCGGGGCCGCAGAGGGTGCGTGACCTGCTGCCGGCCGAGGAAGCGGAGCAGCGCCTCCAGAAGCGCTTCGCCGAGTTCAACGTCTGGCGCAACATCGACAGCGAGCCCGTCGAGATGACGCCGCTGGGCCTCGTCGATTCGGAGAGCCTGGCGCCGCGCGATCTCGCGGTCTGCGACCTCGTCTATGCCGACCGCACCGGCGAGATCTACCAGGGCGTCTACAACGCCGATCACCGCTGGTTCTATTTCCCGAAGATGACGCGGGACGAGGCGATCCTGATCAAGTGCTACGACTCCCTGAAGGACGGCCGTGCGCGCTTCTCGCTGCATTCCGCCTTCGACGATCCGACCTCGCCGGCCGACCCGCGGCCGCGGCAGAGTATTGAAGCGAGGGCGTTCGCGTTTTTCGACTAGGTGCGCAATTGGAACCGTGCGGGCTCCCGCGCCTCAGAAGGCGCTGCCGCCCGCCGGCGCGTCTGAACGCGCTGCAGCAATCATCTCCAGATGCTCGACCAGCTGCTCCGGATTGCTGAAGAACGGTGAATGCCCGCTCTCCAGCCGCAGCACCTTGCACGGGGTCTCCTTGGCCATCGTGCGCTGCAGGGCGATGCGGATGGCGTTGTCGTGGATGCACTCGATGTACCAGCGCGGCACCGAGCCGAAGCGCTCCTCGGTGAGCGTCACCGGCGTCGTCGAGATGGCGAGCGGCTGCGGCCGCAGGCGCTGCATCGCCTTGTAGCGATCCTCCGGCGAGACGTCGGCGTAGAACAGGCTCGGCAGCTTGTCGCGCGCGAAGGTGTAGGTCTTGCCGTCAGGGCTGACCTGCCGTGACAGCCGGAACATGGCGTCCGGTTCGAGCCCGGTCATGTCCCTGGCGCTCTTGCCCGACGGCGGCAGCAAGGCGCAGACATAGACCAACGCCTTTATCTTGCGTCGGCGCGCCTCGGCGAGCTGGCTGATCGTGACGCCACCCAGCGAATGGCCGACAAGGATGACCTGCTCCTCCATCTTGTCGAGGAGGCGCGCCAGCTTGTCGACATTGTCGGCGAGGGTCACGTTGGCGGGCGGCGTCTGGTCGTCGCCGAGACCGGGCAGGTCGGGCGCGCAGGCCTTGTGGCCGGCCGCTTCCAGCAGGGGCACGACCTTTTCCCAGCACCAGCCGCCGGTGCAGGCCCCATGGACGAGCAGGAATGTCGCCACGCGCTAGGCCTTTCCGACGACGGTGCGGGCGCCCGGGGCGGGCACGAAGAAGTCGGGCATCAAGGGCGTGCCGGGCGAGACGGCATACTTCTCGAAATCCGTCACGCCCTCCGCTGCCAGGACCTCGTCGTCGATGAAGAAGTTGCCGGTGCACTCGCGCGCCGGGCGGTTGAAGATCGCATGGGCGGCGTCGGCCATGACCTCGGGCTTGCGGCACTGCTTCATGCCTTCGTCGCCGCCCAGGATGTTCTGGATCGCCGCCGTGGCGATCGCGGTGCGCGGCCACAGACAGTTGAAGGCGAGGCCCTTGTCGCGGAATTCCTCGGCCATCGACCAGGCGAAAACCGACATGCCGTACTTGGCGAGCGTGTAGGCCGCGTGGTTGGCGAACCACTTCACGTCGAAGTCGAGCGGCGGCGACAGGTTCAGCACGTGCGGATTGGTCGCCTTCATCAGGTGCGGGATGCACTTCTGGGAGACCATGAAGGTGCCGCGCGCATTGATCTGGTGCATCAGGTCGTAGCGCTTCATCGGCGTGGCGAGCGTGCCTGTCAGGCTGATGGCGCTGGCATTGTTCACCAGGACATCGATGCCGCCGAACCTCGCGACGGTCTCGGCGACGGCCTTTTCCACGCTCTGCTCGTCGCGAATGTCGCAGGCGAGCGGCAACGCCTTGCCGCCAGCCCTTTCGATCTCCTCGGCCGCGGTGAAGATCGTGCCGGGCAGGCGCGGATCGGGCTTCACCGTCTTCGCGGCGATGGCGATGTTGGCGCCGTCGCGTGCGGCGCGCAGCGCGATGGCCAGTCCGATGCCCCGGCTGCCGCCGGTCACGAACAGGGTTTTGCTAGCCAGGCTCATGGCGTCCCCAAGAAATCTTCGGGGTCTATAGCCGGGCGAGGGTAGCGGCGGCTAGTGTCGCCGCACTCAAGGGAGGCATGCATGAATCCGTGCTTCGAAACGGCGACGCGACTTGCACGCGCCATACGAAACGGGCGGGTTAGTTCAGTGGAGGCGACGAGAGCGCATATCGATCGGATCGCGCGGCTGAACGGCCGGCTGAACGCTCTGGTCTTCGTCGATGAGGCGGGGGCGATGAAGGCCGCACGCGCTGCCGATCGTACCCGAAGCCGGAAGAAGGACCTGTCGCCGCTGCACGGCGTGCCGATCACCATCAAGGAGGCATTCGACGTCGCCGGCCTGAGGACGACCTCCAGTCATCCGCCATTGGCCGACAATGTCACCGGGGAGGATGCGAGCATCGTCGCGCGGTTGCGGGCGGCGGGTGCCGTGATTCTTGGCAAGACCAACGTGCCGGAACTCTGCGCCGACTTTCAGACGGATAGCCCGATCTTCGGCACGACGATCAATCCGTGGGACGAACGCCGCACGGCCGGCGGCTCGACGGGCGGCGGCGGGGTTGCCGTGGCCGCGCGTCTGTCACCGCTGGAATTGGGCAGCGACATCGGCGGCTCGGTTCGCAATCCCGCGCACTACAACGGCATCTTCTCCTTGAAGCCGACCGAGTGGCGCGTGCCGAGCCGCGGGCACGTGCCGGATCTTCCCGGCACCACGCGCAGCACGCGATACATGGGCACCTTCGGCCCACTGGCACGCTCGGTCGACGATCTCGACCTGGCGCTGCGCATCGTCGCAGGGCCGGACGGTTACGAGACCGAGGCAGCGCCCGTCCCGTTGGGGCCGACGCCCAAGCTTACGGCCAGCGGGCTGCGCGTTGCCGTCCTGACGAGCAATCCGCTGGTGCCCGTCTCGTCCGACACGGCGTCGGTCGTCGAAGCGACGGCGAAACTCTTGTCGAAGGCCGGCGCCCGCGTGAAGCATGCGCAGCCCGGTGGGTTGGACTGGCAGCAGGGCTGGGACGACTGGTCGGACCTGTTCCAGTACATGATCGTGAACGCCCAGCCGCTCGCCGTCCGGGAGCGGCAATTCGGGAAGATCGATTCACCCGATCCCACGGCGCGATCGGTCGCGCGCGCGGCGCGTCTCGACATGGCGCAGTTCTTCGCCGTCCTCGACCGGCGCGACTGCCTCGCGCGCCAGTGCGAGGCCTTCCTGGACGAGTACGACGCGTGGCTGATGCCGGTGATGCCGGATGCAGCCTTCATCCGGCAGTCACAGAAGCTGCCGCTCCGCATCGATGGCGTCGACCATCCCTATTTCTTCGCCGGCACGTCGTACAATTTCCTGGCCAACCTGACCGGCCAACCGTCGATCGTGCTGCCCTGCGGCTTCTCGAAGGACGGGCTTCCGATCGGCCTGCAGCTCACAGGCAAGCGCTGGGGCGAAGCGAAGCTCCTCGGCGTCGCGAAGGTGCTCGAGAAGCTTCTGCCGCCGTGCCCGGTGCCACCTTCATTCTCCTCTTGAGGGCGGTCACTCCACCTTCACGCCGGCCTTGTCGATGATCGGCTTCCATTTGGCGAACTCCGCCTTCTGGAAGGCGCCGAAGGCATCCGACTTCATCTGCTCCGGAGTCGGGATGTCCTGGCCGAGATTCTCGAGCTTGCGGCGGATTTCCGGATCCTGCAGGGTTTTGATGGCGGCGGCGTTCAGTTTTTCGATGATCTCCCGCGGCGTGCCCTTGGGCGCCCACAGCCCGTGCCAGATCGCGATCTCGATGCCGGGGAAACCGGCTTCCGCCGTGGTGGGGATCTCCGGCGCGGCAGCGTTGCGCTTCTTGGCGGTGACCGCATAGACCTTGATCTTGCCGGCGCGGATGTGCGGCAGCGAATTCGACGACTGGTCGATCATGACCTGGATCTGGTTGGCGATCAGATCCTGCATGGCCGGACCGGTGCCGCGATAGGGCACGAGCTGGAAGTTGGTACCGGTCACCGTGAAGAAGGCCAGCGCGCCGATATGCGAGCCCGAGCCCATGCCGGCCGTGCCACCCGAGATCTTGTCGGCATTGGCCTTGAGATAGGCGACCAGCTCCTTGAGGTCCTTGGCCGGCACCTGGTTCGAGGTGACGACCAGCAGCGGGTTCGAGGGCAGGAGGGCGACCGGCGCGAGGTCGTTGATCAGGTCGTAGTTCAGGTTCTTGTAGATGGCGCCGTTCACGACGTTGGTGCCGAGGTGGCCGATCCCGATCGTGTAGCCGTCCGGCGCGGAGCGGGCCAGCTTGCCCATGGCGATCGAGCCCGCCGCGCCGGTGACGTTGTCGATGACGAACTGCTGGCCCAGTTCCTTGCCCATGCGCTCGCCGACGATCCGCGCCATCACGTCGGTCGGGCCGCCGGCCGCGAACGGCACGATGAGGTTGATGGGCTTGCTGGGATAGGCCTGGCCGAAGGCAGGTCCGGCCGCCGCAACCGCCAGCAGGGCGAGGGCACTTCTACGCAGCATGGCAATTCCTCCCTGAACTTCTCTTGTTGGGAGGTAGCCTAGCGCTAAGTCGCGGCAGGCTCCATCGTCACGAGCACGGTCCGGTTGGAGACTTGCTGGCCCTCGTGGACGGAGATGGCCTCGACCTTGGCGTTCAGGGCCGCCTTGAGCTGATGCTGGATCTTCATTGCCTCCAGCACGATCAGGGTCTGGCCGCGCACGACCTCGTCGCCCGCCGCGACTTTGATGGCAACGATGCGGCCGTCCATAGGGGCGCGCAGCTTGCCGTCGCTGCCGGCCGCCGCCGTCTCCGGCGGGGCATAGGTCCTGTCGGTGAACCTGACGGTGAGGCCATCGATGTCGAGCACGATGTCGTCGCCGTCGATGTGAAACGGCACGTCGGGCGCCTCGGCCTGCCGGACCTGCATCAGGTGCTCGGTGCCGCCCGTAGCCAGCCGGATCGGTGTCGGCTCGGGATTGGAGTTGCGCCAGCCGCGCATCGATGGCGGGTACTTCTGCGCCGATGCCTGCCACAGGAGATTGGCGGCCGCCGCCCAATGCGCCTCGCCGATCTCCGGGACGGGGAACCGGTGCTTCGCGAGGAAAGACGTCGTGGCCTCGCCGGCGGCGAAGTCCGGGTGCTCCAGCAGGCGGATCAGGAAGTGGCGGTTGGTGGTCGGTCCGAGCACCACCGTCTCGGCGAGCGCCCGGATCAGCCGCACGCGCGCTTCTTCGCGCGTGGCGCCATGGGCGATCACCTTGGCGATCATGGGGTCGTAGTAGGGGGAGATCGCCAGCCCGTCCTTCATACCATGATCGATGCGCACGCCCAGGCCGCTCGCCGGGCGCCACACGTCGATGCGGCCGGTCTGTGGGAGGAAGCCCGCATAGGCGTCCTCGGCATAGAGCCGGACCTCGATCGCATGGCCGGAGAAGGTCACCTGCTCCTGGCGCAGCGGCAGGTGCTCGCCGCGCGCGACGCGGAGCTGCCATTCTACGAGGTCCAGGCCGGTGATGGCTTCGGTGACCGGATGCTCGACCTGCAGGCGGGTGTTCATCTCCAGGAAGTAGAAGGCGCCGTCTGCACCCAGCAGGAACTCGACCGTGCCGGCGCCGCGATAGCCAATGGTCCGGGCTGCCGCGACGGCCGCAGCACCCATGCGGCTGCGGAGAGTAGCGTCGACGGCCGGCGAGGGTGCTTCCTCGATAACCTTCTGGTGGCGGCGCTGCACCGAGCAGTCGCGCTCGCCCAGATGGACGACGTTTCCATGAGCATCGGCGAAGACCTGGATCTCGACATGGCGGGCATCGACGACCGCCTTCTCTAGGATCAGCTCGCCCGAGCCGAAGGCGCTCTCGGCCTCGGTGCGCGCGGTACGGATCGCTTCCAGCAGATCGCCGTCGTGCTCGACCAGCCGCATGCCGCGTCCGCCGCCGCCGGCCGCGGCCTTGACCATGACCGGCAGGCCGATCCGGCGCGCCTCGGCCTCGAGGTTGGCGTCGCTCTGGTCGGCGCCCTGATAGCCCGGCACGCAAGGAACGCCGGCCTCGATCATCCGTCGCTTGGCGGCGGCCTTGTTGCCCATCGCCGCGATGGCGGCCGCCGGCGGACCGATGAAGATGAAGCCCGCTTTCTCGCAGGCCGTGGCGAAGGCCTCGTTCTCCGACAGGAAGCCGTAGCCGGGATGGATCGCGTCGGAGCCGCTCGCGTGCGCGGCCTCGAGGATGCGTTCGATGCTGAGATAGCTCTCGCCGACGGGCGGCGGGCCGATGCGCACGGCCTCGTCGGCGAATGCGACGTGCGGCGCCTCCCGGTCGGCGTCGGAATAGACCGCCACGGTGCGATAGCCCATCGCCCTGGCCGTCCGCATCACGCGCCAGGCGATCTCGCCGCGGTTGGCGACAAGGACTTTTGAGAAGGACGTCATTCGACGGCCCAGCGCGGCGGACGCTTCTCGGCGAAGGCGCGCAGACCCTCGGCCGCCTCAGGCCCGCGGCGTGCTTCGGCGAATTTGTCGGCGGCGAAGTCGAGCACGGCGGAGAGCGGCTCGGTGCCGACCTTCATCACGACCTGCTTGGTGAGCGCGTTGGCGATCGGGGCGCACTTGTCGATCTGCTTCAGCACCTCCTCGAGCTTGGCGTCGAGGGCGGCGGAGTCGGCCACCAGATAATGCGCGATGCCGAGTCGAAGCGCCTCCGGTCCCTTGAAGCGCGCCGCCGTGAGCGCGAGGTGCCGCGTCTGCGGCACGCCGATGCGCTGGGCGACGAAGGGCGCGATCTGCGCCGGCACGATGCCGATGGCAGTCTCGCTCATCGCGAAGCCCGCACCCTCGGTGCAGATCGCCACGTCGGAGACGCAGAGGATGCCGAAGCCGCCGGCGATGGCGTAGCCCTCGACTGCCGCCACGACCACCTGCGGCGTGTTGTTCAGCGCTTCGAGGAAGGCGCCGAACTGGCGATTCCAGACGGCGATCGGGTCCTTCTCGCCTGGCTTCGGCTTGTCGGTGAAGCTCTGCTCCATGTTCTTGAGGTCGGCGCCTGCACAGAAGGTGCCGCCCGCGCCGCGCAGGATCACGACCTTGATATCGCGCCGGTCGCGCAGGATGGCGAAGACCGACTTCAGCTCCTCGATAAGCGTCGGGTTGAGCGCGTTCTTCACCTCGGGACGATTGAGCGTCACGTAGAGACGCGACCGCTCGCGGCGCAGGATCAGGGCTTGGTAGCTGTCGGCGAATTCAGTCATGACTCAAACTCCGTGTCATCCCGAGCGTAGCGAGGGATCCTTGACCGGTGTCGCTAAGGATCCCTCGCTGCGCTCGGGATGACACCGTCTTCTTCATTATCGGCCTTCCGGCCGCGGAAGCGTGCCCATGTGCTTGGAGATGATCTGCAGCATCACCTCGTCGGCGCCGCCGCCGATCGAAGCGAGGCGCGAATCGCGGAAGGCGCGCGCGGTCGGCGATTCCCAGAGGTAGCCGGCACCTCCCCAGTATTGCAGGCAACCGTCGGTCACCAGGCGCACCATGCGGCCGGCCTTCAGCTTGGCCATCGAGGCCAGCATCGTGACGTCCGCCCCGTCGAGATATTCCTCGCAGGCGCGGTAGCAGAGCGAGCGCACCAGCTCGATCTCGGTACGCAACTCGGCGAGCTTGAAATGGATCACCTGGTTGTCGAGCAGGGGCCGGCCGAACACCTTGCGCTCGCGCGTGTATTCGATCGTCTGGTCGATCAGCCGTTCCATGCCGACTACGGCGCTGATCGCGCCCCACAGCCGCTCCTCCTGGAACTGCTGCATCTGGTAGACGAAGCCCATTCCCTCCTGGCCGATCAGGTTCCGGACCGGGACCTTCACCTCGTCGAGGAATATCTGGGCGGTGTCGGAGGAGCGCATGCCGAGCTTGTCAAGCTGCTTCACGACCTCGACTCCCTTGGTCTTCATCGGCAGGCAGATCAGGGACTTGTTCTTGTGCACGGGCCCTTCGCCTGTGCTGGCCAGCAGGCACATCCAGTCGGCCTGGGTGCCGTTGGTGGTCCACATCTTGCCGCCGTTGATCACCCAGTCGCCGCCGATCCTACGCGCTGTCGTCTTGATCGAGGCGACGTCCGAGCCGGCGCCGACCTCCGAGACGCCGAGACAGGCCACATAGTCGCCGGCGATCGAGGGGGCGAGGAACTCGCGACGCAACTCGTCGCTGCCGTGGCGGGCCAGCGCCGGCGTCGCCATGTCGGTCTGCACGCCGATCGCCATCGGCACCGAGCCGCACTGGATGTGGCCCAGCTCCTCGGCCATCACCATGGCGTAGGAATAGTCGAGGCCCATGCCGCCGAATTCGGTGGGTTTGTTGATGCCGAGCAGGCCGGCGTTGCCCAGCTTCTTGAAGACCTCGTGGGCCGGGAAGATGCCGTCCTCCTCCCACTGGTCGACATGCGGATTGATGTCGCGCTCGATGATCGCCCGCAGGGTGCGGCGGATCTCGTCATGTTCCTGGGTGAACTGCATGGCGGGCTCCTAGCGATTGCCCAGCCGCGGGAGCGTGCCCATCAGCTTGGAGATGATCTGCAGCATGACCTCGTCGGCGCCGCCGCCGATCGAACCGAGGCGGCCGTCGCGATAGCCGCGGGCCACCGGATTGTCCCAGAGGTAGCCGGCGCCGCCCCAGTATTGCAGGCAGGCGTCGGAGACCTCGCGGCGGAGGCGACCGGCCTTCAGCTTGCCCATCGACGCCAGCATGGTGACGTCCTTGCCGGCGAGGTAATCCTCGCAGGCGCGGTAGACGATGGAGCGCAGCGCCTCGACCTCGCTCTTGAGCTCGGCCAGGCGGAAATGGATCACCTGGTTGTCGAGCAGCGGCTTGCCGAACACCCTGCGCTCGCGCGTGTACTCGATGGTGGCGTTGATGATCCGCTCGCAGGTGTTGAGCGAGCCCGCGCCGGCCCACAGACGCTCCTCCTGGAACTGCTGCATCTGATAGGTGAAGCCCATGCCGGGCTGGCCGATCGTGTAACGCACCGGCACCTTCACCTCGTCGAAGAAGGTCTGCACCGTATCGGAGGCACGCATGCCGAGCTTGTCGAGCTTCTTCACGATCTCGATGCCCTTGGTCTTCATCGGCACCACAATCAGCGACTTGTTCTTGTGCGCGGGCCCGTCGTCGGTACTGGCGAGCAGGCACATCCAGTCGGCCTGGGCGCCGTTGGTCGTCCACATCTTCCCGCCGTTGATCACCCAATCGCCACCCACGCGCCGGGCCGTCGTCTTGATCGAGGCGACGTCGGAGCCGGCGCCGGTCTCGGAGACGCCGAGACAGGCCACATAGTCGCCTGTGATCGAGGGGGTGAGGAATTCGCGGCGCAGCTCGTCGCTGCCGTAGCGGGCGAGGGCGGGCGTCGCCATGGAGATCTGCACGCCGGTCGCCATCGGGATCGAGCCGCCGTTCACCCATCCCAGCGATTCGGCGCAGACCATCGCGTAGGAGAAATCGAGACCTGAGCCGCCGAACTCGACCGGCTTGTCGACACCGAGAAGACCGGCGTCGCCCATCTTCTTGAACAGCTCATGGGCCGGGAACTGGCCCTCCTTCTCCCACCGGTCGACGTAAGGATTGATCTCGCGATCGATCAGCGTCTTCCAGGTCTGGCGCAGCGCCTCATGCTCGGGGGTGAACTTCATGGTTACATCCTCGCAACGCCGAAGGTGATGGGATTGAGCGGCCGCACCATCGATTCGCGGGCGATCGACAGGGTGAAGGCCAGGACCCGCCGCGTGTCGCGCGGATCGATGATGCCGTCGTCCCACAGGTGGGCCGTGGCATAGAGCGCGGTGGACTCGCGTTCGAACTGGTCGACGATCCCCTTGAACATCCTGTCGATCTGTTCGTGCGGCGGCTCCTTGCCCTCGCGCAGGAACTTCTGCTCGGTCACGGTCTTCATGACGCCGGCCGCCTGTTCACCGCCCATGACGGCGGTGCGGCTGTTGGGCCAGGCGAAGATGAAGCGCGGATCGAAGGCGCGGCCGCACATGCCGTAGTTGCCGGCGCCGAAGCTGCCGCCGATCACGATGGTGATCTGCGGTACCGTCGCGTTGGCCACGGCCTGGATCATCTTGGAGCCGTGCTTGACGATGCCGCCGCGCTCGCTCTCGGTGCCGACCATGTAGCCAGTCGTGTTCTGCAGGTAGACGATGGGCGTGCCCTGCTGGCAGCAGAGCTGGATGAACTGCGCGGCCTTCACCGCGCCCTTGGCGGTGATCGGGCCGTTGTTGCCGATCAGCGCCACCGGCTCGCCCTCGATGGCGGCCCAGCCACAGATCGTCTGCTGGTCGAACAGGCCTTTGAACTCGAGGAAGTCCGACCCGTCGACGATGCGCGCGATCACCTCGCGCACGTCGTAGGGATCCTTGTGCGAGGGTGGAACGACCCCGCAGACATCCTCGATGTCGTAGAGCGGGTCCTTGAACGGCCGCTCGGCGCGCGGCGGCAGCCGGTCGTTCCAGTGCCACTTGGCGATCACGTCGCGCGCCATGCGGATGCCGTCGGCGTCGTTCTCGGCCATCCATTCGGCCACGCCCGACACCGTGGCGTGCATCTCGGCGCCGCCCAGATCCTCGTCGGTCGCAATCTCGCCGGTCGCGGCCTTGAGCAGCGGCGGGCCGGCCAGGAACACCTTGGCCTGGTTGCGCACCATGATGACGTAGTCGCTGAGGCCGGGCTGGTAGGCGCCGCCCGCGGTCGAGGAGCCGTGCACCACGGTCACCTGCGGGATGCCGCGCGCCGACATGCGGGCCTGGTTGGCGAAGCCGCGGCCGCCCGGCACGAAGATCTCGGCCTGGTAGAGCAGGTTGGCGCCGCCGGACTCGACCAGGTTCACCACCGGCAGCTTGTTCTCCATGACGATCTGCTGGACCCGCTGGCCCTTGCGCTGGCCGGATGGCGCAACGGTGCCGCCCTTGATGGCGCTGTTCGACGCCGAGACGACGCAACGCACGCCCTCGACATAGCCGATACCCGCGACCGAGCCGCCGCCGGCACTCGACCCATCCTTGTCGTCGTGCATGCGGTAGCCGGCGAGCGGCATCAGTTCGAGGAAGGGCGCGCCACGGTCGAGCAGTAGCGCGATACGCTCGCGCGGCATCAACTGTTTGCGCTTGGCAAAGCGGTCGCGCGATTTCTCGGAGGCCGCCTGAACAGTCGCCTCGGCGTCGCGGAACTCGGCGATCGCGGCCAGCATGCGTTCTCGGTTCTGCTTGAACTCGCCGCTGTTGCGATCGATCTGGCTTTCGAGAATCGGCATGTCGTCCTCAGCCGCCCAGCACCTTGGGCGTCGTTGCCAGATGAAAACCATCGAACGGTTTGGACCGGTCGGTGGTCGGGAGATCGACCGAGCGGTTGGCGAGCGGCACGCCGCCGTCGATGCGGAGTTCCGTGCCGGTGATGTAGGAAGAGGCGTCGCTCAGCAGGAAGCAGACGGCGGCGGAGACTTCGCTCTCGGTGCCGAGACGGCCGAGCGGGCAGTGGCCCTTGAGCTTGGGGATCTGCTCCTTGAAGTCGCCGGTATAGGTGTCCATGCCCGAGGAGGCGATCCAGCCCGGTGCGACCGAGTTCACGCGCACGCCGGCCACCGCCCATTCGAACGCGAGCGTCATGGTCAGGTTGGCCATGCCGGCGCGGGCGGCGCCCGTATGCACCATATTGGGGAAACCGTTGCGGTAATCCGCCGTCATGTTGACGATCGAGCCGCCGTGATGCTGCATCGACTGGGTGAACACCTCGCGGCTCACGATGAAGCCGCCCGTCAGATTGTTGCGCACGACGACGTCGAAGCCCTTGGCGCTGAGCGCCGAAGCGGGCGAGGGGAACTGGCCGCCGGCATTGTTGAACAGGCCGTGGATGCGGCCGTTCCTCGCCACGATCGCCGCGACCGCTTCCCTGACCTGGGCTTCCTCGCGGATGTCGAAGACGTGCGTTTCGCAGGTGCCGCCCACTGCCTCGATCTCGGCTTTCACCTTGTCGAGCTTTTCCTGTTTGCGGCCGGTGATCACGACGTGCGCGCCGAGCGCCGCGATCTCGTGCGCCGTACAGCGGCCGATGCCGCTGCCGCCGCCGGTCACGACGACCGTCCGGCCCTCAAACAATCCCGGTTTGAAGACCGAGCGATAGGTCATGTTTCCTCCGACTGAACGACCGTTTACCGGCCTGTAGTTGACGTTTACGTAAAGGTCAAGTATCCCGCTGGGCACCGCCGACGGGAGGAGTTCGCTCATGACCTTGCAGGAAATCACCGAGAAAATGAAGGAAGGCGCTTCGAAGAAGACGGCCTTCGGAAACAGCGTCAAGTTCGCCACGGACCAGGGCGTCGTCCACATCGACGGCAACCAGAGCCCGCCGGCCGTCACCAATGACGACGCGGCCGCCGACTGCACCATCAAGATGGACTTCAGCGACTTCGCCGACCTGATCGGCGGCAAGCTCGACGGCATGACCGCGTTCATGACCGGCAAGCTGAAGATCGAAGGCGACATGGGCGTCGCCATGAAGCTGCAGAGCATCTTGCGCTAACGCGCGTTCAGATCGCCGTAGCAACAAGGGCCCCTTCGCGGGGCCCTTTTCTATGCCTGCTTGCTCTTGTGATAGTGCCGCTTCGCCTTGGCGCGGTTGCCACAGGACGACATGGTGCACCAGCGGCGCTTCCCGGCCCGGCTTTCGTCGAAAAACAGGTAGAGGCACTCCGGGTTGGCGCAGCGGCGGACCTTGGCCAGCTTGCCGCTCGCCAGCAGGTCTCCCGCCGACCACAGGACGGGGGCGAGAAGGGCCAGCGCCGTGCCCGATCTCATGTCGAGTTCCCAATCGAACGCCTCGCGGCCGCGCGTCAGGACCATGCGCGCCGGCGCGGTGGCGAGGGCCGCATTCAGCGCCTCGAAATCGCGACTGGCGGGTGCCTTGCCTTGGGCCACGGTGTCGAACAGCCGGTGGATGATCTCACGCAGCTCCAGCGCCCGTTCGAACTCCTTCTGGGACGGTGGCTTGGACGCCTTGGTCCAGGCCGCCAGATCCGCCGGCGTCTTCAGCGTCTCCGTAGGCGTCTCCTGCCCGCGCCAGTAACGCGTATTGGCGAATTCGAGACACAGGTCGAGGCGGTTCATCGACGGGACTTACTAACCGGTTGTCGGGTTGACAAGGAATGCCTTTCGACATAACCATATAACCAGTTATATAGTTATACAGAAGGGAATTGCCATGTTCGACCATGTATCCATCGGCGTCGCCGACATCGCCCGTACCCGGAAGTTCTACGACGCTGCGCTGGAACCGCTCGGCTATGCGCGACTGAGCGACGGCGAAACCTCGCTGGGCTATGGGGAGAAAGAGGTCGGTCTGTGGATCGGCAAGGCGGCGAAGCCCGTGAAGCCGGACATGGAATCCGGCCTGCATTTCTGCTTCGTTGCGAAGGACCGGAAGTCGGTCGACGCGTTTCATGCCGCGGCGCTCGCGAGCGGCGGCATGGACAACGGCAAGCCCGGCCTTCGTTCGGACTACAGCCCAACCTACTATGCGGCCTTCGTGATCGACCCCGACGGCTACCGGATCGAGGCCTATTGCGGGAAGTGAACGCACCGGGTTGCCACGGTCGCTCCCGGTCTCGATGCTGAAGGGACCGGGGTGATCGCGTGGGGGGAGGATGACGACGAGGACCGTTCGGAACGCCACGCCGGCGGAAGCAGCGGCGGCCATTGCCACGCTGACCCTGGCCTTCGGTGCCGATCCGGCAACGCGCTGGACCTGGCCCAACGCGCAAGACTATCTCGATGCGTTTCCGCGTTTCGCCAGGGCGTTCGGTGGTGCGGGCTTCGCCGCGGGCGGAGCCCACATCGTGGGAGACCATGCCGGAACGGCGCTGTGGCTCCCGCCGGGCGTCGAACCGGATGGCGCGGCGCTCGGCGAGTTGATGCGCACCACGGCGTCGCCGCAGTCCATGAGCGACGGAATGCAGGTGATGCGGCAGATGGAAAGCCATCACCCGAGCGAGCCGCATTGGTACCTGCCGTTGATCGGCATCGACCCGAAGCAGCAGGGCAAGGGCCTTGGCGGCGCGCTTCTCGACCATGCGCTCGCCATCTGCGATCGCGATGGCGCGCTGGCCTATCTCGAATCCTCCAATCCACGCAACGTGCCGCTCTATCGGCGCTACGGGTTCGAGATTCTCGGGCAAATCCAGTTCGGCAGTTCGCCGACCCTGGTGCCGATGCTGCGCAGGCCGCGGCGTCGCTGAGGGATCAGGCTGCCTTCTTGCCGTGATGGCTGTGCAGCTTTGCGCTCAGCACGCGGCGGATCGCGTTGAATTCCGGGCTCGCCACGTCGCGCGGCCGCGGCAGGTCGAGCAGGTTGTCGCTCTCGATGCGGCCGGGCCCCGGCGTCATGACGACCACTCGATTGGCCAGCAGGATCGCTTCCTCGACCGCATGGGTCACGAACACGACGGTGAGCTTCGTGCGCTCCCAGATGTCGAGCAGCTCGTCCTGCAACCGTTCCCGAGTCATCGCATCGAGCGCCCCGAACGGTTCGTCCATCAGCACCAGCTCGGCATCGTTGGCCAGCACCCGGGCGATCGCCACGCGCTGCTTCATGCCACCCGAAAGCTGGTGCGGATAGGCGTTGGCGAACTTGGCGAGGCCCACGAGGTCGATGAACTTGTCGACGATCTGCTTCACCTCGGCAGTGCCCAGGCCGCGCGAGGCCGGGCCGAAGCCGATGTTGGCGCGCACGCTCAGCCACGGGAACAGCGCATAGTCCTGGAAGACCATGCCGCGCGACGGATCGGGGCCCGCGATCGGCTTGCCCCACATCAGCGCCTCGCCCGACGAGGGCTGGTCGAACCCCGCCATGATGCGCAGCAGGGTGGACTTGCCGCAGCCCGAGGCGCCGATCAGGCAGATGAACTCGCCCTTGTTGATCGAGAGGTTGGCGTCCGAGAGCGCGTGGATCGTCTGGTCCTGCAGCCGGAAGACCTTGGACACGCCCTTGATCTCGACGATGGGAGTGGCGGACTCAGCCATGATGGTTGGGGCTCCAGCGCAGGAGATAGTTGCCGAGCGCGACGACGACGCGGTCGGAGAGGTAGCCCGCGAGGCCGATCACGATCATGCCGCAGATCACCAGCTCGGTGCGCGACAGGGTGCGGCCGTCCATGATCACGGCGCCCAAGCCCTGCGGCACGCCGGTCATCTCGCCGACCACGATGACGAACCAGGCGAGGCCGAGTCCGAGCCGCAGTCCGGTGAAGATCGAGGGCGTCGCGGCCGGCAGGACCACCTTGTAGAACTGCGCGTTGCCGCGGCAGCCCAGCATCGAGGCGGCTTCGAACAGCTTGGGATCGACCGAGCGCACGCCGAAGATCGTATTGAGCAGGATCGGGTAGAAGGCGCCGAGGCAGACCAGGGCGAAGGCCGACTTGGCGCCCAGACCGAACAGGATCATCGAAAGTGGCAGCCAGGCCGTGACCGGGATCGGCCGCATCACCTGCAGGAACGGATCGAGCAGCATGCGCGCGGTCGGCACCCGGCCGATCAGGATGCCGATCGGCAGGGCGAAGACCGCGGCCAGGGCGAAGCCGCCATAGACGCGGCTCATCGAGGCCAGCAGATGGGTGGTCAGCGTCGCGGAATAGGCGTCGTCGTAGATGCCGCCGACCGCGAAGTCGACCATGTACTCCCCGACCGCGTAGGGCGTCGGGATCAGGCGCGTCCACTGCTGGGTGGTCGCCACCTGCCAGAAGGCGAGCAGCAGCAGCGGCACGATCAGCGCCAGCACAGTGGGCTTGAAGCGCGCCCATGTCGTGCGCATCGCCGCCCGCGGCGGGACGGCGGCCGAAGCCGCCGCCGGAGCGGATCCCGTCTCGACGATCGCCATGATGCGCTCCGTCGCCTGTGCTTCGTCTAGCTGGCGATTTCGTTCGAGAACTTGGGATTGAGGAACGTGTCGAACTTGGGCAGGGCGCGGATCTGCTTCAGTTCGAGCATGTGCTGGGCGTAGGTCTTGGCCTGGCCCTGCACCTTGTCGTCGAGCTTCCAGACGTATTCGACGTTGTCGGCGCCGAGCGCCTGCTCGACCGCGGCGCGGTTGGCACCGAGCTTCTGCACCGTCATCTCGACGACGGCCGGCTTGTTGGCCGACATGAATTCGACGGCCTGACGGTGGGTCTTGAGCATGGTCCGGATCATCTCCGGGTTCTTCGCGACCGTCTCCTCGTTGGTGCCGATGATCATGTTGAGGCCGCCCATGGCCGTGCCGTAGGGGTACTCGACGAGCTGGCCGACGCCGGACGTGATCGACAGGGCCGGGCCCGGCTCGGCGCCGACATAGGCATCGATGTCGCCGCGCGCGAGCATCGCCGGCATTTCACCGAACGGGACGCGCACCGAGGTGATGTCCTTCAGCTTGAGACCCTCCATGCGCAGGCGCTCGAGGATGAAGACCTCCTGGGTGGAGCCCGGCCAGATGCCGACCTTCTTGCCCTTGAGGTCCTTGATCGACTTCACGTCGGAGCCGGCCTTGGAGATCACGCCCATGCCGCGATTCGACATCGCGCCCACGACGACCACGGGCTCGCCGGCGGCGGCGCCTAGGATGCCCGCGGCGATACCGAAGGTGCCGAGGTCGACCGACTTGGTGACGACGGCGTTCTTGCAGTCGGTCGGGCTGTCGAAGGTGATGATCTCGATCTTCAGGCCCGGAGGCGCGAACTTCTCGTAGAAATGCGGCGGCATCGAATGGACGAGGCGCAGCGCACCCATCTTGACCGTCTGCCCGCCTTGCGCGCGCAGGATGGACGGCGCGGCCAGGGTTCCCATGGCAGCAAGGCTGGCCCCGGCCAGCAGACGACGACGATTGATCATGAAATGCCTCCCAAGCAATCCCCTTGGAAGGCAACAAGCGTGCCACATGGGCGCGCTTGTTGTGGAAAGTTGCGCGAGCGTGCTCCGGCTAGAACCCGACCGCGGCGCCGTCGCGGCGGCTTTCGGAGGCGCCGAGATAGGGGCCGCCGTCGGGGAAGCGCCAGATGATCTGGCTCGAGCCGAAATCGAAGCTCGGCATCTTCGTGCGCGTCAGGCGATGGCCGCGGCTCTCCAGGCCTTCGAGCGTGCCCTGCGGCATGTGCTCTTCCGTCCAGACCGTGCCGTCGGTCTCGTGCACACGCCAGCGCGGGGCGTCGATCGCGGCCTGCGGGTTCTGGCCGTAGTCGATCATGCGCGAGAAGACCTGCATGTGGCCCTGCGGCTGCATCGCGCCGCCCATCAGGCCGAAGGTCGCCACCGGCCGGCCGTCCTTGGTGATGAAGGCCGGAATGATCGTGTGGAACGGCCGCTTGTTCGGTCCGACCTCGTTGGGATGCCCCTTGGTCGTGACGAAGCCGGTGCCGCGATTCTGCAGCGCAATGCCGGTGCCCGGCACCACGATGCCGGAGCCGAAGCCGGTGTAGTTGGACTGGATCAGCGACACCATCATGCCCGAGGCGTCGGCGGTGCCGAGATAGATCGTGCCGCCGTCCTTGGGCGTGCCCGGGCCGAAATCCTTGGCCTTCTTCGGGTCGATCAGCTTGGCGCGGCTCTTGAGGTAGCCCTTGTCGAGCATCTGCGCCGGCGTCACTTCCATGAAACGCGGGTCGGCGACGTAGCGGTAGATGTCGGCGAAGGCGAGCTTCATCGCCTCGATGCGCAGATGCGCGACCTCGGGCCCGTCGCAGTCGAGACCGGCCAGCTCGAAGTTCTCGAGGATGCCCAGCGCCATGCACGCCGCGATGCCCTGGCCCGATGGCGGGATCTCGTGCAGCGTCGTGCCGCGATAGGCGAGGCCGATCGGATCGACCCAGTCGGGCTTGTGGGCCACGAGGTCTTCCTTGCGCAGCGCGCCGCCGGTCTCGCGGGCGTACTTGTCCATCATGTCGGCCAGTTCGCCGCGATAGAAGGCCTCGCCCTTGCTCTCGGCGATCCTGGTGAGCGTCTTGGCCTGGTCGGGGAACTTCCAGAGTTCGCCCGGCTGCGGCGCACGGCCATTTGGCAGGAAGGCCTTGACCCAGCTCTCCTGTCCCTTGAGCCGGTCGATCGCCCGGTGCCACTGATGCGCCACCATGTAGGACACGCGGAAACCGTCGTGGGCGTACTTGATCGCCGGCTCGAACAGGTCGGCGAAGGGCAGCTTGCCGTAGCGCTTGTGCAGTTCCATCCAGAGCGACACGGCGCCCGGCGTCGTCACGCAGCCCCAGCCGACATGGGGCATCTTGTCGAGACCGGCATACTTGTCGGGCGTCATCAGCGCCGGCGAATGGCCGTGCGCATTCAGGCCCACCAGCTGCTTGCCGTCCCACAGGATGCAGAAGGCGTCGGCGCCGATGCCGTTCATCGTGGGCTCGACCACGGTGATGGCGGCGGCGCTGGCGATCGCCGCATCGACCGCGTTGCCGCCCTTGGCGAGCATGCGCAGTCCGGCGGTGGAGGCGAGTTGCTGGGACGAGGCGACGACGTTCTCGGCGAAGACCGGCAGCTTCTTGGCGGAATAGGGGAAGTCGTACGTGAAAGACGGCACCTCGGAATCCTTTCTACTTCTTCGAGGCCTGCAGGGCCTCGATGCGCGCCACGAAGCGTGGCGTCTGCAGGAACTGGCGATGATCCGTGGCGGTCTTGCCGAACAGGCGGGAGAGATCGAACACGCCGGAGCCCGCGATCTCGCCCATCCGCCCGGAGATCGTCACCCTTTCGCCAAGCCGCAGGGTTTTTAGCGCCGCGACGGCCGCTTCGGAAAGGCCCGGCGGGGGCGCAGCACGCGATCGTGTGGAGAAAAAGTCCGTCACCGTGCCGGCGAAGGCCAGCGCCCAGTCGTTGAACGCGTAGAGCGAAACCTGGCGGCCGATGTCGAAGGTAACGGCCACCGTCTGGGCATTGCCCTCGATCTTGGTGAGAGTCCCGCACCAGCCGCTGAACGGGCCGACCTTCTCGGCCAGGGCGACGCTCTGGCGGGCCGCTTCCTCGACTCGCAGCGGATTGTTCGACGCCAGTGCCGGCTTGGCCAGCTCCTGCAGCCCGTCGAGAAACGCCTTCTGCGCCGGATTGCGCTCGTGACAGGGCCGGTCGAAACACCCCGTGAGCGCGAGGCCGGCTCCGCCGAGCAGGACGGAGCGGCGAAAGGTGAGGGGGGATATCCTCTGCATCACCCCCTCATCTTACCTCAAGACGGCGATCACGCCGCCTTCGACTGCGCCTTGGCCCGCTCTTCCTCCTTGAGTTCCTTCTTCGAGAGCTTGCCGACCGGGGTCTTGGGCAGCTCGGCGCGGATCTCGAGCGCGACCGGCATCTCGTGTTTGCCGATCTTGCCGTCGAGATGCTGCTTCAGCTCCTCGAAGGTGAGCGAGGCGCCCGGCTTCAGCTTGACGAAGACCTTGGGGGCTTCCTGGCGGTAGGGGTCGGGGATGCCGATCACGATCACCTCGTCGACCGCCGGATGCTCGTAGACGGCCTCCTCGATCATGCGCGGATAGACGTTGTAGCCCGAGGAGATGATCAGGTCCTTCGACCGGTCGACCAGGTAGAGCCAGCCGTCGGCGTCCATGTACCCCATGTCGCCGGTGCGCAGGCCCATCCAATTGCTTGACGGATGGCGGAACAGCACCTTCTCCGTCTCCTCCGGCTTCTTCCAGTAGCCCTTCATCACCTGCGGGCCGATGATGCAGACCTCGCCGACATGCTCCTTGCCGGCCGGCAGCACCTTGTTGCCATCCTCCATGTCGCGGATCTCGATCACGGTGCCGGGCATCGGCACGCCGCACGAGCCCAGCCGTCGCACGCTCTTGTCGACCGGGCAGATCGCGCCCGTCGGCGAGGTCTCGGTGAGGCCGTAACCCTCGATCAGGGTGGCGCCGGTCAGCTTCTCGAAGCTCTGCTGCACCTCGACGGGCAGGGGCGCGCCGCCCGACATGCAGATCTTGAGCGAGCTGAGGTCGAGCCCCTGCGCCTTGGGATGCTTGTTGATCGCGGTGTAGAGCGTCGGGACGCCGGGCAGGAAGGTCGGCTTCTTCTTGGCGAGATCGGCGACGATCATGTCGATGTCGGGCCGCGGATAGAGGATCAGCTGGTTGCCGTTGCGCACCGCCCCCAGCATGATTCCCGACAGGGCGTAGATGTGGAACAGCGGCAGCACGCACACGACCTTCTCGGTGCCGGGCTTCGTGTAGGGCGTCGTCCAGGCCTGGCCCTGGCTCATCGCCGCCATGACGCAGCCGTGCGTCAGCATCGCCGCCTTCGGCAGGCCGGTCGTGCCGCCCGTGTACTGGAGGATCGCGACCTCGTCCCACAGATTGTCGCTGGCGGGCTTGTGGGGCGTGTACTTTCCATCGTTCGCCAGCAGGTCCTTGAACGACATGTGCCAGTCGTCGCGCGGCCAGGCCGACAGGTCCTTCTTCTTGGCGATCGGATAGAGCCAGTTCTTGGGCCACGGCAGGTAGTCGGCGATCGAGCCCACGATCAGCTTCTTCAGCCGCGTCTTGCCGCGCATCGCGGCCATCTTCGGATAGAGCGCGGTGACGTCCAGCGTCACCAGGATGTCGGTCTCCGAATCGCCGATCTTGAATTCGAGTTCGCGCGCGGCGTCGAGCGGCGAGTAGTTGACGACACGTCCACCGGCCTTCAGCACGCCGAAGAAGGCGATGATGTAGTGCGGCGTGTTGGGCAGGTAGAGTCCGACGTTGACGCCGGGCTTGACGCCCAGCTTCTGGAAGCCTGCGGCGGCCCGGTCGGAGGCCTCCTTGTAGTCCCGGAACGTCATCACCTTGTCGAGGAAATCGGTGAAGGGCCGGTCACCGTAGCGGGCGCAGCTTTCCTCGAAGCTCTGATGGATCGTCATGTTCGGGACGTCGAGTTCCCATTTCAC
>JBKBLH010000002.1:0-349793 GCA_046296475.1 Reyranella sp.
GCGGCCAGGTTGCGGCGCGGCCCGTCGCCGTGCTCTACGGGCTGGAGCTTTCCTTCCACCCCTTCTCGACCTGCCCGAGCTACCGCGAGGTCGAGGGACTGCCGCTCGAGGCCAAGCTCGCCCGGCTGCGCGATCCGGCGATGAAGGCGAAGCTGCTCGTCGAGCAGCCGACCTACCGCAATCCGCAGATGCTGGCCTTCATGCGCAGCGTCGCCAACATGTTCGTCCTGGGAGATCCGCCCGACTACACGCCGCCGGCCGACCAGCGGCTCGACGCGCGTGCCGCCAGACTTGGCATCACGCCGCTCGAAATGGCCTACGACCTGTTGGTGAGCGGTGACGGACGCACCATCCTGTTCCATCCCGGCGCGAACTATACCGATTGCTCCGACGCCAACATGGCCAGCATGTTGCGCCACGAGCATACCATCATGGCTCTTGGCGACGGTGGTGCACACTACGGGCTGATCTGCGACGCCAGCTACACCACGCACGCGCTGACCTACTGGACGCGCGACCGCAAGGGCGAGCGCTGGCCCCTGCCCTGGGCGGTCCGGCAGCTGACCGACGTGCCCGCCCGCACGGTCGGCCTCGGCGATCGCGGACGAATTCAGGCCGGCTTCAAGGCCGACCTCAACGTGATCGACCTCGACCGGCTCAGGGTTTGGGCGCCACGTCCGGTCAACAACCTGCCGGGCGGCGGCCGCCGGCTCGAACAGAAGGCCGACGGTTACGTCGCCACCATCGTCAGCGGTGAAATGACCTATCGCGACGGCGAGTTCACCGGCGCACGACCGGGCCGGCTCGTGCGCGGCGCGCGCTGAGGCGTCAGCGCAACGCGAACCCTTCGTACCCGTTCGCCGCAATCTCCTCGCACTTCTGGCGATATTTCGGCGCGCCGCCGGCATAGGCCATGAAGGTGCGCTTGAGACGACCGGGCACGTTCTTGTTCACGCCGGTCATCCAGGAATCGACCTTGGTGAGCAGCAGGCGCGAACCCGTCTCGTAGACGTGCGCCGTCCACGTCGCCTCGGCTTCGGGCGTGGCCTCGATGCGGGTAAGGCCCTTGTCGCGCATGTAGCCGAGCAGGCCTGACACGAACTCCACGTTCTGCTCGATGCAGCGCGGCAGGTTGCAGAAGGTCGCCGCATTGTGCGGGCCGACCAGGGTCAGCATGTTGGGGAACCCTACGACGTTGAGGCCGAGATAGGTGTGTGGCCCGTCGGCCCACTTGTCGCGCAGCTTCTCGCCGCCGCGGCCCTGGAAGTCGATGCGGTCGAAGGCGCCGGTGATGGCGTCGAAACCGGTGGCGTAGATGATCATGTCGAAGTCGTAGTCGACGCCGCCGACCCGGAGGCCCGCCTCTGTGATGCGCTCGATCGGCGTCTCGCGGATGTCGACCAGCTTCACGTTGGGCTGGTTGTAGACCTCGAAGTAGCCGCTCTCGAGCGGGACGCGGCGCGTGCCGTAGCCGTGGTTGGTCGGGATCAGCTTGTCGGCGATCTTCGGGTCCTTCACCCGGGCGCGGATCTTCTTGATCACGAATGCCGTGAGAGCGTCGTTGGCCGCCTGGTCCATCAGCACGTCGCGGAAATTGCCCTGCCAGAAGGCGAAGCCCGGCGTGTTGTAGAGCTTCTCGAAGAAGGCCTCGCGCTCCTCCGGCGTCACGTCGGTCGAATGGCGCGGATCGGCGGTGTGGACGAAGCAGCCCCAGTTCTCGCGGCACTGCGCGAAGATCTGGTCGTAGCGGGCGCGGATGTCGGCCATTGTCTCGGGCTCGATACGGCTGTTGCGCAGCGGCGTGCACCAGTTGGGTGTGCGCTGGAACACGGTGAGTTCGCCCACCGTCTTGGCGATTTCGGTGATCGCCTGCACGCCCGAGGCGCCGGTGCCGATCACCGCGACCTTCTTGCCTTCGAAGCTGACGGGGTGATGCGGCCACAGGCCGGTATGCCAGGACTCACCCTTGAAATCCTCGATGCCGGGAATGTTCGGCATGGTTGGCGACGAGAGCGGGCCGATCGCTGTAATCAGGAAGGGCGCGCGCGCGCGGCCGCCATTCTCGAAGATGACCTCCCACTCGTTGGCTGCCTCGTCCCAGTGCGCGGCCTTCACGCGGGTGTTGAAGGTGATGTCCCGGCGCAGGTCGAACTTGTCGGCGATGAACTCGCAGTAGCGCAGGTTCTCGGGCTGGCCGGAGAAATGCTCCTTCCAGTCCCACTCCTTCAGCACTTCCGGCGAGAAGGAGAAGCCATAAGTCCAGCTCTCGGAATCGAAGCGCGCGCCTGGATAGCGATTCCAGTACCAGGTACCGCCGACGCCGCCGCCCGCCTCGTACACCCGCGCCTTGAAACCCATCTGGCGCAGCTTCAGGAGCTGGTACATGCCCGAAAGACCGGCGCCGATCACGATGACGTCCCAGCTCTCGACAATGTCGGCGGTTTCGTTGGTCCGTGTCACTTCTGCCGCGGTCGCCATGGCGTTCCTCATCCGGTTTTGTGGAACAGTATAGCGCGGCCAGAGGCTTTTGGACGATGCGCAGTGCGAGATTGAAGGTCGCTAGCGCAGTGGCTTCGGCGAACCGTACAGATTGGCCAGACGCGCGATCAGGAAGGCGACATACATGACGCCCAGCACCTGCTCGATCACGATCAGCGACCGCGCCATGGGCGTCGCCGGCGTGATTTCCCCGAAGCCGGTGGAGGTCAGTACCGTGAAGGAAAAGTACATCAGGTCCGACCAGTTGAGCTTGCCGTCGGGACCATGGGCGATGGCCGACGTGAACGCATTGGCTTCGAATATCTGCAGGAAGCCAAACAGGCTCGCAAACGACAAGGCGATCAGGATGTAGGCCGCCACGGCGCCGAAAACCTTGTCGGTGGTGATGGGCCTGCGATCGAGCACGTAGCGCAGGAGCGCAATGGTGACGGCGCCCACGAAGATCGCGGTCGCCCCCAGCGCGATCGGACGCAGCCCCCTGTAGCCCATCCGGTCGGCGATCAGGGTATCGACTGTGATGAAACCGAACACCCCGATCCCCCAGAGAACGGGCCGTTCGAGGCGCAGAGCCCAGACCGCCAGAACGAGCACCACGAACAGCGCCACGCCAAGCATCGCGCCGCCGATAGCCGAGCCGGCAAGCATCGGGTTGAGCAGAATAAAGAAGCACAGGGCGCCTACAAGCGCACTGCAGCGATTGCGCCGCACATAGGCGATGCGGCGTAACATGCGATAACGCCTCATCGGTCAGGTCCAGGCTCCCACCCCATCGATCAAATCGCAGCCAGATACACCGCAAAAGCGAGCAACCAAAGCAATCCAACGGCGTTCGTCGGGAATATGGAGGATTTAGTCATGTTCCGCAGGGCTCTAGCGTCCCTCGGTCTTCTCGTTCTGGTGCTGACCGCCTGTGACCAGCAGCTCTTGGTCGCTGCTCCGTCAGACCCAGGCCAATACGAGGTTGTGGGGCTCGTGGCCGAGTGAGGCGGGGCCTAACCCCGCCCCAGCGACCACAGGACGCCGACCGCCAGCCCCAGTGCCAACAGACAGACGCACGCGATGATCGCCAATCTCGCACGCCTGAAATGGTGGCGGCTTTCCGTTGATGCGGCATGTGCGTGCAGGTGCGTGCCCAGATGACTGAAGTGCCAGAGAGCACCCAGGGCAGCGAAGATGCCCAGTAGCCAGAATGGCGCGAAGAGCATCCAGATTTCGATGTCGGTACCCAAAAGATTCCCCCTGATATCTTTTCTTTCTTAGGCCGGAGCTATCAGCGCGCAAACCACGGATTGAACGGAAAGCGCTGCCAGCGCCGGTCGTCGAAGAGAATCAGGAACAGCTGCGCGAACATCTGGCCAAGCCGCGGGTCGTCGGGCCCGTCTGCCTGGGTCCAGGCCGTGGTCTGCGAGAGCGCGAGATCGTTGCGGCAATAGACGCCAAAGACGTAAACCCGCGGCGGTGTGGGCGGCTTGAGGAAGTACTGGCCGGCACAAACACGAGCGGCCGTCAGGTCGTTGGCAGGCGAAAAGACCAGCACGAGCCGATAGTTCGGCCGAAGTTCCTCCGGTGGCGCCTGGTACGTGAAGGTGAGAGCCGGCCTCGGCTTGTTTGCCTGCATGACGGGCAGCAACCGTTCCTTCACCTGCCCCAGCGGCCATTGCGGAAAGGGATTGCCGGCGACGATCACCTGGAAGAGCCGACCGTCCGTCGCCGCCCAGAATTCCGAGAAGTCGTACTCGGGCGCGTAATCGAACCCGCCAACCGTCTGTGCACGGAGCGGCGCCGCCAGCCCGAGCCAACCCAATGTCACCAGGAGAACACACCGCAGAGAGGCCATTTGTGAGACCTTCGCACGATCGGAAGGCAATTTTCGGGCTCGCAACGGAGTTGACCACATGATGAGAGTCGTCGGCATTTCCCTCCTGGCACTCACCCTCGCCGCCTGTGGCGATACCTGGGGTCAGCGGGCCGTGACAGGCGGCGGCATCGGGGCCGGCACTGGTGCTCTGGTTGGCGCCCTCACACCCATCGGGCTCCTGCCGGGAGCCTTGGTTGGCGGCGCCGTCGGCGCAGGCGTGGGCGCCGCGACGACCCCGCGGCGCTAGGGCAACCGCGTTGTCGCGTCGGCGCATGCGGACGCGGCGATGCTCCGCCAGGACGGTCTGCTCCTCGCCGGTCTGAGCGGTCATCGTCCGCCACCGCACCGGATGCTGGTTCCGCAGCGACGGTGAAGGCTCTAGGCTGGCCGCCATGAAGATCTGTCTCTACGGCGCCGGCTCGATCGGCGGGATCATCGGCGCGCATCTCGCTCGCGTGAAGGGCGTCGAGGTGAGTCTGGTTGCGCGCGGTGCCCATCTGGATGCCATCCGTCGGCAGGGCCTGCGCCTTATCTCGCCGCATGAGGATTTCACGGTCAGGGTGAATGCGACCGACGATCCTGCCCAACTTGGCCCCCAGGACGTCGTGTTCATCACCCTGAAGACGCACCAGTACCTTTCGGTTCTCGACAGGGTCGTGCCGCTGTTGGGCCCGCAAACGGCGCTGATCCCACCGACCACGGGCGCGCCCTACTGGTTCTTTCACAAGCTGGCCGGCTCCTTCGAGGGCAGTCGCCTCAAGCGCATGGATCCCGGTGGCCGGCAATGGTCGACCTTCGGCCCCGAGCGCGCGCTGGGCTGCGCCTATTGGGCGGGCGGGGTCGTGCCCGAACCCGGCGTGGCCCATCTCGAGAACGAAGTCTGCTACCTGCCACTGGGTGAGCCCGACGGCTCGAACTCGGCGCGTGTCACGGCGCTCAGTGCCGCCATGATGGAGGCCGGCCTCGACGCGCCAGTAAAGGCCGACATCCGGGCCGAGATCTGGAGCAAGATGATCAACAGCCTGACCTGGAACCCGATCGCGGTGCTGACGCTCGCCGACAATGGCGGAATCGGCCGCAGTGCCGGCGCGATCAACATTGCCCGCCGCATGATGACGGAAGCCGAGGCTGTCGCTTCGAAGTTCGGAGCGACCATGGCGACGCCGATGGAGAAGCGCATCGCGTTCACGGTCGGCCTGGGCGACCACAAGATGTCGATGCTGACCGACCTCCAGGCCGGCAAGCCGCTCGAGATCGACGCGCTCGCCGATTCGATCGCCGACCTCAGCGAGTTGGCGGGCGTCGAGACTCCAACCATCGACATGATGCTCGCACTGCTGAAGCTGCGGGCGGCGACGTAGTCACCACGTCTCCTTCCAGGGCCTCAGGTCCATCTCGAAGGTCCAGGCACTGCGCTTCTGGCGGTGGAGCTGCCAGTAGGTCTCGGCGATGTCGTCGGGATTGAGGATCGCATCGGGGCCGGCATTGTAGCGATCCGGAAAGTTGGCCTTGATCCATTCCGTGTCGATGGCGCCGTCGACGATGACGTGCGCGACATGGATGTTCTGGGGACCGAGTTCGCGCGCCATCGACTGGGCCAGCGCGCGCACGGCGTGCTTCCCTCCCGCGAAGGCGGAGAAGCCGCGGCCGCCGCGGATCGAGGCGGTGGCGCCGGTGAAGACCATCGTGCCGCGGCCGCGCGGCACCATGACCTTGGCCGCCTCGCGCGCCGTCAGGAAGCCGGCGAAGGCGGTCATTTCCCAGACCTTGCGATAGACCCGCGAGGTCGTGTCGCGAATATCGAAGCGCACATTGCCGCCAATGTTGAAGACGAACACCTCGACCTCGCCGATCTGGGTCTCGATCTCGCGGAACAGCGACTCGACCTGCCCTTCATCGCGGGCATCGGAGCCGAAGGGATGGACCTTGCCGCCCTCCTCCACGATGCGCGCCACCAGCGACTGAAGCTTGTCCGCGCTGCGGCGCGTGACGACGGCCGTGTAGCCCTCGCGCGCGAAGCGACGGGCAATCGCGCCGCCCGTCGCATCGCCTGCGCCGATCACGACGCAGACCTTGTCTTTGGCCATGGCATTCTCCTCTGCGGCCAATCTGTCGACGGCGATAGGGCGGCTCAAGGGAGATTACGTCATGGCTACCCGAGTTTCGGCGCTACCGGCCCGCAGCGCGTGGGCCCGGCGCAACTCGGCGGCCGTGAGGCCCGTCCCGTCCGGACGCCAGCCGGGCGCGCCGAACAGGTACATCCAGACTTCCCGGCCCGAACGCGCCGAGGCGAGGTCCTTCATGAGGCCGATCCACGGGCCGAAGTTCAACACGAACGGATTGTGTGACGACACCTGCGGCGAGACCAGGCCGAAGTCGCACTTCACGTCGTCGCGTTCGGCGACATAGGTGCCGAACAGACGGTCGAAAACGATCAGGACGCCGCCGAAATTGGCATCGAGATACTCCGGATTGCGCGCGTGGTGGACACGATGGGCGGACGGCGTGTTGAGAACATATTCGAGCCAGCCCAGCTTCGGGATCCAGTCGGCATGAATCCAGAACTGATAGAGGAGATTGAGGAACAGCGCCGTCAGCACGGTCTCCGGCGTGAACCCCAACAGGACCAGAGGCGCGAAAAAGAGCGAAGTTCCCGTAAAGCGGCCGATCCAGCCCAGCCGGTAGGCGGCGGCGAAGTTGAACTGGTTGGGCGAGTGATGGACGGAGTGCGAAGACCAGAACCAGCGCACGGTGTGGCTGGCGCGATGAAACCAGTAGTAAAAGAACTCGAGCCCGATGAAGAGCAGCAGCACCGACCAAACGTCGTCGAGCGACTGGGTGAAGAGGCGATGCTCGTATATCCAGCCGAGCCAGGGCGCAGCGAGCGTATACGGAATGAAGGCCAGCAGGCGGCGACCGGCGAGATCCGCCAGCGAGCAGGCCCAGGATTTCCAGTCGTAGGCCTCGACGCGCGTCCGCGACTGCCAGAGGCCTTCTGCGATTGCCGCCGCCATGACGAGCGGCAGGATGACGAGATAGAGAGTGGCGAGTGACTGCAAGACGGTCTCCTTTGCCTTTGCCGTCACCGAATATATGAGCGAAGCTCATGTTTATTTACTCGCCTTCTCCCATCCGGTTCCGCCATGCCTGCCCGCCGCCAACCCGTTGAAACCAAACGCAGAAAGCCGCGACAGGCCCGCGCCACCGAAACCGTGGCATCGATCGTCGAAGCGGCGGCTCAGATTCTCGAGAAGGGCGGTCTCGCCGCCTTCACCACCAACGCGGTGGCCGACAGGGCCGGCGTCAGCATCGGTACGCTCTATCAGTACTTTTCCGACAAGAACGCGCTGCTCATGGCTCTGGCACAGGGAGAGATGGAAGCCGCGCTCCGCGAGGTCGGCCGGGCGCTACAGGGCGACGGCGATCCCTCGGTCGAGGGTCGCGTGCGCGCCATGGTGCGGGCGATCGTCCACGCCTTCCGCGGCCGGCAGCGCGCGCGCAAGGCGGTCGTCCAGGCTCTCCTGGCCCAGGGAAGCGGCATCGAACTGATCGCGCCCGTCGCCGCCTTCATCGCGCGCGCGGGCGAGATTGTCGGGCGTGGGCCGAACCCGCTGGTCGTCCCGCTCAGCCGCGAACAGACCTTCGTCGTGTCACGCGCCCTCATGGGGGTCGTCCGCGCCGCGGTGCTGGAGGAGCAGCCCTTCCTTGCAAGCCGCGCCTTCGAGGACGAGATCGTGCGGATGATCGTCGCCTATCTGGACGCCATCTCGGAGACGGCCGGACGCCAGTCCTGAGAGGAAGCCCTCGCGAAGGCTGCGACCTCGTCCTGCCACTCCCGGCGGTACGAATCGACCGAGCTTTCAGTCCTGCGTCCCGAGAAATCCAGATGCACACCGGTTTCCTGCGGAAACAAGCGCCCCGTGAGCAAGCGTGCATAGGTCTCGGCCGACCGCCTCGGCGTGCTGGCGCCCGGCATAGCCCGCGCCACCACCGGCAGGATCGTCGACCAGGCCCAGCGCTCCAGGGGGGAGCGATCGCGCGCCAACCCCGTGCCGGGCATCAGGCCCGGGTCGAAGGCGCACCAGCGCGGACCGCCCGCCGGTGTGCTGCGCGCGAGGGCGTAGACATGCAGGATGGCGACGAGCTTGGACGTGGCGTACCGATCCAGACCCAGCTGCTTCTCGGAGGCGCTGGCGTCGAGGTCGCCCTTCGCCACCCGGTCGATGCCCGGATAGACGCCGCCTCTGAATCCGAACAGGCGGGCGGCGCCGTTCGCTGGGTCGTGGGTGCCGCTCGCGGTGAAGACGACCGGCGCACCGGCCGCGAGGACCGGCAGCAGCCGCTCGATCAACAGCGCATGCGCGAGCCAGTTCGCCTGCAGGGTCTCCTCGTACCCGTCGACCGTCATGCGCTTGCCCGCCACGCTCTGGATTCCGGCATTGGCGGCGAGCGAGGCCAGACGGTCGTCGGCGAGCCGGGCCAACACCGCGTCGGCGAATGCGACCGTCGAGGCCAGCGAGGCGAGATCGAGCGGCAGGATCTCGAGGCGGTCTTCATCGGCGACGGCGCGCAGCGCGCCGGCGGCGGGCCGGCGCGCACCGACGATGACCCGGTTCGCCGGGTCGGCGAGAAGCAGACGTACCAGTTCGAGGCCGATCCCCGATGTGCCGCCCGTGACGAGATGGAGAACGGTCATTCTTTGACTCCGGCTGAGGTCCATTGAAAATGGAAACCAGGTTGCTGATCGTCCATTCGCATCGGAGGCACGCCATGCCGACCGCCCTGAAACCGCGCAAGAAGCCCCTCCAGGCCCGGTCCACCGTGACGGTGGATGCGATCGTCGAGGCGACCATTCGCATTCTGCGGCGCGACGGATGGGCCGCCTGCACCACGACGCGCATCGCGACGCTGGCCGGCGTCTCCGTCGGCTCCCTTTACCAGTACTTCCCGAACCGAAACGCAATCGCTGTCGAGATCGTCCGCCGGCGTACCCGCACCTATCTGGCCGCGGCTATCGATGCGGACCTTTCGGCTGCCGCGACGCCGGAAGAGACCATCGACGCAGCGATCGAAGCCTTCGTGACCGAGAAGCGCAAAGGACTCGACGTCTCGTTGGCGCTGCGCCACGCATTGCCCGAAGTGCAGGGGCGTCAGGCGATCATCGAGGAAGCGCGACGGTTCGTGCCGGCCCTGCAGGCCAAGCTCGCAGCGGCCGGCGCAGGAACGACCGATGCCGCGCAGCTCGCCGTCGCAATCGCCGCCGTGGAGGGCGCCGTCTGGGAAATGATGGCCCAGGACGAAGCCGCCATCGGGCGGCCGGAAGCGATCGCTGCCTTGTCGCGGGTTTTCCGGGCGGCTGCGGGCCTCAGCCCTGCGGCAGCGGCACGTTGAGCAGCACGCCGAATTCGCGCGCGAGGTCGCAGCTCACGCGAGCATGCACCTTGCCCTGCTTGTCGAAGTAGCGGCCGGACTCGTTCACCGGAAACACGCCTTCGTGCCAGATGCCGGGATGGATGTAGATGCCAACGCTGCCGTCGGACCAGAAGGCCTTGAAGGACTCGGGCTGAAGATCGTCGCCTGGCAGCGCGGCCGGCACGACGAAGGGCTTGCCGTCGAGCGGCCAGAAGAGCTGCCCACCGTCGGGATGATAGTTGCAATGCCACAGGAGCACACGCCCCTGGCTCAGCTTGACGCCGGGCCGGGCGGTCTCGGGCAGGTCGCGGAAACCGATGACATAATGGCCGCCAACCGCCTCGTTGCGACCGATCAGCTCGTTGCCGCGCCATTTGCAGGTGAAGATGCCCTCGGCCGTGCCGCCCTCGATGCCGGTGCCGGCGTCGAGCTTGCGCGAGCCGGTGAGCGGCCACGGAACGATCTCGATCTTCTGTTTCTTCGGATCGCGCACGATCTCGCCGTACCCCTTGATCGTGTCGCGGTTGGCGCGGACCAGGGGAACGTCGAGCAGGCGCAGTCCGGTCGGCACGTCGGGGTTGAGGTAGTCGAAGACGACGCCATCATGCATGTCGTGGATCCCTACGCTGCCTTGCCCAGATCCTCGCCGGCCAGCGCGCGTTCGATCAGAGTCACAACATTGTCGCGGCCATAGAGTTTGATGAAGGCGCCCATGCGCGGCCCCTGCTCGCTGCCGAGCAGCACCTCGTAGAGCGTCTTGAACCACTGCCGCAGCTCTTCCTTGGCGAAGTGGCGCTTGCCCGCCTCATACACCTCGTCCTGGATGAGTTCCGCGGTCGCATCCTCGGGCAGCGTGCGCAACGTCTCGAGCAGATCCTGCAGGGCCGGCCGTTCGCGCTCGCTGGGCAGCCGGAACTTCTTCGAGGACTTAACGAAGTCCTGGTAGTAGGCGACGGCCCCCGCGAGCAGCCGGTCGAGATAGGGCGCATTCTCCGGCGTGGCACCTGGCACGTAGCGGCGCAGATACTGCCAGAGAACGTCCTTGTCCTCGGTGTTGGCGACGCCGGCGAGATTCAGCAGCATGCCGAAGGTGACGCCGGCCGCCGAGTTGGCCGGTGCGGCGCCGTCATGGATGTGCCAGGCCGGATTCTCGAGCGCGCGCGCAGGTTCCTCCTTTGGCAGTTTCTCGACCAGGGAGAGATAGTCGTCGATTGCGCGTGGGATTACGTCGAAATGCAGGCGCTTCGCACGCCGCGGCTGCTGGTGCATGTAGAGCGCCAGCGATTCGGGCGAGGCATAGCGCAGCCACTCCTCGACCGAGAGGCCGTTCCCCTTGGACTTGGAGATCTTCTTGCCCTCCTCGTCGAGGAAGAGCTCGTAGTTGAAACCCTCCGGCGGCTTGCCGCCGAGGATGCGCACGATCTTGGCGGAGAGTTCAGCCGAGGGGATCAGGTCCTTGCCGTACATCTCATAGTCGACGTCGAGCGCGAACCAGCGGCCGGCCCAGTCGGCCTTCCACTGCAGCTTGACGTTTCCGCCGGTGACCGGCGTCTCGATCATCGAGCCGTCCTCGTCGCGATAGACGATGGTGCCGGCATCGGGGTCGGTCTTGATCACCGGCGCCTGCAGGACCCGCCCGGTCTTGGGGGAAATCGGCAGGAAGATCGAATAAGTCGCGCGGCGCTCCTCCCCCAGGGTCGGCAGCATGACCGCCTGCACCTCGTCGTAGTGGCGCAGCATCGCCAGCAGCATCGCATCGAAGCGACCGGACTTGTACCAGTCGGTCGCGGACTGGAATTCGTACTCGAAGCCAAACGAATCGAGGAAGGCGCGCAGACGAGCATTGTTCGCCGCGCCGAAGCTCGGATGCTCGTTGCTGAAGGGGTCCGGAACGGAGGTCAGCGGCTTGCCGAGATGAGCGGCCAGCATCTCCTTGTTCGGCACATTGTCCGGCACCTTACGCAGACCATCCATGTCGTCGGAAAAGCAGAACAGGCGCGCCGGCACGTCGGAGAGGCGGCGGAAGGCCTGGCGCACCATCGTGGTACGCACGACTTCGCCGAAGGTCCCGATATGAGGCAGGCCCGACGGGCCGTAGCCGGTCTCGAACAGAACATAGCCTTTGGCGGGCGCTTTGCCGCCGATTCGGGCGACGAGCTTGCGGGCTTCTTCAAACGGCCACGCGCGCGCGGCCTCGGCAAGGGAGCGATCGATCTGGGACATGGATGGTTCAAACTAGGTGCGAGGGCCATTTGCGTCAATTGCGGCCGCAGCCCAAAATACCGTTCCCGCAATGAGCAGACGCGCCCTGCAGCTCAGCCTCGACGGCCCGTTGGCGATGGGCACGGCCATGGACATCGTACGGTTCGTCCAGGCGCCAATCCCGCCGCCGAAGGTCGAGGCCATTGCTCTCACCAAGGCGCAAACGGAGATCATCGCCTCGGCAAGTTTTCTCGGCTACCTCACCGGATGTTTCCGCCGCGACCGTGGCGCTGCTGCTTCAGGGCTCCGCCACGACGAGACGGAGGCGCTAGCTCTCCGCACCGGCCATGTTACCGGGTGATGGCTTCGAGGAGTCGGCTTCCGAGTGCAACTGACGGTCGCTGCATCGGGCAATTGCGCTGTGCTATTCACGGCCGGTGACGATCCCCGCGACCTCTTCCTGGCCAGCCCTGGTCGCGACTGTCCGCGGCGCCTTCTGGCGCGCGGCCGACGGAGCGCTGGAGCGTCTGACCGGCGCCCAGGCAGGGGCACGGGCAGCCGGCACTCCACCGCTGGTCTGCCACGCGCCCGCCGTGGCGGCGCGGCTCGGGCTCGAGGAAATCCCGGCATACGACCTGCTGGAACTCTTTGCCTTCGTGCGGCCGGCGCGCTTTTGCCTGCCGACAGTGCGCGGCCTGTGCGAGGCGCAAGGCCTGCAAATTCCGACGACGCTGGAAGAGGAGGTGGCCGCCCTCCCCGCAATTGCCGGCGCGCTGCTCGACGAACTCGACGACATGGCAGCCCTCGCCTCGTCCGAACTGAAGGATACCGCACTCGTGATGGCGCGCGGGCAATGGAGCTGGGGCGACGCCGTTCTAGCGGCGCTCGGCATAGACCAGGACGGCAAAAAGCCGCGTCCGGGTGCGGGTCTCGACATCTGGAAGAGCCTGCCGGTCTGGGAGGAACCGCCGCCGGCACCGCCGCCGGGCAGCCAGCCGGTCGAGCCGCGCGAGGCGAGGCTGCGGCTCGCCCATCTCGTTTCGGCCGGCGCCAACCTCGCCGAAGCGCGGCCGACCCAGAGCGAGTATGCGTCGGCCGCCAGCGAGGCCTTCGCGCCGCGCGCGGAGGAAGGCAAGCCGAACGTGGTGCTGGTCGAGGCCGGGACCGGCGTCGGCAAGACCTTGGGCTATGTCGCACCGGCCAGCTTGTGGGCCGAGAAGAACGGTGCGCCGGTCTGGATCTCCACCTACACGCGCAACCTGCAGCGCCAGATCGACAACGAGCTCGACCGGCTGCATCGAGATTCCGCCGAGAAGCGCCGCCGCGTCGTCATCCGCAAGGGTCGCGAGAACTATCTCTGCCTGCTGAACTTCCAGGAGGCCGCGATGCGTACCGGGCTGTTGCCGGAGAATGCAGTCGGCCTCGGCCTGCTGGCGCGCTGGGCGCTGGCCAGCCGCGACGGCGACATGATCGGCGGCGACCTGCCGGCCTGGCTGCTCGACCTCGTCGGCCGCGGCCGGGTGCAGCGGCTGGCCGACCGGCGCGGCGAGTGCATCTACTCGGCTTGCGAGCATTACCGGAAGTGTTACGTCGAACGCACGATCCGGCGCGCTCGGCAAGCCGACATCGTTATCGCCAACCACGCGCTGGTGATGATCCAGGCAGCCATGGGCGGGCTCGACGACGGCACGCGGCCGCTACGCTACGTCTTCGACGAGGGCCATCACCTGTTCGATGCCGCCGACGGTGCGTTCGGCGCGCATCTGAGCGGTGTCGAGACGTCGGATCTGCGGCGCTGGCTGCTCGGGGCGGAGGGCCGTCGAGGCAGCCGCGCCCGCGGACTTGAACGCAGGGTGAGCGATCTGCTGGGAGAGGACGTCGAGGCGCAGAACGCATTACGCCGTCTGCTAGACCTCGCCCAGCAGCTCCCCTCCACCAGCTGGCAGACGCGCCTGGCCGACGGCACAGTGCTTGGCCCGACCGAAGAGTTTCTCGCGCTCGTGCGCCAGCAGGTGCGCGCGCGCTCGACCGGCGACGATCAGGGCTTCGGCCAGGAATGCGACGTGCGTCCGCTCAATCCCGGCCTGATCGAGGCCGCCGACCGGCTGGCCGATGCGCTGGACAAGATGTTGCAGCCGATACGACGGCTTCGCCAGGCGCTGCGTGCCAGGCTCGAGGGCGAGGCCGACAGGCTCGACTCCAGCCAGCGGGCGCGCATAGAAGGCGTGACACGGTCGCTCACCAATCGCTGCGAGCTGACCCTCGAATCCTGGCGCACCATGCTGCGGGGCCTGCACAACGATCCCGATCCCGCCTTCGTCGACTGGTTTGCGGTCGAGCGCGTACAGGGCCGCGAATACGACGTCGGGATGTATCGCCACTATCTCGATCCCGCGGAGCCGTTCGTGAACTCGGTGATCCGACCGGCCCATGGCGCGGTCATCACCTCTGCGACCTTGCGCGATTCGCTGGGCGTACCGCAGGCGGCCAACGACGAGGACGTCGCCGCGCAGGCGGACTGGACGGTGGCCGAGGCGCGCACCGGCACCCGTCATCTCGCGGCCCCCGCCACCCGCGCCGCGATGGCATCGCCGTTCGACTATGCGAACGCAACCAAGGTCTTGATCGTCAAGGACGTGAAGCGCGACGACAACGAGCAGGTCGCTGCCGCCTACCGCGAACTCTTTCTCGCGTCGGGTGGAGGCGCGCTCGGCCTCTTCACCGCGATCGGCCGCTTGCGCGCCGTGCACCAGCGCATCGCACCGTCGCTCGAGGCGGCGGGCCTGCCGCTTTACGCCCAGCATGTCGGCGGCATGGATGCCGCGACCCTGGTCGACATCTTCCGTGCCGAGGAGCATTCGTGCCTGCTCGGCACCGACGCCGTGCGTGACGGCGTCGATGTGCCGGGCCGTTCGCTGCGCCTCATCGTGTTCGACCGGGTACCTTGGCCGCGCCCCGACATCCTGCACCGCGCCCGCAAGGCGCACTGGAAGGCCGCGGGTGCCGGCGCCAACGGCTACGACGACATGCTGGCGCGGCTGCGACTGAAGCAGGCTTATGGAAGGCTGATCCGTCGCGCCGACGATCGCGGCGTCTTCGTGATGCTCGATTCGCGATTGCCCAGTCGACTCCTCAGCGCCTTTCCGCAAGGCGTGAGCGTCGAACGCATCGGGTTGGCGGAGGCGGTGGCCGAAACGAGGCGGTTTCTGGAGAGTTGAGATTCCCGCGACGATCACGGCGACAACCTGACCGGCAACGGCATGACCGCCAGTCTTTGGTCGTGGGACGATACACGGTCCACCCCGCAGCGAAGGGCCATACGCTGTGCGACGTACGACAGGGTCGCATGCTTCTGGTACAAGCACCCGACTTGAGACGACGTTCTCCCGGATCGAGCCCTTGCCCATGCGCCTTTCGACCAAGCTTCTCCTGACTGCTGCGGCATTCATCGCCGGGGGGGCCGGCATCTATGCCTTTGCCTACCACTTGTTTCCGCCGCCCTCGGCACGCGACCGGCAAGCGGCCACTCCGGCGCCGGCGCCGCCCCCTGCCCCCCTTTCCGACGAGGCCGTAGCCCAGCTCTATGGCGAGTGCGTGCGGGGCGCCTGGCCGACGGTCAAGGACGCCCAGGTTCGTGCGGCCGCCTGCTCGAAAGCGCTCCAGACGCGCCGGCTCAAGCCGCCTGAAATCGCTTTGGCCCGGCTGACGCGCGGCATCGCCCGCACCGCACTGGGCGACAAGGTGCTGGCTGCCGAGGACTACTCGGAGGCGCTCAAGCACTACGACGGCGCCGTCGATCCCCGGAATCCCGATTCGCTGAACCTCTACCGCCGCGCCACGTCGCTGCACGCGGTGGGCGAGACCGACCGAGCGCTTTCCGACTATGGCGAGGCGATCCGGGTCGACCCCAACAACTCGCTGGCGTATCTCGGTCGCGGCGTCCTGCTGGCGACCCGCAAGCGCTCCTACAATCGCGCCATCGAAGACTTCGACAAGGTACTGGTGCTGCAGCCGGACAACGTCGACGCCCTGATCGCCCGCGGCAATGCCTACAGCCAGATCGGCGACAATGGCCGCGCACTCGCCGACCTCGACCGCGCGATCCAACTAGCGCCCGAGAATCCTCAGGCCTACGTGGTCCGCGGCCTCGCCAACAACCGGCGCGCCCGCAAGCAGCTGGCGATGCAGGACTACGAAACGGCGCTGAAGATCGCCCCTCGCTACCCTCAGGCGCTGGCCAATCGTGCCGCCCTGCTCTCGGAGGAAGGCAACTACGGCCAGGCAATCAGCGATCTCGACGAATCGATCAAGGCCGATGCCGACAACCCGGTCGCGTACTACAACCGCGGCTATGCCCACTTCGCCAGGCACGAGTACGACAAGGCGCTGGCCGACTACGACGCGGCGATCAAGCTCGAGCCCGACATGGGTCGCGCCTACAACAACCGCTGCCTCGTCCGCGCCATCACCGGCAGGGATCTGGTCGCCGGCCTGAAGGACTGCGACACGGCACAGAAGCTGATGCCGCTGAACCTCGATGTTCGCGACACCCGTGGCTTCATCTACCTTAAGCTGGGCGATCCCCGCCTCGCGGTGAAGGAGTACAACGACGCTCTCGACGTCGACCCCAACCGCCCGCTGGCGCTCTACGGCCGCGGGATCGCGCGCGGCATGATCGGTGAGACCCGCGAAGGTGAAGCCGACAAGGCCGCGGCCGTCACACTGGACCCCGAGGTCGCCCAGCAGTTCGCACCCTTCGGGCTGAAGTAGCCGAGGCCATAAAGCACTATCCGTGCAAAATTCGGGCCGGCCCGGGCTCGCTGCGCGCGGGAGGCCCCTTTCCCCGGCAATTGTTTCGTTTATTTCGTTTGTTTCGTTTATGCGACCCGACGAGGTCGGCGGGACGCTAGGGCTAGTAGCCAGCGGCTCGATCGACCACTTCCCTGAGGGGTTCGCCGTCGAGAAAGCGCTTCAGATTCTCGACGAACAGCCGCGCCACGAAGCGGTCGCGCTGAGGATGGGGACCGCCGATATGCGGCAGCACGATGATGCCCGGAGCCTGCCAGAACGGGTGCTCCGGCGGCAGCGGCTCCTGCCGGAAGACGTCGAGCAGGGCGCCGGCGATCCTCTTCTCCCGCGTGGCGGCCATGAGATCGGCCTCGTTTATGATCTGGCCACGACCGAAGTTCAGCAGCCAGGCCGACGGCTTCATCCTTGCCAGCCGCTTCGCATCGATGAAATTCTCGGTCTCCGGCGTCGCCGGCAGCAGCAGCAGCACGAAGTCCGACTGCGCCAGCACCTCGTCGGTCTGCCCCGGCGCCAGCACCTCGGCCACGTTCGGGATGCGCGTCGGCCGCCGCTTGGTGCCGATCACGTGCATGCCGAGCGCGACGGCGATGCGCGCCACTTCCTGACCGATGGCGCCCAGGCCCAGGATGCCGAGCGTCTTGCCCGTCAGCGGCTGGGCCACCGTGTGCACCCACTTAGCAGCCCTCTGGTGCTCGGCGACCTGTGCGTAGGGCTTTGCGACATGGAACAGCGCGCCGATGATGTTCTCCGGCATCGATTCGGTATGCGTGCCGCGCGCGCAGGTGAGCGTAAGGCCCGGCGGCAGGTCTGGCAGCGCCAGCCAGTTGTCGACGCCGGCGCTCATCGCCTGCGCCCAGCGCAGCCGGGGCATCGCCGGAAGCAGGCCCGCCGGGACCGCCGCCGCCATCATCGCCTCGGTACGGGCGAGCTGATCCGCCGACGGCTTCTCCTTGCGCGACAGCGTCTCGACGGCGACCCGATCGGTGAGCCCTGCCGCCTGGATCGCGTCGAGATATGCCGTGGGAGAATCGGTCCAGAGCAGGACGTGGGGGCGGTTGGTCTGGGGCATGAGGTTACAGCCCCTGTCCGCCAGCCACCGCGATGGTTTGTCCGGTCACCCAGGAAGCCAGCGGCGAGGCGAGGAACAGCGCGACGTTCGCCACTTCCTCCGCATGGCCCATGCGGCCGAATGGAATCGACGCCAGTGTGCCGTTGTAGAGGGCGGGATTGTCGGTCTTGCGCCTGTCCCAGACGCCGCCGGGAAACTCGATCGAGCCAGGCGCGACGCAGTTCACGCGAATGCGATCCTTCGCATACATCGCCGCCTGGGTGACCGTGTAGTGGATCACCGCCGCCTTGATGGCGCCATAGGGAGGCTGGCGTGCCGCCGGATGAAGCGCCGAGATCGAGGAGATGTTGACCACGTTGCCCTGCGACTTCCTGAGCTCCGGCAGGGCCTCCTGCGTGGCATGCACGATCGACAGCATGTCCACCGCGAGGCTGCTGGTCCAACCCTTGTCGTCGTCCGAGGCGCCGAAGGCCGACGCGTTGTTGACCAGGAGATCGACTCCTCCCAGCGCCGCGATCGCGTCGCGGACATAGCCGCGCACGGCGTCGCCCTGCGCCAGGTCGGCGCTGGCGGCGTGGGTCTTGTGGCCGTGCTTCGCCAGTTCCGCACGGGTTTCTTCCAGGGTCCCGGCATCGCGCGCGCAGATCGACACGTCGCCGCCGCAGGCCGCGAAACCCATAGCGATGGCCTTGCCGATTCCCCGGCTGCCGCCACACACGATTGCCTTCTTGCCCGTGAAATCCAGCTTCATCTCGTCAACTCCTGTTGCAGCAGGCACCGTGGCGGCCACCGCCCTGCAAATCAATCGGGATCGAAGTGCCGATCGAGATTGTTTGGATTGGCGTTCATCATGCGAACCGGCGCCGTCACGAGCGTAACCCTTCGTGAGGAAAGAGATGCGGCCCGGGTCTTACAGCATCGAGGCGGGGGCCAAACTTCCTCTCGCGCTGTCGAAGCGCCGCGGCGGTTGGAGCATCGCGCTGGTCCCCACCTCCAGCCGGACCGCCAAGCCGCAAAAGCATCTCGCCAAGCCCACATCCAGAGGCATGCAGGTCGACATCGTCGTGCCCGAAGGCGCGACGACATCGTACACGGTGATCGTTACGAACCGAAACCGGCAGCAAGCACGTTGAACAGCGGAACGAGTTCGCTAGACTGCCGCCCAATCACGAAAACACAGGAGGCCATGTTCAAGATGACCAAAGTCATGATTCCGCGTCGACGCGCGCTGCTGCTCTCCGGCGGCGCCCTTGCCGCGCCGATGATCGCATCCGGCATCGCCCGCGCCCAGAATGACTGGCCCAACCGGCCGGTGAAGTACGTCGTGGTGTTTCCGGCCGGCGGACCGACCGATACATTGTCGCGTATCGTCTGCCAGGAACTCTCCGAGCTGACCGGCCAGCAGTTCATCATCGAGAACCGCGCCGGCTCCGGCGGCAACATCGGGGCAGACTTCATCGCCAAGTCGGCGCCCGACGGCTACACGATCGGCCTCTATACGATCGCCGCGCATGCCATTGCGCCCACGCTCTACGCCAAACTGCCGTTCGACGCGGGCAAGGATTTCACCGGCATCGCCATGCTGTGGTCGGTGCCCAACATGCTGATGACGCGGCTCGACTTCCCGGCCAACTCGATCCCCGAGTTGATCGCGCTGGCGAAGGCCAACCCGGGCAAGTATTCGTTCGCCTCGTCGGGCGCCGGGACCAGCCCGCACCTGACCGGCGAGATGTTCAAGCAGATGGCGGGCGTGAACATCCTTCACGTTCCCTACAAGGGCAGCGCGCCTGCCCATCAGGATATCCTGGCCGGACAGGTCGACATGATGTTCGACAACATTCCAGGTCCGCTCGGCCTGATGAAGGGCGGCAAGGTGAAGGGCATCGCGGTGACCTCCAAAAATCGTCATCCCGCGGTGCCGGACAAGCCGACCTTCGGGGAATTCCTGCCCGGCTTCGAGATCACCTCGTGGGGCGGCGTCTGCGCGCCGGCCGGCGTGCCGCCGGCAATGGTCGAGAAACTCTCGGCGCTGACCAAGCAGGCGCTCGAGAAGCCCAGCGTGAAAGCCGCCTTCGATAAGCAGGGCGCCACCCAGATCTGGATGACGCCGGCCGAGACCGCCGCCTACCGCGCCGCCGAGGAAAAGAAGCTCGCGCCGGTGATCAAGGCGTCGGGCGCCAAGGTGGAGTAGCTTCGGCCTGTCGTGCCGGCGCGAGCGCTGGCATGGAATTCGCTGAAACCGGCGGATGGTCCCGCCGGTTTCCGAGCCGCTCGTTCGGTTCGTCAACGTCCGCAAGAGCTATGACGGCACGGTCGATGCCGTGCGCGCGCTCGACCTCGAGGTCGCCCGCGGCGAATTCCTGACGCTGCTGGGCCCCTCGGGGTCGGGCAAGACGACCACGCTCACCATGCTCGCCGGCTTCGAGCGGCCCACCGAGGGCCGCATCTTCATCGACGGCGAGGACGTCACCGACGTGCCGGTCGAGAAGCGCGGCATCGGCATGGTGTTTCAGAACTACGCCCTGTTTCCCAACATGACGGTGGCCGAGAACATCGCTTTCCCGCTCCGCGTCCGCGGCGCGTCGCGTGGCGAGATGGCATCGAAGGTCACACGGGCGCTGTCGATGGTTCGGCTGGACGGCCTTGGCGACCGCAGGCCCCAGCAGCTCTCCGGCGGCCAGCAGCAGCGCGTCGCCGTTGCCCGGGCCCTGGTCTTCGAGCCGCGCCTGATCCTGCTCGACGAACCCCTGGGAGCGCTCGACCGCCAGCTGCGCGAGCAGATGCAATACGAGCTGAAGCATCTGCACCAGCGCCTGGACGTCACCATGGTGTACGTCACGCACGATCAGGTCGAGGCGATGACCATGTCCGACCGGGTCGCAGTGTTCAGCACCGGCGCCCTGCGGCAGGTCGACGAACCGCGTCGCCTCTACGGGGCGCCGGCCTCCCTGTTCGTGGCCCGCTTCCTCGGCGAGAGCAATGCCCTCGCCGCGACCGTGCAACGGCACGATGACGGTCGCTGCCTGGCCGTCCTCGCGACCGGCGAGCCGGTCACCGCGACGATGCCGGTCATCTGCGCGGCCGGCTCCCCAGTGCATCTGGTCGTGCGACCGGAGAAGATCCTGCTCGGCAAGGCGGCGCATGGGTTGCCCAACCGCTTTGGCGCGCGCATCGCGGAGGTTACGTTTCTCGGTGACCAGACGCGGCTGCGCCTCGTGGCCTTCGGAGCGGACGATTTCATCGTGAAGCTCGCGAATACCGCCGGCCAGGACTCGTTCGCACCCGGCACGGAGATCGACATCGGCTGGCAGGCGGAGGATTGCCGTGCCCTCGCAGAGTGACGTGCGGCCGGAATGGCGCCCGCGCCATGGCGTCTACTGGCTCATCATCCTGCCGGCACTTGCGATGCTGGTCCTTCTCTACCTGGTGCCGCTCGCCGACGTTCTCGTCACCAGCGTCACGGACCCCAAGCCGACCCTCGACAACTACCTGCTGCTCTTCACCAGCACGTCGGTCCAGAAGGCGCTGCTTACGACCCTGCGCATTGCCGCACTCACCACCTTCGTCGCCTTGCTGCTTGGATACGTCGTCGCCTACGCAATGCGCGCCGCCAACTCCAGCCAGCAGCGTCTCATGCTGTTCTGCGTCCTGCTGCCCTTCTGGATATCGGTGCTCGTGCGCTCGTTTGCCTGGATCGCCCTGCTCGGCAGCCGTGGGCCGGTGAACTCCGGGTTGATGGCCTGGGGCCTGATCGACGAGCCGTTGCCGCTGGTGCGCAACGAGACGGGCGTGCTGATCGGCATGGTCCACGTCATGCTTCCCTACGCCGTGCTGACCCTCTACGCCAACATGCGCGGCATCGACGTGCGGCTGGTCGCGGCAGCGCGAAGCCTCGGCGCCAGCCGGTTCCAGGCATTCCGCATGGTCTTCCTGCCGCTCACCCGGCCCGGCCTGATCGGCGCCGGCACGCTGGTCTTCATCCTGTCGCTTGGCTTCTACGTCACGCCCGCGCTGCTGGGCGGCGGCAAGGTGCTGATGATCGCCGAGTATGTCGCCGTCCAGATCAACGACACGCTGCGCTGGGGACTGGGAACCATGCTTGCGGCGACGCTGATGCTGTCCGTCCTTGCCGCGCTGTGGGCGCTCTCCCGCGTCCTCGACGTCAAGCGGCTGTTCGGCGCGTGAGGGGGACATCGTGAACCGGCACCATGCGACCGGGATCGTGATGGCGTTTGCCTGGATGGTGCTGGGGTTTCTCGCCCTGCCCGCCTTCGCGGTCGTGCCGATCTCCTTCACCGACACGCGCTACCTCGCGATGCCGGACGAGCACTGGTCCCTGCAGCACTGGCGCGCCTTCCTGTCGAGCCGCGAGTGGCACGACAGCATCTGGCAAAGCCTCTGGATCGCCACCGTCTCCACACTGGGCGCCGTCGTCGCCGGCACGCTCTGCGCCATCGGCTGCTGGCGCGTCGCGTCTCGCTGGTCGGAACGCGTGCGCACCGCGATGATTCTGCCCATGGCGGTGCCAACGATTGTCTATGCCTTGGGCATCTATCGCCTCTATGTCGATCTCGACCTCGTAGGATCCGCCATCGGCATCGTCTTCGCGCATACCGTCACGGGCCTTCCCTATGTCGTGCTGACCGTCTCGGCCTCGCTCGCCAACATCGATCCCCGGCTCGAGCAGGCGGCCCGCGGGCTCGGTGCATCCGTCGGCCAGACCCTGCGCTGGGTGATCGTACCGAACGTGATCCCTGGCATTCTTTCGGGCGCGATATTTGCATTCATCCACTCGTGGGATGAGTTGATCGTCGTGATCTTCATCGGTGGCCGGGCCTTCTTCACCCTGCCGCGCCGCATGTGGGACGGCATCAACGACAATCTCGATCCCGTCATCGCCGTGGTGGCGACGGGCATGATCTTGTTCACGCTGCTCGTTCTCAGCGCAGAGCTCGCACTGAGGGCCCGGCGAGCGGAAAGCCAGGAGGCGAAGTGATGTCCGAGATGCGCGATCGTCAGGATGATATCGAGCGGTTCGTCCAGAATACCGACGGCAAGGTCTACTCCCGTCGCGTGTTCTTCGGCATGTGCGCGGCGCTCGGCATCGCCCCCGTGGCGGCACGCCTCAGCCCGGCGATGGCCGACCAGAAGGAGCTGGTGCTGGTCAACTGGGGCGGCGACGCGGTGCGCGGCATGAAGGCGTCCTTCGTCGACCCCTATCTGAAGAAGTATCCGGATCGCAAGGTGGCGATCGACGGAACCGGTCCGTCCACGAGTCGCATCCGCCTGATGGTCCAGAGCGGCAAGGTCACGTGGGACGTGATGGACCGCAACCTCCACACCGCCCTGGAGATCGGCCCGGAAGGCATGCTGGAGAAGATCGACTACTCGATCGTCGACAGGAGCAAGGTCCGTCCGGAGCATGCGGTCGAATGGGGGATCGGCAATTACCTCTATGCCATGGTCCTGACCTACAACACCAAGAAGTGGGGCGGCGAGGTCCCGACCAGCTGGAAGGATGTCTGGGACTTCAAGAAATTCCCGGGCAAGCGGGCCTTCCGTCGCGAGCCCGACGCGGTGCTCGAAGCCGCGCTGATGGCCGACGGAGTGCCCTTCGACAAGATCTACCCGATCGACATGAAGCGCGCGCTCGACATGCACAGGAAGATGAAGGAGCACGCGATCTACTACACGGTGATCGCCGACGGACAGAACGCCTTCCGCAACGGCGAGGTCCATCTGGGCCAACTCCTCAACACGCGTGCCTGGCCGCTCAAGCAGGATACCAAGGGCCTCTACGACTGGACCTGGAACGAGGGTGTGTCGTGGGGTGCCTGCTGGATGGTGCCAAAGGGCGCGCAGGGCGGAAAGGCCATCTGGGACTTCATCGCCATGACCCAGGATCCGAAGGCGCAGGCCGAGTTGCTGAAGTCCAACGGCTACGGGCCGGTCAATCCCGAGGCCTCGAAGTTCCTCGACGCCGACTGGAACAAGGTCAATCCGGGCGCTCCCGAGAACTATGCGAAGATGCTGCCGGGCGGCATCGAATGGTACGCCAAGAACGCAACGGCGGCCCGCCAGCAACTCATCGATGCTCTCTCGAGCTGAGGACGTACCGCCATGACCGATATCCAGTCATCCGCGCCCGCGCCGATGCCCGCCCCTAAGCTCGGGCGCTGGGCGAACGCCAACGAACTGCCCGTCATCGACTTTGCGCCGCTGGGCCGCTCCAACGAGGAGGCCAAGGAGCGGCTCGCTCGCGAGGTCCACGATGCCTGCCGCGACGTGGGCTTCCTGACGATCGTCAACCACCCGGTGCCGCCCGAGAAGATCCGCGAGATCTTCCGGCAGTCCAGGCGCTTCTTCGCTCTGCCGCTCGAGGCAAAGATGAAGGCCTACATGGGCAACTCCAACCTGTTCCGCGGCTATCTGCCGATGGACCAGCCCGGCAAGCAGAATGCCTATCGTGGCGCCGCTATCGAGGGCTTTCAGCCCCACCTCGACCCGTCCCGCATGAAGGCGCGCAAACCGCACAAGAACGAGGCCTTCCAGGTCTCGCTGGAGCTGCCGGACGACGATCCCGATGTCGTCGCGGGCAAGCCGCTCCATGGGGGCAATCTGTGGCCCGACGACCTGCCGGGCTTCCGGGAGGCTGTGCTCGACTATCACGCCACCATGACCGACTTCGCCGCGCTGCTGGCATCTGTGTTCGCACGCGGGCTCGGCCTGCCGGACGGGTACTTCGCCCAGTACTACAAGAAGCCGCTGATCCAGGTCCGCCTGCTCCACTACCTGCCCCAGGACACGCAGGCGGCGCTGGAGGGCGGCGACAGTCGCGCCCATCAGGACGCCGGCGGCTTCACGATGCTGCAGCAGGACGATGTCGGCGGACTCGAGATCAAGAGCAAAGCCGGGGAATGGCTGATCGTGCCGCCGGTCGAGAACAGCTTCATCGTGAACATCGGCGATTCGATGCGGATGTGGACGAACAACCGATTCGCCTCGACGCTCCATCGCGTCGTCAACCACTATGGTCGCGAGCGGTACTCGGTGGGCGTCTTCGCCAATCCTGACTACGACACGGTGATCCGGCCACTGCCGACCTGCGTCGACGCCGAACACCCGCCGACTTTCGACAGCATGAAGGCCGGCGAGGCGCTGTTATACCTGTACAGTCGGGTCTGGCCGTCCAAGGGCGAGCCGGACAAGGTGTCGTCGTACTGAGCATCCCGTCATAGGGACTTGCGGTGGCGGCAGCGCGTGTCAGGCTGCCGGCATGACAAGCAAGAAGGTTCTCGTGGCCGGGGCCACCGGTCTCGTCGGCCATGCCGCGATGAAGCACTTCGCCGCCGTCGAGGGCTGCGAGGTGCTCGCCGTCTCGCGCCGCCGGCCGGACGAGACACACGGCGCGCGCTGGCTGCCGCTCGATCTCACCGACCCGGCGGCCTGCGAGGCGATGGCGCCGGCGTTCGACGGCGTCACCCACCTCGTCTATGCCGCGCTCTACGAACGGCCGGGTCTGGTCGCGGGGTGGCAGGAAGAGGAGCAGATCCATACCAACGACCGGATGCTGCGCAATCTGATGGCGCCGCTCGAGCGGGCGGCCCCGGGCTTGCGGCACGTCGCGCTGCTGCAGGGCACCAAGGCCTATGGGGTCCATGTCCGTCCGCTCGCCGTGCCGGCGCGCGAGAACCGGTCGGAGATGCACGAGCAACCGAACTTCTACTGGAACCAGGAGCGCTTCCTGCGTGAGCGCCAGCATGGCAAGGGCTGGCACTGGTCGATCCTGCGGCCCGTCCTGATCGTGGGCGATTCGGTTGGAAGCGCCATGAACGTCATCCCGGCGCTGGGCGTCTATGCCGCCTTCATGCGCCGGGCCGGCAAGACGAGGCTCGACTATCCCGGCGGCGTGGGCCGCGTCGCCCAGGCGGTCGATGCCGATCTGTTGGCCCGCGCCATCGCCTGGTCGGGCGGGGCCGCGGCAGCGCGCAACGAGATCTTCAACGTCACCAACGGCGACGTCTTCGTCTGGCCCAACGTCTGGCCCGCCATCGCCGATGCGCTGGGCTTCGCCGCGGGCGACCACGTGCCGTTGGCGCTCGACCGGGAGATCCGGCCGCGCGAGGCCGAGTGGGCGGAGATATCCGCGGCAAACCGCCTGAAGTCGGGCACACTGAAGGAGTTCGTCGGCCTGTCGTTCGAATATGCCGACTACACGATGGGCCACGGCCGCACCGAGCCCGGACCGGCGGCGATCGTCTCGACCATCAAGCTGATGCAGGCCGGCTTCACCGAGGTGATGGATACCGAAGCGATGTTCCGGAAATGCTTCGCGGAAATGCAGGAAAAGAGCCTGCTGCCGCGCCCCTGAGGCGGTCGCGCGCAACGTCGCGCGACTGTCGTCAAAATGTCATATGCGCCCCTCACTTTCCCGGCCATTCTGGAAGGGTGACGGAGGGCTTGGCATGCAGAGCGAAGGGGACCGCAAGGCGCTGGAGGACCGCGTCCGCCGGGAACTGGCCGACAGCATCGACGAGGATCTCGAGCTCGAGCTGGGCGATGAAATGCTGGCCCGCCTGCCAGAGCACGGCGACGGCGACCTGCCGCAGAGCGATGGCATCGACCGCAAGTTCTACTTCACCGAGCTGCTGCGGCTGCAGCGCGAGCTGATCAAGCTGCAGGACTGGGTGGTCGCCCGCAAACTCAAGGTCGTCGTTCTGTTCGAGGGTCGCGACGCCGCCGGCAAGGGCGGCGTGATCAAGCGCGTCACCCAGCGCCTGAATCCGCGCGTCTGCCGCACCGTCGCCCTGTCGGCGCCGTCCGAGCGCGAGCGCACCCAGTGGTACTTCCAGCGCTACATCTCCCACCTGCCGGCGGGCGGCGAGATCGTCCTGTTCGACCGCAGCTGGTACAATCGCGCCGGCGTCGAGCGCGTCATGGGCTTCTGCACCGAAAGCGATGTCCGCGATTTCTTCGAGACGGTGCCCGAGTTCGAGCGCATGCTCGTTCGGTCGGGCATCATCCTGCTCAAATACTGGTTCTCGATCACCGACGAGGAACAGAACATGCGCTTCCTGATGCGCATCCACGATCCCATGAAGCAGTGGAAGCTCTCGCCCATGGACCTCGAGTCCCGGCGCCGCTGGGAGGAGTACACCAAGGCCAAGGAGGAGATGCTGGCCCGGACGCACATCCCGGAGGCGCGCTGGTGGGTGGTCGAGGGCAACAACAAGCGCCGGGCACGTCTCAATTGCATCCACCACCTGCTGCAGCAGGTGCCCTATAAGGAAGTCGAACACCAACCGATCGTCCTGCCCAAGCGCGAACACAAGCCCGACTACGCGCGCATGCCGGTCGCTCCCGAACTCTATGTCCCGGCGGTCTACTGATGGATTTCTTCAGGCGTTTCACCTTCCTCGTCTGCGCTCCGGCCTTCGACGCCGACGATCTCGAGGGTCACAGGCTCGGCGAGATCACGGTCTCCATCGAGAAGATGGGCTTCCAGGTCGTGCGGGCCCGCCGCATCGAGGATGCCGAGATGGTCGTGCAGACCGATGCCGCCATCGGCTGCATGGTCGTGGACTGGGGCAAGAAGGGCCTCGACGGCAAGGCCGCCGCAATGATCAACATGATGAGGCGGCGCGGCCTCGAGATGCCGATCGTCATCCTGGTGCGCCGCAAGCGGCTGCAGGACATCCCCGTCGAGGTGATGGACTATATCGACGGCTACATCTTCCTCTCCGAGGAGACGCCGGAATTCATCGCCAAGAACCTGGTGAGCCGCCTGAAGCAGTATGCCGAGACGCTGAAGACACCGTTCTTCGGCGAGCTGGTCGACTACGCCGAGGAAGGCAACCAGCTCTGGACCTGCCCCGGCCACAATGGCGGCATCTTCTACAACCGGAGTCCGATCGGCCGGATCTTCGTCGAGCATCTCGGCGAGGCGGTCTTTCGCGACGACCTCGACAATTCCGTCCTCGACCTCGGCGACCTGCTGGTCCACGAGGGTCCGGCCCTCCGGGCGCAGAAGGAAGCCGCCGCCATCTTCGGCGCGGAGAAGACCTACTTCGTGCTGAACGGCACATCGTCGTCCAACAAGATCGTGCTGCAGGCACTGGTCGCCGAAGGCGACCTGGTGCTGTTCGACCGCAACAACCACAAGGCGGCCCATCATGGCGCGCTCTTCCTCGGCAACGGCATCCCGATCTATCTCGAGACCGACCGCAATGCCCACGGGCTGATCGGGCCGATCTTCCACGAGGCGCTGGACGAGACCGCGATCCGCGAGAAGATCCGCACCAATCCGCTGGTCCAGGACAAGGAGGCGTGGAAGCGCGAGCGGCCGTTCCGCGTCGCCGTCATCGAACAGTGCACCTATGACGGCACGATCAACGACGCGCGCCTGATCGTGGAGAAGATCGGCCACCTCTGCGACTACATCCTGTTCGACGAGGCCTGGGCGGGCTTCATGAAGTTCCACCCGCTCTATGCCGGCCGCTTCGCGATGGGGCTCACCAATCTCGGGCCCGACAGCCCCGGCATCATCGCCACCCAGTCGGCGCACAAGCAGCTGGCGAGCTTCAGCCAGGCCTCGCAGATCCACATCCGCGACCGCCATATCAAGGGTCAGCGCCGGCGCATCGAGCATCGCCGCTTCAACGAATTCTTCATGCTGCACGCCTCGACCTCGCCCTTCTACCCGCTGTTCGCCTCGCTCGACGTCGGCGCGCAGATGATGAAGGGGCGTTCGGGCGAAGTGCTGTGGGACGACACGATCCGTCTCGGCGTCGAGATTCGCAAGAAGATGCGCGCCATCCGCCGCGAGTTCGAAGACAAGGAGCGCGACCCGGCACGACGCTGGTTCTTCGAGCCGTTCATTCCCAACCGCGTCATGGTGGGCGACCGCGAGCAGCTCTGGGAGGAAGTGCCGACCGACGATCTCGCGACCCACGCACGCTACTGGGAACTCGACCCGCAGCGGCGCTGGCACGGGTTCAAGCATGTGGCGCCGGGCTATGCGATCACCGACCCCAACAAGCTCATCGTGCTGACGCCGGGCTTCGACCGCGAGACCGGACACTATGCCGACCATGGTATCCCCGCGCCGGTGGTCGCCCAGTATCTGCGGGAAAACCAGATCGTCCCGGAGAAGAACGACCTCAATTCGCTGCTCTTCCTCATGACGCCCGGCGTCGAGTCGAGCAAGGCCGGCACGTTGCTGAGCGCGTTCGTGATCTTCAAGCGGCTGCACGATGAAAATGCGCGTCTGGAGGACGTCATCAGCGAGTTCGTCCGAAAGCGGCCGGCGCGCTACGCCGGCCTGCGCCTGCGCGATCTCTGTGCCGAAATGCATGCCTTCTTCCGTGAGGCCAACGTGAGCCTGCTGCAGCGCGCGCAGTTCATGCCCGAACATCTGCCAGAGCCGGCGATGCCGCCCTATGAGGCCGTGCGCCAACTCGTACGCAACAATGTCGACTATGTTCCGATCGACCAGGCGGCAGGGCGCATCGCCACCACCATGTTCGTGGTCTATCCGCCGGGCATCGCGAGCATCGTGCCCGGCGAGAGGCTCGACGAGCGGGCCAAGCCGATGCTCGACTATCTCCGCATGTTCGAGAAGTCGGCCAACCTGTTTCCCGGCTTCGACGTCGAGATCCAGGGCATATATCGCGAGATCGACAAGGACGGCCGCGTGCGCTTCTTCACCTACGTGGTGCGCGAATAGGCGATCTCGACCGGCGGCGAGCTGGCGCCCGCGCCGATGGCGCGCTGCATCAGCACGCTGTCGGCCCACTTGCCGTATTTGAACCCGACGCCCTCCAGCAGGCCGACCCTCCGGAAGCCGTGCGCCTCGTGAAGGCTGAGCGAGGCGATATTGTCGGCGTCGACATAGGCGAACATCTGCCGATACCCCGCGCTCGCACAGGCCTCGATCAACGCCGGCAGCAGCAGGCGCCCGATCCCGGTGGAGACATGATCGGGATGGACGTAGATCGAATGCTTCACCGCATAGCGATAGGCCGGACGCTTGCGGAACGGCACCGCGTAGGCATAGCCCACGATCACGCCGTTGCGCTCGGCCGCGAGGTGCGGCAGCCGGCGCCGCAGCATGTTCTTGCGACGCCGCTTTATGTCGTCGGCCTGGGTCGGCTCGATGTCGACGTCGCCCACGCCGCGCGTGATGTGGTGCGTATAGATCGCGATCATGGCCGGCACGTCGTTTTCGGTCGACGGCCTCACCACTACTGCGCCGCGCGGCACTTCGAGCACGGACTCGCCCGTCGCTGACATTACCCGATCCTCCTCCGAGACGCCCGGATCAAACACGCCTCCATGACCGTTTCATGTCAGCACAGAAAGAGGGCCCGGAGAGTTGTTACACTCTCCAGGCCCCCCAGACGCCCCCTCTAAACTCGCTGGCCGGTGCGGCGATGTCTCGAACCGCGTCCGTCCATGCCCGCAAGGATACGGGCCGCCGCGGCATCGGCACAGGGGGTGCTTGGTATCAATTGTTGTGGTTCCGTAACCGCCCCGAGAAACTTGCCCGTACGTGATCGGCCAGATCGCGCGCCGCGGGACCGAGCCCCGGCGGCGCATAGAGATTGATGCGGAATTCCGGCAGCGGCGGCAGACGCGCCTCTCGGCCCAGGATGACGAAGCGCTCGGGCACCGAAGAGCGTAGCAGCGGCGCGACCGCGAGGCCCGCTTCCAGCACCGCATAGACCGGCTCCAGCCGACTCACCTCGCAGACCGCGCGCCAGTCGCGCCGCGCCTTGCCCAGCGCCTCGACGGCCACGGGGCGGAAGACGCAGGTCGGCGCGCCGAGCGACACCGGCAGCGGGTCCTTGAGATGGGCGTCCCCGTCCGGCGCGCCGACCCAGACCAGCCGGTCGGTGCGCAACGTCTCGCCGTGGCGGCCGCACTCCGTCTCGGTCGTCATCGCGAGATCGACGCCGCCAGACTTCAGCGCCTCGCGGATCACGCGCGAATCCTCGCAGACCAGGCTGACCCGCACGCGCGGCTGCGCCTTCGCAAAGCGCCGCAGGATCGCCGGCACGAAGCTGCCGATGATGTCGTAGGGCACGCCGAAGCGGACCTCGCCCTCGAATTGCGGCGCGCGCATCGACGCCCAGACCTCGTCGTTCATCGCCACCAGGCGGCGCGCCTGCTCGAGCAGCCGCTCGCCCGCCGGCGCCAGCGCGAGCCCTCGGCCTTGCCGCATGAACAGCCGGCAGTCGAGCGCCTCCTCCAACCGCTTGATCTGCTGGCTGGCCGCGGCCTGGCTCATGCCCAGCACCGCCGCCGCCCGCGTGACGCCGCCCGCTTCGACGACGGTGAGGAAGGCGCGCACCAGCGCCATGTCGAGATCGTTGCGCATGGCTTATATAAACATCTTCGAACGGTCCTATCCAAAACATTCGTTTTTGTTATGCGGTGACCGTGGCTAACCTGCCCTCATGACCACGAAGATCTCGGGCGTCTGGCTGCCCCTCATCACGCCGTTCAAGGACGGTGCCATCGATTTCACGAGCTTCGACCGGCTGGTGAACCACTACATCGCCAAGGGGGTGGACGGGCTTCTGCCGCTCGGCACCACGGGTGAGTCGCCGGCGCTCGACGAGAACGAAATTGCCGCGGTGATCGAGCGCACGCTGGCGGTCGCCGACGGCCGCGTGCCGGTGTTCGCGGGCGTCGGTGGCAACGCCACGGCCAAGGTCGAGAAGGAGCTGAAGCGGCTCCGTCACCTGCCGATCGCCGGCATCCTGTCGGTGTGCCCCTACTACAACCGGCCGGGTCAGGACGGGCTGATCGCCCACTTCCGGCGCGTTGCGGCGGCCACCGACCGCGACGTGGTAATCTACAACATCCCCTATCGCACGGCCGTGAACCTCTCCAACGACTCGCTGCTGGAGCTGGCCGAGGTGCCGAACATCGTGGGCGTGAAGGACAGTTCCGGCAGCGTCGAGCAGTCACTCGAACTCTTGCGCCGCAAGCCGGCCGAGTTCGCCGTGCTGACCGGCGAGGACGCGCTGTTCTTCACCATGCGCGCCAACGGCGCGGAAGGCGGCATCCTGGCGGCGAGCCACCTCGCGACGGAAGGCTTCGTCGAGGTGGAGCGCTGCTTCCGCGCCAACGATCTTTCAGGGGCCCGCAAGGCCTGGGCGCCGCTCGCCCGGTTCGTGCCGATGCTGTTCGCCGAGGCCAACCCGATGCCGATCAAGCATCTGCTGTGGCGACAGGGGCTGATCGCCTCGCCGGAATGCCGGCTGCCGCTCACCAAGATTTCCGACGGGCTGGCCCGCCGGCTCGACGCGACGTTCAACCAGGCGAAGGCGGCAGCCTAGCCGCGCGCCTTCAGGAGGTCGCGGATCTCCGTCAGCAGCTCCTGCTCCTTGGTCGGCGGCGCGGGCGGCGGCGGCGCACTTTCCTCCTGCTTGATGACTCGGTTCATGCCCTTGATCACCAGGAAGAGGACCCAGGCGATGATCAGGAAGTTCACCGTCACCGTCAGGAACGTGCCGTAGCCCAGGGTCGCACCGGCCTTCTTGGCGGCGTCGTAGGTCGCGGCCTGGCTGGCCGCGGGCGTGAGCCCGATGAAGTAGTTGGTGAAGTCGAGTCCACCAGCGATGCGGCCGATGATCGGCATGATGATGTCGCCGACCAGCGAATCGATGATCTTGCTGAAGGCCGCGCCGATGATCACGCCGATGGCGAGATCGACGACGTTGCCCCGCATCGCGAACTTCTTGAATTCCTGAAGCATCGGTGTTCTCCCCTTTCCTCGTCAGGTTACGCGCAGCCAGACCAGCAAGCCAGAAACCGTCACCACCGAGAAGGCCGTCGACAGCAGGACGGAGGCGGTGTTCTGCTCGACCGACACGTCGAACTGCTTGGCGAGCACGAAGGCGTTGGCGGCGGTCGGCAGCGCCGCCATCAGCAGCGCCACCTTGCCTGCGATCGACTCGATCGGCACGAAAAAGGGCAGGATCAGCAATGCCGCCAGCGGCTGGAGCAGGAGCTTGATCAGCGTGGCAAGGCCGGCCTCGGCAAGGCCGCTCTTGATCGACTTGTCCGACAGGAACAGGCCGATGGCGAACAGCGCACACGGAGCGGCCGCCGCGCCCAGCAGGTCGATCCACTTCTCGACCGGCACCGGGATGGGCAGGCCGACCCACGAGGCAACGATACCCAGCGCGATCGACACCGGCAGCGGATTGCGCGCCACGTTGAAGGCCGCCCGCAGGAAGGTCCGCACCGGGCCATGCCCCGCCGCAACCTCGAGCTCGATCAGCATGACGCCGAACACCATGGAGACGACGGCCGTCACGATCACCGTCAGCATGGCGGGCGGGAGGCCCTGCTCGCCGAAGGCGGCGAGGCAGAGCGGCACGCCCATGTATCCGACATTCCCCCACGAGGCGGCGATGCCCTGCAGGCTCATGGGGGCCAGACCGCCTCGCGAAACCAGGCGCGTGGTTATCATGCCGACGATGAAGGTCGCGACGACGGCGATGCCGAAGCCCGCCATCAGGCTGGGATCGAGTACGGCAGCCACCGGCGTGCGCGCCAGGGTGCCGAAGAACAGGACCGGCAGGGCGAAATAGCTCACGAAGGCATTCAGCGCCGTGGTTGCCTCCGGCCCCAGGATCCGCCAGCGACCAGCCAGGAAACCCGCGAGGATAACGCCGAAGATCGGCAGGGCGACGTTGAAAATGGCCTGCACGGCGCATCCGATTGCAGTTGGACTAACCTATTAAGAATTTGACATAAATACCAAGAATACCATAGCATTTTAGAGATATAGCGAGGCCGCCCTGTCCCCTCACCGCAAGCGGCCCGGGAGAATCTCATGCGTCTTCTGATCGCCAGCATGGCCGCCTTCGCTGCGGTCGCCTTCGCCGCCCCGTCCTTTGCCCAGGGGGAGACGATGCCTGCGCCCACCACGGCCCCCACGGCCAAACCCAAGGCTGCCACGGCCGCTTCCTGCAACAAGATCAAGAACAGCTCGCAGCGCAGCGCCTGCCTGAAGAAGGTCCAGGTCGCGAAGGCACCGAAGAAGAAGACGAAGAAGACCACCACGACCCCGGCCGCTCCGAAGTCGCCCGAGATGGGTCAGCTGCCGCCGGCTTCGGCACCGGCGCCGACCGCCGCCGCGCCCTCGTCCGGCCCGGTCAGCGTTCCGCCGCTGCCGTCCAAGACGATTTAACTTGAGGCACGGTTCGGCAGAACCGCGCTAGTCTCCGCTCTCCCCAAAACCCGGGAGAGCCTCATGGCCCATTCGGCCAACCTGATTACAACCGACGATCTCGCGCGCCAGCTCGGCGCGCCGGCGCTTCGCGTCTTCGACTGCACGACCTACCTGAAGCCCGGCCCCGACGGCCGCTACATCGCCGAAAGCGGGCGCGCCAACTACGACAAGGGCCACATACCGGGCGCGGCCTATCTCGATCTGCAGGCCGACCTCTCGGACAAGAGCTCGAAGCTTCGCTTCACCCTGCCGTCACTGGAAGAACTCACCAAGGCCTTCGCGGCCAGGGGCGTGGGCCATGGCACCTTCGTCGTGCTCTACAGCCATGCCTCGCCGGTATGGGCGAGCCGTATCTGGTGGATGCTGCGCGCGGTCGGCTTCGACGAGGTCGCGATCCTCGACGGCGGCCTCGACAAGTGGAAAGCCGAAGGCCGCCCGCTCTCGACCGAGCCCGTAAGCCATCCGCCGGCAACGTTGTCGCTGCGCGGACGGCCGGAGATATTCGTCGACAAGGAGGCGATCAAGGGTGCGATCGGCGATGCCTCGACGCTGACCCTCAATGCGCTGAGCCACGACCAGCACAGCGGCGCGGGCGGCGTGGTCTATGGCCGCGCCGGCCGCATCGCCGGTTCGTCCTGCGTGCCGGCCGCCAGCCTGTTCGGACCGGACAAGGCGCTGAAGCCGATCGCCGAGCTGCGCGCCGCCTTCGAGGGCGTCGGCGCCGCGCCGGACAAGCGCGTGCTGGTCTATTGCGGCGGCGGCATCGCCGCCACGCTCGACGCTTTCGTGCTCACCGCCCTCTTGGGTCACAGGAACGTCTCGGTGTACGACAATTCGATGCAGGAATGGGCCAACGATCCGGCCCTGCCCATGGAAACCGGTTGACCAGGGAGGATAACGTGGCGGCGTACATCATCGTCGAGATCGACACCCGGGACGAAGAGCTGATGGCGGAGTACCGCAAGCACACGCCGGGCCTGGTCTCGAAGTTCGGCGGCAAATTCATCGTGCGGGGCGGACACTGCACCAGCCTGGAAGGGGGCTGGACGCCCGCGCGCGTGGTCGTGCTGGAGTTCCCTGACCGCGCCAGGGCCGAGCGCTTCTATCATTCGGATGAGTACAAGCCCGTCCTCGCGATGCGGCTGAAGGCCGGCCATTCCAAGGCGATCCTGATCGACGGCCATGATGGCTAGCGAACCCGCCTATCGGGCGGTCGGCACGCTCTACAATGCGCTGATGACAGCGCTGGTCATCGGCCTCGTCTCGCGGCGCGGCAGCGACACGGCGCGCGAGTACATCTTCCGCCATTTCCGCCGGCAGCATCTCGAGAAGTTCCTGCCCGGCCTGCAGAAGCTCGGCATCGCGGGCGAGAGGGATGCCCCGGCCTGCGCCCTCTACCACTACCATTCCAATGCACTGGGTGGCGTGAAGACAGGCTATCTGCGCGAGAGCGACACGAAGGCGTGGGTTCGCTACCCGCCGCCGCGCTGGATGTGGAAGGGCACCGCGATCGCCGCCGTCCCGCACGAAGTGTCGGCGGCATTCCTCCACGCCTGGCACGGCCACAACGGCGTGTCCCTGAAGAACCCCGGCCTCGGCTTCGTCTGCACCGGCATGACGGTCGACGGCAAGCCCGGCCTCGAAGGCTACTATTGCGACTATGGCCGCCCCCTGAAGGAGGAGGAGCGCGTGCGCTTCGCCTACGACGAGGAGATGCCGCGCATCGACTGGAAGACCCAGCCGAAGCTGGAAACGGCGAGCTGGCCCGAGGAACGCCGGCTGCGCACCTACCGCTCCTACGCGATGGCTTACGTGCAGACCATGCTGCCGGTGCTGCAGGACCTCCTCGGTCCGAAGGACGCGCAGTTGGAGATGGGCCGCGTCGCGCGCCTCGTTGGGCTGCAGTTCCACGAGGAGACCGCGCGCGACCTCGGCCTGCCGACCGACGTCGAGACCGGCGATCTCGACAGCGCCCGCCTGTTCGCCCGCTGGCTCGCCACAATCCTAGCGGCCGAAGGCGAGGAGATTTCGGCCGAGGAAAAAGACGGCGCCGTCACCGTCCGCATGGACGGCTGGAAACTGGCCCGCGAGCTTCGGCTCGCCGATCCCATCGCCGGCTTCGACTCCTGGAACGAACTGTGGCTCGGCGCTGCCGGCGCGCACGACCGCTTCCTCAAGGTGGAGACGAGCCGCAGCTACGGCGACAAGGGCTGGCAGGCAGCCTGGCGAATCGCGCCGAGATAGCCGTCGGGCAGAAGGCGGTCGGCCACCCGCTCGCCGAGGGCGGTGAGTTCGACCCACCTTGCCTCGTGATGCTCGGGACTGAGGGCAATCGTGCCCTCGGTCGCGAGCGAGCAGGCATAGGCAACAATCCGCACAAAGCGCTGCGGCAACACCTCGAACAGATGCTCGTCGACCAGCGCGCCGACTTCCACGGCGAGTCCCGTCTCCTCAAGCACCTCGCGCACCAGCGTCACCCGATGATCCTCGCCCGGATCGGGCCGGCCACCCGGCAGATCCCATTCCCCGCGCTCGTTGAGCAGCAACAGGACGCAACCGCCGCGGATCAGCACGCCCTTCACGGACACGGGATAGGAAGCGCTACCGCTCAATAAGGCTGCCCTCTGAGCCAACGGCGATACGTCAGAGCGCGCGCCGCCGCTTGATCGCGTCCGCAGCGCGCAGGCGCATCAATTCTGTCGGTGCCCAGCCGGGTTGAATGCGGGCGAACTCGCAATCTTTGCCCTGCTCCCAGGCTTCGTGCGCCTGCTTCAAGGCAGGAACGACAGGCTCATATTCGACGCCCTTCTGTACTTTGCTCTCCTCCGCATCATGCTTCGTGTAGCGGGCAATCAGAGCCGCAAATGCGTCCTGCATGAGCTTGGTCCAGATCTCGGCCTCCGCGGAGGCGCAGAACATTCGCTTATGCGGCTGATAGGTGTCTTCGGCATTGCTCATGCAGTTTCGCGTTTCTATGCCGATGCACTGGCGAGTGATGTCCGTGCCGGTTTGAAGCAGAGACGCTTCGGCCGCCTCGATACAGCTCAGGATCGACTTCTCGCTGGCCTTGTAGTCTCGAGTCTCGCGAGCGTTGGCAGGCAATGCGAGCAACACACCAGCAGTCACCCAGAGCCATCGCATGTCTTCAGCCCTCCCAGTGGCCCAGATCATAAAATCATCGCGAGAGTAGCCGATCGCTATTCACGGCAGGAAAGTTCCTTCGCTGCGCTCAGGATGACACCGGTGTTGTATTTTGCGCAGTGCGTCGCTTCGAAAGCGGGTGCCATCCCGAGCGCAGCGAAGGATCCTTAACTCTCATCCGCCAAAAGAAAAGGCCGGGGATCGCTCCCCGGCCTTTCCGCAGTCTCTGAGAAGACTGGACTTAGAAGTCCATGCCGCCCATGCCGCCGTCGCCACCCGGCGGCATCATCGGGGCCTTCTTCTCCGGCTTCTCGGCGACCATGGCTTCGGTCGTCACGAGCAGGCCGGCCACCGAGGCGGCGTCCTGCAGCGCGGTACGAACGACCTTCACCGGGTCGATGATGCCGGCCTTGACCATATCGCCATAGTCACCCTTCTGGGCGTCGAAGCCGAACGAAGTGTCCTTCTGCTCGAGCATCTTGCCCGCAACGACGGCACCGTCGTAGCCGGCATTCTCGGCGATCTGGCGGACCGGCGCCTGCAGAGCGCGACGCACGATCTCGATGCCGACCTTCTGGTCCTCGTTGGCCGTGCGGATCTTGTCGAGCGCACGGGTCGCGTACAGCAGGGCCGAACCGCCGCCGGCCACGACACCCTCTTCCACCGCAGCCTTGGTGGCGTGCATGGCGTCGTCAACGCGGTCCTTCTTTTCCTTCACCTCGACCTCGGTGGCGCCGCCGACCTTGATGATCGCAACACCGCCGGCGAGCTTGGCCAGGCGCTCCTGGAGCTTCTCGCGGTCGTAGTCCGAGGTGGTCTCCTCGATCTGCGCGCGGATCTGGCTGATGCGGGCCTGGAGGTCCGCCTTCTTGCCCGAGCCGTCGACGATCGTGGTGTTCTCCTTCTCGACGATGACCTTCTTGGCCTTGCCGAGCATGTCGAGCGTGACGTTCTCGAGCTTGATGCCGAGGTCCTCGGAGATCAGCTGACCGCCGGTCAGGATCGCCATGTCCTCGAGCATCGCCTTGCGACGGTCACCGAAGCCCGGCGCCTTGACGGCGGCGATCTTCAGGCCACCACGCAGCTTGTTCACGACCAGGGTCGCCAGGGCCTCGCCCTCGACATCCTCGGCGATGATCAGCAGCGGCTTGCCCGACTGCACGACCGCCTCGAGCACCGGCAGCATCGCCTGCAGGCCCGACAGCTTCTTCTCGAACAGCAGGATGTACGGCGAGTCGAGCTCGGCGATCATCTTGTCGGCGTTCGTGATGAAGTACGGCGAGAGATAGCCGCGGTCGAACTGCATGCCCTCGACGACGTCCAGCTCGGTGTCCAGGCTCTTGGCCTCTTCCACCGTGATGACGCCCTCGTTGCCGACCTTCTTCATGGCTTCGGCGATCATCTTGCCGATCGACTTGTCGCCATTGGCCGAAATCGTGCCGACCTGGGCGACTTCGTCCGTGCCCGTGATCTTCTTGGCGCGCGCCTTGATGTCCTCGACGGCCGCCTCGACCGCGAGGTCGATGCCGCGCTTGAGGTCCATCGGGTTCATGCCGGCCGCAACCGACTTCACGCCCTCGCGCACGATCGCCTGGGCGAGAACGGTCGCCGTCGTCGTGCCGTCGCCGGCGATGTCGTTGGTCTTAGAGGCCACTTCGCGCACCATCTGGGCGCCCATGTTCTCGAACTTGTCGCCGAGTTCGATCTCCTTGGCGACGGTCACGCCGTCCTTGGTGATGCGCGGCGCGCCGAACGACTTGTCGATGACGACGTTGCGGCCCTTCGGGCCGAGCGTCACCTTGACGGCGTTGGCGAGAATGTCGACGCCGCGCAGCATGCGCTCGCGGGCGTCGGCGCTGAACCGGACTTCCTTGGCTGCCATTTTCTATTCCTCTCGAATGTTGGTTTCAGTGAAGCCGAGCGAAGCTCAGGCGGCCTTCTTCATCGAGGCGGACGCTTCGATGATGCCCATGATGTCGGATTCCTTCATGATCAGGAGATCCTCGCCATCGAGCTTGATCTCGGTGCCGGACCACTTGCCGAACAGAACGCGATCACCCTTCTTGACGTCGAGCGGGACCAGGTTGCCCTTCTCGTCGCGGGCGCCCGGACCGACGGCGACGATCTCGCCTTCCATCGGCTTTTCCTTGGCGGTGTCGGGGATGATGATCCCGCCCTTGGTCTTGCTTTCTTCTTCGACGCGCTTGACCACAACCCGGTCGTGAAGCGGACGGAACTTCATGGTTCTTCCTCCAGTGATCGATTGACCCTGCGCGACCTCGCGGCCGCGGCGAATGTGTTGTGCTGTCAGCACTCACGAACGGTGAGTGCCAATGGCGCACGGCATTTAGGGATACCGGATGCTCGAGTCAAGGCGGGGCGCAAGAGGTTCCCAAAGTAGGTTCGCACTAGCAGCAATCACGCGGGACTGCTGCTAACTATTTGATCTGGAACGATTTTTGCTGATTTTCTTGCGGGTGCGTGACTATGCTTCCCGGCGCACCAAGTCAAGGAGGGCTTAAATGGATCGTAGTTTTGTTGCGCAGCTCAACGATTACCGCATCACGACCGCCGAAATCCTGTACTGGATGCCCGATCACAAGCACGTTCTACAGAGTTTCGTCTGGCAGAATCTGGATCTGGCGCCTCGTTTCCCCGCCCTCACCAAGTTCCTCGATTTCTGGGACCGCAATCTCGACGGCAAGCTGCACAAGGTGACCGTTGCCAACACGCAGCTGATCAAGCCTGCCGAATTCCGCTTCGCCTCCGGCCTATACGCCCTGCACTGACCGGCGCGCGGCGTCATACTCCCCGGCGGTGCGCTCGATCAGCTAGGCGACCGTCGGGACGTCCGCCACGCCCGAGACCGAATGGCCGGCGCTCCAGATGTCCTTCCAGCGCTTGGCATCCGGCCGTTCGCGCTCGGCGGCGTTGATGTCCTTGGAAATGTCGATCTTTCCACGCGTGGGCAGATTGTCGGGGTCGAGGCCCGCCGCCGCAATCGACGGCCGCAGCATGTTGGTTTCGAGCCCGGTGAACGCGCGGGTCAGCAGTACATCGTCGAGACGGCTCGACACCAGCATCTGCTTATAGGCGTCCTTGGCCAGGCTCTCGCGCGTGGCGATGAACTTCGTGCCCATGTAGGCGAGGTCGCAGCCCAGGGCCCGGGCGGCGGCCACGGCGTGACCGTCGGCCATGCCGCCCGCCATCACGACGATCCCGTCCCAGAACGCCCGCACGGCGCGCACGAAGGCGAAGGGATTGGCCCAGCCCGTCTGGCCGCCGGCACCGGCCGTCAGCAGCACCAGACCGTCTACGCCCGCCGCAACCGCCTTCTCGGCGTGACGCACCGACGCCACGTCGGCCAGCACGAGGCAACCCGCATCCTTCAGGGGCTTCATCACCGGCTCGGGCGAGCCGACCGAGGTGATCACGATCTCGGCCTTGTGGCGCAGCACGGCGGCCAGGTCATCGGGCACGCGCGGGTTGGAACGATGGACGATCAGGTTGGGACACCACGGCGCGGGTTGGCGACCTTCACCATCGGCGGCACGCTTCGCGTCGTCCGTCATGCCTCCCAGCCAGACATCGAGTTCCTCGACCGTGCGGCAGTTGGCGGTTGGGAACGAACCCACGACACCCGCACGACAGGCGGCCGTCACGAGGGCCGGCCCGGAGACCAGGAACATGGGAGCCGCGATCAGCGGCAGGCGGAGGCGATCACGCAGGGAGGCGGGCAAGGACATGGCCCGAGCTTAGCTCAGCGCACGGCGCGACCGAAGGTGCGCGCTCGGACCGCCACGCGAACGCAGCGGTCCGTTTATCGCGATCGGATCAGGCAGCGGCCGACAGGCCTTCCTTCTCGAGCACGCGCTTCACGGCCGGCCGGGCCTTCATGCGCTCGTAGTGGGCGGCGACGTTCTTGGGCAGCGGCATCTTCATGCGGGCGGCCGCCCAGAAGGAAACGTAGAACAGCGCCGCATCGGCCACCGAGAACTTGCCGGCGAGGTACTCCTTGCCCTCGAGCGCCTTGTCCATCAGCGCCAGGCCCTTCTCCATGATCTCCTTGCCGCGCGCCTTGACCTTGTCGTGGTCGGCTTCGCTCGGCGCGTAGTTGCCCGGGCGGAACATGCGACTGAAGCCCTGCATGTGCATGGTCGAGACCGCATAGTCCATCGCCTCCAGCGCGCGCGCCTCGCCGTCGGCATCGGTCGGCAGGAGGCCCGCCTCGGGATTCTTGCAGGCGAGCCACACGGCGATGGCGGGGAACTCGGTCAGCACGGAGCCGTCGTCGCGCTGCAGGGTCGGCACCTTCGACTTCGGATTGAGCGCCACGAAGTCCGGCCCATATTGCTCCTGCTTGGCGCCGTCGACCTTGTGCACGTCGTAGGGCTTGCCGATCTCCTCGAGCAGGACGTGGATGCCGACCGAGCAGGCGCCGGGCATGTAATAGAGCTTCATGATTCTCTCCCTAAAGCAGGTATGTGATGGGGACGGATCACGCTAGCATCGCTCCCCTACAGGGGGAAACGACAATGGCAAGTAACCGGGCAAACAATGGGGCAGGCGTCGGCCTGCGCGCACTCGTCGGCACCGGGTCCACGAAGATCGGCACATTCCTGTTCGAGTTCACCACGCCGGGAATCGGCCAGATCCTGAAGGCGGCCGGCGCGGAATTCGCGGTGCTCGACATGGAGCATACCGGGTTCGGCTTCGACACCGTGCGCCAGGTCGTGCGGTACATGCAGGCCGCGAACCTCCCGCTGGTCGTGCGCGTGCCCTCGCAGTCGCGCCATCACATCTCGCGCGCGCTCGATACCGGCGCCGATGGCGTGATGGTCCCGATCGTCTCCTCGGTCGAGCAGGCCAAGGCCGTGCTCGACGCAGCAAAATACTGGCCCGACGGTACTCGCGGTGTGGCGCTGGGCCTCGCCCACGAGCGCTTCGCCATGCGTTCCGAGCCGCTGCTGCCGCGCTTCGCCGAACAGAATGCGCGCACCGCCATCATCCTGCAGGTCGAGGATCCGCGCGGTGCCGCCGCCGCCAATGAAATCGCCTCGATGCCGGGCGTCGACATGTTGTGGCTCGGCCACAACGACATGACCGTCGCCATGGGCGAGCCTGGCGCGTTCGACCATCCCGACTTCCTGACTGCCGAGAAGGCAACGATTGCGGCGGCGAAAAAGCATGGCAAGTCGGCCGGGCGCCTTGCCGTCGACGCGAAGCAGGCCGCGCACTTCGTGAAGCTCGGCTACGATTTCGTCTCGATCGCGGGCGACGTGTGGCTGCTGCAACAGGCCTTCGCCGCCGGCGTCGAGACGATCAGGCGCGGATCCTGACCGGCAGCGAGCGGATGCCGCGGATGAAGTTGGAATAGAGGCGCACCGGCGGTGCGACGACCTCGATGTCGAGGTCGCGCTTCAACAGTTCCTCCCACAGGATCCGGATCTGCATCTCGGCCAGCCGGTCGCCGACGCAGCGATGGATGCCGGCGCCGAAGGACAGGTGCTGGCGCGCCTTCGGCCGGCCGACGCGGAAACGCTCGGGCTCGTCGATCGCCGTCTCGTCGCGATTGCCCGAGACGTACCACATCACCACCTTGTCGCCGGCCCGGATCCGCTTGCCGGCCAGCTCGCAATCGGTGCGCGCGGTGCGGCGCATGTGGATCACCGGTGTAGCCCAGCGGATCGTTTCCGACACCAGGCTCGGCATCAGCCCCGGATCGGCCCTCACCTTGGCAACCTCGCCCGGATTGTCGAGCATGGCCATCAGGCCGGCGCTCATCGAGTTGCGCGTCGTGTCGTTGCCGCCGACGATCAGCAGAGCGAAGTTGCCGATGAACTCGCGCGTCGGCATGTTCTTCGTGGCCTCGCTATGGGCCATCATCGAGATCAGGTCGAAGGTCGGCGGTCGTGCGGCGCGCTCCTGCCACAGCGCCGCCATCGTCTCGGCCATGTGGCGCAGTTCGGTCATGCGCTCCTCGTTGCTCTTGACGATGGCATCCTCCGCTTCGACGTTGCAGATCGCCACGTCGGACCAATGCGTCAGCTTGCGCCGGTCGGCCTGCGGGAAGTCGAACAGGGTTGCCAGCATCATCGCGGTCAGTTCGGTCGAGACGCGGTCGGCCCAGTCGAAGGTCTCGCCCCGCGGCAGGCCGTCGAGCACCTGGGCAGTCCGCTGACGAATCAGCCCTTCCATGTTGGCGAGGTTCGACGGCGCCACGATCGGCGCCACGGTCCTGCGCTGGGCGGTATGGCGCGGCGGGTCCATGCGGATGAAGTTGGGCAGTTCCTCGCCCTGCGGCTGGTCGGCGATCTGGATGCCGCCCAACTCGGAAGCCGAGGAATAGGTCGCCGGATCGAGCTCGACCTTCATGATGTCGGCATGGCGCGTGACCGACCAGTAGGGCCCGAACGGACTATCTGCATGCCGGTGGACCGGGTCTTCGCGCCGCAACCGTGCAAAGTGCGGGCCCCAGCTGTCCTCGCGATACAAGCTCGGCTGGCTGACGTCGACGTGCATGGCCGCGCTCCCTCCCTTGTTTACTCAAGGCGGCCCGCACGGACTGTGCGAGTCAAGCGGATTAGTCGCCGGTCCCCCGATTTGGCGCGTTGACAGTGCCGATGCGACGGCGCAAACCCTCGCCGCGCCGCCTCCCAGGCGGCGTTCCTACATCATGGCCCCAGCCGAACCGTCCCAAACCCAGACCAGCGCCGAACCCGCGCCGGCCCCGAGCACCCCGCACCACCCGGCGCGGGCGGCGCTCGTCGTCGGCGCGCTGGGCGTGGTCTTCGGTGACATCGGCACCAGCCCGCTCTACGCGCTGCGCGAGACCTTCCTGCACGGTTCCGGCATGGCGCCGACGCCCGACCATGTGTTCGGCGTCCTCTCCATGCTGTTCTGGGCGGTCACGCTCACCGTCACGATCAAGTACGTGGCGCTCATCATGCGTGCCGACAACAAGGGCGAGGGCGGAGTCCTGGCGCTCGCCACGCTGGCCTCGCGGGGGCTGAACGGGAGGGCGCCCAAGGTCCGCATCGGCATCATCATCCTGGCCGTCATCGGTCTCGCCCTCTTCTATGGCGATGCCATGATCACCCCGGCGATCTCGGTGATGAGCGCCGTCGAGGGCCTCTCGGCGGTGACCCCGGCCTTCACGCCGTTCGTCATCCCCCTCGCCCTCGTCATCCTGGTTGGCCTCTTCATGCTGCAGGCCCGCGGCACGGCCGATGTGGGCCGCCTCTTCGGGCCGGTGATGTTGATCTGGTTCCTGGTCCTGGGTGTGCTCGGGGCATGGCAGATCGCGAAGAACCCGGTCGTGCTGGAAGCGATCAACCCGATCCACGGCTATTATTTGATAGCGGACCAGGGGTTCGGCATCTTCTGGGCCTTCGGGTCGATCGTGCTGGCCGTCACCGGCGCGGAAGCGCTCTACGCCGACATGGGCCATTTCGGCCGCAAGCCGATCCGCATCGGCTGGTTCGGCATCGTCATGCCGGGCCTCCTGCTCAACTACTTCGGCCAAGGCGCGCTGATCATCGAGAACCCGGCCATCATCCATCAGGTCTTCTTCCAGCTGGTGCCGAGCGACTACATCATCTTCCTGGTGATCCTCTCCACCCTGGCGACCGTGATCGCCTCGCAGGCGGTGATCACCGGCGTGTTCTCGCTGACCCGTCAGGCGATCCAGCTCGGCTATCTGCCGCGCATGGAGATCCAGCACACGTCGGAGACGGCGATCGGCCAGATCTACATCCCGAGGGTCAACTGGCTGTTGATGTCCTGCATCATCGCCCTCGTGGTCGGCTTCGGATCGTCGGGCGCGCTGGCCGGCGCATACGGTCTCGCCGTGACCGGTGCAATGCTGGTCGATGCGGCGCTCGCCATGGCGGTTGCGATCCTGGTCTGGCGCTGGTCGTGGCCGCTGGCCGCGGCGGTGTTCGGTTTCCTCGCCATCCCGGACATCGCCTTCTTCATCGCCAATGCCCTGAAGATTCCGGACGGCGGCTGGCTGCCGCTGATCGTGGCGTTCCTGATCTACTTCACGATCACGACCTGGCGACGCGGCCGCAAGATCGTCGCGACGGAGCTGAGCGAGGGCTCCCTGCCGCTCAAGCAGTTCCTCGAGCGCATGGAGCGGGCACCGGACCGCGTCGCCGGCACCGCCGTCTTCCTGACCGCCGATGCCAGCCACACCCCGGCCGCCTTCCTGCACAATCTCAAGCACAACAAGGTTCTGCACGAGCGCATCATCATCCTGCAGGTCGACACCATGGACGTGCCGGTGGTTTCCGACGCCAACCGGGTCGAAGTCGAGCGGCTGGGCAAGGGTTTCCACACGGTGATCGCCCACTACGGCTTCACCGAGCAGCCCGACATTCCCGAGGCGCTGCGCGCCTGCCGTCCGCACGGCATCGCCTACGACGAGATGGAGACCTCGTTCTTCCTCGGCCGCGAGACCCTGGTGCCATCGCAGCATTCCCGGCTCGGCCGCTGGCGCCGCGACTGGTTCATTTCGCTTTCCCACTCGGCCTCGGCCACCAAGACGTTCTTCCGTATCCCGCCCAACCGCGCTATCGAACTCGGCAACCAGATCCAGATCTGAGGCCGCACGCCATGCCGCGTTCTCCGCTCCTGCTGCTGCCGGGCCTGCTCAACACACGCCGCGTGTTCGAACCGCAGGTCGAGGCGCTCGCGGACATCGCCGACTTCACCATTCCCGAACTCTGGCACCACGACACGATGGCGGCGATGGCCGAGGCCGCACTCGCCGTGGCGCCCCCGACCTTCGCCCTGTGCGGCTTCTCGATGGGCGGCTACGTCGCCTTCGAAATCTTCCGCCGCGCGCCGGAGCGGGTCGAGCGCATCGCCCTGCTGGACACCCAGGCGGGGCCCGATTCGCCCGAGACGGCCGCACGACGGCGCGGCTTCATCGAGCAGACGCGCATCGGCCGCTTCCACGGCATCCACCCGACGCTGTTGCCGCAACTCGTCCATCCGTCGCGGGTCGGCGACGAGAGCATCACGCGGCCGCTATTCGACATGGCATGCGAGGTCGGCGGCGACGGGTTCGTGCGCCAGCAGCAGGCGATCCTGGGCCGTCCCGACAGCCGGCCGCTGCTGGTCGAGATCGAAATGCCCGCCCTCGTGATTGTCGGCCGCGAGGACCGGGTGACGCCCCCGGAGCGCGCCCAGCAGATGGCGACCGACATCGCCAATGCCCGGCTCGAGGTGATCGCGGAGAGCGGCCACATTACGCCGCTGGAGAAACCGGCCGAGGTTTCGGCCGCCCTGAGGAGATGGCTGACGCAATGAACACGATCTATGCGCGCGAGGATCATCTCGGCGCCGACGAATACATCGACGTCGTGGCCAAGTCGGGCCTCAACCGCCCCATCGCCGACCGTTCCCGCATCGAGCAGATGCTGAAGCATGCCAACCTGATCCTGACGGCGCGGCAGGATGGAAGGCTGGTCGGCTTCGCGCGCTCGCTCACCGATTTCTGCTTCTGCTGCTATCTCTCCGACCTCGCGGTCGACAAGGCCTGTCAGGGCCAGGGGATCGGCCGCCGCCTGATCGAGGAAACCCGCGCCGCCGCCGGCGGCTCCCGGACCACCACCCTGCTGCTCTCGGCGCCGACGGCCATGACGTTCTACGAGGGCATCGAGATGCCCAAGGCCGACAACTGCTTCCTCTATCGTCGCCAGGCTTGACCGACATCAAGGGCCGGACCGCCAAACGGTTCTAGGTCTCCACGCAGCAACCGATGCGTGGAGTACCGAATGCCCCAGTCGCGCCGCCGCTGGCCGACCCTGATCGCGCTGCTCGCGGTGGTCCTGGCCGCCGGCGGTGCCGCCTACCGCTACTGGCCGCGACCGGAACCGACGGTTCTCACCCTGTACGGCAATGTCGACATCCGCCAGGTCGATCTCGCATTCAACGCCAGCGGCCGCGTGCAGGAACTGCACAAGGAGGAAGGCGATGCGGTGAAGGCCGGCGAGACGGTGGCGGTGATGGAGGCCGACACCTATCGCGACGCCGTGGCCCTCGCCCGCGCAAGGCTCGCCGCGCAGCGCGCGGTCGTGAATCGCCTGGAAAGCGGCAGTCGGCCCGAAGAGATCGCCCGCGACCGCGCCCAGGTCGAAGCCAACAAGGCTGCCGTGGTCGACGCCGAACTCCTGCTCAAGCGGCGGACGGAGCTGCTGGCCAGCGGGAACGTCTCACGCCAGCTCTATGACGAGGCAAAGAATGCCTACGATTCGGCACGTGCCCGACTCGACCTTTCCCAGCAGGTCTCGCGGCTGACCGAACTCGGTCCGCGCCGCGAGGATATCGAACAGGCCAAGGCCCTGCTGCGGTCGGAAGAATCGGTCGTCTCGCTGGCGGAGCGGCGGCTCGCGGATACGGTCCTGAAGGCACCCTCGGAGGGCGTCGTGCTCAGCCGCATCGTCGAGCCAGGCGCCATGGTGAGCCCCGCGAATCCGATCTTCACCGTGTCTCTCACCGACAAGGTCTGGGTCCGCACCTACGTCTCCGAGCCCGATCTCGGGCGCATCCGGTCCGGGATGGCGGTAACGGTCGTCACCGACACCGACCCGGACCGCCCGTACGAGGCCTGGATCGGCTACATTTCGCCCACCGCCGAGTTCACGCCGAAGACCGTGGAAACCACGGAACTGCGCACGCAGCTCGTCTATCGCCTGCGCGTGTTCGTCAAGAACCCCGACGATCGCCTGCGGCAGGGGATGCCGGTCACGGTCCGCGTCCCCCTGGGCGCCGGCTAGGCCGGCCATGCCGGAGACGGTCACGCTCACGAACCTGGGCAAGAGCTTCGGCGCCACGGCCGCCCTGACGGGCGTGACGGCAGCGATCGGGGCCGGCCAGATCACCGGGCTCGTCGGCCCGGATGGCGCGGGAAAGACGACGCTGCTTCGCCTGATCGCCGGCCTGCTCACGCCCGACGCGGGAAAGCTGGAAGTGCTGGGGCACACGGCGGCAGACCGTGACGCGGTGCGCAGCCAGATCGGGTACATGCCGCAGCGCTTCGGCCTCTACGAGGATCTGACCGTCCAGGAGAATCTCGACCTGCAGGCAGACCTTCACGATCTCGACGCCGCAGTCCGCCGCGACCGCTTCGAGACACTGCTGCAGTTCACCGGCCTCGCGCGCTTCACCGGCCGGCTCGCGGGGCAGCTCTCCGGCGGCATGAAGCAGAAGCTCGGGCTCGCCTGTGCCCTGCTGCCGCAGCCGAAGCTGCTGCTGCTCGACGAACCGAGCGCCGGCGTCGACCCCGCCTCACGGCGCGAACTGTGGCGCATCGTGCGGACCATGGCGGGAACCGGCGTCGGCATCGTCTGGAGCACGGCCTATCTCGACGAGGCTGAAAGATGCGACAGCTTCCTGCTGCTCGATGCTGGCCGGCTCCTGGCCGCCGGCAATCCCGCCGACTTCACGCACCGGCTGGAGGGACGCACCTTCCTGATCGACCTGCCCGAGCGCCAGCGTCATCGCATCCAGCGTCTCGCGGCCGCGTTGCCGTCCGTCGCCGACGCCACCATCCAGGGCCGCAGCCTGCGGCTCGTACTGAAGGAGGGATCCGCCCTCCCCGGCCTCGCCGAACTCGTGGGCAACGACGCAACGGCTCGTCCGACACGGCCGCGCTTCGAGGATGCGTTCGTCAGCCTGCTCCAGGCCGACCGACCGCCTGCCGCGGCACCATCGCCTCAGGGCGGCACCTCCCGTTCCGCCGACGGCATTGCCATCGAGGCCCGCGACCTGACGCGCGATTTCGGAAAGTTCCGGGCGGTCGACCGCGTGAGCTTTTCGGTCCGGCCCGGCGAGATCTTCGGGCTGCTCGGTCCGAACGGCGCGGGAAAGTCCACGACCTTCCGGATGCTCTGCGGGCTGCTGACGCCGAGTGCCGGCTCGGCGCATGTGGCCGGTGTCGATCTCGGCCGCGCCCGCGCCACCGCGCGCGAACGCATCGGCTATATGTCCCAGAAGTTCTCGCTCTACGGCAATCTGTCGGTCCGCGACAATCTCGACTTCTTCAGCGGCGTCTACGGCCTGGCCGGCCGCCGCCGGTCGGACCGCATCGCCTGGACGATCGAGAGCTTCGACCTCGGGGCCGTCGTCGACCTGGAGGCGGGGACCCTGCCGCTGGGCTTCAAGCAACGCCTGGCACTGGGGTGCGCGCTGCTGCACGAACCGCAGGTCCTGTTCCTCGACGAGCCGACGTCGGGCGTCGATCCACTGATGCGGCGTGAGTTCTGGTCGCGCATCGGCGGCCTGGCGGAGGTCGGTGTCACGGTACTGGTGACGTCGCATTTCATGGAGGAGGCCGAGTATTGCGACCGGCTGGGCATCGTCTATGCCGGACGCATGATCGCCTCCGGCAGTCCGCATGCGATGAAGCAGCGGTTCGTGACCGCGGAACTGCCCGAGCCGACGCTCGAAGACGCCTTCGTGGGACTGATCCGCGAGCATGACGCGGAGCGGCAGGGGGCAGTCGCCGCATGACGTCGACCCGAACCTTCTTCCGTCGCTTCGGCGGATTGCTGCACAAGGAATTCGTGCAGATCGTGCGCGACCCCTCGTCGATCGCGATCGCGCTCGTGATGCCGGTGGTCCTGCTCCTGCTGATCGGCTTCGGCATCTCGCTCGACGCGCGCAATGTGCGTTTCGGCGTCGTCGACGAGAATCGCAGCGTCGAATCGGCGGGCCTGTTCCAGGCTTTCGCCAACACCCCTTACTTCCGTCCCTTCTCCTTCCTCACATCGAAGGCCGCGGAAGCCGCCCTGATGCGCGGCGACATCGAGGGCTTCGTCGTGCTGCGCAGCGACTTCTCGCGGCGCGTCGCCGATCCGATCCGCGCCGCCGACATCGCCATCGTGGTCAACGGCGTCGACGCCAACAACGCCAGGATCGTCACCGGCTATGCCCAGGGCGTCGTGGCGGCGTGGCTGCTCGGTCACCGGCGGGACCGCGCGCAGCCCGCCCTGTCCCCCATCACGGTCGAGAACCGCTACTGGTTCAATCCCGAGATCCGCAGCACCAACTACATCGTGCCCGGCCTGATCGCGATGGTCATGACGATGATCGGCGCCCTGCTGACGGCGCTCGTGGTGGCGCGCGAATGGGAGCGCGGAACGATGGAGGCGATGCTGGCCTCGCCTGCCAGCATGACCGAAATCCTGCTCGGCAAGCTGGTCGCCTACTTCGTGCTCGGGCTGGGCGGCCTCGCCGTCTCCGTGTTCATCGGGGTGGTCGTGTTCGAGGTGCCGTTCCGCGGCTCCGCCGAGGTGCTGATTGCGATTTCCTCGGTGTTCCTCATCGTCTCCCTGGCGATGGGCCTGCTGATCTCGACCGTCGCCCGCAGCCAGTTCGTCGCGGCGCAGCTCGCGTTCCTCGTCACCTTCATGCCGGCGCTGATCCTGTCGGGCCTCATGTTCGACATCGAGAGCATGCCGCGCTGGGTGCAGGTCGTGACGACGGCCTTTCCGGCCCGCTACTTCGTATCGAGCCTGCAGACCCTGTTCCTCGCCGGTACGGTCTGGCCCGTGCTGCTGCCCAATCTCGCGATGCTGCTGGGCTTCGCCCTCCTGTTTCTCGCGCTGGCCATCGCCCGCACCCGCCGCAGCCTGGAGTAACGACGATGTGGCGCCGCATCGCCGCGCTGATCCTCAAGGAGTTCAAGATGCTGTGGAAGGACCGCAAGAGCCGCATGGTTCTCGTGGTCCCGCCGCTGGTTCAACTCGTCCTTTTCGGAAGCGCCGCGACCTTCGAGGTATCCGATGCCGCCCTCGGCCTGTGGATCGAGGACCGGGCACGCCCGGCGCAGGAACTGGTCAGCCGCTTCGAGGCCTCGCCGGCCTTCCACGTCGTCGCCCGGTTCGACAATCCGCTGTCCGTCCAGGAGGCGCTCGACTCGCAGAAGGTGAAGGCCGTGCTGCATATCGGCCAGACCTTTTCCGCCGATGTCGCCGCCGGCCGCGCCGCCCGCGTCCAGCTGCTGCTCGACGGCCGCAAGTCCAACGCCGCCCTCATCCTGCAGAGCTATGCGCTGGGCATCGTCGAGAGCTTCAACCTCGCGCGGGCCGGCCAGGCAGTCGCCGAGCTCAACCTGCACCCGCGTGCCTGGTTCAATCCCAACTTCGACAGCCGCTGGTTCATCCTGCCGGGCCTGACGGTGCTCCTGACCGTCGTGGCCACCCTGCTGATCACGGCGCTTTCCGTCGCCCGCGAACGCGAACTCGGTACGTTCGAGCAACTGCTCGTCACGCCGTTGCGCCCCATGGAGATCCTCATGGGCAAGACCGTGCCCGCGCTCTGTATCGGTTTCGTCGAGGCGAACCTCATCGCCGCCTTGACCCACTTCGCCTACGGCGTGCCCTTCATCGGCAGCATCGCGCTGTTCAACGTCGCGATTGCGATCTTCGTCCTGTCGGCGGTGGGCATCGGGCTGGTCATCTCATCGGTTGCCAAGACCCAGCAGCAGGCGATCCTCGGCGTCTTCCTGTTCCTGTCGCCGGCGATGGTGCTGTCGGGCTTCACGACCCCGATCGCCAACATGCCCGACTGGGCGCAGGCGCTCACCCATCTCAATCCGATCCGCTACATGGTGACCCTGAGCCGCGGGATCTTCCTGCAGGACATCTCCTGGGCGCTCGCCTGGCCCCAGCTCTGGCCGATGGCGCTGATCGGTTGCGTCACCCTGGGCTACGCGACCTGGCTGTTTTCCCGCCGGCTCGAATAGCCGGCGCCCGGTCAGCCGCCCTTCTGCGCCTGGATCGCCCTCTGCAGCTCGCGCTCGAAGCCTTTGAGCGACTGCGTGAACGGGCCCGCCATCGTGCCTTGCAACTGGAGCTGGATCTGGATCTGCGAGCCCGTGCGGAGTTGCTGCAGCAGCTCGGCGGACTTGCCCTCGTCGAACTGGCAGATGCCCTGGCCGCAGATGCTGGTCGAGATGAAGGGGTTGGAATCGACCTGGATGCTGGCCCGCACGCCCTGGCCGTCACCGACCACGGAGATCTTCCTGTACGCCGCCGAGTAGCGCATCACCAGGAACTGGCCGAGCAAGCTGTTGCCGTCGATCGTCGCCTGCGCGCCGCAATCCCGGCCACCCTCCGAAGAGCAGTACATGACCCATTTGTCGGGAGGCTGGTCCTGCGCGGAAACCGGCGACGGAAGGGTCCATGCAGCGGCAGCAATACCGGCGGCCATGAATACGGATCGCATCATCTGTCGCTCTGCTCCCGAGTTTGCCAACTTTCCAAGGGGCACCTATGTAGCCCCACGCGAACACTCTGACAAAGGAACCCTTTGCATGTCCGAGAGCCTGAAACTCGTCGCTTTCTGCGGCAGCCTGCGCAAGGCGTCGTTCAACCGTCTGTCGCTGCAGGCATTCGTCGAGAGGCTGCCGGCGGGCGCCACGTGCGAAACGGTCGAGATCGGCGACTGGCCGCTCTACGATGCCGACCTGCAGGCCAAGGGATTCCCCGACAAGGTGCAGGCCGCGCAGAAGGCGATGCTGGAGGCCGACGGCATCGTGCTGGTCAGCCCGGAGTACAATTACGGCATCTCGGGCGTGCTCAAGAACGCCATCGACTGGCTGTCGCGCATGACCCCGCAGCCTTTCGCCGCCAAGCCGGTCGCCCTGTTCGGCGCCTCGATGGGCGTGCTCGGTACGGCGCGCGCGCAGTACCAGCTCCGCCAGACGCTGGTGTTCCTCGACGGCCGGCCGCTCAACAAGCCCGAGGTCATGATCGCCCAGGCGCAGAACAAGTTCGCCGACGGCAAGCTCACCGACGAGATGACGGGCAAGCTGCTCGCCGATCTCGGCGCTGCGCTGGCGCTCGCCTGCCGACAGGCGAAGGCGGCCGCCGCGATCAAGTAGCATAGTCGGTCGAGGCGGCGGGGTTCGCGAACGATCCTTCGGTCCAGGCCGAAGGAATGTTCGCCGCATCCATGGTAGCAAGCCGGGCCATGGTGTCGAGACTGCCCCTCCTCATCCTGCTGATCGCCGTTACCTGCCTCAGCCAGTTCTATCGCGTGTCGAACAGCGTGATCGCGCCCGAGCTGGTGCGCGACCTCGACCTCAGCGCACGCCAGCTGGGCTGGGCCGGCAGCGCCTTCTTCTTCGCCCTGTTCGCGGTCCAGATCCCCGTCGGCATGTGGTTCGACCGATTCGGCGCGCGCCGGACGGTGGCGGCGCTGTCGCTGCTCGCCATGCTGGGCTCGCTGTGGATCGCCAATGCGGGCGATGCCACCGATCTGATCGCGGGGCGCACCATCGTGGGCATCGGCTGCGCCGCCTCCTTCATGTCGGTGGTGTTCCTGTGCTCGCGCTGGTTCGAGCCGGCGAAACTCGCGACGCGCCTCTCCTGGGTGTTCGCGGCCTCGAACATCGGCACCCTGGCGGCCGCGACGCCGCTCGCCTGGATCGCGGCCACGGTTGGATGGCGCAGCGGCTTCGTGGGCCTCGCGGTCGTCACTTTGCTGGTCGCGCTGGGCTTCCTCGTCTTCGTGCGCGACCGACCGCCGGAGTATCGCGGTCCCGAGCCCGGGCGCGAATCGGCGGGGCAGATCCTGCGCGGTCTGTGGGAGGTGTGGCGGACGCCCGGCCTCGGCCCCGTGCTCTCGATGCACTTCTTCGCCTACGCCACGATGCTGACCGTGCTGGGCGTCTGGGGCGGCCCCTATCTGCACGACGTGCACAAGCTCGACGGCGTGGCGCGCGGCAACGTGCTGCTGGCGATGGGACTGGCGCAGATCCTGGGCATCCTGGCCTACGGGCCGATGGATCGCGTCCTGCACTCACGCAAGCGGGTGGTGTTCGGCGGTGCAGCCCTCTCGATGCTGCTGCTGGCGATCCTGGCGGCCCTGCCCCATCCGCCGCTCTGGCTCGCCGTCTCGCTGCTGATCGCCTTCTGCTTCTTCTGTGCCTATGGCACGGTGATCGTGGCGCAGGGCCGCGCATTGTTTCCCGACCGGCTGGCCGGCCGCGGAGTCACCACCGTGAACATGGCGCAATGCCTGGGCCTCGCCGTGCTGCCGGCCGGCGCGGGCTATGTCGTCGAAGCCTTCGGCGCCGGCGACACGGCCTATCGCTGGGTGTTCGGCACCCTGGCCGCCGGCCTCGTGCTGGGCTCGTTCGCCTACCTGCGGGCGCGCGACAGCTTTACGAAGTAAGGCGGCCTATTTCGTCGCTTCCTTGAGATAGGCGACCAGGTCGGCGAGTTGGCCCGCATTCTTCACGCCGTTGTAGATCATCTTGGTGCCGGGCACCTTGCCTTTGGGATCACGGTTGTATTCGGCGAGCGTCGTCTCGTCCCAGACGATGCCCGAATTCTTCATCGCGTCGGAGTAGGCATAGCCCGGGCTGGTACCGGCCTTGCGGCCGAACAGCCCGTGCAGGTTGGGACCCGTCACCTGGGCGCCGTCCTTCTCCAGCGTGTGGCAGGAGCGGCACTGGGTGTTGAAGACACGCTGACCCTTCGAAGCCTCCCCCGATTGCGCGGCGGCGGGGCCGGCCGCGGTCGCCAGACCGGCGACGATCACGGCGGCGACGGTCGTCCAGTTGTTCATCACGCTACTCCCGATGCTTCCGACGAAAGATGCCCTATATCAGTATCATGCAGCAAAACCTGTTCGACGCAGATGGCGGAACGGAGGCGCTGGCGCGGGGCGCCCTGGTGTTGCGCGGCTTCGCTCGAAAGCGTGATGTCGCGCTGCTGACGGCGGTCGAGGCGATCGCGGCCGAGGCGCCGTTCCGGCACATGGTGACGCCCGGAGGCTTCGAGATGTCGGTGGCGATGACCAATTGCGGCGCCGCCGGCTGGGTCACGGATCGAACGGGATACCGCTACCAGGCGCACGATCCGCAGGGTGGCGCGCCTTGGCCCGCCATGCCGCAGGAGTTCCTCGTGCTGGCCGACGAGGCGGCGACCGCGGCGGGATTCACGGACTTCGTTCCCGACGCCTGCCTGATCAATCGCTACGAGCCCGGCACGAGGCTTTCGCTGCACCAGGACAAGGACGAAGCCGACTATGCCCATCCCATCGTCTCGGTGTCGCTCGGCCTGCCCGCCACCTTCCAGTTCGGCGGACCGAAGCGCGCCAATCCCATCCGGAAAATCACGCTGGAGCATGGGGACGTGGTCGTGTGGGGCGGCCCGGCCCGCCTGTTCCATCACGGCGTGCTGGCATTGAAAAGCGGCGAGCATCCGCTGACCGGACGCCGCCGCTTCAATCTCACGCTTCGGAAAGCGCTCTAAGCCGAGCGCCTATTCCGGCTTGATGTTCTGTTCCTTGATCAGCCTCGTCCAGCGCTTCTCCTCCTTGTCGAGGAAGGTCTTGAATTCGGCCGGCGTCGAGGCGCGGATCTCGACGCCCTGGGGCTTGAAACGATCGATCATCCCGGGTTCGGCCGCGATCTTGGCGATCGCCTTCTGCAGCTTGTCGACGATCGCCTTGGGCGTGCCGGCCGGCACCACCATTCCCTGCCAGAACACCGCCTCGAAATCGGGCAGGCCCGCCGCCTCGACCACGGTCGGGATGTCGGGGAAGGCCGGCGAGCGCTTGAGGCTCGAAATGGCAATGGCCCGGGTGCGGCCGGTCGCCAGCACCGGCTTGGCCTCCAGCGCCGCGGAGAACATCATCTGGGCCTGGCCCGAGGCCACGTCCTGACCGGCCTGCGCGCCACCCTTATAGGGGACGTGCGTGATGTTGAGCCCGGCCTGGGCCTTCAAGAGTTCGGCGGCGAGATGGTTGGTGGCGCCGATGCCCGAACTCGCGATGTTGAACTTGCCGGGATTGGCTTTCACGTAGGCGATCAGCTCGGCCATGTTCTTTGCCGGGAACTCTGCGTTCACTTGCAGGATGAAGGGAGTGAACGACATCAGCGAGACGAGTTCGAAGCTCTTGTTCGGGTCGTACTGCACCTGGCCCGTGAGCGTCGGATTGATGATCAGCGAGGTGCCGGCGGCATAGATCGTGTAGCCGTCGGGCGCGGCCTTGGCGACGAAGTTGGACGCCACGGTGGTGGCCGCGCCGGCGCGGTTGTCGACGATGAACGGCTTGCCGAGTTCGGCCGAGAGCTTTTCGGCATAGACGCGGGCCACGGCGTCGTTCACGCCGCCCGGCGGATAGGGCACGACCAGCGAGACCGGCTTCTGCGGCCAGTCGGTCTGTGCCGAGGCGGCGAACGGCAGCAGCAGCGCGGCGACAGCCGACGCCACGAAAACGGAACGCTTCAAGATTTTCCTCCCAGGATTACTCTATTCGGCGACGAAGACAGGCAACGTCACTTCCTTGTTGACCGGCTCGAAGCCGAGCTTCACGCGCCGGCCGATCTTCAGCTCGGACTCGGGAATGCCGTGCAGCTGCGCATTGACCCTCACGCCGGCATCCATGTCGACCAGCGCCACGATGTAGGGCGTCGAGGCCTTGAAGAAGAAGTTGAACGGATGGTGGCAGACCGTCCACGCATGGAGGCTGCCGCCCAGCGGCGCCTCCTTGAACTCGCTTTCCATTGAGAAGCAGTGCGGGCAGACCGGCCGCGGATAGTGCCGGACCTTGCCGCAGGACGAGCAGTATTGCAGCAGGAAGCGGCCCTCGCGCATGCCGTCCCAATAGGGCTGGCTCTCACGGGTCGGCGTCGGCAGCGGGCGCTCAGGTGCCGGCGGAGCAGCGGGTGCGGAAGCCTGGCTCATGCCGCCCTCCTCAGGATGGCGATCGATCCGTCGCCCATGTCGCCATAGCCGGTGACGAGGCCGGTCTCGGCATCCTTCACCTGCGCCCTGCCGGCCTCGCCGCGCAGCTGGCGTGTCAGTTCGATCACATGGTTGAGGCCCACGACGTGCCCCTGGCTCAACAGCCCGCCATGGGTGTTGATCGGCAGCTCGCCGCCCAGCGCGATGCGGCCGTCCATCACGAACGGCCCGCCCTCGCCGGTCTTGCAGAAGCCCAGGATCTCGAGCTGGCGGATCACCGTGAAGGTGAAGCAGTCGTAGACCTCGGCCACGTCGATGTCCTTCGGCCCGACGCCCGCCATCGCGTAGGCGCGTGGCGCCGATTTCACGAGGCCGAACTCCAGTATGTCCGGGCGCTGCGCGATCGATGCCGGCGAATCGGGATGACCCTCGGCCACGCCGGCGATGGTGACCAGCGGCTTGCGGAGGTCCCTGGCACGATCGGCGGCGCTGACGACGACCGCCGCGCCGCCGTCGCTCTCGAGGCTGCAGTCGAACAGGCGGAACGGGTCGGCGATCATGCGCGAGGCGTGGTGGTCCTCGACGGTGAGCGGCTTGTTCATCACCACGTTGCCGTTGAGGATCGCATGCTGGCGCATGACGACGGCCACTTCGGCAAACTGCCGCGCCGTCGTGCCGTAGAGCTCCATGTGGCGGCGCGCGCCCTGGGCATAGAGCTGGGCCGGCGCGAACATGCCGATCGGCAGTTCGAATTCGGCGGCCTGTGCGAACACCGGGAACTGCTGCAGGCGGGTGGAAACGCGCGAGCCCGAATATCCGGTGCGGCCGACCGAGATCAGCACGTGCTTGCAGACGCCCGTCGTCACCGCCATCGCCGCCATCTGGAGCGCAGCCACGCAGGTGGCGCCGCCCATCGGGATGAAGGCCGAGAGCGTGAGATCCTTCAGGCCGAGATTGGCAACAAAGTCCTCGGCAATCGCCCCGCCGGGAAAATACGGAATGACGCCGTCGACGTCGCGCGGGTCGATCCCGGCATCGTCGAGCGCCTTGAGGCTGGCCTCGAGCTGCAGGGCGAGCCCGCTCTTGGTCGTGCCGCGCGTGTATGCGGTCTCGCCAATGCCGCTGACGGCCGCCTTGTCGCGAAGCGGATGCACCATCTTGATTTCCTCCGGCGCGCATTGTGCCGGAAGCGGCGCATGAGGCAATCAGTCTGCGCGGATATTTCCCGCCTTGATCACCTCGCGCCAGCGCGGCAACTCGGTGCGGACGAGTGCGGTGTAGCCGGCCCCGTCGAGCGTGCCGGGCCGGATGCCGAGCTTGTCGAAACGCTCCTTTATCTGGGCACTTTGCAGGGCTGCGGCGATTTCCGTCTCCCAGCGCTTGACTATCTCGGGCGGCAATCCCGCCGGTGCCGAGAAGCCGAACCAATTGGTCGCCACCACCTCCGGGAATCCCGCCTCGCGAAAGGTCGGCACGTCCGGCAGGGTCGGCGCGCGCTGGGCCTCACTCACCGCCAGCGGCTTCATTTTCTTGGACGCGAAGTGGCCGCTCGCCGTCGGCAGGCTCTCCATCAGGGCGGTGATCTGTCCGCCCATCAGGTCGTTCATTGCCGGCGCAGAGCCGCGATAGGGAATGTGGGTGAATTGTACCTTGGCCGCGAGGGCCAGCAACTGGCCGACGAGATGGTTCATCGTGCCGTTGCCGCCGGATCCATAGGTGACCTCGCCCGGCTTGGCGCGCGCCATTTCGATCAGCTGCTGCACGGAGCCGATCGGCGAGGTGCCGTTCACCGCCAGCACGCTCGGGAAGGTGCCGACCAGATGGATATGCGTGAAATCGGCCACCGGATCGTAGGGGACGTCCTTGTAGAGAACGGGTCCGATGCCATGGGAAGCCGCGCTGGAGATCATGACGATGTAGGCATCGCCGCGAGCCTTGGCGACGATGTCGGCCCCCAGCATGCCGCCGGCGCCGGGCTTGTTCTCGACGACGATGGGCTGGCCGAGCTTGGTTCCGAAATACTCCGCCAGTGCCCTCGACATGATGTCGGCGGCGCCCGCGGGCGGGAAGTTGACGATCCAGCGGATCGGTTTGGTCGGCCAGGCGGCGGTCTGTGCCGCAGCGAGACCCGAAGGCGCGACGGTGGCGGCGGCAGCGCCGGCGAACAGGAGATGACGTCGAGAGAGCATGGTTCTTGCTGAGCCTCCGGGGCCGTCGGGCTGTTATTGGACGACGGCATGGTGCAACATGCGTGCCGGCCGCCGCCGGCGACTGGAGTGATGATGGATTTCGACCTTGTCCTGCGCGATGTGCGGCTCGCCGACAGTACGCCCGACCAACCGACGACCGACATCGGCGTCGTCCGGGGCCGCATCGCCGCGATCGCCCCGAAGCTCGGCGGCAACGCCCGGGAAGAATACAAGGGTCATGGCCGCCTGGTCTGTTCGGGCTTCGTCGACACCCACATCCATCTCGACAAGGCCTGCATCCTCGGCCGCTGCGAGCACAACACCAGGCGCATGCCGCACCTCGCGATGGAGCGCGTGTCGGCGGTGAAGCACACGATGACGGTCGAGGACGTGATCGAGCGGGCCTCGGCCACCATCGAGAAATGCATCAGCCATGGCGCCACCCGCATGCGCCCGCATTGCGAGGTCGATCCCAAGATCGGGATGCGCGGCTTCGAGGGCGTCAAGGCGCTGGTCGACAAGTACAGATGGGCCATCGACATCGAGCTCTGCGTCATGCCGCAGGAAGGACTGACCAACAATCCCGGCACCGACGAGCTGATGGTCGAGGCGCTGAAGAACGGCGCGCGGGTCGTCGGCGCGGCGCCGAGCTACGACAGCGACAGCGCCGCCCAGATCCATCGCGTCTTCGAGATGGCACGCGAGTTCGATGCCGACATCGACATGCATGTCGACAGCGGCCCCACGGCCGAGCATCTCGATACGCTGCTGGTCTGCGATCTCGCCGAGAAATACAAGTGGGGTGGCCGGGTCGCCGTGGGACACGTCGGCAAGCTCTCGACCATGCCGTTCAAGGACCTCGACACGGTCGCCCGGCGCATGGCCGACACCGGCGTCGCCGCGACGGTGCTGACCGCGACCGACCTCTATCTCGGCGGCCGCCACACCGATCACAACGTGCCGCGCAACGTCCTCGACCTGAACTTCCTGACCGAGCGCGGCGTCACCTGCTCGGTCGCCTCCAACAACATCCTCAATCCGTTCACACCGTTCGGCGACGGCCAGCTGCTGCGCCAGGTCAACATGCACGCGATCGTCACCCAGCGCGCCAACGACGACGAGGTGAAGGCGCTGTGGGACATGACGACCACGACGGCGGCGAAGCTCATGCGCAAGGACGATTACGGGATCGCCGTCGGCGGCCCGGCCGATCTGGTCGTCCTCGACGCCCCCGACGCCGTCATGGCGCTCAGGACCATCGCGCCCGTCCTTGCCGCCTACAAGAACGGCCGCCGCACGGTGACGCGCGAACCGGTCCAGCTGCACCGGCCCTAGTCGATTTCAGGAAGAGGAAGAAATGTCGAAAGAAGAACTCGTCACGCTGTCGTCGGTCGAACTGCGCCGCCGCATCGGCACCAAGGAAATCTCGCCGGTAGAGCTGCTCGACGCCTGCCTCGAGCGCATCGAGGAGGTGAACCCGGCGGTGAACGCCGTGACGGCGATGTGCGTCGACCGCGCCCGCAAGGAAGCCAAGGCCGCCGAGGCCGCGGTGCGCCGCGGCGAGGACCTGCCGCTGCTGCACGGCCTGCCGACCGGCATCAAGGACCTCGAGGAGACCAAGGACCTCCTCACCACCTACGGCTCGCCGCTCTATCGCGACTACGTGCCGGGCTACGACAACGTGATGGTGGGCCGGGTCCGTGCAGCGGGCGCCATCGTCGTCGGCAAGACCAACGTGCCGGAATTCGGCGCGGGTTCGAACAGCCGCAACCCGGTCTGGGGCGCCACCGGCAATCCGTTCAACCCGATGCTCAATGCCGGCGGCTCGTCGGGTGGTTCGGCCGCCGCGCTCGCCACCGACATGCTGCCTGTCTGCACCGGCTCCGACACCGGCGGCAGCCTGCGCAATCCCGCCGCCTTCTGCGGCGTCGTGGGCTTCCGCCCCTCGCCCGGTATGGTCGCTGTCGAGCGCCGCGCGATGGGCTGGACGCCGATCTCGGTGCTCGGACCGATGGGCCGCAGCGTCGCCGATGTCTGCCTGCTGTTCGCCACGCAGGTCGGCCAGCACGATAGCGATCCGCTCTCCTTCCCGCTCGAGCCGGAAGCCTATGCCGAGCCGTGGCCGGTCGATCTGGGAAGCCTGCGGGTCGCCTACACCGAGGATTTCGGGGGCGCACCGGTCGAGAAGTCGATCCGCCAGACCTTCCGCGAGAAGATCAAGGCGATGAAGCCGTTCTTCCGCAGCCTCGACAAGGTCGATGTCGACTATGGCGGTGCCGACCGCTGCTTCGACGTCATTCGCGCGGTGAGCTTCCTGTCGCGCTACCACGACGCCTACAACAACAATCGCGAGATGCTGGGGCCGAACATCATCGCCAACTACGAACTCGGCGCGAAGCTCAGCCTTGCGGACTTCGCCTGGGCACATGGCGAGCAGACCCGGATCTTCCGGGCGTTCCAGGAGATCTACAGGGACTACGACCTCGTCATCGGCCCGACCGTCGGCTTCTCGCCCTTCCCCTGGAAGCAGCTCTACATCGAGGAGATGGACGGCAAGAAGCTCGGCACCTACTACCACTGGATGGCGACCAAGTACTTCGTCACTCTGACGTCGAACCCGGCCGTGTCGCTGCCCTGCGGCGTCGACGACAGGAAGATGCCGTTCGGCCTGCAGGTCGTCGGCCGCTTCCGCGGCGACGGCGAGGTGCTGGGCGCCGCCCATGCGATGGAACAGGCGTTCAAGACCAACCCCGTCCTCGCGCGTCCGCTGCCCAACATCGCCAGGCTGCGCAAGCCCGTGCCGGCCCTGAAGTCCATCGTGACGCATCCGCCGAAGCTCAACGCCAAGGTCTCGCGCGGACCGGCGCCCGGCGCGCTCTAAGCGAAAGAGGCCGACAACGCCCGGCACCCCTCGCGGTTGCCGGGCAAACGGGCTTTACCAAACTTCAACTTTTCGCCCGCCCGATGCCACTTCGGGCGGCGTACCTCGTTCTAGGGACAAGTGCCTGTCGCGAGACACGGTTCGACCCGAAACGGAGGTAGCGATGAACAAGCTGAAGTTCGTGATGGCGGCGGGCCTGCTGGCCGCGACCGCCGCCTGTACCCAGACCGGCTACGACAATTCGTACGCCTACAACAGCGGCTACAACACCCGGCCCGCCTACAACGCCGGCTACTACAACAGCCGTCCGGCCTATGGCGGCAACTACGCCTACAACAACAGCGGCTACTACAACAACGCTCCGCGCTACAGCAACGCCCCGCGTTACGGCTATCAGGGCAGCCGCGGGCCCAACGGCGACTACGATCGCGACGGCGTTCCGAACCGGCGTGACATCGATGCCAATGGCGACCACATCCCCGACGCCTTCCAGCGCTAGGCGCCACTCAACGACACAGGACGGCTCCCGGAAAAATCCGGGAGCCGTTTCTGCGTCCGGTCACCACTCGATCACGGCCCGCCTTCAATAAGACCGCTTTGCGTCCACGCGCCGCCGCCGTCGCTCGCGATTCTGCGTCGTGGGACGCTCACTCGACATCGGGTGTCCCGGTGGAGGGAACGAATGCGCTGCGTCAGTTGGCTCGCCGCCGCGAGCCTCGTGGTGGTGACGGCGGGGTGCGTCGAACAGTCGGGCTATCCGACGACCTACGGCTACAGTCCGGGCTACGGCTCGAACTATGGCTATTCCGGCTACTCCGGCAATTACGTCCGCCAGCCGAGCTACTACCGCCCGGCCCCGACCTACTATTCACCGCCGCCGCCCCGGCCGCAGGTGATCACCGAGACGCGCTACGTGCCGGTGCCGGTGGCGCCGCCAAGACCGTCCTATCGTCGCGCGCGGGACAGCGACCGGGATGGCATCCCCGACCGCTACGACCGCGACCGCAACGGCGACGGGGTGCCTGATAAGTACCAGCGTTCGCGCTGGTGACTCGCCCTACCGCCTCTTCCCGCGAATCTCCGCGTCATGCTGGCCGAGCGTCGGCGCGGCACGGCGGACCCCGCCCGGCGTCGCCGACAGCTTGAGCGGCACACCCAGTGTCTTCTGCCGGCCGGCCTTCGCATGCTCGACCTCGGCCACCATGCCGCGCGCCAGGATCTGCGGATCGGCGAAGACCTCGTCGTGATGCAGCACCGGGCCGGCCGGGATGCCTTCCTTCTCGAGGGTGTCCATCCAGTCGTCGGTCGTGCGCTTCACGATCTCGGCCTGGAGGATGGCGACGATCGCCTCGTTGTTCTTCACCCGGTCGGCGTTGGCCTTGAAGCGCGGATCCTCGGGCAGGTCGGGCCGGCCGATTAGGGCGCAGAGGCGGCGGAAGAAGTTCTGCTGCGCGCCGCCGATGGTCAACCAACCGTCCGCCGTCTGGAACACCTGGTAGGGCGAGGAGCCCCGATGCGCCTGGCCGAGCTTCTCGGGCCGCAGGCCGTTGGCGAAGTAGTTGGCGGCCTCGTACACGCCCAGCGACACGGTGGCCTCGAGCAGCGAGGTCTCGACCCACTGCCCCTCCCCAGTCCGGTGCCGCGCCTGCAGCGCGCTCAGCACGCCGATGGTGAGATAGAGGCCGGCGCCGACGTCGGAGATGGCGAGTGGAATGCGATAGGGCGGGCCGTCCTTCGGACCGGTCACGGACATCAGGCCCGACATCGCCTGGATCATCAGGTCGAAGCCGCCGCGGCCCGCATAGGGACCCGTCTGGCCGAAGCCCGAGATCGAGCCCAGCACCAGCCGCCTGTTGCGCGCGTGCAGCGCCTCCCAGCCGAGACCGAGCCGCTTCATCACGCCGGGCCGGAAATTCTCCAGCACCACGTCGGCGCCGTCGACCAATTCCCAGAACACCGCCAGGTCGTCCTCGTTCTTGAGGTCGAGTCTCAGGCCACGCTTGTTCCTGTTCCACAGCATGAAGGGCGCCGACTCGCCCTCGACGAACGGCGGCGCGCCGCGCATAGAATCGCCCTGCGGGCTCTCGATCTTGATGACGTCGGCGCCCATGTCGGCGAGTTGCATGCCGCAGAAGGGACCGGAGAGATGGGTCGTGAGGTCGAGGACGACCAGACCGTCGAGTGCGCCTGCCATGTTGCTATCCCAGGAGTTTGCGGAGATCGTCGAGCGTGTCGGCCCATTTGCTGACGCCGAGATGGTTCGACACGATGCGGCCCGCCTGCACGATCAGGAAGCGCGGCGCCCCGCTTTTGCGCGGAATCTGGGCCAGGATGGATGCGAGATCGCCCGGCCAGTATCGCTCCTGGTAGACTTCGCGGAAGCGCGCCGCCTCGACCTCCTCCCAGACGACCTGGCGGAACTCGGGCGAGGCGATCCAACCGGCGAGATACTCGCGCTTCCAGCGCACGCAGGGCGGACAGTCCGGGCCCCCGATCAGGATGACCCTGATGTCCGCCGGCGCCGCGTGCGCCGGAGCGGCGGCGGTCGCCGCGACGGCGAGTCCGGCGAAAAGAAGCGCGCGGCGATTCATATCCGGTAATGTAGGCCGGCATGGCTCGCGCGACAAAATCCTCTCTCGTCACCCTGGGTGATTTCTTCCATTTCGCCGTGGCGCGCTTTCGCGCTGCGCGCCTGGCCTACGGGCACGGCACGACCAACGCGGTCGACGAGGCGGCCTTCATGGTGCTCGAAGCGCTGCGCCTGCCGATCGCCCGCATCGACCCGTGGCTCGACCTCGTGCCGACGGCGCCGGAGAAGGCCCGGCTCATGACCCTGATCGAGGCACGCATCGCGTTGCGCATGCCGGCGCCCTATCTGCTGGAAGCCGCCTACATGCACGGCGTGCGGTTCCACATCGACCGCCGGGCGCTGATCCCGCGCTCCTTCATCGGCGACCTGCTGGCCGGCGGCGCGCTGCCGACGGCGAAGCCGCGCCGCATCCTCGATCTCTGCTGCGGCTCCGGCTGTCTCGCGATCCTGGCGGCGCTGGCCTTTCCACGCGCGAGGATAGACGCCGTCGACCTCTCGGCCGGCGCGCTGGCGCTGGCGCGGCGCAACGTGGCGACGCACCGGCTGGGCGAGCGCATCACCCTGCATCGCGGCGATCTCTTCGAGCCGCTGCAGGGCCGGCGCTACGACCTGATCATCAGCAATCCGCCCTATGTCGATGCCGGCGGCATGGCCAGGCTGCCGCCCGAGTTCCGGCACGAGCCACGTATGGCGCTCGCGGCGGGTGAGGACGGGCTGGACCTCGTCCATCGCATTCTCTCGGAAGCGCCGAAGCATCTGACGAAGAGCGGTGGGCTGGTGTGCGAGATCGGCCGCGGCCGCCCGCCGCTCGAAGCCGCCTACCCGAGACTGCCCTTCATCTGGCTCGACACGGAGCTCAGCGAAGGCGAGGTCTTCTGGCTGTCGCGCAGCGATCTCCTCTAACAGATTGTAACAAAACGGTTTTCTGCCTCGCCCGGCGGCCGGAACCGGTCGTCATCGAGTCACGTGGGCGAGGGCGCCCCTTTCGGAATCACTTGTTTCACTTATTTCGTTTGTTTCGTTTAATGGTCGGGATTCCGGCCTTCAGCGGCTTTCCTGGACCGCGTCGCCCAGGCAGATTCCCAACGCGCGGGCGGTGCGGATGAGCGTGCCGTCGGGATCGACGGTGCTCGATCTGCCGACGACCGTCGACAGCGGCACATCGATCACCTGGCGGTTCCACCAGGCCACCATGTGGTCGCCCTTTCCTTCGGCCAGCAGGTCGACCGCCCGCACGCCCAGCGCCGAAGCGAGCAGCCGGTCCTCCGCCGTCGGCATGGCGCCGCGCTGCACGTGCCCCAGCACCGTGGCCCGCGCCTCCGCGCCGGTCGCTTTGGCCAGGCGCTTGGCCAGCCAGTCGCCGACGCCGTGATCGGGCGCGTCGGCGGCGGGATCCACCGCCTCGTCCGACTGGCCGGCGGCCTCCGCCACGACCACCAGCGCGGAGGTGCGGCCCACGGCGCGCAGCCCGGCGATGTGCCGGACGACGTTCTCCAGCCGCCAGCGGACTTCGGGGATGAGAACGACGTCGGCGCCGCCGGCGATGGCGGCCGCGATGGCGATGTGACCGGCATCGCGGCCCATCACCTCCAGCACCATCGTACGCTCGTGGCTGGCGCCGGTCGGCTGCAGGCGGTCGAGCGCTTCGGTGGCGATCGCGACGGCGGTCGAATAGCCGATCGCCCGTTCGGTCTGGTCGACATCGTTGTCGATCGTCTTGGGAATGCCGACGAAGGGTATCCCGGAGGGATCCAGCAGTTTGCGCAGGATGGCGAGACTGCCGTCGCCACCGACGCCGATCAGCCCGTCGAGGCCGAGCTGCTTCAGCCCGTCGACCATCTCGGCCGACCGGTCCTTGCGGCTGCCGTCGGGCATTGGAAAGGAGAACGGGTTGCCGCGATTGGTGCTGCCGAGGAACGTGCCGCCCTGCCGCGCCAGCGCGGCGCTGAGCCGGTCGGGATCGAGCGTCACCGCCTCCACGGGACGTTCGAGCAGGCCCAGCGTGCCGTAGCGCAGGCCGACCGTCGTCCAGCCATGGCCATGATGTGCCCGCAGCGCCACCGCGCGGATCGTGGCGTTGAGGCCGGCACAATCGCCGCCGCTGGTGAGAATGCCGATGCGTTTCGTCATCTGGATACTCCTGGCTGCCGCGAGCACGACAGGTTGAAAGAACCGATCAATCTTGAAGACGCACGGAACCGGTGCAGGATGCCGACATGAAGAAGCACTACCATACCTTCGCGGGCTACAATGCCTGGGCCAACCGCCGGCTCTACGACTGCGCGGCCGCGCTCACCGACGCCGAATATCGCGCCGATCGCGGCGCCTTCTTCAAGTCGATGCACGGCACGCTCAATCATCTGCTGGCCACCGATCGCATCTGGATGAAACGCTTCACCGGCGAAGGCGATGCGCCGGACCGGCTCGACGCGATCGTGCACGAGGGATTCGCCGAACTGCGGGCGGCGCGCGAGGCCGAGGATCGACGCATCGTGGCGTGGATCGACGGTCTCGACGATACGAGGCTCGCCGGCGTCATCCGCTACCGGCGCGTCTCCAGTCCCGAGGAGTTCGTGCAGGAGCTGATGCCGGCGCTGGACCACTGGTTCAACCACCAGACCCATCATCGCGGGCATGCCCACATGATCCTGACGAGCCTCGGCAAGGCCGCGCCGGAACTCGACCTGCTCTATTATCAGCGCGAGGTCGCCGCCGGTGCGGAGCGCCGCTGAACGCTACTGCAGTTCACAGACCGAGCGCGGGCGGCCCGGCCCCGGCCAGCGCGAATCGCAGATCGCCAGGGGCTCGCCCCCGGTGCCGTAGAGCACGCTGGTCCAGGTTCCGTCGTCCACCGGCCGGACGATCATCGCCGCGAAGTCGCGCAAGCCCACGACCCAGGCCGGCCCCCGGTCGAGCCCTTCGACGCGGATCGGGGCCCTGGGATCGTCGGGCGATGGCGGCGGCTGAACGTGCGACAGCTCCATGCCGCCGGTGCCGACCGCCAGATGAGGCGGATGCGCGCCCTCGAAGCCGATCGCCTGGAAACGGTGCATGTGACCCGCGATCACCGCCTTGACGTGAGGCGGCAGGCCGCGTCCGAAGACGCGATGGATGGCCTCGCGCTGGGTCTCGTTGATGAAGCCGTAGGGCGTGAGGCCGATCGGTCCCCCCTTGTCGCGCTTCACCACCGCCCAGATCGGCCGGTGGGTCACCACCCAGGTCGGCGTGGGATCCTCGTCGAGCATCCGCGCCACCTCGCGATACTGCGTGAGATAGGTTTCGAGATTGTAGAGCACCGCATCGGCGGCGTTCGCCGAATCGACGGCGATGATGTTCAGCCTTCCGAGCTTCAGCCGGAACGGCGCATGGGAGACGATGGGGAACGGCAGTCCCGAGAAAGGCTGGGCCGGCGGCGCGGGCCAGGCGCGGGGGCGCCAGTCCGCCGGCAGTTGCGGCGGGCATTCCATCTGACGATGCCCCGGTCCCAGCAGTGGCGAGCCGGCATCGAGCAGGTAGAACCAGCCGGGACCGCCGCGGCTGCAGAGTTCGTGGTTGCCGCGGCTGAACAGCCAAGGTGCCGCGACCAGGAGTTTGGCGGCCGGCCGGAAGAAATCGTCGCGCCAGTTGGTCCATCTGTCCGGGTTCGGGCTGCCCGGGATGTTCTGGCTCCAGTAGGCGGCGCCGATCGGCAGGCTGGCGATGTCCTCGTCGTCGAGGTCGCCCGTATCGTAGACCTCCACGTGCAGCGGTGCGGCATAGCCGGTGAGGCTGGGCGGCAGAACCAGGCCGCGCTCGGTGCCGCGGTAGTTGTAGTCGCCGACATGCACGATCAGGTCGGGCCGCTTGTCGGCCTCCTCCTCGGACAGGATGCCGAACGGCCACACCCTGGCGAAGCCGTCGCCGCTGCAGGATTGCGGCTTGGCCGGCGTGTCGCCGCGGCAGCCGCTGTCGCCGATCAGCGCAACGCGCCGCGGCGTGCCGAGCGACACCGCCGGCAGATCGATGCGGCGATCGCCCAGGAAGACGCTGCCTCCCTCGCCCACCGGATAGAGCGCCTCGCAGACCGTCACCTCGTCGAAATGACCGCCCGGCGGCCGGCGACGCGGCGTCATCGCCGTGGAAGCACCGCCCGCCGAGGAGCGCAGCACCGGACAGGCGGTCGCGCGCTCGGCGACGCTGCGGACCATGGGCACGGGCCGGCCATCGCTGCCCTCGGCCAGCAGCACGAAGGCGAAGAAGCCCGGCGCCGCCGTCTGCGCCTGGGCGCCGAAGCTTGCGAGCGTGAAGGCGAGGACGAGCTGGACGATACGCATAGGATCTCCGGAGACCCCTTGTAGCAAGCCCACCGGGTGGATTGGCACAGAGAAAAGGCCCCGCTTCCCACGCAGGGCCTTTCCCGTGTCGACGATCGTCTAGAGATCGATCTTGTCGACGCCCCAATCGATGCCGGCGATGTTGGGCAGCTCACGGCCGTCGTCCTTGCCGATCTCGACCTTGATGACCGCCTCGAGCTTGCCGTTCATGGTCGTGAGCAGGTTCGCATGGGCCGCACGGTCGACTGCGAGGTTGTTCACCTCCATCGGATCGGTCGACAGGTCGAACAACTCGACGTCGTTCCACTTGAACAGATCGTCCAGCGTCTTCGGACTATTGTGGTCGAGCGGCGAAAAATAGCGCGTGAACCGGTAGCGGCCGTCGAAGGCCGAACGCACATGGCCACGCTTGCGCAGGTCGGGCTTGAAGCCCTCCCGCTTGGCTTCTTCCTTGGGATCCTTTCCCGCCATCGCCGCCTTGGCGGCGAAGTCGAAGACGGCAGCATCGTTGCTGGCGAGGCCGCTGTAGGTGAACAGCGTCGCCGGCCGCACGGCATCCACGGCCTGGCTGCCGGGATTGGCGAGCGCAGCCGACAGGTCACGGCCAGGCAGCTCCCGGCCGGCGAGTTCGCCCGCCTGGTCCGGCTTCACCCCGGCCATCGACAGGAGCGTGGGAACGATGTCCATGTGGCTCGACAGGGCCTGGCACGACTGCCCGCCTTTCACGTCGGGATGGACGATCTGGAACGGCAGGTGATTGGTCTCGCGATAGGCGAACGGCCCCTTGCCGCGCAGCCCGTGCGCACCGGCCATCTCGCCGTGGTCGGCGGTGAAGACGATGATCGTGGAATCGGCCAGGCCCAGCGCATCGAGCTCGCCGAACAGCGCCGCCATCGACCGGTCAACGTTGCGGATGCAGTTGATGTAGTAGTCGTTGAACCGCTTCCAGCGCACGTCCTCGAGCGGGATGTCGCCCAGGATATGGTCCCAGACGCGATCGAACTCGCGGTGCGCCCCGGGACGGCCCGGCGCGTCGAGCGGCTGGCGCAGGGTCGCGGGCACCGGCACGTCCCAGCTGTTCCGGTAGAGCGCGTGTTCGGGCGCGCGGGCGGCGTGCAGGCGCAGCCTGCCGCTGTCCTGCACGCTCTCGCCGGGCGCATCGGTGTTGAAGTACATGACGTCGTGCGGATTGACGAAGCTCACCGTCATGCACCACGGCTTGCCCTGGTCCGACAGCGGCCGGCCCGAGGTTCGCAGCCAGTTGATGGCGCTGCCGGCGGTGAGATGGTCGAAGCCGTAGCCACCCAGCGTATGGCCGATCAGGTCGCCGGGCGAGAAATTGTCGGCGAAGCCGTATCTCTCCATCTCCGCCGTCATGAACGAGCCGATCTCGCGCGTGTCGGTCGCCTTGCTGAGATGCCACTTGCCCTTGTAGGCCGTGTAGTAGCCGGCCTTGCGCAGCATGTGCCCCAGCGTCGGATGCGAGAGCGGCAGATCTCGCATCCACGGCACATCGAGATTTTCGAACATGCCGTTGTCGGGAGTCTGCAGCCCCGTCATCATCACCGACCGCGACGAGGTGCACATCGTCGCCGGACACTGGTGGTTCGTGAAGGTGACCCCCTGGCTCTGCAGGCGGTCATGCCCCGGCAGCGACAGGCCCTGCGGCCACTTCGCGTGATAGCGCTCCTGGTCGGTGAAGACGAAGAGGATGTTGGGGCGGGCGCCGCGGCTGCCCGAGGCGGGAACGACGGCCGGCGCGGCCGGTTGGCCCTGCGCCCGCGCGACACCGGCCAGCGCGGGGCCCAGAAGCGAGGCGGCGGCGGCGCCCGTCGCGGCGGCGAGGAGAGCCCGTCGCGCCGGATCCGGCTTGTGTTCCTTGTGAGATGTCATGGTTACGCCCGATACTGAAAGGAACTCCCCCAGAATTGTATGAGCCATCCAAAATTGAACGACAAGTGACATTAATTCAATGAAGCTGGAACCCCTCCCCGACCTCCTGCAGCCCGCGCCGCCGGGAACGCGGCTCCTGAAACGGGAGCGCACGCGACGGCTGCTGATCGCCTCGGCGATCGAGGCATTCTCGCGGCGCGGCGTTGGCGGCACGTCCCTGCCCGAGATCGCCGCCGCCGCGGACGTGACCATCGGCACCGTGTACAATCACTTCCGCAGCAAGGCCGACCTGGTGAGCGCCGTCGCCATCGAACTGGCCGAGACGATCCGCGCCCGCAGCGCCCCGGGCCGCGCCCGATTGAAGACCGCCACGGAGCAGATGGCGGCAGGCTGCCGGCGCTATCTCGGGCTGGCGGAGACCGCGCCGCGCTGGGCGCTGCTGATCCTCGACGTCGCCTCGATCGATCCGGGCTTCCGCAAGACGATCACCGGCTTCGTCACCACGGAGCTGCGCAAGGGCATGCGGTCGGGCGAGTTCGACGTCGCCGATTCAGCGGCGGCGCTCGACCTGGTGATCGGTGCCACGATGGAGGGGATGCGCAACATCGCCCTCGGGACGGCCCGGAAGGGGCACGCGACCCGGGTGACCGAAGCCATCCTGCGGGCCCTCGGCGTTCCTGCGGCGGAGGCAAGACGCGCGGCATCCGGTCCGTTGCCGCTGTTCTGAGGCACTGGCTCGCTGACTGGTCTGGGAAGGTCTCACGGGCATTGGTGGGCGCACCAGGGCTCGAACCTGGGACAAGCTGATTAAGGGGTGTAGCTTTTGCAAGCGCTTGCAAATAGGCAAGCGAGAAAAGCCAACCTCATTATTCCTCTTCTTGCCGGCGGCTACTCCGGCGGTATCGGCTGGGCCGTACCCGCCGTTGATCTGGTCGGCAAGGGAAGTCTGTTGCCGCCCTCGACTCATCTAACTCCCGTTGAGGCCCTGATCGAATTCGTCGACAACGTGTCCTTCTCCAATAACGACCCGACGCTTAACGTTTCCACCAATGGCCAAAGCACGACCTCGTCTGCCGCCGACAGCGGGTGCCCGGAGTGAAATATAGTAGTTCTGCAAGCTGGACCCACTGCCACCACGACCGTGCGCTCCCGAGACAGGCTTCTCTTTCCGGAAATGAATTCCCATTGCACCAGGCTTGCCGAAGTCACCGGGCTTCACGCCGAGTATCTCCATGCCGATCATGTGCACCTGACCACGAACATCGACGCCACACTCGCCTCCACCACGCTGGTCGGGACTCGGTTTGAAGAGACTAAAGTCGCGCACCACAATGTTTCGAAGGAAGGCTCGCGCGCACAAGGAACCCTTCGCCAAAGATCGAGGATGTTGCAGGGCCTTGAAGTCGATCCCATCATTCCCACAGTTTTGAACAACCACATTGTGCAAGCGGACATCTACGAACGAGCCGCTATCATCGCCTCGGCCACGTATGAAGATTCCATATCCACAGACGGATTCGACAACCAGGTCCTGCAGGTTGGTCTGAACGGGATCTGCCTTGATGACCAGCCCGTGCGGGCGTGCTCTCGTCGGTGGGTCATCGATATTTCCGCAGATTGTCAGGCGACGAAGAACGACACCTGACGCATTTACAGTAACGACACTCGAGGCGGCACCACCGACCAGCTTCAATCGGGTTGCTCGCATCCCGGCGCCGCACAGGGTCATTCCTGGAGAGGTCAGTCGAATATTCCTTGCCAGCGTCCATACACCGGGCGGCACGGTCAAGATGCTGCTCCCACTTCCTTCGACGTCATTCAATGCCCGCTCAAAGGCTCGCGAAACCAACTCCGGATCGGATTGATCGATCCGTCCCGGAAAGTAGCTCCGGAGGTCAAGGACGGGTTGCGCCTTACAATCCGAGCTGGTCGGGCACATGGTTCTGACGTCCGCGCCTGGTGACGACATTGGACAACGGAATGTTCCTGACCCCGGGGGCCATGACGACAGTCTCGTCGTGGTCACCCCCGACGTACAGACCGCTGACCGAGGAGTAGTCGCTTCCCTTGTCGAAGAACACACCGACATGCCCCATTCGGACCAGGTCCACGTGAAGTTGGGAAATCATGCATCTGGCGCGGAGCCAGACGGCGCAAGGACGAGAGCTATTGATCGGGTTCGCACTCCTGATGGAAATATCCGATAGAAAGATCCCGCTCGATGAACGTGCCGGCTGCAGGTAGATGCTCGAGCCAAGGCACGATTCGATGGAAATCCCCTCGAGATAGAGGCAGTTGATCGTTCCGCCTTCGCAGCGAATTCCGTCACCGTTCATGTTGCTGATCTTGACGTGTCGGACGATTCCGTAGGCAGCGTCTCCATTGATCAGAACACCAGAAGAAGTCGGCTCGTCTCGACCACTTCCTCCATCGAGAGTCAGGCTTTCGACTGTGCACCCTTCCCCAAGGGCATTTCCCTCCCGCCCGCCAAACTCGATGCAAGGCCCGTCACCCTCGAGCCGCCTGAGCACGGAAGCAGTGGTGCTCACGCCGCGCAAGGCAACATTGTCCGGCAAACGCAACGAAGCGGAAATCGGCCACACGCCCGCTGGCAAAAGCACGACGCCTCCCCCTTCTTTCGCGGCCAAATCCAGCGCGCCCTGAAGACGCTCTGCATTGTCTCTGGAAGCGTCGAGTTGGACGCACGGGTCCATGCCGAGATGGGAAACACCCGACACGATGGCCGTTGCCACTTCACTCATGACGCTGCTTCCTCATTCCGACAAACGCCAAAGTTGAATATTCGTGTCACAAATGCTGCTTGATGTCGGTCGCTTGACGCACCCCCTGACGACTTCAGTCAGCAGCGTCGTGTTCTTGCTTCGAGAATCAAAGGCTACATGACCAAGCAGGCCGAACGAAGACCCTTCTTCGGCTATCCGGAAATGACGACTCTCGGAAGCACCCTCTTGAATTGGGCTCCCGCCTCTCGACGAGGAATAGCGCGGGGCCGTGAGGCGGCTTAGGGCGGCTGGATCGCGAAAACCTCCAACGTCCGCGAAGGCGGGCGCCAAGCCCCCCGGCGCGGCCAAGGCTCGCAGGAGCAACGAGGACACTCGCCCCGCTCAACGCCGCGCCCTACACAGAGGTAGCGTGCAGCATGCGGAAGCCGATCATTCACCTGCTCGACTTTGCCGCATGCGGCCCCCGCTACCAGCTCGAATTCCAGAACGCGAACTCGATCACCTACTGGTTTGGTCCGGCGCGCCCGAGCATGCAATCAGTGCAGGGCCTCGCGCAGTGGTATTGCGCCCTCCGTCGGAGGGGTCATGGCCTTGCGAGGCACATGACCCCATCGCCCCGCATGACGGGGCACTTCCCCATCTGAATGGGGATGAAATTGATCTCTGTGGCTCAATTTATGTCGGAAAGACACTAGAGTTGAACGCGATTCGCCCGCGTTCAACTTCGCACCCACGACGTTCTCTGTGGGTCGATCCGCTAAGTGCTTGGAAACATTGATCCGGGAATGGTGGGCGCACCAGGGCTCGAACCTGGGACAAGCTGATTAAGAGTCAGCTGCTCTACCAACTGAGCTATGCGCCCCCACTGCCTGGCGGGGTCATTGCCCGGAAGGCGGCGGCTATACCAAGGCTGTTCCGGCTTGTCGATAGCCTCTTTCGAAGGAAATTCTGCAGGCCCGCTCACCGCGTCCGGGGCAGTTGCGCATCGCGGTAGACGTTGACCCCAATCAGCAGGCCGCAGGCGAACATCACCGACAGAAGCGCGGTGCCGCCGTTGCTGACCAGCGGCAGCGGCACGCCGACCACCGGCAGCATGCCCATCACCATGGCGGTGTTGATGAACATGTAGAGGAACAGCATCGCGGTCACGCCGAGCGCCAGCAGACGGCCGAAATGATGCTGGCTGCGGAAGGCGATGGAGAAGCCCCAGACCACCACCAGCGCGAACAGGCCGAGCAGCACCAGGGCGCCGGCCATGCCCCATTCCTCGACGAAGGTCGTGAAGATGAAGTCGGTCTGCTTCTCGGGCAGGAAGTTCAGCGAGGATTGGGTGCCCTTGAGGAAGCCCTTGCCGAACATGCCGCCCGAGCCGATGGCGATCTTCGACTGGGTGATGTGATAGCCGGCACCGAGCGGATCGCGGTCGGGATCGAGGAAGGTGAGCACCCGCTTCTTCTGGTACTCGTGCATCAGCGACCAGGCGATGGGCAGGCACGCCACGGCGGCCGTACCGGCCGCCAGGAACATCCAGATCCGCACCCCGGCCACGAACAGGAGCGCGGCGCCCCCCATCAGCACCATCATGGCGGTGCCGAGGTCGGGCTGGACCATCACGAGGCCGACCACGACCAGGATCATGGCGACCGGCGGCAGGGTATAGAGGAACTGCCCGGCCTGCTCCCGCCGCAGCCCGTGATAGTAGCGCGCGATCATCAGGATCACGGCGACCTTGGCGATCTCCGAGGGCTGGATCTGGACCGGGCCGAGGACCAGCCAGCGCTGGGCCCCCATGCCGATCTTGCCGATCACGTCGACCGCCACCAGCATCAGCACGGAGACGATGTAGATCGGCCAGGCGAGCGCCAGCCAGACCTTGGGATGGACCAGCGCCACCACCAGCATGAGCATCAGGGCCGAGCCGTAGCGCACCGCGTGGCGCGCCGCCCAGGGCTCGAAGCGCCCGCCAGCGGCCGAATAGAGCGCCAGCACGCCCACCCCGGCGATCGCCGTCAGCACCAGCACGAGGCCCCAGTTGATGCGCCAGATCTTCTCGGCGAAGCCGACCGGTGCCGGCGCGTCGAGCGACGCGCTGCCGTTGCTACCCAGGGCGGCGAGGCTCATCGCGACGCCATCTTCTTGAAGCGGTCGGTGCGCCGCGACGGATCGCGCTTCATGGTCTCGACCAGCACGTCGCGGCCGATCGGGCCGGCGGTGGCGCCGCCCGCCTGCCCATGCTCGACGATCACGGCGCAGGCATAGCGCGGATTGTCGACCGGCCCGTAGCAGACGAAGAGCGCGTGGTGGCGCAGGTGCCAGGGCAGCGAGGCCTGGGTGATGCCCATCTCGCGCTCGCGCTCGGTGATGCGCTTGACCTGTGCCGTGCCGGTCTTGCCGGCGAAGGTGAACTCGGGCTGCTTGGAGCGCAGCGCGTTGGCCGTGCCATGGCCGGTGTTGACCACGTCGGACATGCCCTGCCGGATCACCGCGAGGTGCTGCGGGTTCAGGCGCAACGACGGCGCGGTCGGCCTGGTGCGCGGCGCCGGCGGCGCCAGCTCCTCGCGCGGCGTTGCCTTGGCCAGCAGCAGGTTGGGCTGGACCTCGTAGCCGCCATTGGCGAGGCGCGCGGTCATGATGGCGAGCTGCAGCGGCGTCGCCGTCATGTAGCCCTGGCCGATGCCGAGGTTGAAGGTGTCGCCGTGCTGCCAGGCCTTGCCGATCTTCTCCTGCTTCCAGGTGCGGGTCGGCTGGTTGGCGGCCGATTCGCCGGGCAGGCCGAGCTCGCTCACCTTGCCGAAGCCCAGGCGCTGCGCCATGTCGCTCACGCGATCGACGCCGGCCCGGCGCGCCGCCTCGTAGAAGAAGCAGTCGCACGACATGGCGATCGCCTCGGAGACGTTGGTCGATCCGTGCCCGCCCTTCAGCCAGCAATGGAACTTGATCTTGCCCAGCTCCAGGTAGCCGGGGCATGGCAGGCGGGTCCACGGATCGATCACCCTGGCCTCGAGGGCGGCCAGCGCCGTCACCATCTTGTAGGTCGAGCCCGGGGGATAGACGCCGGCGATCGCCTTGTTGTGCAGGGGCCTCTGGGGATCGTCGAGCAGTTCGCGCCATTCGGTCTGGGTGATGCCGCGCGCGAAGGTCGAGGGATCGAAGCCCGGCGTCGAGACCATGGCGATGACGTCGCCCGTGACGACGTCGAGCACCACGATGGAGCCGCTCTTGTGCTCCTTCATCTTCTCGGTGGCGAAGCGCTGGATGTCGAGGTCGATGGTCAGCAGCGCGTTGGCGCCGGGCTGGCCCTCGGTGCGGTCGAGTTCGCGCACGACGCGGCCGACGGCGTTGACCTCGACCTGGACGGCGCCGGCACGTCCGCGCAGGTCGTCCTCGAGCGAGCGCTCGACGCCCTTCTTGCCGAAGCGCATGGTCGCGAGCTGCAGCACCGGATCGTCGCGTCCGGCGAGATCCTCGTCGGCGACGCGGCCCGTATAGCCCACGATGTGGCTCATCAGCTCGCCCTCGGGATAGTCCCGCGACTGGCCGAGATCGATGAAGACGCCCGGCAGGTCGGGGGCGTTGAATTCGAGCCGCGCGACCTCCTCCCAACCGAGATTTTCCCGCACCACGATCGGCTGGGCGTTGCGGCTGCGGCGCAGTTCGCGCAGCAGCCGGGCCTTCTCGGTGTCGCCCAGGCCCAGGATCTGGTCGAGACGGTCGACCAGCAGGTCGGCGCCGCGGCCACGGTCCGACGCGGCCATGGCGCGGAAGTTGTTGCGGTTGACCGCCAGCGGCGCGCCGGCGCGATCGAAGATCAGTCCGCGCGACGGCGGCAGCAGGCGCATGCTGACGCGGTTCTCCTCGGCCATCGAGGAGAAGCGGTCGGTCTCGACCACCTGGAGCTGGTAGAGGCGGCCCGCCAGCGCGGTCAGCAGCACGGCCTGCGCCCCGCCCAGCACGAGGGCGCGGCGGGTGAAGAGACCGCTGCGCTCGCCGTCGCCCTTTCGGAAATGCTTCATGGGCGGACCTGCCTCATGTCGTCGTCTCCCCGGGGCGTGCCGAGCCGCGCGACGGTTCGGGCACGTTCAGAGGGTCGCGGGCGCGCACGCGGGCGAGCAGCGGCGCGAGCAGCGGGTAGATCACGATCATCACGATATACTGCAACATCGCCGGGACCGGATCGATGGCCGCCCAGGTCCACAGGGTCGTGAAGGCCCAGACCAGCGCCACGTAGCCCCAGCACAGGATGCAGAAGCCGATCCACTGGAACAGGAACGGAACGCCCACGAGATAGCGGCGATTGGCGATCACGGCGGCGCGGACCAGGATGAAGCCCAGCGCGCTGATGCCGACGGGCGCGCCGGGCCCGCCCAGCAGCAGGTCCAGCAGGACGCCCATCGCCAGCAGCAGCGGCCCCGGCAGGCGCTCGGGCGTGGCCAGGCTGAACTGGAACACCACCAGGACCGGCAGCAGCGGCAGCGCATCCGAGAGATAGGGAGCGCGCAGCGGCGCCAGGGTCAGCAGCACGAAGAACAGCAGGACGCTGCCCGGGAGGGCGGCTCTGCCCCAGCGGTCCAGCATGGCGAGAGTGCTGTCGGCGCGCATGTCAGCGGACCCTAACGCCGGCCGGCGGCGCTGCCGGCGCCGGGGTGCCCGGTCCCACCAGCCCGGTCACGCCGTAATCAACCACGCGCACGAACTCGAGCCGTGAGAAATCGGTGAAGGGCCGCACGCGCACGCTGCCCTCGCTGGTCTCGACGACCTCGCCGACCGGAATGCCGACCGGGAAGCTGCCGCCATGGCCCGAGGTGATGATCCGGTCGCCGTTCTGCACGCCGGCGATGCTCTGCAGCAGGGTCAGGCGCAGCCGGGGCGAATTGTCGCCCGCAAGGATGGCGCGCTCGCGCGTGCGCTCGACCAGGACCGGCAGCCGCGAATTGACGTCGGTCACGTAGAGGACACGCGAGCTGTTCTCGCCGACCTCGGCGATGCGGCCGGCCAGCCCCTCGCCGGTCACCACCGCCTGCCCCGGCGCGACGCCGACCCGGCGGCCGACATTGAGCAGCGCGCCGCGCATGTAGGCGCTGACGCTGTCGCCCACGAGCCGGGCGGTGATGAAGGAGGCCTCGGGTCCCTCGCGGAACCGGGCGAGGCTGCGCAGCCCCTCATTCTCGTTCTCCAGCCGGCGTGCCGCGGTCTGCCAGGCCAGCAGGCGGGCATTCTCCTCGCGCAGGCGCGCATTCTCCTCGCGCAACGAGGCGAACTCGCGGAGGTCGGCGATGGCGCGGTTGGCGTAGGCGACCGGGCGGGCGATCGCCTCCAGAACGGGGCTCACCATGTCGAGCGCCAGCACGCGGGCATGCTCGACCAGAACCGTGTCGGCCTTGCCGACCAGCATCACGCCGAAAGTGACGATCACGAGCAGGCCGAGGGCAAAGCGCTGCACCACCGTGCGCACCTGGCTCGCGACTACCTCGAAGTCGTCCCGAATCGCCATTTCCTGCCCATCCTAACCCAAGCGGGCGGCGGCGTGACCTGTTAGTACATCGACGAAAGGACGCCGCGCAGTCGCACGATGTTCTCGACGGCATGGCCCGTGCCAAGGGCGACGCAGAGCAGCGGGTCCTCGGCCACGGAGACCGGCAGCCCGGTCGCCTGGCGCAGCACGGTATCCATGTTGGCCAGCAGCGCGCCGCCGCCGGTGAGCACGATGCCCTTGTCGACGATGTCGGCAGCCAGTTCCGGCGCGGTGTTCTCCAGCGCGACCTTCACGGCCTCGACGATGGCGCTCACCGGCTCCTGCAGGCTCTCGGCGATCTGCCGCTCGGTGATGACCAGTTCCTTCGGGACGCCGTTCATCAGGTCGCGGCCCTTGATCTCCATCGTGCGGCCCTCGCCGTCGTCGGGCGGGCAGGCGGAGGCGATGGTCTTCTTGATGCGCTCGGCCGAACTCTCGCCGACCAGCAGGTTATGATTGCGGCGGATGTAGGCGATGATCGCCTCGTCCATCTTGTCGCCGCCGACGCGCACCGAGCGCGGATAGACGATGCCGCCCAGCGACAGCACGGCCACCTCGGTGGTGCCGCCGCCGATGTCGACGACCATCGAGCCGGTCGGCTCAGTCACCGGCAGGCCGGCGCCGATCGCGGCGGCCATCGGCTCCTCGATCAGCCAGACCTTGCGGGCGCCGGCGCTCTCGGCCGATTCCTGGATGGCGCGGCGCTCGACGGCGGTGGAGCCGGAGGGCACGCAGACCACGATCTGGGGATGGGCGAAGCTGCGGCGATTGTGCACCTTCGAGATGAAGTGCTTGATCATCGCCTCGGCGACCTCGAAGTCGGCGATGACGCCGTCGCGCAGCGGCCGGATCGCCTGGATGTTGCCGGGCGTACGGCCCAGCATCATCTTGGCCTCTTCGCCCACGGCCAGGACCTGGCGCTTGCCGGTCTGGGTCGTGAGGGCCACGACCGACGGCTCGTTGAGAACGATGCCCCGACCCTTGACGTAGACCAGCGTGTTCGCCGTACCGAGGTCGATGCCCATGTCCGCCGAAAATAGCCCGATGACGCGCGACAGCATTGAGTTAAGTCTCTGTAATTACGGCGAAAAATCTTGAATTTGGCGCCATTCCGAAGTCCGGCACCGGGGTGCGACCGGGTTTAGACCGGCAGGGCAGGGCTCGCAAGGCGATTCAAACGGTCGCAGCGATGGTCACCGTTTGTGCTCGTCAGGACTCCGTGAGGGCTGAAAAGTTGCGCGCCGCTTGCGTCTCAGCCGCCTTCCAGACGGCGCTCCTGCCGCTCGAGCCAGGCGACGACATCGGCGCGGCGGCCTGCTTCCACATGCGCCCATTGATGCGACTTCAGTTCGTCGCCACGGCCCGAGCGCCAGTATTCCTTGACCACGATCATCGTCCAGGGCGCGGCACCCGTCCTGCGCCCCGTCGTGACCTCGACGGTGAAGCCATGGCTGGCGCCGGCGTAGGAGTGCCGCTCGCGCTGCCAGTCGACGCCGTCGACGCTCCACGCCATCCGCGGCACGCGCGTCGTGCCGGGCTCCAGCAGGCGATCGACGATGCGGAAGAACGCCCCGTCGCCGATCCTGCGCACGTCAGAGGCCCATCATCTTGGCGATGGTGTTGCGCTGGATGTCGTTGGTGCCGCCACCGATCGATCCGACGCGGACGTCGCGGAACAGGCGCTGGATGTCGTGCGCCATCGTGTAGCCGGCGCCGCCCATGATCTCCATGGCGAGATGGGCGCACTTGAACTCGCCATCGGTGCCCTGGATCTTGGCGATCGCCGTCTCCTCGACCGGATCGAGGCCGGCATCGAGCATGTCGGCGAGCCGATAGGTCAGCGCCTGGGTCGTGCGCAGGAGGATGCGCATGTCGGCGAACTTGTGCTGGATCGCCTGGAACTTCGAGATCGGCTGGCCGAACTGCACGCGCTCCTGGGCGAAGCGCTTGGCGTACTCGATGGCGAAATGCATGTTGCCGCAGGCCTGCGCCGCGAGACAGAGCCGCTCCAGGTTCAGCCCCTTCATCAGGCCCGACCAGCCGCGATTCTCCTCGCCGATCACATGGTCGGCCGGCACGAAGACGCCGTCGAAGAAGATCTCGTTGGCGTGCGTGGTGCGCCGCCCCAGGGTCGGCAGCGGCTTCATGGTGAGACCGGCGGCGCGCGCATCGACCCAGAACAGGGTCACGCCCTTGTGCCGCGCCTCGCTGTCGGTCTTGGCCACCACCATCAGATAGTCGGCGACGTGGGCGGCGCTGATGTAGAGCTTCTGCCCGATGAGCCGATAGCCGTTGCCGTCGCGCACCGCGCGCGTCTTGATGCCCGACGCATCCGACCCCGTGTCGGGCTCGGACAGCGCAAAGGCCGACTTCAGTTTGCCGGCGCAGATCTCCGGAAGGTAGCGCCGCCTGAGATGCTCGCCCGCCGTGAGCTGCAGATGCATGCCGCCATAGACGACCGTCGGCAGGTAGAGCGACGAGGCGCCGCTGTAGTGACGCGCCAGCGCCTCGACCAGCACCACGAGGTCCTTGCGGCTGCCGCCCATGCCGCCATAGGCGGGATCGTAGGGCAGCGCCATGTAGCCCGCCTGTGCCAGCGCATCGAACGCCACATGCGGGAACGCCGACTCCTCGTCGAGCCGCCGGATCTCTTCCGGCGGCAGCACGCGGGCCAGCAGCTCGGCGACGTTGCGTCGGATCAGGACCTGCTCGTCGGTCAGGCCGAATTCGTCGAGTGCACTCATTCCCTGGGGACCGGCGACTAGTCGAACACCACGACGCCGCGCGCGACTTCGCCCGCCATCATTCGCTTGAAGCCCTCGTTGATCTCTTCGAGCCTGTAGGTGCGGCTGATCAGTCCGTCGATGTTCAGGCGCTTGTTCATGTAGTGGTCGACCAGCACCGGGAAATCGAGGTCGGGACGCACCGAGCCGTAGAAGGTGCCGCTCATCGTCTTCTCGGCGAACACCATCATCATCGGCGAATACTGTGCCTTCACCGTGGCCGCGGAGATGCCGACCGCGACGGCATGGCCGCCCGGCGCCAGTGCGTCGAAGGCCAGCGCCTGAGTCCTATCGATCGACACCGCGTCAAAGGAATAGTCGACGCCCAGTCCGCCGGTGATCTCCTTCACCTTCTTCACCGGGTCGTTGTCGGTCGCGGTGTTGACGGTGTGCGTCGCGCCGAAGGTCCTGGCCATCTCCAGCTTGTTGTCGAGGATGTCGGCCGCGATGATCTTCGAGGCGCCCGAGAGCATGGCGCCCTGCACCGCATTCAGGCCGACGCCGCCGCAGCCGATCACCAGCACCGTCGATCCCGCCTCGACCTTGGCGTGACGCGTCACCGCGCCGACGCCGGTCGCGACGCAGCAGCCGACCAGGGCCGCCTGCGGCCACGGCATGTCCTTGCGGATCGGGATCACCATTTCCTCCGGCACCACGACTTCTTCCGCGAAGGTGCCGATGCGAGCCATCTGGTTGATGCCCTGCCCCTGGTGCTTCAGCCGCAAGGTGCCGTCATACTGCGAGCCCGGCGGCACCGAGGCGCGGCCGATGCAGAGCACCGTGCGGCCCTGGCTGCAGTAGCGGCAGCGTCCGCAATGGGGCCGGAACGAGAAGATCACATGGTCGCCCGGCTTCACCGTGGTGACGCCCGGGCCGCATTCGAGGATCTCGCCCGCGGCTTCATGACCGGGCACGATCGGCATCGGCGAGGGCCAGTCGCCGTTCATGACGTGCCAATCGCTCTGGCAGACGCCCGACGCCTTCATCTTCACGCGCACTTCCATCGCCTTGGGCGGGTCGAGCTCGCATTCGACGACCTGCAAGGGATCGTTGGGCTTGAACAGTACGGCGGCCTTCATGTTTTTCCTCCCGAATCGCGGCCGGCACTATACCATCGGCCCATGAGCAAAATCCTCCTGATCACCGGCGGCGCCTCGGGTATCGGCGCCGAGACCGCTCGCCAGGCCGCGACGCTTGGCTATCGCATCGCCATCAACTACCGGACACGGGACACGCAGGCGAAGAAGGTCGTGTCCGACATCGAGGCTGGGGGCGGCGAGGCCATCGCCCTGCCGGGCGACATGGCGCGGGAGGCCGACATCGTGCTGCTGTTCGAGGAAACCGAGAGGGCGCTGGGGCCGATCACCCATCTGGTGAACAGCGCCGGGACCAACGGCAAGCGCGGCCGGGTCGACGAATACGAGGCCGAGGTGCTGGCCAACCTGTTCGCCACCAATGTCACCGGCCTGATGCTGTGCTGCCGCGAGGCGGCCAGGCGCATGTCGACGAAGCATGGCGGCAAGGGCGGCGCGATCGTCAACGTCTCGTCGATGGCGGCGACGCTCGGCGGACGGCTGGGTTCCTCGGCCTACGCCGCCAGCAAGGGCGCGGTGGACGCCTTCACCAAGGGCTTTGCCCGCGAGGTGGCGGCGGAGGGCATCCGCGTGAACTCGCTGCGGCCCGGGATGGTGCTGACCGAAATGACCGAGGGACGGCTCAGGGACCCGGCGTTCCGCGCCGGCATCGAAGCCTCGATCCCGATGCGCCGTGTCGGCACCTCGGCCGAGATCGCGAGGGCGGTGCTGTGGCTGCTGTCGGACGAATCGTCCTTCATCACCGGCGCGATGCTCGATGCGTCGGGGGGCGGGTATATTATCTGAGGCGCGTTCGAACTCACCCACCGAGCAGACAAGAAAAAGGCGCCGAGCTTCGGCGCCTTCATCTTTTCTGAGCCGCGCGGGCTCCCGCGCTTGATTACAAGCGCTGCCGCCCGCCGGCGCGCAACTAGTTGCGCGCCTTGTCCACCAGGGCCTTTTCCTTGATCCACGGCATCATGCCGCGCAGCTTCTCGCCGATCTCCTCGATCGGGTGCTCCGACATGCGCTTGCGCATCGCCTTGAACGAGGCCTGGTTGACCTTGTTCTCCAGCATCCAGTCGCGCGCGAAGCGGCCGGACTGGATGTCCTCCAGAACGCGCTTCATCTCGGCCTTGGTCTCGGCGGTCACGATGCGCGGGCCCGAACGGTACTCGCCGTACTCCGCGGTATTGGAGATCGAGTAGTTCATGTTTGCGATGCCGCCCTCGAAGATGAGGTCGACGATCAGCTTCACCTCGTGCAGGCACTCGAAGTACGCCATCTCCGGCGCATAGCCCGCCTCGACCAGCGTCTCGTAGCCGGCCTTGATCAGCTCGACCAGGCCGCCGCACAGCACGACCTGCTCGCCGAACAGATCGGTCTCGCACTCTTCCTTGAACGAGGTCTCGATGGTGCCGGCGCGGCCGCCGCCCACCGCCGAGGAGTAGCTCAGCGCGATCTCGAGCGCGTTGCCCGAGGAGTTCTGCGCCACCGCCACCAGGCAGGGGACGCCGCCGCCGCGCACATACTCGGAGCGGACGGTGTGACCGGGGCCCTTCGGCGCGATCATGAACACGTCGAGGTCGGCCCGCGGCGTCAGAAGGTTGAAGTGGACGTTGAGGCCGTGCGCGAAGGCCAGCGCCGCGCCCTGCTTCATGTTGCCGGCGAGGTCGGCATTGTAGATGTCCGACTGCAGCTCGTCCGGGGTCAGCATCATCACGATGTCGGCCCACTTGGCGCCCTCCGCCGGCGTCATGACGGTGAAGCCGGCGCCCTCGGCCTTCTTGATCGTGGCGGAACCGGCCTTGAGCGCGATGCGCACGTCCTTCACGCCCGAATCACGGAGGTTCATGGCGTGGGCATGACCCTGGCTGCCGTAGCCGACGATCAGGACCTTCTTGCCCTTGATCAGGTTAACGTCGGCATCACGATCGTAGTAGACACGCATAGGGGCCAATCCTCCTGGCAGCTGCTTCTTGCAAAGAACGGGGGTTAGTAGACAACCCGGCCCGCAAAAACCAGCCTCGAATCCCGCCTTATCGCATGTCCCCCTTGCGTCCCTACATATGGTATGCGTGCCGGAGGGCGACCCAAGCCCCGTAGATCCCGAGGAAAGCCCGCCATGTCCGTTCGCTCCGCCTTCGTTCCCGCGTTCGTCCTCGCGTCCCTGGCGCTCGCGCTGGCCGCCTGCAGCCAGCCCTCGGACGCCCCGACGAACCCGGCCACCCCGATGCCCGCCATCGACTACGCGGTGGAGAATTCGACGGTCCATGGTGCTGCGCGGGCGATGCGCAACCACACCTGGCTGTGGACCCGCGGCCCCGGCCCGGCGCAGATTCACTATTCGACGGCGGATGGCCGCGACCTCGTCTGGATGGTCGGCCAGCGGCGCATCTTCCAGGGCCAGTGGACAGTCGAGAGCACCAGCGATTCCAGCGGCCAGCAGATCACCCAGATCTGCCTGCGCTATCCCGGGGTCAATTTCGGCGGGCTGAGCGCCACCCCGACTTGCCGCCCGGCCGGCACCTTCCTCGGCGAAATGCAGCAGCGCGAGGGCGGCGATCCGCTGCAGATGAACGGCCGCACCCAGGCGCTGTTCGTGATCGCGAGCACGCCGGCCAACCTCGCCGAGATCGAGGCCCGCGTCGCCTCGATCAAGGGCCTGTCGAACTATTAGCGGTCGAGTGCCAGCTTGAGCCCCAGCAGCGCCAGCGCCCCGCCCATGAACCGGTCGAGCCACAGCTTGGTCCGCCGGTAGAAGGCGCGCGCGGTCTCGCCCGAGAAGAGCAGCGCGAGTAGCGCGAACCAGGTGAACTCGTTGACGGCGACGATCGCGAGCACCGTGGCGTCCATCCAGGCCGGCGGCTGGGTGGGCAGCAGCGACACAAAGATGCTGCCCATGAAGACCATGACCTTGGGATTGCTGAGCTGGAGCAGCAGCGCCTTCAGGAAGCCCTGCCAGGCGCCGGCACGGATCGCCGAGGGATCGGCCTCCGGCAGCGGCGCGCCGGCATGGCGCAGCAGCATGAAGGCGAGATAGAGCAGATAGGCCGCGCCGCCGACGCGGAAGGCGACGTGGAGCCAGTCGAAGCGGGCGAACAGGATCTGCAGCCCGTAGAGCGCCGCCGCCGCCCAGACGAGCGCGCCCAGCATCATGGCGAAGGCCGCGAGCAGCCCGGCGCGGCGGCCCGAGACCGCCGCCGTCTGGATGACGAGCACCGTGGAAGGACCGGGGCTCGCCACCGCGAGCAGGTGGACGATCGCGAGCCCGGCGAGGGCCGCGACGTACTCCACGATTAGAGCGCCTCGCCGCCGCGCGACATGGCGACGATGCCGGTGCGGACGACGTCGACGAGACCGAGGCTCTCCATCAAGCCGATGAAGGTCTGCACCTTGTCAGTGTTGCCCGTGACCTCGAAGACGAAGGAATCGGACTTGGCGTCGATCACCTTGGCGCGGAACACGTCGGCGAGGCGCAGCGCCTCGACGCGCTTCTCGCCGACGCCCTTCACCTTCACCAGAGCCAGCTCGCGCTCGATGTGCGGGCCTTCGACCGTGAGGTCGCGCACGCGATAGACCGGCACCAGGCGATCGAGCTGCGCCTTGATCTGCTCGATGATCATCGGCGTGCCCTTGGTCACGATAGTGATGCGCGACTGGCTTTCCTTCGCGTTGGTCTCCGCGACGGTCAGGCTCTCGATGTTGTAGCCACGGCCGGAGAACAGGCCGACCACGCGCGCGAGGATGCCCGGCTCGTTGGCCACCAGCACGGAGATGGTATGGGCGACGATAGCGGAATCCTTGCTCACACCAGCACCATGCCTTCTTCCGAAACCTTCGCGGACTGCTTGTCGTCGGGACCCAGCAGCATCTCGTTGTGCGCCGCGCCCGAGGGGATCATCGGGAAGCAGTTCTCCTTCTCGTCGACGATGACGTCGACGATGACCGGATGCTTCAACTCGATCATCTCCTTGATCGTGTCGTCGAGCTTGGCCGGGTCCTCGCAGCGCAGGCCCTTGGCGCCGAACGCATCGGCGACCTTCACGAAGTCGGGCAGCGATTCCGAATAGCTCTCGGAGTAGCGGCCGCCGTGCAGCAGTTCCTGCCACTGCCGGACCATGCCCATGTAATGGTTGTTCAGCACGAAGATCTTCACCGGCAGCCGATACTGCGCCGCCGTCGAGAGTTCCTGGATGTTCATCAGGATCGAGGCCTCGCCCGCCACGTCGATGACCAGCGCCTCGGGATGGGCGATCTGCACGCCCAGCGCCGCCGGGAAGCCGTAGCCCATGGTGCCGAGGCCGCCCGAGGTCATCCAGCGGTTGGGCTGCTCGAACTTGAGGAACTGCGCCGCCCACATCTGGTGCTGGCCCACTTCGGTGGTGATGTAGTGGTCCTTGTCCTTGATGTGGTGATAGAGCCGTTCGAGCGCATACTGCGGCTTGATCACCTGCTGGCTCGGCTTGTAGGCGAGGCAGTTGCGGCCGCGCCATCCCTCGATCTCGGCCCACCAGGCCTTCAGTGCCTTCTGGTCGACCTTCGGCTGCCTCGCCTTCCAGGCCTTGATCAGCTCTTCCAGTACCACGCCGGCATCGCCCACGATGGCGAGGTCGACATGCACGTTCTTGTTGATCGACGAGGGATCGATGTCGACGTGGATCTTCTTCGAGGCCGGCGAGAACTTCGACAAGTTGCCGGTGATGCGGTCGTCGAAGCGTGCGCCGATGTTGATCATCACGTCGCAGCCGTGCATCGCCAGGTTGGCTTCGTAGGTTCCGTGCATGCCCAGCATGCCGAGGAACTGCCTGTCCGAGGCGGGAAACGCGCCGAGGCCCATCAGCGTGTTGGTCACCGGATAGCCCGTGAGATGCACCAGCTGGGTCAGCAGCTTGGACGCCTTCGGCCCGGAGTTGATGATGCCGCCGCCAGCGTAGAAGACCGGGCGCCTGGCATTGGCGATCATCTCGATCGCCTGCTCGATCTTCTTCGGATCGGGCTGGGTCTGCGGCCGGTAACTCTTGTGCGTCACCGCGACCTTGGGCGGCGGCGCGTACTCGTGCTTGTTCATCAGCACGTCCTTGGGCAGGTCGATGACGACCGGGCCCGGACGGCCGGAACGCGCTACGTAGAAGGCCTCGTGAACCGAGCGCGCGAGATCGCTCACCGACTTCACCAGGTAGTTGTGCTTGGTGCAGGGGCGCGTGATGCCGGTCGTGTCGGCTTCCTGGAAGGCGTCGTTGCCGATCAAGTGGGTCGGCACCTGGCCGGTCAGGCAGACGATCGGGATCGAATCCATCAGCGCGTCGGTGAGGCCGGTTACGGCGTTGGTCGCGCCGGGACCGGAAGTCACCAGCACCACGCCGACCTTGCCGGTCGAGCGTGCATAGCCTTCGGCGGCGTGCACGGCCGCCTGCTCGTGGCGCACCAGGATGTGGCGCAGCCGGTTCTGCTTGAAGAGTGAATCGTAGATCGGAAGGACGGCGCCGCCGGGATAGCCGAAGACGACCTCGACTTCCTCGTCGATCAGGGCTTTCACCAACAGATCGGCGCCGGTCGTGGCGGACTCCTCAGGCTTCGTCACAGCGATCTCCTTCATGACAAATGTGCCGCAAAACGGGGTTTTGCGGCGGGGCGGAACATAGGGGCCGGGTTTGGGACGGTCAATCGAAAAGATCGAAACGCAAAGTTTCAGGCATCCAGATTGTCCAAATATTTCTCAATCTCACCCAAAGCCTGATCGGGCCTCGGGTCCACCACGAGATCTGGTGCCATCTGGTGGCGAAACCACGTCATCTGGCGCTTGGCGTATTGCCGCGTATGGTCGATGGCGATGCGGCGGACATCGCCGGGCGTCAGATCCCCTCGGAACAGGCGGAAGAACTCGGGGGCACCATGGGCCTTCAGCCCAGGCCAGGCCGGATCGGGATGGCGGTCGAAGATGGCCCGGACCTCCGACTCGACGCCCTGAGCCAGCATCGTGTCGAACCGATGTTCGATCCGCTCCCGCAGCCAGGCGCGGTCGGGCGTCAGAAGCACCGTGGCGAACCGCCACGGTGCTGCCGAGGCCTCGCCCTCCTGCCACAGGCTCAGCGGCCGGCCGGTCGCCTGGAACACCTCCCAGGCCCGCACGTGACGCTGGCGGTCCCCCGGCTTCAGCCGCTCGACGATCACAGGGTCGTGCCGCGCCAGGCGCGCGCGGAAGGCCTCCGGGCCCAGGGCGGACCAGTCGGCATTCGCCTGCTCGCGCATTTCTGGTGGTGCGTCGGGTATGGGGGAAATGCCCCGCATCAATGTCCAAATATAGAGGCCCGAGCCGCCGCACAGGATTGGAACGCCACCAGCGGCCCGCACCCGCTCGATCTCGGCCGAGGCCAGCGCGCGCCAGCGGGCGGCCGACACGGTTTCGCTGAGTGGCAGCACGCCGTAGAGCGAATGCGGCGCCCGCCCCCGCTCCTCGGCGTTGGGCTGTGCCGTCAGGATCGGGAAGGCGTCGTAGGTCTGCATCGCATCGGCATTGATCACCGTGCCGCCACGCCGTTCGGCGAGCGCGAGCGCCAGCGCCGACTTGCCGCTGGCGGTCGGTCCGGTGACGACGATGACGCGATCCTGTGAAGGCGAGGTCATGAGCGCCGCACTGTTTGCAAATCCGCGACCCCGCCGCTAGAGCCGGGAGCGTGAAAAACGTCCTCGTCCTGATCTCCGATCCCGCCCGCCCCGCCGTGACCGACGCCCTTGTCGCGGCCGCCGCCGAGACCCTACGGGAGGCCGGCGCCACCGTCGGCGGCCCGCGGTGGCTCTCTCCCGGCATCGCCTGCGACCTGCCCTTCGACGGCCAGGCCGCTGCCGTGACCTTGCCGGGCGTCGATGCAGTCGTCCTGCCGGCGGAGGACCGACGCAAGATGCTGCTGGTCGCGGACATGGAATCGACCATGATCCACAACGAGATGCTCGACGAGCTGGCAGACTTCCTGGGCCTGCGCGAGAAGATCGCCGGCATCACCGCGCGCGCCATGAACGGCGAGATCGATTTTGCGGGCGCCCTCGAGGAGCGGGTCGGGCTTCTGAAGGGCCTGCCCGTCGGCCGGCTCGACGAGGCCGCGACCCGCATCCGCTACATGCCGGGCGGCGCCACGCTGGTCGCCACGATGCAGAAGCATGGCGCCTATTGCGCGCTGGTGTCGGGCGGCTTCACCTACTTCACCGCGATGGTGCGCCGGGCGCTGGGCTTCGACCTCGATGCCGCCAATGTGCTGGAGCATGACGGCACCGTCCTGGCCGGTACCGTGGCGCACCCGATCCTCGGCAAGGAAGCGAAGCTCACCACGCTGCAACGCCTGGCTCGGGAGCGAGCGATCGGCGCCGCCGATGCCGTGAGCGTCGGCGACGGCGCCAACGACCTGCCAATGCTGAAGGCCGCCGGGCTCGGCATCGCCTTCCACGCCAAGCCGGCGGTGGCGGCCCAGGTGCCGGCCCGCATCGACCATGGCGATCTCACGGCACTGCTCTACCTTCAAGGCTATCGCCGCAGCGACTTCGAAGAGAGGAAAGACCCATGACCGACATCCAGCAGATCGTCCTCGCCAGGCGTCCCGAGGGCGACGTCACCCCGGACTGCTTCCGCGCCGAGACTGTGGCGCTCCCGGCCCTCGCGGACGGCCAGATCCTGATCGCCCAGCGCTTCCTGTCGCTCGACCCCTACATGCGGCCGCGCATGACCGAGCTGCGCTCCTACACGCCGCCCTTCGAGCTCGACAAACCGCTGACCGGCGGCTCGGTCGGCGAGGTGGTCGAGTCCAGGAACCCGCGCTACGCCAAGGGCGATATCGTGATGGGCATGCTGAACTGGGCCACCCACACGGTCCATGACGGCAAGGGCCTGCGCAAGATCGACCCGGCCGGCATTCCCCTGTCGGCCTATCTCGGCGTGCTGGGCATGCCGAGCTTCACCGCCTGGTACGGCATCAAGCACATCTGCAAGCCCAAGGCGGGCGAGACGGTATTCGTCTCCGCCGCGACCGGCGCGGTGGGCCAGGTGGCGGGCCAGCTCGCCAAGCTCGCCGGCGCCCGCGTCGTGGGCTGCGCCGGCGACGAGCAGAAGTGCCAGTGGGCGGTGCGCGAGGCCGGCTACGACGCCTGCTTCAACCACAAGACCGAGAGCGACGTCGGCGCCGTGCTCGACAAACTCTGCCCGCAGGGCATCGACGCCGACTTCGAGAATGTCGGCGGCCGGATCTTCCACGCCGTCTTCGCGCGCCTGAACAATTTCGGCCGGGTCGCCTTCTGCGGCGCCATCTCCGAATATCAGGATGCGACGCCGATCGCCGGCCCGGAGAAGATGTTCACCATCGTGCAGCGCCGTCTCACCCTGCAGGGCTTCATCATCTCCGACCATGTCGCCCTGATGGGTGACTTCGTGAACGAGGTCGGCGGGCTCGTGGCCTCGGGCAAGCTCAAGAGCCGCGAAACCGTGATCGACGGCCTCGCCCGAGCGCCCGAGGCCTTCATGGGCCTGCTGAAGGGCGAGAACTTCGGCAAGCTGGTGGTGAAGGTCTGATTGTTATCTCCTCCTCCCCCGTGTGACGGGGGAGGAGGAAAGAAGAAAAGAAAAAAGGCCGCGCGGTGCGCGGCCTTTTTCGTTTGATCGGAGCGAAAGCTACTTCTGCAGCCGCAGCGCGGCGAAGCGCGGATCGCCCTGGCGTTCGACGAAGAGCAGAACCGAGCGCTTCTTCTGCTGCTGCAACTTGGTCACGAGATCGGTGACCTCCTGCGGCGTCGTCACCGGCTTCTGGTCGACCTCGAGGATGACGTCGCCCGGCTGCAGCTGCTTTTCGGCGGCCGGGCTATTGGGAGCAACCTTGGTGACGATCACGCCCTTCACCTGGTCGGACAGGCCATAGCGCTCGCGCAACTGGTCGGTGACCTTCTGCAGGGTCAGGCCGAGCTGCTCGATGGTCGAGGTAACCGGCTGGTCGGGCGGGCTGGGCTTCTTCGAGCCCTGCGCCGAGGTGTTCTGCTTCTCGGCCTCTTCCTGTTCGCCGACCCTGAGCTTCAGGGGCACTTCCTTGCCGCCACGCCAGACGACGACGTCGACGGTGTTGCCGACCCGGGTATTGGCGACGATCTTCGGGAAGCGGCGCAGGTCGAGCACGTCCTGTCCGGCGAAGGAGAGGATGATGTCGTTGCGCCTCAGGCCGGCCTTGAACGCCGGTCCGTCGGCCGTGACGTTGGCCACCAGCACACCACGGGCGCGATCGAGCCCGAAGGAATCGGCGATGTCGTCGGTGACGCTCTGGTAGCTGACGCCGATCCAGCCGCGCTTGACCTTGCCGAACTCACGCAGCTGGTCGGCGACCTGCTTCACCAGGTTCGACGGGATGGAGAAAGCGAGACCCGCATTGGTGCCGGAGGGCGAGTAGATCGCGGTATTGACGCCGACCACCTCGCCGTCGGTGTTGAACAGCGGACCGCCCGAATTGCCCTTGTTGATGGCGGCGTCGGTCTGCAGGTAGTCGTCGAGCGAGTCGTTCAGCGAACGGCCGCGCGCCGAGATGATGCCCGCGGTTACCGAATGGCCCATGCCGAAGGGATTGCCGATGGCGATCACCCAGTCGCCGACGCGGGACTTGTCCGAATCGCCCCACTTCACCGCCGGCAGCGGCTTCTTGTTGGGCGGCTCGACCTTGAGCAGGGCGAGGTCGATACGGCTGTCCGAACCGATCAGCTTGGCCTTGAGCTGGGTGTCGTCGCGGAAGATGACCGTGATGTCCTCCGCGCCCTGGATCACATGGTTGTTGGTGACGATGTAGCCTTCGCCGTCGATCACGAAGCCGGAGCCCAGCGACGTTCCCCGGCGCCTCTGCTGCTCCTCGCCGCCGCGCTTGTCGAAGAATTCCTTGAAGAGTTCCTCGAAGGGCGAGCCGGGCGGGAGCTGCGGCATGTCGCGGAGACGCGGCCCCTGCTGGGGGACATTCTGCGTGGTCGTGATGTTGACGACGGTCGGCATCAGTTTGTCGACCAGTTCGGAGAAGCTCTCCGTCGGCTGCCGTGCCCATGCGGGCTCCGCCGCCATGAGACCGAGCGACGCCACGGCCGCAAGCGCGGCCCCTCTGAAATAGCCTGGCAAATCAGCTAGAATCACGACCGACCTCCAACGGCGCTCAGGGCCAAACGGTCGATACGGCCGGCGCCGCGCGTTAGGGTTCCTGTCTAACTGCGGGCCGATTGTGGCGCAAATAAAGAGGTCGTTATGCAGCCCGAATTCACGCGGTTTTGGCTGCCTGACCAAAAAGAAACCGGCGGCGTGACAAGAGTGCCACAGCCGCCGGTCGGTACGATCCTTGCAGGTTCCTATTGCCTGGGGGCAGGGAGCCCCGACGGGTCGTTGAAGTAGCGGAAGAAGTCGTTGTCCGGGCTGAGCAGCATGGTCGAGCCACCCGAGCCGAACGCCTGCTTGTAGGCCTCCATGCGCCGGTAGAAGGCGTAGAACGCCGCGTCCTTGCTGAAGGCCTTGGCGTAGATCTCGGTCGCCGCCGCGTCGCCCTCGCCTCGCAGCACCTGGCCCTTCAGCCCGGCATCGGCCTTGATGACGGCGACCTCGCGGTCGGCCGTCGCCTTGATACGGGCATTCTCCTCGTCGCCCTCGGCGCGAAGCTGGCCGGCCTCGCGCTCGCGATCGGTCTTCATCCGGTTATAGACCGACTGCGAGTTGGCCTGCGGCAGGTCGGCACGCTTGATGCGCACGTCGACCGTCTGGACGCCCAGCTCCATGGTCTTGACGTTCACCCGACGGGTGATGTCGTCCATGAGATTGGCACGCTGGTCGGTCAGCACCGCATGCAGCGGCACCGACGACAGCACGCCGCGGATCTCCGAGTTGATCAGGGAGTCGAGCAGGCCGCGCAGGGTCGTCTCGCCTCCCGGCACGGTCTGCGCATAAAGCTTGGCCGCGACGATCTTGTAGCGGGCATAAGCGTCGACCACGAGACGCTTCTGGTCGCCGGCGATGATCTCGAACTCCTCGGCTTCGTAGTCGAGCAGCCGGCGGTCGATCCGCTGAATGTCCTGGATCAGCGGCAGCTTGGCATAGAGGCCCGGCGCGGTCTTGGGCTCGCCCACGATGGCGCCGAACTGACGGACCAGAACCTGCTTGGTCGGATCGACCGTGTAGAAGGTTTGGCTCACGAGGAAGGCCACGATCGCGAGGGCGACCAGCGCGATGATCGAACGGTTGCTCATCGAGTGGCTCCCGGCAGGGGCTGGGGTGCGCGCGGCGGCTGCGGCCCGACACCCGGAGTCTGGCCCGAGCGCAGCTCGGGCAGTGGCAGATAGGGCAGCACGCCGCCGTTGTTGGTCGTTCCCTTGTCGACCAGGACCTTGTTCACGTTGCGCAGGACCTCTTCCATCATGTCGAGGTACAGACGCTCGGTGGTGACGTCCTTGGCCTTGGCCCACTGCTCGTAGACCTGGTCGAAGCGCTGTGCGTCACCGCTGGCTCGGGCCACGACCTCGGCCTTGTAAGCCTCGGAGCGCTGGATGATCGATTCCGCCTCACCCTTTGCCCGCGGCAGCTGCTGATTGCGATAGGTGTTGCCCTCGTTGATCAGCTTCTCCTTGTCGGCGCGGGCCGCCTGGACGTCGCGGAACGCCGCGATGACTTCCTGCGGCGGGTCGACGCGCAGCAGCTGGATCTGCGAAATGCGAACGCCGAGCCCATACTCGTCGAGGATGCGCTGCAGCAGATCCTTGGTGTCCTGCTCGATGCGGCTGCGGCCCTCGGTCTGGGCATATTGCAGGTTCGACTTGCCGATCACCTCGCGCATGGCCGCCTCGGCGCCGGCGCGCACGTTTTCCTCGGGATTGCGCACGTCAAATGCGTACTTGAAGACGTCCTTGATCTGCCACAGCACCGCGAACTCGATGTCCACGATGTTTTCGTCGCCCGTGAGCATCAGGTTTTCCGTCGACGTCAGTCGCGGGCCGCGCGTGTAGGGGGTGGATGGCTGGTTACCGCGCGAGCCGATGACGACTCGGCGCTGGTCCTGCACGTTCACGACCACGACATTGCCGATCGGGGCCGGCAGGTTGTAGTGCAGGCCGGGCTCGACCGGCTTGCCGTAAGGCTTGCCGAAAACCAGCTGGATGGCCTGCTGGTTGGGCTGCACGCGGAAGAATCCGGTCGCGAGCCAGATCACCAGCGCCCCGAGCACGACCAGGGCGATTCCCTTGTAGGACCCGAACCCACCGGGAATCAGGTTCTTCAGTCGCTCCTGTCCCTTGCGGATCACATCTTCCATATCGGGCGGGCGACGCGAGCCGAACGGACCGCCGCCACCGCCGCCCCGATTGCCGCCACCGCCGCCGCCGCCCCAGGGACCGCCGCCACCGCCGGAGCCGCCGCCCCCACCGCCGCCGCCCCAGGGGCCGCCGCCACCGTTGTTATTCCACGCCATTTTCACCTCAAGGGCCCCTGCTGCCGCTTCTTGCCGCGCCAAGGCGCGTTGTCGCTTTTGATTTCCAGACGCGCTGCATATATGTGACCACAGGCACACCTTCAATCAAGCGGCGGACGCGAAAATGCGCCGCAGCGGAAGCAGCAGAACATGCCGGAAATCAGCGAATCGGCCATCCGCAAGGTTCTCGATACCGTGATCGATCCGGTGACGGGCCGCAGCGTCGCCGCGCTCGGCATGGTAAGCGGCGTCGCGACGCGGGCCGGGCACGTGGCCGTCACGCTCGAGGTCGACCCCGCGCGGGGCACCGCACTCGAACCGCTGCGCCAGGCTTGCGAGCAGGCGATCCGGGCGATGCCCGGCGTCCTGTCGGCAAGCGCCGTGATGACGGCGGAACGCACTGCCCCGCCTCCGCCGCCCGCGCCGGGTGGCCATCGCGGCCACAGCCACGGCGCCCCCTCGGCCAAGACGACCGGCGGCGGCAGCCGGATCGACGTGCCCGGCGTGAAGCACATCATCGCGGTGGCCTCAGGCAAGGGCGGCGTCGGCAAATCGACCACCGCCGTCAACCTGGCGCTCGGCCTCGCCGCCAACGGCCTCGCGACCGGGCTGCTCGATGCCGACATCTACGGCCCCTCGATGCCGCGCATGCTCGGCGTGACCGAAAAGCCCGAGTCGGCCGACGGCAAGATGCTGAAGCCGATCGAGCGTTTCGGCCTGAAGACCATGTCGATCGGCTACATCGTGAACGAGGACACGCCGATGATCTGGCGCGGCCCCATGGTGTCGAGCGCGCTCGAGCAGATGCTGCGCGACGTCGAATGGGGCGCGCTCGACGTGCTGGTGGTCGACATGCCGCCGGGCACCGGCGACGCCCAGCTCACGCTCGCCCAGCGCGTCGCGCTGGCCGGCGCCGTCATTGTGTCGACGCCGCAGGACATCGCCCTGGTCGATGCGCGCAAGGGCCTCAACATGTTCCGCAAGGTCGCCGTGCCGGTGCTCGGCATCGTCGAGAACATGAGCTATTTCCTCTGCCCGCATTGCGGCGAGCGCTCGGAGATCTTCGGCCATGGCGGCGCCCGCGAGGAGGCCGACAAGCTCGGCGTGCCGTTCCTCGGCGAAGTGCCGCTGCATCTCGACATCCGTACGACGTCGGACAGCGGCCATCCCATCGTCGTCTCGAAGCCCGACAGCGCCCATGCGCAGGCCTACAAGAACATCGCCGGCCGCGTCTGGAAGCAGCTTTCCGCCAACCAGCGCGGCGCCCGCAAGGCGCCGAACATCGTGGTGCAGTAGGCCAGGGTCGTTGGTGTTTTTGAAGAAGACGAAGGGTCCCTCACTACGTTCGGGATGACAATTTTGTTGGGATTTGCGCAGTGCGCCGATCAAACGAAAGATGTCATCCCGAACGGAGTGAGGGACCTTTGCTTCATTTGCGATTCGCCGTCTTGCGTCTGCTCGGCCGCCAGCCCGGACGCCACTTCCCGATCATGCCGTGCACGCCGATCATCGAGCCGGCGACGAGTTCGAGGGCGAGGAAGCGGCGGTCCTCGACCCAGCCGGGGAGCTGGATGTTCAGCGCGAGATCGCGGCGGAAGCCGAACTGGTTGTAATATTCGGGGTCGCCGACCAGGATGATGCGGCTGTGACCCAGCATGCGCGACTGCGCCATCGAGTGCCACATCAGCGCCTTGCCGTAGCCGAGGCCGCGCAGTTCGGGCGAGACGGCGAGCGGCCCCAACATGACGGCCGGCCATTTGTCGTTGATCAGGATCGGCCAGTTGCGGATCGAGGCGACCATCCGGTCCTTCTGGTCGATCGCCACGAAGCACAACTCTTGAATCGGCTTCACGCCTTCGCGCAGCCGGTAGACCGTCTTCTGCTGACGGTCGGGGCCGAACGCCGCCTCGTTCATCTCCTCGACCGCCGTACCGTCGCGCGGTCGCTCGCGCAGCAGCCGGAGCCGTCCGGGATCGCGGATCACGTCGCCTGCCCGAGCGCCGCCATCAGTTCGCGCCATTCGCGGGCGCTCATGCCGCTCGACTTCTGGTCGACCGCCTCTCCCGCCAGCATCCGCTTCACGATGGCGAGCCCGGTCTTCGAGAGATGCGTGCCGCCCAGGCGATACTCGACGAAGGCATCGTGGCTGATCGGGCACCAGCGTTTCAGCGTGTCGAGCATCGTCTCGGCATAGACGCGAATCTCGTACTGGGCATGGGCATCGGCGCGCAGCGAGAGGAAGTGCATCAGGTTGTGCAGGTTGGTCTTCCAATACCACTGCGTATAGAAGCCGAGCGACAGATTCATGCGGGCCAGCTCGCGCGCGAGCCCGGACCGTTCGGGATCGAGCGGCGCGCCGCCCTCGCCCTCGTTCAGCATCTCGAGATAGTGCTCGTAGACGAGTTCGGCATCCTGCTTCAGCAGCCCAAACACCCTTTCGGCTTCCTTGCCCGTCAGGACCTGGTCGCGGCCCTGCCGGTTGATCGCACTCTGGGCGGCGAGATGTTCGGGCCTGGGCAGATAGAACTCGTTGTCGAGGATCGAGTAGCGCGCGGAATATTCGTTCACGTTGGCGGTGCGGTGGCGGATCCATTGCCGCGCCACGAAGATCGGCAGCTTCACGTGGTACTTGATCTCGCACATCTCGAACGGCGTCGTGTGGCGGTGCCGCATGAGATAGTTGATGAGCCCGCGATCCTCGCTGACCTTCTTGGTGCCGCGGCCGTAGCTCACCCGCGCGGCCTGCACCACGGCGGCATCGTCGCCCATGTAGTCCACGACCCGGACGAAGCCGTGATCGAGCACCGGCAGCGCCTTGTAGAGGATCTCCTCCAGCGCCGGGGCGACCGGACGCAAGGTCGGCTGGGCGCCGGCCCTGGCCTGGTCGATTTCTGCCTGCTGGTCGCTGGAGAGGGGCATCGGTTCGCTGTCCTTGGTTGCGCCGGGCTTTATGGGGGGAATCGCGGCGGGCGGGCAAGGATGGAGGCCGGAGCACCTTCAAAAAGCCGGCCGAAGAGCCTATATGGAGGGTGTCGGGAAACCGACTATGGCGATAAACGCCGCGTGAAATAAGCGTTTCGGACCCGGGGGCAGTACCCGGCGCCTCCACCAATCCTCTCCGCCCACGGGCGGAACCGATGGGGGCGAACCAGGATCGACGAGCGTGGTAAAGGCGCGGTTTTTGCCCGGTATGGTTCCGCCGTGACGGGCCATTCACAAGTGCTAACGATAACACCGTTACACTCGCTGCTGCCGCCTAAACAGCGGACGTAAGCGCGGTCCGGGGGGCACCGGGCAACAGAAGCCCCCCACTCATCCTTGGGCCACCCCCACTTTCTTTCCCGGCAATTGCCCGCTATTGCCATCGTTGACTCTCCGGCAGGGCGGGTCGATGCTTTCACGAAATTTCCGACAGGCCATGAACGATCGCTTTCACTACGACGCTCTCGTCGACGATGCGCTGCGCAGCGTCGTGCGACGCGTGCTGACTCAGGTCGCGGAAACGGGACTGCCGGGCTCGCACCATTTCTACATCAGCTTCCGCAGCAACGATCCCGGCGTTGAATTGCCGGAGTATCTGCGCGCGAAGTATCCCGAGGAAATGACCATCGTCCTGCAGCACCAGTACTGGGACCTGATCATCCGCGAGGACGATTTCGAGGTGACGGTCAGCTTCAACAAGCAGCAGGAGCGCATAAAGGTCCCGTTCGCCGCGCTCTCGGCCTTCGTCGATCCCTCGGTGCGCTTCGGCCTGCAGTTCGATCGTCGCGACAAGGCCACGGGCGAGAAGGGCTCCGCCGACAAGCCGGAAGGAGCCGCCGCGCCGACCCCGCTGCCGGTTCCGGAGAAGCGGCCGGCGCCGCCCGTAGCGGATGGCGAGACCGCCCAGGTCGAAGGCGAGGCCGGGACCGCCGAAGCGCCCAAGCCCGAGGATGCGGCCTCCAAGGTCGTCAAGCTCGACAGTTTCCGAAAGAAGTAGGTAGACGCCGCGCCCCGGCTGCGGCAGGAAACCGGCGCCCCGACAGGGTCGCCAGGAGAGAGGACGCATGCCCGAGTTCCAGTTTCAGGAAATGTTTCCCAGTCACGAGGACACGACGCCCTACCGCAAGCTCACCTCGGACTTCGTCGGCACCACGAAATTCAACGGCAGGGAAGTCCTGACCGTCGAACCGGAAGCGCTGACCACCCTGACGGCCGCGGCCTTCCACGACATTTCCCACCTGCTGCGTCCCGGGCATCTGCAGCAGCTCCGGAATATCCTCGACGACGCGGAGGCCTCGGCCAACGACCGCTACGTGGCGCTCGAGCTCCTGAAGAATGCCAACATATCCGCCGGCGGCGTGCTGCCGATGTGCCAGGACACCGGCACCGCCATCGTCATGGCCAAGAAGGGCCAGGCGGTATGGACGGGCGGCGGCGACGAGGAAGCGATCGCCAAGGGGGTCTACAAGACCTACACCGAGACCAACCTGCGTTATTCGCAGGTTTCGCCGCTGTCGATGTTCAAGGAAGTGCAGACCGGCACCAACCTGCCGGCGCAGATCGACATCTATGCGACCGACGGCGACGCCTACAAGTTCCTGTTCGTCGCCAAGGGCGGCGGCTCGGCCAACAAGACCTACCTGCACCAGCAGACGCCGGCCGTGCTGAACGAAGCCTCGCTGCTCAAGTTCCTCGACACGCAGATCCGCACGCTGGGCACGGCGGCCTGCCCGCCCTATCACCTCGCCATCGTGGTCGGCGGCACCTCGGCGGAGATGAATCTCAAGACGGTGAAGCTCGCCTCGACCCGCTATCTCGACGACCTGCCGAGCGAGGGCAACAACAAGGGCGTCGCCATCCGCGACCGCGAGATGGAGCAGAAGGTCCTGGAGCTCACGCGCCAGATGGGCATCGGCGCGCAGTTCGGCGGCAAGTATTTCTGCCACGACGTGCGCGTGATCCGCATCGCCCGCCACGGCGCCTCGGTGCCGATCGGCATCGGCGTCTCCTGCTCGGCCGACCGCCAGGCCGTGGGCAAAATCACGAAGGACGGCGTGTTCCTCGAGCAGCTCGAGCACAATCCGGCGCAGTTCCTGCCCGAGGTCGAGCCGGCGCAGCTCTCGGGCGACGTCGTCTCGGTCGACCTGAACAAGGGCATGGCCCACACGCTCTCGGTGCTCACGAAGCATCCGGTGAAGACCCGCGTGAACCTGAGCGGCACGCTGATCGTGGCGCGCGATTCCGCCCACGCCAAGCTCAAGGAGCGGCTCGACCGCGGCGAGGGCCTGCCGGACTACTTCAAGCAGTTCCCGGTCTACTACGCCGGCCCCGCCAAGACGCCGACCGGCATGGCCTCGGGCTCGTTCGGCCCGACCACGGCCGGCCGCATGGATTCCTACGTCGATCTCTTCCAGGCCAATGGCGGCTCGATGGTCATGCTGGCCAAGGGCAACCGCAGCAAGCAGGTCGTCGACGCCTGCAAGAAGCACAAGGGCTTCTATCTCGGCTCGATCGGCGGCCCGGCCGCCATCCTGGCGCAGAACGTCATCCGCAAGGTCGAGGTGCTGGAATATCCGGAACTCGGGATGGAAGCGATCTGGCGCATCCAGGTCGAGAATTTCCCGGCCTTCATCATCACCGACGACAAGGGCAACGACTTCTTCAGCGACCTGAAGATCTGACGGTCGCTGCTGCAGCACACGGACGCCATGAACCTCGCCAAGCAGCATCTCGACGTCGGCCTGTTCTCCAACACGCGCGACGAACAGCTGGCCTTCTGGCAGCAGACGGTCGGCCTGCCCTACGACCACATGGGCAAGCTGGGCGGCGGCATGCAGCAGCACCGCCACCACATGAACGGATCGATCCTGAAGATGAACCATGCGCGCGGGCCGCTCCCCGACGCACCGCCGTCGGGAATCATCGGCCTCGAGATCGCCCGCGAGGGTTTGTCAGCACCGCAGCCGCTCGCCGATCCGGACGGCAACAAGGTGACGCTCGTCCCGAAGGGCCTGAACGGCGTCGAGGGCATCGCGATCCTGCTCAGGGTCAACGATCCCGCCGCGCACGACCGGTTCTGGACGCACGCGATGCAGTTCGAGCGCGTCGGCGAGGGCCGCTATCGCTGCGGCGATTCGCTGGTCGTCGTGGCCGAGCGCGGCAGGGTCGAGAGCGCGGTCGGCCAGTGGCGCGGCCCCGGCTATCGCTACATGACGGTGCAGGTGTGGGACTGCCTGGCCGAATATGCCGGCATCCTGGAGCGCGGCGGCACCTCGGGCGGCGAGCCGCGCGTGCTGGGCGACACGGTGCGCTATGCGTTCGTCTGCGATCCCGACGGCAACCACATCGAGATCAGCCAGCGCGCGTCCCTGACGGGCGGAGCGCTTTGAGGCGCTCGCCCGGCCGATACTATCGCTTGTTCCTGCGGGCCTTGCGGGCGGCGTAGCGGGCGTCGCGGGCGGCCTTCTGCTCGGCCTCGGTGAGGACCGGCTTGGCCTTGCGCTTCGCGGCACGCTCGGCTTCCGCGGCGGCAGCCGCAGCTGCGGCCTCCGCGGCGGCGGCTGCAGCAGCCTCTTCCGCGGCGATCCGTGCAGCTTCGCGTTCGGCGGCGATCCTCGCCTCTTCCGCCCGCCTGGCTTCCCGGCGCTCATTCTCGCGAGCCTCGCGGGCCGCCGCGATGGCGGCGCGCTCGGCCTGCTTCCTGAGGAGTTCCGGATCGTTGGCCTTGGCCTTGGCCTTGGCCTTCTCGAGCAAGGCCTGCTTGGCCGCCGCGGCGGTCGCGAGACGATCGCCGAAATCCACGTTCCTGCCGCTCATGGTCCTTTTCTTTACTCCGCCGCCGCAGCGGCCTGCTTCTTGGCCCGCTTGCGATCCTCGAGATTGAGGAAACGCTTGCGAAGCCGGATCGACTTCGGGGTGATCTCGACCAGTTCGTCTTCTTCAATATAGGCGATCGCCTGCTCGAGCGACATCTTGCGCGGCGGCGTGAGGCGGACGGCCTCGTCCTTGCCGGCAGCGCGGATGTTGGTGAGCTGCTTGCCCTTCAGCACGTTGATCTCGAGATCGGTGCCGCGACTGTGCTCGCCGATGATCATGCCCATGTACACGGGTACGCCCGGCTCGATGAACATCGGGCCGCGATCCTCGAGTTTCCACATCGCATAGGCGACCGAGATGCCCTCTTCGTTGGCGATCAGCGCGCCGTTGCGCCGGCCGGCGATCGGGCCGCGATAGGGGCCGTATTCGTGGAACAGGCGGTTCATCACGCCGGTACCGCGGGTGTCGGTCAGGAATTCGCCGTGATAGCCGATCAGGCCGCGCGAGGGGGCGTAGAACACCAGGCGGGTCTTGCCGGCGCCCGACGGCCGCATGTCCTGCAGCTCGCCCTTGCGCAGCGAGATCTGTTCGACGACGGCGCCGGTATAGGCGTCGTCGACGTCGATCACGACTTCCTCGATCGGCTCGAGGCGCTGGCCAGTGACCGGGTCGGTCTTGAACAAAACCTTCGGACGGCCGACGGCGAGTTCGAAGCCCTCGCGGCGCATCGTCTCGATCAGCACGCCGAGCTGCAGTTCGCCGCGACCGGCGACCTCGTAGGAATCGGCGTTCTCGGTATCGGTGACGCGAATGGCGACGTTGCCTTCGGCCTCGCGCATCAGGCGGGCGCGGATCATGCGGGTCGTGACCTTGTCGCCTTCCTTGCCGGCCAGCGGCGAGTCGTTGACCATGAAGGTCATGGCGAGCGTCGGCGGGTCGATCGGCTGCGACTTGATCGGCTCGGAGATCGTGAGGTCGCCCAGCGTGTCGGCCACGGTGGCGACCTTCATGCCGGCAATGGCCACGATGTCGCCCGCCTCGGCCGACTCGAGCGCCACGCGCTCGAGGCCGCGGAACGCCAGGATTCGCGTGATGCGGGTCTGCTCGAGTTCCTTGCCGTCGCGGCCCAGCGCCTTGACCATCGTGTTGGGCTTGATCGAGCCCGACAGGATGCGGCCGGTGAGGATGCGGCCGAGGAAGTTGTCGGCCTCGAGCGTCGTCACCAGCATGCGGAACGCTGGATCGGGATCGATCTTCGGCGCCGGCACGTGGTTCACCAGCAGCTCGAACAGCGGCGTCATGTCCGTGTGCTCGGCCTCAAGGGAGGTCGCGGCCCAGCCCTGCCGGGCCGAGGCGAAGAGCGTCGGGAAGTCGAGCTGCTCGTCCGACGCGTCGAGCGCCGAGAACAGATCGAACACCTCGTCGTGCACCTCGTGGGCGCGCGCGTCGGAGCGGTCGACCTTGTTGATCAGCACGATCGGCTTCAGGCCCAGGCGCAGCGCCTTGCCCAGCACGAACTTGGTCTGCGGCAGCGGCCCTTCGGCGGCATCGACCAGCAGCACCACACCGTCGACCATCGACAGGATGCGCTCGACCTCACCGCCGAAGTCGGCGTGGCCCGGCGTGTCGACGATGTTGATGCGGGTGCCATGCCATTCGACCGAGGTCGCCTTGGCGAGGATGGTGATACCCCGTTCGCGTTCGAGGTCGTTCGAGTCCATGGCGCGCTCGGCCACCTGCTGGTTCTCGCGGAAGGTGCCGCTCTGCTTCAGCAGGCAATCGACCAGCGTGGTCTTGCCATGGTCGACGTGCGCGATGATCGCGACGTTACGGATGTCCATAATGATTTGTCCGGAGGGGTTGGTTGGGCGCGCTTATACGCACGCTCTGTGACGGCGGCAAGGCAGCATGCGGAGGCGTGTTGCCGCTGCCGGGGCCCGCTGCCACAGTCCGGTCATGCGTAAACGCTCGGTCACGATCGACGGCCACCACACCAGCGTGTCGCTGGAAGATGCCTTCTGGACCGAGCTTTCAGCCCTCTCCGAGGCACGCGGCCTGTCGCTCAACGCCCTGGTTGCGGAAATCGACCGCGGGCGCAGCCCGGACCAGATCAACCTGTCGAGTGCGCTGCGGCTTCATGTGCTGCAGGAACTGAAGCGGCGCACGATCAGTCGAGATTGAAGCCCCTGGCGCGCACGAATGCGCCGAAATCGGCGCGTTCCGGCACCGAATATTGCCGCGCCTTGTCCTCCGACCAGCCATAGGCGGGATCTTCGCCGAATTTCTCCACGAAGCGCTGGGTTTTGTAGGGCTGGGTCTCGTTGCGCCGCCGGTCGTAGGCCTCGATCTTCTCCTTCAGACCCGTCTCGTCGTAGCGGTCGCGGTGAATCGACACGTCGAGACCGAGGCGCGGGCTCATGACGCCCTCGAAGGACGGCCAGCCGACACCGAGCCCGGCCACCGGGAAGACATGCTGCGGCAGGCCGAGCACCTCGGCGACCCGGGCGGCCTGGTTGCGGATCTGGCTGATCGGACAGGTCCCCAGCCCGACCCGGTCGGCGGCTGCGATGAAGGTGGCGAGCACGATGCCGGCATCGACGGCGGCGTTGAAGAAAGGGTCGAGATGGTCGTTCACGAACGGCCGGGCCCGCCAGTCGAACAGCAGCCGGTGCCGGCGGTTGTTGCCGCAGAAGACCAGAAGCGCCGGGCCGGCCGCGGCCCATGGATTCTCCGGGATCAGGGCCTGGAGCTTCTCGCGCTGGTCCTTGTCGGTGACGATCACGATGTCGGCCTGCTGCAGGTCGCTCTTGGACGGCGCCGAAAGCGCCACGGCGCAGAGCGTATCGAGCAGCGCCGGATCGAGTGGCTTGTCGGCGTAGCGCCGCACGACGCGGCGATTGGCCATCTCGGCCAGGACCTCGACGCCCCGGGGAGCTTCCGACAGGGCCGGCGCGGAGCCGAAGCGCGCCTTCAGCACGGATTTCAGACGATCAAGCACGGCAACTCCTCAACGACCGAAGATGTTTGGCAGGGGAATCGGGATATTGGGAATGATCGAGCGCGGCTGCCCCGGCAGGATCTGCTGCTCGAGCTGTTGCAGCTGCTGCGCGCCCGGCAGGGTGCTGGCCATGCCCGGCGGATCCTTGGCGCTGCCGCGCGTGACGTTGAGGGACGGCGAGGACATCGAGCCGCGCGCGGTCGTGGTCAGGTAGGGCGCCGACCCGTCCTCGGCGATGTAGAAGTTGACGGTCGTGTCGGTCGTCCTGGCGCCGAGATTGGTGCGGGTGGAGATCCGCGCCGTCGCGCGGTTGCCCTGGACGCTCAGGCCCCTGTCGGTGAGCACGCCGCCCGCGATCTCGATCTGTCCTCCGATCGGGCTGTCGTGGTTGACGAAGCGGTTCAACACCAGCGTGATCGCGTTCAGCATGTTGGTGGGAGTCATGCCGCGCTGGCCGACGGCACCAAGCACATTGCCCAGCGTCTGGTCGATCACCGTGCCGGCGGCGCCCGCCGCCATCGATCCCAGCATCTGAAGCGCGCGGTCGGCGCCGATGAAGATGTGCCCACCGAGCTGCGCGCCGCCGGCCATCGAGGCCTTGATCTGGTCCGACGTCGTGCCGCCGCCGCGCAAGGTGATGCCATTGGCATTCAGCTTGCCGTCGACCGTCACCTTGATGGCGCTGCCGAACTGGTTGGTGCCCGACGTGCTGCGCAGCATCTCGCCCAGGAAGATGTTGTTGGCGTCGCCCTTGAAGTCGAATGAGAGGGCCGGCCGGGTGGCGTTGACGGTGCCTGCGAGCGCCAGCGAACCGCCGTAGAGCGAACCCTTGAAGTGCTGGACCGTCAGGATGCCGTCCTTCAGCGATGCCGCGAGGTCGGCATTGCCGATGCGCAGCGGCGCACTGACCAGCGTGCCCGCCACCAGCTTCAACGAGCCGTCGATGCTGCGCAGCGGCTCGGTGTCTATCGGCTTGGACGCAGCCTGACCGCGCGCCGTCTGACCGCGTGCGGCCGGCCTCGCGGGTGCCCCGCCGCTGCCGCCGATCCGGTCGAGATCGAGCACGCCTGCGCGCAGGTCGGCATTGATCGTCGTGCGGCCGGTCAGGCGGGCCTCGATCGACCCATCGACCGCCTGGCCATTGAGCACCAGGTTGCCCTTGTAGGCGGCCGACTGAGGCGCTCCCTTCGAGGCACCTGGCAGCGCCAGGGAGCCGTTCGCCTTCACGCTCTGGCCCATGGCGTTGACGTTGACTTCGCGCAACGTGAGCTGCTCGGCCGTCCCGGCGACGCCGCCGCTCGCGCTCACCGCGCCAAGATCGGCCGGCCCGGTCGTGCCGGCGACCTTCAGCACGCGGCTCATGTCGGGTGCCTCGAAGTTGAAAGCGATGTCGGCGCGCGGCTGCGGCGCCGAGTAGTTGGCGACGGTGCCGCGGACGGCGAGACGGGCTCCTCCCAGGTTCGACACTTTGACGTCGTTCAGCCGCAGCGTGCTTCCCTGCAACGCGACGTCGACATCGACGCCCTGGATCGTCTCCCTGTTGTAGATGAGCCTGGCGACCCTGGCCTTGAGGCCGACCGACGGACCGGCGGCGGCTGGACCTTTGGCCGGGGCCGCGGCGCCGGAGGCGGCAGCGGCTGGTTTCTGCCGCGTCGGAGCGAGGAAGGAATCGAGGTCGAGCGTATCGATGTTCACGCTGGTCACGATCGACAACGGCACCGTGAAGGTTACCGTCACGCCGCCGCTGCCCTTGAGGTCGTCGAGTTCGAAGACGGCGTCGCTCACCTGCACGTTGCCGCCGGTCGAGGACATGCGGCCGCGCAGGCTGAGCTTCTGCAGCTTCGAGGGCGGTACCGACGACACGTCGACGGCGAGCCAGGAGAGCGTCTCGCGCAACTTCGGTCCGACCAGGCTGAACTGGCCCGTGACGCCGGGTCGCGCGGCGTCGCCCGTCAGGGTCGATTGCGCCTGCAGGACCATGTCGCCCGGCAGAGTCGCGGTGAGCTTCGGCACCGCGACGGCGCCGCCCCTCGCATCGATCTCCAGCACGACGTTTCGAACCGGCTGCTTGTTGTAGATCACCTCGCCGACCTCGAAGGCGACCTTGGCAGTAAGATCGCCCAGGAAGCTCTGAGACGTCGTCGCCTGACCACTCGGGGGCGACGCAGCGGGGGCGGACGGCGCTGCGGCCGATGCGGGTTGCTGCAGCGCAGCCAGCCATCGGTCGAGGTCGAGTTTCGGCACCGCGATCCTGCCCTCCACCGCGAGCCTGGGCTCAAGCGCGATCGACAGCGACCCGGAGCCGCTGTCCTGACCCAGGGCCATCTTGAAATCCCGCGCGGCGAAGGCCGTCTGCGACACATCGATTGCGCCGTCGAAGCTGAACTTGCCGGCGAGCAGCGCCGGCAGCACCGGCGGGGGTTGGCCGGCGAGGCTAACCAGCGTGCCGACGAACGTCGTGAGGGAGTCGGCTGAAGCGGAGGCCATGCCGGAAATCTTCGCCGTCGCGCCGAGTTCGCTCAGCGTTCCCTTGAAGCCGAGCTTGCCGCCGCCCGCCTGCAGCGCCAGATCGGCGGTGTGGCCGTTGCTGCCGCGCGCGCCGACGGCGAGGTCGAGCCGGAGTGGCGCGCCATTGACCGAGGCGTCGCCGGCCAGAGAATAGGGACCGTCGATCGAGCCCACCGAAGCGGTGAAGTTCGCCTTCTCGGCGACCACGGACACACCCGCTTTCGAATCGCTGAAGATCAGCGTGCCATTGTCGATGGTGAGGCGTCCCAGGGACAGCGGCCGCGGCGAGCTGGACTTGGCGGCGGCGGGCTTCGCTTCCGCGACGGAGGGCGCGAACTCCCAGTTGGGCTTACCCTCGGCGTTGATCTCGAGCACGATCTTGGGTTCGAGCAGCGTCACCTCGCTGACCTCGATGTTGCCGCCCAGCAGCGCGAGCAGCGACGGCTTCACGGTGACGGACTTTACCTCGACCATGTTGGCGTTCTTGGAGCCAGGCGCGTTGAAGAACTTCACGCCCGTCACCGAGACGGTCGGCACCGGCAGCAGCGACAGCGAGATCGGCCCGTCGATCACGAGGTCGCGCCCGGTGGCCGTCTTCACCTGCGAGACGATCAGCGGCTTGTAGGAATTGACGTCGATCAGGGCAGGCAAGGCCACGAGAACGACGACCAGCAGCGCGACGATGCCGCCGCCGCCGATCAGGAGACGCTTGCGGGTTGTTGGTGTCATGGCAGGGCTCCCCGGTCCGGCAGCCCAAGACTAGCGCATCGACTGCGAGCAAGGCATAGAGAAATCCATGGCCGACATCGTCAACCTGCGACGCGCGCGCAAGGACAAGGCGAAGCGCGAACGCGAAGCGGAAGCCGACGCGAACCGCCACCGCTTCGGTCGTACGCGCGCGGAGAAGGACGCCGATAGAGATGCAATGGAGCGCACCAAGCGTTCGATTGACGGCAAGCGGCTGGAGCCCAATCGGAAAGACTGAGTTCCCCTCGCCTCCGCCGAATGCAATCCCCTCGACTGCCTCGGGATAGAGTCCGTGAGGAGAACTGAACGACGATCTTCAGCGCGAACAGCTGAAGTCTCGTTGTTGGTGAAGAAGGCTCGGCTGCGCGTGAATTCGCACGGCGGGGGTGGGATTCTCCGGAAATAAATCGCTGCGACGTGAGCCCGGAGGGAGAAAACCGGCCCTCCCATTCGTCTAACGAATGAGAGGAAGTCGCAGCGTGGTTCAGTTCAAGACAGGTCTTTCTATCCTCCTCCGCCTCGTTGTCGCCGTGGGGGGCGGCTACGCCGTGGCGGCGGGCCTTGCCGCGCTGGCGGCGGTCATCCTCCCGGCCGCCGGGCTGATGGTGCGTAGCGAGGCCGTCGTCCTGGCGTCGATGCTGGCTTTTCTCGCGTATCTGGCGCTGTTGATCTGGGCCTTCGCCGACCGGCGGCTGGCGCGTCTCTGCCTCCTCATGGGTTCTGCCGGGATCGTCTCTTGGGGAGGCGCCTGGGGCCTTTCGCGCCTGGCGGCCGGAGGGTGACGTGGCGGCCGCTCTCCTGATCGCGCTGGCGTTCGCCTGCCATTCCGGCTTCGTGTTGCTGGCGCTAAGCCAGGACCGCCATTGGGAGCGCGCAGGCGGTGAGCGAGACTGCCCGGCCCGGCTCGTCCTGCCGATGCGGATCGCCGGCTATTCCTTCCTACTCTGCTCCCTCGCGCTCGCCGTGTGGCGCGACGGCCCGAGCTTCGGGTCGCTCGTCTGGGCAACCATGCTGAGCGTGGGCGCGGTCGCGGTGACCTGCACTCTCACTTGGCGCGCCAGTTGGCTGCGCCCCGTTGTTCGCACTCTTCAGGATTTGGCCTAATGCTGCTGCGTCGTCTTCTCGTCCTCCTTCTGTTGCTGCCGTCGCTGGCCTTGGCGCAGTCGCAGGTCACGACAGAGCCTGCCCCGCCGGCGGTTGCGGCTCCCGCGGAGACTCAGGCCGCGCCGACGACCGCACCTTCAGATTCTGCAGCGCCGGCTCTGGCTCCCGCGGTGACGACACCTCCTGCCGAGGCGCCTGCAGCGCCGCCGGCGCAGGCGGTGCTGCCGAAGGACCTGTCGGTGTGGGGCATGTTCAAGGCGGCGGACTGGGTGGTGCAGGCGGTGATGGTGGGGCTGGTGGTGGCCTCGGTGCTGACCTGGACGGTGTTCGTGGCCAAGAGCCTGGAGCTGGCGATGGCGGTGCGGCGTCAGCGGCGCCTGCTGGCGGCGGTGGATTCGGCGGCCTCGCTCGACAAGGCGCCGGCCAGCGACCTGGTGGCGGCGGCGCAGGCCGAGCAGAGGCTGAGCGCCGACACGGTCGACGACCGCGATGGCCTGAAGGAGCGGGTTGCGTCGCGGCTGGAGCGGCTGGAGGCGGCGACCGGCCGGCGGATGCTGAAGGGCACGGGCGTGCTGGCCACGATCGGCTCGACGGCGCCGTTCGTGGGCCTGTTCGGCACGGTGTGGGGGATCATGAACTCCTTCATCGGCATCTCGCGGTCGCAGACGACCAACCTCGCGGTGGTGGCGCCGGGCATCGCCGAGGCGCTGCTGGCGACGGCGCTGGGTCTGGCGGCGGCGATTCCGGCGGTGGTGATCTACAACCACTTCTCGCGGCGGGTGACGGCCTACCGGGCGCTGGTGGGCGATACGTCGGCGGCGGTGCTGCGGCTGGTGTCGCGCGACCTGGGCCGGAGGTAGCGCGATGTCGGTGAAGCTGGACCATGGCGACGACGAGCTGGCGGAGAACCACGAGATCAACGTCACGCCGTTCATCGACGTGATGCTGGTGCTGCTGATCATCTTCATGGTGGCCGCTCCCCTGGCCACGGTGGACGTGCCGGTCGACCTGCCGGTGTCGACGGCGGAGCGGCAGCCCAAGCCCGACACGCCGCTCTACCTGACGCTCAAGGAGGATCTTTCCTTCACCTTGAAGGACACGCCGGTGAACCGCGAGGCTTTGGCGAAGGCGCTGGACGAGGCGACGGGCGGCAAGAAGGACGAGCGGATCTTCCTGCGGGCGGACAGGGCGGTGCCCTATGGCGAGCTGATGCAGGCGATGAACGTGCTGCGGACGGCAGGCTACCTGAAGGTGGCCCTGGTGGGGCTGGAGCAATGAGGGAGGCGGCGCGCTGGATCGGGGCGTTCGTGCTGGTGCTGGCGCTGCACGCCGGCGCAATCCGGATCGCCCTGGGCTGGGCCAGCGCCGAGGTGCCGTATTCCCCGCCGCCGGCGGCGATCATGCTGGAGCTGGCACCATTGCCGGCCGCGCCCGAGGCGGTGCCGAGCGAGGCGCCGCCGGGACCGGAGTTGAGCGAGGTCATCCCCGAACCCGAGCCGCCGCCGCCGGTGGAGATGCCGCCGCCGGTGCTGGCGGAGGTGACCCTGCCCGATCCCGAGCCCCCGCCGCCGCTCGACCTCAAGCCACCGCCGCCGCCCAAGCCGGTCGAGAAGAAGAAGGTCGAGAGGAAGCCGCCGCAGCCCAAGGTCTCGGCCCCGCCGGCGGCGCCGGAGCAGGCGCAGAAGGCGGCCGCGCCGATGCCGGGCGCCTCGGTCGAGCCGCCGTCCAACACGCTGCCGACCTGGAAGGGCCTGCTGTTCCGGCACCTGCAGCGCCACAAGCGCTACCCCGAGGAGGCGCGGCGCGCGCGCCAGCAGGGCATAGCCTATGTGCGCTTCGTCATGAGCCGGGACGGGCGGGTGCAGTCGGCGCGCCTCGAACGGTCGGCGGGTTCGGCCCTGCTCGACCAGGCGGCGATGGAATGGCTGCAGCGGGCTCAGCCCCTGCCGCCCCTCCCCATGGATCAGCCCGGCGAGACCATCGAGATCATCGTCCCCTTCCAGTTCATGATGTGAAGATAGGCTCATGGAGCGACTCGAGGAGCTCTGCCGAGAGCGCGGGCTGCGGCTCACAGAACAGCGGCGAATCGTGCTCGAGGTTCTCGAGGCCGCGACCGATCATCCCTGCACTTTCGAGATCCACCGCCGCGCTTCGGAGTTTGCTACCTTGCAGGTCGGTTGAGCGCCAGGCGTTCGAAGAAGATGCGCGTCTTGGCGTCGGCGCCGGGTCCCGCGACGGCGCGCACGTTGGTTAGCTCGAGGCGCCGGCCGCTTTCGGCATCGATCAGCACCGGGTCGAGCGGCCGATTGTCGGCGCGATCCACCAGCTCCATCGGCTTGCCGCCGCGCGCGGCCGCGCCGAAGCGGTCGCCCCACTGCTTCAAGCCGACGATCACCGTGAACAGGGCGGCGCCCTTCTCGGTGAGACGGTATTCGTGACGCAGGGGGCGCTGGCGATAGGCGGTCTTGCGGAAGATCCCGGCTTCCACGAGCTTCTTCAGCCGGGCGGTGAGCACGTTGCGTGCGATGCCGAGATTCTCCTGGAAGTCGTCGAAGCGGCGCACGCCGTAGAAGGCATCGCGCACGATGAGCAGCGTCCACGGCTCGCCGACGACGTCGAGCGCCGAGGCGATCGAACAATTCATCTGCTCATAGGAGGTGCGGCGCATAGGGAAAGTATAGGGCGGCAGGCGCGCCGCGCAATCTTGGCCCTCCCGCCATTGCCCCAAAAGCAGAACGCCCGGGTCTTTCGACCCGGGCGCCCCTCGAAGTTTCTGCTGGTCCGATTCCGCTACTCGCGGGACTGGCCCATGAAGCTCATCAGGAACTGGAACAGGTTCACGAAGTCGAGGTACAGGCTGAGCGCGCCGAACACGGCGACCTTCTCGATCATGTCCGTGCCCCAGGCCTCGGAGTACTGCTCCTTGATCTTCTGGGTGTCGTAGGCGATCAGCCCCGAGAAGATCAGCACGCCCGCGGCGGAGATGATGAAGCTCATCGTGCCCGACGGCCAGATCATGTTGACGACGCTGGCCAGGATGAGGCCGATCACGCCCATGAACAGGAACTTGCCCATCGCCGTGAGGTCACGCTTCGTCGTGTAGCCATAGAGGCTGAGCGCGCCGAAGGCGGCGGCCGTCACGAAGAAGGTGCGCGCGACGCTGGCGCCGGTGTAGCGGAACAGCAGCAGCGACAGGCTGACGCCCATCAGCGCCGTGACCGTCCAATAGACCGCCTGCACCGCCGCGGTGCTCATCGCGGCCGCGCGGAACGAGACCAGGAGCAGCAGGCCGAGCGGAGCGAAGATCGCGATCCAGCCCAGCATGTTCAGGCCAACGACCCGACCAGACTGGACCTGGAAGAACAGGCTGGCGAGTTCCGGCGAGCTGAACAGGCCGAAGGCCACGATGCCCGACAGGGCGAGCCCCGAAGCCATGTAGTTGTACACGCGCACCATGTGGGCGCGCAGACCGACATCGAACGACGCCTGGTCGGCAACGGTGCCGGCGCGATTAAAGGTGCCGAAGTTCGGATTTACCATCTGGTTTCAAGCCTCCAAGGGGGCCTCGTTTGCCGAGCCCCTTCGCCGGGTAATCTGGGGTTACAGCGCAACTGAATCAATAGGGAAGACTCGGTTCCGGACGCCAAATCGACGGCTACCCTGTAACGATTAGGTCATTCGTTCCGCAACAAGGCCAGGGGCCGCTGCCTCAATGCAGCCAAAGTTCCGGCGAGCCCGAAGGCCAGGGTGAGCGCCATGGCCCCCACGGCGACCGCCACCGCAACGGTCGGCAGGAATGTCCACTCCAGGTTCATCAGCCGGCGCACCACCAGATAGGCCGCCAGAGTCCCCACCCCCAGCGCCGCCACCGCCGTGGCGAGGCCGAGGAAGGCGAATTCCCAGGCGAAGGTGCCGGCGATCCGGGCACGGGTGGCGCCCAGCACTTTCATGACCACCGCCTCGTGGACCCGGCGGCGCTGGGTGGCGAGCATGGCCCCCGCCAGTACGAGCACGCCCGCGAGGATGCTGAGGATGCCGATGACACGGCTGGCCAGCCCGATATTCCCCAGGACGCCCGCCGCCGTCTCGATGGCGTCGCGGATGCGCACCACGGTGACGTTGGGGAACTGGTCGGTGATGGCCTTGAAGATGGCGTCCTCGGCCTCCGGCGTCGACTTCACCGTGGCAAGGAACGTATGCGGCGCCTTGTCGAGCATCCCGGGCGAGTAGACGAACACGAAGTTGATCGAGAGTGTCGTCCATTCGATGCGCCGCAGCGAGGCGATCTTCGCCTCGATGTCGCGCCCCAGGATATTGACGGTGATGCTGTCGCCCAGCTTCAGGCCGAACTGATTGGCGAGATTCTCGTCGAAGGAAATGAGCTGCGGCCCGCGATAGTCGGCCGGCCACCATTCGCCGGCAACGATGCGCGAGCCCTCGGGCGGCGTCGCCGAATAGGTCACCCCGCGGTCGCCCTCGACCGCCCAGCGCGCGTCGGAGGGCACCGCGATCTCGCTGACCGGCTTGCCGCCGATCTTGACGATGCGCCCGCGCAGCGACGGGACCTTGTCGAGCGGGCCGGCGCCGGGAATCGCGGCGATCGCCTTCTCGAAGGCCGCCATCTGGCTCGACTGGATGTCGACGAAGAAGAAGGCCGGTGCGTCGCCCGGAATGCGCTGCGTCAGCTGCGCGCGCAGATTACCCTCGATCAGGGCGGTCGCCACCAGCACGGTGAGGCCGAGCCCCAGCGACAGCATCACGATCGGCGTCGGTGCGCCCGGCCGGTGCAGGTTGGCGAGCGCCAGCCGCAGCGCGGCGAATTTCGGCTTGCCGATCCAGGCGGCGCCCAGCATCAGCAGCCGCGCCAGCAGCGGGAAGGCGATGAAGGCGCCGACCGAGCCCAGGACGAAATAGGCCGCGATCCGCCGGCTGTCGGCGGTGAAGATCGTGAAAGCCGCCAGCGCCATCGCGACGGCGGCGATCGCCAGCGCATCGCGCCAGGCCAGCCGGCCGCCTTGTTGAACCACCGCGCCTCGCATCAGGGTCGCCGCCGAGACGCTGCGGGCGCGCATCAGCGGGACCAGCGCGAACAGCAGCGAGACCAGCAGGCCGAAGCCTGCGGCGGTCGCCAGCGGTCCGGCATAGAGCGCCACACGCGCCCGGACCGGCAGCACGTCGGCGATCGCCGACTGGGCCACGAACGGCAGGGCCGCGCCGATTGCCAGGCCGATACCGACGCCCAGCGCCGCCAGGGCGGCGAGCTGGATGAAGTAGGTGGTGAAGACCAGCCGTTCCGGCGCGCCCAGGCACTTCAGGGTGGCGATCGTGCGCAGGCGCGCGGCCAGGAAGCTCGAGACGGCGTTGCCCACGCCCACGCCACCGACCAGCAGAGAGGCGAGGCCGATCAGGCCAATGAACTGGGTCAGCCGGTCGAGCCAGAAGCGGATCCCGCCGCCCGCGTCGTCGAGCCCCCTCACCCGCCAGCCGGCATCGGGGAAACGGGCCTTCAGCGCCGCAATGACCGCCTTGTCCGAACGGCCGGGCGGCAGGCGCAGGCGATACTCCCAGGTGAGCAGGCTGCCGGGCTGGACCAGTCCCGCTTCAAGCGCGGCGTTCAGGGGGATCATGAGACGCGGGCCAAGGCTCGCGAAGGCATTGAGGCCGCGGTCGGGCTCGCGTGCGATGATGCCGCGCACCTCGACCGCCGTGTCGCCGACCTTCAGCCTGTCGCCCGGCGCCATGTTCATGCGGCGCAGCGCCGATTCCTCGACAGCCGCGCCCCAGATGCCATCCCGCCTGCCGAGCGCGTTGGCGAGCGTGCCGCCATCGGCCATCTCGACTCTGCCGTAGAGCGGATAGGCCGGTTCTACGGCCTTCAGTTGCACCAGCGTCGGGCGTCCGTCGGGCTTGGTCGGGCGCGCCATCGCCCGACTGTCGAGCCAACGCACGAACTCTCCCTGCTCGCGCATGAAGGCGATCTGTTCCGGCGTCGCCTCGCGGTAGAGCAGAGAGATGGCGACATCGCCGCCCAGGATCTCGCGCGCGTCCGCGCGCAGACCTTCCTCGATGGCGCGGCTGAACGACAGGATCGCGGCGATGGCCCCAACGCCCAGAGCCAGACAGGCGATGAACAGTCGGAAGCCGCCGAGGCCGCTGCGCATCTCGCGGCGCGCGAGGCGAAAGGCGAGGCTCACGGGAACGCCGTCACTGTGCGGCGAGCGCGCGCAGGCGATCGTCCGCGACCAGCAGGCCATCGGCGATGCGCAGCACCCGGTCGCACCGCTCGGCGAGGCCCATGTCGTGCGTGATCAGGATCAGGGTCGTGTTGTCGGCCCGCGCGACCTCGAACAGGAGATCCATCACCTGCCGGCCCGTCGCGCCGTCGAGATTGCCGGTCGGCTCGTCGGCCAGCATCAGCCTGGGCCGGCCGACGAAGGCGCGGGCAACGGCGACGCGCTGCTGCTCGCCGCCCGAGAGCTGCGCGGGATAGTGGCCGATGCGATGGCCGAGCCCGACCCTCTTGAGCGCCGCCTCGGCCAATTCGAACGCATCGGAACGGCCGGCGAACTCCAGCGGCAGCGCCACGTTCTCGTGCGCCGTCATGGTGGGAATGAGATGGAATCCCTGGAACACGATGCCGATATGGTCGCGCCGCAACCGCGCCCGGTCGTCGTCGCTCATCGGGCCCATGTCGTTGCCCACGACCTCGACCTTTCCGGAGGTCGCGCGCTCCAGTCCGCCCGCCACCATCATCAGGCTCGACTTGCCGGCACCCGACGGCCCTACCACGGCCGTAATTTCGCCGGCCGCGATATCCAGCGTGATTCCGCGCAGGATATTGACCGTGCCGGCATCGCTCGCCATGTCGAGATGCACGTTGGTAAGGCGGACTATGGGCGATTCTGCGGGAAGCGGCTCGGCCAAGCGGGCTCCTGGGGCAAGCGAGGAAAGAAAGTGGCAACTCGATATGGTGGTTTTACGGCCCCGGTCAATTCACGGATCGCGGCATTCCTGGCGCTGCTTCTGTCCCTCGCCGCGGTGCTCGGACCTGCGAGGGTCCATGCACAAACCGAGCCGCTGAAGCTCGCCATCCTGGGCGACAGCCTGGCCGCAGGCTACGGCCTCGCCCCGGCCCAGGCCTTTCCGACCCGCCTGCAGGCGGCGCTGAAGGACAAGGGCCGCAACGTCACCGTCATAAATCACGGCGTCTCGGGCGACACGACCGCCGGTGGGCTCGAGCGGATCGACTGGATGATGGCCGACAAGCCCGACATCGTGCTGGTCGAGCTGGGGGGCAACGACATGCTGCGCGCCCTCGATCCGGCGACCACCGAGCGCAACCTCGATGCGATCATCGGGAAACTGAAGCAGGCCGGCGTCACCGTCTGGCTGACGGGCATGCTGGCGCAGCGCAATTTCGGCCCGGAATACGTCGAGCAGTTCGACGGGCTCTACAAAAGGCTCGCCGACAAGCACGGCGTGCCGCTCTATCCCTTCTTCCTCGACGGCGTGGCCCAGGACCCCGCGCTCAATCAACCGGACGGCATCCATCCGAACGCCAAGGGAGTCGACGTCATCGTCGAGCGAATCCTGCCCTTCGTGACGAAGAATCTCGACGATGCCGCGTCTGTTCGTCGCCCTGCCCGTCCCTGACGAGATCGCCGATGCGCTCTCGGCGCTGCAGTCAGGCGTGCCCGACGCGCACTGGGTGCCGGCCGAGAACCTGCATGTGACGCTGTGCTTCGCGGGCGAGGTGCAGGGCGCCACGATGCGCGACTTCGAGGAGGAGTTGGCGGACATCGAAGGTCCGCCCTTCCCGGTTGCAATCGCCGGCGTCGACCAGTTCAGCAACGGCAAGCAGCCGCGCGCTCTGGTCGCCGTCGTCGAGCGCAGCGAGCGACTCGACTGGCTGCAGCAGAAGGTGACCACCGTCGCGCGCAATTGCGGCATCGAGGTCGATCGTCGCAAGTACCGTCCGCACGTCACCCTGGCGCGTTTCCCTGCGGGCGGCGAGACCGGTCACCACATCGCACAGTTCATGGCGAGCCACGGCACGTTCCGTCTCGAGCCGTGGGTGGCCGAGCACTTCACGCTCTATTCGAGCCGCATCGGGAGAGGCGGGCCGATCTATACGGCCGAAGCGGAGTATCCCCTGACGTTTTGACTGAGATTTGTCATCCTGAGCGAAGCGAAGGATCCTTCGCTTCGCTCAGGATGACAAAGGGTCACACGAACGTCAGCAGGCGCCGCGGATTTCCCACGAGGATCGCGTCGATCTCGGCCTCGCTGTAGCCGCGCTTCTGCATCATCGGCACGACGTTGCGGAAGATGTGGCCGTAGCCATGGCCGCCGAAGCTCGCCAGCCGCGTGCGATAGCAGATGTCGTGGCTGATCACGACGCGCTCCAGATGGCCCGCCTCGATCAGCGCGCGGATCAGCCTGAGCCGCGTCGCGTCGTTGGGCATGTCGATGTCGGAAAGACCGTAGTAGCTCGATTCCTGGCCGAACAGGTCGAACTCCACCGTGACGCCCGAGTCGGCGAGCTTGAGCAGCCGCGGCTCGTCAAAGATGGTGCGATCGATGTGGCTGATCACGATGCGCTCGGTCGGGAATCCCGCTTCCTTGGCGAAGTCGGCGATCTCCTGCGGCTGGTCGGGATCGCGGCCGGGATGGACGTTGATCGAAGCACCGGTCTCGGTCGCGGCGATGAACGCACCCCGCATCACGCGCTTCTCGGTGTCGGTCCAGGGGGCCTGGCAGCCGATCTCGCCGATCATGCCGGCGCAGACGTCGGTGCCCCAGGCCCCGTCGTGGATCTGGCCGATCATCTCGGTGGCGAAATCCTCGACCGTGCGGTCGTGGTTCTTCGGATCCTGGTAGTCGTTCACGTAGTAGCCGCAGCCCATCACCAGATGGACGCCGGTGCCGGCCGCGATGCGACGCAGACCGTTCGGGTCCGGCGAGAGACCGCCGCAGGACAGCTCCACGATGGCGTCGCCGCCCTCGTGCTTCATCATCGCCACCTCGCGGGTGGCGATGTCCTCGAGGTCGAGCATGTACTTGCGGCCGGCGCGCTTGATGCCCCGGCCGTAGTTGATCTGCCAGACGTTCTCCAGGGTGATCTCGGGGCCGAGATCGTTGTCGGAGCGCGTGCCCGGCGGGCGGATGTCGCAGAGCACGTGTTCGTGCATCAGCGTCCGGCCGAGCTTCCCGGGCTCGATCGGCCCGAGAACGGTCTGGATCTTTCCCTTCAGGTCGGGACGGCTCATTGCGGTTGCAGCTTCGCGGCCTCGACGACCTTCTTCCACTTCGCGTATTCGCTCTGCATGTGCTTGGTGAGGTCCTCGGAGGAGCCGCCCAGCTCGGCGGCGCCGGCGTCGCGGATCTTCTTGATGACGTCGGGCTGCTTGGAGGCCTTCACCAGTTCATCGGAGAGCTTCTTCACGATCTCCGGCGGCGTGCCGGCCGGCGCGGCCACGTACCACCAGGGCGCGGCGTCGAAGCCCGGGAAGCCCTGCTCGGCGATGGTCGGCACGTCGGGCATCGCGAACCAGCGCTTGCCCGAGCTGACGCCCAGCGCCCGCACCGCGCCGGTCTGAATGTGCGGCAGGTAGGGCGGCAGGTTGTCCATCGTGCTGAGAATGTGCCCGGCCAGGAGGTCCTTCAGCACCAGCGAGCTGCCGCGATAGACGACATGCTCGACCTTGAAACCCGCAAGCGACTGGAAATATTCCATCGCCAGGTGGCCGGTACCGCCGATCGCCGGGGAGCCGAAGCTGAACTTGTTGGGGCCCAGCTTCTTGCAATACTCGACATACTCCTGTGCCGTCTTCACCGGTACAGAGGGATGCACCGCCAGCACGTTGGCGACCTCGCCGAACAGCGCGACCGGCGCGAAGCTCTTCACGCTGTCATAGGGCATGTTCTTGTAGAGGAACTGGTTGGTGACGGCGGTACCGACGGTGCCGAGCAACAGCGTGTAGCCGTCGGCCGGCGACTTGGCGACGATCTCGGCGCCGACATTGCCGCCGGCGCCGCTCTTGTTGTCGACCACGAAGGTCTGGCCCCAGACTTCCTGGAGGTGCGCCGAGGCGATGCGGCCGAGAAGGTCGGTCGTCCCGCCCGGTGCGAAGGGCACGACCACGCGGACCTGCTTGTTGGGATAGGTGGACTGGGCCCAGCCGTGGCGGGCCAGCATCGGTGCGGCGAGAGGAACGGCGGCAGCGCCCGCGATGAGGCTGCGGCGCCCGATCGCGTTGGCGGTGGTCTTATTGGTCATGGCGAAACTCCCTTGTTCGGGCGACTATATCGTCCGCCAATTGGGAGTTAAATGTGACCGCAGCATTGATTGGGTACACAGATCGCATCTCGGTACGGAGCGGCGAGAAGATCAGCTTCAAGGTCACGAGCGCGGGACCCGGTCCCTATCACGCCATGCTGGTACGCATCGTGCGCGGCGATCCCAATCCCGGTGGTCCGCCGCCCAAGTTCGAGGACATGTCGGACCTGTTCGACGGCCGCTTCGCCTCGCGGATCCAGCATGCCTGGCCCGGTTCCTACGGCCTGGTCGAGGCAGCAAAGAATCTCGGACTGCCCGCTTCCCTCCACGTCGAAGCCCTGATCTGGCCAACGCTGCCTGAGGACGGACCGCAGACCGTGATCTCGCGGCGCGATGCGACGACGGGCACAGGCTTCGCGCTGGTGCTGACGCCCGACGGGATGGCGCTGGAGACCGGGACGGACCGCATCGTGGTGGGCAAGAAGCTGCGCGCCCGCGTCTGGTATCGCGTCTGGGCGAGCGCCGACCCCGAGACCGGCGCGCTGCGAGTCGGCCAGCAGCCGCTCGCGCGCGCCTTCGGCACCGACGACGAGGGCGAGGCGAGCGGCAAGGCGTCGTCTCGCGCCCTGGAGGCAGCCGCCCCGGTGATGATCGGCGCGGAGCCGGCCACCGACCGGCCGGCGCGTCGCTGCTTCAACGGCAAGATCGAGGCGCCGCTCATCCAGGGCCTTGCCGCCTGGGACTTCTCGCGCCGCATGGACTCGATGGAGATCGAGGATAGCGGGCCGAACGGGCTACACGGAAAACTGATCAACTTGCCGACCCGCGCGATGAAGGGCTCGGCCTGGACCGGCGCGGAGCGCGACTGGCGGCGCGCGCCGCATCACTACGCCGCCATTCACTTCCACGACGACGACCTGCACGATTGCGGCTGGCTGGACGATTTCAGCTTCACCGTGCCGAAAGAAATGAAGAGCGGCATCTACGGCATCCAGCTCACCTGCGGGACGCACCGCGACGTCATCCCGTTCTTCGTGCGGCCACAGGTCGGCAAGCCGCAGGCCAAAGTCTGCTACCTCGCCTCGACCTTCACCTATCAGGTCTATTCCAATTTCTCGCGCGGCATGTTCGACGACGCCTTCCGTAAGCGCGTTGCCGAGTGGAAGGCCTATCCGCACAATCCCGACGAGCACGGCGACTATGGCCTGTCGACCTACAACCATCACCGCGACGGCTCGGGCGTGGCCTATTCCTCGCGGCTGCGGCCGCTGCTGACCTGGCGGCCGAACTTCCTCAGCTTCAACGACGAGGCAGGCTCGGGCCTGCGTCACCTGCCCGCCGACACGCATCTCACCGGCTGGCTCGACCGCATGGGTGTCGCCTTCGACGTGGTGACCGATCACGATCTCGACGAGAAGGGCGTCGAACTGCTCGCCTCCTACAAGGTCGTGCTGACCGGGTCGCATCCGGAGTATCACACCGAGGGCACGCTCGATGCGCTGCAGGCCTATACCGAGAGCGGCGGCCGGCTGATGTATCTCGGCGGTAACGGCTTCTACTGGCGCGTGGCGCTGTCGCCCAAGGTGCCGGGGGCCATCGAGGTGCGGCGCACGGAAGGCGGCATCCGGACCTGGGCAGCCGAGCCCGGCGAATACTACCATGCCTTCGACGGCGCCTATGGCGGCCTGTGGCGCCGCTCCGATCGGCCGCCGAATCTTCTCTGCGGCATCGGATTTTCGAGTCAGGGCACCTTCGTGGGCGATTCCTACCGTCAGTCGCCGGCGGCACGCGACAACACCCATGCCTGGGTGTTCGAGGGCGTGAAGGACGAGCTGTTCGGCGGCTACGGTTTCTCCGGCGGCGGCGCGGCGGGCTTCGAGCTCGACCGGCTCGACCATCGCCTCGGCAGCCCGCTCAACGCCGTGGTGTTGGCCTCGTCTGAGGGCCACGACAGAAAGAACTTCGTCGTCGTGCACGAGGAACGGCTGGGCTTCGCGACGACCATTCCAGGCCAGACGCTGGAGCAGCTGATCCGCGCCGACATGACCTACATCGAGAAGCCCAAAGGCGGTGCCGTGTTCTCGGTCGGCTCGATCACCTATTGCGGCAGCCTGCCCCACAACGGGTTCGACAACGACGTGTCGCGACTCACCTTCAATGTCGTGAACCGGTTCGGGGAACTCGGGCTCAAATGGCCTTTTTGACCTCCGGCGTCAGCCGCGCGAGCAGGCCGCGCGTGGCGGACTCGATCATCCCGATGGCCCGCGCATAGTCGTCGGCCGTGCCGCCATACGGATCGGGGATGTCGAGGATGCCGAGCGGCGGGGCGTAGCTCATCAGGAGCTGCGGCTTGTCGGCCAGGTCGCGCGGCGCCAGCCAGCGCATCTCGACGAGATGGCCGCGGGTCATCGCCAGCACATGGTCGAAGTGCTTGATGTCCTCGCCGGTGACCTGGCGCGCGCGAATGCCGGTGATGTCGTACCCCCGCGCCGCCGCCGCATCGATGGCCGGCTGGGTCGGCGGCTGGCCGATATGGCTGGCGCCGGTGCCGGCGGAATCAATCTCGAAGGCGTCGGCGAGGCCGGCCCGGGCGGCCAGCGAGCGGAACACGCCCTCGGCCGTGGGCGAACGGCAGAGATTTGCGGTGCAGACGAACAGGATGCCAATGGTCATGGTCGCCGACCCTAGCACGGCGCTAGATTGGTGGCATGCATCAGGATTTCTTCCCGCCCGGCATCGCGGTGCTGACCGGCGCCGGCATTTCCAAGGAAAGCGGGATCGACACGTTCCGCGACGCGGACGGGCTGTGGAACCGGGTCGACCTCGAGGAGGTCGCGACACTGGACGCCTGGCACCGCGACAAGAAGAAGGTGCTCGATTTCTACAACGGAACACGCGCCCTGTTCCGCGAGGCCCACATCGTCCCGAACGACGCGCACAGGGCACTGGCCCGGCTCGAACGCGAGTATGAAGGCGAGGTGACGGTCATCACCCAGAACATCGACCCGTTGCACGAACAGGCCGGCTCGAAGCGGGTGATCCACATGCACGGGCGCGACGGCGAGATCCGTTGCATGGCCTGCACCGCGGTCTTCGAGTCCGACCAGGATCTCACGCCCGACTCCGTCTGCCCGAATTGCCGCAGCGTCGGCGAACTGCGCCCGAACATCGTCTGGTTCGGCGAGATGCCGCTGCATCTCGACGAGATCTACGAGGTACTCGACCGCTGCGGCCTCTTCCTGGCGATCGGAACCTCGGGCGAGGTCTATCCTGCCGCCGGTTTCGTGCTGCACGTGCGTCGACATGCGCCGCGCGCACGTACGGTCGAACTCAACCTCGAGCCGACCGGCAACCAGAGCCTGTTCCAGGAACACATCTATGGTCCCGCCACCCGGACCGTACCGCCCTACGTGGCGCGTGTGCTGACGCAAGGCTGGCGATAGAACCAATGGAAGAGACGGAGGACGAAATGCCCGACATGAACCAGCGACTGAACGAAGGGCCGCACGGCGCGCATCACATCGCCGCCGACGTCCGCGGCCAGAACTTCCATGCGATCGACCGGCAGTTCCAGGACCTTATGCGGCTGTACATGGAACCCGGCCTGCTGCGGCAGATGACACCCCATTTCGAGCGGCTGGGCGGGCTGGCCGGTGGCCGGCTCGACGAGCTGGCGATGATCGCCGACAAGCATCCACCGGTGCTGCAGCCGCGCGACCGTTTCGGCCGCGACGAGGACTGGATCGACTACCACCCGGCATATCGCGAGATGGAGAAGATCGCCTACGAGGAATTCGGCCTGCACGCGATGAGCCATCGCGCCGGCGTGCTCGGCATGGCGGAGCCGGCCCATCCGCTGGTGAAGTACGCCTTCACCTATCTCTTCGTGCAGGGCGAGTTCGGGCTGATGTGCCCGGTTTCGATGTCCGACACCTCGAACTTCACGATGAAGACCCACGCTTCGCCCGAACTGAAGCGCCTGCTGATGGACCGGCTGCTGAGCCAGAACCCGGCGGACATGATGAAGGGCGCGCAGCTGATGACGGAGAAGGCCGGCGGCTCCGACGTCGGCGCGCTGGAGACCGAGGCCGAGCGCATCGGCGTCGGCGCCGACGGGATCGAGCGCTGGAAGATCCATGGCCAGAAGTGGTTCTGCAGCCATGCCGATGCCGACCTGGCCCTGATCCTGGCCCGCCCGCGCGGCGCGGCGCCCGGCACACAGGGTCTCGCCATGTTCGCCCTGCCGCGACGCCTCGAGGACGGCACCCGCAACCGCTACCGGATCGTGCGGCTCAAGGACAAGCTCGGCACGCGCTCCATGGCATCGGGCGAGATCGTGCTCGACGGCGCCACCGCCTATCTGGTCGGCGATGCGAAGCGCGGCTTCAAGCAGATGATGAGCCAGGTCAACCTGTCGCGCCTCAGTCATGGCGTGCGCGCCGCCTCGATGATGCGCCGCTGCCTCAACGAGGCGCTGGCCGCCGCGCGCGGCCGCCGCGCCTTCGGCAAGCCGACGTCGGACTATCCGCTGCTGCGCCGCCAGCTCATGAAGATCATGCTGCCGACCGAGCAGGCGCTGTCGATGTTCGCCTTCTCGGCCGACGCGATGGGCCGCGCGGACAAGGGAGACGCGGACGCGGCGAACCTGCTGCGCGTCCTGACCCCAGTCTACAAGTTCCGCGCCTGCCGCGACAATATCCCGGTCGCGAGCGCCGCCCTCGAGGTCCGCGGCGGCATCGGGTACATCGAGGAATGGGTGACGCCACGGCTGGTGCGCGACGCCCAGATCGGCACGATCTGGGAGGGCACCTCCAACATCAACGCGCTGGACGTGGTGCAGCGCGCCGTCGGCAAGTCGGGCGGCCACAAGACGCTCTCCGCTGCGCTCAAGGCGAAGTACGAGCCGAGCGGCGCCCTGCCCGGCCAGTACAAAGGCCTGCTCGGCGCCACGCTCGACCGGGTCGAACGCTTCGTCGAAGCCGTGGCACAGGACCCGAAGCACGAAAAGCGCTCCCGCCTCGCCGCCGGCGCCCTCTATCACGCCACGACCGCCGCGTTGCTCGCCTGGGAAGGCGCGACGCTGGGTGCGCAAGGCGGCGACGCCCGCCGCCTGCTCCTGTCTCGTTTGGTCATCGAACACCGCTTGGCGCCACAGGACCCGCTGTCCCTCGGCGAATCGGGCTGGGAAGAAGAAGCGATGAACCTCCTCCTCGACGATGCGCCGGTGCCCTTGGCGAAGGCGGCGGCATTGGTCGCCGCATAGCGGCTCGGGATGACAATCATGGGTTGCTAGCGCACACAATCCAATACGATAAAGTTGTCATCCCGAGCACCGCGAGGGACCTTTGGCTGCCGATGTTCACGTACTACGTCTACATCCTGACGAACGTTAAGCGGAACGTGATGTATGTAGGCGTCACGAACGACCTCGGAAGGCGTGTCGCCGAGCATCGCGCCGGCGCAGGTGGTGCCTTCACGCGCCAGTATCGAGTGAACGCGTTGGTCTACGCCGAAGAATATCAGCAGATCGAAGACGCGATCGTGCGGGAGAAGCAGATCAAGGGATGGCGGCGGTCGAAGAAGGATGCGCTGGTCGAAGCGGCGAATCCGACTTGGGCCGATCTGCTTGATGCCGGTATCGCCAAAGGTCCCTCGCTACGCTCGGGATGACAATTTTTTCTTATGAAGGTTGTGCGCCAGCACCCCCCCTATCTGTCATCCCGAGCGTAGCGAGGGACCTTTGCTCTAACGCTTCAACACCTCGTCCGTATGCTCACCCAGCAGCGGTTCGCGATAGACCGGGCTCGACGGTTCGTTCCTGAAGCGGACGACGGGGCCGAAGTGGAGGCGGCCCTGCTCGTCCGTGACCATGAAGCCGCGCTTCTGCAGGTTGGCGTCGGCGATGGCTTCGGGGAGCGTGTTGACCGGGCCGAAGCAGATGTCGAGCGTCGCCAGATACTTCATCCAGTGCGCGAGCGGCTTCGTGCGGAAGGTTTTGGCGAGGAAGTCCATCACTGGCTTCTGGTGGGCGCCGGGCCATTCGCACAAGGGCGCCATCTCGGGTTTGCCGAGCGCGCCCAGCAAATTCCTGATGAACTTCATCTCCTGGCCCGCGATCACGAGCTGGCGGCCGTCGGACGTGTCGTAGACGCGGTAGAAGGCCGAACCGCCGGTGGTGCGCTGCTGCTTCACCTCAGGCGCCTTGTTCTCGGCGAAGGTCGTGCCGACCACGTTGGCACACGAGGCCATCAGCGATTCGTGCATCGAGACGTCGATGTAGTCGCCGCGGCCGGTATCCTTGCGCCGCAGCAGCGCCATCAGCACGCCCGCCAGGCCATGCAAGCCGCTGACGAGGTCGGCGACCGGAATGCCCGGGATCGCGGGCCGGCCGTCGTCGCCCAGGGTCAGGCTCAGCACGCCGGTCATCGCTTCGAGCGCGAGATCGTGCGCGGCGCGGCCGGGATAGGCGCCGTCCTGACCGAAGGCGCTGATCGAGCAATAGACGATGCCGGGGTTCTTCGCGGCGACGGCCTCGTAGCCGATGCCGAAGCGGGCGGCGACGCCGGGACGGAAGGATTCGACCAGTACGTCGGCCTCGCAGGCGAGGCGGAAGAGATCCGCGCGGCCCTGCTCGCTCTTGAGGTCGAGCACGACGCTCTTCTTGCCGCGGCCCATGTTGCGGAAGAACACCGAGGTGCGCTGGTCGGGCGGCAGGATGTGGCGGCCGGGATCGCCCTCGCCCGGCGGCTCGACCTTGATCACCTCGGCGCCGTGATCGGCGAGCGAGGTGGTGAGATAGGGCCCCGGCAGGAACCAGGAGAGATCGACGACCTTGATGCCCTGGAGTTTCATGACTTGCCCAGCAATGACTCGTTGTCGGCACCCAGCGACGAACAGGCGGATTGCGCCAGCCGCTCGCCGTCGATGCGAAGGGGATTGGCGAGGACGCGCAGGTCGCCCTTCACCGGATGCGGCACGGCGGAGACCATGCCGGTCCCCCGTGCGAATTGGCTGTCGAGCGCCTGATCCAGCCGGTAGACCGGTGCCGCCGGAAGCAGCCCGTTCATGGCCGCCAGCCACTCGGCGGTCGTGCGCGTGCGGAAGGTCGTGTCGAGTTCCGCCGACATCGCCGCGCGATTCTTCGCGCGCGTATTTGGATCGGGAAAGCGCGGATCGCTCACGAGATCGCCGCGATCCATCACCTCGCAGAGGTTCAGCCAGAATTTCTGCGTCATGCACATGATGAAGATCCAGCCGTCCCTGGTGGGAAAGGTCTGGACCGGCGCCAGCGAGAGGTGGGCGCTGCGTGGCACCCGTGGCGAGACATCGCCTTCGTTCAAGTACCAGAGGCCCGGATAGGTGAGCTGGTGCATGGCGACGTCGTAGAGGCAGGTGTCGACGTCGCAGCCCTGCCCCGTGGTACGGGCCCGCAGCAGGCAGCTCAGCAGACCGACGATGCCGGTGAGGCCGCTCATGCTGTCGATCATCGAGACGCCGACCCGCGTCGGCGGCCCGTCGGGTTCTCCGGTCAGTTCCATCAGCCCGGCTTCCGCCTGCATCAGGAAGTCGTAGCCCGGCCAGTCACGGCGCTCATTGTCGCGCCCGTAGGCCGAGATGTGCAGGCAGACGATCGAGGGCTTGAGGTGCTTCAGGCTCGCATAGTCGATGCCGAGCTTTGCCGGCTGCGTGCCACGCATGTTGTTCACGACGCAGTCGGCACCCTTCACCAGCGCCTCGAACTGGCGCCGGCCCTCCGCCGACTTCATATCGAGGGTCACGCTCTTCTTGCCGAGGTTCCAGGCCTGGAAATATTCGCTGTCGTTCTTGCCGAGCTTGTGGGGTCCGACCTGTCGCGAGGGATCGCCGCCTTCGGGCGCCTCGATCTTGATCACCTCGGCCCCGAGTTCCGCGAGGAACATCGTGCCGTAGGGGCCGGCGCCGAACTGTTCGAGTGTGAGGACGCGGATGCCTTCCAGCGGCTTTCCGGCCCGGCTCACGAGATCGGGTTCCGCTTGATCAGCTGCCGGGCAATGATGATGCGCTGCATCTCGTTGGTGCCCTCGCCGATGCAGGTCAGCGGCGCGTCGCGATAGAGCCGCTCGATGTCGTACTCCTTCGAATATCCATAGGCGCCGTGGATGCGCATCGATTCGATGCTGTTCTCCAGCGCCGCTTCCGACGCGAAATATTTGGCCATGCCGGCTTCCATGTCGCAGCGCTCGCCGCGATCGAAGATCGCCGCGGCATCGAGCGTGAGCAGGCGGGCGGCGCGGGCACGCGTCGCCATCTCGCCGAGCTTGAGCTGGATCGCCTGGTGCTCGCAGATCGGCTTGCCGAAGGTCTTGCGCATCTGCGAATAGCTGGTGGCGAGCCTGAGCGCGCCTTCGGCGATGCCGACGCCGCGCGAGGCGACGTTGATGCGGCCGAGTTCGAGCCCGCCCGCGACCTGCGCGAAGCCCTGGCCCTCGACCTCGCCGATCAGGTGATCGGCCGGGATCCTGTAGTCCTCGAACACCAGCTCGCCGGAATCGATCGACTTGTAGCCGAGCTTCTCCAGCTTGCGGCCGACCGTGAAGCCCGGTCCCTTGGGCGTGATGAACAGGCTCATGCCGGTGTGGCGCGGATGCGCGTCGGGATCCGTCTTCACCAGCATGGCGAAGCAATGGCCCTCGATGCCGTTGGAGATCCAGGTCTTGGTGCCGTTGATGACGTAGCCGTCGTTGCCGTCGCGCTTCGCGACCATGCGAATGGACTGAAGATCAGTGCCGGCATCGGGCTCGGTGAGCGCCAGTCCGCCGCGGATCTCGCCGGTGGCGAACCTGGGCAGCCAGCGCTCCTTCTGCCGCGGCGTGCCGAATTTCTCGACCGCCAGCGCCAGCATCAGGTGGGAGTTGAAGATGCCGGTGATGGCCATCCAGACCGACGAGATTCGCATCACGATCTCGGCGTAGGTCGTGGCCGGCAGGCCGAGCCCGCCATATTCCGGGCTGATCGTGGCGCCGAACAGGCCGAGCTCCTTCATCTGATCGACGATCTCGGCCGGCCATTTGTCGGCATGGTCGAATTCCTTCACGCGCGGCGCCACCTCGCGCTCGATCCACCGGTCGATGGTGGCAAACAGCTGGGCTTCCTCGGCCTTGTCGATCGTCTTCATTCGGTCCTCCGGCCGCCATCATGCCCGACGGAAGGGGGCGGACAAGGCCGCGGAACCTCAGGACGAAACCCGGGCCGGCGACAGCCCTAGGCGGCGCGACACACCTCGTGCATCATCGCGCCCAACGAACTCCGAACAAAGGGAAGACGCAATGAGGAGACGTCACTTCACGGCCGGCCTGGCGACGCTGCCGTTCGTGCCCACTTTCGCCCTGGCGCAGGGCGACGACTGGCCCAACCGCAACGTCCGCATCGTCTGCCCGTTCACGCCGGGCGGCTCGCAGGACAATATCGCCCGCCGCCTCGCGACCAAGCTCACCGACGAGTTCGGCCAGACTTTCGTGGTCGAGAACCGCACCGGCGCCGGTGGATCGATCGCCGCCGACAATGTCGCCAAGTCGCCGCCCGACGGGTACTCGGTCCTGCTGGGCAACATCGGCAGCCATGCGCTGGTGCCCCACCTCTATCGCAAGCCGGCCTACAACGCCGTCACCGACCTGGAGACGGTCGCCTGGATCGGCACGCAGCCCAATCTGCTCTGCTGCAATCCCAGCTTCCCGCACGACACGCTGCCCAAGCTGCTCGAGGCCGCCAAGAAGGATCCTGGCAAGTACTCGTTCGGCTCGTCCGGCCTCGGCACCTCGCCGACGCTGACGATGGAGCTGTTCAAGCAGAAGACCGGCGCCGACATCGCCTTCATCAGCTATCGCGGCGCGGCGGCGGCGGCGGCCGACGTGCTGGCGGGCCATCTGCCGATGGTGATCTCGAACATCGACTCGCTGATGGGCCAGGTGAAGGCCGGCAAGCTGAAACCCATGGCGACGAGCGGCGCCAAGCGTTCGACGGTCCTGCCGGACACACCCACCTTCGCCGAGACCGTCTCGCCGGACCTGGTGGTGACCTCCTGGTCGATCTGGGCCGTGCCCAAGGGAACACCCGCCAAGATCAAGGACAGACTCCGGATCGCAACGGAGAAGGCGCTGAAGTCGCCAGACGTGATGGAGAGCATGAGGGCCGGTGGCTTCGAGCCCGGCTCCATGACGGTCCCCGAGATCGACGCCTATATCCAGACCGAGATCAAGCGCTGGGGCGAGGTCATCCGTGCCGCGGGCATCAATCCGCAATAGTCCCCTCATCCCGGACCTGCTGGCGCCGGAACTCGACCTGGTGTTCTGCGGAACCGCGCCGAGCCCGGCCTCGTTCAAGGCGCGCGCCTACTATGCCAATCCCGGCAACGCCTTCTGGCCGACCCTGCACGCGGTCGGCCTCACGCCGGAACGGCTGACACCGCAGCGCTACCCCGAGCTGTTGAAGCTCGGCCTCGGCCTGACCGATCTCAACAAGACCGAGGTCGGCTCGGATCATGAGCTCACGCCCCAGGCGATGGATGCGCCGTCGCTGCACGCGAAACTACGACGCTTTCGACCTGCCGCCGTCGCCTTCACCTCCAAGAATGCCGCCTCGCTCGCCCTCGGCATCAAGGCACCTGCCTACGGACGGCAGGTCGAACGGCTCGAAGGCGCGGTGGCTTTCGTGCTGGCCTCGCCCTCGGGCCGCGCGCGATCGTTCTGGACGCTGGCGCCCTGGCAGGAAGCCGCTGCCTTCGTCGCCGAACGACGGCATTTGCGCGAGCGAGCGGCATGATCGGTCGCCGCGCCGCGCTGGCCGGCCTGATGAGCCTGCCGGCGGTGGCGGAAGCCCAGGACTCGGCCGCAACGCTGCGCGACCTCGCGCGCCGCGCCACGATCTATCTCTTCCCGGTCTACGAGATGTATCGCGCCCGCTGGCGCGCGACGGTCGACGAGACAAACCCGCAGCGACAGCGACTCAACCGCTTCCGTCACATGCCGACCCTCGCCGATGCGACCACGCGCGACGTCACGACGCCGAACGCCGACACGCTCTATTCCTCGGCGTGGCTCGACCTGTCGCTGGAACCGCTGTTCCTGACCGTGCCGCCGGTCGGCGATCTCTACTACAGCTATGCCTTCGTCGACCTGTTCACCGACAACTTCCTGGTCGTCAGCAATCGTCTCAAGCGCAACGGCCTGGCGACGCACATGATCGTCGGGCCGAAGTGGAACGGCGACGCGCCGGCCGACGTGACACTGGTCCGCGCACCCACCGCCTCGACATGGCTGCTCGGTCGCATCCTGGTCGACGGTCCCGGGGAGCTCGACCGCGTGCGCATCCTGCAGAACCGCGTGCTGCTCGAGACGCCCGACATGCGCAACGAACGGCGCATCCTGGAGACGGGCGAGCTGATGCGCTTCCGCACGCAAGCACCGCCCGAACCGGTCGCCGACTGGCCGGCCCCCCATCCCGGCGTCCCGTTCGACCTGTTCGACATCGGCATGCGCGCGCTGGGCGAGGGCCCGCTGCCTGAACGCGACCGTCCGCTGCTCGAGGCACTCGCACCGCTCAAGCTGAAGCCCGGACGCCGGTTCGACCAGCGCGCCTTCAGCGACGCCGAGCGCCGGGCCGTTCGCGCCGGCATCGAACAGGGCCATGCCGATATCCGCGCCGCCGCCGGGCGCGGTCGCACGATCGACGGCTGGACGTATGGCGAACGCCATCTCGGCAATTTCGGCGACGACTATCTCTATCGTGCCGCCACGGCGCTGACGGCACTCGGCTCCCTGATTCCGGGAGAGGCGGTCTATGTAAGCTGCGCGGTCGATGCGGAACGGCGCCCTCTCTCCGGAACCCAGCGCTATACGCTCACCTTTCCCGCCGACCGCCTGCCGCCGGCACGCGCCTTCTGGTCGTTGTCGGCCTATGAAGTGACGTCGGAGGGTCGCGCCTTCTTCGTCGAAAATCCGCTCGCCCGCTACTCGATCGGCGATCACACCCCGGACCTGCTGCGCGGCGCCGATGGGTCGCTCACGATCTACATCCAGCGAGAAAGCCCCCAGGACGAGCGCATCGCCAACTGGCTGCCTGCACCGGCCGGCCCCATGCGACTCGTCCTGCGCGCCTACCAGCCCGGCGAAACAATGATCGAGGGCCGGTACCGCGTGCCGGCGGTGCGTCGCAACTCCTCTCCGTGACAGGCGTTGTTCCGGCGAACAAGCAGGAGGCCCCATGACCGACCTTTCCCGCCGCTCCGTGGCCGCGGGCGCCGGTTTGCTGGCCGGCGTTTTCGCGCTTGGCGCACGCTCCCAGCAGATGCCCCCGCAGGTCGCGAGCGCCGTGCCCGTTCCGAAGGCGATGCCCAAGCGACTGACCCTGAACCCGGAGAAGATGAAGGACCTGTCGGCGGATCTTCTGCGCAACCACCATGACCGGGAGTATGTCGACGCGGTGAAGAGGCTGAACGCGGTCGGAGAGGAGTTGGCCACGCTCGACTTATCCGACGTGCCTGCCGAGAAACTCGGTCAGCTGAAGCATGACGAGCAGGCTGCGCGGAACTCGACGGTCCTGCACGAGATCTACTTCGACGGGCTCGCCGAGGCACCCACCCGGCCGGCGGGCCTGCTGGCGCAGGCCCTCTCGCGCGACTTCGGCAGTCTCGATCGCTGGAAAGCGGAATTCGCCGGCATCGGGAATTCACTTGTTTCTGGCACGGGCTGGGTGATCCTGGCCTATGCGCCGCGCGAGAGGCGGCTGTTCAACCATCGTGCCGAAAACGATTCGATGGCCCCGGCCGGCGCCTTTCCCCTTCTCGCCATGGACATGTACGAACATGCCTATGCCGGCGACTACGGCACCGATGCGGAGCAGTACGTCGAGGCCTTCATGCGGGCGATCAAGTGGACGAACGCCGAACGTCTCTATCGCGAAGCCATGCGGGTTTAGGGCAAACCCGTCATCCCAACATGCGCCTGAGGTAGGGCTCCGTGCTGGGCGCTACGGCCGAAACGACGGGATTGTCAGGCGTTCGGCTGAAATCGGTGCGATTCTTCTTCGGCCTTCGCTTCGATCGCTTCCATGTCGTCGTCGCTGAGGCCGAAGTGATGGCCGATCTCGTGGATCAGCACGTGGCGCACGATGTGCGGCAGGTCCTCACCCGATTCGCACCAGTAGTCGAGGATCGGGCGGCGGTACAGAAAGATGCGGTCGATGTCGTTGGCAACATGGCCTGCACCGCGCTCCACCATCGACACGCCCTGATAGAGACCGAGGAGGTCGAACGGCGTCTCGAGCTCCATCTGCTGTTCGACATCGTCGCTCGGAAAATCGTCGATCTGGATGCGCACGTTGCCGATATGCCGGCGAAACTCCTCGGGGATCGTCGCAAGCGCTTCGGCGGCGATCGCCTCGAAATCCTCCAATGTGGGCGCCAGGCCGAAACAGGGCGTGCGCCGAGGATTGTTGAAGACCGGCATGACTCCCCCTTATAGGACCAGCGCGCCCACGCCAAGCGTCCCGTCGTGATCGTTCGTGTACCTTCCCGTCCTGACATTGGCGCGCTATTCGCATGGTCGCCTTCGTGATCGTTCCGCATTAAGCTCGCCCCACAGATGCTTCGCTTTCTCGTCCGCCGACTGATCGTGGCGCTGCTCGTTGCGGCCACGGTCATGACCCTCGCCTTCGTCCTCACACGGCTGTCGGGCGACCTTGCCATCTCGATCGCCGGCCCCAATGCCACGGCGGCCGACATCGAGGCGGTGCGCAAGGCCTACGGGCTCGACCGGCCCGTGCTCGAGCAGTTCCTCGACTGGGTCGGACGCGCCGTGACCGGCGATCTAGGCAACAGCTACTTCTTCCAGACCCGCGTCTCGACCTTGATCGCCGAGCGCATGCCGGTGACCCTGACGCTCGGCCTGACGGGCCTCTCGCTCGCGCTCCTCATTTCGATACCCATGGGGATCCTCGCTGCCGTGCGCGAGAACACCAATATCGATCGCGCGGTGCAGATGGTCGCCCTGGTCGGCCAAGCCATGCCGTCCTTCTGGCTCGGCCTGCTGCTGATGATCGTCTTCGGCCTCTCCCTGGGCTGGCTGCCGATCTCGGGCACCGGTTCGTGGGAGCATTTCGTCATGCCGGGCATCGTCCTCGCCTTCTCGGCGGTGCCGGCCCTCACCCGCCTCACGCGCGCCGGCATGATCCAGGCGATGGGCAGCGACTACATTCGCACCGCGCGCGCGAAGGGACTGTCGCGCGCCTCGATCCTGCTGAAGCACGCCCTGCGCAATGCCGCCATTCCCGTCGTCGCGATTGCGGCCGTGCAGCTCGGCTTCATGCTGGGCGGCTCGATCGTCATCGAGCAGGTGTTCGCCCTGCACGGTGTCGGCTTCCTCGCCTGGGAGAGCATCGCCAAGAACGATTTCCCGGTCGTGCAGGCCGTGGTGCTGGTGCTCGCCGTCATCTATGTGGCCCTGACGATGGTGTCCGACCTGTTGAACGCCGTACTCGATCCGCGGCTGCGCGCATGAGTTCTGCCGTAGCCATGAATGCCGGCCCGCGCCGCGGCTGGAGAAGCGCGGGCACGTGGATCGGCGCCGTCATCGTCGGATTGGCCTTGTTCTGCGCGATCTTTGCGCCGCTGATCGTGCCGCACGATCCGTTCGCACAGGACCTCAATCGCCGCCTGCTGGTGCCGTTCTGGATGGAAGGGCACAATCCGGAGTTCATCCTCGGGACCGACCAGCTCGGCCGCGACTATCTCTCGCGCCTGATCTGGGGTTGCCGCATCTCGATGCTGATCGGCGTGACCGTCACGATCGTCTCCGGCCTGATTGGGATCACCATCGGCGTGCTGGGCGGCTTCTTCGGCGGCCGCATCGACGATGCGGTGCTTTTCGCCATCACGACGCGCCTCTCGATCCCCGTCGTCCTCGTGGCGCTCGCCGTCGTGGGCCTGCTCGGTACCTCGATGACCCTGCTGGTGCTGACGCTCGGCCTGCTCCTGTGGGACCGCTTTGCCGTCGTCGCACGCTCGACCTCCATGCAGGTCCGCAACCTCGACTTCGTCGCCGCCGCCTGGTGCGCCGGCTGCTCGCGTTTCCGCGTCCTGTCGCGCGAAGTCCTGCCCAACATCGCGAGCCACCTGGTCGTGGTGGCGACCCTGGAGGTGGCACTCGCCATCCTGCTCGAGGCGACGCTGTCGTTCCTCGGCCTCGGCGTCCCGCCACCATTGCCCTCCTGGGGGCTGATGATCGCGGAAGCCAAGGACTACATGTTCTTCAGCCCGTGGGTGATCGTCATTCCGGGCGTGGCGCTGTTCGTGCTGGTGCTCGGCATCAACCTGCTGGGCGACGGATTGCGCGACGCCTTCGGCACGCGGTCTCGCACATGAGCGCGCTTCTCGACGTCGAACGGCTCGAAGTGCGCTTCGGAGGAAGCACGTCCGCCGTGCGCGGCGCCTCGCTCACGGTCGAACGCGGCGAGACCCACTGCCTGGTGGGCGAATCGGGCTGCGGCAAGTCGGTGACCGCGCTGGCGATCATGAACCTGCTGGCGCGCGGCGGCCATCGCGCCGCGCAGCGCCTCGCCTTCCAGGGCGAGGACCTGCTGAAGCTCGACGAGCGCGGCATGGCACGTCTGCGCGGCAACTCCATGGCGATGATCTTCCAGGAGCCGATGACCAGCCTCAATCCGGCCTACACGATCGGCTCGCAGATGACCGAGGTGATGCGGCGGCACAAGAAAGTGAGCCAGCGGATCGCCACCGACCGCGCGGCCGACCTGCTGGGGCGGGTCGGCATCACCGCGCCGGGGCTTCGTCTCGGCCAGTTCCCTCATCAGCTCTCGGGAGGCCTGCGGCAGCGCGTCATGATCGCCATGGCATTGATGTGCGAGCCGCAGCTGCTGATCGCCGACGAACCCACCACCGCGCTCGACGTCACGGTACAGGCGCAGATCCTGCGCCTTCTGGCGCAGCTGCAGCGCGACCTTGGCCTCGGCCTGCTGCTGATCACCCACGATCTCGGCATCGTGGCCCGCATCGCCCATCGCGTCTCCGTCATGTACGCGGGCGAAGTCGTCGAGAGCGCGGCCACCGCCCAGCTTTTCGCCGATCCAAGGCACCCCTACACGCAGGGACTGCTGCGCTGCGTGCCGGTGCCGGGCAAGCAGCGCCAGGACGAACCGCTGGGTTCGATCCCGGGTACGGTGCCGCGCATCGGGCCGGGCTTCGAGGGCTGCGGCTTTCGCGATCGCTGCAGCTTCGCCGATGCGACCTGCGCCCACACCGTCCCGCACCAGACCGCGGCGCCGGGTCACGACTATCTCTGCCGGCTGGCGCCATGAGCGCAACGACTTCGGCTGCGATCGAACTCAGATCGGTCGGCAAGACCTTCCGGGTCGCCGGCGGCATCCTGGGCAAGGACCGCCGCGTGGTCGCCGTCGACGGCGTCTCCTTCGCCGTGCCCCCGGGCGGCGTGCTGGGCGTCGTGGGCGAGTCGGGCTGCGGCAAGTCCACCCTCGCCCGTCTGATCCTCGGCCTGCTGACGCCCGATGCCGGCGACATCGCCGTGGAGGGTCAGCGCATCGTCGACATGGATCGCAAGGCGCGCGCACGCCTGATCCAGCCGGTGTTCCAGGACCCCTTCTCCTCCCTCAACCCGCTCACGCGAATCCGCGACATCGTGGCGATGCCGCTGCAGGCGCAGGGCAGCTTCTCGCGCGCCGAGATCGCCAAGCGCGTCGACGAGATGCTGGAGCGTGTCGGCCTGCCCGGCGAGATGGGCAACCGCCTGCCAGCCGAATTGTCGGGTGGGCAGCGCCAGCGGGTCGCCATCGCGCGCGCGCTCGTACTGCGGCCGCGCATCGTGGTGTGCGACGAGCCGACCTCGGCGCTCGACGTCTCGGTTCAGGCGCAGATCCTGAACCTGCTGGCCGAGCTGCGCCGCGACCTCGGCCTCACCTACCTCTTCATCAGCCACAACCTTGCCGTCGTCGAGCATGTCGCGAGCGAAGTGGCGGTGATGTATCTCGGCCGCATCGTCGAGAAGAAGCCGACGCAGGCGCTGTTCCACACCCCCGAGCATCCCTACACCAAGGCGCTCCTCGCCTCGGTGCTGACGCCGGAGCCCGGCCTCGGCGTGCCCGATGTCGGCCTAGGCGACATCATGCCCGATCCCGCAAACATCCCGCCGGGCTGCCGTTTCCATCCGCGCTGCCCGGTTGCCGAACCGCGCTGCTCGACGCAAACACCGCCGCTCAGGCCTCGGCCCGGCGGCGGCGTGGAGTGCCTGCTGGTTCCTTAAGCCCCCTCGGAAAGAGATCCCTCGGCTGCGCTCGGGATGGAAGTAACGCGCTTGCGCGCGCTACTTCCACTTCGCCAGGTAGAAGCGCGGCAGCTCGTCGGGGAAGGTCTTGAACTCCAGGCCCTTCGAAAAGGCGTAGGTGTTCACGTAGGTGTTGATCGGCAGCCAATAGGCCTTCTCGGTCACGATCTTCACCGCCGCCGAATAGGCCTTCTTGCGCGCCTCGGCATTGGAGGTGGAGCCGCCTTCGGCGATCAGCTTCTCGAGCTCGGGGTCCTGCGAGTAGTTGTCGCGCGCGCCGGCACCGAACATCACGGGCATGATCGCCGAGACATCGTTGATCGAGTAGCTGCCCCAGCTTCCCATGTAGAGGGGCGCCTCGCCCTTCTGGGCCTTCTGGATGGCCGGCGCGACCTGAAGCTGGGTGATCTTGGCGCGGATGCCGACGGCCTGCAGGTAGCTCTGGATCGACGCCGGCCACGATGTCGGCTGCACGTAGGTCACGAACTCGACGTCGAAGCCGTTGGGATAGCCCGCCTCGGCCAGCAGCGCCTTGGCCTTGGCCGGATCGTAGTCGTACTTCACGGCAGCGTCGGCATCGCAGCCGAACTGGCTCGGGAAGCACGGTGCCGGCGGAACGCGACTGCCGCCGCCGACCAGCTTGTCGGCGAAGGTCTTGCGGTCGACCGCATGCCAGATCGCCTGGCGCACCTTGAGCTTGGTCAGCGGATTGTCTGCGCCGCTGCGGCCGGCGGCATCGATCGAGAGGTAGCCGACCCGCATCGATTCCTGCCGCACGGCCTGCAGGAAGGGCATCTTGTTGATGTCGTTCGCCTGGTCGGGATTGATGTTCCAGATCCAGTCCGCCCGCTGAGCGAGCAACTCGGTCACCGCGGTGGCGAGATCGGGCACGAAGCGGACGTGCAGCTTCTTGATCGCCGGCACGCCCTTGGGCGAGCCCTTCCAGTAGTCGTCGAAGCGCTCGAAGAAGACCTCCTTGCCCTGCTCGTTCCTCACGATCTTGTACGGACCCGCGCCGACCGGCTTGGCGGAGAAGCCCTCCGGGCCGACCTTCTCGCGATAGGCCTTGGGATGGATCGGCGTCACCATGGCGAGGTATTCCAGCGCCGCCGGAGTCGGCCGCTTCATCTTGATTCGCACGGTCCAGTCGCCGGTCTTCTCGGCCTTGTCGATCCAGGCGTAGTTCGACGGAGTAGCGACCTTGGACGCGGGATCGGCCGCCATGTTGATCGTGTAGACGACGTCGTCGGGAGAGAGCGTGCTGCCGTCATGGAACTTCACGCCCTGGCGGATCGTGAGATCGAGCGTGGTGTCGTCGGTGAACTTCCAGTCGGTCGCCAGCAACGGCTTGATCTCGAAGGTGGCGGGATCGCGATGGACCAGCATGTCCCAGGCCTGATGCGCTAGGATCAGGCCGGTGCGCTGGCTGTTGAAATACATGTCGACGTTTGGCACGGCATCGTTGAACAGGATGCGCAGCTGGTCGGCGTTCTTCTGGGCGAAGGCCTGCGGGACGGCAGTCGCGGCGCCAAGGGCGGCAGCAGTGGTCGAAAGCAGGGCAGTGCGACGGGTGATCTTCAAGAAAGCCTCCGGTTTGTTGGCATGAGCCTAGGCCGCTGGCCCGCGATGAGGCAAGCTTCACGCCAACAGAGGAGAGACGAGATGACCGCCAGACTCGCCGGCAAGGCTCGCACCCAAGCCCTCGCCTCGATCAAGGGCTGGAAGAAGGTGCGCGGACGCGACGCCATTCAGAAGAACTTCCGGTTCGCCGACTTCAACGAGGCCTGGGGCTTCATGAGCCGCGTGGCGATGGCTGCAGAGAAGGCCGACCACCATCCCGAATGGTCCAACGTCTACAACAAGGTCGAGATCGTTCTCAGCACGCATGACGTCGGCGGGCTCTCCGAGAAGGACGTGGCGCTGGCCAGGATTATCGACGCCGCGGCCTGAGGATCGACCTCAACCGCGTTCAACTCGCGGTTACCTGCCCCCTGCACGCAAATTGAAAAGCCCCGAAAGCACATGCTCTCGGGGCTCTGACAATCGTGAACGGGATTTCCAACCGGCCTTCAACCACTGGAAATCCGGGAGAGCCGCCCCAGATGGGAAGCCTGAGTAGCGTTCATCCCCGAAAGTTCAGCCCGATGTCCACCAAGTCCCTCACCTTCGCTGCAGCGCTCGCCGCGCTGGCGATTTCGCCTCTTTCGTCCCTTTCTGCTGCGGCCCTGCCGGGCATCACGGACGCGGACGATAACCCGGAAATCCACGCCACGAGCACCGACGCACCCGACGACACGCCCCTCGCGAGCGGCCGGATCGTCGCGATCGATTCCGCCGCCGCGAAGATCACCCTGGACTATCGTCCCCTGCCCCTCCTGCCTGAAGGCGGTGTACGGGTCTTCAGCGTGGACAATCCTGCGATGCTGAACGGTCTGAGCGCGGGAGATCGCGTCCGCTTCGAGGTCGAGCGTGACGGCCGTCGTTTCGTGCTGACGCACCTCGAGAACAGTAACTAGGCGAGAATAGCAACTCGGCCGCCAGCCGCGTCCGGGCGTGCCGAAGCAGTTTGCCGTCGCGCAATCCAATAGTCTCGACGCCGAGCAGTGTTCTTCCAAACTGCTCGGCGCGCCCGAAGTGGACGTCTTTCTCGAAATCCTTCAGCTTACGGCCGCATGCCGGGAACTCACCGGCCTGTCGCCCTGTCCTCGTCGCCCTGATTGTGGGCGCCACCCGGCTGGGCGATTTCTCGCAAGGCGTTGCCGACCCGACGACCGTCATTCTCGTGCGACGCGACGTCGGCTAGCGACAGGATGCCGACGAGGCGCTTGTCGCGGTCCACCACCGGCAGGCGGCGCACCTGCAGGTCGCCCATGTTCCTGGCAACGTGGGCCGTGTCCTCGTCGGCGAAACAGTATTTGACGTCCGGCGTCATGACCTCGCTCACTGCGGTCGCCGGTCCCTTGCCGGTACCGATGCCGCGGACCGCTATGTCCCGGTCCGTGATCATGCCGAGCAGCCGGTCGTCGTCGCCGACGGGCAGCAGGCCCACATCGATGGCCAGCATCATACGTGCAGCTTCTTCGATGGTGTGGTCCGGTCTCGCGACGCTGACGTCCCGGGTCATTGCTTCACTCACTCGCATGGTCTCTCCTCTTGCTGGGGTTCGATAGAGCAATGCCAGCCCGGAGACGGCGGTTGCGCGCAACGCGGCCTGGTTGAGCCCGGCACGGATAAGCATCCGAGGCACCCATCAGCGGGAACTTCGAGGCGCGGCCAGCGTTGGGCGCCATGGAAAACCTGCTTAGAGATCTGCTTTCCTGGCTTGATCGCGTCGCCACATGGGCCCCCAACTGGGTCATCTCCCTCGCTTTCCTCCTGTTGGCGGCCGGGGTCGCGGTCACTTTCCACGGCTTCGCCATGCGCCTGCTGCGCTGGCTGATCCCCGCGTCGTACCAGTTCCTTCATTCGCTGGTGACCGCCACCCAGGCGCTGCTTCGTGCCGCCCTCGTGGTTTTCGCCCTCGCCCTCACCTTGCCGCTGGTGCCGCTCGAGAACGAAGGCAAAGGGATCATCGGACATTTCCTCATCGTGGCCTTCATCCTGCTGTTGGGTTGGAGCTGCACCGCTGCCATCACCCTGGCGTCCGACTTCTATCTGCGCCGTACCGACATCGACTTCAGCGGCGATCCGCTCGGCCGCAAGCACCTGACGCAGGTGCGCGTCCTGCGCAGGGTGGCGACGACACTGGTCTTCGTCGTCACCGTTGCCGCTGCGCTCATGACGTTCGAGTCGGTAAAGCAGTACGGCGTGAGCCTGATCGCCTCCGCGGGCGCTGCCGGCCTGGTAGTGGGCCTCGCCGCGCGCCCCCTGCTCACGAACCTGTTCGCCGGTATCCAGATCGCGCTCACCCAGCCAATCCGCATCGGGGACGCCGTCATCGTCGAGGGCGAGTGGGGATGGATCGAGGAGATCACCGGCACCTACGTCGTCATCAAGATCTGGGACTGGCGCCGGCTGGTCGTCCCTCTTTCCTATTTCCTGGAAAAGCCATTCCAGAACTGGACGCGGCAAACCACCGACCTGATCGGAACGGTGATGCTCTGGGTGGACTACACGGTGCCCGTCGGCCGGATCCGCACAAAGCTTGAGGAGCTGGCGAAGGCCTCCAAATTGTGGGACGGCCAAGTCGTGAACCTGCAAGTCGTCGACAGCAACGAGCGCGCCCTCCAGCTGCGATGCCTGGTGAGCGCGCGAACATCCCCCGAAGCCTGGGATCTACGCTGCGAGATGCGCGAGAAGTTGATCGCCTTCCTGCAGGACGAATATCCCGGAGCCCTCCCCAAGCAGAGGGCCGAGCTGGTCGAATTCGACCGCATCACGTCACGCGCGGCCGATTGAGGCGCGCGAACCGCGCACACGGTCGCGCCGCGAGGCGCCGTCAGCCCACCATGCCGACGGCCGAGCGGCAGACTCGACTGCAAGGCGGCGGTTGCTACTTGGGCCGCGCCGCACCCTGCCCCTTTGGATCGCCCGCCTTCCCCTTGGCTTCGGCGGCCTTGAGGGAGGCGCCCTCCTCGGAATCCAGTGCCTTCGCGGCTTCGCGCGCCGCACCCTCGACCTTGCCCTTGTCCAGGAACTCGGCGGTACGCTTGTTGTAGTCGGCGGTGGCGGTGTAGCTGCCTTCGCCCTCGATCTTGTCCTTGGTCTTGTCCATGGGGTGCTCCATCGTTTTCAGAGGGGCAACGCAGCAACCCGCCGTTGGTTACGTGAGAAGGCCGATCTCCCGGTAGAAGCGCGCCGCGCCCGGGTGCAATTTCTCCCGACCGGGGACAACCGCGACGGTATTGGCTGCCGTCGTGTCGACGAGCTGCGGGGGCGGATTGCCGGCCTGCTGCAGGGTGTGCAGCGCCTTGACGATGCGGTGGGCCGCCGTCTCGTCGAAATCGGGACGGGCGAGCACGAAACTCCACGAGCCGACCGACGGGATGGCGGTGTCCTGGCCGGGAAAGCTACCGGCGGGCTGCGTGACGGGCTTCAGGAACGGGTTTCTCGCCAGGATACGCCGGATCTCGTCGGCATCCGGTGCGATGAAGCGGGCGCCCTCCTTGCTGCGCGCCACGGTCATGAACCCCGGCCAGCCATTGCCGCCACCCCACAGCGCGGCAGCGCGCCCGTCGAGCACCATCGCCGGGCCATCGCCGGCCCGCTCGAGGTAGATCGGCTGGAAGTCCCTGGCCGCATCGAGGCCGAGACCGTCCATGGCGTAGCGGCCGAGGATCACGAGCCCCGAGCCGCCGGCGCCCCAGGCGACTGGCTTGCCTTTGAGGTCGGCAATCGTGCGATAGGGCGAATCTCCGCGCACGACGAACATGCCGGCCGTGGGATACATCGCCGTCAGCACACGCAGATCGGCCGGGGCGCGTCCCACGCCCTGCAGCGCCGCGTGCACGACCTCGCCCTGGACCAACGCGATGTCGAGCGTGCCGGCTTCGAGCATCGGCACGTTCTCGGTGCTGCCCCTGGTGTTGATCGCGTCGATCTCGAGCGCCGGATCGAAGCGCCGCACGCCCTCGACGAAGGCCGCGCCATAGACGGGAAAGCCGCCGCCCGGTGTCGCCGTGCCGAGACGCACCTTCACGACCTGCGCTCCGGCTGGCCCGGCTGCGTGCAGGGCGCCGCCGAGAACGGCCATGCCTCCGAGCAAGTCGCGCCGATGCAGGCACTTTGGCGAGTCTCCATCCGCGCGCGGCCGTGCCATCCAGTCCTCTAGGTTTTCTTGGTCTCGAAATACGGCTCGACCGTGCCCTTGAGCTTGATGGTCAGCGGGTTGCCCTTGCGATCGACCGTCTTGCCCACGGCGACGCGGATCCAGCCCTCGCTCACGCAATATTCCTCGACGTTGGTCTTCTCCTGGCCATCGAACTTGATGCCGATGCCGCGCTGGAGGAGCGCCTCGTCGTAGTGCGGGCTCTTGGGATTGGTGGACAGGCGGTCGGGAAGGGTGTCGGTCATGGTTTCCTATAACATCAATGCGTAGACGATGCCGGCCATCGAACTGGCCAGCAGGACCGGGATCATCCCGAAGCGGAAGCGGAATACAGCAACCGCACAGGCCGCCGCCAGTGCGATGGCGGCGACGTTCGCCGACCCCAGAACCGGCACGTCGAGGCTGGCGCCGAGCAGGCTGACGGGGCGCAGCTCGGCGAACAGCACCTGCAGCCCGAACCAGACGGCGAGGTTCAGGATCACGCCCACCACTGCCGCGGTGATGGCCGCCAGCGCCCCGGACAGCGCCTTGTTGGACCGCAGCGCCTCGACATAGGGAGCGCCGACGAAGATCCACAGGAAGCAGGGCACGAACGTGACCCACGTCGTGAGCAGCCCGCCCAGGGTCCCGGCCAGCAGCGGAGAGAGTCCCCCCGGGTCGCGCCAGGCACCGAGGAAACCGACGAACTGCGTTACCATGATCAGCGGCCCGGGCGTCGATTCGGCCAGCCCGAGTCCGTCCAGCATTTCGCCGGCGGTGACCCAGCCATACTGGTCCACCGCCTGCTGCGCGACATAGGCGAGCACGGCGTAGGCGCCGCCGAACGTCACCACCGCCATCTTGCTGAAGAACACCGCGATCTGCGCGAAGACATCGTCGGGCCCGCGCAGAAACCACAATAACCCGACCGGCGCCAGCCACAGGACGAGAAAGAGGGCACCGATCGACGCGGTCCAGGCGAGATTGGGCCGCGCGTGCGCAGGGGTCGCTTCGCCCAGCAGGGATTGTGCATCCCCCAGCCCGGCATGGCCGCCCGCGCCATGGCCGCCCGCCTGGAATTCCGACCGGCCGAGCTTCGTGGCGAAGAAGCCGATCAGTCCCGCTGCGATGACGATCAGCGGAAACGGCACGCCGTAGAAGAAGATCGCGACGAAGGCTGCAGCCGCCAGCAGGCGCATGGCATTGTTGCGCAGCGCCCGCCGCCCCACCCGCATCACCGCCTCGATCACGATGACCAGCACGGCGGCCTTGAGCCCGAAGAACAGGCCCTGCACCAGGGTGACCTTGCCGAGAAGGACATAGATCCAGGACAGCGCCATGATGGCCACGAGGCCGGGCAGCACGAACAGGGTGCCGGCCAGCAGCCCGCCCGCCGTGCGGTGCATCAGCCAGCCGATGTAGGTCGCGAGCTGCTGCGCCTCGGGACCGGGCAGCAGGGTGCAGTAGTTCAGCGCCTGCAGGAATCGCTGCTCGCCGATCCACTTCTTCTCCTCGACGATGATGCGGTGCATCACCGCGATCTGCCCGGCCGGCCCGCCGAAGGACAGGGCGGCGACGCGCAGCCAGACCTTCATCGCGTCGCCGAACGGGACGCCGTGCGGTTTCGCTTCACTCATGACTTCCTCGCGGTCGGCGGCCAGTCGTGCCCTTCGTCGACGGCGTCTCGGCACCAGCGATAGAAGGCATCGTAGAGGGCGAGCCCCGCCTCGAGTTGTGCCAGGTCGTCGGCGTACATGCGCGACAGGCCGAGCGAGGCCGCCAGTAGACCGGCCGATTCCGGGGCGAGTTCGGGGCGTCCGGTATCGGCACCGCGCACGATCGTCGCCAGCCGCTTCAGGGGCTCCGTCTCCAGGCCGAATTCCGCGACCATGAGGTCGAACGTGCAACGCTCGCCGCGATGACTCCAGTGCACCTCCGCGTGGTCGACGTCGAACGGGGTGGCGCCAAAACGAGCGGCGACATCGAGCACTTCGGAGGCCGCGACATAGAGGAACACGGCATGGGGATCGACGAAGCGCCGGATCAGCCACGGGCAGGCGATGCGGTCGACCTTCGGCCGGCTTCGGGTGACCCATACTGTGCGGCCCTGTGCATCGCGCGGCGGCAGGCGCTCTACGCGGACCGTCGGCAGCCTGGCCGCCTGCCACGCGACCATGCCGCCCTCCAGCACGTCGGTCGGGACACCCTGATGGCGAAGCCAGGCGGCAGCCCCCTGGCTGAGTTTCAGGCCCTTCTTGCAGATCGCCACGGCGGACCGGCCGGTCCCGGCATAGGCCGGTCCCCAGGCCGGCGCCTCGTTCCAGGGGCGGCGAACCGCACCGGGCACGAGCCGCGGATCGGCGTCGAAATCTTCGTCCGTACGGACGTCGATCAGGGAGGGAGAATCGGGGCGCCCGAGGAGACGGGCGAGCTTGTCGGCAGAAATCGTATTCGGCGAAGGCATTGCAGCGTCCTTTGTTGAAACCAGCAGGACGCGATGCTTCGGCTGTCGCCTCGTGGGGAGATCGCGATCCCCATCTCGGTCACTTTCAATCGTCGCATACAGGGTGTCAAGCTTTGGCCGATTGCCGCGACCGCGTCCGGACGTTAGTTTCCCTTCGGGAAATTGGGACTGGCAGTGCAGTTATAGACCGGGGGTTTCATGGCTTGGGGTCGTCTACTTCTTCTTGCATTGGCCGTCGTCGGTACGGCCGTGGCCTGCAGCCAGGACTCGCGGGTGGTGGTCCAATCGACGGCGCAGATCAAACGCGCCTACTGGGGCCTCCCGCAAACCGGACCCAGCGCGGACGTGACCAGCCTGGTGACCTGCCCGGGCGGCTATCCCTGCGACGTGTTCGCCAATGGCCCCGCCTTCAATGACAATCGCGCGGACCTGGCCAAGAAGCTCACCGTGATCTGGACCTGCCAGCCGCAGAACTTCGTGCTGGCCGAGGTCGCTCCCCCGACCTTCAAGGTCCGCATGGCCTGCGTCGGCCAGGCGCCCCTCGTGCCGCGCCGGATTGACATCCTCGAAGCCTCCTGGGGCGGCCCGTCCTCGACCATCGACGTCACCCAACAGGTCCGCGACATCTGCGGCGAGGGTTCGACCCGCTGCCAGGTGCCGGCGATGGCCTATATTTTCGGCATACCCGATCGTCTCACCAAGACGCTGCGCATCCGTTACACCTGCAACGGTCAGACGACGCCGGGCCGCCAGGCAACGGAGAACAGCGTCGCCGACCTGCGTTGCGAGCAGCCGGCCGATCTCGGCCGCTGACGAGACGTCGCTAGCGCCGCTCGGCGGGAACGCCGGGTGGCGGCAGACTGCGCCGGCATTCGCCGTGCAGCAGGCCGCCATAGTTGGCCCCGAGCGGCGTCATCGAATAGGCGCCATCGTTGCGATTATAGGTCATCGAGAAGTTGGGAAAGGTAGCCCGTAGCGCCTGGAACGTGATCACCACGCTCGTGCCCTCGGCCATCGAAGTACCGTCCCAGACCCCGACCGTATTGCGCCGGTCGTCGAACACGACGCTGAAATTGCGTACCTGGCCGCCCTGGTCGGTCACTTTGCAGGCGAGCCAGCGCGGCTCCGCCATCGCCGGGTGGGCGACGACGGCCAATCCGACCGCCGCCGTCAGTAACCTCGCAAGCCGCATCGGAACGCCCTTCCCCGTCGCTTACTTCGGCGCCATGCGGATGGCGCCGTCGAGGCGGATGGTCTCGCCGTTCAGCATCGGGTTCTCGACGATGCTCATGGCGAGCTGGGCGTATTCCTTGGGGTCGCCGAGGCGCGAGGGGAACGGGACCTGGGCGCCGAGGCTCTTCTGGGCTTCCGCCGGCAGGCTCATCATCATCGGCGTGAGGAACAGGCCCGGCGCAATGGTGCAGACGCGCACGCCAAGGCTCGCGAGATCGCGCGCGATCGGCAGGGTCATGCCGACGACACCGCCCTTCGACGCCGAGTAGGCAGCCTGTCCGATCTGGCCGTCGAAGGCCGCGACCGACGCGGTATTGACGATGACGCCACGCTCGCCGCCGTCCAGCGGCTCGGACTGGCTCATGGCGTAGGCCGCAACGCGGATCACGTTGAAGGTGCCGATCAGGTTCACCTGGATGACCTGGCTGAACATCGCGAGATCGTGCGGCCCGGACTTGGAGATGGTGCGGCCGGACCGGCCGATGCCGGCGCAGTTCACGACGACTCGCGGCGTGCCCAGCTTCTCCACGACCGTCTTCACGGAGGCCTCGACGCTGCCAGCGTCGGCGACGTTGGTCTTGACGAAGAGGCCGCCGATTTCCTTCGCCTTCTGCTCGCCCAACTCGTCCTGCAGGTCGAAGATCGCGACCTTGGCGCCCGCGGCCGCCAGTGCCGAAGCCGTGGCGCCGCCCAATCCCGACGCACCGCCCGTGACGATGGCAGCCTGACCCTTGACGTTCATCCGTACCCTCCGTGGTTGGGGGCTTTTAGCACTTCCAGCCCCCTTGCCAAGCGGGCCCGCCCACCCAACCTTTCCCGCCATGAGCGACACCTCCGACCTGGTCCGGAACGAAGAGACCGTCCGCCTGAATTTCTGGCACAAGGCCCGCCGCACCCTGGGCCGCGTGCCCTTCACCGAGGACGCCGTCGCGGCCTTCTACTGTGCCAGCGACAGCACGACGCCGTTGCCGATCCGCGCGACCCTGTTCGGGGCCCTCGCCTATTTCGTGCTGCCGCTCGACGCGATCCCCGACCTGCTGCTGGGCCTCGGCTTCACGGACGATGCGGCGATCCTGGTGGCGGCCTTCACTGCCGCCCGCATGCACATCACAGAACATCACCGTGCCCGCGCCCGGGCGTGGCTTCTCAAGGAGCAGGGCCGGACGGGGGCTCGGCCGGAGGCTTCACCGGCGGGCTGACCGCTGCGGCGCGACGCCGCTCGCGTGCGACCACGTGCTCGCGATGGGCGATGTAGAGCGCCGAGGCGATGACGATGCCGGCGCCGACATAGGTCCAGACGACCGGCATTTCGCTCCAGATCAGCCAGCCCATGAACACCGCGAAGGGCAGGCGCATGTATTCGAACGGCGCGATGGCCGACATCTCGCCGGCCTTGAAGGCCTGCACCCAGAAATACTGGCCGACCGTGGCGGTGGAGGCGACGCCGACTGCCAGTACCCACCCCCAGAGGTCGGGCCACCGCCAGACCCAGAGTGCCGGGGGCGCCAGCAGGAGGGTCGAGAAGATGGCGAACTGGGTCAGGATCATCAGCGGCGATTCCGAATCCGAGAGACGCTTCACCAGGAGGATCGAGATGGCGACGCATGCGGCATTGGCCAGCGCCACCAGCGCGCCGAGCTGCAGGGTGCCCTCGCCCGGCCGCACCATGACCAGCACGCCGATGAAGCCCACGACCGTCGCGGTCCAGCGCCTCCAGCGCACCTTCTCCTTGGCGATGAGAGCGGCGACCACGACGGAAAAGAGCGGCTGCGAGAAGGCGATGGCGGTGGCGTCCGCCAGCGGCAGCAACGAGATGGCATAGAAGCCCAGCACCATGGAGGTGGTGCCCATGAAGGTGCGCCAGAAGTGGCCCTTGATGCGCTGGCTGAGCCACGGCTTCACCCTGCCCGTCATCATGAGCGGCAACAGCATGATGACCGAAAGAATTGCGCGGAAGAACGCGGTCTGGACGCTCTCGATCTGCTCCGAGAGCAGGCGGATCATCACGCCGGTCGAGGTGAAGATGAAGCCGCCACTCACCAGCCACAGCGCCCCCTGCACGTTGGGCGGGAGACGCCGCAGCCAGTCGCGCATCAGATCTTCCGCTCGTGGCCGACCCAGTACGGCTCGCGCAGGGTCTTCTTCAGCACCTTGCCGACGGGGCTGCGCGGCAGCGTATCGACGAAGTCGACCGACTTCGGCGCCTTGACCCCACCGAGCTTCTCCTTGGCGAGCCCGATCAACTCGTCGGCCTCCACCGTCATGCCGGGCTTCAGCTCGACCACGGCCTTCACCGCCTCGCCCCACTTTTCGTCGGGGATGCCGATCACCGCGCAATCCTGCACGGCGGGATGGCTCCACAGGACCTGCTCGACCTCGCCGGGGAAGACGTTGAAGCCGCCGGAGATGATCATGTCCTTCTTGCGATCGACGATGTAAACGAAGCCGTCCTCGTCGATGATGCCGATGTCGCCCGTATGGTGCCATCCGAAGGCCGAGGCCTCCGCCGTCGCCTGGACGTTGTTATAGTAGCCCTTCATCACGAGCCCGCCGCGCACGACGATCTCGCCGCGCTGCCCGCGCGGCAGAATGTTGCCGTGATCGTCCATCACCTCGAGCCGCACCAGCGGCGAAACCTTGCCGCAGCTCGCGAGCCGATGACGGTTGTTGCTCTCCAGCGCCGTCACGTGATCCTCCGGCGAGAAGAAGGTGCAGATCATGCAGGCCTCGGCCTGGCCGTAGGTCTGGGTCAGCACCGGACCGAACACCTTCACGGCCTCGACCAGCTTGTCGACCGACATCGGCGCCGAGGCATAGACGAGGTGTTGAAGGGAGCTGTAGTCGTACTTGCCCACGTCGGGATGCGCGAGAAGCATGTAGATCAGGGTCGGCGGCATGTAGACATGCGTGACCTTGTGCTTCTCGATTGCGGCCAGAATGCCGCCGGGATCGGCCGTGCCCATGAAGATGTTGGTGCCGCCGAACGGCAGCAGCGGGAACGAGCAGACGCCGGCCGCATGCGTCATCGGCGCCACCATCAGGTGGACCGGCGGCGACTTCACCGGCATGCAGGCCCAGAAGATCGAGTTCATCGTCTCGATGTTGCGGTTGGTGATCTGCACCCCCTTGGGGCGGCCGGTGGTACCACCCGAACTTGCGAGGAATGCCACGTCGTCGGGAGCATCGGGCAGGTCCGGCGCCTCTTCCTTCTGCGCCGCCAGCCAGTCGTCGAACGACGGCGTGTCGATGCACACGAAGCCGGCGATGCGCGGACAGGCCTCTCGGATGCGTGCGAGGTAGCCCTCGAAGCTCGAATGGTAGAACAGCACTTCCACGTCGGTGTTGTTCAGGATGTAGAGATTCTCCTCGAGAGCGTTGCGCGCATTGACCGGCGCCCAGGTGACGCCGGCCCGCACGATGCCCAGCAGGCAGGCATAGGCCGCCGCATGGTTGGGACTGTAGACGGCCGCCTTCGAACCGCGTCCCAGGCCCATCGCCAGAAGCCCATTGGCGACGCGATGCGTCTGCCCCCGCACCTCGCGATAGGTCCAGCCCTGCGTCCCGTCATGCAGGCAATGCCGCTCCGGATGGATATCGGCCCCGCGGTCGAAATAGTCGATCAGTCGCATGGCGTTCCACTCCCCTTCATTATTCTCCCGCTCCGGGCAGTGTCGTATCCCCCGGCCCGAGCGGCCGTTCCATGAGGACGCTGTCGAGCCAGCGGCCGAACTTGAAGCCGACGCTCTTCAGGGTGCCGACCATCGCGAAGCCGCAGGAGGCATGGAGTTTGATCGACGCGACATGCGCGGAGTCGCCGATCACGGCGATCATCTGGCGGCGGCCGTCGCGGGCGCACAAGTCGATCAGGGGCAAGAGCAACGCCCTGCCGACGCCCTGCCCCACCGCATCCTTATCGATGTAGATCGAGTTCTCGACCGTGAAGCGGTAGGCCGGGCGCGTGCGGTAGAGGCCGGCATAGGCATAGCCCAGCAGGCGGCCGTCCTTCTCTGCCACAAGATAAGGCAGGCCGAGATCGAGCACGGCGGCGCGGCGCTTCGCCATCTCGGCGACGTCTGGCGGATCGACCTCGAACGAAGCTGTGCCGTGCAGCACATGGTGTCCGTAGATTTCCGCGCACCGCGCCACGTCGGCCTCGGTCGAGGCCCTCACCGTCATTCCGCTCACGTCTTCAATCCTCACGCCAGTTCCGGCGGGGAGTATAGACTCAGTTGGGGTTGCCGCCGCGCCGAATGACGCCAGCGTCCGGGCCGTCGAACTTGAACAGGGAGGCAGCGAGCGGCAGGCCGGTCTGCAGGCCGTTCAGCGCAACGTCGACCCGCTGGCCGCGGCTGTCGATGATCGACCAGCCGCGCAGCACCATCGGGTTCTCGCCGAGGCGCACGATGACCTTGCCTTCACTCGGCTTGCGGGTCTGGCTCATGGTGAGCTGCAGAATTCCATCGGTGCGTTCGATCTTCTCGACCGTGAGATCCCCGCCCTGCAGCACCATGGGCTCGCGCACCAGGAAGGACGCGGCCGTCCAGCCGATCGGCCACTGGCCGAAGTCGCGGTTGGCGATGTCCCACATCGTGACCTGGCTGCCGTCGGCCACGATCTTCAGCTGCGAGGGCGGATCGTATTCGAAGCGCATGCGGCCGGGTCGGCTGACCGAGAGCGTGCCCTGCACCACCGTTCCGCCCGGATTGGACTGCACGAAGCGAGCCTGCATGGTGCGGATGCTGTTGAAGTAGCGTTCCACCGCGGCAACCTGCGGATTGGAAGCCGGCGCCTGGGCCTGGGCAGGCGCCTGTGCCTGGGCGTCGAGGGCACCGATCGACAGAAGGGCCGCGGAAGAGAGAACGGCGAGCAGGGTTCGCATGCGGCGGATATGACGGTCGAATGAGGCGGAATCAAGCATCGGCAGGCACTTCCCAATCGCGTGAACGGCCGTTTACCATGGGGCGACTAAGAGGAGGTAACGCCATGCATGTCGGAATGGCTGCAGTCTTTCAGAACACCGGGCGGGCGCTCAGCGACCGCCAGATCTACCTGAACGAGCTGGCACTGGCCGACATGGCCGAGCCTCTGGGCTTCGATTCGATCTGGTCGGTCGAGCATCACTTCACCGACTACACGATGTGCCCCGACGTGGTGCAGTTCCTGTCCTACATGGCTGGCCGCACGAAGCACGTACGGCTCGGCTCCATGGTGGTCGTACTGCCCTGGCACGATCCGGTGCGGGTCGCCGAGCAGATCTCCATGCTCGACCATCTTTCCGGCGGGCGCATGATCCTGGGCCTCGGCAGGGGCGCCGGGAAGGTCGAGTTCGATGGGTTCCGCCTCGACATGGGCGACAGCCGGGAGCTCTTCGTCGAATACGGCGAGGCGTTGCTGAAGGGCCTCGAGACCGGCGTAATGGAGTATCAGGGCAAGCATTACAGGCAGCCGCCGGTCGAGATCCGTCCCGCGCCGTTCAAGAGCTTCCGCGGCCGCACCTATGCCGCCGCCGTCTCGCCGGAGAGCGCGCGGATCATGGCTCGTCTCGGGGTCGGCCTGCTGATCATTCCGCAGAAGCCGTGGCGCGAGGTCGAGAAGGAGCTGGCCGAGTACAATTCACTCTATCGCGAGATCAATGGCGGCGATGCGCCCCAGCCGATCTCGGCCGGATGGACCTTCGTCGACGAGAGCGCCGAACGGGCGCGCGAGATGGCCGTGAAGTACATCGGCGGCTACTACCGCACGGTTCTCGACCATTACCAGTTCGCCGGCGCGCACATGAGGAACCAGCGCGGCTACGAGTACTATGCCAAGATGAACGAGAAGCTCGCGGTCTACGGTGACCAGAAGGCGATCGAATTCTTCGCCGACCTGCAGGTCTACGGCACGCCCGAGCAGGCCCACGACAAGATCATGGCGATCCACCGGCAGACGAACAATTGCGGCTATGTCGGTGTCTTCTCCTATGCCGGCATGCCGCACGAGGAGGCGGCGCGGAACATGCGCATGTTCGCCGCCACCGTGATGCCTGAACTGAAGAAATTCGACGCCGGTGCAGCCGTGGACCGCTCGCAGCCCCTGCCGGACCTGCGCTTCGCCGCCGCTGCGGAGTAGAGGGCGCGGCATCGATCATCCTGATAGGCTGCGGCATGGATGTGATCGCGGCCCATGCTGGCTGATCTCAGGGCGGCCTGGCGCCTGCGCAGCGGACAGGCAGGCCCCGGACGCCTGGCCTTTCTCAGCCTCCTGATCGTTCTCGCAGGGGCGACCGACGGGCTGGGACTGGCCCTGCTCGTGCCGTTGCTGAACTCGCTCGGGGCCACCCATACCGGTCCCCAAGCGGGCCTGTTCTCGTTCCTTCCCCAGACCCTGACCGGCCTGTTGCTGGTCTTCCTGGGCCTCGTGCTGGTCCGTGCGCTGGTCGCTCGGACGCGGCAACTCGCGACCGCGCGCCTTGCCTTCGATTTCGCCGTGGCGCTCCGGGTCAGGGCCTATGCCGCCATCGCCCGCGCCTCTTGGTCCTACCTTCGCCGCCGACGAACAGCCGACTTCCACGCCCTCTTCGCGACCGAGATCGAGCGTGTCGAGCATGCGACGCATCTGGCGCTGGAGGCGCCCGCGCGCCTCTCCATCCTGCTGGCGCATTTCGCGGTCGCCTTCGCCATCGCACCCGGATTCACCGCGCTCGCCATCGCCTTCGGTGCGGCCCTGATCTGGGCGATGCGGCACAAGCTCACCGAAAGCCGGCGCCTCGGGCAGACCGCTTCGGACGCCAACATGCGCGTCAGCCGGGAGATAAGCGAGTTCCTTCAGGCGTTGAAGCTCACCAAGACCTATGGCGCGGAAACCCGGCACGTGCAGGCCTTCGCCGACGCCGCCCGCCTCGCCGAAGGCGCCGATCTCGCGGCGAATCGCCTGCAGGCCGACACGCGGTTCCTGCTCGACTGCCTCGTCGCCGTCGCGCTGGCAGGCTTTCTCTGGATGGCCGCAAGCTGGGCCGCCCTGCCGCTGGCGGATCTGCTGGTACTGATCCTGGTCTTCCAGCGCCTGCTGCCGATGCTGCAGGGCATGCAGGAACTCGGTCAACAGTTCGTCCATGCGTCGCCCGCCTACCGGCTCGTAGCCGACGCGATCGCGGACTGCGAGGCGGCGGCCGACGTGGCGGGGACGGGCATGCAGGAACCGGTCACCTTCGAGCGCGAGATCAGGCTGCAGGACGTACGCTTCCGCTACGACGACCAGCCGGAGATCCTGCGCGGCGTCGACCTGTCGTTGCCGGCCGGCTCCCTGACCGTGATGTCGGGCGTGTCGGGCGCCGGCAAGAGCACGATCCTCGACCTGCTGGGCGGCCTGCTCACACCGCAATCGGGCCGCATCCTGATCGACGGTCGCGAACTCACGCCGGCGCTCGCGCCGACGTGGCGGCGCTCGGTCGGAACAATGGCGCAGGAGGCCTTCCTCTTCCATGCCTCGATCCGAGCCAATCTCGCCTGGGCGCAGCCTGATGCCCCGGACGAGGCAATGAAGGAGGCGCTGAACCTCGCCGGCCTCGGCGATTTCATCGCCGCGCTGCCGCAGGGGCTCGATACGATCGTCGGCGACCGTGGCGCCAACCTCTCGGGCGGCGAGCGACAGCGACTGGCATTGGCGCGCCTGCTGCTGCGTGCGCCACGACTGATACTGCTCGACGAGCCGGCCAGCGCGCTCGATGCCGCCAACGAGGAGCGCATCCTGGAGACCATCGCCGGGTTGAAGGGCCGGGCGACGATCCTGCTCGTCACGCATCGTCCAGCCGCCATTGCGTCGGCCGACCGCCACATCGTGCTGATCGAAGGCGGGCTGGTGTGAACGGGACCGCGCTGCGCCTGCTGGCGGTCGGATCGCGCGGCGGCGCGCGCCGCCGCGCCAAGAACGTCGTCAAGGGAGCGCTCGGCCGGCCATCGCACTTCACCGCCGACGACATCCTGTTCCGACAGTACGTACGGCAGCTCGCGGGCGGCGGCCGCATCGACAGGATCACCTGCATTTCCTCGACGCACGAAGGCGCCGGTTCCCAGTCGCTGATGATGATGAGGGCCATCGAGTTCGCGCGCGCCCGGGGCCTGACCTACGTCCACACGCCGTTCACCGAGATCCATCATGCCGATCGCCCGATGCGGGAATGGGCGGGGGCCTGGGAAGCGCATTTCAATCTCGGCGCAGGCGAGACCGCCATGGGCGGCACCGACACGCGCGGCATCGTCAACTTCGCCTTCACATTTCCCATGCTGCGCGCCTTGTTCGGAGTCGAGGACGACGACCTTCCGTTCGACGAAGCGCTCGTTCGCGATTTCAGACGCAAGTACTATCTGGACAAGGCGCCGCGCACGAATGCGGAGCCCAGCGTGTGCATCCACGTCCGGTGGCGCAACCGGCATGACTTCCACGCCCAGGACGCGACCGACATGGCCTGCCTGACACGGGTCGTCGCACAGCTCCGCACGATCCTCCATGAGCTTGGCGTCAACCACACGCTGCGCATCTTCTCCCAGGGCGTACCGGCCGACTTCTCGACGCTCGACATTCCCGAGAACCGGCTTTTCCTCGACGCAGACCCGCTCTGGAGCATGCGGGAAATGGTCGAGGCCGATCTTCTCGTGACGACGAGAGGCACGTTCGGCCATGTGACGGGCCTCCTGTGCGACGGAATCGTCCTGGCCGACGGCATGTTCCCCTCGCAACGGGGCTGGCTGACCTACGATGCCGACGGAAAGTTCGACACCGCGGCGCTGGCATCCGAAGTCTCCGCGAAGATGCGCTCGGCCAGCGGCAGATAGCGCAGCAGCAGCGGCTCGAACTTCACGTACTCGCGCAACGCCTTCGTGATCGCAAAGAGCCGCAGCCGGAAGCATGGCAGCGGCGCACGCGGATCGATCAGGGGCCTCTCGAACCTCGAGGTCCTGGCGTCCCTCGACCGGAATTCGAGCGCCAGGCTGACACGGGGCTCGGTCCCGCCGGCATTGGCGCCGCCCCAATGGAGGATGTTGCCGCGCCAGCCGATCATCGCGCCGGCCGTGACCGGCAGCGCGATCACGTCCTGTAGGGCCGCGCGAACGACGCGGGGCGGCAGCGGCCTGTCGCTATCGTTGGCGTCGGAAATCTCGCGCGAGATGCCGGCCGGCAGGAGGAACATGCAGCCGTTCTCGACCGTGGCGTCGGACAGCGGGATCCAGGTCGACAGGAAGGCGTCACCGCCCTCGCGGTAGTCGTCGTGCGGACTCCAGCCGGCGACGCCCCGCTCGCCCGCGACCCAATGGGCCCAGACGACAGTGTTCTGCATGTAGCCCTCGCCGACCGCCGCCTCGAGAAAGAATGCGACCTGCGGCGACCGCGCGATGCTCCAGAATTCGTCGAAGACGAAGGCGAAGGCGACCGGCCAGCCATCGGCGCGAACCGCCTCGACAATGCGCCGCATCCTGGCGATGTGAGCGCGGTCGAACACCTGAGGCAGCCGGAAGTAGCCCTCGTTGTCGAGACGGCGCGTCTCGCGCTCGGCATCCGCATCGAGAATCCGCGTCGGGCCTGCGTCGACGTCTCCTTCGATGGAGGCGAAGGGCGCGAGCCTGCGCCAGCGATCGATGTCGAAGGCCTGGTCGACCCGCCGCTCGGTATCCTCGGGCGACAGTTCGGCCTGCTTCAGGAGCGCCTGGACGGCCGAGGCGATCTGGTCTGCGGATGCCCGCATCAGCCGACTGGACGGATGTGAGCGAACAACTTGCGGGTTTCCTCGGGCACGCTGCCGAGAAAGCCAGGCTCGAAAACCAGGCGCGGCAGGGTCTCCTTCCGGAAATTGACGGGGTCCTGGTACCAGCGCCGGGCATAGGTGGCGTAGACCATCGGCCGCACCTGGCCGGACCGGTTGGCCATGCCGCTGTGATAGGTCCGGAAATCCCACATCACGCCGGAACCGAGCGGAATGGTCGGCCGATCCGGTTCTGCGCCCTCGTGCTCGCCCCGCCGGTGGCTGCCCGGCCACAGGGCCGTGGTGCCCGTCGTCTCGTTCATTTCGACCAGGGGAAGGGCGAAGGTCATGGCGTAGGCCGGCAGCAGGCGCGATATCTGCGAGTTGAACAGGATCGGACCATCGTGATGGATATGCTGTTCCTCGGCCCCACTCAGCGAGAGGATCGCACCGAAGGCATCGATGATGGCCTCGTCGTCGAGGATCATGCGGACCAGCGCGATCACATAGGGATTGGCATAGGTCTGCTCGGCTCCGAGGCCGCCGGAAAAGTGCAGCGGGATCATGAAGCGCCGGGCACCGACTTCCAGCGATTCGGGGGTTTCCCTGTCCTCGATCTGGTCCTGGTAGCGCACGAGGAACTCCTCGTGCAACGCGCGAACCGCGTCCTGCGGCATGATATTGTCGAGAATGACGTAGCCTTCGCGCGTGAACCCGTCGAAGGCCGCCTCGACCTCCTTCGACCGGGAGAGATCCTCGGTCGGAACACCGGAAAAATCGATTCGGATCATCTACGTCGTCTATGGTTCCAGCCGGGCCATTGCGGTATCGCGTCGGCGCCAAGGCTGTCGCAACAATCGAAGAAGTCAAGACATTCTGCTATGAGCATGCAAGCTGTCCGCCCCGCGCCGCCGGCAGGAGTGCACGTGAACGCCCGTCACCGCTACCTCGTCTATGGCCTCGTGATCGAGAGCGAGTTGCCCCTGACGTCGGTTCATGAGGCGGCGGGCAGCGACGGCTCCGCCGACATCACGCTTCTCGCCGGATCTCCGGAATATTTCACCGTCATCGTGCCCGGCGGCGCCCGCGATCCGGAGGACTGGATCGAACATGTCGTCCTCGAAGACGGCAGCGTCTACATGAAGTCCAGCGATGTCTTCGAGGCGAACATCTCGGCGAACGGCCGTACCGCGATCTGCCGCATGCTGGGTGACGTCGAGCAGAGGGCCTTCGAAGCCAACCTCCTGAACTTCGTCCTCAGCGCATCCCTCACCTTGCGAGGCGAGGAGACCCTTCACGCCACCGTGCTCGAAATGGACGGACGTGCCGTCGGCTTGCTGGGCCAGAGCGGTGCCGGCAAATCGACGCTCGCGGCCTACCTGATCAGCCGTGGCGCCGATCTGATCACTGACGACATGCTCCGCGTCAGCTTCGCCGGCGACACGATCCTCGCCCATCCCGGCCCCTATCGGCTGAAGCTGCTCGACCAGCCCGCCATCGGCTTCCTTCCGGACGCGGTTGCCGACGGGCATTTCAATGCGTTGAGCGGAAAGATCATGGTCCGGCCGCGCCGTGAACCGCGCCGCCAGAGCGCGCCGTCGCGGCTCGCCGCGCTGTTCCATCTCGGCGACCCGGACGACGACACGATCACCGCGGTCTCGAGCACACGCCTGGCCGGCCTGGAACTCGCGCGGACCCTGATGTCGTCGGCGATGGACACGCGGTACACGGGCAGCCGCCGCATGGAGCACCAGATGCGCTTCGTCGCCCGTGTGGCCGATCTTCTGCCAATCCATGCGTTGCGGTACCCGCGCACCGTCGCGGCGCTCGACGGCGTCGCCCGCGAGATCCGCCGGATCATCGGTCCGTGAAGCCGCTGGCCACCTTCCTTGCGCTGCCGGGAAGCGATCGCCTGCTCCTGATCAGGGCGGCCGCAACACTGCTCGCCGTGCGCTGCGCCTTGCACCTCGTGTCGATCGAGCGGCTGCGCGCCTGGGCCGGCCGTCTCCGCGAATGCAATCGACCGGCCGCGCCCATCATCTGGTCGGTTCGCACCGCCGCCCGGCGCGTTCCCGGCACGACCTGCCTTTCCTCGGCCCTCGCGCTGCAGCGTCTGCTATCGTCGGCCGGACACCCGTCGCAGGTCCATATCGGCGTCGCCCGCGACCAGTCCGGGTTCTCCGCCCACGCCTGGCTCGTCCATGACGGTGTCGTGGTGATCGGCGAGGACGAGCACGAGCGCTACGCCCGGCTCACGGCCTGGGACGCGCGCAAGACATTCGGCACGTCGGGCTAGTGTTCGCGGCATTCGTCAACGTCAGGGACGAGCCGATCGACCGGCGGCAGCTCCCGCCCGGCTTCGAAGTCGTCGGCCGGGCCCGCCGGGCGGCCTTCGGTGCCGGACCGGACAGCACCTCGGCTGCGCTGGCCGGACGCTACCGGATCCTCGGCCGCTTCCGCCTCGACGCCCGGGACGAACTCCGCTCGCGGCTCGGCCGGTCTGCCGCTTCGGCGTCGGATGCGATGCTGTGCCTGCTGGCCTACGCGAAATGGGGCGTGTCCTTCACGGATTTCCTGGCTGGCGATTTCGCCTTCGTGCTGTGGGACGACGACGCGCAGTGCCTGCTCGGCGTGCGCGACCGTTTGGGCGTGCACACGCTCTTCCATTCGCGGACCGCGGATATCTGGCTCGTGGGCGATTCGCTCGACTGGCTGGCAGGACGGGGGCCGACCCGCGACGCGCTCGACGACTATTGGATCGCCGACTTCCTGGTTCTCGGCGTGCCGCGCGAATTCGAGCGCACCGTCTATCGGGACATCAAGCGGCTGGCGCCCGCGCATCTGATGAAGCTCGGCGAGGGCGGCCTCTCGCTTCGCCGCTACTGGCGGCTGGACGTTCCCGAGCCGATCTACCTGAACAGGTCCGAGGCCTATTGCGAGCGCTTTCGCGAGCTGCTGTCGCGCGCGGTCGCGGACCGGCTGCCCCACGGCCGGGTCGGCATCGCGATGAGCGGCGGCCTCGATTCGACGACCCTCGCGGCAACCGCCGTCGAGGTAACCGGCGATCCGTCGCGGATCGTCGCGGAGTGCGAGCACTACGAGCGGCTGATGCACATACGCGAGGATCACTACGCCTCTCTCGCGGCACGCCACATCGGAATCGAGTTGCGCATCCGGCCGGCCGACGACATCGCCTACGATCCGCAGTGGCGCACCCGGGAGCTGCACTCACCCGAACCCATGACGGCGCTGATCAACGCCCACGACATGCAGCGGGTCGCTCGCGAAATGGGTGCGTCCGCCACCGTCTGGCTGGACGGAGAAGGTCCGGACAATGCACTCATTCTGGAGCGGGACGCCTATCTCGGATGGCTGCGTCGGCAACGGTGGTGGCGACGGCTGGCGCAGGCTTTGCTCGGGTACAGTGCGGCCAAGGGCCTTGCCGGCTGGGCACAAACGATCGGCCGGCATACCGGGCTGCGGCGGGAAGCCGAACTGGAGCCGTTCGACACGCTGCCGCGCTGGCTCCGGCGCGACTTTGCCGAACGGCTGGCCCTGCCGGAACGCCAGGGATCCCTGGGCGTGGGAGGGGACATGTCACACCCCTGGCATCCGGCCGCGATTGGCTCGTTCACCAGCCCGATCTGGCAGAGCCACTTCGACGTTCGTGCCTTCGAGGGAATGCTTGGTGGATTCGAATGGCGGTACCCTTATCTCGACCTTCGGGTGCTCGAGTTCATGCTGTCCGTTCCGCCTGTCCCCTGGGGGTGGCATAAGCGGCTGATCCGCGAGGCCATGCGCGGGCGGTTGCCCCCCGAGGTGCTGGCCCGCCGCAAAACCCCGCTCGACTGCTATCCCGAAGTGGCGACGATCCGGGAGATCGGAATGCCGGCACTGCCGGACGGGCATCGGATCGCCCGCTACGTCGATCCGCAATTGCTGCCCGGTCTCGATGCTTCCGATCCCGACCTGGCAACGGCGCTGACCGCGCACGCGCTCGACCACTGGCTCGCGCGCAAGCGCCAATGAGAGTGCAATATCAACGCCTTATCGCATTTGCTCCGCAAGAAATCTGTTGTTACCCTCAGCGTGGCATCCTAGGGTCCAGCGGCATGAACGGATCTTCCTTGCTCTACAAGAAGTCGGCGCGGCAGGTTTCCTGCAGGATCAATGACGAAGTCGCGATTCTGGACTTGGATCGTGCCCTCTACTTCGGCCTCCAGGGCGTGGGCGTCCATATCTGGGATTCGCTCGAGCAGCCCCGATCGGTGGATGATCTTTGCAACTCGGTGATGGCGGAATTCGAGGTATCGGAGGCAACGTGCCAAGCCGATGTCTTGCAAATCCTCGGAAGCCTCGAAGCCGAAGGCTTGATCGAAGCGGCCCGATAGACGAGCCTCGTTAGGGTGAAAGGCCGATTGATGACGGACGAAGCGATGAAGATGGATGAAGAGGCAACGGCGCCTTCGCCGACGTCCGCGAGAAAGCCCTATGAGCGTCCGGTTCTCACCAAGCTCGGCGCCCTGCGCGACGTCACGCTGAGCAAGTGGAGTTACAAGGGACGACGCGACGGTTGGAAGAGCCGCAACACCGGCCGCGGCGGGATGAATGGCCTTTCCCAGGACTCCAGTTCCTGAACCTCCCGCCTCGACGGCATGAACGCCGGTGTCGAGGTGATTCCCGAATTTCGGTTCCTTTGCATTGCAGCACGTCCGCAGCCCGACCTGACGCGCCTGAGCGAACTGCTGCGCAAGGGCTTGGACCATCGGGTACTGATACGCCTCGCCGACGGCCACGGCGTTCGGCCGTCCCTTCTGGACTGCCTCGGCCAACTCTCATGGGAGGCCGTGCCGGATGACGCAAAGGCAGATCTCGAGAGATTTCGCCAAAACCACCTGCTGAAGTCCCTGGCCCTGGCGGGCGAACTGCACCGGTTGGCGGCTTCGCTGTCCGACCGCTCGATCCCCTTCGTCGCCTTCAAGGGGCCCACCTTGGCACTGGCCCTCTACGGCGGTATCGCCGCGCGGGAGTACAACGATATCGATGTGATCGTTCCGCGGCGGCGCATCGACGCCGCCGAAGACGTGCTCGAGGCGATGGGGTACGCCAGCCCCCAGGGGGACAGGAGATTCCGGCGCGCCTTCCTCGCCGCTCAACGGCAGTATGCCTTCGTCCGCACCGATGAAGGTGCCGCCATCGACCTGCACTGGGGGTTCGGCGGCGCCCATGTTCCTTTCCCGTTGGCCCCGGACGAGATCTGGGACGACACGTCGCTCCTCTCGGTCGGCGGCCGCGACGTGCCCGTCCTTTCCGCCCCGAATCTTGCTCTGCTGCTGGCCGGGCATGGCACCAAGGAGAACTGGGCCATGCTGAAATGGGTGAGCGATTTCGCCCGCATGATCGACCGGCATCCCGTCCTCGACTGGCAAGCGCTGCATGCGCGGGCACGGACCAGAGGCTGCGGCGACGCCGTCCTGCTGGCCTGCGCGATGGCCGGGGAGTTGCTGGATGTGGCCGTTCCGAAGGCGCTCGCCCCCCGCATCGCCGACAGCGGCCGCGTGAGAAAACGAGCCGCCGCGATGGCCGGCGCGATGCGGCGAGGGCTGCCGCCGGCGGGTCCGGCCGAACACTTTGCCGACCTCCTCTTGTGCGACCGGCCGATCGACTGGATCAGGGGCGCGCTGAAGCTCGCCTTCACCCCGACGGCGGGCGACTACGAGGCGATGAGACTCCCGCCCGCCCTCTGGAGCGCCTACTATGCGACCCGCCCCTGCCGGCTCGCCTTCAGAACCGCCGTCCGCCGTGCCTGACGTCCCGCCGGTCGGCCCCTGTAATGCCGCCACAATCAGGAGCCGTTAAGGGTTCGGTCCGGAAATTGCGGAAAACGCGGTTGCCGCCACCCCAACGGCGCGCCAGAAACCGTCGCCGCAACGCGGCCGGCCAACGAGGAGACAGAGCGATCAGTACACAGTCCGTGCCCCGCCCCCGCCCTCCCTTCGAACGGATCGCCCTCCTGCTGCAGGGCGGCGGTGCGCTGGGCTCCTACCAGGCGGGCGTCTACCAAGCCCTGTCCGAGGCCGGCCTGCATCCCGACTGGGTCGCCGGCATCTCGATCGGTGCGATCAATTGCGCGCTGATCGCGGGCAATCCGCCGGAGAGCCGCATCGAGAGGCTGCGCACCTTCTGGGAGACCATCACCCGCTCGCCGCTCGGGCTGCCGGTCCTGAAGGGCCTCGAATTCAGCAGCGACATGGAACACCAGTTCGTGAACCAGATGCGCTCGATCGGAACGCTGATGTTCGGCGCGCCGGAGTTCTTCAAGCCGCGCTTCCCGCCGCCGATCTTCACGCCCGCCGGCAATCCCGGGAACCTCGCCTACTACGACGTCTCGCCGCTCAAGGCGCTGCTCGAACGGCTGGTCGATTTCGACCGGATCAATGCGAAGGAAATGCGCTTCAGCGTCGGTGCCACCAACGTCAGGACCGGCAACTTCATCTATTTCGACAACGATACCCATACGATCGGGCCGCAGCACGTGATCGCCAGCGGCTCGCTGCCGCCGGGCTTTCCCGCCGCCGAAGTGGACGGCGAATTCTACTGGGACGGCGGTGTCGTCTCGAACACCCCGCTGCAATGGGTGCTCGACGCCCGCCCGCGCGCCGACACGCTGGCCTTCCAGATCGACCTGTGGAGCGCACGCGGCGACCTGCCGCGCGACATGGTCGAGGTCGACACGCGCATGAAGGACATCCGCTACTCCAGCCGCACCCGCGCCGGCACCGACCAGTTCCGGCAGGTCCAGTCCTTGCGACGCGCCATGGCGAAGATCCTGGCCGACATGCCACCTGAGCAGCGGCAGTCACCGGAGGCCGAACTCGTGGCGCAGGAAGCCGACAGCAAGGTCTACAACATCATCCACACGATCTATCGCGCCCGAAAGTACGAGGGCTCGTCGAAGGACTACGAATTCTCGCGGCGCACGATGGAGGAGCATTGGGAATCGGGTTACTCCGACATGACCCGTACGCTCGAACATCCAGAAGTCTTGCAGCGTCCGGAAAGCCCGGACGGCGTGTTCACGTTCGACCTGGCCCTGCAGGGCCGCAAGGAGCCCCGGAAATGAAGATAGACGACGTCCGCAAGAACGCCTTCGCGATGCCGCTCAACAACCCGAGCTATCCGCGCCCGCCCTACAAATTCTACAATCGCGAGTTCGTCGTCATCACCTACCGCACCGACCCCGAGGTCCTGCGCGCGCTGGTGCCGGAGCCGCTGGAGGTCGTTGGCGACACGGTCAACTACGAGTTCATCCGCATGCCCGATTCGACGGGCTTCGGCGACTACACCGAGACCGGACAGGTGATCCCGGTCCGCTTCAAGGACAGGGACGGCCAGATCCAGGAAGGCGGCTACGTGCATGCCATGTATCTCGACGACAACTCGCCGATCGCCGGCGGTCGCGAGATCTGGGGCTTCCCGAAGAAGCTCGCCACGCCGAAGATCAGCCACGAAAACGAGACGCTCGTCTGCACGCTTCACTACGGTTCGGTGCTCTGCGTCAACGCCACCATGGGGTACAAGCATCGCGAACTCGATCACGCGCCGCTGATCAAGGCACTGGCCAAGCCGGCGTTCATGATCAAGATCGTGCCGCACGTCGACTGCACGCCCCGCATCTGCGAGCTCGTCCGCTACTACTGCGAGGACGTGACCGTGAAGGGCGCCTGGACCGGCCCCGCCGCCCTGCAGCTCTTCGATCATGCCATGTGCGACGTCTCGCGCCTGCCGGTGCGGGAAGTCGTCTCGGCCAGCCACTACGTCACCGACCTGACCCTGGGTCTCGGCGAAGTGGTCTTCGACTATCTCGCAAAGTAACGGGCAGAAAGAGAAGGATCAGCCAATGTCGCGTTTCACGGGAAGAATTGCCATCGTCACCGGCGCCGCCTCGGGCATCGGCAAGGAAATCGCCCTGCGCCTGGCCGCCGAGGGCGGCACGCCTGTCATCGCCGACCTCAACCTCGACGCCGCGATGGCGACGGCCAACGAGATCAAGACCAAGGGTGGCGACGCCTTCGCCGTCGCCATGAACGTCACCGACGAGGAGCAGGTCGAGAAGGGTGTCGCTGACACCATCGCCAAGTACGGCAAGATCGACATCCTGGTCAGCAATGCCGGCATCCAGATCGTGAAGCCGCTGGTCGACTTCCCCTTTGCCGACTGGAAGAAGCTGCTGTCGATCCATCTCGACGGCGCCTTCCTCACGACCAAGGCATGCCTGAAGCACATGTACAAGGCCAAGTACGGGCGCGTGATCTACATGGGCTCCGTGCATTCCAAGGAAGCCTCCAAGCTCAAGGCACCCTACGTGACGGCGAAGCACGGCCTGATCGGCCTCAGCAAGGTTCTGGCCAAGGAGGGAGCGGAGTACAACGTCGCGTCCAACGTCGTCTGCCCGGGCTTCGTGCGCACGCCGCTGGTCGAGAAGCAGATTCCCGAGCAGGCGGCCGAGCTGAAGATCACGGAGGAGCAGGTGATCAAGAACGTGATGCTCAAGGACACGATCGACGGCCAGTTCACCACCACCGACGACGTGGCCGATGCCGTGCTCTTCTACGCCGCGGCCAAGAGCACGGTGCACAGCGGCCAGTCCGCCGTGGTCAGCCACGGCTGGTTCATGCAGTAAGACTGATTATGCAGTAGTCCTGCCACACTGTTGCCCTGCGGCCACGGTCGCAGGGTCCGTGGCCGCCGGTTCCGCGGAAACGGCAACTTAATCTTTGCAACCCTCGTTGGTCAGGCGTGCGTCCGTCAGCCCGGATGCGTCACCCAACGAGGGATTGTTGAAAATGAAAAAGGCACTTCTCGCTGCTGCAGCACTGATGGCTGTACCCATGGCCGCCAATGCGCAGTCGATGTGGAGCCCCGGCCCATCCAACCCCGGTATCTACATCGGTGGTGAGGGCGGCCTGAACTGGCTGCTGAACAGCAACAACTACAACATGGACCTCGGCTTCGCGGCGGGCGGCTTCGTCGGCTACGACTTTGTCGGTCCTCGCGTCGAACTGGAAGGTGTGTTCCGCTCCAACAACGGCCGCGGCACGGCCAATTTCGGCAACATCTTCAGCAACACCAGCGGCCGCATCGAGCAGCTCGCGATCATGGCGAACCTGCTCTACGACTTCATCCCGGGCGCGACGGTCACCCCCTACATCGGCGCCGGCGCCGGCATCGCCTTCGCCGACTCGTCGATCAACGGCTGCTCGATGTGCAGCACCCAGTTCGCATACCAGGGCATCGTCGGCCTGGGCTGGAACGTCGATCAGAACTTCCGCGTCAATCTCGACGGCCGCTACTACGGTACGACGAACCCGGGCATGTACCAGAACAACAACATCACCACGATGTTGAGCGTCGCCTACAAGTTCGGCGGGCCAGCTGCAGCCCCGCCCCCGCCGCCGGCAGCTGCGCCGGTCACGCCGCCGTCCTTCATGGTGTTCTTCGACTGGGATCGCGCGAACCTGAGCGACCAGGCGCTGACCACCATCCGCCAGGCTGCCTCCGCCTACAAGCAGAAGGGCAGCGCCCGCATCACCGCGACCGGCCATACCGACACGTCGGGCTCCGAGAGCTACAACATGGCGCTGTCGCTGCGTCGTGCCAACGCCGTCAAGGACGCGCTGGTCCGCGAGGGCGTCCCGGCAACCAACATCGCCGTCCTCGGCCGCGGCGAGCAGGGCCTGCTGGTGCAGACCGGCCCGAATGTCCGGGAGCCGCAGAACCGCCGCGTCGAGATCGTGATCCAGTAAGGGTCCCTATCGAAAGGCAAGAACGGCCGGGCTCGCCCGGCCGTTCTCTTTTAGGGCGGACGCGTTACACTGGCACCGACCAGGAGGATTCGCATGGCCCGCGCCTTCGACATCGCCCCGCTCGACGCCACCTTCGGCGCCGTCATCACCGGTGTGAAACTCACCGATCTCGACGATACCGGATGGCACGATCTGCATGCTGCCTGGCTGGAATATGCACTCCTGGTCTTCCCCGGTCAGCACCTCGAGCGCGACCAGCAGATCGCCTTCGCCCGCCGCTTCGGACCTCTCGAATTCGAGATGGCCGCGATCAGCAACGTGCGCGCCGATGGCAGCCTGCGGATCGAGAACGACAACGACGACATGATGAAGATACTGAAGGGCAACATGGGCTGGCATGCCGACAGCACCTACATGCCCGTCCAGGCCAAGGGCGCGGTGTTCAGCGCCGAGGTCGTGCCGAACACCGGCGGCCAGACCGGCTTCGCCGACATGCGGGCTGCCTACGATGCGCTCGACGACGAACTCAAGGCGCGCGTCGAGACGTTGCAGGCCCGTCACTCGCTGCACTACAGCCAGTCGAAGCTCGGCCACGAGACCAGGAAGGCGGACGGCGAATACAGCGGCTACGGTCTGCACGACGGGCCGGTGCCGCTGCGGCCCCTGGTCAAGATCCATCCGGAGACCGGCCGCAAGTCGCTGCTGATCGGCCGCCATGCCCACGCGATCCCCGGGATGGAGCCGGGCGAGTCCGAGCGCTTCCTGCAGGAGCTGATCGACTTTGCCTGCCAGCCACCGCGCATCTATCACCACGACTGGGCGCCCGGCGACGCGGTGCTGTGGGACAATCGCTGCCTGCTGCATCAGGCGACACCGTGGGACATGACCCAGAAGCGCATCATGTGGCACAGCCGCATCGCCGGCGATCCAGCCAGCGAGACGGCCCTGCCGTAGTGACGTATCATCGGCGGCATGAGGCTGATTCGACGTGAAGTCCTGCTGGGAGCTGCCCTGGCGGGAACGAGGTTCGTTGACTGTCGCGCGGCGGCCGCGACGCCCCCGGTCCGGCTGATCTGCGGCTTCGGCGTCGGCAATCCGACGGACCTCTGCGCCCAGCTGATCCAGGACGGGTTTTCGGCCGCTCTCAACGAGCCGGTGGAGTTCGACTATACGCTGGGTCAGGCCGGCCGCCGTGCCGCGTTGCAGGTGATCCACGCCGAGCCCGACGGGCGGCTGCTGCTGATCGCCGAAATCCTGAACCTCGTGCTCCAGGAGACGCCGGCAGAGCCGCTCCTGTCGCGACTGCAGCCGGTTGCCAAGGTGACGCGCGGCTTCTCGACGGCGCTGGTGGTGAACGAGCTGTCGGACGTGAGGGATTGGCCGGGCCTGCTGGCGGCGGCCCGTACGACACCTCTGAAGGCGGCAACGATGGGCGCCGACATGACCATCGGCCTCCTGCTGGCACTGGTCGAACGTCGCATGAAGATCTCCTTCGAGCCGATCGAGGTCGCCGGCACCAATGCCGCCGTGGACCTGCTGCTGACACGCCGCGCCGACATCGCGGTCGTCGATACCCGGACCGCGCTGCTCCACAATGCCCGCAGCCGCGCGAAGCTGCGTGTGCTCGCCACCTCGGGGGCGGCCCGCTCGCCGCAGCTGCCGGACGTGCCGACGCTGGCCGAACTGGCCGGAGACAGAAAGCTCGCCTACACGATCAGCTTCGCCGTCTTCGCGCCCCTGGCGACGCCTGCGCCCATGGCCAAGCGGCTGACGGCGGCGCTGCTCGGGCTGCGCAACGACAAATCCGTTCAGACCCAGGCCCGCCTCGCCAGCATCCCGCTCCAGTTCGACGGCCCGGCCGCTGTCTCCGAGGCGGTCGCCCGCGACCGGCGCGTTGCCGCCGACCTCGCCGGATAGGTAGCCTTTCGCTGGGTAGTGGCACTGGCCGCCGGCCGATTGACCGCCGGTCCGGGCGGTCCAGTATGGGACGGAGAGCAGACGCAAGACTCATCCCCGAGGATTCCATGGACACCCGCGTTCCGCCGGCCCCCGCACTCGGCGCCCCCATCCTCAGCGCGCCCGAGCGGGCGCGTGCCCTGCAACCGCTGCTCGACGAGCATGGCGCGGAGATGGACCGCCGCCGCGAGGTCGTGCCGGAAGTGGTGGATGCGCTGGTGGCCAACGACATGCTGCGGCTGCTGCTGCCGCGAAGTCTCGGTGGCGCCGAGTTGCCGCTGATCGACTTCTGCAAGACCGTCGAGGCGATCGCCTGGGCCGATGCCAGCGTCGCCTGGTTCGTGAACCAGTCCAACGTTTCCTCGGCGACCTCGGCGGCCGCCATGCCCCACGAGACGGCCCTCGCCTTCTTCGGCAGTCCCGGCGTGGGACTGGCCTGGGGCGCACGCAACGGCACCAGCAAGGCGATCCGTGTCGAGGGCGGCTACCGGCTGAGCGGCACCTGGAGTTTCGCCAGCGGCGGGCGGCACACGACGTGGATGGGCGCCCACAGCGCGGTTCAGAATCCCGACGGCACGCCGCACCAGCGCTACGGCAGGCCCGACGACCGCAGCTTCGTGTTCAGGCGCAGCGACGCGCGGATCGTCGACGACTGGTTCGTGCTGGGCCTCCGCGGCACCGGCAGCGACACCTACACGGTCGAGGACCTGTTCATCCCCGACGCGCATGCCCCGGCGCGCGATGCGCAGCAGGAGCGGCGCGAGGGCGGACCGCTCTACACGATGGGCTCCACCCTGCTCTATGCCAGCGGCTTCTGCAGCGTGACGCTGGGCCTCGGGCGCCGCCTGCTCGAGACCTACATCGAGCTGGCTCGCGGCAAGCATAGCCGCGCCTCGATCAACGCAATGTCGGCCAACAACGCGATCCAGCGCGAAATTGCCCTGCTCGAGGCCAAGCTGTCGGCCGCGCGCGCATACCTGCACGCCGAAGTGCGTGAGGCCTACGAAAAGGCCGCGAACGGCTCACTGGACGTCGATGGCCGCATGCGACTGCGTCTGGCGACCACCTACGGCATGAACGAGGCGACCGACGTGTCGATTGCCGCCTATCGCGCGGCCGGCACCACGGCCATTCTGGAGTCGGCCCCGTTCGAACGACGGTTCCGAGATGCCATGAGCGCCAGTCAGCATCTCCAGGCGATGATGGGCCATGCCGAGATGGTTGGCCGCCACATCCTCGGTGTCGAGAACAAGCTCCAGAATCTCTGAGCCGACCGGCGCCGTGGCGACGACGGTCAGCCGACGGGGAGCGACCGATATCTTCTCCATGGAAGGAGGTGCCCCGCGCTCGGAAGGTCGGCGTTCGTCAAAATTTCATCCCGGCAGGCGGTTCAGGATGGCACGATTTGAGCTACAAGCTTCCGCTGACTGGACCACTACCGAAAGCCATGTGTTGCGCGCCGAGTCGACTTGCACTGGCTTCTTGGTTTCGTTGCAGATGATTGCAATGCCTGTAAATTAGGGGTTTGTTATCGTGACCAAAGAAGAACAGATCGAACTGGGCAAGCAGCTCATTGCGGAAATGCGCGCGGCTTTCGCCCGTAATGACTGGGACGGCACGACGAGCGCCTACGAGCAGATGGAAGGCATCAAGACCGACCGCGCGATCAATCTGGAGGCAACTTGCCTCGCGGTCCGCGCCCTCGTCGCCGCCAAGGAACGAAGCGCGGCGCGCCAGCTGCTTACAAGGGTGGCGGCGGGACAATACAGGAAGCCTGCCCACTACGAGTTCCTCGCGCGTGCCTATCTCGACCTCAAGAAATACAAGGACGCTGCGGCGGCCTGCGAACGTGCGGAAGAATTGCGCCTCGCCGAACTGAAATGATCGAGTGACGCCTGCGAGGTGGGTCCCGCCGGCCCTCCTCGCATTCACGAATTGAGCGATGTGAAAGCCTCGGCAACTGCATCCGACTGGCGTCTGCCGCACGCCCGATTGAATAGGGGGCTTCCCTACTCGCCGAAGCCGACGAACACGGTCGCTTCGCCAACGGACTTCCGTTCGGACACGACCGTGTTGGCCGGGAAGCTCTCGTCGGGCCAGCCTAGCGCGATGCTCTTCATGATGACCTGGTCGTCGGCGATGCCCGCATGCTCGCGCACCACCGGCGACTGCATGATGCCCTGGCTGTTGATCACCGCCCCGAGCCCGCGCGACCAGGCAGCATTGACCAGCGCCGTCGTCACCGCGCCGCAATCGAACGGCGTGTCGTCGCTGCCGTCCAGCACGCGATCGTAGGTCACGATGATGCAGACCGGCGCGTCGAACTGACGGAAGCCGCGCAGCACCCAGTCCTGCCGCATCTCCTTGTCGTCGCGCGCGATCCCCATGGCGGAGAACAACTGCTTGGCCACGCCGACCTGGCGGTCGCGATGCGGACCCGCGAAGGGCTTCCCCGTCCGGAACTCGCGCGACTGCGGGACGCCCGCCAGCATCCGCTCGGTGTTGCCCGCACGGATCCGGTCCAGCGGTTCGCCGGTGATGACGTAGAAGTTCCAGGGCTGGGTGTTCATCGACGAGGGCGCACGCATCGCGAGCCCGATGATTTCCTCGATCAGCGCCCTGGGGACGGGATCGGGCTTGTAGCCGCGGATGCTCCGGCGACCGAGAATGACGTCATCGAACTGCATTGGCCGTGAATTCCCCGCATGCCTTTGAATCGGCGGCAATTCTCCGGACATGGCGGTTCTCGCGCAAGCCAGGCCGCCCCGCCTCGATCAGCAAACGACGGAGGGCCGCTCGGCTGAGCGTGAAACGTCTTCCTCCAGGGCGGGCGTTTGCCGGCGGACCGCGGCCGAATCCAGCCACTTTCGCGCCCGATCGACTTCGCTGAAGATCCGCATCGGCCGCCGGGGCGAGGCGAGGATCCCGAGGACCCGGGACAGGAGCGGATACTTGTCGGGGGGAATGACGACGGCGAGAGGTCCCAGGGGCGAACCTTCACGATGGAGGTCGCGCATTCGGACGCCGATGCTCAGAATGTCCAGGGCGCCCAGTCGTGTATCGGCCTGACTGCCGTCGAACAGTTTCCGATACCCGAGCGCATCCGAGCCAACCAGCACATCCAGCATCCGGTGGATTTCGTCCGCTTCGACCACGCCGGTGCAGGTGACTTCGAAAAGTCTCGCCTCCGAGTCGATGGACCAATGAACGGGTATTCCCAATCTTCTCCCAAACCCACTCTGACAGCCCACGAAGGCTTATCTGCCAACAGCAGTATGTAATACTATCGCACACACTGCCCGGGGCGCAGGCATACCGGCCATCGTCAAGCCTCTGCCGGCGCGGCATTCCTAGTGACGAAAGCAGCTTCGTTGCGAGTAGGCGTGCCCCTCATTAGACTGTAGCATGGCCGCGGAATCTGACGACGATAAAGTCGTGCGGTCCGCCGGTTAGAGGGTTCGGCAGGCCATCGGGGAGGCCGTCGTGACATCGCTGATCAACACTCTGGGCGGTAGCGCCGGGTTCGGTGAGTTCTGGCTCCCGGCCAACGACGACGGCTCGACCGGGTTCATCGACCTCACGCCGATCTTCGGCACGCAGGGCATCAACTTCTTCGGCCGCTACTACACGGGCTTCTATCTCAACAACAACGGCAGCGTGACCTTCAACGCGGCCTCGAGCAGCTTCACCCCGAGCGCGATCACCGGGTCGACCAGCAATCCCATCATCGCCGCCTACTGGGCCGACATCGACACGCGCGGCGGCGCGGTCGCGCCGTCGCCGGGCGGCACCTCGGCCGGCACGAACCTGCTCTGGTACGATCTCGATCCAGTCACCCACACCTTCACGGCGACCTGGGACGATGTCGGCTACTACAGCGGCCAGACCAACAAGCTGAACGCCTTCCAGCTCAGCATCCAGAAAATCAACGCCGAGGGCGATTTCGACATCACCTTCCGCTACGAGAATGTCGACTGGACGACCGGCAGCGCGTCCGGTGGCAGCAACGGTCTGGGCGGCACGCCCGCGAGGGCCGGCTACAGCGCCGGCAACGGCGTCGAGTATTACGAGCTTCCACAATCCGGCGACCAGGCGGCCCTGCTGGCGCTGGAGAGCGCCAGCAACGTCGGCGCTCCCGGGACCTTCGTCTTCTCGGTGCGCAACGGCGTGCCGACGGTCGGCATCACCGCCGGTGACGCCGCGATCGACGAGGGCAACGGTGGCGGCCCAATTTATCTCAGCATTCCGGTCTTCCTGACCGAGGCTTCCACCTCGACCGTCACCGTGCACTATACGACCGCCAACGGCAGCGCGCTCGCCGGGCAGGATTACGTCGCCCAGAGCGGCATCCTCACCTTTGCGCCCGGGGTAACGCAGCAGAACATCCTCATCGCCATCATGGGCGACACCGTCGTCGAGGGCAGCGAGAGCTTCACCGTCGCCCTGTCGGATCCGTCGGAAGGCGCGTCGATCCTCGACGGCAGCGCGACGGGCACGATCCTCAACGACGATGTCGCAACGGCCGTTCTGTCGATCGCCGCCACCAGCGCCAACAAGCGCGAAGGCCAGGCGGGCAGCACGGCCTTCACCTTCACCGTGACCCGCACCGGCGACCTGAGCGGCACCAGCAGTGCGCAATGGGCCGTCACCGGGGCTGCGGTCAACGGCGCCGACTTCACGGGCGGCGTGTTGCCGACCGGCACGGTGACCTTCGCCGCCGGCGAGAGTTCGAAGGTCGTCAGCATCGGGATCGCCGGCGACAGCGCCGTCGAGTCGAACGAGGCCTTCTGGGTGACGTTGTCCAATCCCGGCGTCGGCACCCTCCTCGGCACCGCCACCGCCAAGGGCGTGATCCGCAACGACGATTCGTCGCTGTCGATCGCCGCCACCGCCGCCGACAGGGCGGAGGGCCAGGCGGGCAGCACGGCCTTCACCTTCACCGTGACCCGCACCGGCGACCTGAGCGGCGCCAGCAGCGCCCAGTGGGCCGTGAGCGGCCCCGCGGTCAATGGCGCCGACTTCTCGGGTGGCGTCCTACCCACCGGCACGGTGAGTTTCGCCGCCGGCCAGAGATCGAAGGTCATCGGCATCAACGTCGCCGGCGATACCGCTGTCGAGACGAACGAGGCCTTCTCGGTGACCCTTTCCAATCCCGGTGCGGGAACAGTCCTCGGCACAGCCACGGCCGGCGGCGTCATCCGCAACGACGATGCCTCGCTGTCGATCGCCGCCAGCAGCGCCGACAAGCGCGAAGGCCAGGCGGGCACCACGCCCTTCACCTTTACCGTGACCCGCACCGGCGACCTGAGTGGCATGGCGAGCGCCCAATGGGCCGTCACCGGTGCCGCGGTCACCGGCGCCGATTTCACCGGGGGCGTGTTGCCGACCGGCACGGTGAGCTTCGCCGCCGGCGAGAGTTCGAAGGTCGTCAGCATCGGCGTGGCCGGCGACAGCGCCGTCGAGGCGAACGAGACCTTCTGGGTGACCCTGTCCAATCCCGGCGCCGGCGCCACACTCGGCACCGCCTCCGCCAAGGGCGTCATCCGCAACGATGACGCGTCGCTGTCGATCGCCGCCACCGGTGCCGACAAGTCGGAAGGCGATGGAGGCAGCACGGCCTTCACCTTCACCGTGACCCGCACCGGCGACCTGAGCGGCGTCAGCAGCGCGCAATGGACCGTCGCGGGTCCGGCAGTCGATGGCGCCGACTTCACGGGCGGCGTGTTGCCGACCGGCACGGTGAGCTTCGCGGCCGGCCAGAGCTCGAAGGTCGTCAGCATCGGGATCGCCGGCGATACCGCCGTCGAGACGAACGAAGCCTTCTCGGTGACCCTGTCCAATCCCGGAGCCGGAACCAGCCTCGGAACCGCCACCGCCAACGGCATAATCCGCAACGACGATGCCTCGCTGTCGATCGCCGCCAGCAGCGCCGACAAGGCCGAAGACGATCTGGGCGTCACACCCTTCACCTTCATCGTCACCCGCGCCGGCGACCTGAGCGGCACCGCCACCGTCGACTGGGCCGTAACCGGATCCCAGGTCCTCGATTCCGACTTCATCCCGTTCGACGAGCTTCTGGACTCCGCCGAGCTGATTTCGCTGGACGCCTCCTATATCGGTTCCTTCTTTCCCCAAATTCCCGCCGACGGCGAAGACGCTCCTCCGGCCTTCTCCCTGTTCGGCGGCGTAATGCCGTCGGGCAGCGTGAGCTTCGCCGACGGAGAGGCCTGCAAGACCGTCACGGTCTGGGTGCTGGGCGAGATCCTGGTCGAAGCGGACGAGAGTTTCGTCGTCACCCTGTCCAATGCCAGCGCGGGAGCGGTCATCGACACCGCGTCGGCCGTCGGCACCATCCGCAACGACGACAGCGCCTACACCGTCGAGTCCTTCCCGAGTCTCGTGATGGGTCCCGACCTGCTGGGCTGGTCCTGACGTACGGCCCGTCGCGGCGGCGCGGGGAGTATCATCGACAATCAACCCGCCTCGGCGCCTTCGAAGCGGATGAGAATGGTGTAGCGTCCGCACCAGCGATCGGGCCCGCCATGTGAGCGGAGCCCGAGCCGCCCGGTCAGACGAATAGATCGACCCCGAAGGCGCCCAGGTTGACCGGGCCTTCGAGGCGCAGGACGAGATCGCCACCGGACTGGTACCCCGCCAGCCCGTTCTGATCGATCACCATGAAAGTGCTGCCTTGCAGGGCGAAAGTCGTCGGCGTGAACAACGCAGCGCCATCGGCGTCGAGGACGCCGTTCATGGCGGAGGCGAGGTCGGTATCGAAATTCACGATCCCCAACTTTCCGCTGCTTACGGTTGCCACCGAAGTGATCGCCCCCGCGACGTCGAACTTGTCGGCGGCGAAGTCAAAGCCCCTGACCGTGTCATAGTTGAGGCTCGTCGACTGGTTCGGATCAGAGTAGACGATCGTATCGTTCCCGAAACCAGCCACGACGATGTCCGCCTTGCTGCCGCCGGTGAAGGTCGTGGAGGGGGTCGTGCCGGGTCCACCGGCCAGAAACACGAAGCTGCCGTCCGTCTCCTGGGAGCCATCGAATATCAAGGAATCCGGGGAACCGAGGCCACGGGCCGACACAGTCAAGACCTGTCCGGCATCGACATTGGCGTCGGCGAGCGCCAGGGCATAATCGAAGCCCCTGCCGAATGCCAGCCACTCGACGTCTGTCAGCGCGCCAGGCTGCAGGCTCAGCCCGGCACTGTAGTCGCCCGACAGGACCAGCCTGTCGAAGCCGCCACCACCGTCGACCCTGTCTTCGGGTCCCAGTATCTGGCGCGCAAAGGACAGAGCGTCATCACCGGCTGTTCCAACCAGGGTCACGGCATCGGACGCCGTGAGCGCGACCTTCCCGAGCGCATTGAACTGGGCGAGGCTCAGCATCAGATTGCCGTTGCTGGCGTCGATTACATCCACGCCCTTGGCGCCCAGCTGGGCGATCTCGGCCGGCGTCAGAGCCTGGATTTGCGCACCGGTATCCCGCAGCACGACCTGGTCGGCCGCAGCCAGCGCGACCGGACCGAGGGCCTGGAGCTTGGCCACGCTGAGTGACAGCACATCGTCGGTGGCGTCGATGCGATCGACGCCGCGGGCGGCCAGCTGGGCCAAAGCGGCAGGCATGAGGGCCGCGAGATTGGCGCCCGTGTCGGCCAGGGTGACGACGTCGGACGCAGTGAGCGCGACCTTCCCGAGCGCATTGAACTGGGCAATGCTGAGCGACAGCTTGCCATTGCCCGCGTCGATCGCATCGACGCCCCTCGCGGCCAGCTGGGCGATCTCCGCCGGCGTGAGGGCCTGGATCTGCGCTCCGAGGTCCCGCAGCACGACATGGTCGGACGCGGTCAGGGCGACCGGGCCGAGGGCCTGGAGCTTGGCGACGCTCAGCGACAAATGGTTGTCGGTGGCGTCGATACGATCGACGCCGCGGGCGGCCAGCTGGGCCAAAGCGGCAGGCTTGAGCGCCGCGAGATTGGCGCCGGTGTCGGCCAGGGCGACGACGTCGGACGCAGTGAGCGCGACCTTCCCGAGCGCATTGAACTGGGCAAGGCTGAGCGAGAGCTTGTCATTGCCCGCGTCGATCGCATCCACGCCCCTCGCGGCCAGCTGGGCGATCTCGGCCGGCGTGAGGGCCTGGATCTGCGCCCCGAGGTCCCGCAGCACGACATGGTCGGACCCGGTCAGGGCGACCGGGCCGAGGGCCTGGAGCTTGGCGACGCTCAGCGACAAATGGTTGTCCGTGGCGTCGATACGATCGACGCCGCGGGCGGCCAGCTGGGCGAGCGCGGCAGGCTTGAGCGCCGCGAGAGCGGCGCCGGTGTCGGCCAGGGTCACGACCAGGCCGGGGGCAATCGAGGTGAAGGCCCCGAGCTGCTGAACGGTCAGGCGAACAGAGCCCGCGCCGACGAGGCTGACGGTCTCGATGCCGGTCAACGCCGGCATACCCGCGGTGAAGTCGGCCTCGCCGCTCACGACCACGGTGATGGCGTCTTTGCCGGCAGCCAGGTCGACCGCCGAGAAGCTGGCGAACTGGGAGGCCGTGACCGTCACCTTGTCGGCACCTGCAGACCCGAGTGCGGTCAACGTTTCGATTCCCGTGATCTCGGGTCGCTGGCTCGAAGTGGCGTCGACCGTTCCGGCGAGGACAATGCTCACCCAGTCGTCGCCTGCCCCGCCCTCGATGGCCGCGAGGGACAGGGCCTGGCTGGCCGACAGGACAATCCGGTCGTCGCCGTTGCTGCCCAGTATTTTCTCGATGCCGAGGAGGAAGGCACCGCTGAGATCCACTCTGGCCCCGTCGACCAGCGAGACAGTGTCCACGCCGGCGCCGCCGTCGTAGATTTCACCTGCCTCGACGTCGCCGGTCCGCACCATGAACAGATCCGCACCGGCACCGCCGAACAGTGCATCGAGTCCCTTGCCGCCATCGACCTGATCGTTGCCGTCGCCGCCGGAGATCGTGTCGTCCGCGGCCCCACCGAGCAGAACGTCCTTGCCGGCGCGGCCAGAAAGCATGTCGTTGGTGTCGCTTCCGGTGATCGTGTCGTCGCCGGTGGTCCCGTTGTCGACGCGGCCGAAGACGACATTCCCGCGCACACCGAGATTCTCGATGCGCTCGTCCATGGCCGTCGGAGTATCGGCCTGGTCGTAGGCCATGTCGGGCGTGCCGTGGAATTCCTGCAGGAAGTCCTGCAAGGCCTTCTGCTCGCCCAGGACGGTGGCCAGTGTCTGACCGACCGTCTGCATCGTTGCCAGTGCGGTGAAGTCGAGGGCCGGATCGACGGCCGCCGACAGCGTGCCATCGGTCAGCAGATAGCGGAAGTTTGTCCCGTTGGCCTTGATCGGGTAGCCGTCGCCGCCATTGGCCGTGAAGTTGAGCGCCGTCACGCTGATCGTCGCGGGAGCGCCGGCCGCGATGCTCCCGTCCTGCCACACCCGGGCGACGAGATTGCCGTCGAGATCGACCAGGGCGATGTCGGTGACCCTCTGTCCCGCGGGCCTGGTCGGATCGAAGGCGACGCGCACGCCGCCCAGTTGGGCATAGCCGCCGTTGCCCGCCGGCAGGGTGACGCCGTGCTCGAGGATGTTCTTCAGGCCCTGCGCCGTGGTGTCGAACACCATGAGCCTGTTGTCGAAGCGCAGCGCGTTCTCGATGTCGAGCTGCGAGATGGCACCCTGCGGCTTGCCGGCGTCGGGATTGGCGACCGGCGGATCCTTCTCGCCCGACGGGTCGATCGAACCGATCTGGGCGCGGATGCCACCGCCGTTCTTCAGCGAGACCATGTACACGGCGCCGCCGGCTTCCTGGCCCTTCCACAGGTTGGCGTCGGCGGTGATGTTGCCGAGGTTGGTTTCCTGCGCGCGCGTGAAGGTGCGATCGCCTTCGAGATACACATTCGTGTAACCGAAGATGTTGCCGTCCTTTGCGGAGATCACGGCATCGACCGCGTCGGTGATCGCGAGAACCTGGCCACCCTTGGTGCCGTTCGCAAAGGCCGTCGTATCCAACTCGTCGACCTCGACGCCCCAGGCCTCTGCGACATTCTCCGCTGTCGAGGCGTAGGCGCCGTTGATGTCGACGTTCGCCGCAAGGCTGTCGAGGATGATCTCGCCGTTGGCATCGAAGTCCACGACCAGCCGACCGAGATAGGTGTACTCACCGTCTGTACCGACGATGACGGTCGTCTTGCCGTCGGCACCTTGCGTCACGATCGGATAGGTGGCGGCGAAATCGGCGTCATGGCCCGGGAAGGCGGCCGGGACGTCATCGGCGTCGCCGAGCCGGGTGTGCGACCCGGCCGACAGGATGATGTCGACACCACGCAGCTTCGGCGCCAGCGCCTCTTCGTTCGCCAGGTTCTGGAGGTGCGAAACCACGACGATCTTGTTGATGCCCTCCGCGATCATCTCGTCGATGATCGGCTGGAGCTGGGCGGCCAGCAGATCCATGTCGTCGACTTCGCCGTTGGCGCCGGGGCCGGCCGGGAAGCCCTTGACCTCGGTGCCGTTGGGTGAGGAGATCGACTCCAGCACCTGGGTCGTCGCGCCGACGATGCCGATTTTCTGGCCGCCTTCGGTGACCACTGCGGCCGGCGCGATGCGGCCTTTCAGCGTGCTCGCGTCGGCGATCGGGGTCGCGCCGCTGCCGTCGACCGTGTTGGTGTAACGCGGCGAGAGCGCGCTATCCCCCGAGAAATCGAGGTTCGAAGACAGGTAGGGGAACTGCGCGCCCTGCCAGGCGCCCGACGGCGTGAAGGCGTCGCGCAGGACCGTCGAGCCGAGGTCGAACTCGTGGTTCCCGATCGCCGAGGCCTCGACGCCGAGGACGTTGTGGATGGCGATGTCTGGACGGCCAACCCCTGTCGTGCCGATCCCGGGGATCGCGTTGAGGGAGGGATCGGTGCTGGCGTTGGTGAACGGACCCGGCAGGAAATTGTCGCCGCCTGAAAGGATCAGGGTGTTGGCGTAGTCGTCGTCAAAGGCGTCGACGAGGGCTGCCAGGTTGGGCGCAGTCTCGTCGGCCAGCAGGCCGGCCTCGCCGTCGGAAAGATGCAGCAGTTGCAACCGGAACGGCTGAGCCACCTCGAACACCGAAAGGTTGGTACTGACCTCGTTGGTCGACACGAAAAGCATCGCACCCGTGGGCGAGTCGGCCGCCGGAATGAACAGGCCGCCTTCGGGGTTGAGATCGCCGTCGTGCCGAAGGGCGCCGGTATAGGTGACGTTGGCGGGATCGGTGACGTCGAAGGCCAGCGTCAGGTGGGAACGCTCGAGGCCAACGAACGCATAGGCGCGCCCGCCTATGGAGGCCACCGTCACGCCCTCCGGTTCCGGCCCCTTGTTATCGCTGCGGGTATCGTCCAACAGCGCCGGGAATTCCGCGGCGACGATGCGCTCGATGGCATCTCCGCTGTCGAACACGATGTTGCCGTTGGAGTCCAGGATCGAGAAGGACCGGCCGCCGTACATCAGGATCTGGTCGATGTCGCCGTCGCCGTCGGTGTCGCCACGCAGGCCGGGCGCGTTCGACACGGTGAGTCGCCCGAGTTGGGCGTTGGTCTTCAGGGTCGCTTCGTTGGGGAACAGCGCATTGTCGAGATCGTAGCTGCCGCTACCAACACGGATGGTCTCGTCGACGGCGAGGAAGTCGTCGCGATCGTCGCCTTCGTTGGAGATCACATAGTAGGTCTGGCCACCGGATGCGTAGCTGGAGATGGCGTCGGGCATGTACAGGCCCTTCACCGGCAGACCCGTCACCAGGTTCGTCAGGGTCGTGTTGCCCGGCCCGTCGCGGTCGCTCGGGTCCATCATCAGGCTGCTGAAGTCCTTGGTGCCGAGGGGCACGATGGCCGTGAAGGTCGCCGTGGCGATGTCCAGAATGGCGACGGCATTGGCTTCCTGCAGCGTCACCATCGCCTTGGTCCCGTCGGGCGATACGGCGATGTATTCCGGCTCGACATCCTCGGCCACGGTCTTGCCGGCCCAAATTCGGACGCCCTGGGCCCGCAGCGCGTCTTCCTGTCCGTTGAAAGCCGTGAAGCCGGCCGTCTGCACGGTGGCGGCTGCCACGCCGCCCGACAGATCGATGATCGACACCGAGCCGTTGCCGCCGAAATCGGCGTCCGACACGACTTCGGCTTCGTTGGCGACGAGTACCTTCAACCCGTCGGGGGTGAAGGTCAGCATGTCGGGCAAGGCGCCGACGGCGAGCGACTTCAGGATGGTCCCCGTGGCGGCATCGAGCAGCACCACCGTGCCGGCATTCGACTTGACCTGGTCGGCGACGGAGACCGCGACGACGCCGTTCCTGACCGCCACGCTCGTGACGTCGCCGCCGGTCGCGCTCAGCGTGGCGATCGCGATCGTGGAGACCAGCGTCGGCGCCGACGGATCGCCGAGATCGACGATCTGCAGCCCGGTGTTGGACGTCACGAACAGCTTCCTGCTGGCCGCGTCGTAGGCGGAAATCTCGGCACCCGAAAGCGTCAACGAGCCAACCGAAGTGAACGCCAGATCGTCGCTGGCCGTGATGCTCATCGTCATGTGTACTCTCCCCGCGGGCGCTTGCGTCCCTTGATGGCCGAGAGAGGTAGCGGGCGATTCTAAAGGTTCAGCGATACTCCAGTGCCAATTGCATGACGGCGCGTGATAGTTGGGGATCGGTAGTCGGCGGATTCCGGTCATCGAACTGACATGCCGGCCTCACGAGACGGCAACGCGACTGTTGCACTGGAAAAGGAGTGTCCGCCTCCCGCTCTCCGGTCGCCTCAGGGCAGAACCATCAGGCGCTCGCCCATCCGGATTCTCGCGCCTTCGGTGATGTCGTCGCACAGGCGAAAGCCGCGCGGCGCGAAGACGATGATCGTGGACCCGTGCTCGAACCAGCCCAGCTCGTCGCCGCGTCGCACGCGCGTCGAGCAGGCAATGTCGGCGGCGCCGCGATAGTTCATGTTCATCACGACGTCGAGGAAGTGCAGCCGGATGCCGGCGACCAGGATCGCCGCCACCGGCACCAGCGCCACGGGATGGCTTCCCGCGGCGAGCCGCAGCCGCAGCACGGCGCGCTCGTTGCGGCAGAACAGGCGCTCGACCCGCCTGAGCGCGATCGGGTTCACGTTCCAGGTGTCGCCCGACACGTAGGTCACGCGCTCGACCGTCGCGTCATGCGGCGCATGGAAGCGATGGTACATGCTCGAGGTGAGACGCAGCGTGACATAGGTGCCGTCGCGATAGGTCTCGACCAGCGCCGGATCGATCAGCAGATCCTCGAGCCGGTAGGGAAAGCCCTTGGCCTGGAACAGTTCGGTCCCCTGAACCGTGCCGCAGGCGCCGACGATCCCGTCGCAGGGACTCACCATCACGGCGGGATCGGGATCGAGCGGCCGCGCGCCGGCGCGCAGCTCGCGGGTGAAGCAGTCGCGCAGGCTCCCGAAGGACGTCTTCTTCGACTCGGTGAGATCGAGATCGGCGAACAGGCGCCAGACCGCGATCGCGGCGCGCGCCAGCGCAGGACTCTCGATGCGGCTGAACCAGCCCATCCAGCGCGTCGTGAGCCGTCGCGGGATGCGGTTGGTCAGCAGGAAATTGATGTCCTCCTGCTGGAGGACCTTCAGCAGCTGCGCATGCACGCTCTTGGTCACGAAGACAACTCCGGGGAAGCGGGATGACGAATCTGATGGATGGCGAAACCCTGGCGGCGCTGGTCGCGGGCGGGCTGGCGCTGGCGCTGCTGGGGCCGAGGCTGCGCGACCGCCTGCAGCTTTCGCGGGCCAAGCACCGCTCCCTCACCGGCCATGCGCGAATGTCGCGGCGCATCGCCGGGCTGGTTCCGCGCTACGTCTATGAGGGCGACTTCTTCTTCCGCGCCGACGATGCGAGCGAAGCCGTCGCCGCCCGCCGCCGCGCGGGCTTCGAGGCGCTGGCGGAGACCCTGCGTTCCGGAAACCAACGCACGTTGCAGCTGACCTCCGAGGCGACCCGCCACATCTCCGACCTGCAGTTCACCGAGAGCTACCGCGTCCCGTTCCAGTTCAGCCCGCGCGTCCGCGCGGCGCTGCCGGCCGGCGCTTTCGTCGCCTCCTCCGAGGGCGTCCAGGTGACCGACCTCGACGGCACCGCACGCTACGACCTCAGCGGCTCCTACGGCGTCAACCTGCTGGGCTACGATTTCTACAAGGGCTGCATGGAGCGCGGCGCCCAGCGCGTCGCCGGACTGGGGCCGGTGCTCGGCGCCTATCCCGATCTCGTAGCCGACAATGCGCGGCGCCTCGCGCGCATCTCGGGCAAGCCGGAAGTGTCGTTCCACATGTCGGGCACCGAAGCGGTGATGCAGGCCGTGCGGCTGGCGCGCTACCATACGGGCCGCTCCCACCTCGTGCGCTTCTGCGGTGCCTACAATGGCTGGTGGGGCGACGTGCAGCCCGGCGTCGGCAATCCGGTGCCTGCGCACGATACCTACACGCTGGCGGACATGTCGGAGAAGACGCTCGCCGTCCTGCGCCACCGCACCGACATCGCCTGCGTGCTGGTCAATCCGATCCAGGCCATGCACCCCAACATGGGAGCGCCCGCCGATTCCACGCTGGTCGCCAGCCGGCAGGACCGCGGCGTCAGCCGGGAAACCTATGCCGCCTGGCTGAAGGCCCTGCGCCAGGTCTGCAGCGAGCGTGGCATCGTCCTCATCCTCGACGAGGTGTTCGTCGGCTTCCGGCTCGCGGCCGGCGGCGCCCAGGAGTATTTCGGCATCGAGGCCGACCTCGTGACCTACGGCAAGACGGTGGGCGGCGGCTTCCCGATAGGCGTCGTGTGCGGCGACCATCGGCTGATGAAGCGGTTCCGCGACGACCGGCCGGCCGACATCTGCTTGGCGCGCGGCACCTTCAACGCCCATCCCTACGTGATGGGCGCGATGAACGAGTTCCTGCGCCATCTCGACTCGCCCGGGATGACGCAGATCTATCGCGACCTCGACGAGACCTGGGACCGACGCGCTTCCGAACTCAACCGCCGGCTGGTGGAGCGCGGGTTGCCGGTGCGCATCGGGCACCTCTTGTCGATCTGGACGGTCTGTTATCCCACGGCCTCGCGCTATCACTGGATGTTCCAGTACTACCTCAAGGCCCATGGCATCGCGCTGAGCTGGGTGGGCACGGGGCGGCTGATCTTCAGCCTGAACTACACCGAGGAGCAGTTCGAGGCGGTGGCCGACCGCTTCGTCGCGGCGGCCGAAGCGATGCAACGCGACGGCTGGTGGGAGCCGGGGGCGCTCGCCACCGATCGCGCGATCAAGCGGCGCATCCTGCGCGAGATGGCATCGCACCTGCTGGGTTTCCCGGGTCGGGGACGCGAGGAGCGCCTGGCGGGGCCGCAGCCCCTAGACGCCGCCCTTTGAGGCCGGGGCGACCGCGTCCTCGACGACGGTCGCCGGCAGCTCGGGAATGACCTCGGGGAGCAGCTCGTCCGGCAGGATCGGCGCCGCGACGGTCTCCGGCGTGTGGCGGCTGTGACGGCCGGTCAGCACCTCCCACGGCGCACGGTGATAGAGCTTGATGTCGTGGAACGGATCGGTGGCGATCTTCGTCACCCAGACCAGGCCGGTCCTCAGGTCCTTTGTCACGAACAGCTGGAGCGCGCGGAAGGCGATGCCGGACAGTCCGACGAACAGCCAGAGTTCGCCGACATGCGTCATGAATTCGGTCCAGTCGGCGTGCGGGGTGAAGACGCCCAGCAGGGTCGGATCGGCCACCAGCAGGAGCGGCGACGCCGCCCAGATGGCAAGCAGCACCAGCTTGCGCTTGATGTTGTAGCCGACCTTGATCTCTTCCTTGTACTCGTCGGTCGCCTGGTTGACGGCGTCGTAGCCGCGCGGCTCGAAGAACAGGTGGCCGACCTGGCGGGTCGTCATCGCGACCAGCCAGCCGATCAGGGCGGCCATGGCGGGGTCGGTGAAGGCCACGACATAGGCGAACAGGAAGCTGGTCGCGCTCAACAGGTGCAGCGACTGGTTGACCTTGCTGTGATGGTAGTAGCGATGGTCGTCCCATCGCTGGACCTTCAGCTCGTCCAAGAATCCGGTCATGGCGTTTTCCTTCGCATCAGAGGGGGCGCTACAGGTTGACGACGAAATGGACGAGGGCGGCGACGCCCGTCGCGGCCGCGGCAAGGAGCGCGAGCGGCACCAGCGGGTGGACGATGTTGAGGCGACGGAACAGGTTGCAGAGATGGCCCACGATCTTCTGCGCCGGCGTGCGCGGGCTCTTCGAATATTCCATGGCCGCCTTCACGACGTAGAAGACGGCGGTGTTGGCCGCCAGCGCGAGCCGGCCGCGAAGGCCGGCGCCGGGGACGGTCACGAGGTAATTGCACTTCAGCAGGATGCGCTGCGGCGCGTCCGGCGTGTAGCTTCCCTCGACCCAGTGCAGTTCGCGATGGAAGTCGAGCAGGCCGAACTCGTAGGTGGTGAAGGCCTTCTCGACCCGGCTGTCGCCGAACACCACCTTGTAGCTCGCGTCGGACTGGAGATAGATCAGCGCCCGCACGACCATGCTCGACGACAGGAAGCGCAGGTTGCCGTCATAGTGCCTGTCGAACAGGCCCTGGTCGCCGCCGCGATCCTTGTTGTAGTGCGAGATGTAGAGTTCGTCGGTGTGCTTCATCGGCTCGAAGCCGCTGCCGGCCGGAACCCGCCTCATGATGAGCTCGCGGATGACCGGGCTGTCGCGCAGCCGGTCGATCCGCGCGACGATGTCGGCGGGCAGCGTCGAGACGTAGACGTGGCAGGACGGCCGCTGGGCGAGCTGCTCGCGGAACCGATCCTCGACCCAGCGCGACAGGCCGTCGATCAGGGCACGGTCTTCGGCGCTCTCGAAGCGGCCGATCGTGGCGGGAAACAGGGTCGAGACCGCGCCCCTGGTCGTACCAGGGGTGGAGGAGTCGAGAATGTCGTTCACGGCGTTTCCTGGCTGAGGTTGCCGGCGGCCATCGTCGCGGTCGCCGCCGTGACCGCGAGTACGAGGACGCCCGCAATCCGCAGGACCTGCCGGCGGCCCGGTCCCGCCCGCTCCATCGCGAGCAGGCCGAGGTTCAACACGACGTGCAGGGTGGCGAGCGGCCACCAAGCGGCGCGGAAGGCGGGGTTGAGCAGCGTGCCGCCGAAGGCCATCACGTTTCCGACGATCATCGGATGGGCCATCCGGGAATAGGGAAAGTCGGTGACCCGGCGCTCCGGCAACCCGGCCAGCTCGTGGCCGTAATAGGTGCGATCGATCCCCAGCAGCGCGGCGGCGCGGGCGTTGAGCAGAACGCCCAGCCCGATGACGGCGAGCGACAGGAGATCGGGCGGCGCCTGAAGATAGACGAAGGCGAGTGCGGCGACCGACACCGCCTTCAGCAGCAGCGCGTCCCGCTTGAAGGCGTCGAACGACGGGGCGCCCCAGGCGAAGGCATGCCAGTAGAGGCCGTAATAGACGAAGCTCGCGAGGTAGATCGCGACGGCCGGCTCACGGCCGATCGCGGCACCGGCCAGCACGGCGGCGACGATCGTCCAGCACGCGAGAGACGGCCCGCGCCGGTCGAGGATGCTACGAATCCGGGACACCACGCGAAACCCCATATGCCGGACGTGTTGCCGGCCGATGAAGAAACCGCGTCGGTTCGTTGACCCGTGTCAGGAAGAGCATGCCAGAATAGGTGAATGAAACTGCCAGGTCTGGATCCTTCGGCGCGGCCTTACTCTACAGCGAATGCCGAGCCGAGGTGGGAAGGCAGGAGGGGCAAATGATCTTCGAACGATTTCAGCGGCGCGCGGCGAGCTGCATGGCAGCAGCTTCATTGTCGCTCGTCGCCGCGGCACCCTTGTCGGCCCAGCAGGCGGCCGACAGCATCTGGTCGGGAGGCACCATCCTGACGATGGACGACAAGGCCATGCGCGCCGAGGCGGTGGCCGTGGCCAACGGCCGGATCCTCGCCGTGGGCCGGCGCAGCGATGTCATGAAGCTGCAGGGGCCGACGACCCGGCTCGTGGATCTCCAGGGCAGAACTCTGGTGCCCGGCTTCGTCGACCCCCATGGCCATGTCGTCGTCGGCGGATTGCAGGCCCTGTCGGCCAATCTGCTGGCGCCGCCCGACGGCAAGGTGCGCGACATCGCCTCGCTGCAGCAGACACTGCGCGACTGGGTGCGGACGAACGCCGCTGCCGTCGAGCAGGCCAAGGTCATCATCGGCTTCGGCTACGACAACGCGCAGCTCGCGGAACTGCGCCACCCCACCAAGGAAGAGCTGGACGCGGTATCGCAGGACATCCCCGTTCTCATCATCCACCAGTCTTCGCATCTGGCGACGGCCAACTCCGCCATGCTGAAGCTGATGGGCTACGATGCCGCCAGCAAGGATCCGGAGGGCGGCGTCATCCAGCGCAAGCCCGGAACAAGCGAACCCAACGGCACGCTCGAGGAAACGGCGTTCTTTGCAGCCATGCCGCTGGTCCTGGGTCGCATCGGTCCGGAGGGACTGAAGGTGTTCGCACGCGAGGGCGCCAAGCTGTGGGCGCGCTTCGGCTACACCACGGCCCAGGAAGGGCGGTCCGTCCCTCCCATCGCCGACCTGATGAAGCAGGTGGCCGCCGAGGGCGGGTTCGCCATCGACGTCGCGACCTATCCGGACGTGCTGGTCGACCGCGCCTACATCAAGGCCAATCAGAGCGGCACCTACACCAATCGCTTCCGGGTCGCCGGCGCCAAGCTCACCATCGACGGCAGTCCGCAGGGCTTCACGGCCTGGCGGGACAAGCCCTACTTCAAGCCCGTGGGCAACTATCCGCCGGGCTATTCCGGCTACGCCGCGGCCTCGGCCGAGCAGGTGATGAGTGCCGTGCAGTGGGCGACCGAGAACGGCATCCAGATCATCACCCATGCCAACGGCGAGCGCGCCTCCGACCTGCTGATCGCCGCCCACCGTGCCGCGCAGGCGCGCACGCCCGGCGGCCGGGAGCTGCGCCCGGTATTGATCCACGGCCAGTTCCTGCGCGAGGACCAGCTCGACAGCTACAAGGCGATGGGCGTCATCCCCTCGCTGTTCCCCATGCACACGTTCTACTGGGGCGACTGGCATCTCGACCACACGGTCGGCCCGCAGGCGGGCATGAACATCTCGCCCACCGGCTGGGCCCGCAAGCGCGACATGATCTTCACGACCCACCACGACGCGCCGGTCGCATTCCCCGACTCGATGCGCGTGCTCGACGCCACCGTCACGCGCCGGGCGCGCGGCTCGGGCCGCATCGTCGGCCCCGACCAGCGGGTGGACGTGATAACCGCGCTGAAGGCGATGACGATCTGGCCGGCCCATCAGATCTTCGAGGAAAAGACGAAAGGCAGCCTGGAGGTCGGCAAGCTCGCCGACTTCGTCATCCTGTCGCAGGATCCGACATCGGTCGAAGCGACCACGATTGCCGGGATCGCGGTGACGGAGACGGTGAAGGAGGGAACTTCCATCTTCCGCCGCGAGCCCGGCAAGCGGACCGACCTCGGCCTGCCCGACATCATGCCGGTGCTGCTCGCCTTCGGCGGACATGCGGGTCCGCTCGACGGCTGCGCGCACGAGGCGATGTTCGAGCTGACCACGGTCATGGCGCGTGGCGGAGCGAATCGCTGACCCCCTGCACGCCTTCGCAGCGCTCGCGAGGGCTGCGAATCTCAACAGGGCGACACACCGGACGGCGCATGACTTTCGGTGAGTCTGAACCGTCACCGACTTTCGACCATGACTCTTTCGAGGGTTCATCCGGGGAGTATCGGACAAAGCATGTTTGCCAACCTCGCGCTCGCGACCTTGATGGTCGGTCTCACCGTCGCCGTTCATCTCGGCGGCCTGCTCGGTCTCTTGTGGGTGCTGCGCGACAGGGCGCATCGCATCCGGGCCCATGAAAGCCGCCTCGTCCCGCTCGCCGTCATCCTGTTCGTGGTCCTGGGGCTGGTGGCCATCCATTCGGTCGAGATCTGGTTGTACGGGGCCGCTTTCTGGGCGATCGGCGCCGTGAGCGACTTCGAAACCGCCCTCTATTTTTCGACCGTGACCTTCACGACCCTGGGCTACGGGGACGTCGTGCTCGAGGGCAACTGGCGGCTGTTCGGCGCCATCGAGGCGGGCAACGGGCTGATCCTGTTCGGCTGGTCGACGGCGTTCCTGCTTTCCGTCACCAGCCGGCTGAGACTGCTGGAGCATGACTGGCTGGAGAAAACCGGCGCAGACTGAGCCATTCGCCGGCGCGACGGAGACGGGTCCCCATGGCCTCGATCACCATGGATCGACGAAGGAAATGGTGCCCCGAGACGGACTGCTACGAATCAACTAAATGATGAGCTTAGTGCAAAGTGGGACACCGAAGCGCCTCGCTGATTCATAAGGCTTTTCGGGAGCAGATGTCCCACCGCTCAGTCGCCCCAATACGTCCTAACGCGCCAGCCAGCACCAGTTGCTCGAAGGCGACTGCACCCTCCTCGAAGAGACGAGTGCTGAGTGGACCGTCTACCCCGATCCTTTGCCTCTTCCTTCGAGTTGCGGACTGCCTAAGCTGTGCTCAGGCAGGCTCCGCACTGTCCGTTGCTGTTACGCCCTCGATCCATCGAATCGCATTGAACAACGCCGCATCCCGCTGAGTCTTGTCCGGTGGCCGCGAAATGCCGGTGCCCCCATGATCGAATTGACGCCCCTCAAAATCGACCAGTCGCGCAGGGTCGGCCTGCATGCGCGATAACGTCCATTCCCAAAGGTCGCGGCGCGTCGCGTAGCTCCACCAATCGGAGAAGTGGCAAAGTGCGATTGGCCGAGCGGGCGAAGAAGTCAGTTCCCCACGTATGTAGGGCCAGTACTTTTGCAAATTGGAGAGCGGAATCTCGTTGCTCTCAAATTCGATAATGACCGTCCATCGACCGCGCGTCGTCGCGACGTCCCCGAGTTCAAAGCCCTCACCTGCTCGGTGGCCGATCGATCGACGGCCACCGAGTGGTGTAGAGAACCCGGCGGTGTTCTCCTTAGCCTGCCCACCCTTCCATATGGCGTCGTGCCCGAAGTGTGCGCTGTATGCCGCCTTGAACTCTTCAAGAAACGAAGATTGTGGCCCGGCCATGCTCTTTTCCGCGTTGAAAGATTATCTAGATTCCTATTCGACAAGGAGAATGCAGTGGAACTCACCGATCAGCAAAGGACCGAATCCGAGTAACGCATATCACTTAGGCAGAGGGACCGTGCGCGCGAATCATCGTTGCTGTCCGAGAATCCACCCCTCCCAGAGTTGAACGGCAGGATCGCCCGCCATTCCCTCGGACCGCCGTCCGTCCACAAGCTCGATCATCGCCAGCAGCCCGACGAACGCGTCGAACGGGTCCTCGCCGGACTTCTTCGGTCCGAAGCCATCGGCCACAACACTTCTGGCAGGATCGGATAGGTCAACGTTCCATGCCGCCGCCCAGTTCAGGATCGCCTCGGCCTTATCCTGTCGGTCCGATTGCCTCTGTTTGCTCTGACCGGACTTGAACCTGACACCGATGTGCGCGTAGGCCTCGCCGGGGTAGGTCTCGGCGATCACTGAGCCCTCGACCTTGGCAAGCTCCTCCAGACTGCCCTCGAATGGCCAGAGCCGCACACCTTGTTGCAGGGCAGGAAGCAGAACTTCCTTCCAGCCGCTGATGGCGGCCTTGCCGACCTGTTGGCCGCCGAGCGTCCAAAATAACGAACACGCGGCTTTGCGCTGGTCAGTGCGCCGCTCACAGCAACGCAGGAGTGCGAAGTCGCTGAGCCCGAGGCTCTCGTGCAAATGACTACGCGTAGTTCCACCGGGTCGGTACGGGTAGAAGGGCCGCTTGATCGAAATTTGCTCGGGCCGCTCGGCAACCTGAAAGAACTCCGGCCAACTCTCAGTCCCGAGGCTCTTCAGTAGATCGAGGAAGTTCTTCTGGCCGGTAAGACGGCCATAGGCCTCGGGAACACCAATGGGGAAGTCGAACCCGACCAACCATCTGGTGGCTGCCGGACTGGGCAGTACAAGCTCGGACAGGAACTCTTCGATGTCCCCGACCCGAACCGGAGTATCGACCTGCCATCGACCATCGGTCCTGCGAGCAAGGCTGACCCAGCGCTTGCGCGGAGACGTGCTCCAGTCGGCATGGGCGAGAAAGTCGAACATGGCTATTCCCAGAAGTATGACGACCTGAAAAGGCCGCTTCGAACTCGAACATCGCGGATTGCGACCCTACTGCGGTAATCGCTGACGCGCTCTCCAGTCCCACGGTGCTCCGCATCCTCGTGCGTGGATACCGAGGTTGGCCACTTTCGCCGTCTTCTCTTGCTCGACATAGTCGCGGCTGTATCGGACGAACGCCAGCGCCATGCCTGCGCTGACCATATCCGCACCTAGGTCCTTGCCATCTGCTCGGCAGATCGCGACGGTGCGGCCATACCGGTCGGTGTCTTTGGCCTCGCACACCACCTCGTGACCCCGCATCAAGCCGTAGAGATACGTCGTTGCGGCTTTGCCTGCGGTCCACCCATCCGCACACTCCTGCTTGGCTTCTGGAGCGTCGATTCCCCAAAGCCGGTAGGTCATGCCGTTCATCTTAATCGTATCACCGTCCATGACGGTCTGCGCGCAGACTGGGAGCGCAAGCAAGATCAGAGCAGCGGCGAACCTCATGCCGGTCCAGCATCGTCTGTCTTCCAGACAAAATCTGCCAATGTTCTGTCCGGGAAGGCTATGCCGTTTGTTCCGAGGAACACGGTGTTAGTGAATTGGTGAATATCCCTTAGCCGGGCAAAGCCATCTGGGTCCCATTCAGCTTTTGAATCTGCTTCGAGAGCTTTCCGAATGTGCAAGATGTGTATCAAAAGGTTAGCGAATGCTTCCCTAATGACGTAATGAAGCGTTTCATCCTTGCAATCGTTGGGATCAAGATCGAAGAAACGAATCAGAGCCTCTCCCAGCGCCGTGCGAGTATGCCAGCCGGGCATTCGAGTGTATCCGGTTCCGTCTTCACAAAACGCCCTGCACACATCGTCGAATGTGTCATACATATTCTTCGACCGATCCACTATGGCGACGATAACCCGCTGGATCAGGCTTGAAACTACATCTGGTGAACCAAGGTAGTTTGGCTGGGTTGCTACGGCGATTGCGGCGACAAATCCGTCTTCTTGTGGTTCGCTTCGACGTTTGACGAGCAGGTCATCGATATAGGCGGCAATGTTCTTTCGATCTTCTTCATCGTCTTTGCCGCCGTATTGCTTCGAGTTGCGGTTCACGACCGCTGAGGTAGCGCGCCAGCCATCTCCGTCCGGTACAAACTGAACCCGATAGTTCGTATAGCCAGTCCAACTCCGGTGCAGATGCAAGACCGGATCATCGAACCAGATGAACCACTTGTCATCCATACTCGTCGGCAAGAAGCCCTTGCGGATGCGATGCATCTCTTCAGCACCATAGCGCAGATCGAGAGCAATCGTTGTCCGCTGCTTGGGCATCGGCAGCGTTCTCCAATCCTCTTTGCACGTTGCTGGCCGATCAATGAACGGAAGCTTGTCAAAGACTTCTACGGCAGCGCGGAGCACCGAAAGGTCGCGTTCCCGCCCGACTGCGGTGGTAGTCTCCGCGATGAGACCGCGGGCCTCATCAACGCTTACCCAACGCGTCGCTGTAGTCTCCCTGACATATTTTCCCTGACTGCCGATTGGCTCCATCAGGTAGAAAAACGTCGTGGAGGTCGTGCCGCCAAAAACCTGCGGGATCAAAGCCAAGATTCGGCCGCGATAGCCTGTTTCCTCACGTACTTCGCGTAGCGCCGTCTGGTCGGGTGCTTCATTTTTGTCAGGCTTACCTTTGGCGAAGGTCCAGACGTAGCCACCAAAATGCCCGGCCGGTTCCCGAAGCAAGACCTTACCCTGTACGTTCACCAAGACGCCGCCATAGGAGTCGGCCTCGGGGATATGAGGGACCGCAGACGGCTGGGGGATCGGTTTCTCGAATTTCGGATTGCCCTGCATCGGATAGAGAACGTCCCAGACCCCATGATAGAGGCGAGCGCGGTCCTTGCCCTGTCGCTCGGCGACAACATCCTTGAAGTTCGAGTAATCAATCGAGTTGGCCAGCTTCGCCAGTGCGGCAGCCACCGACGCCTTGGGCGCTTGCGCCCGGAAGCGATAGTCCGTCGAGGTAGATTCTTCGGTCGGCGCAAGTTCTGGAAGGAAGGCCGCACGAAGCGCATCTAAATCCGAACGGACGCGCGAACGCACGGTCAGTGTCCCGGCGGCAACGTCCGCGGGCTTCTGAACAATGCTGAAAAATCCGACCGGAGTGATGAGCCACATGTGTGGCCGCGATAGTGCCAGAACAACCGATGTTTCATCAATGGCCCATGGAAGCGTTCCAAGCCCGAACACTTGCAATCGTCCGGCCCGGAGTCGCCATAGCTCGCCGCGGTAAGCTTCCTCATGCAACGCTTTTATGAGCGACGATTCGCACCTATGCTCGCGCGATGAGAGTGAAGCAGCCAGAAGGGAAGCGCGGGAGCCTTAAGTGGATTCAGCGCGCGGTAAACGAGCAATGGCCTTCGTTGAATCAGCCCATCACCGATCACATCGGGGGCAATGTTTTGATCAAATGGCTTTCCCCCATCGAGACAGACGAATATGCCGAATATCGTGACGCGGCGTTCCTTAGGCGGATCGGCCAAGCATCCCTCGTAGATACCTTGGGCGACTACTGGCCCTCCCGAGGGCCTCAGTGGGATGCTCTTGGCGAGACATCGCGGGGAGATGTTCTGCTGGTCGAAGCGAAGGCCCACATCGCTGAGATGTGCTCGCCCGGTACAACTGCCAGCGCCGCATCACGCTTACTGATCGATGAGACCTTGACCAGACTGGCGCAACAGTTAGGCGCGAGTCCGAAACGTGCGTCGTGGTCGGATCACTTTTATCAGCTTGCGAACAGGCTGGCGCATCTGCACTTCTTGAGAACCCATGGCGTGTCGGCGTGGTTGGTCCTCGTGAACTTTCTGGATGACAGGGAGATGGCTGGCCCGAAAACCACCGAAGCATGGGACGCGGCTTACGCGGTCGCGTTCCATGTGATGGGGCTGCCCCGAAAGCATCCACTCTCGCCTTTCATAATTCACGTCTATCCGAGGGTGCCTACCGACGGGGCGTAGCGTTGTCCTACCTATCCCTTCCAGAAGCGTCCCGAGGAGTAGATTGGCCCGTTGGGGTGCGGCCAGCGCCGGAACGGACCCTCCGGCGGACGAAGGAATTTCCGAAAGTCTGGATTACAGGCGAAGCGCCGAAAACCATTCCTCTCCAACCCGTTCTCCGCGTCAACCACCGACGCGAATTCCAGTTCATCAAAGACCCCGCTACCATCGGTCAAGAAATGCACGTGCGCGCAACCGCCCAGCGTGACGTCTACGAGCGCCCAGTTCTATTGCAGCATGTCGACCACCTTGACCCAGTAGTCTCTACTGCTGATTGTCACCTCGTCCATTTCGATTTCTCTTGCGGGTTCAGAAATCGCTTGGCGGTTGCTGTCGCAATCCTCTACCCCGCCTACTCGTCGCAACAGTGTGGAATGCTAAGCCAGATTTGTTTTCCGGAAAATTCGATCAACGACCGTACACGATTACCGTATACGACTGCGTCTCCCTCAAAAGTATTCGGCGCGCGCAGTCGCGAGCCCTAAGGGTTTACTCACTCCCAAGCTCGGCCCGAACTCAACTGATCGAGTTCCGTCTGCGCCAGCATGATATGCTTCATCAGGTTGACCCGCCGGATTACCAGCCGGGTGTTCCCCGGGTTCAAACGGAGTTCGGCCGTCACCTGATGCAAGTGCCCCCGCAACGCCATCAAGGCGCTTTCAAGCGCTTGCATTCGTTCGGGCATGTTCGGCTGGTTGTCTGTCATCGGCGTTCAATGGACGTCCGAGATCATTCGTAAATTTAGCTGTCGTCACGTAGTCGCTCGATCTCACTCTGAGTAACGTGGGCTAGAATGCCTCTGGACGAGCCCATTATCGAGCGGCACAAGATTTTCGAGTTCTCTCACGATCTTCAGGAGTGCGAGGTTCCCCATGGGTGCCCGGCCGCGCAACGCCTCTCGCCCATTGCTCCAACCGCGCAATTTTTTCTGGAGAGGAGTTCTTGGCCGACTGTCCGACATAATAATGGGCTAGATCAGCAATGTCGGGCGGAGCGGATTGGCCGTGGCCTCCCCAATACCAGAATGGCTCAAATATTAGAGCGTTCTCGCCCCATAGATCGCGTGCTCGGGCGCGGGAACCAGCGTGATAATCATCGCGCAGCGGGACTAACTCTCCTTTCCGCAGCCTATAGATGGCATCCTTCCGACCTCGGAAACGCCGCTCGTACTCCCCCAACGGAACGCTCTCTGCAATCTTTCCAACCCAAGCCACATGGCCACGCTTCAAACCTTTCGGCACGAAGCCAACAACCCAATCGCCCTCCTTTGCATATTTCCGGATGAACGGTTTGCAGCAAGTGAGCGTGAGAATGCGGTCTTGGACACACGGAGCCATTCCGGAATCGACCGCGAGGACGTATCGCCATATTCTGCTCATGCTAGTGTCTCGTGCAGCAGACCGTTGACCCACTCGAATACGCTCTCCTGCTGCTGAGGCGTTGCTACAAATTCCTGCCCTCTCGCAGCGCTCTGCACTGTTCCGTCCTTCTCCCAGCGGTCGAGCGGATGGAACGTCATTCCCGACCCACCCCGCTTGGGGTTTAACCAATCGGGCACGCGCCAAGTCGAAGGTCGCCTACTGCCATGAGAGAGACGGTATCCGGTCCGGAGACAACCTGATCCGGGTAGCGATAAAGTTTGCCGGTTAAGGACAAGCGCATCAGAGGCAATGTAAAGAACGTTCTGCTTACTCCAGCCCAGCCTTGCATGTGGATGTTCGCTCAACCACGGCCGCTCGAATACGGCACGGGAGCCGTCCGACCCCAAGTCGATAATCTCCGCCACTTGTAGCCAGCCCCATATTCTATGCTCTGGCGTTCCGACAAACTTCCAGCGGCCATCATATTTGACTGCCCGAAATAGTCCCCAAAAGATGAATAGGTCGCCGACAGCGATACGCTGATTTGCGAGGTGGCCTTGCGCTGAGGAAACCTGCCCTAAAGCACCGCGCCATCCGGCTTTTCGCGGCAGACTATCTTCATTGATATCCGGATCGAGATGGCACCAATCATCAGCGGTCAATCTACCTCGTGTGAGATCGCGGATGAGGCTTCCGTATTTGCCACCATTCAAGTCCCCAAACCGCGTTGGCGTGGGCATTGTTGTCGGGATAGGCATTGATGCGGGGCGGCCATCAATAATCGGGCTAGGACACCCGCCAGCTACGCTATCGAAGCCTTTCCGGCTGAAAATGATCTTCAAGTTTACTCCCGCGCCAACTTCTCGGCCTCGGCGATCTGAGCGGGCGTCATCCTGATGGCAAGCATCCCACGAAAACCGAGAACTCTAAGCACTCTTGGCTACCAAAGGCAGCGGTCTGCTTTCTGCCTTGGCCAGTGCCCCAAGAGTGAACATTTGCCTCGACACGATCAAGGCTTCTCCTGCGGTACCGTTGCCCGATGCTACCTGTTGTCCCCCACGAGCTTTCGCGCTCATCGGACCCGAATCTGACTCGGCTGGGTCGCTCCGATTTCCGCTTTGCCTTTGTACGACTGGATCATGCCGGTGGCGCACACTCGCTTGCCTAGGTGCTGCACCTCCAAAGCGCCGAACTTCGACCGGCCTCTGCCCCAGATCCGAATCGTGAACACCGCCGGAGATGAGGGCGATCCGGGGGCAGAAAACGTAGGCTGCCCTTTGGCTCGAACGGCATGGTTCACCGACACTACGGTCCCGCACACGGTCGCCGTCTTGCCGATGTGCTCTGCCGCTTACGGGGCAGTGAGTTCGGCATCCGCTGCGGGTAACGCTAGCCCGCGCGAGACCTATCGTCGGAGGCCATCGAACAAATGGCGTCGCCATCTCCTCTATTGTCAGTTGTTCGATGCCGCGCTTAAATCATCCTCCTAGTTCTATTGCTCAGTGATGCGCTCTGATGGAGTGCTGGAGATATTGTCTTGGGGACCTCTGCGGACGCACGATGCCAATCATGCTCCTACTCGACCTCTCTCATATTAGGCAGCGGGAGGAGGGACGACACTTTTTCCGCTGGGCCCGTACACTGCGTTGACTGCGCGGAAATTCAGACTGCCAATTTCAAAAATAGTCCGCTGTCATGCTTGCACTGCAACAGCCCTCGCGTAACTCCGATCTCCGACCCAAGCCTGTGGCAGCGCGATGGGAACACGATTGCAAGCTGGGGGTGGGACTTTACGCGTTCGCGACGGAACCGCCTCACCCTTACGGACGGCCACTATCGTTGCCCGAAGTGCCAGAAGTTTGATCTGAGGTTTAGCCCCGGATCGGAGATGTGGGACTAGCACCTTGCACAGCCCAATGGCTTGCGCTTTCAGCGTGTACGGGGATGGGACTGCGATGGCGAAACCCGAGGAGCATTACAGAACTGTCGTAGTAGAAAGCTTCAGGGCTAGTTTGCCCGGGCATACCTACACCGTTCATATCCGGCCTCTTGCCGACGAGGGGTACCCAGCAGGCATGCTGGTTGAATGTCCACGGGCGATGATTCGAGACTATCCAGTTGGTACGCGATTTCGCATAAAGGCAAAGCTGACCGACCGCGAGGGTGGTGGCGCGTATCTTTACACGTCTTACCGGTGGACTTTCGACGTTCTCTCGCAGCATTCAACCAAATAGCGATACCCTCGCTGCGTTTGGACTTGCCGGTCAAGCTTCACCGAGTGCCGTAAGATTGCTTGTGCGACTCTAGAAGAAGATGTGGTGCCGTCATGAAGCCTAAGACTGTGACCGCGCTCGAAGAATTGGGGCGAGTTCGGCTGTCCCGCTCGTTCTTCATGCGGGACTTCCTGTACAGCGAGATTGCCAACTTCTACGGGATTCCGAATATCCCAGAGGACCCAGACCTTGCCATCGAGGTCGGAACTCGGCTCTGCGAGGAACTACTCGAACCGCTGAACGCGACGTTTGGCCGAATCGCGATCCGCTCCGCCTATCGATCTGCAACAGTGAACGCCCTAGGTAACGAGAACGGCCACAACTGTGCCTCGAACGAGAAGAACTACGCCGGACACATCTGGGATCATCTGGACGCTGAGGGCGGCCGAGGTGCGACCGCCTGTGTTGTGGTGCCATGGTTCGCGGATCGCTACGCAGCGAGCAAGGACTGGCGACCGCTCGCGTACTGGGTTCACGACCACCTACCCTACAGTAAGCTCCAGTTCTTTCCGAAGCTCGCGGCGTTCAACATCAATTGGCACGACCGCCCGAAGCGCAGCGTCTACGGCTTTGCCGACCCGAAGGGATATCTGCTCCGCGGCGAGGCGCCCGACGACCGGTTCAAAGACCAGTACGCAGACTTTCCTGCCTTTCGACTCGGATAGATGAGGCCGTCGAAGGGTTGGTTACGCGTCGCGCGCATGATGCTACCGTGACGTTGGGGGAACGTCGCGCAGGCGTTCGGCAATACGGGGGGCCATGTGGAATCCGAAACTGTCTCTATACAGAAGCTATTTCAGGACCGTCGTCAGTTCCGGGTTCCCTTCTTTCAGCGTAACTACGTTTGGAACCGGGACGATCAATGGGAACGCCTGTGGCAGGACATCTCGGGAAAAGCCGATAGTCGGGCCAGTGGCAAACCGACAACACCTCACTTTCTGGGTGCGACAGTCGTCGAGCCGCAGCTTCGCACCGGTCTTCTCGGCGTAGACACCCTTCACATTATCGACGGTCAGCAACGCCTGACGACCCTTCAGTATGTGTTGGCCGCGCTCGCGATCAATTTGCGAAGCCTGAGCCAGTCGAAATTGCTAACCATCGTCGAAGGTTGCCTTGCGAACGGCAACGAATCGACCATGACCGATTCCGATACGGAAGTGTTCAAGGTCTGGCCGACATTTCGAGATCGAGAAATGTATCGGCAGGTGATGACCGCTGAATCCCTTGAAGACCTACGGTCGCGATTCCCATCCAGCTTCACCCAAGGCGGATCACTGAGAAAGATCGGGATCGACCACCCACCGCCACTGGAGGCCGTGTGGTACTTCGCAACAGAAGCCGGAACTTGGCTACGACAGGACGGCGACGCCCAAATTGACCAACGAGCAACGGCATTGACCGAGTCAATGCTAACAGACCTACATCTCGTCTCGATATCGCTGGGGGCGAAGGACGACGCTCAAGTGATCTTCGAGACCTTAAACGGCCATGGTGCTCAGCTTCACGCGACAGACCTTATTCGAAACTTCGTCTTCATGCGTGCGGATCGAGAAGGCACCGACACCAAGCTGCTGTTCGACAATTTATGGAGCCCATTTGAGAATGGCTTCTGGTCCGAGCCACAGCGTAGGGGGCGTCTCGTCCGGCCCCGTCTGGAGTGGTTCATGCATTCCGCGCTGCAAGCGGAGTTGGTCGAGGAAATCGACGTAAGCCGACTATACTTCGCCTACAAAGCGTTTGCGACCGGAGAGAGTACCAAGTCGGCCAAGCAGCAGCTTGAAATCCTCAACAGCCTAGCTGGTCACTATCAGCAGCTTATCTCTGGTGCCGGTGGCACCCCGATTGCGCGGTTCGGCAACAGGACGCGCGCGTGGGATGCTTCGACCACGCATTCATTAGCGCTACGAATTGCAAATTCGTTTATGTCAGTGTCCGACCAGTTGACGACCTTCGACGCAATCGAGTCGTACTTGGTGCGACGCTCAGTGTGCGGCCTCACGACAAAGAACTACAACAACACCTTTGCATCTCTCCTCAAGAAGACTTCCGAGGAAGGTGTCTCCGCGACAGGGATTCGCTCTTCTTTGGCGGCACTCGACGGTGAGGCATCACGGTGGCCAACTGACCAAGAGTTCCTGAAGGAGTGGATGGACGGCCCTGCATATCCGGGGCGGCTCGATTCTCAGCGCATTAAGGCTGTGCTGATCTCGCTCGAAATTGGGATGCGGCCCGGACAATCCGAGGAGCAGTTGCCTGTGAACCTCGAAGTGCTGGACGTAGACCACATTCTGCCGAGTAGCTGGTTCGAGTATTGGCCGCTCGGCGATGGCTCAGTTGCCAATCCAACAGAGGCGGCAGAGGCGTATTATGCCCATCTATCGGGACGTCCTCTCTCCTCTCGGCTAGCCGCGATATACGAAAGACAGGTGTCGAAAGCGACCATCGGTAACCTGACCTTGCTCCACTATGGAGCCAACCGGTCGTTGCAGCACCATGCCTTTCCAGAGAAGCGAGCCAAGTTCTTCGAAGTCTCGAATCTCCATTTGAACCGGTCCCTGATGCTCGCAAGAGAATGGAACGAGATGGCCATTGGAGGGAGAGCACAAGCGCTGTTCGAAGTGGCTCGAAAGGTCTGGTGGGGACCATCGCACTAAAGCTTACGAGAACTGAGTATGAAAGGCCTTTTGGCTCAAGCTGCCTAGTTACTGTTAAGTTGTCTACTTTTTCTCTAACTTCTAGCGGAATAGCGCCGCTCGTATTGGCGTGCCAGACTTGTACGAAGGAGGCCCAGATGGATGACCTGATACGAGAACACCTACCGTACGAGATCACAATGCTGGTCCGCACGTATGACAGGTTAATAAAGCCCCTGCCCGGTGATGACGAGTTCCTCACAAGCGTACTGATCGAGTCGTTCTGTATGCACGCGAGGAACCTGCTGGAGTTTTTTGAGAAAGGTCCCCGTAATGAACAAGAACTGGCTAAAACCTATACTCGGAATGGCTATGCGAGCTTGCATCCAAGGAAACACAGCAAGGAGTTAAACCAGCAGGTTTCCCATCTGATCTACGGAGGACGCTCAACTAACAAGGAAGAAAAGATCGACGGGCGATGGAGATTCAAGATTCTCGAAACCGTCCGTGAGGAACTTGAACGCTTCAAGGAATTTGTAATCGATCCCAAATGGATTACCGCGCAATGGGATATTCCCGCAACCTACGTGATGGCATCCCATGTGCACTCCACCTCCAGCCATCCCACATTTGCATCAGTGACCATCGATAATCAGTCCAGAAAACCGACGACAAATCCTGTCCGTACAGAAGTAAAAGGCTGACATCGGAACCATCCATTTCGGCCGTTGCCACCTTGGGAGGGGCGTATTCCTCCGGCGTGGGCCGCCTGTACGCCGAAAATCTGATCGTGAAGATTGAGGGTGCCGCGTGCACGATGATTGTGTCTGTGTAGCCCAGATGGACACGATCGTAGATGTCAGTTTCGAGACTAGGCTCTGCCGCCCCCTGATCAGTCACTCTAGTTCACAGCAGATTGGCCCCAGTCGTGTTCAACATCCTTGGCACTGCGGCAGGTCTGCTTTGCCTCAGGGGCGTCCAGCGAGATCAACCGGAGTCGTGTGCCGCCGATGATGACGGAATCCCCGTCGACTACGGGACACTCAGAACGCCATCCTTGAAGCGTCCATCATAATCGGCCTGATGCAGCACCCGCTTCCTAGTCCAAAATCGACGTGATCTTCCGAAACGTTTGTGCGTGATACACAAAACCAGCGGAGCTTCCATATCCCGGAATGCCACTACCTCTCCGAGCGTGAAGGGTATCAGCGAGCTTCTTGGCATCCTGCTGGTCCTTGAAGAGAACCTGTAACGCCGAGCGCCGTACAGCGATCATTAGTCCAACTGAGCCGACCGTTCGCGAGATGGTGCGGGCTCCGGAGCCTCTGATTCTCGCAATTCACACGCCATTTGCAACACTCGGCTACGATGCTGGGTCGGGGAGCCCACTTCAACGGGAACCACTACCGATGCACTTCGGCGAACACCTTTCAGAATTGTGGGATTGCACCGGTGAGATCGAGATTAGTGATGCTCCCACTACGCCTCCTTGATTGTATGGTGGCGTTCGGCGGTCACCGGGGGCGATATGCGCTTCCCATGGGGAGACCAAACGTCGCTTCAACTAATGCGGCAAGGTCTTCGGGGTCCGGTCCGAACAAGCTTTTTAGTAGAGATTTCTGAGCAGCTTCGACAATGGGTTTATTGCGAAGCGCTGCAGCGTGTACAGGGGCCAATCGCTCAATTAGCTTCTCAAGCTTTGGCGTCCAATCCTCCGCGACGGTGAGATCGCGCTTCCCACCTTGCAGGAAAGCACTACTCTCTTGAATGTCCAGATGGGTAAGCTTTTTAGATGGCTTTGTTGCACACCGTTCGACGCCACTTATAAACTCCGTAGAGTTCACCGGACATCGAACAAACGGAGAATTATCTCCGAACCCGCTCTTGAATGGTACTCTGTCATCTTTCCACAAGGCGAGATAGCCGCTGTTAATCCACATTATAGCGCAGCGGGAGCTAGTGTTCTTAATGTATCGGACGCCGCCCTGAATATCTCTGCCTATTTTCCAAAGTGCCTCACGCACGGGCGCGAATCTGCGCTCTATTGACTGCATTGCTGGCAACAGAGCACGGGCCTCATTAAGAATCATGTCAGCCTGCCGCTTGTACTCCTCGGCCTCGATCGCGTTGCGCATAACCCGCTTCGGTGCAGCACCGATCACGCTCGCTATGATCGCCGCGACCAGTTCGTCAGCCTCGGCATAAGTGCGGCTACCTCCCAAGGCAAAGACCTCCGCTGCTGTAGAAGTCCCTTTCGTGGACTGTAGGCGCAGGTGCCTAAAGCCCTTAGTTCTGAGTGCCCAATGTGTGCGTTGCTCGACATGCTTAGCAGCATCGCGCGACGGTAGCAGCCGCGACTTCAATGTGCCGTTCTTGGGGCGCATTCCGTAGACTTCGGAGTAGCTATCCCGACGTCCGGCACTGTCGCGTCCCATGCCAATTTTGATGGCGTGCAGTTCTTCGTCGTACCACCAGTAAACGTACATGTTAGCTTCCTATCGCCTCATCACCTATGCGACGGTAACTGCTCCCATTTCGCACGAACGTCACTCGTCTAATATGAAGCCCACGAGCCCCGTACCGGCTCCGTCTCCGCCGCTACCATGGCCATCATCCGGCGGTGTCGGGCCGCGCCCCCCAGAATCTTCTGAACTATCGCGCAAGGGCGTTGTAATACGCCCTCCAAAAGTAGAGGGCCTCGACGCCGTAGCCTGCGCTACTTCCTCCGCCACTCTTGCGCCCGTTATGCGGTCACTAAGTTCTCTCATCGTAGTCTTGAATCTTCCGTCCGCATCAAAAGACTGTGGATTCGAGTGTAGAGTGAGTTGGTGCGGTGCATTTCGTGTAATGTAGACGGAGTGGCGGCCCCTCCCGTTGTTCGGCATTGGCACTCTTCGAGGATCAAGCCAGAACACATGCGGCGACTCCATGAACGCACGAGTGCCTACATATTGCCGTATGATATTGTAACTGTTGAAAAGCGGCAGGCAGTAGCGCGTGGTACACCAGTTCGCACGCTGGACCAGCTTTGCATGCTGATCCTCGTCTGCGGTGTCATTAAGGGAAAATTTCCACGACTGCGTCCGTGCTCGCCACACTGCCCGCTTGTACTGAACATAGAGTGAGACGCCCATGGCCGCGTCCATTCTTGCATCGTAGCCCAACTGAGCCTCTTGCTGGAGCGTCGGCGCCCACACTGAGACGCGCTTGCCTGTGATCGCTAGAAGCTCAGCCGTCACTGCCGTTGTGTAGTTCAGTTCTACCGTCTTCTCGCTTATGGGCATTCACCGTCTCCGCGTTCAGACAAAACCATGAGTCTTTTCGCAAGTACGCGAGTTCATTTGGAGGCTCCCTTGCCCGATTCCGCGTAGGTCACTCTGTCGTCGAAATATTGTCTCAACTTACTCTCGGACTGGAGAGAGCACTCTTGCGGGAACTACGTGTACCAAAATCGCTTCTCCGGGCCACTTCTCTTAAACTCAGGAAAATCCACTCCCTTATGACCTTGGCCGGGTCACGCCATGGCATCCCAAAAACACATGGTATTGGATCGCCTAAACTAGGCTCCAAATGCGGCGTTGATTGCCGCCATGAGTTTTTCCGCATTAACGAGAACAGGCGGTGGCAGCTTCCCAACGTCCGGCATCTTGGCTAGGTCACTTCGGATTGCCTTTGCGACTGAACCCTTATTGAAAGAGAGGCCTACTGCCTTGAAGGCTCGCTCGACCTTATCGGAAAGACTCCCACCACCAGACAATTCTAACTTCGTCACCCCGGCGGCCGCGAGATACTTGCCGTAGACGGTGTTGATTTTTTCAACGTAGTAGTCAGCAGGAAATAAATCTTCGATTTCAACTTTGGTGCTGATGCCAATAGCGTCGCCTAGCATGACGATCGCCGCTTTAGCGTCCTTGTATCGGGTTAACCAGCGCTTCACCAACTTGTCGGCGGCTTCCTGCCCAGAGTCATCAGAATCCAAAAGTGTGACCACATCGAGATTCTGCCCGATCATGATTGCCGTTACGTATGCAGCTTCCGGCGCACCGCCAGCGGCCGTCACGTAGACATCATCCGGCAAACCCACCTTCCCTGACCGAATCAAAAGATTTGAAAGCTCCGTAACCAACCAATAATCGTGAACGCCTTCCACGACGAGATTTCGCTGCGACAACAGAAAGCTCGTTCTTCCACTCATGCCTAGAGCAGCTTGCAATGTCAGCTTAGCCTCTGGCTGCGTGTCGTACAGGTTCTCGGTTACAACCGCGCCGCGGCCTAAATCCGTAATCACTTTGATACGTTCAGGTTGGCGCACATCCAGCATGAATGGCAAATGCGTCGAGTAAATCAGGGTGTTGTCTTTTGCGTAAGCCTCCAAACGGCGAAGCAAATCCTGTTGCGCATCCGGATGAAGATGAAGGCCGGGTTCGTCTAGCAACAAAACGCATCCAGCGAAGCTTCCCTTGCTTTCGTGCATGAACAATAGATCAAACGAAAAGAACCACTGAAAGCCTTTGGAACGCTCTTCCAACCGGATAAGCCCGGAACCGGGGGCACTCTCTACCAGCGTAAAAAACTGCGTGCCGTCTCCGCGAAATTGGACGGAATACTTGCTCTGTCCCCATCGTCCCTTGATCAAGTTAGTAAGAGAAGCGCCCGCATCATCCAAATCATACTGCCGTTGTTCCCTGTCTGACGATTGCGCCTTCTTGACTTCGTCATCCAAGTTCAGATTCGACAGCGCCATTATCATCAATAGCGTTTCGTCTTCCGGGGTTGCCTTCTTCTTATCAACACGTTGTTTGACCTGTTCTAGGAACGCAGTTCCTTGGAACGTGCGATACTCATCCATGTAGATAAAGACGGGTAAGTGTCCAATGACGTACTCATGCGCTTTCTGCTGCATAGTTTGAGTAGCAGCTAGTTTTGCCCCTAAATCAGTCACCTTGGCAGTGTAGGCATTAACATAGTTGGTTTCGTTGGAATGCTGCGGCTCCGGATTGTCTGGTGATTTTGCAGCCTCAAGTTCTGGAATCTGTGCGCTACCAAGCCCTGATAACTCGGTGAAACGTCCTTCTCGCGCAAGCTTCAATGCTGCAGCCACAGCTTCGGCAGCGATCTTGCGGAACGCATCAGCCACGGGTTCCATCGGAACAGGGAAGGTCGCGCATGCATTTTCGATTTCGCTGGGATGGACTTGATCAGGGAAAAGGCCTTGCGGAAATTCCACGGCAAAGCGGCCCGCGTAGTCCTTCTTCACGATCACACGATCCGGTAACGGCTGATTATTGAACTCTTGAAGGTCAGACTTCTCTTGCGGTGTCAGTTCAAAAGAAGCCCTGCACACGAATTGCCGATCGCTCTTGCTGGGCCGGTCGCCCCGTGGCCACTCCCTGTCGATCGAGTACGGGTCCGTTTGGAACGGATTTAGCTTATGCAACGCACGAAGGAGCGAGGTCTTACCGGCTTCGTTTTTTCCCACTAGGACACTCAGATCGCCGACCTCGATTGGTCCGGAATCTATAATGCTTTTGTATTTATAGATTTGAAATTCTTTGAGTTTCACAGGCGTTCCCCTGCCCCCATTGGTTGAACATCGTAGCGCAATATGCAGAGCACAAACAGTATGTTTGCAGCGATCCGCCGTTTTCGACGGCCGATGAACGCGAATTGAAGGAGGCCGCGGATCGCATCGCGGAGCCAACCGGCTGGCATTCGATGCCGGGGTATCGGCCGGAGACATGCGCCCGCCTCTACAGGTTTGGCACGGCCGACGAAGCCGACACGATGCAACGATGTATCAACGAATCGGGCATTGATGATCGGCCTTCACCGTAGCATTGAACCGCCCGAAGTAGACGGTCGCAGGCGGCCGGAGGGGGTTAAGAGGCAAGATTACAGTTCCGGTCGTGAGGCCGGCCTCGTCGCCTGTTGCAATCTGCTCGGCCGAGCAGAGCGGCCGGTAAGCTGTCGGGGGCTACAGGTGGGCGCTGACGTGATGTTCCAGACGGACGAGCCGTCGGGCCGAGATCATCAGGACGAATTCCTCGTCGGTTAGGTGATTCCGAAGGAAGGGGTATCTCTGGACGGCTCTCGTCGGCGTCAAATCGAATAGCTCCCCCTCCTCGTCGAGAACCACAGAGTGCGAAGCGAACCGGCAGAACCCTTGCGGAAGCCACGCCTCGTACACGAACCAACCCCTTACCGCCCGGTGCCTTGGGTGGCTGATGCACCATTCGTCGACGTTTGAATGGCAGTCCTGCTGGGTCGGCTGGAAGTCCGGGCCTGAGCAATCCCGGAACGGCACCAGAACCGCTTGATGGCGGCGCTCATACAGTTGCCGGGCAAGTTCCCGGAGGAAATCCACAGCCGATCCGGAATGTGTGGTTCCGCGCATAGCCGCTCGTCGTTTAAGTTGCGCGGATCGTCTGTAGCGCTGCCGTCAGCATGTCTCGGTTCTTTCCACAGTGAATCTCCCTGTGATGAACCGCGCATAGGCAGGCTGTGTTCTCAATCCGATCATCGCCGCCATCAGCGAGCGGAACGAGATGGTGGGTCTCGACATACGGCTTGTTATCCCCGGCAATGAATGCCGGAACTTGACACCCAACAACCTCACATTTGAACGAAGCTCGGCGTTTTGTGATCAGTACCACAAGTGGATTCCGGTCGAACGCATTCGTACGGGTAGGACGGCGGCGAGCATGTGTCTTCTTGGCCTGTCCAGCGTAGAGAACCATCAACTCGGCAAGAGTCTTCTCCCGAAGTACCTTCTCCAGTCGAATGACCTCGGCGTCCAGCGCATCTCGAACCGCAGATTCATCAGGCAGAGTGGGCTGTTCTGGACCACTCTCCGAGGGAGGCCAAAGTTCCTCGAATCGCTGTCTTAGAGCGGCAGTACGAATCGACTGAGCGCCGCCATCGAAAAACTCCTCCCATGCCTGACGGTCTACTTTGGAACCCGCGTCCAGCCCCTTGGCAGCAACGCGAGGGTCCAGCGCCCTGAAGTTCATAAGCTTGTTGTAGACCCCGGGCAGCACGCGGTTAATCAACCGAGATACTTGATCCACCGGAGACCCTTTGCCGGTGGATATCGACTGATCCCATACCTGTTCGTACGCCCACAGCGCGGCCACCACTTCCGGATAAGTCCAGTTTCGTCCGGTGTTCGCCCAAATCGCGGCAAGACGAGTGACGAGGTGGGGTGCGACTGGGAAGTTGGTCCCAGTCGGCATCTTGATGATGCTGAGGTCCCTCAACTGGTGATCTTCCTTCAGCCAGCTTCGCTGAATCACTTCCCGACGATTTGCGACCCGCTTCAGGGCCATTCGGACACGGGGAGACGGTTCTAACCCTGCATCGCCGCCGATCCAGAACGGCTGGGCTTCGGGATCATCGAGGCGAGTCTCAACAGGCCCTATGACCTCGGCTTCGCTAACAATTCCAGCGTCTTCGCCACTGCGCCACAGGTACACGGTATCCCCAACACCAATGTCATCCTTGTACCGGGCCACCAACCACGACAGTTGCCCAACGTTCTGCGTCAGATAGCCGTCGATATCGAACCGGTCCGGATTGCACTGAAATATCCATGTGCGTGACACGAGAACCTCCCCCCTAGGCGTAGGCCAACGATAGCACCTATACGGGCGTCCCTCCGCCTACGCCGAGGGTCCGTGGGAGAACCTGATTCTGGACGCATAGGGTAGGACCCTGCTTTCCGGAGGCTGAATGACCAAGATCGTGGCAATCTACACTCGCGTCTCTACTGATGCCCAGAATTGCGAGAATCAGGAACGGGAATTGCAAGCCGTTGCAGCTCGGGCCGGATGGGAGATCGTCGAGGTCTATTCGGACCACGGGATTTCCGGGGCGAAATCCCGAAAGGATCGCCCTGCACTGGACCGACTGCTCAAGGATGCTTCCCGGCGACGGTTCGATCTAATCGCTTGTTGGTCCGTCGATAGGCTCGGTCGGAGCCTCAAGGACCTCGTCGAATTCCTTCAGGAGGTTCGATCGCTACGGATCGGTCTATATCTGCACCAGCAGGGCCTCGACAGCAGCACCCCGGCGGGCGCGGCGATGTTCCAGATGCTCGGGGTATTCAGCGAATTCGAGCGGGCGTTGATCCGCGAACGGGTGCTGGCTGGTCTGAGTCGCGCCCGCGCTCAGGGGAAGGTCCTTGGTCGTCCCCGGATGCCCGCCGAGAAGACCCGAGCCATCCGAGCCGCGCTGCTCGCGGGCGGCCAGAGCCTGCGTCAGGTCGCAACACAGACCGGGTCCAGCTTGAGCAGCGTCCAACGCGTCGCCAAAGCCTTGTCCGTCCGGACCTAGACCCTACAATGGCCGACTTCATCGCCACCGACGAGACGCCCCCAGATGGACGATTACAAGATCATCCGCTCCCGCCTCAGCCGGAAGATCACTCGAGAAGGGACAACCGTGGAAGTCCTGATCTACAGGGTCGAGGGGGACGAGGCTTGGATTCTCGAAGTCATCGACAACGAGGGCGGATCGACGGTCTGGGATGAAACCTTCGTAACCGAGCAAGACGCGTTGAACGAGGTTTTCCAGACCATCGCGAGCGGAGGCATGCGTGGCTTCGTTCGCGACCACATTCAGAAACTGCACTGAACTTCTAGGAGTCGAGGCACGACCTCAGCCCGAGTCCGCCCGCACGAAGCAACAGTCGCTCGGCGAGATCGTCACCGCCTGTATCGCAGCCGGACTGGGGGCGGGCGCGGGAGCAACTAGAAGAGCAGCGGTACCCCAACTGCAACAGAGCCGAAATCATGGCTCTCCAGCGGTCAATTCAGCGGGCGATCCCATCACTTCTTTGCCTTGTGTTTGGGCTTTGCCGCCGCTGTTGATGCTCGCTCGGACCTGATCCGGTCAAGCAGCACGCTGGCGGGTTCATCACTCGGGTCCTGCGGCACCAGTTCACCACGGAACGCCTTGGCGAGGATGGCCTGATCGAGTAGGTCAACCAGCTTGCGTGCACTGGTCGCTTCGGCGGCGAGGCGGTCGATCCATGTGAAGGCGTGCTCGATGCGACGGACGATTTCGCTCTGTTCTGCTTCCGGCATCACGGGAATTCCAAGCTGCTTCAATTTCGTACCATTTACGTTGGCTTGACCAACCTGCTGGTTCACGACAGACGCAACCCACTCCCTACCGTGTGAGGAATTAATATAACTGCTGAGAAGCTGAGGTAGTAACCCGCAGCACCGTAGGCGTATTAGGTACGATGCAAAGGAAGCCTTACTAGGGTTGCCGCTGTAGACCGCCGTCTTGCCGACTAGCTCAGCACTGTTAGTCCTGTTGAACAGTACATCTCCTTTCACTAGCAGCAGTTCTGGAAATTCAATGTGATTATTGGGCAGATACTTCAGAGACGAGAAATCTAGCTTCCCATCCTGAATATTGCCCATCCTCATCACGGCAACGCCTTCCGAGGCTTCGCTAGTTTTCGCCGATGAACCATATTGAATGAGGGACGTAATTTGATCGACGGAAGCCCAGACCCAACCGGCTGGCAATTCTTGAATTGAAGGTTGCCAGTCAATGGGATCGGCTGCGCTGTAGCGCCCTTTAATACGACCGTCCTGATGCTCGCGCTCCCATGAAGCCTTTCGGCGCATTTCAAGGTCTTTTATTGAGACGCCTAAATTCTTGCCGACTCGCCATTCCCGCGTTAGGTCGCCGCGGAAACTGGCGGCAAGTATTGCCTGCTTGTATCTTCTCACCAACAGCGGAACGTGATCGAGGTGATCACGTGCACGCTTGGACTTGCCGGAGAGGGTGTCGATCTTCGCTACGATGCGGCGTTGTTCGGGGAGTGGCGGTACAGCAATGCGAAAGTTTTCGATCATCGACTTTGTCAACGCAGGTCGAGTGACGCCGTAGTTCTCTTGAACAATCAAGCGCTGCATCTCAGGGGCAGCTAGATTGAGGCAGATGAATCGTGGTTCGATACCGTTGACCAAGCGGATAATCGAGACATGCTGATTAACACGTGCTCCGTGCATTCGGCTAGGTGCGGCGGTGACCCTACCGATTGAAGCACCGGTAATGTTCAGCAGGACATCACTTTCCTGAACAATAACGCCGTCCAGCTTTCGTGCTTGCTGAGCATCGAGAAATGCAAGTCCGTCATCCCTAAAGCCCTCGAAGTGCACATTCATCGAGCGAACGAGCGGAATGCCTGAATGTAGGTAACTTTCACGCCCGCCTTTGGGCGTCGCTCCGCTACCAATTTTCTCCGCAACATCCGTCAACTTGGTATAGGCCCACCCCTCAGGCAGTCTGTTCATTCTGCTGCTTCCACAAAAGTTTCTGCCACAGTCTCCGGCTCCAACTCCTCCGACAACGTCTCAATCTCCTCCAGCGCCGCCTTGAGGTGCCCAATGATCGCCGCGGCGATATCCTCGGGCTCGGTTAGCTGTTCCTCGGCTTCGATCTCGGTGTCACGCAGCCATGATATGTCGAGGTTGTCGTTACGCGCCGCGATCTGCTCGCGTGTGAAACAACGCCAACGCCCCTCCTCGCCTTCGTCCTTGCGTTTTGAGCCGCCGGTCGCGTCCTTGCCATAAGCCGCCTCAAAGTCCTTGAAATCGGCGACGGTGAGCGGACGAGTCTTGCCAAAGGCAGGCATGTTGGCCCGCATATCGTAGACCCAGACCGCCTTGGTATTCGCCTTGTCGGTCTTGCCCCGTTGGAAGAACAGCACGTTGGTCTTGACGCCCTGCGCGTAGAAAATGCCGGTGGGCAGGCGCAGGATCGTGTGCAGATTGCATAGGTCCATCAGCCACGTCCTGAGTCGTCGCCCCGTGTTGTCCTCGAACAGCACGTTGTCAGGCAGCACCACAGCGGCCCGCCCGCCCGGCTTCAGCGAGCGCACGATATGCTCGACGAACGCTAGCTGCTTGTTCGACGTGTCGGCAGTGATCGAGAAATCATTCCGCGTCGGCCGTCCCCCACCCTTCTTGGTGCCAAAGGGCGGATTCGTCATGACGACATCGGCCTTGGGCAGGCTCTCGCCGTCCGGTGACATGGTATCCGCCAACAGAACACCACCCTCGATACCATGCAGCAGGAGGTTCATCAGGCACAGGCGATGGGTGTCCGGTACCAGTTCCGCGCCGGTGAAAGCGTTGTTGCGCTGGAAGAACGCCTGCTGCTCCCCCAGTTTGTAGAGGTCGTCTGTCTGCTCTTTGATGTAATGATCGGCCGCCACGAGGAAGCCCGCCGTGCCTGCGGCAGGGTCCTGTACGATCTCTCCCGGCTGGGGTTTGACGAGTCGGACGATGCAGTCGATCAGCGGCCGCGGCGTAAAATATTGACCCGCACCGGACTTCTTGTCCGACGCGTTCTTCTCCAGCAAGCCTTCGTAGAGGTTGCCCAGCCCCTCCTCGCGGGCCGAGAACCAGTCAAGCTGGTCGATACTAGAGGTGAGCGCCTTCAGGTTGGTCGGCTTGCGCAGCCGGGTCTGGGCGTCGGTGAAGATCGCCCGCACAAGGCCATCCTTGGTGCTCGTAGCGCCGAGATCAAGCAGGAGGCGTTTGTAGTATTCGAGTTGATCCATCCCTTCGCGCCGGGCCAATTCGGCCCAGCGGTACTGCTTGGCGAGGCGGTCTTCCTTCCCGGTCTCCTGAAGCATCTTGAGGAACAGGAGGTAGGTCAGTTCGGTCACATACTCGTTGTAGGTGACGCCGTCGTCGCGCAGAACGTTGCAGAGCGCCCACAGCTTCGCGACAATGTCAGTCGTGCTGGCCATCAGGCCGCTCCCTTCCACAATTCTTCATTGATCTCGCCTAGCACGCTTTCGAGCGTGCCATTGAATATCTTGTTGAGACGCGTGAACCCACCATCCGCCGCGAACGGCTGCCGATCCAAGGCGGCCCTATCCACCACGGTCTCCTTCTCGATTTGGTCCCCGATCCGCTTGAGCCAGCGCTTCTGCGGCTCCGTCCACTGACGGCTTGTCAGAATCTTCTGCATCGCCGCCCGGACCCGGTCGCCATAGGGCACCAACGGGTCTCCCAACGCCGCCTGCCGAACGTAAGCGATGATGGGTGCGGCAATGTCTTGGTTCTTGGCCTGCGCCCAAGCCGTCTTCAGGTTCGCTTCCGTATATCCATTCTTATCGAGCGCCCGCTTGAGTTCCAGCAGGTCCGCCCGGGTCAGGTCACGGGGACGACTGATGACGATCCGAAGGGCCGCAATAGTATTGATGTTGTTCTTTACGAACTTGCTGAACCCATCGAGGTAGTCCTCGGGCTTCTGGCCGTCACCGTAGCCGCGCGTCACCGACACGACCTCGTCACCATGGGAGGAAATCGGCACGAAGGGCGGGTTTTCCCCGTCGGACTTCCAGTCGAGGATCGGGCCAAGGCCGTTCTTATCCGAGAACCACTGGGAGAGTTCGGCCGGTGCTCCCTCCTTCAGTCGTTGGAGAGTCTGCTCCGGTGTCTCGCCCGCCTCGCCCTCGAAGCGGTCCCGCATTTCCGGTGGCATGCTCTTGAGCCTGCGCCGGAGCTTGACGGTGAGTTGCTCCCGGATGGTCTCCCGGTCCGCCTCCTTCTGGGCGGCTACCAATTCGGCAATCAACTGGCCGAAGCCTATCGACGGATTCACCACGACGGGCTTCATCTCGGTGAGGTCTTGGAGGTGCGGGTAGAGATCGACGGCGTCGTAGATGCGGAAGACTTCCTTGTCGATCTCCGGACAGAGACGCGTCGCCCGCCCGATCATCTGCTCGTACAGGATGCGACTGTTTACCCGCCTTAGGAACACCAAGTTGGTGATCTTGGGCACGTCGATGCCGGTGGTCAGCAGGTCGACCGTGACCGCCACCTTGGGATTGGTGTCGTTCCGGAACGAAAGGATCAGCTTCTTTACCTGATCGACGCTGCCCGTGATCTTCTTTACGGCGGCATCGTCCACCTCGCCATACCGGGCCACGAAGGCCTCTTTCAGTTTGGCGACGACGAGGTCGGCGTGGGCATCAGTGGCGGCGAAGATCAGCGTCTTATCCGGTTCGGCAGGATCGATGTCTTTCGCCAGTTCCTCGGCAACGACTCGGTTGAACTCCGGCGTTATTACCTTCTTGTTGAACTGCTCGACCGCGAAATTGATCTCGTCAGGGGCGTGAGCGAGGTTGATCTCCCCTGTTCGGGTGTTCAGCAGTTCGACCTTCTCGTTCTTCTCGAACTTGATGCCCGCCTGAGCCAGTGCCGTCGTGATCCGGATTGGTGGCTCATGATCGATCAGCCAGCCGTCGATGACGGCGTCCCGGTAGGAATACTTGAAAATCGGATCGCCGAAGATTTCGGTGGTATGCAGCGCTGGTGTGGCCGTAAGGCCGATCTTCACCGCATCGAAGTATTCCAGCACCCGCCGGTACTTCGAAATGTAGTCCTCCTGCCCTCGGAAACTCAGTTCCGAGTCGGACATTTCCCGGTCGAGCAGGTAGCCACGATGGCATTCGTCCACGACGATCAGGTCGTACTGATCGACCGGCGGCACCTTGGAGGCGTCCGCCGCATACAGGACCCGCTTCACCAACCCCTGAATCGTGCAGATATGCACCCGCGTGGAGGCGTCCGGGGCTACGTCTTTCAAGTCTTTCAGGCCGAAGATGTCGGCAAACGCCTTGCCCGAAACAACCTTGGTGCTGGTGAACTCGCCCGAGGCTTGATCCCCCAAGGCTGACCGGTCAACGACGAAGCAGATGCGCCGGAAGCGCTTGCTGGCGAGGAGCCGGTACAGCATGGCGATGGCAAGCTTGGTCTTGCCGGTTCCGGTCGCCATAGCCAGCAACATCGTGCGCGGCTCGGCGGCAAGGGCCCCCTCCACCGCCTTAATCGCGTTCTGCTGGTAGTCGCGCAGGGGAAAGCCGAACTCGAAGGGCATTTCCTTGAGCGACTCTGCGGCGGCGTCCTGATCGATCTCCAACTGCCCAATGAGGCCCTCGGGAGTCGGCCAGTCGACCAGAGGGCGGCGGTGATTGGCTGCCCGGCGAATGTCGCGGAACCAGATGCCGCTCTCGGTCTCGATCTGCTTGAGGTAGCCCCGGCTGTTCGTCGCGAAGACGAAAGGAACCTTGTACGTGTCCCACGGGCCGCCCACGAACTCGCCGCCGTCGGGTGACTTGATGGACGCAGAATAGCGTTCCGACTGGTCGATGGCCGCCGAGACATTCTTGCGCTTGCGCTTGGCCTCGACAACTCCGACCAGCTTGGTGCCGACAAAGAGCGCGTAGTCGGCCGGGCCGCTCGCCGTCGGCCACTCGGCAATCGCCATGTTGTGGCCCTTTGCCGGGCGCACGCCCTCGCTGAAGCGAATCTTCTTGGTATCCGCCTCCCAGCCACGATCTCGAAGCTGCTGGTCGATGCGGTCACGGGTCGCTGCTTCGTCGAGGTCGATTTGGACCGCAGCCTCCGCGCCCAACGTGAGGTACTCGATGGCCTCGGCTTTGGGGGCCTGTTCGGCCGCCGCCTGCACAGCGGCGAGGTGACTGGCAATCTTGTTGCGTTCGGTCTCTGAGTCCTGTGCCAGCTTCTCCCAGACGGCGCGTTCCTCTGCCTCGCGTTGCGAGCGCTCTTCGGCACTCTCCCGCGCCCGTGCATGCTCCTCTGCCTCACGCTGGGCACGGGCCGCCGCGTCCTCGGTCTCAATGACCCTCTGCTGCAAGGCGGCGATCTCGGCCCTGAGTGCAGCCGTGGCATCGACTGGCTCCGGAGGAGGCACGAAGGGACCCGGCTTGAAGGCGAGTTGCTTGGCATAGGTGCGGTAGAACCAGATGCCGAGTTGACGGGCGAGCTTGAGTCCGGTCAGGGCCTCGGCCCGGGTTCCGCTAACCTCATGTGCTGCCGCGTTACCTAGTCTCCGAAGCTGATGGAACAGGTCGGCGGTCTCTCGCGGCAGGACACGGTCATAGGCGAGCCGCCGCAGGGTTTCCTCGAAGGTTTCGCGTTCGCCCTGATACACTCCGTGATGAGCAGCGATCAGCTTGGCTAGCAACTCGGCGAACTGTCGGAGCTTGAGTAGTGATGTCGACGGGTCGTCACGGAAATACCGCTCAGCCAATGCCCCAAGCTCAACCAGCTTCTGGTCCTGCCCAGCAAGAAAGCTGAAATTTGGAGTTGCGAGCATTTTCCCCCGTCCCGTGCAATTGGTAGCATATGCACTGCGATGAGGCGACCGCGAGATGGCCCGCTAAATGGCGGAATTCTAACGGAAATTTCGGCTGGGCGAGTACATTGGACTGGTGCAACGGACGTATCCGAGAGTGTCCATCGATAGACGGAGGCTTGGCAGTTCAGTACTTCGCCTCGGGTTGCTGGCTCAGTATCATTTCCCCTTTGCGATGAGTTCCTTGATCTTGCTCACCCCGGGTGACTTGATCAGGCCCATATCCTCGAACGGCACCACGCCGGGCGGGAGCTTGATCAACTTCCAACCGCGCTCGATCTTGGATCGGTACCTCGCGATCAGACCACGCTTTGCTACGACTCCGAGTTGGGACGTGAATATGTGTTCGGCTATCAGACCCTTGAAGACGCCGTGATCGTCAGCCCACGCCTTGTATGTCGCCCAGAGAAATTTGGTCGAACGCTGCTGACCAACGGTGAACCTTCCGACCTCAACTTCATGTTTGAGCCACCGTTCCACCGGAGATGATGTTGTCTCGATAATGTCGGACTTCAGCGCGGACGGGAGAGCACGGGAGATCAACCGGGCATCGATGTGCACTTGATCCAACCAAGCCCCGAGTTCTGCGAGCGCTGACCGGCGACGGTCCGGATCATTGAGGATCGGCATCATTCCCTCAATCATGGCTTGGGCCTTTTTCAAGTCACCTTGCGCCTCTAGGAACATGTGCCTGCGGTCGGCCGCGTCAATGGCGATCGGACTGGGATCGTTCGTCAGGAACAGCCAATTGGCCGTGCTGGGCACTTCCCAATGTCCGATGTTACGTTTCCGGATCGCTAGGCTGGGATTACCGACCCACCGTTTGATGGTGGAATAGAAGGATTTCTTCTCGATCACATTAATCTCGTCGGCCACGATCAGGGTCTTACCGACCATCCAATCGTTCCAATCTCCCTTGAGTTCGGCCGCGTTGACGACGGTCGTGTTCGGGAGTCCGAAGAGTTCTCGAATCAAATCCGCGAACAGCGTCTTACCGATTCCCTGTTCGATTGAGATAATCCAGAGCGCCGTACTCAGCGGGATACCCGGCTTCTGGTACTGATGAGCGAGCCAGTGCCATACCCATCGCGTCGCACTCGTCCCACCGTTCAGAACTTCCCGCTCGATCTCCTCACGGTCGCGTTCATCCGCGCAGATGTTGAGATTTATGAAGTCGATCAAGAGGCGACCATCCGCGCCGATCTCACTCGGCGGGAGCCGTGGCGCAATCCCACGATTCAAATAGCGCCGGTCGTGGTACTCGACCCAAGGCGAGCCAACAGGGCTGACGAGTTCCCCGCTAACGACCGGTAGCAGCGAGCGCCGGAACACCTCTTCGATCAATCGCCCTTCGATTTTCACGTAATTGATCCGGGACCAATTTTCCTTAAGCAGGCTTATTGCGGTCCTCTGTGTTGCGTCGATCCAAGTTCCATTCGGCACTCGGACCCGGAACGCGTCGCCCTGCATCACGCAGACCTGACCCAGCAGACCGGCGACACGCTCCACCTCGTCCAGAGAGTTCACCCGGGCCGGGTCCAACAGTGCTGCGACGCATTCAGGCGGTGAACACGTTTTGACGTGCCCAAGCTGCTGAACGCCGGACGGCGCTGGGAATAGCATCATCCCGGCCGGGATCAATGGTGCCCCGCCCTCCGAGCCTCCCGGAACTGTAGAGGGATCGAGCGGCTTGCCGTCAATGACCCGGACCTCGGAGCCGTATCCCGGAAGACGCTGAAATTGAGTGGGCTTCCGGCCGCTCGGATCACACTGACCGCCAAAGATCACTCCATCAACATGGCGGACGATCCTCTCATACTTGTCCGCCATAACCGGCATGACCAGAGGCAGAACCACTCTGAAGTGAGGCGACTGATCGGAGTGCGATCGAGTGGTGTAGAGGACCCCACAGAGTCCGTTCTTCCGAAGCTCGGCTTCAATCGTGTCCAGTGTCCAACTCTTACGGGCTCCATCAACCTCGACAATTACACCGTACGCCTCACGAGCATGTTCGCGGCTTCGTCCGCCCTCAAAACGAAACAGCGAGTGCACAGACGGTTCTTCGTTGAGGCCCGCGTTATCCCGATACAACTCGATGAGTTCGGCCCACGTAGTACTCAATCCTTCCAAACAGGTTCCGGGCGCAGTGGTGGCCGGAAGCGTTGACACTTCCACTGGATGTTCCATCCACTCTTTATCAGGGTCCGAGTTGGCCTCTGGCGCGGGTTCACTATCGCATCCCGCTTCGCTGCAAAGTTCGTCTATATCGTAATCTTCGTAATCTGCTCGCATTTTACAATGTCCTTAAAAGAACCCCCACGGCCTTGGGGACCGTGGGGGTGGTTCGGCGATGCGAGCGACGAACGAATTCCTGCTCAGTATTCTGCGCTTCGCGGCTCGCATCTTAACCACCCCAAGTGGCTTTCTATTTAGGCTCCGTCGTCAGAACGCAGGCACACGTTCGAACGCCAGTCACATCTGGTAGGTATCTTTGGGCCGCGTGAAGGCAATAGGATTTGTGCGGGTGACAGCGAGTGACACCGAGTGACACCGAAATGCAGGGGTAGTGTCACCCCTAAAGCGTTGACTGGCTTGAAACGAATGCATGGGTGACACCGGGTGACACCCAATAAGTATCAAGTGAAACGTAGGAACAGCAGTAGTAGGTATGACTCCACGCCTAGAGTCGATTTCCTAGAACCTCAAGTCGACGTCACCCGGTGTCACCCTGTCACCACGTTCCTTAGTGGTGACCGCTTATACGATCGACCGTGGCAAGCTCGATGTCATTCGATCGTCGGCGACGCTTGCTACTTGAAATTGACGCAGGCAGGCGGCAGTCGTCACCAGAGCATCGATACGCTCCGCACGGCGACCACCCGTTATCATACAAGCGAGCCCCAGATCAGCGCGTTCAAACAGGATCGCGCCGTCTGGGCACTGGTGGACCGGCTGGCAGCATTCAACGTGGAACGCGACAAGCGCTGTTAGTCCTTCAACACTCGTTCAACGCCGTCCGGGTATTCATTCCAGTACAGTCCGCGAACTCGATGTCCGCCCTTGTGCCTGACGGTCGGGTCTGTCGGGTCCGGATTCGCCCCCTTCGCCGTCCCCCACTGTTTGAAGTGTACGGCTAGACCGTGCGCCTTGGACTGATCGATCAACGAATAGGCCCATGCCGATCTCATCAATCGAGCGCCATGACCGGACTCCCCGCCGATCACAGACCAGTGGATACCAGTCAGATCGACGGAACCGAGGTCACTGATCAAGGGTTCAAAACTGATCCATCTGTACTTCGCATCAACGCCCTCCCGAAGCATCGGGATACGGTCAGTGACTGGAAGCTTCGTGACCGGATCAATGTTCGATCCCTCAACGGTGACACCCATCCAGCAATTATCAGGTACCCGCCGCCTTCCGATGGAATCCAACACCTCGCTCATCCGCTCCGGTCGCTTGGTCAGCCACTGGAAGACGTGATGGGGACTGGCCTCACAGATATCAAAGGCCGCGCTCAACCACTCCTCTTTGACCTGTTCATGGAGCCAATCCGACATGGAGTTGACGAAGTACATCGTGGGCTTACGTCGCTTCAACGGCTCTTCCATTACATGACGGGGCGCGAGATTCACGTGGCCGGTCCAAGTCCACGTCTTGGGATCGGTCACACCCTGATAATGTTCGACGTGTCCCATGTTTGCGATTCTGGTCGCCATCTTCATCGCGTAGCAGTTGGTGCATCCTGCCGACTTGATCGTGCAGCCAGCGATGAAGTTCCACGTCTTATCAGTCCATCTGATGCTGGTCATGTCAGCGGCCCCTCATCATTTGGGCTTCGACCCACAGGTATCTGATCTGGGTATTCACGCCGGTCTTCATCCAGTCCGGTTCCAATTGAAGGTGCCATTTGATCGATGCACTGACCGTCGCCTCGATGATGTCGCCCACCTCCGGGTACGATCCTTCTCGACCCCAGTCCGTGGTGTTCATCCAGTACCCGGCGGTCCCGTTCACGACTTCGACATCCCAGAATCGACGGACGATGGTGCCAGTCTTGACGGTTCCGCCGACCACACTCCTGACATCGGTGATCTGGAGTTTGATCCGAGACCCCCCTTTGATCTGCATCGAGCGGTCGAAAGCTAGAGTATGATCCTCCGTGTCTTCGATGGTAGGAGGCACGATCTTGCCACCTCGCTCACGCATCGTGATCCACGCACGGTAGGCAGACGCCTGTCCCTTCGTGATTTCCCCGGCAGCAAACGCCTTATCGATCTGCTCACGCGTCTCGAATTTGACCTTGGATACGGCAGACGTGAGCCTCGCGGGCTCGACGGTCGGCGATCCATAGATGGCGTCCAGCTTCGCGTTGATGGAGCCCATGTTAGCGACCCTCCGGCTTGAACGCGCGGATCGCATGCTCGATGACCTGAGCATGGGTCAGTCCAAGCTTGGCAGCGAGGACCCGAATCTCCCGGATCGTATCCGTGGACCGGTTATGAAGATGAAAAGATTTCGTACACATTATGCGACTCCACCCCACGCGGCAGGATTGCTCGCGTCAAAGCACTCTCGGTGCATTGGTGGAAGTCGAACCCCATCGAAGGGGACGCCAGCCCTCAGGCTGCTCGATCCAAAGTCTCAAACGTGAATTTAGAGCAGATCATAAAGAAGGCAACACGCTTTTAGATTGTTAGCAATGCAAGCGAGAAACATGTGGCACTCGCGCACCATTGTCGCCCGCTAACATTCATGGCTTTTACCCTCCTCCGGGTGACTGTGCCTGCGGCTCTGGGGGCTTCGGGACATGGGTGGACCAATTCGCGGCACGATGGTTCCGTTGCGAGTGCGCTCATCGGGCTCGGGCCAAATCCTTCGAGCCGGAAGTTGTCTCCGTATCTGACGCCGCTCCGTATGCCCAGATCAAGCGGCCTATTCTCTCCAGAAGCGACCAGACGAATAGATTGGGCCGTTCGGATGCACTGACCGCCGAAACGGAGCCTGAGGCGGTCTCAGGAACGCTTGCAGGTCCGTGTTCTCTGAAAAGCGCCGGAAGCCATTCTTGCGGAGCCCAGCTTCCGCGTCCGCCGCTGATGGGAACGTCAGTTCGTCGAATACGCCGCTTCCATCACTAATGAAGTAAACCTGAGCGCTGCTCTGCTCGACTAGATCGACAAGGGCCCAGTTCTGCTGGAGCATTTCAACCACCTTTACCCAGTAGTCGTCGCTGTTGATTCTTACTGTTTCCATTCTCGTGCCCCCGCCTCAGCCAAAAGTCGATCTAGTGCCTCCCCACCCCATCCAGAGCCTTCCAGACCGCCTCCAATTGTGGGCCTTCGACAAGGTGTCAGCCAGCCCGTGTAGGCGAGAATTCTCGAACCATATTCAGCGAGCAAGTCGGCCGATTGTCCGACCGGGGACACACCGCCGTCCGACCACCATGTCAGCCAATTCCTCGTCGGGAGTAAATATCTGACGGAGGAAGTTAGAAATGGAGAATAGGTGGACTATACGCGGTGTTGACGCGGACGCGGTGGAACTGGTTCGGCTGGTCAGACAGACCTGTGGTCTGACAACCGGGGAACTCGTGTCTGACGCGATTCGCATCTGGTTTTCGGGATTGCCGGAACTCGACGATCAGGAAGATGAGACGTCCTTGTCGGACGGTGGGCCCTGAAGGAAATCATCGAGGCTCAGCGTCGGTGGGAATTCGGATTCGGCCAGCGCGAGGTCTATCAGGTTCACAGCAGCATCTTCGGCCGTCAGCCGCATTCTGGCTGCCATTCGAATCAGCCCGAGCCCCTGCTCTTCGGTCAGTTCCAGTTTCAGTGTCAGACTCATGAGAACCTCTCCTCGAATTTCTCCCTAACCTACGCAAAGGGGTTCAAGCCGCAGCGAGGGCTCACTTGTAAGCTCGCATTCGCGTTCCAACATCGCGGCGATGAACCAACAGAAAATTCCTGCAATCATCGTGTCCCCATATCAGCACGTGGCGACGATTGTGGAACGGATAACGCTCACCCACGTCATCTCAATCCTAGGCGAGTCCGACCAACTTGAATGGCCCCCAGTAGGAGCATGCAAGGTCCTGCGGCTGAAGTTCGACGATATTGTCTATTCATCTCAACGGTTCATCGCCCCGAACCGTGACCAGATTGCCGATCTGATTGAATTCGCCCGGGACTGGAATGGGATCGGGACCTTGTTGGTCCATTGTCGCGCGGGGAGCAGCCGATCACCCGCCGCTGCAATGATCGCGGCAGCCGCACTGGGCAGACCAGATACTCGGGCACTCGTCTTCCGGGTTCGGACAGCCAAAGCCTACTTCAGACCCAACGAGACCATGCTCAAGCTCGCCGACGCCCTGCTGACGCCCTGTCCCAACTTGGTCGGTTTGGCCCGGTCTATCCCGGTGCCAACCCAAACCGACCCTTGGGGCCCGGTTATGATCCCGCTGCCACCATTTGTGACGCCGTAACGGCTCCGGAATCCCCAATCGACTGTCGCCAGCCCCCACAGACCCTTGCTAGGGGCTAATTTTCCCCGCCTAGGGGTTTTTGGAACGGTTGAAGCGGTCACCCCACCCGGAAAACTCAGAAACGCGTCACTGACCCGTTTCCGGGCCAAATCCGTTCAGTCTCCTCACCGCCCGTCAAAATCGAACTTTCTCTTCCATGGGTAGGAGGGATTCGATGACCGCAGAAATGGCACCACTCGTGTTCGTTATGGCCGAGATGATCCGGCCGCAACCGGGTTACAGGCTCATATTTGTGTACGACTTACTGATGGACGAGGTCGAAGTGCGGCGGCACTGCGCCGCCCAGTTCGTCTCGACCGCCCGGGTTCTTAAGAGACAGTTCGTCGTAAATTCGGAGGGCGCGGTCACGTCCGTCCGCCGGGACGGGTACGCCATCCACGGCATCGTTTGGCAGGCCAGCGAGGCGGAAGCGCTCCAACTTGAGGACTTCCTTGGCGTGCCCCGGAAGGTGGATCGCTTTGGTGCGTTCGCTCGCACTCAACGCGACGGCCTAGTCGCCGTCGAATTCTACGGAGCCAGAAACCATCGCCATGGCGAAGCCAACCATGGCGACATCGAAAAGCTGTTGGCGTTGGTAAAGCAACGAGAATTCCCCGACTCGTATCGGAGAGAGATCGCAAGCTGGGCACCCGGTCCCGTCGAACTAGACGACCGACCGAGACTGGTCCCGTGAAAGCAATGAGAAGACGGCGTCCGCGCCGTGCCTGCCTCGTTGTTCTCAATCCACAAAGGACACTCGCTTGGACAGAACTCAAATTTTCGAGACTCTTGCCGCGGTCGGTGGGCTGTGCCGCGTCGTTTCACGAGATAACTTCGACAAGATCGTCGTCGTCGATCCGTGGCTAGTTGCGAACCAGAACCTCATTCGAGCCTCACAATGGTTGTTGGGTGCTGCCACCCTATGCATCTTGCTCGGCCTGTTCACGAGTGCTCGGGGCGTTTTCCTTGGTAGTGCCTCCAACATTCTCGTACTTGCGATGCTAACACGGCTTGCTGCTCCATCGGCGAGCGGTCTGCCCACGTGGAATGACTTCGTCGTCCTTGGCGACACCAGCGAGTTCTCCATTGTTCCACTGGTGGTCGAAGGCTTCCGGCACGACGATGAACAATTTGAATTCCGGAACTCTCTCGCCGCCGCCTACGCGCTGGTCGCCACGGCATCGGTGCCCACTCGAAACGCAGCCGATACCGCACTCAAGGGGTTGACCTCATACACCAACGCCCAGATGGCGGTCCTCGGCATGGAAGTCCTCTGGAACATGCGACGGAAGCCGACTGGCTTCTTTGCGGTCTGCACCGGGTTGGGAATGCTAGCCATCGCTCTGATGATCACGACGCTGAGACCGGCAGAATTCTCCCGCTGGATGATCCTGATTGGTCCCTTTGCGTTCTGGACCGGCGGAATCTTATACGCGCTCGGTGCACCCAAGTGGTTCCGTGGCCGGATCATGCCGCATCGGGGCACTCTGCTCATGCACCAGTGCAAGTCGCTCAACGACACGATGTCCTCAAAGGTGCTTCTCGGGCTCGCAGCGAGCGGAATGGTAAGTGTTCATGTATGGGCGGTCGCTGCTTTCTGCCGCCATATCCTCGCGAACATCGGGCCACGCGTCTATGATCCAGCGGTCGAACGCCTTTACCCAACGCCAGTCCCTCGGGTCGAGCACGCCCTGCTGGTGTTGCCGCTCTCGATCCTGTGCGGCCTAGCGTTGCTCGCCCACTACGGAGAGGCGACACCAACTTGGGTCTTCGTCCTCGTGCTACTGGTTCCAGCCATCCTTGGCGTGGCGTCCCTGCTACTCGGCCAGTCGACGGATATCGTCCGTCACCTGAGCATGGAGTCGAACTCCCTCGTTTTCCTCATCCCTGACGAAGTGCAGAAGGCCGGGGCAGACGAGAGTTCACCGATCCACGAGGCATGGTGCGCGGCACGGGCGCTGGATGAGGCGCTCGACGGTCTCTTCGCTGTCGACCCCGGCGTTCTGCCACACCGATTCACCGGGTAATCGCCCCATGAGATCGGGAAATCTTCCGCCCCAGAATGATTTTTTGGAGGCTGCATTTCGGAGGCCACCTCGGGGGTCACGTTGATGACCTCGCCAAGGCTCATACTCTGGCCGCAGAGCGCGAATTTGAATTTCTCCCTCGCGAAGTCAGTTCAATTTTGCAAAATCGGCCCTGCGGCTGCCGGAGCGCCCCACCCACCGCTAGCTGACAAAACATCACTCTTGTCCGGAAAATTCTTTTTTCCCATCTAGCGTTCGGAAGGAAGCGAACCTCGATGACCGCATTGCGTGAAATTCGAAACCAAACTCAGCCGCGACGCGGCCTACGGCGCAACGACGCCGCGATCTATGTCGGCATTTCGCCGACCAAGTTCGACGAACTCGTCAAAGCCGGACGGCTTCCAAAGCCTAAGCGCATCGACAACGTCGTTGTGTGGGACAAGTTCAAGCTCGACGATGCTTTCGAAAGCCTGCCCGGCGATGAGCAGGAAGCTGAAAATCCATGGGACTAATTGGCGAGGGCATCCGTAGTGATCGTTAAGCTCCCGTTCCTCGTGGCCGACACAGACCGTCATGGGAATGTTCGCTACTACGTTCGCAAGAAAGGCCAGCCGAAGGTACGAATTCGAAGCGAACCAGACAGTGTAGAGTTCATTGAAGAGTATACCCGCGCTTGCGAAGGCAAGGTTGCACGCAAAGTGACCCTAGAGCGAGCAGCCGAGGGAACCTTCCGATGGCTCTGCGTCAAGTACTTCGAGTCAGTGGATTTCAAGCAACTCGGCGACAGCACCGGCCATGTGCGCCGACTGATCCTCGAAGGAATTGCTCAGAGTAAGAACGCCAAGGGCAATGAACGAGGCAGCCTGCCGTACGCCCGAATGGAAGAGCGTCATATTCGCGACATCCGCGACGAGAAATCGGATTTTCCAGAAGCCGCAAACGGTCGGCTCAAGGCTCTGCGCCAGCTATTTCGGTGGGCGAAGACCACCGGCCGCATTGCTACGAATCCCGCCGCGTCGGTCGAACGACTGGGAAGCTCTTCAGAGGGCTTCCACACTTGGACCGAGGAGGAGGTCGCACAGTTCGAGGCACGTCACCCCGTCGGCACCAAGGCTCGTTTGGCCTTCGCGCTGCTGCGGTATACCGGCGTCCGCCGCTCCGACGTGATCAAGCTTGGACCGGGTATGGAGAAGGATGGCGCTCTCGTATTCACGATTACTAAGGGGTCCAAGCGCAAGGGACGACCCGGCGAAGCAGCCCCGGGGCCAAAGCGGCTGGCGCTACCGATTCTGCCCCAGCTACGTGCGATCCTCGACCAGACCCCGAGCAAGCACATGACCTATTTGGTCACCGAGTGGGGGAAGCCCTTCACGGCTCCCGGTTTCGGCAACAAGTTTCGTGACTGGTGCAACGAAGCTGGCCTCCGACATTGCTCGGCGCACGGCGTCAGAAAATTTGACGCTACAACCGCTGCGGAGAACGGCGCTACCGAGCACCAGCTTATGGCGATGTTCGGTTGGGACAGCCCCAAGCAAGCCGGTGTGTACACGCGCAAGGCGAATCGTTCGAAGCTCGCGAAGGGAGCGATGCATCTGCTCGCACCCGAGAATGAGAACGAAAAAGTCTGAGAAGTGTCCCACTTTCGAAAAGTGGGACACTTCGCGAAAAATTCCGACGTCAAATCAATGACTTGCGCGGTGGAAAAAAGGTGATGGTGCCCCGAGACGGAATCGAACCGCCGACCCCATCATTACGAATGACGTGCTCTACCAGCTGAGCTATCGGGGCAGTGGCGGCGGGTTTAAGGGAAAGGGCGCGCGGGCGCAAGGCGGCGTTTTTGCCCGATTTGGCGTCATCTTTCGGCCAGAACCGAAGCCTGCGGCGCGCGGGAAGGCTATAGAAACCCCGCCATGACCACGCTGCTCTCGCTGCTGCCCCTCCTCCTCGTCCTCGGCCTGCTGGCCTCGGGCCGCGCCAGCGCGCTGGTCGCGGGCCTGGCGGGGCTGGCGGCCACCCTCGCCGCCTCGGCGACGCTCGTCCTGCAGGCGGAGGGACCCGCCGCGGTGGCGCTGCTGTTCCGCCGCGAGGTGCCGGCCGGCCTGTGGCTCTCCTGGCACGTGATCGCCATCATCGTCACCGGCATCTTCTTCCATCGCGCCAACCTGGCGCGCGGCGGCGCCCTGGGTGCGGGGACGCTCGAGGCCTCGCCGCGGCGGCTGTTCGCGGTCTGCTTCCTGCTGGCACCCTTCGCCGAATCGGTGACCGGCTTCGGCGTCGGCTACATCATCGCGCTCGCAGCGCTGCGGCGGCTGGGGATCGGCGGCATGCCCGCCCTGCTGCTCGGCCTCTACAGCCAGTCGCTGGTGCCCTGGGGGGCGCTGGCCATCGGCACCACCGTCGGCGCGACGCTCGCCGGCCTGACGCCCGGCCAGCTCGGCCTCAGCTCGGCGGTGCTGCAGGTGCCGATCCACACGCTGTACCTCCTGCTCTACTGGCGGTTCGCCCGCGAGGCCGGGGTCGCGGTGCCGGCGCTGCAGAAGCTCGACGATGCGCTGTGGACGGCGGCGCTGCTGGCGCTGGTGTGGCTCGCCAACCGCTTCAGCGACGTCGAGATCGCCGCCGCCGCGCCGACCGCCCTGCTGCTGGCCGTTCGCTTCTGGCGCGACGAGCGACCCGACGCCGCCCGCCTGCGCACCACCCTGCGCACCGCCGCGCCCTATGTGGCGCTGACGCTGGCGCTCTGCGCCACCCGCCTGGTGACGCCGCTGCGCGACCTCCTGAAGCCCCTGTGGGCGCTGCGCCCGTTCGACAACCAGCCGGCCTTCGCGCCCTTCTACGCGCCGGGCTTCTGGCTGCTGGCGATCGGCCTCGCCGTGGTGCTGCTGGCGCGCGCGCCGCTGGGCAAGGTCGCCCGGGAAGCGGCCGCGGGCGCCTGGCGAGCCTGCGCCGTGACGCTGGCCTTCGTGGTGATGGCGGAATTCTATGTCGGCTCCGGCATGGCGACCTCGATCGCCGAGGCGCTGCGCGCGGTGGCGGGACGCGGCGCGGCGCTGGGCGTGCCGCTGTTCGCCGCGGTCGGCGGCTTCCTGACCGGAAGCGGTGCCGCGGCCAACGCCATGCTGATGCCGATGGAGACCGCGCTGGCCCGCGCCCTCGCCCTCGATCCGGCCTGGATCGCCGCGGTCCAGAACAGCGTCACCGCCAATCTCACCATGCTGTCGCCGATCCGCGTCTCGATGGGCGCCGCCATCCTGGCGCTCTCGACCTCCGACGCCGTCCTCTACCGACGCGCCTGGCCGCTCGCCCTGCCGCCGCTGCTGACCGGCGTGGCGGCGGTGCTGGTGCTGCTGGCGCTCGGGAACTGAGGGCACCCCGCCGCCGGAGTTGCAACCCACTCCGAACATTTGCGCCCGCGGCCCCTTTTCCCGACAGATGTTTCCCATCGCGTGAAACTCCTGTTCCGGACTTCACCCTGTCAACGGCTGCGAGCGTCGCGTGGCGAATGGACGTGGCACGGACAAAGCGCAACCTGAAGCTCGGCCCGGGCCCGAACTGAGACGCCGCCGCGCGGCGCCGCCGGACGGTGTAGGGTCCTGCCGGACTCACCAAAGGTGCCGCCATGGAAGGAACCATTCCCCGCCGCCTCCGCTGGACGGCCGCTTCGCTGCTTCTGGCGGCCCTGCTGACGGGCCGCGCCGCCCAGGCGGACAGCCCCTCCTTCGATTGCGCCAAGGCGCGCGACGGCAGCATCGAGAAGCTGGTCTGCTCGGACGCCGCCCTGTCGTCCCTCGATCGCAAGCTGGCCGAGGTCTATGCGGCGGCGACCCGCAAGGCCGTCAACGAACACCCGCCCACCCTGAAGGCCGAGCAGATCGGCTGGATCCGCGGGCGCAACGACTGCTGGAAGAGCGACGACAGGCGGGCCTGCGTCGAGACCGAATACCGGCAGCGCATCGCCTCGCTGCAGGCCCGCTATCGGCTGGTGGCCGGCACCGGTCCGGTCACCTTCTTCTGCGACGGCGACCGCCGCAACGAGCTCGTCGTGACCTTCTTCCCGACCGACCCGAAGACGCTGATCGCCGAGCGCGGCGACGCCACCTCCCTGATGTTCCACGAGCCCGCCGGCCCGGAGGCGAAGTATGTCGGCCGCAACGAAACCTTCATCGGGACGGAAGTCGCGGCCGTGGTGACCTGGGGATACGGCGCCCCGCCGATGCGCTGCCAGCGGGCCCCCTGACCGGCGGATTGCCCGCAGAAGCGCGAATGCCTCGCAAAATCCGCGAAACGCGCCCGAAGGGGCTCTTTCCCCGACAGATATTGCGTTTGTTTCGTTTATTTCGGTTATGAGCCTCGGGAGGCCGCTCGAAGGCGGATTTCTCAAGGAGTGCGCCGTATCATCCGGCGCCAGAAGCCACCGGCTATACCGCCGACATCGATGCGCAGCGTGCCGTGACGGCCGGGCTTGGTGTGCAGCTTGGCCATGATGCGCCGGCGCTGCTCCTCGTCCGGCTGCAGGGAAAGGGCGGCGCCGCGCGCGCGGATCTGCGCCACCTTGGCCGGAACGAGGCCCACGCCGTCGATCTCGATCTGGAACGTCATCCCCTCGTGCACCCTGGGGCCGCCGCGGATCCAGGCTTCGAGCGCCGTCAGCCGGACGAGCCAGGCAGAGGCCTCGTCGTCGGCGAACTGGAGACGTGCACGCTCGGGGGCGATCTCCGGCACCGTCCGGGCACGGGGAATCTCGACGCAGACCGCCATCGCGACCAAGAGAACCGCGAGATTGTAGATCGTCCAGAAGAGCACGACCCACTTGCCGTCGCCGGCATCGCGATCGAACTCGATGTCCGTGGCGCTGGTGAAGAAGACGCCGACCAGGGTCAGCACGAAGATGATCAGGAGCGGCCGCAGCAGCCCCCACTGGACGATCGTCTTGGTCCGATCGCCGCCCTTGTCCGTCACCTTGAACGGCTGGCCATGCGGACGCACCAGTCCCGTCCACACGGCGCGCACGATCTGCGGCGCCCCGATGATCTGGCTGACGTCCTGCAGGACGGGCAGCATCACGCCGCCCGAGATCCATCGCATGGCCGCCATGGAGAAGATGTAGAACGGGGCGAAGTAGAACAGGACGCCCGTCAGGGGCGCATTCACGGCCGTGATCCCGCCGTACCAGTAGAGCAGCGGGATCAGCAGGCAGGCCAGCCGGAAGACGTAGGTCGTCGACCAGAAGAGAAACGAGTCGATCAGGCTGAAGCGATCGATGAGGCGCAGGTTGTTCTTCGTCAGGGGGCCGGAGGGTCCGCGCACGATCTGGATCAGGCCGAGGCACCAGCGCGTGCGCTGGACCACATACTCGACGACGCCTTCGGGGGCGAGCCCCTCGGTGAGCGGCTCGTTGAGATAGACCGTGCGCCAGCCGGCTTCCTGAAGGCGCAGCGTGATCAGGAAATCCTCGGTGACGCTGTCGGTCGGAAAGCCGCCGATCGCCTCGATGCCCTCCCAGCGCATCATCGACGACGTGCCGCAGCAGAAGGCGATGCCCCAGGCGTCGCGGGCCGGCTGCAGGTGATCGAAGAAGAAGCGCTGTTCGTCGGGATAGGACTTGTCGATGCCGAGATTGTGCTGGATCGGGTCGGGGTTGAAGAAGTGCTGCGGCGTCTGCACCAGTCCCACGGTCGGGTCGTGGAACAGCGCGAGCGCGCGCGGGACGAAGTCGACGTGCGGCACGAAGTCGGCGTCGAGGATCGAGATGAAGTCCGGCGGATCCGGCAGGGCCCGGAGCGTCGCCAGGCAGGCATTGATGTTGCCGGCCTTGGCATGGTTGTTGTCGGGCCGGGTATGGTAGTGGACGCCCAGCCGCTCGCACATCTCGCGCAGCCAGGGCCTCCGCTTGTCGTCGAGCACGCGCACCCGCAGCGCCGGGTAGTTCGACGCGAGCGCACCGACGATGGTGCGTTCGAGGATCGAGGCTTCCTCGTTGTAGGTCGCGATCAGGACGTCGACCCTCGGCGGCGGGGCCGCACCCCACCATGACAGGTGGGTGTCGGCTTCGCGGCGGCGGTCGAGCGTGCGCGACATGAAGACGGCCGAAATCGTGGCCGAGACCATGGTCAGCGCCTCGATCGCCAGGAACAGCCACGCGACCCAGGCGTCGATCGAGAAGTCGAACTCCGGGATGGTCTCGTCGAATCGCCAGACGACGTAGCGCCATCCCAGCAGGATCACGCCCGCGAAGACCAGGGCCCGGAAGGGCTGGCTGTCCGGCCGGAAGAGCGGCAGCAGCGCCATGGCGAAGCCCAGCGCCAGAAGCGCCGGGCCGAGGCTGGCCACGATGTCGTCGAGGGCGAACATGGCGGCGGCCCGTCGTCAGCCCAGCCCGATCTCGGCCATCAGCCGTCGCCAGAAGTCGAGCGGCCGCGAGGAGAAGACCACCCGGCCGGTCCGGCCGACCGCGCAGTTGGTCTTCGGGTCGGCGGCCAGCGCCGGTGAGGAAATCGCGACGTCGAAGCGCTTGAGATGCTCCTGGCTCGGGCCGATGGCGAGGCTGCGGTAGATGGTCTGCGCGCCGGAACCGGCCAGGCGCGCTATGACGCCGTCGTAGACCTGGCCGTCGCCAAGCAGGCGGAACTGCACGGGGTCGCCGACCTGCAGGCGGTTGTAGAGCGACTCCCGCACGCTCGCCGTCACGATCGTGGTCGTGCAGTCGACGATGCGCATCACGTCCTGCGCCCGGCGGACATATTCGCCGCCGCCCGACATCAGCTCCCAGAGGATGCCCGTGGTCGGCGACAGGATCCGCGCCTCGCGGAAGCGGCCGGCGCGCACCCGTTCCTCGGCCACCTGCTCTGTCAACACCTTCACGCGCTCGGTGCGCTCGCGGATCTCGATCTCGAGTTCGGTCAACTTCTGCTCGGTGTCGCGCAGCCGTTGCTGGGAATAGGGCGTGTCGTTGTAGGAATCGCCCAGGAAGGTCCCGTTGCGCGCGGCCGCCAGCTCGATCTTGAGATACTCGATGCGATGCCGCGCCGCCTCGACGTCCTGCCCGGACACCTCGAAGGCGGCCCGTGTGCGCGACTGCTCGGCGCCGCTCACCGTTCCCGTGCGCCCGAGCTCGGTGGCGCGCCGGAAGGAGGCTTCAGAATCGCGCAGGCGCGCCTGGACCGCATCGAGCGTGGCATTGGCTTCGCCAAGGCGCGTCTCGAGCTGGCTGACGCGGCCCTTCGCATAGTCGGCGGCCTGCCTGGCGAAGGCGTCGCGCAGCGGCTCGAGCTGCTTCACCAGAGCCTGCAGGCGGTCGAGATCGATATTGACCCTGCGCAGTTCGCGCTGCAGGTCGACCAGGCGCAGATCGTCGGGGCGCGGGTCGCTCAGGGTGGCGAGCGGCTGGTTGGGCGTTACGCGCGTGCCCAGCGCCTTGACCTGGAGGTTCACCTCGCCGTCGATCGGCGCGCGCAGGATCAGCACCTGGGCATTGATCACGGCGTTCGAACTGACGCCGGCCATCTGCTCGCCGACGATGACGAACAGGGCCGCGGCGATGATCACCGCGCCGATGACGAAGCGAATGATCCGCCGGTTCATGGCCTGCCGGCCTTGCCCGATGTCTTCGAATCCATCCGGGCGAGTGCGTCGGACAGAATGGAGACCTCGCGATAGGCCCGTTCATGCGGCACCGGCGCCTGGGCCGGCCCCTGGCTGAGCTGGTCGGCGGCGGTCGCCAGCCGCGACAGCGGCCGCGCCACCCACCAGGCGAAGCCGAGGCTGACAACGACGATCAGGACGCCGCAGAGCAGGATGATGGGCAGCATGCGGGAGGCCGCCGCGTATGTATCGACCAGCGCGACCTCGGTCGGCTGGCGCGCGACGAGGCTCCAGCCGAAGCTGGGAATGTCGCCCTTGCCCACCGCCGGCAGGACGCTGGTGAGATAGGTCCGGCCGTCCGGCCAGGTCTCGACCCCCGAACGCCCAATCCCCTGGCCGGCCGCCAGCGCGAACGCCCCCGGCAACTTCTTGCCCTCCAAAGACGCCGGACCGACGAGAACCGTGCCGTCGGCGGACAGCAGGAGCAGCTCGATAGAACCGCCGCCACGTGGCGCCTGGAACAAGTTACGCACGGCCTCCCACCGCACATGGGCGCCCAGCACGCCCATCGGGACGCCGTCGGCGCGCTTCACCGGCAGGGCGAAATCGATCAGCCGCAAAGGCTCCTTCGCGTCGGGGGCGACAAACTTCTGCAGCAGGAGCGCGTCGTGCACGTCGCCGGCGAACGGACCGGTCAGGCCGGCCTTGAACCACGGGCGCTGGGCGACCGAGACGCCGTCGAGGATGCCGCCGGAGGCGACGAGAACGGCGCCCGCCGGATCGGCCAGGCCGACCCAGGCATATTGCTGGTCGGTCGCCACGATGGTGTCGAGCCTGAGCCGCATCGTCTCGCGCGAGTCGCCCTGCTCGGCGAAGGCGGCGAGGCGCTTCACCTCGTACCATTGGTCGAGCAGGCCGCGGGACAGTTGTTCGGACACCGCTTCGGCGGTGGTCTGCAACGTGGCCGCGGCCTGTCTCTGCGAGATCGTGCGCGACAGGCCGGCCAGCATGGGAATGACGACCAGCGACGGCAGAAGCGCGATCGCGATCATGCAGATGACGATCAGCCCGCGCAGCCCGAGACGAGGATGGGACGGCAACGCTCACCTTCCACGTTGGAGTGTGGAAGAAGCCTAGCGACCTATCTCGCAGACGAGAAGAGCAATGGAGAAGGCCAGTCGCTGTTTGCTCCCGATTGCAGAGTCGGTTCAATCTTCCGTCGAGCGCCGCGAAGCGAACGGTCGGCAATCAGATGACGCCTGAGCCTCTCGTTAGGCTGTCCTTGATCGATATGCTCTCAACGTCACATGGCGGCGAGATCCGCAATGGCTCCGACAATGAGGCGCGTGCCGATTGCCATCATCAGAATGTCGTTGGCAACGCGGACATACTGATAGCCCGCTGGTGCGGGCGTGAGTTGCCCCAGCAGCGCGCCGGGCAGCGGATAGTAGACGACTCCGGCGGGCAGCGGCTGGCCGATGGCCCACAGTTTCTTCGCCTGGCCCGGCGGCAGGCAGCCATTGTTCTTCTTCGCGAGTCCCGGTGGGCAGTTCCCCCCGGCATAGAGCGGCTGGTAGTAGCCGTAGATCGCGCCACGGTCGCGCTCGGTCACGACGATGTTCGGCCGCGCCGCCTGACCGGGTCCGGCGCCCTGACCCTGGTTGCCTGGACCTTGATTGTCCCGCCCCTGGTTGCCGTGGCCTTGATTCCCCTGCCCCGGATTTCCGTGGCCCTGGTTGCCCTGACCTTGATTGCCCTGGCCTTGACCGCGCCCGTTACCGGGTTGTGCTGCAGCGGGTAGGGCCAGCGCGGTGGCGACCAGCAGGACGAGGGCGAGCGACAGCTTGTTCATGGTGAAGGCCTCCGAGACCCGACGATATCAGCCTGCCGGTCCGATCGACGTGATCGTGTCGTGGCAGGGCGAAGCCATCAACGCTCGAGCGCCCCCGATGTTTCCATGAGAGTGGCTCGCAGGCGGCCGGGACGAAAAAACGCCCGCCCCGGTGAGGGGGCGGGCGTCTGTCGGTTGACTGGTCGTTGAGTCGCTACTCGTCGCAGCAGGGGCTGGCATCCTCGCAGCACGGGCTGGCTTCGTCACAGCAGGGCTGTGCGGCCTGCGCCGCGGCGCCGAAGGCAAACAGCAGGACGAACGTTGAAAGGATCGTACGCAACATGATGTTTCTCCATTGATTGAAAAGGGACGCCTTGCGGAGATTCTTCATCGCGGGGGAGGTTCGGCCGGCGCCGTATCGAGACCGGCGACGCGGACAGCCATGACGGCGTTCCACGCGGCGGAGGAAGTCCGGTCGGGCAGCCGAAGCCCGCCCTCGGACGGGGCGGCGACGAGACAGCCGGGGCACGCCGCGATCGGCCCGACCGTGGCAGGCCCGTCGCAACAGGGGCACGCCTCGCCTTCGACATGGCTCGCCTTCGGCGCCGCAAAGGCCGCCACCGGCACGACGATCCAGGCCAGTGTCGCGAGAAGGACGATGGACGACAGGATGCGCGAGAGGAGGGCCAACACGGCCAGACGATAGGCGATGGGGCCGAACTTGTCTGGACCTCGCCGCGATCCTCGCGTTCTTTTGAGAGTCCGCACCCGACGCCGGATCGCCTGCCCCGGAGCGGCTTCGGTTCGCCCATGCTGCGAACGCCTCTCAATATCCCCAATCGCGCCCCCGGAGGCCTTTCCCAGACAGTTATTTCGTTTGTTTTGGTTGTTTCGGTTGTGCACACCAAATCACGAGCCGCACGACCTTGATCGACACGTCTGCCCATCTAGGCATTGCTCGCCGATCTGGGAGCGCCTCCCACTTCACACCCTCTGGCATAGCCCCATTTTGCCTCTATGATCGCCGCCGCCCCGGCCAACGGGGCCGATTTCGCGGGAGGGAACGATGGCCAAGGTGGCATTTCTGGGACTGGGCGTGATGGGCTTTCCGATGGCGGGGCATCTCGCCGCCAAGGGCCATGAGGTCACGGTCTACAATCGCACCTTCGCCAAGGCCGAGGCCTGGACGCAGAAGCACAAGGGCAAGGCAGCCAAGACTCCGCGCGAGGCGGCTGCCGGCCAGGAGATCGTGTTCTGCTGCGTCGGCAACGACGACGACCTGCGCTCGGTCGTACTGGGGCCCGACGGCGCGTTTGCCGGCATGGGCAAGGGCACCATCTTCTTCGACAACACCACGGCCTCGGCCGACATCGCGCGCGAGCTCCATGCCGAGGGCAAGAAGCTCGGCATCGACTTCATCGACGCGCCGGTCTCGGGCGGCCAGGCGGGCGCCGAGAACGGCCAGCTCACCGTGATGTGCGGCGGCGATGCCGCGCCTTTCGAGCGGGCGAAGCCGGTGGCCGACGCCTTCTCCAAGGCCGTCACCCTGATCGGCCCGTCGGGTGCCGGCCAGATCACCAAGATGATGAACCAGATGTGCATCGCCGGCATCGTGCAGGGCCTCGCCGAGGCGCTGAACCTCGGCCAGCGCGCCGGGCTCGACATGGAAAAGGCGCTGGGCGCCATCTCCAAGGGCGCGGCGCAGAGCTGGCAGATGGAGAACCGCTGGCAGAACATGATCGCCGGCAAGTTCGACTACGGCTTCGCCGTCGACTGGATGCGCAAGGACCTCGGCATCGCGCTGGCCGAGGGCAAGCGCCAGAAGGCCGCCATGCCGCTGGTGGCCCTCGTCGACCAGTTCTACGAGCGGGTGCAGGCGCGCGGCGGCGGCCGCTGGGACACCTCGTCCCTCATCCAGCCGCTGCAGAAGCCTTAGGGCCCGGGCGGTGAGCGGCCGCTACACGCTGTGGGGCCGGCCGGGGTGGGGCTCGGCCCTGGTCGAGGCGCAGCTCGACTGGTACGGGCTGCCCTTCGACTACGAGACGGTCGGGGACCTGTTCAAGGATCCGGACGCGAAGGCCCGGCTGCAGAAGGTCAATCCGCTGGCCCAGGTGCCGACCCTGGTGATGCCGGACGGCAGCGTGATGAGCGAGAGCGCGGCGATCACGCTGCTGCTGGCCGACGTCACCGGCAGCGATTCGCTGGTGCCGGCGCCGGGGGCGAAGGAGCGCGCGGCATTCCTGCGCTGGCTGGTGTTCCTGGTCGCCAACATCTACCCCACCTTCACCTATGCCGACGATCCGGCGCGCTTCGTGGCGGTGAACAATGCGCGCGATCCGTTCCGCGCCGCCACCGACGCCTATGCCCAGCGCCTGTGGCGCCAGGTCGAGAGCGCGGCCGGCGCGCCGTGGTTCCTGGGCGAGCGATTCTCCGCCCTCGACATCTATATCGGCGTCATGACCCGCTGGCGCCCGCGGCGCGGCTGGTTCGAGACCGAGACGCCCAAGCTGTTCGCCATTGCGCGAAAGGCCGATGCACGGCCGGAACTCAAGGAAACATGGAGGAGGAACGTCCTATGAAACGCAGCATCAATCGCCGGAGCTTCGTCGCTCTCGCGGCCGCCGGCACGACCACCGCCCTCGCCGGCACCGCCTTCGCGCAAGGGACCTATCCCGACAGGCCGATCACCATGGTGATCCCGGCGCCTCCGGGCGGCGGCACCGATCTCGTGGCGCGGCTCTATTCCGACCTGCTGAGCCAGGAGCTGGGCGTGCAGGTCCTCGTCGACAACAAGGGCGGCGGCAACGGCAACATCGGCACCGCCATCGTCGCCCGCGCCAAGCCCGACGGCTACACGCTGCTGATGCAGTATTCGGCCTACCATTCGGCCAACCCGGCGCTGATCAAGGACCTCAACTGGAAGCCCGACGATTTCGTGGGCGTGGCCATGGGCGCGATGGCGCCGCACGTCATCGTGGTCGCCAAGAAGGTGCCGGCCGACGATCTCAAGAGCTTCATCGCCTACGCCAAGGCCAATCCCGGCAAGCTGAACTATGCCTCGGTGGGCGCGGGCTCGGTGCCGCATCTCGGCGGCGTGCTGCTGAACAAGGCGGCCGGCCTCGACCTGGTGCACGTGCCCTACAAGGGGTCGGGACCGGCGACCGCCGACATCGTGGCCGGCCAGGTCGAGCTGCTGATCGTGACGCCGCCCGCCGTCTCGGGCCACATCCGCAACGGCAACCTGAAGGCGCTGGCGCTGGCCAGCGACAAGCGCCTGCCTTCCTTCCCCGACATCCCGACGACCGCCGAAGCCGGCCTGCCGGGCTTCACCCTCGACGGCTGGTTCGCGCTGTTCGCGCCCGCCGGCACGCCGCAGCCGATCATCGACAAGCTCAACGCCGCGATGCGCAAGGTCGGCAAGATGGAAGCCGTCGTCGCCCGCGCCAACCAGCTCGGCGTCGTCCTGAAGGACTGGGCGCCGGGCCAGATGAACGACTTCGCCAAGGGCGAGGTCGAGACCTGGGGCAAGGTGATCCGCGACAACAAGATCACGTTCACGGAGTGAAGCAAAGGATCCCTCGCTGCGCTTCAGGGCGGGGATTACCCCGCCCGCGATGACACCCCTTTTTTGAAACGGCGCACCTGCGCAAGTTTCAACAACAGTGTCATCCCGAACGAAGTGAGGGATCCTTCCCTCAGATCAGAACACCTGCCGGACGCCGACGATCTGGCCGAGCGAGCGGCCGACATGGTCGGCGACGGCGGGTTCCAGCCCTTCGACTTCGATCTCGACGCTGAGGCCGTCGCCGTCGGCCTGCGCGAAAACGCGCGCCGGTACGAGGCCGCGCTTGGCGATCAGTTCGAGCGCACGCGGCAGCACGCCGGGCTCGGCGTCGGCTTCGAAACAGTAACGGACGGCGGAATTGCTACGCTTGAGCGAGAGGACGGCGGACATCGGAAGCTTCCCTGGACGAATGACGGGCGAACGCGGCAACGCAACGGTTTGCTGTGCAAACCGCGGTGCTAATTCGCTTTCCAGGGAGGAGGTCCGTGCGGGCCATGCGGTGATTGTAGCGCGGCAGCCCGTCGCCGCGCTAGGGTCCCGGCAACGACAGTCCGGGAAGGAAACAAAGATGCGTTCGACGCCCATCTACGAGGTGCATGCGGTCAAGTATGCCCACCTGCCGCGCAAGGCATGGGAAGTGCAGATCAACCCCGACCCGCACGACGCCGACTTCCCGATGGACTATTTCGTCTGGGCCGCCATCCCGCTCGACGAGAACGGCAACCGCGCGATCGGCGGCAAGCCGATCGTGATCGACACCGGCTTCAACGCCACGGTGGGCAAGCAGCGCGGCCGCGAGGTGAAGAAGAACCCGGCCGACCTGCTGGCCGAGATCGGCGTCGACGCCAGGGAGGTCGAGGACGTCATCGTCACCCACCTGCACTACGACCATATCGGCAACTGGGACCGCTTCCCCAAGGCGCGGTTCCATCTGCAGGACAAGGAGATGAACTTCGCGACCGGCCGGCACATGTGCAAGGGACCGTTCCGCCACGCCTACGAGTGCGAGGACATCGTCGGCATGGTGCGCGCGCTCTATGGCGGCCGGCTGGTGTTCCACGACGGCGACGAGGAACTGCAGCCCGGCATCTCGCTGCACCTGATCGGCGGGCATACCGCCGGCATCCAGTCGGTGCGCATCAACACGCGCAACGGCTGGCTCGTGCTGGCCTCCGACGCCAGCCACTATTTCTGGGGCGTCAACAACGACAAGCTGTTCTCGATCGTCTACTCGGTCGCCGACATGCTGGCGGGCTACGACAAGCTGAAGAAGCTGGCCGACGGCCGGATCGAGATGGTGATCCCCGGCCACGATGCCGAAGTGACGAAGCGCTATCCCGCCTCGGCCAAGGGCCTGGAGGGCGTGAGCGTCCGGCTCGACTAGGGACTCGCGGCCGTGAATGTGGTGAACTCCGGACGAGAGCAAGTCCGCGGATGAATTCACCCTATTCCGACCGCCCTTCCAGAAACTTCTGGAAGGGAGCCATCTCCCGGCGGTCTCCCGAGACCGTCTCCGAATTGTGGCAGCCGAAGTTCCGCTTCGCCGCGGAGACGCGCATCGCGACCGCGGGCAGCTGCTTCGCCCAGCATATCGCCCGATACCTGCGCGCGAGGAACGCCGCCGTCGTCGACCTCGAGCCGGCCCCGCCCGGCCTGTCCGCGGCCAACGCCGCCAAGTACGGCTACGGCATCTACTCGGCCCGATACGGCAACATCTATACGGTCCGCCATCTCCTGCAGCTCACCGAGGAAGCCGTCGGCCGGTTCGCGCCGTCCGATGCCGTCTGGGAACGCGACGGCCGCTTCTTCGACGCGATGCGGATCGGGGTCGAACCCGCGGGATTTCCGTCCGCCGAGGCGGTGCAGCGACACCGCGTGCAGCATCTCGGCCAGGTGCGACGCCTGTTCTCCAGGGCCGATGTCTTCGTGTTCACGCTCGGCCTGACGGAAGCCTGGACCCACAGGGAGTCGGGCACGGTGTATCCGACCGCACCGGGTACGATTGCCGGCACTTATCAACCCGACGTGCACGCCTTCAGGAACTTCGATTTCCTTGAAGTGTACCAGGACTTCGTCAAGTTCCGCCGGCTCGCGATGAAGCGGAATCCCGAGTTGAAGTTCCTGCTCACCGTCTCGCCGGTTCCGCTCGCGGCCACGGCCAGCGACCAGCACGTTCTCGTCGCGACGACCTATTCGAAATCGGTGCTGCGTGCGGTGGCCGGAAAGCTGGCCGAGGCGTTCGAGAACGTCGATTACTTTCCATCCTTCGACTTCCTCACCGGCGCCTTCACGCGGGGCGCGTATCATTCCGACGATGCACGACAGATCACGGAGACGGGCGTGGAGGCGGTGATGCGCATCTTCTTCGAGGCGCAACCGGCCCTTGCGCAGGTGTCCGCCGCCGCGGTCGCGGACACCGCGGCGGGACGTCCCGGCGAGCGGGAAGAACCCGGTGCGGGCGGCCGTTCGCCCGAGGCGGTCTGCGAGGACATCCTGCTCGATGCGTTCTCCCGATGATGCGCATTGCCTTGCTGGGCAATTCTCATCTCTACGGCTGGAAGCGCGCCTGGAATTCACTCGGCAGGGCCTATCCGGAGGTCGATCTCGTCTTCTTCGCCGCCCGGGGAGCGCAACTCGAGTGCTGCGAACCGCAGGGCGACCGGCTCGTCTTCAAGCGGGAGGAGATCGCGCGATGGATCGAGGTCACCTCCGGCGGCCGACGCGAACTGGTGGCGGCCGACTACGACGCGCTTTGCGTCGTGGGCCTGGGATGCGGGGTGAGGGCCGTCACCGCACTCTATCCGAGATGGCGGGCCGATGCTCACCGGGGAGACCAAGGCAGGTTTCAACTGGTTTCCGATGCGTGTTTCCAGGACACCGTTGTCGACCGGTTGAACGCCTCACCGGCAATGGTTCTCGTTGGCAAGCTCCGCCGGATCACCGACAAGGCGATCTGGCTGGCGCCCACCCCCGCCCCTTCCGAAATCATCCTGACATTGGACGATCTCCCGGAGGCCATTGAAATCGCCGCTGCCGCACCCGATGCAGCGTTGCTTCGCGCGACCTATGACGAGGCATGTCGCCGCCTGGCCGCCGCGAACCTGATCCTGCTGGAGCAGCCCAGGACGACTCTCGCCTCGCCCCTCCTGTCGAAGAAGGAATACGGCGTCCGGAGCTGGACGACGCCCGACTGGGCGCATTTGAACGACGCCTACGGCAGGATGGTCATTCGGGACTTCCTGTCGCGACTCCAACCCTCTCTCGACAGCCAGGGCGCCGGCGATTGGTCCAGCCGCGTTCTGCGTTTCGCCGACCCGCTCCTCGGGGCGCTGCGGAACACGCTTCTCGAGATGTCCATTCGCAGAAGCCCGAAAAGCTGAACGCTCGAGGAAAGGAAACGGCGTGGCCAGGCTCGTCTTCGGTATGAACCAGTCGCTGGACGGCTATGTCGATCACCTGTCGTTCGGTCCCAGCCCCGCGCTGTTCCGCCACTTCATCAAGGAAGCGCAAGAGCAGGCCGGCAGCCTCTACGGCCGCCACGTGTACGAGCTCATGCGCTACTGGGACGAAGACCAGCCCGACTGGGATGCGGACCGCCGCGCCTTCGCGACGGCGTGGCGGAAGCAGCCGAAATGGGTGGTTTCGCGCTCGCTCGACTCGGCCGGCCCCAACGCCACGCTCATCCGGGGTGACCTCGATCGCACGATCCGCAGGCTGAAGACCGAGCGCGAAGGCGAGATCGAAGTCGCCGGCCCGACCCTGGCGAAGAGCCTCACCGAGCTCGGGCTGATCGACGAATACCGGATCTACCTGCACCCGGTCGTACTGGGGCACGGCACCCCCTACTTCGCCGGCCCGCGTCCGCCGCTGCGTCTGGCGAGCCATGACCGGATCGGGGACGTCGTCCGGTTGAGCTACGTCCCCGCCTGACGTCCGGCCGCGGCTTACGCCGCGAGGGCGGCGCGCGACTTGCCGATCATCAGCGCGGCGCGGGCGGCTTCGCGGCCCTTCTCGACGAAGTGCGCGCGGAAGATCGCGTTGTGGTGGTCGGTCTCCTGATAGTGGTGCGGCGTCAGCGACACCGACAGGACCGGCACGCCCGTCTCCAGGCCGGCGCGCATGAGACCATCGACGACGGCCTGGGCGACGAAGTCGTGGCGGTAGATGCCGCCATCGACCACGAAGGCGGCGGCTGCGACCGCGGCGTACCTGCCGGTCGCGGCGAGGTCGCGCGAAAACAGCGGCAGCTCGAAGGCGCCCGGCACGTCGAACACGTCGACCTGCGCCGCGGGAATCAGCTCGAGGAAGCCGTCGAGCGCACGGTCGACGATGTCGGCGTGCCACCTGGCTTTGACGAAGGCGTAGCGGGCTTGTGTGTGGTGGGCTCTTGTCACGGCAATCTCCTTTGGCGAACGGACACGTCACCCAAGGCGATCACGCGCGGACCCGCGGCTCTGCGGGAGCAGCGGGACACACGTTCTCTTTCATCCGGACTATGACCGTCGGCTCAGGCCTCGCACCTGATCTGCTGACCCTTCCTCGCGGAAGGCGCTCGCGGGCTCGCGGCTCGCGCCGCATACCGCCGGTAGGGAATTGCACCCTGCCCTGAGAACGATGACATCGTAGAGGCAGGGTCCGGGGCAGGCAATCATGCGGACGCATGGCTGCATCGATCCGGGAGCACCGCGTCAGGCGGGACCGGCACGCCGCGCTTCCTCGGTCAGCCAGCGCCGGTAGAGATCGACGGCGCGGCCATTGGCGCCGCCGCGGCGCGCCACGACCTGGAAGCAGCGGCTGCTGCGCCGGCGGAAGGCAAAAGGGCAGACCAGGCTGCCATCGGCGATCTCGAGGGCGGCCAGGGTCCGCATGCCCACCGCGACGCCGATTCCCTGGGCCGCCGCCTGGAAGCTGAGGTTGAGCGTCTCGAATTCCGGCCCGCGACCCGGATCGACCGCCTTCAGGGCGCGGACGACGGCGGGGCTGACCGGCGAGCGCGCGAAGGCATCGAGCCACTGGCGCCATTCGTCGGGCAGCGGTCGCGAATGGATCAGCACCTGGCGGGCCAGCCGTTCGACACGCTGCAGGTCGGTGCGGCATCCGGCGAACAGCCCCGGCGCGCTGACCGCCACGATCTCGATGTCGAGCAGCTTCTCGCAGACCGTGCCCGCGGGCGGTGCGGCGAGGTCATCGTCCGCGCCCAGCCGGATCGCGATGTCGGTGCCGTCGTCGCGGCGGAAGTCGACATCCGTCAGCGACGTCGCGATCTGGACGTCGATCTCCGGATGGCGATCGAAGAAGCGGCTCCAGCGCGGCAGCAGCCAGCGCGCGGCGAAGGTCGGATAGCAGGCGACGACGATGCGGTTGGGGTTGCGGCTGCCGACCAGCCGCCGCGTCGCGGCCTCGACCGCGGTCAGGGGGCCCGATACGTCGCGCAGGTAGAGTTCGCCCTTCGCCGTCAGCACCAGCCCATGCGCGGTGCGCTCCAGCAGGCGCACGCCGAGATGCTCCTCGAGCTTGCGGACCAGCCGGCTGACCGCTCCCGGGGTGACGCCCAGCCGCTGGGCGGCGCGAGAGAAACTCAACTCATGGCCGGCCTGGACGAAGCTTCTCAGGGCATTGAGAGGGGGAAGATCGTCCGGCATCCGGGCTCCGTGTTTTGATCAAATCTCAAATCAAGGAACGATTTAATCGTTTGCCCGTGCGGCCGTCCAGCGGCGAGGGTTCCGGCACCGAGCCAGGAGGAACGCATGGACACCCACATCGGCACGCCCGTCGACAACTCCGAAGCGCGTACGCGTCACGGGTCCGATCACATCGGCGGCGACAGCCGGGATCTCAATTTCTTCCAGGCCGACGGCGGCCTGCGCGATCTGCTGCGCCTCTATCTCAGCCCGGCGGAGCAGCGCCATTTCTGGCCGCATTTCGACCGGCTGGGCGCGCTCGCCGGCGGCGATCTCGATCGCTGGGCCGACCAGGCCGACAAGCATCCGCCGGTGCTGCATCACCGCGACCGCTTCGGCCGCGACGCGCAGTGGATCGAGCATCATCCGGCCTATCACGAGATGGAGCGGATCGGCTTCCACGAGTTCGGCCTGCACGCCGCGCCGCATCGCCCGATCCTGGGATGGCCGACCGGCGTGTCCCCGCTCGTCAAGTTCACCCTGCACTATCTCTTCTCGCAGGCGGAGTTCGGCCTGATGTGCCCGCTGGCCGTCACCGAACTCGCGGCCATGCTGGTGCTGCGCTACGGCTCCGAGGAGCTGCGCGAGAAGTACGGCCGGCGCATGATCTCGCTCGATCCCGCCGAGCTGATGCAGGGCGCGCAGTTCATGACGGAGAAGGCCGGCGGCTCGGACGTCGGCGCCAACGAGCTTCGCGCTGTGCCCGAGGGCGGCCACTGGCGGCTGCATGGCGAGAAGTGGTTCTGCTCCAACGCCGGCTGCGACGTCGCCGTCCTGCTGGCGCGGATCGACGGCGATCCGCCGGGAACCGCCGGCCTGACGGCATTCGTGGTGCCGCGCCTGCTCGACGACGGATCGCGCAACGCCTATCGCATCGTGCGGCTGAAGGACAAGCTCGGCAGCAAGTCGCTGGCGAGCGGCGAGATCACCTACGACGGCGCGCTCGCCTACATGCTGGGCGACCGCCGACAGGGCATCAAGATCCTGCTCGACCAGGTCAACATGTCGAGGCTCTCGCACGGCATGCGCGCCGCGGCGACGATGCGGCGGGCCTGGCACGAGTCGCTGGCCTTCGCCCGTTCGCGCACCCTGTTCGGCAAGCCCGCGCTGCGCCAGCCGCTGATGCGGCGGCAGCTCCTGCAGGTCCTGATTCCGGCCGAGCAGGCGCTTTCCACCTCGTGCTACGGCGCCGATGTCCTGCGCCGCAGCGAGGAGGGCTCGAACACCGCCGCGCAACTGCTGCGCATCATCACGCCCGTCATCAAGATGCGCAGCAACCGCGACAACGTGCAGACGACCGCGAAGGCGATCGAGGTGCGCGGCGGCAACGGGGTCATCGAGGACTGGGTCAACTCCCGCCTGTTGCGCGATTCCTTCATTCCCATCCTGTGGGAAGGCACCAGCATCGTCAATTCGATCGACGTCGTGCGCCGCGCCATCGCCAAGGCCCAGGCACAGGGCGCGCTGCGCGCCGAGCTGCACCGGCTGCTGGCGGAGGCCGAGGGTGTCCCGGCCACCTATCGCAGCCGCCTCACGGCGCTCGGCGACCGCGCGATCGACTTCGCCGAGAAGGTCGCCGCCCTTCCCGATTCGGAGAAGCATGCGCGCCTCGCCACGAGCGCGCTCTATCACGCGCTGTCGGCCGTCCTGCTGGCCTGGGAAGGCGATCGCCTCGGCCGCGACGGCGGCGACGCCCGCCGGCTCCTGATGTCGCGCTTCGTCGTCGAGCACCGCCTCGATCCGCAGCCGGCACTGTCGATCCCCGCCGACGCCTGGGAGGACGAGGCCGGGGAATGGCTGCTGGGCGAGGCCCCCGTGCCGCTCGCGCGCGCGGCAGCCCTCGTCACGAGCGGCACGAACTGAAAACAACAAACAGGAGGAAACGATGAAGAAGGCAATGACGCTGCTGCTCGCCCTCGCGCTGGCCATCCCCCTCGCGGGACCGGGCCGGGCGGACGCGCAGACCTATCCCGAGCGGCCGGTGCGGCTGATCGTTCCCTTCCCGCCGGGCGGGGCGACGGACGTGAACGCCCGCATCCTCGCGGCCGAACTCGGCGCCATCCTCAAGCAGCCATTCGTCATCGACAACCGGCCCGGCGCATCGGGCACGATCGGCATCGACCTGGTGGCGAAGGCCGCGCCCGACGGCTACACGCTGGGCGTGAGCGGCGTCGGCCCGACGGCGATTCTGCCGATCATCGACCCGCAGCTGCCCTACAACCCGGCGCGCGACCTCGACATCGTGGCCGGCCTCGGCAGGATCGACTTCGCGATCGTGGCGCGCCCCGGCCTGCCCGTGACCAACCTCACCGAACTGATCGCCTATGCGAAGGCCAATCCCGGCAAGGTGACCTATGCCACCGCCGGCGTGGCCGGCCCGCAGCAGCTGCAGATGGAGCATCTGGGACTGCTGGCCGGCATCAAGCTCTTCATCGTGCCCTTTCCCGGCGACGCCAAGGCGACGGCGGCCGTCGTTTCGGGCGACGTCGACATCGCCCTGATGGGCATCGCCACCGGCATCGGCCTGCTCAAGGCCGGCAAGCTGAAGGCCCTCGCGATGGCCGGCAGCGAGCGCAGCCCGGCCCTGCCCGACCTCGCGACCGTGGCCGAGCAGACGGGCTTCACGGAGTTCACCGGCTACACCTGGAATCTCCTGGTGGCGCCGAAGGGCACGCCCGCGTCGGTGATCGCGCGCCTGAACGCGGCGGTCGCCGAGGCGGCCGGCAAGCCCGAGGTCCAGGCCAAGCTGGAAGCCCTCGGGATTCGCCCCCTTCCCGGCTCCGCCGCGAAGGTTTCCGAGTTCGTCGCGAGCGAGACCGCGAAGAACAGGCGCGTGATCGAAGCGACGGGGATCCGCCGGGAGTAGGCGTCGGTCGCTATTTCTTCTCCACGTTCCACAGCGCCAGGGCAGGCGACGGCAGCAGGCCGGAGGCCTTGCGGCCGACCGCCGTCGGCGTGGTGAACTGGCCCAGCGGGGCGTGCGTCGGATACACCGCGGCGCGCGCCTGGACCTCGGCGGCGATTTCCTTCTGCTTCGCCGGGTCGGTTTCCTTGGCGAAGGCATCGCGCAGCTTCTCCAGCTCGGGATCGCACGGCCAACCGAAGGTCGCCTTGTCGCAGGAGGCGTTGAGGAACGCGGCGGCCACCGGATCGAGCACGTCCACGGCGGCCCAGGAGGTGAAGAAGGCACTCCAGCCGCCGGCGTTCAGCGGATCCTTCTTGGCTCGGCGGCCGACCAGAGTCTGCCAGTCCATCGACTGCAGCTCGACCTTGAAGCCGGCCTTCTCGAGCTGCGGCTTGGCCACCGTGGCGAGGTTGTTGTGCCCGGCGATGTCCGTCTGGTGCATCAGCACGATCGGCGTGCCGTCGTAGCCCGCCTCGGTCAGGAGCTGCTTGGCCTTGGCGGCGTTGCCCGAGAGCTTGTCTTCCCAGCCGCGCGTCGTCTCCAGCGGCGAGCCGCAGGGGAACAGCGACTTGCACTCCTTGTAGAACTGGGGATTGCCGACATTGGCGTCGAGGAAGTCCTTCTGGTTCAGCGCATAAAGAACGGCCTGGCGGACCTTCGCGTTGTCGAACGGCTTGTGCAGCACGTTGAAGCGCATCGCGTACTGGCGGCCTGCCTGGTTCACGACCTGGACCTTGATGCCCTTCTCCTTCTGGATCAGCGGCAGCAGGTCGGGCGGCACGATCTCGATGAGATCGACCTCGTCGTTGAGCAGCGCGTTGACCTGCGTCTGCGTGTCGGGGATCCAGACCCATTCGATGCGATCGACCTTCGCCACCTTGCCGCCCGCGAGGCCGGCCGACGGCTCGGCGCGCGGCTTGTAGTTGGCGTTCTTGAGATAGACCGCCTTCTCGCCGGGCTTCCACTCGTCCTTCTTGAAGATGAACGGTCCGGAGCCGGTGGTGTCGGTGATCTGCGTGTTGGGATCGGTGTCGGCGACGCGCTTGGGCATCATGAACGGCACGTTGGAGCCGGGCTTGCCCAGCGTATTGAGCACGAGCCCGTACGGCTCCTTCAGCACCATCCGGATCGTCCTGTCGTCGGGCGCCGCCAGCTCGGTCACGTAGGACATCAGCTTCTGGCCCATCGCGTCCTTGGCGCCCCAGCGCTTGAGCGAGGCCACGCAGTCGGCGGCCGTCACCGGCTTGCCGTCGTGCCAGGCGAGCCCGTCGCGCAGGGTGAAGGTCCAGGTGAGCTTGTCCGGCGAGGTGTCCCACTTCTCGACCATCTGCGGCCTGACCTGCAGCTTGTCGTCGAGGGCGAACAGCGTGTCGTAGATGAGATAGCCGTGATGCTGGGTGATCAGCGCCGTGGTCCAGACCGGATCGATGATCTTGAGGTCGGAATGAAGCGCCAGCTTGAGCGCGGGCTGTTGAGCGAAGGCGGGCGCAGCGAGCGGCACCACCGCGGCGGCGGTCGCGAGCGCGACCATGAAACGACGACCGAACTTCAGCATGAGAACTCCTTACCCTTTCCCAGCGAGTTGCGAGAAAACGATCACTCGCCCTGCGCGATGTCGAGCAGCGCCTGCCACTCGACGAACTTCACCCGCGGCCGGCCCTGCGCCGCGCCGGCGGCGATCTCCGCCTTGTCGATGCGGCGCCAGCCATCGGCGTCGACGCAGAGCGGCATGATGTCGGGACCGCTCTTGAGGTCGCGGTCCTCCAGGAAGTCGATCACTTCCTTGGCGACGGCGTGACTGTCGGCGCGATTGGTCGGGATCGTGCCGCTGGGGCCGCGGCGCGCCCAGCCGACCGAAAACACGTTCTCGGCCTGCGGGAAGGGCTCGCCGGTATAGCCGATGCAGGTCACGACCAGGTCGGCGGCGAGGGTGCCCGTCGACAGTTCGATTTCGCCCGGGCGGATCGCCTTGGGCGTCTCATGGAAGCGGAAATGCACCGTCACCGGCTTCTCGCCCGGCTTCTGGGCCGCGAAGCGCTTCAGCGTCTCGATGTTCTTGGCCTTGCGCAGCCGCTCCGGCGTCGGGTCGGTGGCGGGCGCCTCGGCGGTCAGCACGCTCGCATCGGCGACCGCGACGGCACGAGCCAGGCGGCCCATCTCGGCCAGCTCGTTGGTGGTGAAGGAGGCCTGCTCGGCACCGCGCCGGCCGATGACGTGGATGTCGGTGAGAGGCGCCGCCGCGATCGCCGCGCCCGCCTCGGGCACGATGTCGGACTTGGTCATCTCCTCCGGGCTCTTGGCCAGCAGGCGCGCCACGTCGAGCGCCACGTTGCCGTTGCCGATCACCGCCACCGATTTCACGCCCGACAGGTCGGGGCCGGTGCGGAAGTCGGGATGGCCGTTCAGCCAGGCGACGAAGCGCCACGATCCCCAGACATGCGGCAGATCCTCGCCGGGAATGCCGAGCCTGCGGTCGACCACCATGCCGGTGGCGACGATCACCGCGTCGTAGGACTGGATGACCTCGTCCCAGGACAGGTCGCGGCCGATCTCGATGTTGCCGGCGAAGCGCAGGTCGGGCTGGGCGAGCAGCCGGTCGAACTGGCGGACCACGGCCTTGGTGCCCTGGTGATCGGGGGCGACGCCCGCCCGCACCAGGCCGAACGGCGTCGGCAGGCGGTCGATAACGTCGATGCGAAGGTCGGGACGGCCGCGCAGCAGCCCGTCTGCGGCGTAGAAGCCGGACGGACCGGCGCCGACGATGGCAACCCTGTGAGTCATGAAGGCCCGCTTAGCATATGATGGGCGGATGGCTAAATACGCAAAACTCAAACAGCTCGGGCACGAGACGCCCGTCCCCGCCTCGCCCGCCGAGGCCGTCCTCGAAACGGTGCCCAACCCGCATCCGGGCACGCTCTATCTCGCACGCTTCACGCAGCCGGAATTCACCTCGCTCTGCCCGGTGACCGGCCAGCCCGATTTCGCGCATCTCGTGATCGACTACGTGCCGCGCGCCAAGCTGGTCGAGAGCAAGTCGCTGAAACTCTACCTCAACAGCTTCCGCAACGAGGCCGCCTTCCACGAGGACTGCACCGTGGGCATCGGCAAGCGGCTGGTGAAGGAGCTGGCGCCGCGCTGGCTCAGGATCGCGGGCTACTGGTATCCGCGCGGCGGCATGCCGATCGACGTGTTCTGGCAGACCGCCCTGCCGCCCAAGGGCCTGTGGCTTCCCGACACTGGCGTGGCGCCCTATCGCGGCCGGGGTTGATGGCGAAGCTGCCGCCCCGTCCGAAGCGGCCGCCGAAACCGGCAACACCGCGCGAGCTGCGCGATGCGATTGCCGCCAAGGCGCTGGAGCTGGGCTTCGACGCCGTGGCCTTCGCGCCCGCGCAGCTCTCGCCCGAGGCACGGCAGCTGCGGCGGGAGCGGATGGAGGCGTTCCTGGCGCGCGGTTTCCAGGGCGACATGGGCTGGCTGGTCGACCGCACCGAGCAGCGCATCGATCCGGCCGGCCTGTGGCCCGAGGCGCGCACCGTCGTGTCGGTCGCGCTCAACTACGGGCCGGCGAGCGACCCGCGCTTCCTGCAGGAGGAGCGCGCGCGCGGCGCCGTCTCCGTCTATGCGCAGGGCCGCGACTATCACGACGTGATGAAGAGCCGGCTGAAGCAGCTCGGCCGCTTCATCTGGGACACCTATCACGAAAGCCTGAAGGTCTTCGTCGACACCGCACCGCTGATGGAGAAGCTCGCCGCGCAGCAGGCGGGCCATGGCTGGCAGGGCAAGCACACCAACCTGGTGTCGCGCCGCTTCGGTTCCTGGCTGTTCCTGGGCGAGTTGCTGCTGTCGGTCGAACTGCCGCCCGACGAGCCTGAGACCGACCATTGCGGCCAGTGCCGCGCCTGTCTCGATGCCTGCCCGACCGACGCCTTTCCCGCGCCCTATCAGCTCGATGCGCGGCGCTGCATCTCCTATCTCACCATCGAGCATGCCGGCCCGATCGATCGCGCGTTCCGGAGCGCGCTAGGCAACCGCATCTATGGCTGCGACGATTGCCTCGCCGCCTGCCCGTGGAACAAGTTCGCGCGCCGTTCGCGCGAAGCCGCCTTCGCGCCGCGCGCCGAGCTGCAGGCGCCGCTGCTCTCGGAACTGGCGACTCTCGACGACGCCACCTTCCGCACACGCTTCTCGGGAACGGCGGTGAAGCGCATCGGCCGCGACCGCTTCCTGCGCAACGTCGCCTATGCGCTGGGCAACAGCGGCGCACCCGCCACCGCCCTGCCCGCCGTCGAGCGCCTCTTGACCGATGCCTCGTCCCTGGTCCGCGGCGCCGCCGTCTGGGCCCTGTCGCAACTCGCGCCCGAAGAGGCGGCACGGCGGTGCCAGGCCGTCGATGAACCCGACCCCGACGTCCGCGCCGAATGGGCTGACTCAGTTCAGACTCCTCTCCCCCGATAGGGGGAGAGGTTGGGTGAGGGGGGTTGCGCACAGCATCCGACGCCCCCTCACCTAGCCTCTCCCCCTAGCGGGGGAGAGGAACATGAGATGACTACCGCCGCTCTTTGAAGAAGCCGCGCAACAACTCCCCCGCCTCACGCTCGCCGACGCCCGGATAGAGCTCGGGCCGGTGGTGGCAGGTCGGCTGGTCGAAGATGCGTGGGCCCTGTTCGATCCCGCCGCCCTTGGGATCGGCCGCCCCCCAGTAGACTCGCCGCAGGCGCGCGAAGGAGATCGCCTGGGCGCACATCGGGCACGGCTCCAGGGTGACGTAGAGGTCGCAGCCGACGAGGCGAGGCGAGCCCAGCACGGCGGCGGCGGCGCGAATCGCCAGCAGCTCGGCATGGGCGGTCGGATCCTTCAGCTCCTCGGTGCGGTTGCCGGCTTCGGCCAGCACCGCGCCGTCGGGCCCGACGATCACGCAGCCGATCGGAACCTCACCACGCGCGCCGGCCGCACGGGCGGCGGCGAGGGCCCGATCCATCGGCGTCGATCTGCTTGAGTCGGTCATGGCGCGCGCACTGTAGCGCAGGGCGTCGCGCGCGCGTATCTTGGCGCGCATGCCCCGTCCCCTGATCGGAGTCACCCTGGATGCTGAAAAGCCAGGCGGATACTCCAAGTTTCCCTGGTATGCGCTGCGCCAGAACTATCTCGACGCGATCGACGCGGCGGGTGGCCTGCCCGTCGCGCTGCCGCACGAGCCCGACCGGGTCGCCGATTATCTGGAGCGCATCGACGCGCTGGTGGTGACCGGCGGCGCCTTCGACGTCGATCCCTCCTACTATGGCGGCGGCGTCAAGCACTCGACGGTGGTCACCAAGGATCGCCGCACCGCCTTCGAGTTCGGCGTGACCAAGGGCGCGCTGGCCCAGAACAAGCCGGTGCTGGGCATCTGCGGCGGTCAGCAGCTGCTGCACGTCGTGCTCGGCGGGAAGCTGATCCAACACATTCCCGATGCCATCGCCGATGCGCTGGCGCACGAGCAGCCCAATCCGCGCGACGAGCCCGGCCATGTCGTGAAGGTGGCCAAGGGCACGCAGCTGTACGACATCGTCGGCGCCGAGGAGCTGCAGGTGAACAGCGCCCACCACCAGGCCGCGGCCGACCAGCCGCCCGGCATCGTCGTCAACGCCACCGCGCCGGATGGCGTCATCGAAGGCATCGAGGCGCCGGCCTACCGTTTCTGCATCGGCGTGCAGTGGCATCCCGAGTTCCATATCTCCGAGGGTGACGCCAAGCTGTTCCGCGCCTTCCTGGGAGCGGCGGCGGCAAAGTGAGCGAACAACCGGTCAAGGAAGGCGAGCGCATCGCCAAGCGCCTGGCGCGCGCAGGCCTGTGCTCGCGCCGCGATGCCGAACGCTGGATCGCGGAGGGCCGCGTCAAGGTCGACGGCAAGGTGCTGGAGACGCCGGCCTGCGTCGTTACCGACAGGAGCGTCATCGAGGTCGACGGCAAGCCCCTGCCCGCCGCCGACCGCGCACGCATGTGGCGCTACCACAAGCCGCCGAGCGAGATGGTGACGGCGCGCGATCCCGAAGGACGCCGCACCATCTTCGACTCGCTGCCCAAGGGCATGCCGCGGGTCGTCACCGTGGGCCGCCTCGACTACTTCTCGGAAGGGCTGCTGCTGCTGACCAACGATGGCGGCCTCGCCCGAAAGCTCGAACTGCCGGCCAATGGCTGGACGCGCCGCTACCGCGCCCGCGTGCACGGCACTGTCGACGAGGCGAAACTCGCGGAGCTCGCCAACGGCATCACCATCGAGGGCGTGCGCTACGGTTCGATCCAGGCCAACCTCGACCGCCAGCAGCGCTCCAACGCCTGGATCGACATCGCGCTGACCGAGGGCAAGAACCGCGAGGTGCGCCGCGTACTGGCTCATCTCGACCTGCCGGTGGTGCGCCTGATCCGCGTCGCCTTCGGGCCCTTTCATCTCGGCGAGCTGGAGCGCGGCCATGTCGACGAGATTCCGCCGCAGGCGCTCGAGAACCTGCTGGGCGTGAAGCGGCCGCCACGCAAGGAAGGCTGGGCCAAGCCCAAGCCGAAGCCCGCACCGCCTCACGCCAAGCGCCGGCGGCACTGATGATCCGGATCATCGGCGGCAAGCATCGCGGCCGCATGCTCGCGACTCCCGAGGGCGAAGCCACGCGCCCCACCTCCAACCGTGCGCGCGAATCGCTGTTCAATATCCTGATGCATGCGAGCTGGCGCGACGACGAGGATGGCGGCACCTCACCGCTGATCGAGGCGCGCGTTCTCGACGCCTATGCCGGCTCCGGCGCGCTGGGCCTGGAAGCGCTGTCGCGCGGTGCGGCCCACACCACCTTCCTCGACAACGATGCCGCGGCGGTAAAGGCGATCGGCGAAAACCTGCGCAAGCTGGGCGAGACCGGCGCGGCCAAGGTGGTGCGCGCCGACGCGACGCGGCCGCCGCCGTCGCGCGAGCCCTGCGACCTCGTCTTCCTCGATCCGCCCTATCGTTCGGGCCAGGCGCCCGCGGCGATCATGGCACTCGCCGCGGCCGGCTGGATGACGCCGGGCTGCATCGTCACGGTCGAGCTCGCGCACAACGAGGACCTGTTGCCGCCGGACGGCTTCGAGACCATCGACGAGCGCCGCTACGGCGCCGCCAAGATCGTGATCCTGAAGCGGATGGCATGAACCTCACGGCGCCGCTCTACATGCTGCGACACGGCGAGACCGCCTGGAACACCGAGCGGCGCATGCAGGGCAGCAAGAACTCCGACCTTACCGCGCTCGGCCGGGTCCAAGCGCTGGCGATGGGTCGCACGCTCCGGCGTGAACTCGAACGCGAGCCCGGCCCGACGATCTTCCTGCGCAGTCCGCTGGGACGCACGCGCGAGACCTCGGAGATCATCGGCCGGGAGCTGGGACTTGCCTCGTCCGACTGGCGCGAGGACATCAGGCTCGCCGAACTCTCCTATGGCAGCTGGGAAGGCTTCTCCTGGGCCGAGATCGAGATCGATCATCCGACGGCGCTGGCCGACTGGCGTGCCGATCCGCATGGTTACTGCCCGCCCGGCGGCGAGACGCATTTCGAACTGCGCCGGCGCTGCCAGACCATGCTGGCGGAGATTGCCGCCACCAATACGCGCACCGTGGTGGTGAGTCACGGCGTCAGCGGCGCCGTGATGCGCGGCCTCCATCTCGGACTCGATGCACGCGCCATGTTCGTTCTGGAGAAGCCGCAGGACGCCTTCTTCCGCCTGCACGGCGGACGCGAGGAACGCATTCCCTGCGACCTCTAGAAGTCTTCCCCATTCAGATGGGGAAGTGCCCCGTCATACGGGGCGATGGGGTCATGGGCTTCTGTGATCGTTCTTCCTTCGGCGCTTCCGGACAGTGCCTGAGGCAATGTCCTGCCGCTTCACGGGCTGAGCTTCGCTCAGCCCGGGGTGCCAGCTATAAGCGCCGGCATGAATGAGGACGCACCGAAGAGGACGAAGAGCTGGAGGATGTGGACCGCGGAAGCCGGCGCCACGCTGCTGCTCGCCTGGCCGCTCATCCTCACCAACCTTGCCCAGACGCTGATGACCGCGACCGACGTGCTCATGATGGGATGGCTCGGCCCCGACGCGCTGGCCGCGGGCGCGCTGGGCTCCAACCTCTATTTCGCGACCATGATCTTCGGGCTCGGCCTCACCACGGCGACGGCGCCGATGATCGCACGCGAGCTCGGCCGCAAGGGCCACTCGGTGCGCGACGTGCGCCGCACCGTGCGCCAGGGCATGTGGATGGCGGTCGGCGTCAGCGTGCCGATCTGGATCGTGCTGTGGCAGAGCGAGGCGATCCTGCTGGCGATGGGCCAGGAGCCGGCACTCGCCCGGTCGGCGGCCGAGTACATGCGGGCGCTGCAATGGTCGCTGCTGCCGTTCTTCTTCTTCCTCGTGCTGCGGTCGTTCGTGTCGGCGCTGGAACGGCCGCTCTGGGCGCTCGCCGCGGGCGTGGCGGGCGTCGTCGCCAACGCCGCGATGACCTGGTGCCTGATCTTCGGAAACCTGGGCTTTCCACGCCTCGGCCTGGTCGGCGCCGGCATCGCCACGAGCCTCGCCGACACGCTGATGTTCGCACTGCTCGCTTCCGTCATCCTCACCGACCGCCGGTTCCGCCGCTATCACCTGTTCGGCCGCTTCTGGCGTGCCGACTGGCCGCGCTTCCGCGAACTGTGGCATCTCGGCCTGCCGATCGGTGCGACCCTGGTGTTCGAGGTCGCCGTCTTCAACGGCGCGACGTTCCTGATGGGGCTGTTCGGCGCCGCGGCGCTGGCGGCGCACTCGGTCTCGATGCAACTCGCCTCGCTCTCCTTCATGGTCCCGCTCGGCCTCGCCCAGGCCGCGACCGTGCGCGTCGGACGCGCCTTCGGCGCACACGACAGGGAAGGTATCGGCCGGGCCGGCTGGACGGCCTATGTCATGGGAGTGGGCTTCATGGCGCTGACGGCGCTGGCGATGATCGCGGCGCCGCGCACCCTGGTCGGCCTCTTCCTCGATCTCGACACGCCGGCGAACCTGCCGGTGATCGAACTGGCGGTGAGCTTCCTGATGGTCGCGGCGCTGTTCCAGGTGGCCGATGGCGGCCAGGCGGTCGCCGCCGGCATGCTGCGCGGCCTGCACGATACGAGGATGCCCATGGTCTACGCCGGCATCGGCTACTGGGGCATCGGCCTGATGCTGGGTGTGGGACTCGCCTTTCAGGGCGGCCTTGCCGGCTTCGGCCTCTGGATCGGCCTCGCCACCGGCCTGACCGTCGTCGCAATCCTGCTGCTCGTGCGCTGGCTGCGGCGCGAGCGGCTGGGGCTGATGGCGCCGGGCCGCTGACGCTCTCGGAGACGCAGCTCAGGTCAGATCGACGTCGTAGCGAACGTAGTCCGTCAGCGTGGCCATCCGGTCATAGAGACGGCGGGCGGCCTCGTTGCCGGATTCGGTGTGCCAGTAGAGCCGCCGCCAGCCGCTCGCACGGCCGCGCGCGACGAGCGCTTCGATGAGGCGACGCCCCACCCCGGCGCCCCGCGCGGCGGGCTCGACCCACAGATCTTCCAGGTAGCAGACCGTGCGGCTGGTGAAGGTGTGAGGGTGCAGGACGTACTGGGCAAAACCGAGCAGGTCCCGATCGTGCGCCGCTGCGGAGACCAGCGCGCACACGGGATGGTCGGGATGCAGAATCCGCCGCCACAGTTCGTCGATGTCGGCAACCGACATGGTCGCGCCGTGATGAGTGTAGTTGGCCGTCCACATCCGGCGCCAGGCAGGCCCGTCGGACGGTTGCACGTCGCGCACGATGATGGAGGACATTCGCGTCGACGTTAGCGCGTGAGACGCGCCGTCCTGCGGCAACCGCTCGTCTCGGTGACGATCAGCCCGGACGCGTCGCCGCGGGCCGTGAGCTGCATGCGACGGTGATCGGGGCCCTTCACCGAGGCGACGCTCAGGAGATTGAACGGTGCGCCCACCTTGGCGAGGCCGTGGATCTGCCACAGGCCGGGGCCCGGCGGCGGCGGTGCCGACTTGTTGGGATTGGGTACCGGGCCGCGCGCGGTCGTATCGTAGGCCGAGCCGTCGACGAAGCCCGATTCGATCGTCAGCAGGTAATCGAGCGGTGCATTGCACGAGCCGCCGTCGCTGGTACCGCGCCAGGTGCCGTCGAGCGGCGAGGCCGGCGCTGGAGTCGGCGCTGCCGAGGGTGGCGTGGCCGACGGCGGCGCCGGTGCGCGGGTCTGCGCCGAGGCCGCCGTGGAAACAAAGCCGGCGATCAGGAACAGCGCGAGAATCTTCTTCATCGTCTTCCGAACAGCCGCTCGATGTCGGCCAGCTTGAGTTCGACGTAGGTCGGGCGGCCATGATTGCACTGGCCGGAATGCGGCGTCGCCTCCATCTGGCGCAGCAGCGCGTTCATCTCCTCGACCGTGAGGCGGCGTCCGGCCCGCACCGAGGTGTGGCAGGCGAGCGTGCCGCAGACGTCCTCGACCTTCTCCTTGAGCGACAGATGATCGCCCATCTCCGAAAGCTCGTCGGCGAGATCGCGCACCAGCCCCTGGATGTCGACCTCGCCCAGCACGGCCGGCGTCTCGCGCACCACCACCGCGCCCAAGCCGAACGGCTCCAGCACCAGGCCCATGTCGGCAAGCTCGGCCGCCCGTTGCGTAAGGCGTCGCGCGCCGTCCTCGCCGATCTCGACGACTTCCGGCAGCAGCAGCGCCTGCCGCTTCACGCCTTCGGCCTCGAGCTGGGTCTTCAGCCGCTCGTGCACCAGCCGCTCATGGGCGGCATGCTGGTCGACGATGACGACGCCCTGGTCGGTCTGCGCGACGATGTAGGTCTCGTGCAGCTGCGCGCGTGCCACGCCCAGCGGATAGTTGCCGGGCGCGATGTTGGCCGCCGGTTCCTCGACCCGCGCCGACAGGCCATCGAGCGGCGCCATGAACTGCATCGCCGCCTCGGCGAGGCCGCGCGGTACCGGCGCGTAACCGCCGCCATTGCCATATCCGCCGGCACCTCCGCTTCCCATGGGCAGCGGCGTCGCGAATCCCGTATGCGGGCGGAAGGCGCCCAGCGCCGCATCGGACACGGTCGTGCTGGCGCGATGACCGGCGGCCGAGAGCGCGGTGCGCAGGGCGCCCACGATCATGCCGCGCACGATGCCGGCATCGCGGAAGCGGACCTCGGTCTTGGCCGGATGGACGTTGACGTCGACCATCTCTGGTGGCGCCTCGAGGAACAGCGCCACCATGGGATGGCGGTCGCGGGCCAGGAAATCCTGGTAGGCGCCGCGCACCGCGCCGGCCAGCAGCTTGTCGCGCACCGGGCGGCCGTTGACGAAGAGATACTGGTGCTGGCCGGTCGGCCGGTTGAGCGTCGGCAGGCCGGCAAAGCCCGTGAGCCGGAAACCCTCGCGGTTGGCGTCTATCGCCACGGCATTGTCGGCGAACTCGCGGCCCATGATGGCGGCCAGCCGCTCCAGCCGCGCCGCATCGGCGGACAGGAGCGAACCGCTGGCTGCGGGCAGGTCGATCAACGCGCGCTCCTCGCTCTCCAGCCGGAAGGCGACGGACGGATGGGCCATTGCGAGCCGCCGCATCGCATCGGCCACATGACCCGACTCCGTACGCGGCTCCTTCAGGAACTTGAGCCGCGCCGGCGTCGCGAAGAACAGCTCGCGCACTTCGACGCGGGTCCCTTGCGGATGCGCAGCGGGCCGCGGCTCGCCCCTGGCGCCGCCATCGATCTCGAGCGACCAGGCGGTATCGGCGCCGGCCGGGCGCGAGGTGATGGTGAAGCGACTGACCGAGGCGATCGACGGCAACGCCTCGCCGCGGAAGCCGAGCGTGCGGATGTCGGTCAGGTCGTCGTCGGGCAGCTTCGACGTGCAGTGGCGCTCGACCGCGAGCCGGAGCTCGTCGGGCGACATGCCGACACCGTCGTCGACCACCGAGATGAACGTCCGCCCGCCTTCCTTCAGGGTGACCGCAATGCGCCGCGCTCCGGCATCGAGTGCATTCTCGACCAGCTCCTTCACGGCGCTCGCCGGACGCTCGACCACCTCGCCGGCGGCGATGCGGTTGACGAGCGTCGAGGGCAGCCGACGCAGGGTGCGGGGGGCGCTCATGGCGCCGTCATTTTAAGACCGATGTCCTGTGGAAGATACGCGGGCGGCGAGATACTGGCGGGTCAGGATCTTGCCCTCCTCCACCGCCGGCTGGTCGAACGCATCGACGCCCAGCAGCTGGGCGGCGAACATCGTCTCCAGCATGTAGTGCATCATCAAGGCGCCCATCACCCTCTCATCGAGTGTGGCGATCCGCATGATGCGCGTCGGCCGGCCGTTCTTGACCAGGGTCACGGCCGTGGCTTCGGCCTCGGCCAGCAGCAGGTCGCCCAGCGACTGGTTCTCGAGATAGGCCAGCGACTTGTCGCCGCCCAATGCGGCCGGCGCGATCGGCCGGCCCTTGCCGGCGGTGTCGAGGATCAGCACCGTGAACATCTTGTCGGCCGGGCCGCCGAGATAGAGCTGCAGCTGGCTATGCTGGTCGACGGTGCCCATGGCGCGCACCGGCGTCGTGCCGTTGCCGCCCTTGCCCAGGCTCTCCGCCCAGAGCTGGCGATACCAGAACCCGAAATAGCCCAGCCGGTCGCAGTAGGGCATCAGCACCGTGGTGCCGATGCCGCGCTCGCGGGCGAGACCGACCGAGAGGGCCGCACCGATGGCCGGGGCCAGGCCGCGGGCATCGCTCGCCTGCAGGACGGGATCGAGCACGCTGGCCGCGCCTTCGCGCACGGCGCCGACATCGAGGCCCGCGATCATGGCCGGCAGCAGGCCGACCAGCGACAGCACCGAGAAGCGGCCGCCCACCTTGGGATCGTGATCGAGGATCGGGCAGCCGATGCGGGCTGCAATGCGACCGAGCGCATTGTCGCTGGGCTCGGTGATGGCGATGACATGCTCCGCGAGCCTGTCCTTGCCGACCGTCGCTTCGAATTCCGGCAGCAAGGTCAGGAACTGGGTCAGCGTCTCGGCCGTCGTGCCGGACTTGGAGATGACGATCAGGCCGGTGCGCTCGAGCGGCAGGCGCGCCGCCAGCTCGGTGAAGGTCGAGGGATCGACATTGTCCATGAACCACAGTTTCGGCCGCCCCTCGAGGGGTCCGAATCCCTGGTCCTTCAGCGCGACCAGCGTTTGTCCGCCGAGGCTCGAGCCCCCGGTGCCCAGCACGATCACATGCTCGAACTTCGCGAAGCGCGCGGCGTGCGGCTTGAGCAGCGCCAGGTCGTCGCGTGCGCCCGGCAGGCTGAGCAGCGGCAGGGTGCCATCGGCCTTCCACTGCCGGAACCTGTCGAGCGCCTTGCCGGCATGCGCGAGTTCGCGGTCGAGCGCGGCGCGAGGCAGTCCGTGCTTGCCGACCTTGCTTTCGAGCGCGTCGTCGATCACGTGGCTATAGAACATCGGCAAACGCTTCTCCTCAGGGTTCCTGTGTGACGCCGACCGGCTTGCCCACCACCACGGTGGTCAGCGCCTCGTCGCGCAGCAGGCGCCGCGCGATCGTGCGGACGTCGTCCAGCGTGACCGCGCCGATCAGCGCAGACCGTCGCGTCAGGTGATCGGGCGACAGTCCGTCGACCTGCATGGAATGCAGCAGTCCCGCGATCGAGCCCGATGAATCGAGCGAAAGCGCCAGCGCCCCGGTCAGATAGGTCTTGGCGTCGGTCAACTCGGCCTCGGTGACGCCGTCGGCGCGCATCCGCCCCATCTCGGCACGGATCACCTCGAGCGCCTCGGCGATGCGGGCATTGGCGCTGCCCGTCGACATCAGCAGCAGCGCGGCGCGCTTGTAGGTGCGCAGTCCGCTCGACACGCTGTAGGCCAGGCCGCGCTTCTCGCGCACCTCGTTGAACAGCCGCGACTGCTGTCCGCCGCCGCCCAGCACGTGGTTCATCACCAGCGCGGCATACCAGAGCGGATCGTCGCGCTCGATGCCGGGAAGCGCCATCAGTGCCGAACTCTGCGGCACCGGCCGTTCGACGACCACGACACGGGGCTTGGTCGGCGTCGTCCATTGCGGCGGCAGCGACGGCAGCGCACCCGTGGGCAGCAGCCCGAATGAACGGTCGAGCTGGCGCGCGAGTTCGGCGGCGTCGATGTCGCCCACCGCCGCGACGATCAGGCCGTTGCGCAACAGCAGCTCCGCCGCCCGCTTCTTCAATAGTTCCGGCGTCGCGGCGGCGAGCCCCTCGGGCGTGCCGGCGGGATCGGCGGCGTAGGCGTGGCCGGCGAACAGCGTCTCCATCAGCGTCCGGCCCGCCACCGAGCCGGGGCGCTGGGCCGCCTGGTTGATGCCCGCGATGGTCTGCGCCCGGCGCTGCTCCACCATGTCGGGATCGAAACGCGGCTGGGTGAGGGCCAGCCGAAGCAGCTCGAAACCCTCGTCGCGAGTGGCCGACAGCACGCGCAGCGATCCGCCGAGCCGGTCGAGCGAGGCATTGAAGTCCAGCGAGGCGGCGGCACCCTCCTGGCGCTGGCGGAAGGCCTGCGCGTCCAGCGACCCGGCGCCATCGGTCAGCAGGCCGGCCATCAGCTCGGTGATGCCGGCCTGCCCGGCCGGATCGGTCGCGGTGCCACCGGAGAAGGAGAAGGACAGCGCCACCACGGGCGTGCTCCTGTCCTCCACCAGCCAGGCCCTGATGCCGAGCGGCGTCGTGATCTCCCTGATCTCGATCGCGCCCGCCACGCCGGGCAGCAGAACGAACAGGCCGGCGAGCGCGGCCGCCAGCGCGCGCAGCGGCTTCATCCGCCCCTCGCCGCCGGGGTCAGCAGAGCGGTGACGGCGCCGTCGTCGCGCCAGACATGCCGGGCGGCCGCCACCACCTCGTCGCGCGTGACGGCGGAAATGCGCTGCGGCCAGGCGTCGACATCGGCCACGGTGCTGCCGGTGCTGAGCGCCGTGCCGTAGATGCGCGGACCGCTGGCCAGCGAAGCCTGCGAGTAGATCGCCGCCGCCAGCAGCTGGTTCTGCGCGCGCACAAGCTCCTCGGCCGTAACGCCGCCATCGAGCAGTCGCTTCATCTCGGCGGTCACCGCCGCTTCGACCTCCTCGATGCTGCTCGACTTCGCGGGATGCACGCCGATGTCGAACGAGGTGAGGCCGAGGCTCGACGGGCCGTAGGACGCCCAGGCCGAAAGGCCGATCTTGCGCTCCTGCACCAGTTCACGGGACAGGCGGCTGGTCTCGCTGCCGCCGAACAGGCGTGCCAGCACCTGCAGCGCATAGGCATACTTGGTCTCGCCGACGCGGTAGGACGGCGCCAGCCACAGCCGCGACCAGCGCGGCTCGGCGACGCGCGCATCGGCGCGGACCACCTTCTGCGGCAGGTCGGTGCCGCCCTGCGAGGGACGGTGGCGCGGACCGATCTCGCGGCGGTCGATCGGGCCGTAGTAGCGCTCCGCCAGGATCCGGACCCGATCGGCCGACGTATCGCCCGCCACGATCAGCACCGCGTTGTTCGGCGCGTAATGCCGGCGGTAGAAACCCGCCAGGTCCTCAACGCCCAGTCCCCTGATGTCGTCGGCATAGCCGATGACCGGCATGGCATAGGGCTTGTGCAGCCCATACAGCCGCTCGCGCACCGCCTCGGCGAGCAGCGACGCCGGCACGTTGTCGGTGCGCATGCGGCGTTCCTCGAGGATGACCTGCCGTTCGGGCACGATCTCGCGCTCGGTGATGCGAACGTTGGTCATGCGATCGGCTTCCATGCGCATGACCAGCTCGAGCTGCTCGGCGGCGATGGTCTGGTGGTAACCCGTGGAGTCGAATGTGGTGTAGGCGTTGTCGCGGCCGCCGTTGCGCGAGACGATGCGCGAGAACTCACCGGCCGGCACCTGGTCGGTGCCCTTGAACATCATGTGCTCGAGGAAATGCGCGGCGCCGGTATGGCCGAACGTCTCGTCGGCGCTGCCGACCTTGTAGACCACCACCTGGGTAACGATCGGCGCGCGCCGCGACGGCAGCACGATGACCTGCAGCCCGTTCGGCAGCGTGAAGGTCTCGGCGTTGCGCCGGCCGACGGCGAACAGCTTCGCGAGCGCCGGGCCGGACGGAGAGAGGGCCACGCCCGCGACGAGGCCGCCGAGCAGGGCGCGGCGGCCGGTGAGCGGCGCCGGGCTCAGAAGATGCCTTCGAGCAGGCCGCGCTTGCGACGGGTAATCGTCGGCGTCGGCCCGGCAGCCGGCTGGCCGGAGGCCTGGGCGTCGCGGATCCGCTGCTGTTCCTTGGCCGGATCGACGATGACGCCCGAGGGCGGCGAGTCCTGCCAGAAGATCAGGCTGTCGATGAAGGACTTGTCGCTCTCGGCCAGCGTCCTGCTGTCGGTATTGACCTGTCCCCGGATGTTGGGGTCGATGCCGCCCTTGCCGGCGCGGGCGACCAGCGACTGCTCGGCGCTGCTGCCCGATCGCGGCGCATCGGGCCCGGCATTGACGCGTGCCTGGGTGCGTCCGGCCAGAGCCGGCGACAGCGCCTCCTTGGCCTGGTCCGCAGGCGTGACTTCCTGGGGACGCGGCTCGCCCGGCCGCGGCGGCCGCAGCTCGGCGTTGGGCGGCATGGTCAGCGGCGAATGCGAGACGATCTTGAACTCGTCGGGCGACGACTTCTTGCCACCGGCGATGTTGTCGAAGGCGCCGCAGCCGCCCAGCGCGAGGGAGCCGCAGGCCAGGAGAGCCAATGGGAGCGGGAGGAGATTCGGTTTCATCGTCCGTCCTTGGTCTTGAACTTCTGTCTGTCGATCATGGCTGCTTCAGGGCGCCGGTTTCTTTTCGCCTTGCAGCGAATCGATCAGCATGAGCCCGACGCCGATGACGATCGCCGCATCGGCGACATTGAAGGCCGGCCAATGCCACCGGCCAATGTGGAAATCGGCGAAGTCGAACACCGCTCCCCACCGGGCGCGGTCGATAACATTGCCGATGGCTCCCCCCATGACAAGGCCGATGCCCCATCCGGTCAGCGGTTGGTCGGTTCGTCGCAGCCACAGGAAGAGGCCGATGCAGACGGCGATCGCGACGCCCGACAGAAGCCAGGGCGGCAGCGCCTGATCGCCGCCGAACAGGCCGAAGCTGACGCCGCGGTTCCAGACGATGACCAGCCGGAAGAACCCGTCGATCACCGGCACGATGGCGCCGGCCTTGAGCAGATACCCGAGCAGGAGCTGCTTGGAGACCTGGTCGGCCACCAGGGTGACGACGAGCAGGACCATCGCCTGGCGGTCGATCGGCCTCATGCCGCGACAGCCTCCTCGCAACGCCGGCAGATCAGCGGATGGGCCGGCGACTTGCCGACCTCCTCCAGCACCTGCCAGCAACGGGCGCACTTGGTGCCCTCGGCCAGCGTCGGCAGCACGGCGACACCGGCCACGTCGGGCAGGGTAAAGGCGCCGGCCGGCGCCTCGCCTGCAACCAGTTTGCCGCCCGAGGTGATGCAGATGTCCCGCAGGTCGAGTCCCTCGAACGCCTTCACGTAGTCGGGCGCGGCATAGACTGTCGGGGCGGCCTGCAGGCTCGACCCGATGCGCTTCTCGGCACGCTCGAGTTCGAGCGCGCCGGTCACGACGCGGCGCAGCGCGCGCACGGTCTTCCACTTCTCGCCCAGCGCGGCATCGAGCCAGTCCGCCGGGATGGCGGGATAGACGCGCAGGTGGACGCTCTCGGCCTTGCCGTCCGGCATGTCGGCGGGCCGGGCGAGCCAGGCCTCTTCCGCCGTGAAGCAGGTGATCGGCGCCAGCCAGGCCGTCAGGAACGAGAAGGTCTCGGCCATGACGGTTCGGGCGGCACGGCGGCGCAGCGTGCCGGCGGCGTCGCAGTAGATCGAGTCCTTGCGGATGTCGAAGTAGAAGGCCGAGAGATCGACGGCGCAGAAATTGTGCAGCTCGGTCGCGATCGTGTGGAAGTCGTAATCGTCGACCGCGCGGCGCAGCACCGCGTCCAGTTCGGCCAGGCGATGCAGCACCCAGCGCTCCAGCTCGGGCATCTCGGCATGGGCCACCGTCTCGTCCGACGAATAGCCGTCGAGGCTCCCCAGCAGGTAGCGCAGCGTGTTGCGCAGGCGGCGATAGGCCTCCGCCTGGTGCTTCAGGATTTCTGGACCGATGCGCTGGTCCTCGGTGTAGTCGGTGCCGACCACCCAGAGGCGCAGGATGTCGGCGCCGTACTGGTCGCAGACCGACTGGGGCGCCGTGATGTTGCCCAGCGACTTCGACATCTTGCGGCCCTGCTCGTCGAGCGTGAAGCCGTGCGTCAGCACGCCGTCATAGGGCGCGCGGCCGCGCGTGCCGCAGCTCTCGAGCAGCGAGGAATGGAACCAGCCGCGATGCTGGTCGGATCCTTCGAGGTAAAGATCGGCCGGCCACTTCAGCTGCTCGTTGCCCTCGAGCGTGAAGGCATGCGTGCAGCCCGAGTCGAACCAGACATCGAGGATGTCCGTCACCTGCTCGAAGTCGGCGGCATTGTATTTGTTGCCGAGGAAGCGCTCGGGCGGGCTCTCGAACCAGGCGTCGGCGCCTTCGGTGCGGAACGCCTCGACGACGCGGCCCATCACCTCGGCATCGCGCAACGGCTCGCCGGTCTTCTTGTCGACGAACACCGCGATCGGCACGCCCCAGGCGCGCTGGCGCGAGACGTTCCAGTCGGGCCGCGTCTCGATCATCGAGCGCAGGCGGTTGTAGCCGGCGCGCGGCACGAAGCGCGTCGCGTCGATCGCCGCCAGCGCCTTTTCGCGCAAGGTGCCGCCGATCTCGGGGATCGGCTTGTCCATGGCGATGAACCATTGCGGCGCGTTGCGGAAGATGACCGGCGCCTTGGAGCGCCAGGAATGCGGATAGGAATGGGTGATGCGGCCCGAGGCCAGCAGCTTGCCCGCCTCGTCGAGCAGCGCGATGGCGGTGCGGTTGGCATCGCCCTTCTTGCCTTCTTGCGTGTAGACGCGCTTGCCGGCGAACAGCGGCACGTGCGGATAGTAGGTGCCGTCCTCGGCGACCGTGTCCGGCACCTCGACGCCGTTGGCGATGCCCAGCTCATAGTCGTCGGCGCCATGGCCGGGCGCGATGTGCACGAAGCCGGTACCCGCATCGGCCGTCACGAAGTCACCCGGCAGCAGGCGCACGTCGAACTCGAAGCCCTGCCCGCGCAGCGGATGCGCCGCGATCAGGCCTTCGAGGTCGTCGGCCGAAACCTCGGCCACGATCTTCGGCGTGAACTTCGTCTCCCCGGCGACCGCATCGACCAGCTCGCGGGCCAGCACCAGCCGCTCGCCCACCTTCGCCTTGCTGCCCTCGGCGACGGCGGCGACCTCGACCAGCACGTAGGCGACCTCCTTGCCGTAAGCGAGCGCGCGGTTGCCCGGCATGGTCCAGGGCGTGGTCGTCCAGATCACGATCGAAGCGCCGTCGAGCTTGCCGCCCTTCGACTTAACGACCGGGAAGCGGACGTGGATCGTGTCCGACGTGTGGTCGTGATACTCGATCTCGGCCTCGGCCAGCGCGGTCTTCTCGACCACCGACCAGAGCACCGCCTTCGAGCCCTTGTAGAGGCCGCCGTTGAGCAGGAACTTGCCCAGTTCCTTCACGATGACCGCCTCGGACTCGTACTTCATCGTCGAGTAGTAGTTGTCCCAGTCGCCGTCGACGCCGAGGCGCTTGAACTCCTCGCGCTGGACCGTGATCCAGTGATCGGCGAAGGCGCGGCACTGGCGCCGGAACTCGACGATCGGGACCTGGTCCTTGTCCTGCTTCTTGGCGCGATATTCCTCCTCGATCTTCCATTCGATCGGGAGCCCATGGCAGTCCCAGCCGGGCACGTAGTGGCTGTCCTTGCCCATCATCTGCTGGGTGCGGCTGACGAGGTCCTTCAGGATCTTGTTCAGCGCGTGACCGATATGCAGGTGGCCGTTGGCGTAGGGAGGGCCGTCGTGCAGCACGAACTTCGGGCGGCCCCGGCTCTGCTCGCGAAGCCGGTCCCACAGCTTCATCTCGGCCCAGCGCTTCAGGAGCTCGGGCTCCTTCTTCGGCAGGCCGGCGCGCATAGGAAAGTCGGTCTTCGGCAGGAAAACGCTGGTTTTATAGTCAGTTGTCACAGGAAACTCGGCGCAGGAGGGAGCAAATTCCAGCCACCCACAGGGCGGCCGCTGGCAGGCAAGACGACCCGGCCGCGGTCAGCGGACCGGGCGGGTAATTCGCTCCTGGAAAGCCCTGATGAACATAGGGCGCGCAATCTAGGGATGGGGGTCGGGGGGGTCAAGGAGCCGCGAGGATGGCGCGGGCGCGCTCTCCATCCGCCACGATCTGCGCCTTGAGCTGGTCGAGTCCGGTGAACTTCATCTCCGGCCGGATGAAGTCGACCAGCGCGACCCGCAGGGTCTGGCCGTAGAGGTCGCCCGTGAAGTCGAACAGGTGAACCTCGAAATTCTCCTGCAGCTTGCCGAAGGTCGGGCGCTTGCCGAGGTTGGCGACGCCGTTCCGCCAGGTGCCATCGATTAGAGCCCGCACGGCATAGACGCCGAAGCGCGGGCGGAGGTGCTCGCCCAGGGCGACGTTGGCGGTGGGGAAGCCGATGGTGCGGCCGCGCTGGTCGCCCAGTTCGACCGTGCCCTCGATCTCCCATTGATGGCCCAGCAGGCCGGCCGCCTCGCGGGCCCAGCCGTGGCGCAGCGACTCGCGGATGCGGGTCGAGGAATAGATCTCGCCTTCGTGCGTCACCGGATCGAGCACCGAGACCTCGAAGCCGCGGGCCTGGCCCTCGGCACGCAGCATCTCGACGTTTCCGCTGCGCCGGGCGCCGAAGGTGAAGTCGTAGCCGCCGACGACATGGCGCGCCCGCAGACCCTTCACCAGCACGTCCTCGATGAACGAGGCCGCCGGCAGGGCGGCGAACGCCGCGTCGAAGCGCTGGGCCAGCACCGCCTTCACGCCATGCTCGGCCAGCAGCCGTGTCTTGGCCGGGGCCAGCGTCAGCCGGAACGGTCCGGTGTCGGGCACGAAGAAGCCGCGCGGGTGCGGTTCGAAGGTGAAGGCGAGCAGCGGCGCGCCGAGGTCCGCGGCCTTCGCCCGGGCATGCGCGATCAGGGCCTGGTGCCCGCAATGCACGCCGTCGAAATTGCCGAGCGCCACCACGCCGCCGGTCCACTCGGGCGGCACCGACCGCCAGTCGTCGAACACCGGAACCATGGGCCCGCTCAGGCCGCGTCGCGCCGCGGCACCAGCACCACCGCCTCGCCGTCGATCACCACCTTGTCGCCGTTCAGGCACTGGGTCTTCAGCGTGACGCGGCGACGCTTGTCGTCGATGGCGGTGATGGTGGCGACGGCGGTGATGGTGTCGCCGATGATCACCGGCGCCATGAAGTTCATGGTCTGGGAGATGTAGACCGCGCCCGGGCCCGGCAGCTTGGTTCCGATCACGGTCGAGATGAAGCTGCCGCTCAGCATGCCGTGCGCGATGCGCTGGCCAAAGCGGGTGGTGCGCGCGAATCCATCGTGCAGGTGGATCGGGTTGGTGTCCCCCGACACGCCGGCGAAGGCCATGATGTCGGCCTCGGTCACGGTCTTGCCGAACATGGCCGACATGCCGGGCTTGAGGTCTTCCAGGAACAGGCCGTTCATCGCGGCGAAGGCGCTCGACACTTTGCTGATCTCCCCAGTTGGCGCGGTCCTCTTACCATGCGGCGGAGCCTGTGCCACAGTGCCGGTAAATGAACGTTCACACGTCGACTGAAGCAGAAACCGTCGGCTGCGTCCTCGGCGACGCGGCCGGCCGCCATTTCAGAGGCTCCGCGACCATCGAAGCCCTGTCGCGCCAGTCCGGCGGCGCCTCCCGCCAGACCTGGAGCTTCGACGCCGTGGTGAATGGGAAGCGCCACGCGCTGATTCTGCGCCGCGATCCGCCGGCCCAGGGCAAGACAGAGCGCGAACGCGCCGTCTCCATCGACCGCGGCACCGAGTTCCGGGTGCTGCGCGCGGCACATGAGGCCGGCGTGCGGGCGCCCGAACCCTTGTTCGAGCTCACCCCTGAAGATGGGCTGGGCGAGGCCTATGTGATGCGCCGGGTGGGCGGCATCGCCATCGCCCGCAAGCTGCTGCGCGATGCGCCCTACGCGGCGGCACGCGGGAAGATCGCCGGCCAGCTGGGCGAGATCCTCGCGCGCATCCATGCGACCGACCCGGCCACCCTGCCGCCCCTGCCGCGCCGCGAGGCCGCCGACCACATCGCAGGCCTGCGCCGCTCGCTCGACGCGCTGGGTCAGCCGCAGCCGGTGTTCGAACTGGCTTTGTCGTGGCTCGACCGCCGCAAGCCCGCACCGCTGGAAGAGCCGGTGCTGGTGCATGGCGACTACCGCACCGGCAATTATCTGGTCGACGAGACCGGCGTCACGACGATCCTCGACTGGGAACTCGCCCATCTCGGCGACCCGGTGGAGGATCTCGGCTGGCTGTGCGTGAAGAGCTGGCGCTTCGGCGCGATCGACAGGCCGGCCGGTGGCTTCGGCAGGCGCGAGGAACTGTGGGCCGCCTACGAGCGCGGCGGCGGCGACAAGGTCGATCCGGTTCGCGCCCACTGGTGGGAAGTCTTCGGCACCGCGCACTGGGGCATCATCTGCCTCAACCAGGCGTGGAAGCATCTCTCGGGCTCGATCAAGTCGATGGAGCATGCCTCGATCGGACGGCGCGCCGTCGAGACCGAGGTCGACCTGTTGCAACTCCTGAAGCAGGGAGGCTGAGCATGGCCCAGGACCGTCCCACCGCCGCCGAACTTCTGACCGCCATCGCCGACTTCCTGCGCGAGGAGGCAACGCCGGCGCTCGACCGCACCGAACCACGGCTCGGCTTCCAGATGCGGGTCGCCGTGAATTCGCTCGCCATCCTCGAACGCGAGGTGCGCCTCGGGCCTGATGCCGATGCGCGCGAGCACCAGCGCCTGGTCGGGCTGCTCGGCCGCGAGGCCCCGCTCGACGAGCTGAACCGGGAACTGGCGCGCCAGCTGCGCAACGGCGAGCGCGACGAGACGGACACCGCCCTGATGGCCCATCTCGAAGCCACCATCGCCGACAAGATCGCCATCGCGAACCCGAAGTGGCGCTAAGTTCCGTGTCATCCAGAGCAAGGCGAAGGATGACAACTACACTTCGGCAGCGGCCGAACCATTGACCGTGGCGGGCACGTACAGGCGGACATAGAGTCTGCCCATGACCACCGTGAACGCCCTTTCCGAGATCGCCGCCCTGATGGGCGATCCGGCGCGCGCCTCCATGCTGTCGCTGCTGATGGACGGGCGTGCCCACACCGCATCGGATCTCGCCCACAATGCCGGCATCACCGCCCAGACCGCGAGCGGTCACCTCGCGCGCATGGTCGACGCCAACTTGCTGGCGGCCCGCGCCCAGGGCCGCAACCGCTTCTATCGCCTGGCCTCGCCCGAGGTGGCGCACGCCATCGAATCGCTGATGGCGCTGGCCGGAACGCGCGCGGCACCGGCGTCGAAGAACGCGGCTTGGCGGCGCGATCCCGATCTCCGCTTCTGCCGCACCTGCTACGATCATCTCGCCGGCCAGGTCGGCATCGCCGTCACCGATTCGCTCACCCGACAGGGCCATCTCGAACCCAAGGGGCCGCGCGACTGGCAGCTCACGCCTTCGGGCGAGCTGTTCTGCGACCGGCTCGGTGTCGATCTCGGCGCCGCGCGCCAGGCGAACACGCGCCACTTCGCCCGCCAGTGCCTCGACTGGAGCGAGCGCCGGCCGCACATCTCGGGTGCCCTGGGCGCCGCCATTGCCGACATATTCTTCAAGCGCGGCTGGGCCGAACGCCTGCGCCGCAGCCGCACCGTTCGCCTCACGGATTCAGGCCGCCGCGCGCTGGGCAGCCATTTCGGCGCGACGGTCTAGACTACCAGCCCTGGAAGCGTGGCCAGGGCGTAGCATCGCCGTCCGGCGTCACCGCAAGGTAGGCCGGATACTGCGCGCCGGTGGCGCAGGCGTGGTTGGGCAGGATGCGGAGCTTCGTGCCGATGGGAAAGCGCTCGACCACGCCGGCATCGGCCGTGCCGTCGCGGCGCGAGACGATGCCGTGCTCCTGGTTGGCGCCCGAGACGATCAGGCCCTCGATCAACTTGCCATCGACGTCGCACACGGCGCCATAGCCATAATCGATCTTCTGGCGCTGGGTGCCGCGATCGCGGCTCATCGCCATCCAGCCGGCATCGACGATCACCCAGCCCTTCTCGCCCTGGTGGCCGATCACCTCGGTCAGTACCGAGAGCGCCACGTCCTGCGGCGTGCAGACGCCGACATTGGACATCACGAGATCGAAGAAGACATAGACGCCGGCCCGCACCTCGGTGACGCCTTCGAGATGCTGGGCGGCGATCGCGGTCGGGGTCGAGCCGATGCTGACCTCCGGACAGGCGATGCCCGCGGCACGAAGGCGCTCGGCGGCGCGCACGCAGAGCGCCCGCTCCTGCTCGGCCAGCGCCTGCAGCGCCGTCGGCGTGTCGAGATCGTAGGAGCTGCCGGCGTGGGTCAGCACGCCTTTCACCGTCGCACCGCCGGCCTGCAGCACCCGACCGATCTCGATCAGCTCGGGTGCCTCCGGCTGTACGCCCGAGCGATGTCCGTCGGAATCGATCTCGATCATGACATCGAACTTCTGGTTGGCCGCCTTGCCCTTGGCCACGATCGCCTCGGCGGCCGCCACCGAATCGACGAGCAGGGTCAGGGCGCAGCCCTTGCGAATGAGCGCGAGCGCGCGGTCAAGCTTGTCGGGCACGATGCAGACTGCATAGAGCACGTCGCCGAAGCCCGCGGCAAAGAACTGCTCGGCCTCCTTGAGGGTCGAAACCGTGATGCCGACGGCGCCCGCTTCCTGCTGGGCGCGCGCCACCTCGATGCACTTCGACGTCTTCACGTGCGGCCGCAGGCGAACGCCCAGCGCCGAGAGATGGTCCTGCATGCGCGCGATGTTGCCCGCCATGCGGCGCCGGTCGATCAGCGCCGCCGGGGTCTCGATGTCCATCAGCTTCAAGTTTCCACCCTTCAGTCGAGATACTCGCCGCGTGCCTTGAGCGCCGGCACGTTCTTTTCCAGCCCGCGGGCGATCAGCGACGTCACGGTAGCCGGCTGCAGCGCGTCCGGCGACGGCAGATCGACGCCGACGGCGTTCATCTGCTTGACCAGCGCCGGATCGGCCACCGCGGCCCGCAGCGCCTCGTTCAGCCGCGCCATGACCGGTTGCGGCGTGCCCTTGGGCGCAAACAGAGCGTTCCACGAGCGCAGGTTCACGTCGTAGCCCTGGCTGGCCGCCGTGGCGACGCCCGGCAGTTGCGGCAGGGGCTGGTCGCTCAGCACCGCGAGCGCCTTGATCTTGCCGCCGGCGATCTGCGGCAGCGCCGTCGTCGTTTGGTCGCACATGAAGTCGATGTGGCCGCCCATCAGGTCGTTCATCGCCGGCGCCACACCACGATAGGGTACATGGGTGATGTTGAGCTTGAGCGCCGACAGCAGCACGACGCAGCCATAGTGGGAAATCGAACCGACGCCCGCACTGCCATAGGTCATGCCCGCCTTGTTCTTCTCGGCATAGGCGATGAACTCCTTGAGGTTCGAGACCGGCAGGCTGGCCTTGGCGACCAGCAGCAGCGGCGCCGTGCCGGCGAGGCCGATCGGCTCGAAGCCCGCCAGCGGATCGTAGGGCAGCTTCTTGAACAGGGCGGCGTTCGCGACATGCGTGCCGATCGTGCCGAAGCCGATCGTGTAGCCGTCGGGCGCGGCGTTCACGAGCTTGGTGAGGCCGATCGTGCCGCTGGCGCCGCCGATATTCTCGACCACGACGGTCTGCTTGAGATCCGCCGCCATGCCCTGCGCCAGCGCGCGGGCCAGCGCGTCGCTGGGTCCACCCGCCGGAAATGGCACGATCAGGGTGATCGGCTTGCCGGGAAAGCTCTGGGCGGTGGCGGTGCCAGCCGCCAGCAGCAGCGGCGCGAGGATGAGCAGAAATCGGCGCAAGATCATGACAAACGTCCTTCCAGCCAGGGGAGAAGATCGTCGAGCGTCGGCCGCTCGAGCGCGGCTTGCGGCGCGCCCTCGGGACGCGCGAGGCCGACGCGGTTGTGCCAGTAGGTCCTCAGCCCGACGGCCGAGGTTCCGAACAGGTCGTAGCCGGAGCCCGCGACGAAGGCCGCCTCGCCCGGCGCGACTCCCAGCGCCGCGAGGGCCCGGCGATAGGGACGCGGGTCGGGCTTGTAGCAGCCCGCCTCCTCGGCGGTGACCACGCAGTCCCAGTTCGTGCGAAGCCGCTCCGCCGCCTGCCGGCCGAGCCGGATCGAGCAGTTGGTGACGACGCCGAGCTTCGTGCGGCCGGCCAGTGCATCGAGCGCCGCCTGCGCGCCGCTCCACGGCGGCAGTTCGAGCCAGCGCGCCTCCAGCGCACCCGCTGCGTCTCCGGCCAGGCCGGTCGCCAGCGCGGCCTCGCGCACGAGCTGCTCGTAGGGGACGTAGGTGCCGCAGCCATAGGTGAGCCGCAGATACTCGGCCCGCCAGGCGCGGCCGCGCTCTTCCGAGCCCGCCACGTCGTTCCACAGGGTCCAGGAGTCGAGCAGCGCCGTCAGCAGGTCGAACAGCACGGCTTTTGGAAAGGTCGTCGTCATGGCCCGAACGTAGCAAGTCGTGGGCCCTTCGTGCTTAAATCGGATGAATAGTTCAGTTAAGGAAAACTGAATGATCACGCTGGCCGACCTGCAGTTCATGGAAGCGCTGGCGCGCACCGGCTCCCTGAGCGGCGCGGCGCGGTCGCTCAACGTCACGCCGCCAGCCCTGTCGCTGCGCCTAAAGAAGCTGGAGCTTACGCTCGGCGTCAGTCTGGTCGTGCGCAGTTCACGGCGCCTGCGCTTCACCGGCGAAGGCGAGCACCTCGTGAGCGAGGCGCAGGCGATGCTGGCGCGGATGGGCGCCCTCACCGACCTGATCGGCAAGGAGGGCGGCGCCCTTTCAGGGCCGTTGCGGGTGGTCGCGCCCTTCGGCTTCGGCCGGCTGCACGTGGCGCCGCTGGTTGCCCGCTTCGCCCAACGTCACGCCGCGATCCGCGTGACGCTCGATCTCTCCGAGCGCCCCTGGACCGACAGCGAGGAAGCCGATGTCGTGGTGCATATCGGTGCGGTCCGCGATTCGACCTGGGTGGCGCACGTGCTGGCGCGTAACGACCGCTGGGTCTGCGCCGCGCCCGCCTATCTCGACCGGCGTGGCACGCCGCAAGATCCGCGCGACCTGCTGCAGCACGATTGCCTCTGCGTGCGCGAGAACAACGAGGACGTGACGCTATGGCGCCATCGCCGCGCCGGCCGCAGCGGCGCCGTGCGCGTCACGCCGACCTTGACCAGCAACGACGGAGAGGTCGTGCGCAACTGGGCGCTGGCCGGGCTCGGCCTCATGCTGCGCTCGCAGTGGGATGCCGGCCCCTTCGTGAAGCGCGGCGAGTTGCGACGAGTCTTGGCGCCCTGGTCGTTCGAGGGCGCCGACATCCTCGCCCTGGTCCCGGCACGACGCGGCATCTCGGCCCGCGTCACGTCCTTTGTCGACTTCCTGAAATCGTCCCTCAGGTCGCGGCCGCCGGGGCGCTAGCGTCGGTCTTCGTGTAGCCGGTCCCGTCGCCCGACGAGATCTTGGCGATCGACGACGCGCGCAGGATCTTCTGCTCGCCCACCGTCAGGTAGATGTTGGTGAAGAGCAGCGTGCGCGTCTGGCGGATCAGCTCAGGCCGCCCCTCGACCCAGTCGCCGACCCGCGCGGGGGCCACGAAATCGAAGGTCATGCTGACGGTCGGCAGGAACTTGCGCAGGCCCGCAAGATAGCCGCCGCCCATCGTGCCGACCAGGTCAGCCAGCGTCATCATCATGCCGCCATGGAGGCCTCCCGCCGGGTTGCACATATTCTGCTGCACGCGGATCGCCAGCACGAACTCGTCGCGCGTGCCCTTCTCGCCGCGCTTCACGTACATGGTGCCGACATGGGTGTTGAAGGTGGGCTCGGGCCGGCCGCGGGCGAAATCGACGAGCTTGAAACCTTCGGGCGGATCGTCGGGTATTTCGTAGGATGACACTCTAGCTCCGGACTCTCAGGGGGCGTCCCGGCCGCAGCAGCGCGAAATCGCCCAGCCCGGCCAGCACATCGTGGCGCGGACCATAGAGACGGCCCCTCACCTGCGCCACATGCTCGTCGTGGCCCAGAAGCTCGCCCGTGGCCTCGAGCCAGTCGCCGACCCGCGCCGGCGTCAGATAGTCGAGCGTCAGCTTGAGGGTGACGCAGCGGCGGTCGATGGCGCGATAGACCACGGAGCCCAGCGCGGCATCGATGAAGGCCGCCAGCATGCCGCCATGCACGATGCCGAGCGCATTGGCGTGTTGCGGGCCCGGCCGGAAGCCACGCCAGACCCTGTTGCCCTCGACCTTCTCGAACCACGGGCCGTTGGCCGCGGTGAATCCGGTCGCCTCAGTGAGTTCTCGAAAGCCCGCTGGAATGTCCACGCGCCATCTTAGGCAATCCCGCTCAGCAGCACCAAGCCATAGCCGATGTAGTAGAGACCGAGCGTGGTGATGAGGCGTCCCGCCCAGGTGCGAAACTGGGCATCCGACAGGCGTTCGAGGACCTGCTTGCCGAGCGAGGTGCCGAGCATCGAGGCGCCCACCGCCATGGCCAGCACCCACGGTTCGACGCTGCCGGCCTGCTCGATCAGGGCACCGAAGTAGAGAAGCTTCGAGCCGTGGCCGAACACCTGGCACGAAGCCTTGGTGGCCACGATCTGCTGGCGGTTCATGGGCGAGCGCAGGAAGAGCTGGTCGATCAGCGGGCCGGTCACGCCGGTGAGCAGCATCAGCGCCATGCAGGCAATGCCGCCGCCCAGCGCCTGGGCGGGTCCCAGCGTCGCAGGCATCCAACGGGTCGGCACGATACGCAGCATGAACGGAGAGAGGCCGAGCATCAGCAGCGCGATCGCCTTCTCCGGCACGTAGAGGGTCAGCGACCACAGCCCGACCGCGATGAAGCAGCCCAGCACATAGAAGAGGGTGATGCGCCACTGGATGTGCCGCCACCACAGGAAGGCACGCCAGCCGTTCGACGCCATCTGCGTCACCGCGTGCAGCACCATGGCCATGGGCAGCGGCAGCAGGAACAGCAGCACGCCGATCAGCACCATCCCGCCCGCCATCCCGAAGACGCCGGACAGGAAGGCGGTGAACACCATCAGGAGCCCGAGCCCCAGGGCCATCGTTATCGTCATGGCCCCACGCTAGGGGCGACTTAGACAGTGTTCAAATATATGATAAATGCCGATTCGATACTTTCTGGATATGTCGATGGAACTGCGTCACCTCCGCTATTTCGTCGCCGTGGCGCATGAGGGTCACGTGACCCGCGCCGCCGAGAAGCTGCACATGCAGCAGCCGCCGCTCAGCCAGCAGATCCGCGCGCTCGAGCGCGAGATCGGCGCGCCGCTCCTGCTGCGCCATCCGCGCGGCGTCAGCCTGACGGATGCCGGCCGCTCCTTCCTGGCCGATGCCGAGGCCATTCTCGCCGCCGTCGACCGCGCAACGGTGAAGGCGCGGCGGACGGCGCGCGGCGAGACCGGCCGCATCGCCGTCGGCTTCACCACCTCCGCGCCCTTCCACCCGCTGGTGGCGCGCGCCATCCGCGAATTCCGCCGCGAGCGGCCCGACATCTCCTTCGTGCTGGAGGAGAACAGTTCGGGCGACCTGCTGGCCGCGCTGCACGACGAGCGGCTCGACATCGCCTTCATCCGGTCCGGGCTCGTCGAACCGCAGGGCCTGCAATTGCACGAGCTGCTGGATGAGGAGATGGCGGCCGCCCTGCCCTCGCGTCACCGGCTCGCGCGCCGGCCGAAGCTCGCGCTCAAGGATCTCACGACCGAGGACTTCATCCTCTATCGCCGGGCCGACGGGCGCGGCCTCTACGACGTCATCATCGCGGCCTGCAGCGCGGCGGGCTTCAGTCCGCATGTCAGCCAGGAAGCGCCACGCATCGTCTCGACGCTCAACCTCGTGGCCGCCGGCCTCGGCATCACGATCGTGCCGGCATCGCTCAGCCGGCTGCCGCTGGAGGGTGTAACCTACCGGCCCCTCACCGGGCGTCCCGCGATCCGGGTGCCGCTCAACCTCGCCTGCCGCCGCGACGATCCCTCGGCCGCGACCCAGGCCTTCATCGAGAAGGTGCGCCGCCTCGCATGAAACCGGTCAAGACCATCGGCCATTCCAACCATCCGATCGAACGGTTCGTGTCGCTCCTGAAGGCGGGCGGCGTCCAGCGGCTGGTCGACGTGCGCTCCACGCCCTGGTCGCGCCGTCACCCGCAGTTCGGCCAGAAGACCCTCGCCCGCTCGCTCGCCGATGCCGGCATCGCCTATTTGCATGAAGGCGCCGCCCTCGGCGGCAAACCGGAAGCGGGCGGCAGCTACGACCAGCTCGCCGCGCGGCCGGAATTCAAGGCCGCCCTGGATCGCGTGATCGATGGCGCGCGAGACTCGGTTCTCTGCCTGATGTGCGCCGAGAAGGAACCGCTCGGCTGCCATCGCACGGTGCTGGTGTCGCGCCGTCTCGCAGAGCGCGGCGTCAATATCGAACACCTGTTGGCCGACGGCGGCACGCGATCCCATCATGCGGTCGAGGAAACATTGCTCGGCAAGGAAGCCGCCCCCGACCTGTTCGAGGATCGCGCCGCACGGCTCGCCCGCGCGTGGCGCCGCCTCGAGACGAAATGGGGCCGCGCCGGCGAAGGAGACTGAACGAAATGGAAGTCCGCAAGATCGAGACCGCACCCGGCCTGGTGTTCGACGCCTCGGTGGCCGGTGACGTGTCGTCGCCGCTGGTGCTGATGCTGCACGGGTTCGGCGTGTCGCGGCACTTCTGGAAGGCGCAGGTCCCGGTTCTCGGAGAGGCGGGCTACTTCGCGGTGGCGCCCAACCAGCGCGGATATTCGGCAGGTGCGCGACCCGATCCCGCCGATCTCGATTCCTATCGTTTCGACAGGCTCACGAGCGATGCGCTCGACCTGGCGGCGACGGTCGGGCATGGCGACGAGCGCTTCCACCTCGTCGGGCACGACTGGGGCGCGAGCCTCGCCTGGGCGATCGCCTTCCGGCATCCCGAGCGGCTGCGGTCCCTCACCATTCTGTCGCGGCCCCATCCGATGTCGTTCGCGCGGGCACTGGCGATGCCCGACGGCGAGCAGAAGCGGCGCTCCGGCCATCATCAGGCGTTTCTCGAGCCCGATGCCGTGCCGAAGCTCCTTGCGGACGACTGTGCGTGGCTGCGCAAGCGACACGCCAAGGAAGGCGTGCCCAAGGAAGCCATCGACCTTCATCTCTCCGTCCTCGGCAACGCGCCGGCGATGGAAGCGGCGCTCGCCTGGTATCGCGCCCGCGGCGAGCGGATGCCGCTCGGCCCGATCGAGGTGCCGACGCTCTACCTCTGGGGCGATGCCGACGATACGGTCGGCCGCGCCGCGGCCGAGGGCACGGGCGAATTCATCGCCGCACCTTATCGTTTCGAGGTTCTGCCCGGCGTCGGCCACTACGCCGCCGATCAGGTGCCGGCGCGCGTGAACGAACTCCTGCTGAAGCATCTCCGCCGCTACGCGGAGTAATTCTCAGGGCGCCTTGCACTCAAGCTTGGTCAGCCGTGGCGAGAAGGTCGGCAAGTCCGTCGAGGCGCCGGCCGGCCAGGGGCGCGGCCAGGCCTTGTCGGCGAGCTTCTTCTCGACCAGCGGCACCAGCAGATTGAAGGCCGCCCAGCCGCGGATGCGCGTGCCGGCATAGGACGTGTGCACGGCATCGATGAACAGGTCGGGGTCGAACGGCGTGTTGCCAACCAGGTCGAGGAAAGCGACGCCGTGGACGGCGGCATATTTGGCGAACAGCCGGTTCTGGAACTTCGCCAGCCGCTCGAGGTCGCGATAGCGGTACGGCCAGTTGGCGGCGTTGAGCTGCTCGATGATGAACCGGTGCCGCACGGGATCCACGACCATCCCGTCCTTCACCATCCAGAAGAACGAGGTGAGCGCCAAGTCGGCGCCGATCGTCCCGAGATCGGCCCGGATCCGGTCGAGGTCCTTCTGGATGGTGTTGAGGTTCACCGGCAGGTTGGCGAAGTCGAGATCCGGGTTCATCTCGTCGAGCCCTTCCGGCCAGATCACCTTGTAGTCCGGCTTGGGCCACTCGGCGCCGCCGGTGTTGCCCGCGGTGGCGCCAGCCATGGCGAACGCCGCCTGGACGCGGCCGATCAGGGCGGAGTAGCGCGCGGCCTGCTTCAGCCACTTCACCGCGCCCGGCTCCTGCGCGTTCGACGGCCGGGTCACCGGGACGTCCGGCACCTTCTCGACGATCGAGGCCGGCCGGAACTGGTTGCCGCCCTCGTGATAGACGACGAGATCGGGCCGGAGAGGTAACACCTCGGTGCGCACGACGGCCGCGATGTCGCTCGAAATGATACTTTCCCGGCCCGCGTTCAGGACCTCGAACCGGATGCCCAGCCCCCGGGCCTTGGACCACACGTTCATCCAGTGGCCGACATACTCCGGCCAGGAGTAAGGCAGGTGGTGCGCCTCGACGACGGTGGAGGAGCCGACGAAGACGATGCGCACCGTCTTCTCCGGCCGCGGATTCCCGATCGGCGGTCCGCGCCAGCCGATCTGGTTGGTGGTCAGGCCGCTCGGGATCGTGACGTCGGGAAGGAAGCGATAGGGCGGCCGCGGCTCGCCGTTGGGCGCGTCGTAGAGGAAGAGCTGTCCCGGCGCGTGACGCAGGAACCAGTGCCGGCACGGATCGCCGGAGAAACTCGTGTTCCAGACCTTGAAGGCGTCAGAGGGCCGGAACGACATGCCGCCGACCGGGTTGGCCTCGACGAAACGATAGAGACTCCTCCACTCCTCGGGAACGACACGCTTGTTGGGCAGCGGCGGCGGGTCGTCGAAGAACCAGGCGCGGTCGACCCCGGCGGCCCGGGGAACCTTGTCGACCGAGTCCTGCTTGACGCTGGCGAGCCCCATTGCCTCGCCCAGCGGCGTGCGGAGAAGCGGATAGCCGTCAAGCCAGCGGACGACGCCTTCGGCCACGACGACGCTCAGGGCGAGCGAGATCAGGACAAGCAGCGCGTCCTTGAGGAACCGCATTCTACTTGCAGCCCTTTCCTTGATCCCGGCACAGGCCGTCCAACAGTTTGTTGAGTTCGGGCACCATTATCGTGGTGAACGCCGCCATCGCAGCGCCGTTCGGATGCGGATCCGGAACCGTGACCCACAGGCTCGCCGGGTCGAGGTTCTGCACCGTCGGCAGCATGTCGAAGAACGGCACGCCCAGCCCCTCGACGTCGGCCTTCACCTTGGCGGTGACGTCGGGGAAGGGATAGGGCCTGAGCTCGCGCAGCTCGGGCAGGTGGAATACGACCAGCTTCGCGCCCATCTCCCGCGCCGTCGTCGCGAAGCCCTGCAGGGCCTTGCGAGTCTGCCGCCAGCCCGCGGCATCGTCCTTGTAGAGATCGCGATAGTAGCGCTTCCAGTCCGGCGCCTCGCCGAACTGGCGCATCAGCGAATCGAGGCGATATTTGAACACCACCCAGGCCGCCGAATGCTCGTCCAGCCATGAGGTCCGGCCGTAGGTCGGCATCGGCTCGGCATCGTTGATGAAGTAGGTCAGCACGATGATGTCGGGCTTCATCTTCGCGGCCGTCTCGCGGAACAGCGTCAGTTCCTGCAGCGTGTTGTGGTTGCCGACACCGGTATTGTAGCTGTCGACCTTGCGGCCCTCGGCGACCAGTGCGGCGGTCACGCGGGCGGCGGCGGTCTCGTTCTGGGCGACGCCCCAGCCCAGGGTCGTCGAATCGCCGACGAAGGCGATGCGTGCCACGCCGGGCGGCGCCTTCTCGGGAATCTCCGACGACCGGAAGCCGCGGCTGTCGGTCGTCACCTTGACGCCCATGAGCTGCGCCTCGGCATTGGGACGATGGCGATGGCCGAGGTCGGGTCGCATGTCGCGAACCTTCACGTCACGTGCATAACGCCACATTTCGAGTTCGTAGAGCATGCCGGTGTCGAGGAAGAGCCGGGTCATCCCTTCGAGGCAAAGCGCGCAAACCGCCGAGAGAACGACGACCAGAAGCGTATTCTTGAGAAAGTTCATAGACCTTGTCGCTCGAGCGGTTCATCCAGATAAGCAGACGGACGTCGAAGCCCTCGAAGGGGCGCGATGGCTGGGGCGCCAGGATTCGAACCTGGGAATGGAGGAATCAAAATCCTCTGCCTTACCGCTTGGCGACGCCCCAGCAGGCGCCCGTTCGGGCGGGCGCGAACATAGTGGGTTGGTGCGGGGGCGCAACCCCGCTCGTTCAGGCGGGCTGGGCCGCCTTCTTCAGCGCCTCGCCATGGACGAAAGTCCCATCGGCATAGAGGAGCGGGAGGGCGGTTTCGTGCAAGGCGACGTCGACGATCTCGCCGATGTAGATCGTGTGGGTGCCGGCCGAAAGCTCGGTGACCAGCTTGCAGTCGAAGGAGACCGGGCACCCTTTCAGCACCGGCGCACCGGTCGTGAGCGTGGTCCACTCCCCCATGTCCCGGAACCGGTCGTCGCCTTCGATCCCGTCCATGCCGGCGAAGCGCTCGGCAAGCTTGCGGTGCTCCGGGCAGAGGATGTTGACGCAGAAGAAGCCTGCCTCGCCGATCGGATCGTGAGCGCTCGCGGACTTGTTGACGCAGACCAGGATCTGCGGCGGTTCGGCGGAAACCGAACAGACCGCCGTGGCGGTCAGCCCGCCGCGCTGGTCCTGAACTTTCGTGGTGATCAGGGTTACGCTCGCCGCCAGGTGGCGCATGCCCTTCTTGAAGGCCGCCGCATCGATACTCATGGCCCCGACTCTAGGCCACGCCGGCCCGACGCCGCCACTGCAAAGACCGCGTGAAGGCGCCCCGACGAAGGGGCGCGGAGCAAAATCGGGGAAGGCAAGGTGGCCCGCCGCCTCCGAATTGCAATAAAACCTTCATCAGACTGTCGCTCTTTGCGGTTGCCCCCCAATCCGGTGCCGCTACGGTCGGAATGCATGTCAGCTTCCCGGCGCATAGTAACCCCCGAAACCCCGCCCGACGTGGCGCTTCGGACGATCGCCGCCTCCTGCCGTGCGGACCTCTCGAAGTACCGGGACATCGTCCTGCAGAGCCGGAGGCCCATCGGCATCCACCAGGCCCGGGTTTCGCTGCGCCGCCTGAGGGCCGCCTTCAGCGTATTCCGCCCTGCGGTCGACAATCCGGAAGTGCGGGCGCTGTCGGCCGAAGCCAAATGGCTGGCGGGCGAATGCGGTCCCGCACGCGACCTGCATGTTTTCCTGACGGAAAGCGTGACCGACGTCCCCCCGGTAGTGAAGCGGGTCGGCGCGCGGCTGGCCGCAAGCCACCTCGAACGCGCCCGGGCCGCCCTCGGCAGCGCCCGGTACGAAGCCTTCGACCAGCGACTCGGCGCCTTCGCCGCCGAGCGGATCCCGGCGGAGGTCCCGGGCGAGCTGCGCCTCGACGAATTCGGCCGACACGTCCTCGACACGCGCCACGCCAAGGTGGTCCGCCGCGGCCGCCTGCTGGAAAAGCTCAGCGAGGAACAACTTCACCGCCTGCGCATCGGCATAAAGAAACTGCGATATGCCGCGACCTATCTCAGCCCCGCCTTTGCCTCGCCCGCGGCCAAGCCCTATATCGAGGCAACGGTGCGCCTGCAGGGCGCGCTCGGTGCCTTGAACGATCGCGCGACGGCGGCCCGCATGCTGGCCGACATCGCGACGGCCTCCCGTCCCAGCGAGGACACGGCTCTGCCGCTCAAGGTCCTCGCCAGGCAGGCGGCAAGCGGCGAGAAGCGCCGCCGCCGCAAGCTGGAGCGGGCCTGGAAGGAGTTCAGGAAAGTCGAGCGCTTCTGGCGGGCGTGATCCCCGAACACAGGATGTTTCGATGAGCGATCCGCAGAACGCTGCCGAGCAGCGCATTCCCGTCACCGTGCTGACGGGGTTCCTCGGCAGCGGCAAGACCACCCTGCTGAACAAGCTGCTGCGCCGGCCTGAGCTGGCGGACACCGCCGTCATCATCAACGAATTCGGCGAGATCGGCCTCGACCACCTTCTGGTCGAGAAGTCCGACGACGAGGGCATGGTGACGCTGAACTCGGGCTGCCTGTGCTGCACGGTGCGCGGCGACCTGGTGCGCACCATGAGCGAACTGTTCCTCAAGCGCTCGCGCGGCGAGGTCTCGCCGTTCAAGCGCATGGTGGTCGAGACCACGGGCCTCGCCGACCCCGCGCCCATCCTGCACACGCTGATGACCGATCCGCTTCTCGCCTCGCGCTACCGCCTCGACGGCGTGGTGACGACGGTCGACGGCGTGAACGGCGCGAGCACATTGGACAATCACGAGGAGGCGGTGAAGCAGGCAGCGGTGGCCGACCGGCTGCTGCTCACCAAGGTCGACATCGCCGATGCCCCGAAGCTCGCCGACCTGAAGCACCGGCTGCAGCATCTCAATCCGGGCGCCCCCTTCCACGAGGTCGCCACGGGCGAGATCGATCCCAACCAGATCCTCAACGCCGGCCTCTACAATCCCGAGACCAAGAGCGCCGACGTGAAGAAGTGGCTGCAGGCCGAGGCCTATGAGGGCGGCCACGATCACCATCACCACGGGCATGGCCATCACCATCACGGCCACGACGACAAGCACGGCCACAGCCACGATCATGGGCACGGCGAGCAGGATCCGCACGACGTCAATCGTCACGACGACCGCATCCGCTCCTTCTGCATGACCTTCGACGAGCCGATGAGCTGGTCGACCGTGGCCGCCGCCTTCGATGCGCTGGTGACCTATCGCGGCCCCGACCTGCTGCGCATGAAGGGCATCCTGAACGTGAAGGACACCGACAAGCCGGTGGTCATCCACGGCGTCCAGCATGTCTTCCATCCGCCGGCCACGCTCGACGCCTGGCCCGAAGGCGACGACCGCAAGAGCCGCGTCGTGTTCATCACGCGCGACATCGGCGAGAGCACCATCCGCAAGGTCTTCGCCTCGTTCTTCGATGCCGAGAAGAAGGGCTGGGGCAACGCCGCCGAACCGGCGAAGCCGCAATGAAGCTCGCCACGATCACGCACGGCGGCGTCCCGAAGGCCGCGCTCGTCAGCCCCGACGGCACGACCTTCTGGCCGATCGAGGAGATGCTGGGACGCGCCGTTCCGACGCTCGGCACCATCGTCGGCGATTTCGACGCGATCCGGTCGAAGATAAAGCCGACCGGCGCAGGGCTTCCGCTTTCCGCCGTGAAGATCGAGGCGCCGATCCAGCGGCCCGCGCGCAACGTGATGTGCGTGGGCAAGAACTATCACGAGCATGCGAAGGAATTCACGCGCTCGGGCTTCGACAGCAGCGCGAGTTCGGCGGCCGACGCGATTCCCACCGCGCCGATCGTCTTCACCAAGGCGCCCGAGTGCGTGATCGCCGACGGCGCCGACATCCGCTACCCCGAGGGCGTCAGCGACTCGGTGGACTACGAGGCGGAGCTCGGGCTGGTGATCGGCAGGGGCGGCCGCGGCATCGCCAAGGCCGACGCCTACAGCCATGTCTTCGGCTACACGATCATCAACGACGTGACGGCGCGCGACCTGCAGGGCAAGCACAAGCAGTGGTTCCTCGGCAAGTCGCTCGACACCTTCTGCCCGATGGGCCCGTGGCTGGTGACGGCCGACGCGGTCGATCCGGAGACTCTCGGCGTCAGGTGCTGGGTGAACGACGAATTGCGCCAGGACGCCAACACGCGCGACCTGATCTTCGACATCCCGACCCTGATCGCGACGATCTCCGCCGGCATCACGCTGCAGCCGGGCGACGTCATCGCCACCGGCACGCCGGTCGGCGTCGGCATCGGCTTCACGCCGCCGAAGTTCCTGAAGCGCGGCGACCGCGTCACGATCGAGATCGACGGGCTGGGCCGGCTGTCCAACAAAGTGGCTTAGCGCCGGCCCAGCCTCCGGGGATCAGCCGCCGATCAGGCCCATGTCGAGCTTCAGCAGGGCCAGCAGGCCGAGCACGACGAAGGCTGCCGCCGCCAGCGCGCGGACGAGCTTCAGCGGCACCTTGCGCGACAGCACGTCTCCGAACAGCACGGCGGGCACGTTGGCGATCATCATGCCGAAGGTCGTGCCGGCGGTGACGGCCACCAGATCGTTGAAGCGCGCCGACAGCGCCACGGTTGCGATCTGGGTCTTGTCACCGATCTCGACCAGGAAGAAGGCGATCGCGGTGGCGATGAACGCACCGGCCGCGCCCGCGACCTTCGGGCCTTCATCGGCCTTGTCGGGGATCAGGCACCAGATGGCCATGGCGAGGAACAGGACACCGAGGATCCAGCGCATTGCGTCGGGTCCCAGCCAGGCGGCGACGGCGGCGCCCGCCCAGGCGGCGAGCGCGTGGTTCGCCAGTGTCGCGACCAGGATGCCCAGAATGATGGGCACGGGCCGGCGATAGCGCGTGGCGAGGATCATGGCCAGGAGTTGCGTCTTGTCCCCGATCTCGGCGACGGCAACGAGTCCTGTTGAAACGAGGAAAGCTTCCAAGACGAATCACATGGCGGGACCGGGCACGAACCTATGGCTCCCGGTGCCGCCCGATCCCGCGGGTAAAGGCACTGGAAAGCCAAAGGTCTCGCCAAGCGCGGTCCGATGGACCGTCGGTCGCCGGATGGGCCATGGTTCCCGAAGGACCCAAGTCTGTTGACACATCCGCCTCTGGGGTGAGGCCGGCTACTCCCCGATGACGGGATGCTGATAGTCCCCCGCCCCGCTCACCGCAAGCCCCGGAACGTCGCGGGTTCATGCGAGTGCCTCGCAACGCAGGCCGGCATGGCAGGCAATGAATCAAGGATCCCTCGCTACGCTCGGGATGACACCGGTTTTGTCTTTGGCGCACCCACGCCAATTCCAACAGTAGTGTCATCCCGAACGAAGTGAGGGATCCTTCACTTACGGGTGCGGGCCCCAGGGTGCGGCGTTCAGCAGCTTCACCTCCTGGCTCATCACCAGGGGGCGGAACTTCACCGCGAAACCGTCCATGAACGCGGGGTCGGCGAAGACGGCCGCCCAGTGCCGACGCCGGTGGGCATCGTCCTCGAATTTCCAGAGATGGACGAGCTGGTTGATCGTGCCGGTGTCGCCCTGGAAATAGCCGACGAGGTTCTTCGCGTAGCCGCCCTTGTCGAGCGCGGGAAAGCCGAACTCCTGATAGAGCTTCACGGCTTCTCCCATCTTGCCGACATAGAGCGTGTAGGTCCTGAGTTCGTAGAGCGCCATGTCGATGTCCCCCTTGTGATTTCCCGATTGCTTCAGCCGATTGCCTGGGTCGCGAGCCGGGTGTCCACGACATCGTCGAAGGCGATGTCGCGCGACAGGATTCCCGACGATCGCATGGCCGTATGCAGCCGGTCGTAGCCTTCGCGGCGGATGACCGGATCGCGGCCCCAGAGTCCTAGCGCGCGATAGCGGTCGATGCAGGCGGCGAACAGGTCGCGCGGAACGTCGGGAAAGAACGGCTGCACGACGTCCACGATTTCGAGCGACGGGGTGACGGCGAACCATTTCAGGGTCGCGTCCATGCCGCGGATCATGCGGGCGAGTTCGTCTGCGCGGCTCTCGAGCGTACCGCGACGCGTCACCAGCGTCGTATAGGCGGTGAGGCCGCGGCCCGCGGCGGCGTTCCAGATGTAGCCTGCGCCGGTGGAGACGAGGTTCTCGGCATAGGGCTGGAAGACCTGCACGGCATCGACCTTGCCTTCGCGCAGGGCGGCCTCGTTTTCCGCCATGCTCCTGTCGTCGATCCGGTCGACCTTAGACGGATCGACGCCGGCGCGCCGCAGGTCGTCCTGCAGACAGACCCAGGGCGTCGGCACCTCCGAGACGGTCGCCAGCTTGACCGACAACAGATCGGCGAACCTGAAATCCGGGCGCGGCGTCGCGCCCACGACGAAGAACGGATCGCGCGCCACCACGTCGCAGAAGCAGACGAGGTCCGAGGCCGGGTCCTTGTCGCGCGCGATCAGGACCCGGAGCGGCCCGCCCCACATCACGTCGACCTCGCCGGCGCGCAGCGCCCGCGCCGCTTCGAGCGGGTCCGACGAGGGCCGCAGCTCGACCTCGACCCCGGCCCGCGTGAAGGCACCGCTGGCATGGGCGGCATAGAAGGGCGCGTAGAACAGGGCGCGAAAATTCTCGGACAGGACGACGGTCATGCACCGATCGTAACACAGCCATCTCCCGCCGCACGGCCCCGCGTGCTAGGCCTTCGGCATGGCGAAATCCAAGGCTCCCGCGACGACCCCGGCGGACGGCGAGAACAAGCCGATCCGTCACCTCTACCTGATCGACGGCTCGGGCTATCTGTTCCGCGCCTACCACGCCCTGCCGCCGATGAACCGGCCCGACGGGACGCCGATCAACGCCGTGTTCGGCTTCTGCCGCATGCTGGTGGCCGACCTGCTCGACAATCCCGAGATCGACCATATCGCGATGATCCTCGACGCCGGCAGCGTCACCTTCCGCAACAAGATCTACGACAAGTACAAGGCCAACCGGCCCGAGCCGCCGGAAGACCTGATCCCGCAGTTCCCGCTGATCCGCGAGGCCGCCCGCGCCTTCAACGTCACGGTGTGCGAGCTCGAAGGTTACGAAGCCGACGACCTGATCGCCACCTACGCCCGCATGGCCCTCGAAGCCGGCGGCACCTGCACCATCGTCTCCTCCGACAAGGACCTGATGCAGCTGGTGCGGCCCGGCGTCGAGCTGATGGACCCGATCAAGAAGATCAAGCTCGGACCCGAGGCGGTGTTCGAGAAGTTCGGTGTGACGCCCGACAAGGTCGTCGACGTGCAGGCGCTGGCCGGCGATTCGACCGACAACGTGCCGGGCGCGCCGGGCATTGGCATCAAGACCGCGGCTCAACTGATCAACGAATACGGCTCCCTCGAAGCGCTGCTGGAGCGCACCAAGGAGATCAAACAGCCCAAGCGGCGCGAATCGCTGGAAAACAATGCCGAGCTGATCCGCATCTCCAAGCAGCTCGTGTCGCTGCGGGACGACGTGCCGGCGCCTGCCGACCCCGATTCGTTCGACAAGCGCCGGCCCGATCCCAACGTGCTGCTGCCGTGGTTGGAACAGCAGGGCTTCCGGACCCTGCTGCAGCGCTTCACCAGCGAACTGGGCGCGGCGACCGCACCCGTGACCCCGGCCTCTGCGCCCGCTCCGGCGAAGAAGGCCGAACCCACGCCGGCACCCGCCGCTTCCGCGTCGAAGAAGCCCAACCGCGACTTCACGGCCGCCGACTACGAGCTGATCCAGGACGTGACGCTGCTCGACGAATGGATCGCCGAGGCGACCCGGGCCGGCACGGTGGCCTTCGACTGCGAGACCGACGGACTCGATTCCAACAATGCCGGCCTGGTCGGCGTGTCGCTCGCTTTGCTCGAAGGCCCATGGGGCGACGTGAATTCGAGCCGCCGTCGCGCAGCCTACATGCCGCTCCGGCATCGCGTGCCCGGCGGCGCTGTGCAGGGCGCGCTCGATCTCCTGGGCGATGGCGGCGCCCAGGATGCCGGCAAGCTGCTGGAGGGGCAGATTCCGCTCGAGGTCGCGATCGCCAAGCTGAAGCCGCTGCTGGAGGATCCGGCGGTGCTGAAGGTCGGCCAGAACATCAAGTACGACATGTGCGTGTTCCGCCGCTACGGCGTCGAGATCGGCCCGGTCGACGACACGATGCTGATCTCGTTCGTCCTCGACGCCGGCAAGAACAATCACGGCATGGACGAGCTTGCCGAGCTTCACCTCGGCCAGAAGACCATCAAATTCTCCGACGTGGCCGGCAGCGGCGCCAAGCAGGTGACCTTCGACAAGGTGCCGCTCGACAAGGCGCGCGACTATGCCGCCGAGGATGCCGACGTCACCATGCAGCTCTGGGCACGCCTCAAGCCGCGCCTCGTGCCGGAGCGCGTCACCGCGATGTACGAGACGATCGAGCGTCCGTTGATCCCGGTGCTGCTGTCGATGGAGAGTGCCGGCATCAAGGTGGATGCGCTGAAGCTCAAGGGGCTGAGCGCCGACTTCGAGAAGCGGCTGGCCGAACTCGAGGGCGAGATCCACAGGATCGCCGGCCGCGAGTTCAACGTCGGCTCGCCCAAGCAGCTGGGCGAGATCCTGTTCGACGAACAGAAGCTGCCCGGCGGCAAGCGCAACAAGAACGGTTCGTGGGCGACCGACGCCTCGGTGCTGGAGGACCTCGCGGCGCAGGGCCATCCGCTGCCGGTGAAGATCCTGGAGCATCGCCAGCTCGCCAAGCTCAAGGGCACCTACACCGACGCGCTGATGCGCCAGGTCGACGCGAAGACCGGCCGCGTGCACACCTCGTATCACATGACCGGCGCCGCCACGGGGCGGCTCGCCTCGACCGATCCCAACCTGCAGAACATCCCCGTGCGCAGCGAGGAAGGCCGCAAGATCCGCCAGGCCTTCATCGCCGAGACGGGCCACAAGCTGCTCAGCGCCGACTATTCGCAGATCGAGCTGCGCCTGCTCGCGCACGTCGCTGACATTCCCGCGCTCAAGGAAGCCTTCGCGCGCGGCGACGACATCCACGCCATCACGGCGAGCGAGATGTTCGGTGTGCCGGTGAAGGGCATGGATCCGCTGATGCGCCGCCGAGCCAAGGCGATCAACTTCGGCATCATCTACGGCATCTCGGCCTTCGGCCTCGCCAACCAGCTGGGCATCGGCCAGCAGGAGGCCAAGGAATACATCGCCAAGTATTTCCAGCGCTATCCCGGCATCCGCGACTACATGGAACGGACCAAGAACTTCGCGCGCAAGCACGGCTATGTGCTGACGCCGTTCGGCCGCAAGATCCACCTGCGCTTCATCCACGACAAGAGCCAGGGCATGCGCGCCTTCGCCGAGCGCGCCGCGATCAACGCGCCGCTGCAGGGCGGTGGCGCCGACATCATCAAGCGCGCCATGATTCGCCTGCCCGGCGCCCTCTCGGCCGCCAAGCTCAACGCGAGGATGCTGCTGCAGGTCCACGACGAACTGCTGTTCGAGGTGCCCGAGAAGGAACTCGACAAGACCAGGGACGTGACCCGCAAGATCATGGAAAGCGCCGCCTCGCTCACCGTCCCGCTGGTCGTCGACACCGGTGTCGGCGACAACTGGGCGGCGGCGCACTAGGGGCGAGGGATGATCCGCCTGGCATTTGCGCTGTTTGCCTTGGTTGTGATGCTAGGAGCGGCTGTGTCGAGCGCACAGGTTTCTCGTGCACGGGAAAGCCCACCTGGCAAGGCCCTTCCCTGGATTTCGACGATCGTCATCGGTCAGGACAACTGGAGCGATCCGGACGTCAGGTTCCGAGCGACCAGGGAGCCGGAACCCGCGATTGCGAAGTTCAAGGATCGCGCCGCACGAGACGGCGATGTCCTGCGCCTGAGACTCGAAGGCAACCGCGTTCTCAAGATCTTCGACGAAGGCACTTGCGTTGGATACGCCTCCTGCATCCGCCATCGTCTGCGCGATTGGTGGCCAGAGCTTCACTACTACGTCGTCGAGGTAAGGTATGGTGAGAATGGCTGGGCATATCTGATCCGCGAAAGCGACGGCCTTGTCCTGGAAATCGCGGCTCCGCCCCTCTTGTCGCCGGATGGTCGATACGCAATCGCCTCCGATCCCTCGGTCATCAATGGCGGCGGAGACACGGAATTGCTCGACATGCGGACCGAACCACCGACGGTCCACCCTGTCGCAATCGGGTCCTCTACTTGCGCCGCCCATACTGGATTGATCACACTGGGGCCTGATCCGGCCTGGCTCGGAAACACCCAGATCGTCTTCAATTCGGCAGATGTGAATTCCAAGGATGGAATGAGGAAAGCCAAGCTGACCCTGCGCATCGTCGATGGGAAGCCGGAATGGGAATGCTGAATTCAGCAAGAGCGATGTGCAGTCTGCTCGCCCTGGTCCTTGCGGCGACCACCTCTGGTGCGCTCGCGCAGGAGACAGGCGTCCTGCCGCCGTTCATCACCTCGTCGATCGCTGTGGTCGTCAAGGAGAAGTGCTGCGAGTGGCAGGGTCAGCATGTCCCGGTTCCAGACAGCGCCGACCGGGAGGCGCTGGAGAAACTGCGCGACCGCGCCTATCGCAATGGGATCGTGCTTCAGCTTCGGCTCGACGGGGATCGGTCGCTCAAGTTCGTGGACAACACCATCGTCGGGGAATCGTGCGACGGATATGCGGGATGCCGGCGGCATCGATTGCTCGGCTATTGGGCAAGGCAACGCCAATACGTCGTCGATGTCGATCTCTGGGAAGGCGGGGACACCTACCTGGTTTCCGCTCGCGACGGCCGCCTGCTGCGTGTCGGATCGCCGCCAATCCTCTCCCCTTCCGGCGAGTATGCGATAGGCGTGGATAATAGCATCGCCTATCCAAACGGGGGTTTGGAACTGATCGACCTTCGCAAGGACCCGCCGACGGGGATCCGCCTGCCCGCCCTGCCCTCCTGTCCGGGGGTAAAGCCTCAACTATGGTTACGGCCGGATCCACGCTGGCTCGACGAAACACGTATAATTTTCGAAGGTTCGCCCATTGCGCCTATCGACCCCGATGCCAAGCAGGTGTTGCGCATCGTCGACGGGAAGCCTGAATGGGAATGCTGAACTCAAGGAGAATGATCCGATGAAGATCTGGGGCCGCGCCAATTCGATCAACGTGATGAAGGTGCTGTGGTGCGCCGACGAGTGCGGGCTCAAGTATGAGCGCGAGGATGTCGGCGGTGCGTTCGGCGGCAATGACCAGAAATGGTACCTCGACATGAACCCGAACGGCGTCGTGCCGACCGTCGACGTGGACGGTCGCATCATCTGGGAGAGCAACTCGGCGGTGCGCTATCTCGCGGCGAAGCATGGTGCCGGCACGCTCTGGCCGACCGATCCCGGTCTGCGCAGCGAGGCCGACCGCTGGATGGACTGGCAGCTCAGCACCATCGCCGAGCCGATGCGCATCGCCTTCTGGGGCCTGATCCGCACGCCGCCGGAGAAGCGCGACATGGCGGCGATCGGCAAGGCCGCCGCGGAAGCGGGCAAGCTGTTCGGCCGGCTCGACGGCTGGCTCGCGGGCCGGCGCTACGTCGCGGGCGACCAGTTCACGATGGGCGACATCCCGGTCGGCTGCTTCGTCTACCGCTGGTATGCGCTGGAAATCGAACGGCCGGAGCTGAAGAACGTCCGGGCATGGTACGAGCGGCTGACGACGCGCCCGGCCTATGCCCGGCACGTCATGATAAAGCTGACCTGAGCAGCACCCTTCCCGCATCGTTCCAGCTCGGAAACGTCTGCGTCGCGAGCGCCCGCGCGATCCTGTCCCGCGCGGCCGCCAGCGCCGCGCCATCGGAGATCCAGGCGGCCATCGCCCGCGTCAAACTGTCGGAGCTCGAGGGATCGAAGTAGGTCGCGAGATCGAGGCCGGCCTCGCGCGTCGCGCCGGCATCCGAGGCGATGCAGGGCACGCCGAGGGCAAGGCTCTCCTGCACCGCCAGCCCCCAGCCTTCACCGTGACTCGGCATGACGGTGAAGAGCGCGTTCCTGTAGAGGACCCCGAGATCGGCGTCGGAGAGGTTTTCGAGCCAGGCCAGGGTGCCGTTGCGGGAGCCCGATGACAGCCGCGCCCTCACCTCGGCCGCCTTCCAGCCGTAGCCACCGACGATCACCAGACGCGGCATGGCATCGCCAAATCGGGCGCGAAGCGCCTCGGCCGCGTCGAGCAGCGCCGGGACGTTCTTGCGCGGCTCGATCGTGCCGACCGAGAGAATGAACGGCTTGTCGGTCAGCCCGTGCCGCTCGAGAACCGGGCGGTCGGAGAGACGATCCCGGCCGGCATCGCGCAAGGCATCGAAGCTGTCCCAGCCCATGGGCAGGACGGCGACCGGCTTTTCCGGGACCGATCGATCGGCGAGATAGCGCTGCAGCTGCTGCCTGACGAATTGCGAGCTGGTCAGCCAGCAATCCACGTTCGGGGCGATCCCGTGAAGCTGCCCGGCAAAAACCCGCACGGAATCGGCGGGGGTCCATTCCGGTCGCTCGATGAGATAGAGGTCGTGGATCATCTGGACGATCCGCACGCCGGTTCGCGCCTTCAAGCCGGCGACCGTCGCGACGTACTTCTTCTGCCACCAGAGATCGCCGGGATTGAACAACGCATCGTGCGCGCCGGGCGGTGCGACGATATCGAGCTCAGGCCGCGACCGCCCCGCGGCTCCTCCGGTCCAGGCCTCGATGAGACCTTCCATTCGGGTCAGCCCGGCCGCCAGATAGGGCAGATGGAAGTATCGACCTTCGGACATGATTTCCGGCAGCGTCGCCAGTCTCAATCCCTGCGCCAGGATGCGTCGCAGGCGCGAGATTGCCGAGGATCGTCCGCTGCCGAGGCTGGCAATCAGTTCGGGCTCGATCCTGTAGAACCGGTCGCTGCCCAGGATGCGCACCACGAACTCGACCGCGGACGATTGGCGGACGACATCCGAGGACGCCACTTTCTCGATGACTCGCTGCACCCCGCCGGGATGCCGGAAGTAGGCATACCAATGGACCAGCCCGGTCAGGTCGTAGAGCACCCTTGCACTCACGGTGCGCGTCCGTTCCCGTCGAGGCTCGCCTGCTTCAGCAAGACCTCTCCGGCATCGTTCCAGGTCGGGAAATGCTCCGAGGCGAGGGCCTCGGCAATTCTCTCCCGCTCTCGCCGGAGGGCGGCGTCATCGGTGATCCAGTGAGCCATCGCAGACTTCAAGCTCGCCGGATCCGATGGATCGAAATGAACCGCGAGGCCATGACCGGACTCACGCAGCGCTCCGCCGCTCGAGGCGATGCAGGGCACGCCATGGGCGATGCTCTCCTGCACCGGCAGTCCCCATCCCTCGGAATGGCTGGGCGATACGGTAAAGCGCGCGGCGCGATAGAGGGCAGACAGGTCGGAGTCGCGAACCCTGGTCAGCCACCGGGTGTGCGGGTTGCGCCACAGGCGCGCCGCGAGAGCCTTCGCGCTCCACCCGTAACCACCCACGACCACCAACTCCGGAACACGCTCCCCGAGGTCCCGGCGCAGGTCCTCCAGGACATCGAGGAGCATTGCCAGGTTCTTGCGCGGCTCGACGGTCCCGACGAACAGGATGAATGGTTGACCGACGATGCCGTAGCGCCGGAGCGCTGCCGCGGCGGCGGAGCGATCCTCCCCGCTCGAAACCGCGAAACTATCCCAGCCCATGGGGAGTATCTCGACAGGCCGCGGAGGCAGCGAGCGGCCTTGCAGATAAGTCCGCAGTTGTTCCGTCACGAACGTCGAATTGGTCAGCCAGCGATCGACGCCCGGCGCGACCCCGCCAAAGGTGGACGGAAACGTGCGCGCGAAGGTCGGCGAGAACCAATCGGGCCTTTCGATGAAGAAGAGATCGTGGATCATCTGCACGACCTTCACCCCCGTGCGGGCCTTCAGCCGCAGCACGAACGGGGCGTAGTGGTTCTGCCACCATAGATCCCCCGGGTTGAAGAACGTGTCCTGCGGCCCGGGCTCCCGCACGGCTTCCAGCGGCGGCAAGGCGGTCGGCAATCGCCTGCCGAACCAGGCCTCGACCAATGGCGCCAGACCGGCCCGGCCGAGCAGGAAGTAGGGAACATGGACGATGGCGATGTCCGACAGCGGGCCTCCTGGCCGTACCTTTCGCATGGTCATCGTGAAGAGGGCGCGCAGACGCGCGATCGCCGCCCGGCGCTGCCGTGGATCCTGCAGAGCACGCAATGTGCCACCGTCGATCTTGTAGAGTTGATCGCCGCCGAGCGCCCGCGCCACGAACTCCACCTGCGAGTCCTGTTGAACAGCCGTCGAGGAAAGCAGCTTTTCCGTCACCCTCTGGATGCCGGAGGGATTCGGGAAGAAGGCGTACCAGTGAAGCAGCCCCGTGACGTCGAACAGCAATCTACGGGTCACGTCCGGCCTTTCGACCTTCGGTCAATGCGCTCGGGGGCAACATAAATGCGTGGTCCGGCACTCGCAAGGTCACTATCATTTCAAGGCATCCGCCCCAACATGAAGACATTCCGCCACATCATCATCACCGGCGCTTCGAGTGGCATCGGGGAGGCCTTGGCCATCGACTATGCCGCTCCCGGCGTCGTTCTCGGGCTGACGGGCCGCGACGCCAGCCGCCTGTCTGCGGTTGCGGATGCCTGCCGGGCCAGGGGGGCGACCGTGCTCGCCGATACCGTCGACACCACCGATCGTTCGGCAATGGCACGCTGGTTGAAGGCCTTCGACGACGCTCATCCGGTCGACCTGCTGATTGCCAATGCCGGGATATCGCTCGACCAGAACAACCTGGGGATCGAACCCTTCGATTCGGCTCACAAGACCATCGCGGTCAATGTCACGGGCGTACTGAACACGGTCGAGCCGCTGATCGATCGCCTCGTGGCGCGGCGCCAAGGACAGGTCGGCCTGATCTCGTCCCTGGCGGCTTTCTTCGGCCGCCCGCGCTCTGCTTCGTACAATGCGAGCAAGGCGGCGATACGCGTTTGGGGAGAAAGCCTGCGCTTCCCGCTCTCGAGGGCCAATGTCGGGGTGAGCGTCGTCTGCCCGGGCTATGTGACGAGCCGCATGAGCGATGCGATCGCCGATCCCAGACCGAAATCGATGAGTGCCGGGCGCGCCTCGCAGATCATCCGGCACGGTCTTGCCCGCAACAAGCCGCGGATCGCCTTCCCCTTCGGCCTCGCCCTCGGCGTCTGGTTCACGGCGCTGCTTCCCGTCTGGCTGAGTTCGCGGATATTGAAGGAGTAGGGCGTGATGGCGTCCGCTGCGGAGACCGGGCCGAAGACGCGTACGATCGTTCTCTGCCATATCGACAGCCTGTGCTGCCTTCCGGCATTGAACGCGGTGTTCGCGGAACTCGGGGACGACATAGCGCTCGTCCTGTCCTCGCGGCGGTTCGGCTCCCGTCACGGCAGCTTCTGGGAGCAGGCGACCGCCGGCTTCCGGCGCTTCGGCATCCCGCTCAACCTCTGGTTGGGCTTCGACCTGGTATCGGTGCCGATCGTCGCCTATTTCGCGCGCTGGCTCTCGCTGGTCACCCGACGCCCCACGGCACTGGCGACGTTGCCCGAGCTGGCGCGGCGCCATCGTGCGCGGTTCGTCGAAACACCCGACGTCAATTCCGCCGAGACGCTTGCCGCCGTACGGGCCTGCTCTCCCGATTTCATCGTCGTCATGAATTTCGACCAGATCCTCCAGCCACCGCTGATCGGTCTGCCGAAGGTGGCTGCGTTGAATGTTCATCCATCCCTGCTTCCCAAGCTGCGCGGCCCCTGCCCCGTCCTTTGGGCACAAGCGAGGCAGGAGCGCATTTCAGGCGCCACGGTTCATGCGATCGAAGACCGCACGATCGATAGCGGCCGCGTCCTTGCCCAGGTCGAAGTACCGGTCGACGACGCAAGCTCGGTCGGCGAACTGACGACGCAACTGTTCCTGGCCGGCGCGCGCGCCCTGCCCGCTGCCCTGACGCATCTCGAGGCCGACCGGACGGCGGGACGACCACAGCGTCTCTCGGACGGCGAGTATCTGGGATATCCGACAGCACTCCAGATGAAGGACTTCCGGCGCGCAGGGCTTCGCCTCTGCCGCCTGCGTCACGCCCTCCGCCTGATCTCGGCGGCTCTCGGCGTGACCCGCTGGAAGCCCTAGCTGGAAGGTCTAGCGGCGCTTGGGGAGCTTCGAGCTCTCCGCGACGATGGCGCGGTCGACCACCGTGAACAGGTAGGCGTCCGGCGACAGGGTGCAGCCGCCGCGCACCAGATGGGCGAGCTGGGCGCCCTGCTCGCCATCGGGGATCATGACGCCCCGCACCCGCGCCGAATGCTCGGCAAGGAACACGGCGAGCGCCTTGCGGGCCTCCGGATTCATTGCGTGGGCCTCGCGGCAGGTGATGTAGGCCGCCTGATCGAAATTGAGCGGCGGATTCTGGGCCTGCGCCGAGGTCGAGACGGCGACGAGGGCAGCCAGCGCAAGAAAAGGCCTGGAGATCATCTGGAACTCCCTTACTTGCTGTTGCCGATGGCGGTGCCGCCGAGATACCCGACCGCGCCGCCGATCAGGCCGGCGCCGACCACCGTCCCGAAGCTACCGCCGGTCACGAGACCGATGCCTGTGCCGGCAGCCGCGCCGACCAGCGCACCCTTCTCGCCATCGGACATGGGCTGGTTACAACCGCCCAGGAAACCCGCGGCCACGATCAGCGTCAGGATCTTCGTCTTCATCACACCTCTCCCCTCACGTCGACGCCTCCGTCACGGAGGCGTCGTATCCGCTTTCACCCAACCCTTATCAGGATTGAAGATGTTGATCATGCTGGCTTTCTGCGCCGTCTCGGGCCCCAGGTCCTGCTGGTAGACCTCGCCCTTGTAGTCGACGATGAAGGTCATCACCCCGGTCACGCCATAGCGCACCGGCCAGGCGATGGCGCCGAAACCACCCATCATGCGGCCGTTCACGATGTAGTCGCGCGCACCGCCCGGGGCCGCCGGGCCCTGGCCGTAGAGCAGACGGAAATGGTAGCCGTAGTGTCCGTCCGGCGCATTGCCGTCGGCCTGCGCACGGGCGACCGCGGGTCCCAGCGGGCTCTGCGGCTCACCAGGCTTGGTCTCCCAATAGAGCCCGTCCTTGCGGCCGGGGGAACTGAGCAGGCGCCTTGCGTAGACCGGCGAGCCGGTCTTCATCGGGTCCATCGCCGCGTAGTCGCGCTGTGCATCGACGATGGCCAACATTGTCTGCACCACGGCGGCTTCGTCATGGCCGATCTGGCGCAGGCGCATCTCGCGCCAGCCGGCCACCGGATCGAAGCGCCACTCCCCGCCATCCTTGACGATCGGGATCGGCAAGGTCCAGCCGGCCTTGCCGGCCATGACGGTCGCCTTGTCACCCGACACCTTGACCTCGTGGCTTTCGTCCCACGCGGCGAGATACGCCTTCCGGCGCTCCTGACGCCGTTCGGTCGTGGCCGGAACGAACTCGCCCCATTGCGGTCCCAGAATGGCGCCCAGCGCCTTCTGGTCGCCCGTGCGGACCGCGTCGGTGAAGGCGTTCGCCGCCGCCTCGGCCGTCGGAAAGCCCTGAAGCTTGGCCGCCTGCTGGGCCACAGCGCCACCGACCAGTCCCGCAGCGAGGCCGGCGAACACGGAGAGGGCCAGGAGACCGCGCCGGAACATCGTGCCGCTCATCGCCGTCCTCCTCCCCCGAATCGTTCGCCCCCGCCGCCGAAGCGCTCGCCGCCGCCACCCCAACTGCGGTTGCCCCACGACTGGCTGCCGCGGTCGAAATCACGGCTGGCGCCGCTGCCGCCGCGGTTGATGTCGCCGAACGCCCCCCGGTCGCCGGCGCCGCGATTTTCGAAGCTGCGATTCTCGGCCGGGCGGTTCTCGCCGGCCCTGTTCTCGCCAGGACGTTGCGTGTAGTTGCCGCGCCCCTCGAGCTGGCCACGGAACTGCTGGCGCTGCGCCGCCGAATCGGGGCGATGCTGGCCGAATTCCTGCCGCTCGGCCGGGGTGCGGTAGGGCACACCGCCGCGATGCTCCGGATCGTGGCTCCACTGGCCGTTGCGATAACGGTTGGCGTTGAAGTTGTTGGTGATGCTGGTCGCCCGGTTGACGTTCACCGTCGTGTAGCTGTTGCCCCAGCCGCCGCCGCCATAGCCCCAGTGCCAGCCGCCGAACATCGCGGCGCCGGCGGCGACGCCCAGCCCGAACATCATGCCGGTCATCAGGGCCGCACCGTAGTTCGGCGGCGGCGGATAGTAGGGCGGCGGATACGAAGGGTACGGCCAGGTGCCATAGGCCCAGGCGGGATTGTAGTAGGGCACGTAAATCTGCTCGGGATTGGCCGGCTCGATGACGATCGCGCTGGCGCCGCCGCTCGACTGCGTCGTGACGGTCTGCTGCGGGGTCGATTTCAGGTTGCCCGCAGCCTGCGCCTTGGCGCGCAGGCGCTGGACCGCCGTGGCGACATCCTTCTGCTGCCCGATCATCGCGTCGCCCAGCTTCTGGGTCCAATCGAGTTGGTTGCTCATCATCTGCAGCGTCTGCGGAAAGGCGACGAGCGACTTCACGCTGACGTCCCAGCTCTTGTCCTTGACCGCCGCAACGGCGGCGTCGCCCTTGAGGTTGGGATTGGCCTGCGACCAGCGCGCCGCCTCGACGACCTCGAGCGGATAGGTAGACGCCATCAGGACCTGGGACAGCAGCGCATCTGGATATAGGGCGATGGGTGCCAGCATCTGGTCGAGCTGCTCGGTCGTGAACGGCTTGTTGGAGTCCTGGGCGCGCAGTCCATGGAAGGGGGCGAAAGCGAGCGCGGCCGTCGACAATGCAAGGAGTTTGCGTCGTTCCATGTGCGGCTCGATCCTTCAAGATGCCAACGAAGAAGATGGCGGCACACTACCGGCCAAGACCGTATCCCGTCCAGCGCAGCACCTCGTCACAGGAGGCGATACACCTGTTCCGGCTCGTCCCTGCCCTTGACGTGCCGCAGCTCCGGCTTGGGCAGCTTGCCAAGGGCCTCGGGGCGCTTCATCGCCGCGATCGTGTCGCCGCTCACCAGGACGATCACGTCCTCGTCGGGCCTCATGAACTCCTTGCCCATCTGTTCGAAGCGCTGCGCCACGTTCACCGTGTCGCCGACCACGGTGTAGTTGACCCGGCCCGGCGCGCCGATGTTGCCGACGATCACCGGTCCCGAATGGATGCCGATGCGCAGCCGGACCGCCGTCTTGCCCGCGGCGATACGCTGCAGATTATCCTCGTGCACGACGCGGCCCATCTCGAGGGCGGCATGGACAGCATGGTCCGCATGGTCCTCCATGGCCGACAGGCCGCCCCACACCGCCATCACGCAGTCGCCGATATACTTGTCGATCACGCCCTGGTCGTTCTCGATGCAGCTGCCGAGCAGCGCGAAATGATGGTTGAGCATGTCGGCCGTTTCCTGCTCCGGCAGCTCCTCCGCCTGCGGCGTGAACCCCACGATGTCGGTGAACATCACCGTGACGACCCGGCGGCGCGACGCCACCGCATCCTCGCCCAGCTCCATCAGCCCGAAGACCAGACGCCGCGGCACATAGGCGCCGAACCATTTCAACGCGCCGCGCGCCTTGTCGAGGCTGTGGCCGGCATCGTCGATCTCGCGCAGCCGCGACTTGCGATGGAACGGCTCGTCGAACTTGAGCTGCTCGATCAGTTCGGCGGCCGAGGTCAGGGTGCGGATGGAGCGCGCCATGCTGAGCCCCATCACCAGCGCGAGCAAGGCCGCCACGGCCAGGGTGATGCCGCCGACGATCGCCCCGTTCATCAGCCGGTCGAGATCGCCGGTCGCATCCTCGATCGGGAAGTACTGCCCGACCAGCCACGGCTCGGGCCCGAACCGCCTGAGCTCGCGATAGACGAACACCCATTGTCGCCCGCCCTCCTCGACGACATGGCCGAGCGATCCCAGCGCCCGGTCGATCTGCGGCGAACGCACGGGCGCATCCCAGATCTTCGCGAGGACAGGATCGTCCACCTCCTTGATCGTGGGCAGGGGCCGCGTCTCGGACAGGCCGAGCCCTCGGGGATCGATCAGCCGGCGCGCGGCCAGGACATGGTCCCGGCCGACCAGGATGAAATAGCGTCCATCGCCGCCCCGTACGGGATCGCCGATGAGATAGGAGAGATCACCGACGGCGACCGTGGCGATCAGGCCGCCGATGAAGGCATTGTCGATGCGTCGCACCGGCGTGCGCACGTTGACCACCGGCTGCTTGATCGTCTCGCTCCAGAACAGAGCGCCCCAGAAGGTGTCTTGCGCCGTCTGGAGCTGCCGGAAGCGTTCCATGCCCTGCGGCTGGCCGACGAGCGAGAGTGTTTCGCGCTCGATCGTGCCGTCGGGCTCGCGTACGGCGCGGTGCAGTTGGAGACCGAGCGTGGCGAAGCCGACCGCCGAGACAGCAGGTACCTGCTGCATCATGACGGCCAGCAGCTCACGCACCGCGACCGGCGATTCGATGTCGATACGGCCCCCGGCGGCGAGGGCTGCGATCAGTTCGAGCTGCTCGCTCACGGGATCGAGGCGGCTGCGGACCAGCGCCACCTGGGAATCGACGACACGGGCGGCCCGATCGACCAGCAGCCGCTCGGCGGTACCGGTCGCGCCGGCCAGTACGACGATGTAGGCGACGCCTGAAATCAGCGAGAGCGAAACGAAGGCAAGCGCCAGCGCGGCGACCAGAGGCAACCGCCACGGACGGCGCACGGCGGCTTTCGCAGGGGACGTTTCGGTAATCTGGCTCACGCGGCAGACATCATAGGATGTCCGCCGCGCGGAAGCGATGTCCCGTCAGGTCAGGCGGCCGCGCGGATGGCCGACTTGTTGACCTTGTCGTCGACGTGGCTCTCGAATTGCTGGAAGTTCTTCTCGAAGCGCTGGGCGACGTCGCGTGCGGCGCTGTCGTAGGCCTTCTTGTCCTTCCAGGTGTTCTTCGGATTCAGCACCTCGCCCGGCACGTCCGGACAGGCGTTCGGCACCTGCATGCCGAAGTGCGGATCGGTCGACGAGGAGACCGAGGCCAGCGTGCCGTCGAGCGCGGCCCGCACCATCGCGCGCGTGTGGCGGATCGACATGCGCTCGCCGACGCCGAAGCCGCCGCCCGACCAGCCGGTGTTGACCAGCCAGCACTTCACGTTCTGGCGGGCCATCTTCTCGCCCAGCATCTTGGCGTAGACGGTCGGATGGCGCGGCATGAACGGCGCGCCGAAGCAGGTCGAAAAGGTCGCCTGGGGCTCGGTCACGCCCTTCTCGGTGCCGGCGACGCGCGCCGTGTAGCCCGACAGGAAGTGGTACATCGCCTGCTCGGGGCTGAGCCGCGAGATCGGTGGCAGCACGCCGAACGCGTCGGCCGTCAGCATGACGATGTTCTCGGGCGTGCCGGCGATGCCGGTGGCCGAGGTGTTGGGGATGAAGTCGAGCGGGTAGCAGGCGCGCGTGTTCTCGGTATAGGCGCCGTCGTCGAGGTCGAGGCGGCCGGTCGCCGGATCGATCACGACATTCTCCAGCACCGTGCCGAACCGGCCCGTGGTCGCATAGATCTCGGGCTCGGCCTCACGGCTGAGCTTGATGACCTTCGCGTAGCAGCCGCCCTCGAAGTTGAACAGGCTGTCCTCGGCCCAGCCATGCTCGTCGTCGCCGATCAGCGTGCGCGTCGGATCGGCCGACAGTGTGGTCTTGCCGGTGCCCGACAGGCCGAAGAAGACGGCGACGTCGCCGTTCGGGCCCAAGTTGGCGGAGGCATGCATCGGCAGGACGTTCTTGTCGGGCAGCAGATAGTTCAGGATCGTGAACACCGACTTCTTGATCTCGCCCGCATACCAGGTGCCGCAGATCGCCACGACACGCTCGGTGAAGTTCACCAGGATGGCGCAGTCGGAGGCGGTGCCGTCGAGCTTGGGGTCGGCCTGGAAGCCCGGCAGGTTCAGGATCGTGAATTCCGGCTTGAAACCCTCGAGTTCCTCCGTCTTGGGACGCAGGAACATGTTGCGGGCGAAGAGATTGTGCCACGCCGTCTCGTTGACCACGCGCACGCCGATGCGATGGGCCGGATCGGCGCCGGCCCAGCAGTCGCGCACGAAGAGGTCGCGGCGCTGCGCATAGGCGATCATCCGGTTGTAGAGTGCGCGATACCGGTCGGGGGTGATCGGCTTGTTGGTCTTGCCCCAGTCGATGCGGCCCTTGCTCTCGGAGTCCTCGACGATGAACTTGTCGTTGGGAGAACGGCCGGTATGGATGCCGGTCCGCACCACCAGTGCGCCGCCGTCGGCCACCACGCCTTCGTGCCGCCGGATCGCTTCCTGGTAGAGCGCGGGAACCTGGAGGTTCCAGTAGACATTGCTCAGGTTCTTGAGTCCGAGCGCTTCCAGTCCAAACTTAGGTACGATGAAGCCCGCCTGATGCACAGCGTTTCTCCTGCTTTCCGGCCGATCCGAATGCCGGGGGTGTTTCCGCACTATGCGCTACTGGCAGGGCCGCGAGGAGGCAAGTCCCTTGCGACAAGTTGGTGTCGGCCGGCATGTGAATCGGCCTTCGCATTCGCAAAAAGAATGCTGCGACGCGAAACCAGCGGACATCTCCCGGTGCAATCAGGCCATCGCGCGGGCCTTGCCTACCAAGTCTACCATGACCTTGCGCGCCTCGCCGGCCGCCTGCAGCGGTGCGTCGAACGCAAGGCGGGCCACGGTCCCGGCTCGCCGCAGATCGATCCCTTCGCAATCGATCCCGGTCATTTTCCAGCCGTCGCCCGTCAGGCCCATCAATTTTGCGGCATAGAGCTGAACGGCGTCCGAGTGATCGGCGTTCATGTGCTCCACGATGCCGGCTTCGGCCTCGGCGAGCCCCTCGGCCCGAGGGGCCGCGAACTCAGCCGCACCAATCCAGCGGATCCTGCCGAACCCGCCCACGAGGTGGGCGCGCTCCATCGCAACGCGGTAGAAGGCGAAATCCTTGAACCCCGCATAGAGCGCGGCATCCGGATGCCGGGCGAGGAAGCGCGCCTTGACCCGCTCGTCGGCGGTCCGCTCGGCCCGGCCGAGCACGGTCGCCCGCGGCCCCGTCAGCGGCTGCTCGAGCCCACCGGTGCCGTCGAAGAGCAGCGAAACGCGGTCGTCCGCCTTGATCGCTCTCGTATGTTCGGCCATATCGCTCATCAGAAGGATCGGCGACAGGTCGTGATCGATCGCCACCAGGACCAGGGAGGCATAGGGCCAGGCGGCCGGTTCGCCGGGCAGGCTGGTGGCCAGGGAAGCCCGGTCGAGGGCGCGCAAGAGGTCGCGCACGGTGCGGGACATGTCGTCGTGGGTCATGTTCGGATCAAAAAAGCCGCAATTGTTCGTTGAGTAGTGCGGGCCGGGAAGGCGGCGGCGACGGCCCGGTCTATGATAGCATGATACAAGAGCCGTTGTCCGCTGCAGGAGAAGCCAAGCCGTGCGCAAGACCATCGCCCTCGTCGACGACGATCGCAACATCCTCACCTCGGTGTCGATGCTGCTCGAAGCCGAAGGGTTCCAGATCAAGACCTACAATGACGGTGCGTCGGCTCTGGAAGGCCTCAACCAGTCGCCTCCCGATCTCGGCATCTTCGACATCAAGATGCCGCGCATGGACGGCATGGAACTCCTGAACCGCATCCGCAAGACGCAGCAGTTCCCGGTGATCTTCCTCACGTCCAAGGACGAGGAGATCGACGAGGTGCTGGGCCTGCGCATGGGCGCCGACGATTTCATCCGCAAGCCGTTCTCGCAGCGCCTGCTGCTGGAACGCATCCGCGCCGTGCTGCGCCGCGCCGACGTCGGCGGCACCAAGGGCGAGGCCGCCGCCGAACGCATCGTGCGCGGCGAGCTGGTCCTCGACCCCAGCCGCCACCAGTGCACCTGGAAGGGCAAGGAGGTGCACCTCACGGTCACCGAGTTCCTGCTCCTGAAGTCGCTCGCGGAACGGCCCGGCCACGTGAAGAACCGCGACCAGCTCATGGACGCGGCCTACGGCGAGACGATCTACGTCGACGACCGCACCATCGACAGCCACATCAAGCGCGTCCGCCGCAAGTTCCGCGAGGTCGATGGCGAGTTCGAGCAGATCGAAACGCTGTATGGCATCGGATATCGATACCGCGACTCCTGAATCCGGCGCACGATCGCGCGGGCTTCGGACCGCGGGTTCCCGGTTCGCCGCGGCGCTCGGCCGGCTTTTCCCACGCGTGTCGCGCAAGGTGCCTGCGGAGGCCGGTGGGACGGCACCGGCCAATGTCGCCGAGTCGCCGTCGCTGTTGCGCCGGCGACGCAGCACCGGCCGCGGCTACTCGCCGCTCACGCGCCGCATCCTGCTGCTCAACCTCATCCCGGTCGCCTTGCTGACCCTCGGGGCGGTCTATCTCAGCGACTACGAGGAGGAGTTGATCGACACCGAGCTCGCCTCCCTGCTGGTCCAGGGCGAGATGGTGGCGGCCGGCATCGGCGAGGTCGCCGTGGTCGGCGGCGAGACCACGGTGAACCGCATGGATGCCGAGGCCGCGCGCCAACTGCTGACGCGGCTGGTACGGCCGACCGGCGTGCGGGCGCGACTCTTCAGCGAGACCGGCGAGCTCCTGGCGGATTCGGCAATGCTGAACGAGCTTGGCCGCATCCATGTCGTCCCGCTGCCCCCGCCCGAGGCCCCCGTCGAGGCCGACTCCTATGCCAACATCGGCGAGCGCGTCAGCGACTGGATCGCCCGCCAGCTGTCGCGCGTCGACCACTTTCCCGAATATGTCGACAAGCCGGTGCCGACACTCCGCGATTTTCCCGAAGCGGCCAGCGCATTGCGCGGCTTCAACGCCTCGGCCGTGCGCAGCGCCGGCCAGGGGCGGCTGATGCTGAGCGCCGCGGTGCCGGTGCAGCGCTACAAGCAGGTGCTGGGCGCCCTGCTCCTGACGCGCGACAACCGCGCCATCGCCGCGTCGTTGCGCGAGGTCCGCTACGACATGCTGACCATCGCCGCGGCGGCGCTCGGCATCACCGTCCTGCTGTCGCTCTATCTGGCGGGCACCATCACCCAGCCGATCGTGCGGCTCGCCCGCGCCGCCGACGAGGTCCGGCTGGCACGCGAGAGCCGCCCCGAGATTCCCGACCTCGGCAAGCGCGGCGACGAGATCGGCGACCTGAACGACGCGCTGCGCTCGATGACCGAGGCGCTGTGGCTGCGCATCAACACCATCGAGAGCTTCGCCGCCGATGTCGCGCACGAACTCAAGAATCCGCTGACGTCGCTGCGCTCGGCGATCGAGATGGCGGGACACCCCAATCTCGACGCGGAACGCCGCGCCAAGCTGATGGGCATCGTCATGGACGACATCAACCGGCTCAACCGGCTGATCTCCGACATTTCCGACGCCTCGCGACTCGACGCCGAGCTGATGCGCGGCGAGGTGAGGCCGGTCGACCTTGAGAAGCTGCTGCGCGACATGGTCCATCACTATGCGGTGACCGCGAACCGGAAGTCCGGTGTCGAAGTCGAGTTCCGGGTGGCCGCCAACCCGCCGTTCATGGCGCACGGTCACGACGGTCGCTACGGCCAGGTCTTCCGCAACGTCATCGACAATGCCCTCTCCTTCGCCCCCCAAGGTTCGCGCATCCTCGTCGAACTCGGGCGTGAACCGCGGAACGGGCCGTTCGTCGTCACCATCGACGACGAGGGCCAGGGGATTCCCGACGACAATCTCGAATCGATCTTCCAGCGCTTCTATTCGGAGCGTCCGACCGAGCACTTCGGCCAGCATTCGGGCCTCGGCCTGTCGATCTGCCGCCAGATCGTGGAGACCTATGGCGGCACGATCGCCGCCACCAACCGGCGCGGCCCCGACGGCAGGGTGCTGGGCGCCCGCTTCACCGTCCGCCTGCCCGCAGCCACCGGGCGCAAGTAGCGATTCGAATGGCGATCCGGATCACGACATACGTCCACGCGACCTGCGTCGCGGTGCGTGCCGGCCGCAACTGGCGCGGCATCCTGCTGCGGGGCCCCTCGGGCGCCGGCAAGTCCGACCTCGCCCTCCGGATCGTCGATCAGGGCGGACGGCTGGTGGCGGACGACCAGACGGCGCTCGTCGCGCACGGTGGCGGCCTGGTCGCAACGCCACCCGGCACGCTCGCGGGCCTGCTGGAGGTGCGCGGCGTCGGCATCGTGAAGCTCGGCCGCACCCGGCTTCTCGCCCGGGCGACGGTCGCGCTGCTGGTCGATCTCGTTCCACCGGACCGCATCGAACGCCTGCCCGATCCCGCGCGGGAGATGCTGCTCGGCGTCGACCTGCCGCTCCTCGCGCTCGCCCCGTTCGAGGCGTCCGCCCCTGCGAAGTTGCATCTTGCCCTCGCCCGAAGCGCTTCGGCATGATCCGCGCACGCCGCTCATGCCGGAGAGTCCCATTCCTTCCGCTTCCGACACGACACGCGACACGCGTCGGCCGTTCGTCGTGGTCACGGGCCTGTCCGGCGCCGGTCGTGCGACGGCCCTGAAAGTCCTCGACGACCTGGGCTACGTCGCCGTCGACAACGTCCCGCTGCCCCTGCTCGACGACCTCATGCGATCGACCGGTGGCGAGGCGGGCGCAAGCGCCAAGCCGCTGGCGCTGGGCATCGACACCCGCACCTTCGGCTTCGATGCGCGTGAACTGGCCGCCCGCATCGGCGATCTCAGGAAACGTCCCGACCTTGCGGCGCGCCTCCTCTTCCTCGAGGCCGACCCCGAGACCCTGCAGCGCCGCTACACCGAAACCCGCCGTCCCCATCCGCTGGCACCCGATCGTCCCGTGGTCGACGGCATCAGCGAGGAGCGGCGACAGATCGGCTGGATGGCCGAGGTGGCAGACCTCACGGTCGATACGACGTCGTTGTCGCCGCATGGCCTGAAGCAGATCCTGACCGGCCACTTCGCACTGGGCCGCGCCGTCGGTACCCGAATTTCCGTGATGTCGTTCTCGTTCCGCCGCGGTCTGCCGCGCGAGGCCGACCTGGTGTTCGATGTCAGGTTCCTGAAGAACCCCCACTACGATCCGGCCTTGAAGCCCCTGACGGGCCGCGATGCCGCCGTCGCGACCTTCATCGCAACCGACCCCGACTACCGCCCGTTCGTGGAACGGCTGAAGGGCCTGATCGGGCCGCTGCTGCCGCGGTTCGATGCCGAGGGCAAGAGCTATCTGACGATCGCCGTCGGCTGTACCGGCGGCAAGCACCGGTCCGTGGCGCTGGCGGAGGAGCTTGCAGACTGGTTGCGAAGCGCCGGCCGGTCCGTCACTCTCTCGCACCGGGACGTCGGGGCGGCCGGGGAGGCCGGGGGCGCAGGGTAGAATAAATCATGATCGGTATCGTACTCGTGACTCACGGCAATCTGGCGCAGGAATTCAAAGCCGCGCTGGAACACGTCGTCGGTCCGCAGCAATGCATGTCGACGGTCTGCATCGGGGCCGACGACGACATGGAAAAGCGCCGCGGAGAGATCCTGGAAAGGGTCCGGGCCTGTGAAACGGGCGAAGGCGTGATCGTGCTCACGGACATGTTCGGGGGCACGCCGTCCAATCTCGCAATCTCGATCATGGAGCAGGCGCGGGTCGAGGTTCTGGCCGGCGTCAACCTGCCGATGCTGGTGAAGCTCGCCAGCGTCCGCACGCGCCCCATCGCCGAGGCCGTCCGAATGGCGCAGGAAGCCGGTCGCAAGTACATCACCGTCGCTTCGCGCATTCTCGCCAAGGAAGCTTCGTGAGCGACGCTCCCGCGAATACGAGCGTGGAGGCCGGCATCGGTACCCTGAAGCGCAGCCTCGCCATCGCCAACAAGCGCGGTCTCCACGCGCGCGCCGCCGCCAAGTTCGTGCGCACGGCGGGCCAGTTCGATGCCGTCGTGCGCGTTTCCTTCAAGGGTCAGGAAGTCTCCGGCCTGTCCATCATGGGCCTCATGATGCTCGCCGCCGGCATCGGGAGTGCCGTCGAAGTCGTCTGCTCGGGCCGGCAGGCCGCCGACGCGATGGCCGCCCTTTCGGCCTTGGTCGAAGGCAAGTTCGGCGAGGATTGATGCGCGCGCGCAGCTGGGCATAAAGCCGCGCGCATATCGACATAAATTCTTGCTTATATGTTGATCCGGCGCGTTGAGGCGGTCCCGTGCCGCTGATATGACACGCCCGCTTTCGACAATTTTCCGCCTGCCGACGCCGGCACAGCAAGGAGCGCCACATGGCCGACTACATCGTCAAGGATATCGGGCTCGCCGACTGGGGTCGCAAGGAACTCGACATGGCCGAGACCGAGATGCCGGGCCTGATGTCGATCCGCAAGGAATACGGTCCGAAGAAGCCGCTCAAGGGCGCGCGGATCGCCGGCTCGCTGCACATGACCATCCAGACGGGCGTGCTGATCGAGACGCTGAAGGCGCTGGGCGCCGACGTGCGCTGGGCCTCGTGCAACATCTACTCGACGCAGGACCATGCCGCCGCGGCGATCGCCAAGGGCGGCACGCCGGTGTTCGCCATCAAGGGCGAGAGCCTCGAGGAATACTGGGACTACACCCACAAGATCTTCGAATGGCATGACGGCGGCGAGCCGAACATGATCCTCGACGACGGCGGCGACGCCACCCTGCTGGTCCATCTCGGCGCGCGCGCGGAGAAGGATCCGTCGCTGGTCGCCAACCCGACCAACGAGGAAGAGGAAGTCCTCTACAAGGCCATCCTCAAGACCAACAAGGAAAAGCCCGGCTGGTACGCCAAGCTGGGCGCCTCGATCCGCGGCGTCACCGAGGAGACGACCACGGGTGTCCATCGCCTCTACAACATGGCGAAGGAAGGCAAGCTGCTGTGGCCGGCCATCAACGTGAACGACTCGGTCACCAAGTCGAAGTTCGACAACCTCTACGGCTGCCGTGAATCGCTGGTCGACGGCATCCGCCGCGGCACCGACGTCATGATGTCGGGCAAGGTGGCGATGGTCGCGGGCTTCGGCGACGTGGGCAAGGGCTCGGCCGCCTCGCTGCGCCAGGCCGGCTGCCGCGTGATGATCTCCGAGATCGATCCGATCTGCGCGTTGCAGGCGGCGATGGAAGGCTACGAGGTCGTCACGATGGAAGAGGCCGCCCCCAAGGCCGACATCTTCGTGACCGCCACCGGCAACGTCGACGTGCTGACGCTCGAGCACATGAAGGCGATGAAGCACCGCGCCATCATCTGCAACATCGGCCACTTCGACTCCGAGATCCAGATCGCCTCCCTGCGTAACTTCAAGTGGCACAACGTCAAGCCGCAGGTCGACGAGGTCGAGTTCCCGGACGGTAAGCGCATCATCGTCCTGTCGGAAGGCCGCCTGGTGAACCTGGGCAATGCGACCGGCCATCCGAGCTTCGTGATGTCGGCCTCCTTCTCGAACCAGACGCTGGCCCAGATCGAGCTGTGGACCAACCCCGGCAAGTACGAGAAGCAGGTCTACACGCTGCCGAAGTTCCTCGACGAGAAGGTCGCCGCGCTCCACCTCGAGAAGGTCGGCGCCAAGCTGACCAAGCTCCGTCCGGACCAGGCCAAGTATATCGGCGTGCCCGAGGCCGGCCCGTTCAAGGGCGATCTCTACCGCTACTAATCGCCCACAGGCGTGCATGCTAAGAGTCGGCATCGAAAGATGCCGACTTTTTCTTTGCCCCTTCCCGACGAGGCCGCCACCGGGCGATTGGGCGCGGCCCTCGCCACCCGTTTGCGGCCGCGCGATGTCGTGGCGCTCGAAGGCGGCCTCGGTGCCGGCAAGACGACCCTCGCGCGCGCCATCCTGCGGGCCGCGGCGGACGACCCGGCGCTGATCGTGCCCAGCCCCACCTTCACGCTCGTCGAAGTCTACGAGACCCGCTGCGGCACCTTCTGGCATTTCGACCTCTACCGCCTGGAGGAGCCCGAACAGGTTTACGAACTGGGCTGGGAAGAGGCCCGCGCCGATGGCGTGATCCTGGTCGAATGGGCCGAGCGGCTCGGCCCGCTTCTGCCGCGCGAGCGGCTCACCGTCAGCCTGTCGGTCGAGGGCGAGGGCCGGCGCGCGATCCTGGAAGGAGATTCCCGTCTTGGCGAAATCTGAACGCGACCGGCTGCGCGCCGAGTTCGTCGATCGCGCCGGCTGGGGCGATGCCGGCGAACGGCTGCTGGCGGGCGACGCCTCGTTCCGCAAGTACTTCCGCCTCAGCCGGCCGCGCGGCTCGGCCGTCGTCATGGACGCACCGCCGCCGCAGGAGGACGTGCGACCCTTCGTGCAGATCGGCAAGCATCTGATCTCGCTCGGTCTCAGCGCGCCGGAGATCCTCGCCGAAGATGCCGAGCTTGGCTTCCTTCTGCTCGAGGATTTCGGCGACGACACCTATGCGCGCGTGCTGGCCGCCGGCGGCGACGAGGGCGAACTCTACGCCCGCGCGACCGACGTGCTGGTCGAGATCTATCGTGCCGGCGACCGCAGCCTGCTGCCGGGTCTCGGCGCCTATGCCGGCGACGCGCTGATCGAGGCCGCGATGCTGCTGCCCGAATGGTACCTGCCGGAAGCGACCGGCAGGCAGACGCCGCCCGACGAAACCGCGCGCTACGTTGCTGCCTGGCGGGAATGCCTGGCGGCGCTCCCGGCCACGGGCGAGACGCTGCTGCTGCGCGACTATCACAAGGACAATCTCCTGTGGCTGCCGTGGCGACCCGGCGTGAAGGCGTGCGGCCTGCTCGACTTCCAGGATGCCCAGCGCGGCCATCCTTCCTATGATTTGGTCTCGCTGATCGAGGACGCGCGCCGCGACGTGGCGCCCGCCGTCCATGCCGCCTGCCTCGACCGTTATATCGGCGAAGCCGGGATCGCCGACGCCGCGGGCTTCCGCACCGGCTTCGCGCTGATGGCGGCGCAACGCCATGCCCGCATCATCGGGCTGTTCGTGCGCCTGCTGCGCCGGGACGGCAAGCCCGACTATCTGCGGCACCTGCCGCGCGTGTGGCGCATGTTCGAGCGTGCGCTGCAGCACGAGGCGCTGTTGCCGTTGCGCCTCTGGGTCGACCGCACCCTGCCCCCGGACCTGCGTCGCATCGGAGCAGCGTCGTGATGATCCGCAGCGCGATGATCCTCGCCGCGGGCCGTGGCGAACGCATGCGGCCGCTCACCGATTCGACGCCCAAGCCGCTGATCCCCGTGGCCGGGCGTTCGATGCTGGAGCGCGCGATGGATCGCCTGCAGCGCAGCGGCGTGCAGAACATCGTCGTGAACGTGCATCACCTGGGCGGCCAGATCGCCGACCGCCTGCGCGGCCGCGCCCGCATCGTCCACGAAGACCGATTGCTGGAGACTGGTGGCAGCGTGCGCAACGCCCTGCCCCTGCTGGGCAACGGACCTTTCTTCGTGCTGAACGGCGACGGGCTGTGGCGCGACGGACCGGAATCGATGCTAGGCCGTCTTGCGGCCGCCTGGGATCCCAACCGCATGGACGCGCTGCTGCTGCTCCATCCCCTGGCCACGGCCATCGGCCGCGAGGAGAAGGATCGCGGCGACTACTATCTCGAGCCGGACGGCCGCGCCCGCCATCGCGGCACGGCCGAGACGGCCCCCTATCTCTTCGCCAGCATCTCGGTCTGCGATTCGCGCCTGTTCAACGGCTCGCCCGAAGGCCCCTTCTCGCTCCTCAGGCTGTGGAACCGCTCGGAACAGGCCGGCCGGCTGTACGCCCTCGTGCACGATGGCGACTGGTTCCATGTCGGCACGCCCTCGGCCCTCGCCGAGGCCGAACGCGTGCTGGGATGAAGGGCGTCTTCACCATCGCCACGGAGCGCCGCTTCGCCGACGAGCTGGCGCGGGTGGTGCTGGCCGAGCATGGTGGCGATCCGCTTGCCCTTGCCGATGTGCTGATCCTGCTGCCGACGCGGCGTTCGGTGCGCGCGCTGCGCGAAGCCTTCCTGCGCGCCGCCGATGGCAAGCCGACGATCCTCCCTCGGATGGCGCCGCTCGGAGACGTCGACGACGGCGAATGGGAGATCGCGTCGGGCGAAGGCGATGCGCTCACCCTGCCGCCCGCGATCGAGCCCGCCGAGCGCGACGCGCTCCTGACGCAGCTCGTGGCCGCCTTCAAGGACGATCAGGGCCATCCCATCGCCCAGTCGGCGGCGCAGGCGCTGAAGCTCGCGCGCGAACTCGGCCGACTGCTCGACGAGCTCGCCATCGAAGGCGTGTCGTTCTCGCAACTCGAAGGGCTGGTCGACGGCAACTTCGCGAGCCATTGGCAGCGCACGCTGCAGTTCCTCGCCATCGTCGGCGAGCATTGGCCGCGAGAGCTGGCGGCGCGCGGACAGGTCGACGCCATCGAACGGCGCACGCGCGCGATCCGCAACCAGGCCGAGCGCTGGCGGGCGCAACCGCCGCGGACACCGGTGATCGCGGCGGGCTCGACCGGCTCGCAGCCCGCGACGCGCGACCTGCTCGCCGCCATCGCCGGACTGCCGCAGGGTGCCGTCGTCCTGCCCGGCCTCGATCGCGACATGGACGGGGCGAGCTGGGACGCACTCGACCCATCGCATCCGCAATACGGCCTGCGAGAGCTGCTGGGCGCGCTCGGCGTCGCGCGCGCGGACGTCGAGGAATGGCCCGGCGCCGCCAGCGGCTCCGCACGACACTTCCTCATCACCGAGCTGATGCGGCCGGCCGAGACCAGCGAGTCCTGGAACCGTCCCGAGCCCGCGTCGCTGGAACACGTGACCCGTGCCGATTGCGCCACGCCGCACCAGGAAGCGCTGGTGGTCGCGCTGGCTCTGCGCAGCGTGCTCGATACACCGGGACGCACGGCCGCCCTCGTCACGCCCGACCGCGGACTCGCGCGCAGGGTCACCGCCGAACTGAAGCGTTGGCAGATCGACATCGACGATTCGGCGGGGGCGCCGCTGGCCGATGCGCCGGCCGCCGCGCTCCTGCACGCGCTGATCGCCGCGGTCGATGCGGGCTTCGCCCCGGTCGAGCTGCTGGCCCTTCTCAAACACCCTCTCTGCACGCTTGGCCACGACCGCCGTTTCGTGCTCGACGCGGCCCGGCGGCTCGATCGCAAAGGCCTCCGCGGTCTCAAGCCGGCGCCCGGTCTGCCGTCGATCCGCGCAAAGCTCGAAAAGGCGAAGTTCGGCGATCACCGCGACCGCGCCGCCGTGAGCACGTTGCTTGACCGGCTCGACGACGCCACCCGCGCCCTCGTCGAACTGATGCGCGGCGATGCCCGGCCAGCGGCGCTGATCGATGCCACGGTCGCCGCCGCCGAGAAGATCGCCCCGCCCGAGACCTTGTGGTCGGGCGACGCCGGAAGCGCGCTGGCCGACCTGCTGGGGCGCCTGCGCACCGCGTGGGCCAGCAGTCCCGCAATCGATCCCGGCGAATGGCCCGGACTGTTCGCGGCCCTTCTGGAGCCCGAGACGATCCGCCCGGCCTTCGGACGTCACCCGCGCCTGTCGATCTGGGGGCCCCTCGAAGCCCGCCTGCAGCGCGCCGACCTGCTGGTGCTGGGCGGCCTCAACGAAGGTACATGGCCGCCCGCCGTCGAGACCGGTCCCTGGATCAACCGCCCGACGCGCGCCGAACTCGGCCTGCAGCAGCCCGAGCGGCGGATCGGCCTGTCCGCGCACGATTTCGTGGCGGCCCTCGGCGCAGAGCGCGTTCTGCTGACCCGCGCCGAGCGCGAGGGCGGTGCGCCGACCGTTCCGTCGCGCTGGCTGGCGCGCCTCGACGCGCTGTTCGGCTACGAACCCGGCGGCAGCGCTCCGGTGCCGGAATACATCCAACGAGGTCGCCACAGCTTCGTCGCCTGGGCCGAGGCGATCGACCGTCCGGGCGATTATGCGCCCTGGGCGCGGCCCGAACCGCGGCCGCCCGTCGAAGCGCGTCCCACGCGGCTGTCGGTGTCGAGCGTCGAGCAGTGGCGGCGCGATCCCTACGGACTCTATGCGCGGCGCATCCTGGGACTGCAGGCCCTCGATCCGCTGGAAGCCGAGCTGGGTGCTGCGGATCGCGGCAACGCCCTGCACGACGCCCTCGATGAATTCCTGAAGGGCCATCCCTCGGGCGTGCTGCCGCCCGATGCGGTGCGGGAATTCGAGGCATTGGGGGAAAAGCATCTCGCCGATCTTCTGACCGCTCCCGCCGAGCGCGCCTTCTGGTGGCCGCGCTTCCAGCGCCTCGCCCGCTGGTTCGTCGCCGCGGAGAACGAGCGGCGCGCCGCCGGAACGAAGCTGCTGGCCAGCGAGAGCAAGGCCGCGATGACCGTCGGGCCGGCCGCGCGTCCGCTGCGCATCGAGGCACGCGCCGACCGGGTCGACGAGCTGGAACGCGGCATCTGGGAGATCATCGACTACAAGACGGGGCGCGTGCCGACCGATAAGGAACTCAAGGCGCTGTTCGCCCCGCAGCTCCTGCTCGAAGCGGCGATGGCGGAGCGCGGAGGCTTCGAGAAGATCGACGGCAAGGCGAAGACGGTGCGCCTTTCCTACTGGCAGGCCAACGGGCTCGGCGACGGCGGCAAGGTCACGGAGATCGCTGATAGCGACATGCTGGTCGCCGAGATGATGGCCATCGTCGAGAAGATGGCCGATCATTTAGCGAAGCCCGGCACCGCCTATCCGGCGTTGCCGTGGCCGGCCTATGGGCCCCATTTCAACGACTACGCCCATCTCGAGCGGGTGGCGGAGTGGTCGACGGCGGGAGGCGGCGAGGAATGAGCGACGTCCTCGACGCCATCGCGCTCGCGACCGATGCGCAGCGCCGCGCCACCACGCCCGATCATTCGGCCTGGGTCGTGGCCAATGCCGGCACCGGCAAGACCAAGGTCCTCACCGACCGCGTGACGCGGTTGCTGCTCGAAGGCGTCAAGCCCGAGCGCATCCTCTGCCTCACCTTCACCAAGGCGGCGGCTGCCGAGATGCGCAACCGCCTGGCCCACCAGCTCGGCCGCTGGGCGCTGGCCGACGAGGCGACGCTCGACGCCGGTATCGCCACCCTGATCGACAGGGCGCCCGATCCGGCGCAGCGGGTGGTGGCCCGCCGCCTGTTCGCGCGCGTGCTCGACGCGCCGGGCGGCATCAACATCCTGACCATCCATGCCTTCTGCCAGGCGCTGCTGAAGCGGTTTCCGCTCGAAGCGGGTGTCGCTCCGAGTTTCGAGATCCTCGACGAGGCCGAGGCGCAGACGATGCTGCGCCGCGTGCAGGACGAGCAGATGGAAGCGCTGGCACGCCGCGATGCGCCGCCTGCACTCGCCGCCGCCCTCGCCCGCGTCGCCGCCAAGGTCTCGATCGCCGAATACGCCGAGCTGATGATGCGGCTGCTGGGCGAGCGCGCGTGGCTCCTCGGCCGTGTCGCCGACGAGGACGGGCTCGCTAGACTGGGCCGGCGACTGCGCCGCCAGCTGAACTGCGAGGGCGCGGTGGCGCTCGACGAGGCGGCGCTACGCGAGGCGGCGCGGGCCCTGATCGAAGCCGGCGGCAAGACCGACGGGCCGAACGGCGAGCGGATCGCCGCCTGGCTGGACGACGGGCGCGACGATCTTAGTCCTGCCTATCGCGGCGTGTTCTTCACCGACAAGGGGCAGGTACGCAAGACGCTGGCGACCAAGGCGGCGCAGAAGCGCCTGCCCGGCATCGTCGACACCCTCCGGGCCGAGGCCGAGCGACTCGAATGCGCGCGGGGACAGGCCCTGGTCGAGTTGACACTGGCGCTGTTGCGACTGGGCCTCGATGTCGCCGACCGCTACACACGCGCCAAGCGCCGTCGCGCCGTGCTCGACTATGACGATCTCATCGTCGCGACGCGTCGCCTGCTGGAGACCGCGGAAAGCGCCGCCTGGGTGCTGTTCAAGCTCGACGGCGGCATCGACCACGTGCTGGTCGACGAGGCGCAGGATACCAATCCCGACCAGTGGGAGGTGATCCGCCGCCTCACCGAGGAGTTCTTCGTGGGCGAAGGTGCGGTGGGGCGCAGCCGCACGGTCTTCGCCGTGGGCGACACCAAGCAGTCGATCTTCGGATTCCAGCGCGCCGATCCCCGCAAGCTCGAGGAGATGCGCCTCTGGTTCGACGAGCGCAGCCGCATCGCCGACCGCATGTTCGTGCCGGTCGGCCTCAACGTCTCGTTCCGCTCGACCCCCGCCGTTCTCGATGCCGTCGATTGGGTATTCGGCGAGACGGATACGGCACGCGGCGTCGGGGAACCCGGTACGGTCAGGCATCTGGCCAGTCGAAAGAACGAGCCGGGGCGGGTAGAGCTTTGGCCGCTGGTCGCCGGCAGCGACGACGAGGCCGACACGGCCGATATCGAGGCGATGGGAAGCGCCACGGCGCTCGGTCTGCCGCACGAACGGCTGGCACGGTTGATCGCGGCGCACGCCAGGCAGCTGATCGGCGCGGAACGCCGTGCGCGCGACGGCGAACCTCTGCATGCCGGCCACTTCATGGTGCTGGTGCGGCGGCGCAACGAGTTCGTCAACGCGCTCGTGCGGGCACTGAAGCGCGAGGGCGTCGAGGTCGCCGGCGTCGACCGGCTGAACCTCGGGCAGGAACTCGCGATCCAGGACCTGCTGGCAATGGCCCGCTTCGTCCTGCTGCCGCAGGACGATCTCAATCTCGCGGCGTTGCTCAAGTCGCCGCTGATCGGGCTCGACGAGGAACACCTCTTCAGTCTGGCGTGGAAGAGGCCCGGACATCTGTGGCGCGCGCTGCGCGAACGCGCGGCCGAGCCTGCCTTTGCGACGGCCTATGCGACGCTCGCCGACTGGCTGAAGCGCGCCGACTACGACACGCCGTTCGATTTTTTCGCGCGCGCGCTCGGCCCGCAGGGTGGCCGGCGGCGACTGCTGGAGCGGCTCGGCCGCGAGGCCTCCGATCCGATCGACGAGCTGCTGGCGCGCGCGCTGCAGTATCAGGGGATCGAGGGCGGTTCGCTGCAGGGCTTCCTGCGCTGGTTCGAGACCGGCGGCGGCGAGATCAAGCGCGACCTCGATCAGAACCGGCGGCGCGAGTTGCGTATCCTGACCGTGCATGCCTCGAAGGGGCTGCAGGCGCCGATCGTCTATCTGCCCGACACGACGCGGGTACCGCAGAACCGCGAACGGCTCCTGTCCGGCACCGACGACGAGGCCCGGTTGTGGCTGCCGCGGACCGACGACGCCAACGAGGCGGCGCGCAACTGGCGGACCGAGATCCACGGACGCTCGCTCGAGGAGCAGAACCGTCTGCTCTATGTCGCCATGACGCGCGCCGAGGATCGGCTCTATGTCGGCGGCTGGACGGGAACCCGCAAGGCCGATCGCGGCTGCTGGTACGAGCGCATCGAAGCCGGCCTGCGCGCCAGCACCGAGGCCGAGATGCCGGACGATGCCGCCCCGCGCGTCCGCGCGGTCGCCAGGAGCTTCGACTTCGCCTCGCTTCTTCCGACCGAGGGCTGGTCGGGCGAGGGCTACGAACTCGCGAACGAAGGCCATATCGCCGAGGCGGAACAACGCGAGTTGCCCATCGCGGACGAGGCGCCCCTGCCGCCCTGGTGGACCGAGCCGGCACCGGGCGAGCCCGACCCGCCGCTGCCGCTCGCGCCCTCGCAGCCATTGCCCGACGAGGCCACCGCCGCGCCGCGCGCCTACAGCCCGCTGATCGCCGAGGATCCGAAACGCTGGCAGCGCGGCCTGCTGCTTCACGACCTGCTGCGCCATCTTCCCGGGCTGCCGTCGGCGCAGCGGGCCGAGGCGGCGCGCCGCTTCCTCGCGCAACCGGCGCACGAGCTCTCTTCGGAAGACGTCGAGCAATGGGCGAGCGAAGCGCTTGCCGTCACCGAGACGCCCGCGCACGCCGCCCTGTTCGCGCCAGGCTCCCGCGCGGAGGTGCCGCTGATCGGCACGCTGCAGACGCCGCGCGGCACCTTCACGGTGAGCGGCCAGGTCGATCGGCTGGCCCTATCGGACACGGAGGTCCTGATCGTCGACTACAAGACCAACCGCCCGCCCCCGGACTCGGCCGAGGGCGTGGCGCTGGTCTATCGTCGTCAGCTCGCGCTGTATCGTGCCCTGCTGCAGCGGATTTACCCCGGCCGGACGGTGCGCGCCTTCCTGCTCTGGACGGCGGCCCCGCGGCTCATGGAGATCTCCGCAGAAACCCTAGACAAATCAATGCCTTATGCCGCCGCATCTTGACTCGGGGGGCGTGCGTTCCTAGCTTCGCCACCAAGGGCGGCGCCGGTCCCATCGACCGGCCTGTAGTGTTTTTGGGAGAATCCGCGATGACCGTCAAAGCAACCGATGCTTCCTTCGAGGAGGAAGTCCTGAAGTCCGACACGCCCGTCCTCGTCGACTTCTGGGCCGAGTGGTGCGGCCCCTGCCGCATGATCGGCCCCTCGCTCGAGGACATCTCCAAGGAGATGGACGGCAAGCTCAAGGTCGTGAAGATCAACATCGACGAGAACCCGATGGCGCCGACGCGCTACGGCGTGCGGTCGATCCCGACCCTGCTGCTGTTCAAGAACGGCCAGGTCGCGGCCACCAAGATCGGTGCCGAGCCGAAACAGAAGCTGGTGAGCTGGATCAACACCGTCGTCTGATCCGGGCGCGGCTCAGCCGTTGCGGACGAGGACCTCGCCCGCGAGATAGAGCGAGCCGCAGACGAGAATGCGCATCGGCGCGGGCTGGGTGGCCAACAGGTCTTCCAGTGCTGCGCCGATGTCGTTTGCGGGCGTGCAATCGAGACCGACCTCGGCCGCCTTGGCGCAGGCCTCCTGCGGCGTATAGGCGGCATGGCCCTCGGGGAACGGCACCGCACGCGCCGCCGTGGCATGCCGGGCCAGCGGGCGCAGGAAACCCGACGCGTCCTTGGTCGTCTGCATGGCGAAGACGAGATAGAGCGGCAGCGCTGCCGGCTCCTTCGCCCATTCCGCCGCCATGCGGCCAAGCGCGATGCCGCAATCCTCGTTGTGCCCGCCATCGAGCCAGAGCTCACATCCCGGTGGCAGCGAGTCCGGCAGCGGCCCCCTGATGAGACGTTGCAGCCGCGCCGGCCACTCGACGGAGCCCAACCCCTTGGCGATCGCGGTGTCGCCGATCTCGAAGCGCGCCGCCCTCAGGCGCTCGATGCAGGCCACGGCGGTCGCGGCGTTGTCGATCTGATGCGCGCCCGCCAGCGCCGGGTTGGGCAGGTCGAGCGTGAGGAGATCGCTCTCGTAGCGGAACCCCGATTCCTTCGGCGTGACCTGCCACTCGCGTCCCATGCGGAACAGCGGCGCGGCGAGCTTGGCCGCCTCGGTCTCGATCACTCGCGCACTGACGTCGCGCTGGCGGCCGATCACGGCGGGCGTGGCGCGCTTCAGGATCCCGGCCTTCTCCCAGGCGATGCCTTCGAGCTTGTCGCCGAGGAACCCCGTATGGTCGTAGCCGACCGGCGTGATGGCCGAGAGAGCGGGCTCGATCACGTTGGTGCTGTCGAAGCGGCCGCCCATGCCGACCTCGATGATGCCGAGGTCGGCGGGCACGCGCGAGAAGGCCAGGTAGGCAAGCGCGGTGGTGATGTCGAAGAAGGAGATCGGCGTGTCGCCGTTCGCCTCCTCGCACTCCGTCAGTATCGTGTCGAGTCCATCGTCTCCGATCAGCCGGCCGGCGATGCGGATGCGCTCGTTGAAACGCACGAGGTGAGGCGAGGTGTATACGTGCACACGATAGCCGGCGGCCTCGGCGATGGCGCGCAAGTAGGCGACCAGCGAGCCCTTGCCGTTGGTACCGGCGACATGGATCAGCGGCGGCAGCTTCTTTTCCGGCGATCCCAGCCGCAGCAGCAGCCGCTCGATGCGCTCCAGCCCGAGGGTAATGACCCTCGGATGGTGGCTCATCAGGCGCTGAACGATCGGATCGTTCGCGGTCACGTCAGCGACCGGTCTCCGCGAGGGCGCGGCTCTCGACGACCAGCGGATCCATGAACAGCGAGACCATGCGGATCAGGGTCTCGCGCAGCTTGTGACGATGCACGACGGCATCGACCATGCCGTGCTCCAGGAGATACTCCGACCGTTGGAACCCCTCAGGCAGCTCCTGGCGGATCGTGTCCTGGATCACACGCGGGCCGGCAAAACCGATGATGGCGTCGGGTTCGGCGATGTGTACGTCGCCCAGCATGGCGAACGAGGCCGAGACGCCGCCGGTCGTTGGATCGGTCAACACCACGATATAGGGCAGCCCCGCCTGCTTGACCTTGCGAACCGCGATCGTGGTGCGCGTGAGCTGCATCAGCGAGAGGATGCCCTCCTGCATGCGTGCGCCGCCGGAGGCCGAGAAGACGATCAGCGGCGCCCCGCGCGCGACGGCGAGGTCGGCGGCCATCACCAGCCCCTCGCCCACCGCCGTGCCCATGGAGCCGCCCATGAAGCCGAAGTCGAGCAGCGCCACCACGGAGAGACGATTGCCCATCAGGCCACTGGCCACGACCAGCGCGTCGGTCGTGCCCTCGGCCTTGGCCTGCGCTTCCTTCAGGCGCGCGTCATAGCGCTTGGTGTCGCGGAACTTCAGCGGGTCGGCGTTCACGCGCGGCAGCGGATGAAGCTCGTACTTTCCCTCGTCGAACAGGAACGGCAGCCGCTTCATCGGACGCAGCCGCATATGGTGGCCGCAATGGCTGCAGACTTCCTGGTTGGCCTCCCAGTCGCGCGTGAACAGCATCTGTTCGCACTTGGGGCACTTCACCCAGAGATTGTCCGGCACTTCCTTGCGGGCGACCAGCGCACGCAGCTTGGGGCGGACGAAATTGGTCAGCCAGTTCATGGGCGCGGTATCGCACGAATGAGGGGGCGGGCCAAGGTCAGCGCCAGAACCCGCCGAAAGGCGCGGTGAAATCCGACGGTTTCTTCACGACGCAGAAGGATTTCCGGGCCTGATAGTCGGCGCACAGTCGCTGCGCCGCCTCGGGCTGGAGATCGGCGATGATGGCGGCCTGCTTCGTCACCTTGTTGGACGTGACGGGCAGGATGTACTCCTTGCCGGGATGCGCGACGCCCATGGCCATGAGCCTGGCCTGTCCGGCATCGAACGCATTCTTCGCCGTTCGCCAGTCGCCAAAGGTGCCGAGCCAGACCGCGTCGCCGGGCATGTCGTAGCGGATGCCGCCGCATTCGCCATAGGGCAGCACGGTCACCGGACCGCCCTCGCCGTTGCGCAGCTGCCAGATCTTCTGGCGATTGCCGCCGGTCTTGAGCGCATAGGCTTCGTCGAACAGGCGGACCAGGAATTCGTCGCGCAGGTCGGCCCGGCGGAAGCCGAAGGCGACGGCGACCAGCCGCCTGCCGTCGCGCACCGCGCTGCCGACGATGTTGAAGCCCGAGGCACAGATGAATCCGGTCTTCAGCCCGTCGGCGTAGGGCGAATAGAGATCGAGAAACTTGAGGCCCGGTCCGACCCGCTGCTTGCCCAGCATGAACTCCTTGGTGCGGAAGTAGCCGTAGTACTGCGGGAAGTCCTTGATAAGCGCGAGGGCGAGCAGGGCCATGTCGCGCGCCGTCGTGGTCTGCGCGGGGTCGGGCCAGCCGTTGGCGTTGCGGAAGGTCGTGGCCGTCATGCCGAGGCGCTGCGCCGTCTCGGTCATGCGCTGGGCGAAGGCCGGCTCCGAGCCGGAGATGCGCTCGCCGAAGGCGGTCGCGACATCGTTGGCCGAACGGGCCACCAGCGCCTGCAGACCCTGTTCGACGGTGATGCCCTGCCCCGGCGCAACCCCCAGCTTGGAGGCCGGCTTGTTGCGGGCATTCTCCGAGAAGGGAAGCGTCGTGGCGAGCGTCAGGCGGCCGGCCTTCAGCTCCTCGAAGACGAGGTAGATCGTCATCATCTTCGTGAGCGAGGCGGGATACCAGAGGGCTCCAGCGCTGCGGTCGAGGAGGGTCTCGCCGGTGGCCACGTCGACCACGACATAAGGGCCCGCAGGAACGGGACCGGAGGGTGAGGCCACGTGGGCGATCTGCGCCCGCGCCGGGGCCAGCGACAGGGCGAGCAGGCCCAGGATGCACAGTAGGAGACGCACGTTCATTGCCATCGATGCCGGAGGGTCGGCCAGCATACGCCCTTCCAACGGCCCGCGGGAGGCATTAGATCGGAGGCATGCTCAAGGTCATGATCGCTCCCGTCACCCCGTTCCAGCAGAACTGCTCCATCGTCTGGTGCGACGAAACCATGGAAGGAACCGCCATCGACCCGGGCGGCGACTTCGACATGCTGCGCCAGGCGATCGACCAGCAGGGCATCAAGGTGACCAAGGTCCTGCTCACGCACGGGCATGTCGACCATGCCTCGGCCGCGGGCACCATGGCCGACCATTACGACGTGAAGATCGAAGGCCCGCACGAGGACGACCTGTTCCTGATCGAGGGCCTTCCGGACTCGGGCAAGAAGTACAATTTCCCGATCTACAGGCCGTTCGTGCCCGATCGCTGGCTGACCCATGGCGAGACGGTGAGCCTCGGCAACGCGACATTCGACGTGGTGCACTGTCCCGGTCACACGCCGGGCCATGTCGTCTTCGTGAACAAGCCCGCCAAAGTGGCGTTCGTCGGCGACGTGCTGTTCCGCGGCTCGATCGGCCGCACGGACTTTCCGCGCGGCAACCACGAACAGCTGCTCGATTCGATCCGCCACCGCCTGTGGCCGTTCGGCGACGACATCACCTTCGTCCCCGGCCACGGCCAGACCTCGACCTTCGGCTGGGAACGCAAGACCAACCCCTACGTCGCCGATCTCAATTTCGAGGATTGAATGACAACCTCATGCTGAGGAGGCTGCGCAGCAGCCGTCTCGAAGCATGGGCACACGCACCACGCCTGCAGTCCATCCTTCGAGACGCCGCGCTTCGCGCGGCCCTCAGGATGAGGTAGTGCGGGTCAGTCCACGGCGGAAAGGCCTTAAGCCTTCCGAACCCCGCGCACGCCGTCGGCGAGCGCCTTGATGTAGGCGAACACGCCCGGCACGAGGTCGGGCTTGGCCTTGCCATTGTCATCGAGGCCCGCCTTCACCCGCTCGACGATGGCGGAGCCCACGACCGCGGCGTCGGCGTGACGCGCGATGGCCGCGGCCTGATCGGGCGTGCGGATGCCGAAGCCCACGCCGATCGGCAGGTCGGTGTGACGCTTGATGCGTCCGACATGGGTGCGCACCGCTTCCTCGGTCGCCGAACTGGTGCCGGTGATCCCCAGGACCGAGACGAAATAGACAAAACCCGAGGAATACTTCAGCACCGCCGGCAGGCGCTCGTCGTCGGTGGTGGGTGCCGTCAGCAGCACGGTGTCGATGCCGGCCGCGACCGCATGGGGCTTGAGTTCGTCAGCCTCTTCCGGGGGCAGGTCGACCAGGATGAATCCATCCACCCCGGCGGCGGCCGCATCCCTGCAGAAGCGTTCGGGGCCGCGCTGGTAGACGAGATTGTAGTAGCCCATCAGCAGGATCGGCGTGTCGTTGTCGCCGGTCTCCTTGCGAAAGCGACGCACCATGTCGAAGGTCGCATCGACGGTGATGCCGGCCTTCAGCGCGCGCTGACCGGCGAGCTGGATCGACGGGCCGTCGGCCATCGGGTCGGTGAAGGGCATGCCGAGCTCGATGAGATCGGCGCCGGCGGCGGGCAGACCCTTCAGGATCTGGTAGCTGACGTCGAGGTTGGGATCGCCGGCGGTGACATAGGTCACGAGACCGGCCCGCTTGTCGGCCTTGAGCCGGGCGAAACGCTTGGCGATACGGCTCATGGTCAGATCTTCATCCCGAGGCGTTCGGCGACGGCGAAGACATCCTTGTCGCCGCGTCCGCAAAGATTCATCACCAGCAGGTTGTCCTTCGGCAAGGTGGGCGCGAGCTTGATCACGTGGCCCAGCGCATGGGCCGGCTCGAGCGCCGGAATGATTCCCTCCAGCTTGCACAGCATCTGGAAGGCCGCGAGTGCCTCGGCGTCGGTGGCCGACACATACTCGATGCGGCCCATTTCCTTCAGCCAGGAATGCTCGGGCCCGATGCCGGGGTAGTCCAGGCCGGCGGAGATCGAATGCGCCTCGGTGATCTGCCCTTCCGCGTCCTGCAGGAGGTAGGTCCGGTTGCCGTGCAGCACGCCCGGGCGCCCCCCGGTGAGCGACGCGGCATGCTCGCCGGTCTCCACACCCTTGCCGCCCGCCTCGACGCCCACGAGGCGCACTCCCTTGTCGTCGAGGAAGGGATGGAAGAGGCCCATCGCATTCGAGCCGCCGCCGATGCACGCCACCAGCGTGTCGGGCAAACGGCCTTCGGCCTTCATCATCTGGACTCGCGTCTCGTTGCCGATGACGCACTGGAAATCGCGCACCATCGCCGGATAGGGATGCGGGCCCGCCACGGTGCCGATGCAGTAGAAGGTATTCTCGCAGGTCGCGACCCAGTCGCGCAGCGCCTCGTTCATGGCGTCCTTGAGCGTGGCGGACCCCGCCGTCACGGCGCGCACCTCGGCGCCCAGCATGTTCATGCGCACGACGTTCGGCGCCTGGCGCTCCACATCGACGGCCCCCATGAACACCACGCAGGGAATGTCGAACAGCGCACAGGCGGTGGCGGTGGCGACGCCATGCTGGCCCGCGCCGGTCTCGGCGATGACCCGCGTCTTGCCCATGCGCTTGGCCATCAGGACCTGGCCCAGCACATTGTTGATCTTGTGGCTGCCGGTATGGTTCAGCTCGTCGCGCTTGAAGTAGATCTTCGCGCCGCCCAGCTTCTCGGTCAGGCGCCTGGCGTAGTAGAGCGGGCTGGGGCGGCCGGCATAGTGCTCCAGCAGATAGTCGAGTTCGTTCTGGAACGACGGATCCGCCTTGGCCTCGTTGTAGGCCTTCTCCAGATCGAGGATCAGGGGCATCAGCGTTTCGGCGACGTAACGGCCGCCGAAAATGCCGAAGTGCCCACGCTCGTCGGGGCCCGTGCGGAAACTGTTGGGTACAGTGGACATTGCTCTTCCTGTCAGGACTGGCCGGCTTAGCAGCCCCGGCAGGGGCAGGTCAAAAGCCCTAGATTTTCTTCTTCTTGGCCGCCTTCGCCTTGGGAGCAGGCTTTGCCTTGGGTGCAGCCCTGGGCCTGGCGGCCGGCTTCGTCGCGGCGGCACGCGGTGGCGGCGCATCGTCCTCGAGTTCGACGATCACCTCGATCTCGACCGGGATGCCGCGCGGCAGCGAGCCCATGCCGACCGCCGAGCGGGCGTGGCGGCCCTTCTCGCCGAACACCTCGACGAAGAGGTCCGAGCAGCCGTTGATGACTTCCGGCTGGCTGCCGTACTCGGACGTGGCGTTGACCATGCCGAGAACCTTGACGATGCGCTTCACCCGGTCGAGGTCGCCCAGCTCGGCCTTGAGGGCGGCGAGGATGCTGAGGCCGGTGTCGCGCGCCAGGCGGTTGGCCTGCTCGAGCGAGAAGTCACGCCCGACCTTGCCCACCGGCAGCGGCTTGCCCGGCAGGCCGGGGCCCTTCCCGGCCATGAAGAGCAGATTGCCGGTGCGCACGGCATTGACGTAGCTGCCCACCGGCGCCGTCGCCTCGGGAAGCTCGATGCCGAGTTCCTTCAACCGTTCCTCGATCTTCATGCAGCCTGCTCCTCAAAGCCCTCTTACTGCGCCAAGGAAGGCGCGGATCAATTCGACGGATTTCACACCGCGTGTCGCTTCGACACCAGAAGAAACGTCGACGGCGCGCGCGCCGGTGACGCGCACGGCTTCGGCCACGTTGTCGGGATTGAGGCCGCCCGCGAGGAACCACGGAAGCGGCACGGTCCGGCCCGACAGGAAGGTCCAGTCGAAAGCCGTCGCGTTGCCGCCCGGCAGCGTGCCGTCGGCCGCATCGAACATCAAACGGTCGGCCGCCCCCGCATAGCCCGCGATGCCGCGCTCGACATCCGCCGGGCTGGCAACCTTGATCGCCTTGATGACCGGCTTGCCGGTGCGCGCCTTCAGCCCGGCCACGCGCTCGGCGGTCTCGGCGCCATGGAGCTGCAGCATGTCGATCGCGCCCGTCGCCAGCCGCGCATCGATCAGCGCATCGTCGGCATCGACGAACAGGCCGACGCGCGTGACGCTGCTCGGCACTCGCGCGCCGAGCGACTTCAGGATGTCTAGAGACTCGATGTGACGCGGCGAACGCGGAAAGGTGACGAAGCCCACGAAACGGGCGCCGGCCTCGACCGCCGCATCGACCGTCTCCGGCGTCGTGAGGCCGCAGATCTTGGCCTCGACGGTCATAGATCGTTGACGCCGGCCTCGCGCGCGATCGCCTCGGCGGCGGCGCGCGGATCGGCTGCCTGATAGATCGGCCGGCCGACGACGAGATTGGTGGCGCCGAGATCGACCGCCTGGCGCGGCGTCATCGCCCGCTTCTGGTCGTTGGCGGCGCTGCCCACGGGCCGGATGCCGGGGACCATCAGGACGAAATCGGGACCACACTGCTTGCGCAGCGCTTCGATCTCCAGGGGCGAACAGATCACGCCATCGAGCCCGCTTTCATGCGCCAGCGCCGCGAGCCGCAGCACCTGGTCGGACGGGTCGGCGTCGACGCCGGTCGATTCGAGATCGGAGCGATCGAGCGACGTGAGCACCGTGACGCCGAGCAGCTTCGGCCGCGCAAGGTTCTGCTTCGCCGCCTGCGACCCGGCCTCTTCCACCGCGGCCTTCATCATCTCTCGGCCGCCGCCTGCATGGATCGTTATGAAGGTTGGCGACAGGTCGACCACGGCACGGATGCCGCCCGCCACCGTATTGGGTATGTCGTGCAGCTTGAGATCGAGGAAGAAGCCCACCCCCGTCGCGCGCACCGGCGTCGGGAAGGCATAGCGGACGCCTGGAGCGCCATGGGCGAGGAAGAATTCCAAACCGAGCTTGATGCCGCCGACGGCCGGCTTCGGCCCTCCGGCGACGCTCTGGATCAGCTTGGTGGCGTGGGCAAGATCGGTGGTGTCGATGCTGCAGTAGACGGGATTGGCGCGGGTCTTCATGGCGGGCGCAACCTAATGGCCGAGCCCCCAAGCAGCAATCAGGAACTGCGGACCCGGCGGACCGCGTCCTTCCACCCGGCATACCGACGATCGCGCGAGGCGCTGTCTTCCGAAGGCCTGAAAGCCCGGTCGAGCATCCAGGTCCGGGACAGGGCCTCCAGCGACGGCCACAGGCCCGCTTTCAGGCCCGCCAGGAAGGCGGCCCCCAATGCGGTGGTCTCGGTAACTTCCGGCCGCTCGACCGGCGTGCCCGTCGTGTCGGCCAGCCGCTGCATCAGCGGGTCGTTCACCACCATGCCGCCGTCGACCCGCAACTCGTCGATCTGGGCGCCGTCGCCGCGCATCGCCTCGAGCAGGTCGCGCGTCTGGTAACAGACGGAATCGAGGGTCGCGGCAGCGATCTCTCCCGGGCCCGAATCGCGCGTCAGGCCAAGGATGGCCGCGCGGGCCTCCGGATCCCAGTGCGGCGCCCCCAGTCCGACGAAGGCCGGCACCATGTAGACGCCGTGCCCGTCCTTCGCGCCGGCGGCGACATGCTCGATGTCCGAGGATTTCTCGATCAGGTTCAGCCCGTCGCGCAGCCATTGCACGGCGGCGCCGGCGATGAAGATGCTGCCCTCCAGCGCGTAGGTGCGCCGTCCGTCGAGCTGGTAGGCGATCGTCGTCAGCAGGCGGTGGCGCGAATGCACGGCGATGCTGCCGGTGTTGAGCAGCGCGAAGCAGCCCGTGCCGTAGGTCGCCTTCACCATGCCGGGCTTGATGCAGGCCTGGCCCACGGTCGCCGCCTGCTGATCGCCGGCCATGCCGAGGATGGGCACCGGAGCACCGAGTATCTCGGCATCGGCGATGCCCAGCTCTCCGGAGCAATCGACGACCTTGGGCAGCATCGATGCCGGCACGCCCAGTATCCTCATCAGCTCGGGATCCCAGGTGCCCTTGCGGATGTCGAGCAGCAGCGAACGGCTGGCATTGGTGGCGTCGCTGGCATGCACCCTGCCGCCCGTCAGACGCCACAAGAGGAAGCATTCGATGGTACCAGCGGCCAGCGTGCCCTTCTCGGCCGCGGCGCGGGCGCCGGCAACGTTGTCGAGGATCCAGGCGATCTTGGTGCCCGAGAAATAGGGATCGAGCAGCAAGCCGGTGCGATCGGTGAAGAGCTTCTCGTGCCCTTCCTTCTTCAGGGCGGCGCAACGGTCGGCGGTGCGCCGGTCCTGCCAGACGATGGCGTTGTGGATCGGCTTGCCAGTGGCTCGATCCCACACGACGGTGGTCTCGCGCTGGTTGGTGATGCCGACGCCGACCAGGTCCCCGGCGCCGAGCTTCGCCTTGGCGAGCGCGCCGCGGCAGACCTCGACCGTCGCCGACCAGATTTCCTCCGGATCGTGTTCGACCCACCCGGGCCGGGGAAAAATCTGCGGCAGTTCCTTCTGCGCCGAGGCGAAGGGCCGGCCGTTCGAATCGAAGACGATGGCACGCGTACTGGTCGTGCCCTGATCGAGCGCGAGGATGTGGCGGAGAGGCATGGCAGATTAGAGCACACTGGCCTTTGGCCAGCATCTTCGTCTTTTCTGCTCCATGCGCCTTCGCTGCGCTGCAGGCGCGTCAATGAGCGCGGTCGATGGCGAAGTCGACCGCTTCGAGCAGCGCCGACTTGAGAGGCGTGCTCGGGAACAGGCCCAGCGCGTCGCGTGCCATGGCGCCGTAATGGCGTGCGCGCTCCAGCGTGTCGGACAGGGCGCCATGTCGTTCGATCAGACTGTAGGCGCGGTCGAGATCCTCGGGTTTCTGGTCGAGCTTCTCGATCGTCCGCTTCCAGAATTCCCGATCGACCGAACTGCCGCGCAGGAAGGCGAGAATCACCGGCAGGGTGATCTTGCCCTCGCGGAAATCGTCGCCGACCGACTTGCCGAGCTTGGCCTCGCGGCCGGAATAGTCGAGCGCATCGTCGACCAGCTGGAAGGCGATGCCGAGATTCATGCCGAAGCTCTGCAGCGCCACCCGCTCCGGACCGTCGCGGCCGGCCACCATCGCGCCGACTTCGGCGGCCGCGGCGAACAGCTTGGCGGTCTTGGCCTTGATGATCTCGAGGTAGGTCGCCTCGGGCGTGCTGATGTCGCGCTGGCTGACCAGCTGCAGCACCTCGCCTTCGGCGATCGTCGAAGAGGCATTCGACAGCACGCCGAGAATGTCGAGCGAACCGACCTCGACCATGAGCTCGAAGGCGCGCGTGAACAGGAAGTCGCCGACCAGCACGGAGGCCTTGTCGCCGTACACGGTGTTGGCGGTCGGCTTGCCGCGACGAAGCGCGCTCACGTCGACGACATCGTCGTGCAGCAGGGTGGCGGAATGGATGAATTCGACGCAGGTCGCGAGCTTGATGTGGCGGTCGCTGCCCTCGCTGTAGCCGCACAACCGGGCGGCCGCGACCGTGAGCAGCGGGCGCATGCGCTTGCCGCCGGCGCCGACCAGATGGTTGGCGAGTTCGGGGATAAGGGCGACCGGCGAGCGCATGCGCGCCACGATCTCGCGATCGACCCGCCCCATGTCGTCGGTGCAGTAGGTCAGGAGCGGTTCGAGGCTGGGCGACTTGCGCTTGCCTCCGAGAGAGACGACGGTTGCCATGTCGGAAGGGCCAACTCTCCGGCGAAGCCAGTTGTTGCGAGATGAATTCGTTCGAGATGAGTAGCATGGATTCCGCGCCGACCGAAAACACCGTGATGGGCGGAAGGGTGAAGCTCTTGCAGCCACGACGCGGATATCGAATCGCCGTGGATGCCGTGTTGCTGGCTGCCGCCGTCGACGCAAGTCCGGGAGAGAGCGTGCTCGATCTCGGCACCGGGGTGGGCGCCGTCGCGCTGTGCATCGCCGCGCGCGTGCCAGGCTGTCGCATCACCGGCATCGAGCTGCAACCTGCGCTGGCAGCGCTGGCAGAGCGCAATGCCGGCCTCAACGACGCGACGGACCGCGTCGGTATCCTGGTTCACGATCTGGCGCACGCCCTGCCGCCCGAGCTCGGTCCGTTCGACCATGTGGCGACCAATCCGCCCTATCTTTCCGCCGCCGTCGCCGATCCTTCGCCCGATCGCAGCAAGGCACTCGCCACGGTCGAATCCAGCGCAGATCTGGCGCGGTGGCTGGCCGTGGCAACCGGCGCGTTGAAACCCGCAGGGACTCTGCTCGTCATCCATCGCAGCGACCGGCTGGAAGAAGTCGTCGGCCTGCTGGTCCGTCTCGGCTGGGGCGACATCACCGTGAAGCGGCTGCCGCCCGCGGCTCGCGTGCTGGTGCGCGCGCGGGCGGCTGGGGAACTGCGTCGGCGCGACGCAGCCCCGCTGGTCCTGCACCGCCCCGACGGTGGCTACACAGACGAGGCCGAGGCCGTCCTGCGCCACGGCCAGCCGCTTGCCTTCTAGGGGCACGCCCGCGACAGTGCCCGGCATGCTGAATTGGATCAGGAATCGATTTCGTCGCGGGCCGGTCGTGCCCGTCGTGCGCCTCTCCGGTGTCATCGCCTCCGGCGGCCTGCTGGGCAGCCGTGGCCTGTCGATCGAAACGGTCGCGCCCCTGCTCAGGCGGGCCTTCGAGACACGCGGCGCCAAAGCCGTCGCGCTCTCCCTCAATTCGCCCGGCGGCTCGCCGGTACAATCCGCGTTGATCGCGCAGCGCATCCGCCTGCATGCCGCGGAAAAGGGCCTGCCCGTCATCGCCTTCGTCGAGGACGTGGCCGCCTCGGGCGGCTACTGGCTGGCCTGCGCCGCGGACGAGATCATCGCCGATCCGAGTTCGATCGTGGGATCGATCGGGGTCATCAGCTCGGGCTTTGGCTTCCAGGACCTGATCGCGCGCATCGGCGTCGAACGCCGCGTCCATACGTCGGGCGAGAACAAGTCGATGCTCGATCCCTTCCGGCCCGAACAACCCGATGACGTTGTGCGGCTGAAGCGCCTGCAGGCCGAGATCCACGACGGCTTCAAGGACTGGGTCCGCCAGCGGCGCGGCAAGCTGCTTAAAGGCGAGGAGTCGATGCTGTTCACCGGCGAGTTCTGGACGGCCCGGCGCGGCATCGAATTCGGCCTGGTCGACGGGTTCGGCGAACTGCGCGCCACCCTGCAGGCGCGCTACGGCGACAAGGTGCGCCTGCCCGTCATCGGTCCGCGGCGACGTCTGCTGGCGCGCTTCGGCCTGCAGACCGGCAGCGGGATCGGTGATATCGGCCCGTCCACCCTGTCCGCGCTCGAGGAGCGCGCACTCTGGCAGCGATTCGGACTCTAGGAGAGGCTCGCGATGAACCTTCGGAACCCCGTCAATCCCGACGATCTCGCCGCCGTGCGGCAGTGGTTCGATACGCTGTCGAAGCATTGCCGCGCGGTCGACTACGAAGGCGCACGACCGATCTTCGCCGATGACATGATCGCCTTCGGCACCTTCACCGACTTCATGATCGGCCGCGACCTTGCCGAGCAGAAGCAGTGGCGCAACGTCTGGGGGACGATCCGCGAGTTCCGCTACGACCTCGACAAGATCGAAGCCATCGTCTCCGCCGACCGGCTGACCGCCGTCGGCATGGGCGTGTGGCAGTCCTACGGCTTCCACCCCAATGGCGACCGCTTCGACCGGCCGGGCCGCACCACGACCGTCCTGGGACGCAAGGCCGTGGGCGATCCGTTCGTTGCGACGCACACCCACATGTCGCTGTTCCGCGGCACCCCGGAACGCAGCTACGGCAACTTCGCCAAGAGCGAGGTCGTCTGAGTTTCAGGCCGGATCGATCGCGCCCTTGCGCTCGACGATCATGCGGTACTGGTCGGGCTGTCGGTGGACGGCAAAGTTGAAGGTCGTCGTCTTGTAGCTCTTCCCGGCATCGAGGTCGCAGCGATGCACGATCAGCTCGTCGCCATCGCCGCCGGCGCGCGCCACGACCTTGCCGGAGGGCGCCACGATCATGCTGTCGGCCAGCGAGGGCACGCCCTCCTCGGCACCACCCTTGGCGACCCCGACGACCCAGGTACCGTTCTGGTAGGCGCCTGCCTGCATCGAGAGCTGGTTGTGGAACCAGGAATGCTCGTCGTGATCGGGCGAGGGCGCGTTGTGCAGCGGCGTGTTGTAGCCCAGCAGCACCATCTCGACGTTCTGCAGGCCCATGACGCGATAGGTTTCCGGCCAGCGGCGGTCGTTGCAGATGCACATGCCCATGTTGCCGCCGAACGCCCTGACGACCGGGAAGCCGAGATTGCCAACCTCGAAGTAGCGCTTCTCGAGATGCTGGAACGGCCGCTCCGGCTCGTGTTCGGCATGGCCCGGCAGATGGACCTTGCGGTACTTGCCGACGATGTTGCCGTCGCGCTCGACCAGGATGGAGGTATTGAACCGCCGGACGCGGCCGCCCTCGTTGGCGAGCTCCGCGTAGCCGAGGCAGAAGCCCATCTCGAGGCGCTTCGCCTCGCTGAACAAGGCCGCCGTCTCGTTGGACGGCATCTCCTGCTCGAAGAAGGAATCGACCTCGGCCTGGTCCTGCATCCACCAGCGCGGGAAGAAGGTCGTGAGCGTGAGTTCGGGAAACACCACGAGCTCGCAGCCCATGCGCTTGGCCTCGCGCAGATGGGCGATCAGCCGCTCCACCACGTCGCGACGGGTATGGCTGCGCTGGATGGGACCCATCTGCGCCGCACCGACAGTCAGGAATCTCGTCATCGTCACCTCTCGAGGCCGAGTATAGCGCCTAGGGCCCGGCGCGCTTCACGTCGTTGGTGAACTCTGCCGAGCAAAAACTGCCGCCCTGGAAGAGATCGCCGACAGGATCTGGTCCGATCCTTGCCTGCTCCGCCACGGCATGGGCGCGATGATCCTCGGCCTTGTCCTCGGGGCGGTAACCGAGCTGAAGGGCGCGTGCGTTGTCCCACCAGCTCGCGGCGTTGTCCGACGCTCCGTAGAAGATCTCGTAGCGGATATCGGGATGGTCGAGGCCGATTTGGAAGAGCTGGACCAGATCGCGCGGCGATATCCAGATCGACAGGCGCCGCACGTCGAGCGGAAGTGGGCCGACATTGCCGATGCGCAGGCAGGTCACTGCGATGCCATGCTTGTCGGAATAGAGCGCGCCCAGGGCTTCGCCGAACACCTTGCTGACGCCGTAGCGGCTGTCGGGTCGCACGGTGACGTCGCTGTCGATCCGCCGCGAACGCAGATAGAATCCGATCGCGTGGTTGGACGAAGCGAAGATGATCCGCTTCACGCCCGCCTCGCGCGCCGCCTCGAAGACATTGTAGCAACCGACGATGTTGGCCTGCAGGATCTGGTCCCACGTTCCCTCGACCGAGTGACCGCCGAGATGGATGACGCTGTCGGCCCCAGCCAACGCCGCGGCCACCTCGCCCGGGCGAGTGAGATCGGCGGGAACGAACGTCTCGTGCGGTTGCAGATCCGCGGGCTCTACCCGGTCGCTCAGCACCAGCCCGGGATAGAGCCCGGCGAGCAACGGCCGCGTCATGGTGCCGATGCCGCCGGCCGCGCCGGTGAGGACGATGCGTCGGGCGGATTTCCTAGCGTCGGCCATTCCTGTTTCCTCCTGCCAGAGTCCGATAACGATCGAGCGAGCGCGTGAGATGGTCGCGCATGGCGCGCCGCGCCTCCTCCGGCTCCCGGACGGCGATGGCCGTCACGATACGCGTATGCTCGGCCTGGATGCGTTCGAGATACTGGCGACGCTCGGCCGGCGTATCCATGTCGAGCCGCACGCTCTGGCGCGGGATCACGTGACTGCCGAGATAGGCCAGGAACCGTGGAAACTGGTCGTTGCCGGTCGCCTCTGCGATGGCACGGTGGAAGGCGAAATCCTCGGCGACGGCGCCCTCGCCGCGCTGAAGCGCATCGTCGATCCCCCGCCACGCGACGCGGATCGAACCCAGCTGCGCTCGGGTAGCGCGTTCGGCGGCGAGCCCCGCGGCCTGCACCTCGACCGCGAGGCGCAGCTCCATGACGTTCAGAATGTCGGACAGCGAGGCCGCGCGGGGCGGCACGATGCGAAAGGGTCCGGCGGACGGGTCGGCGACATAGGCGCCGGAGCCGCGGCGCGTCACGACCAGGCCGTCGGCGCGCAGCGCGGCCACGGCTTCGCGCACCACCGTGCGGCTCACGCCCAGCTCCGCCGTCAGCATCTGTTCGGTCGGCAGGCGGGTACCGGGCGCGAGACGGCCGCCCCGGATGTCGGCACTCAGGCGCGCCATGACCTGCTCGGCGAGATTGATATCGGGGCGCTTCACCGCCTACCCGGCCAGTTCCAGCATCAGGTTCAGCAGCACCTGCGCGCCGGCCGCGAGGTCGGCGGCGTCGGTGTGTTCCTTCACGTTGTGGCTGAGGCCGGCCACCGACGGCACGAAGATCATCGCGGTCGGGCAGATGCGCTGCATCATCTGGGCATCGTGGCCGGCGCCCGACGGCATGCGGCGCGTGGTGAGCGACATCGCCCTGGCATGATGCTCGACCCTGTCGACCAGGCCCGCATCGAAGATCACGGGCTCGAAGCGCGCCAGCACCTTCGCCTCGACTTCAACGCGCTCGGCCTTCGCGACTTCGGCAATGTGCGCGGCGACGCGTGCCTCGGCCTCCGCGAGCTTCGCCTCCTCGGTGTTGCGCAAGTCGACCGAGAAGATCGCGCGGTTGGGCACGACGTTGATCAGGTTGGGGCGCAGGGCCAGCGAGCCAACCGTGGCCACCTGGTTGCCGCCCATCTCCCAGGCGAGCCTGCGTGCGAACAGGTTGACCGAGGCCGCGAGGTAGCCTGCATCGCGGCGCAGGCGCATGGGCGTCGTGCCGGCATGATTGGAGACGCCGGTCACGGTGTATTCCGTCCACGAGATGCCCTGCACGCTCTCGACGACGCCGATCCGGACCTTCTCCTCGTCGAGGATCGGGCCCTGCTCGATATGCAGCTCGACGAAGGCATGCGGCTTGACCGCGCCGGGTGTCGCCGGCCCGAGATAGCCGATGCGCCGCAGCTCGTCGCCGACCGAGGCGCCGTCCCTGTCGGCCGCCGCATGGGCTTCGTTCAGCCCCAGGCCGCCGACATAGACCAGGCTTCCCATCATGTCGGGCTGGAAGCGCGCGCCCTCCTCGTTGGTGAAGAAGGCGACGGCGATCGGCCGGCGCGTGGCAACGCCAGCCTCGTTCAGCACCCGCACCACCTCGAGGCCCGCCAGCACACCATAGTTGCCGTCATAGCGCCCGCCGGTTCGCACCGTGTCGATATGGCTGCCGGTCATCACCGGCGCGAGGTCCTCGGTGCCGGCCCGCACGCCGACCACGTTGCCGATCGCGTCGACCGTCACGGCGAGGCCCAGCGCCTTCATCCAGCCCACGACCAGGTCGCGGCCGGCTCGATCCTCGTCGGTCAGCGCCAGCCGCGCGCAGCCGCCGCCTTCGATGGCACCGATGGAAGCCAGCTCGTCGAGGGCGCCAAGCAGGCGCCCGCCATCCAGTCGCACCATGAATTCTCCAGTCCGGCCAAGACTTTAGTAGCTCACCACAGGTCGCGCAAAATATCACGGCAGCTTGATCCGGATTGCCTTGCAAGCGCCACGACCCGAGGTCACTTAGGGGACGATGGCTCGTTTCGTTGCCCTTCTGCTCGTGTTGCTGGCCGGCCCGACGTTCGCCCCGGCCGCCCTTGCGCAGGCGTCACCCGCGCAGACGGCGGTCGTCACGACCGAGAATGTGCGGTCCGAACTCGTGTCGGAGGTGGCGACGGTCAGGGCCGGTGAACCTTTCTGGGTCGCTCTGCGCCAGACGATACGCCCCAAGTGGCACACCTACTGGAAGAATCCGGGCGAATCCGGCCTGCCGACTGAAATCACGTGGAAGCTGCCGCAGGGCGCCAGGGCCGAGCCCATCGTGTGGCCGGCCCCGACCCTGTTCGATATCGGCGGTATCACGAACTACGGCTTCAAGGACGAGGCGATGCTGCTGGTGCGCATCACGCCGCCGGCCGATCTCGCGGGTCCGCTGTCGCTGGCGGCCGAGGCCAACTGGCTGGTCTGCGAGGATGTCTGCATCCCCGAAGAGGGCAAGTTCGAACTGGTGCTGCCATCGGGCGCTGCGGCATCGCCGGCGCCGCCCGCCACGCGCGCCCTGTTCGAGCAGGCCCGTCGCGCGGTGCCCACGGCGAGCCCGTGGCCGGCTCGCTATGGCCTGTCCAAAGCCGGCGATCCGACCTTGTTGGTCGAGGCCAAAGGCCTGAAGCCGGACGCGGTGAGCGACATCTACTTCTTCCCGGCCGAATGGGGTCCGGTCGCCACCATGGCCAAACAGAATGCCACGGTGACACCGGAAGGCATCCGCATCCCCCTGAAGAAGGGCGACGGCAAGACCGCAATGACCGCCGATCTCGCCGGCACCCTGGTCCTCACCGAGAGGACCGCCGACGGCAAGGTGAAGCAGGCCTTCGACCTGTCGGCCAGGCTCGATCCGGCGTTCGTGCCGGCGGCCACGGCATCGCTGGCCAATGCGGTGGGCGCCGAGCAGATCTCGCTCGTGCAGGCGCTGTTGTTTGCCCTGCTGGGCGGCCTGATCCTGAACCTGATGCCCTGCGTCTTCCCGGTCCTGGCGATGAAGGCCGCGGCCTTCGCCCGGCTTGCCGGCCACGAGCGCAGCGAGATGCGACGCGACGGGCTCGCCTACACGGCCGGGGTGCTCGCCTCCTTCGCCGTCATGGCGGGACTCGTGATCGCAATCCGGTCGAGCGTCGGCGAGGTCAATTGGGGCTTCCAGTTCCAGTCGCCGGTGTTCTCGCTCCTGATCGCCTATCTGTTCTTCGTGGTCGGTCTCAACCTTTCCGGCGTGTTCGAGGTCGGCAGCCGAATGGCCGGCGTCGGCCAGGGTCTCGCCGCTCGCGGAGGCACCACGGGCGCCTTCTTCACCGGCGTGCTGGCGGTGATCGTGGCGACACCCTGCACGGCGCCATTCATGGCCGCCGCCCTGGGTTTCGCTCTGAGCCAGCCCGCCCCCGCCACGCTGGCGGTCCTGCTGGCCATGGGCCTGGGCCTTGCCCTGCCGTTTCTGGCGCTGTCGATGACGCCCGCGCTGCAGCGGCTGATGCCGCGACCTGGCCCCTGGATGGACCGGCTGCGCCAGTTCCTCGCCTTCCCGATGTATGCCTCCGCCGTCTGGATGATCTGGGTGCTCACCCAGCAGACCGGCGCCGACGGCGTGCTCTACGCGCTGGGCGGCATGATCCTGATCGCCTTCGCGATCTGGCTGCTGCGCCTCGGCAGCGGCGAATCCGCGGGCACGTGGGTCCGTCGCGGGGTGGCTGCGGCTGCTGTGCTGCTGGCCTTCGGCGCCACGCTCAAGCTGGACGAGGGTCCCGCCACCGCCGCCTCCGCTTCGGCCGGTGGCAGCGCGGGCGTCAGCTTCGAAGGCTGGGAACGCTTCTCGCGCGCCCGCATGGCCGAGGCGGTCGCCGCCGGCAAGCCGGTCTTCGTCGACTTCACGGCGGCGTGGTGCATTACTTGCCTGGTCAACGAGCGCGTGGCGCTCGAAACGCCGGCCAGCCGCAAGGCGTTCGAGCAGGCCGGTGTGGTCAAGCTCAAGGGCGACTGGACCAATCGCGACGCCGAGATCACCGGCGTCCTGAAGGAGCTCGGCCGTGCCGGCGTGCCCCTTTACCTGTTCTGGGAGCCCGGGGCGGACCGGCCCAGGATCCTGCCGCAGGTCCTCACCGAATCGCTGATCCTGTCGGAGTTGTCGTCAATCCAGCAAGCCAAGCGTTAGGAGCCAGTCATGTCGAAGCTGAATGTTCCCCGTCGTTCCGTGATGATCGGTGGCGCCGCCCTCGTCCTCGCCCCCGCCGCAGCCTTTGCCACCTCGAGCCCCGATATCGGCAAGCCCGCACCACAGTTCAGCGCGGTCGACAGCAACGGCAAGAGCTGGTCACTTGCCGACCTCAAGGGCAAGGTCGTCCTGCTCGAAACGACGAATCACGACTGCCCCTACGTGCGCAAGCACTACACCTCCAACAACATGCAGGACCAGCAGCGCGAAGCCGCGGCCAAGGGCGTGGTCTGGCTGACCGTGGCCTCGTCCGCCACCGGCGAGCAGGGCCATGTGACGGCACAGCAGGCCAACGACCTGACCAAGAGCCGCAATGCCGCGCCAGCCGCCGTTCTGCTCGACCCGCAGAGCAAGGTCGCCCGGGCCTATGGCGCCACGGTGACGCCGCACATGTACATCATCGATGCCAACGGCATCCTGGTCTACAAGGGCGGCATCGACTCGATCCCCTCGTCCAGCGCCGCCGACATCCCCAAGGCGACCCAGTATGTCCGTGTGGCGCTCGGTCAGGTCCTTGCCGGCAAGCCGGTGGCCGATGCCTCGACTCGCGCCTATGGCTGCTCGCTGAAGTATCCCAAGACCTCGACCTGACGGACTGGCCATGCCGCACGACGGCTGGCATCCGCACGACGAGCCCCACGACCATGGCCGCCATCATCATGGCCCGCCGACCCGGCGGACCATGCTGGCAGCGGCGGCGCTGCTGCCGTTCGGGCGCGCGAGCGCCCAAACGGTCGACGCCGCCCAGCGCATTGCCGATGCCGCCAATCGCTTCCTGTTGTCTCTCGACGATGGCCGGCGCCGGAAGGCGGTGATCGCCTTCGACTCGGCCAATCGGCTCGATTGGCATTACGTCCCGCGCAGCCGTTCGGGACTCGCTCTGGGAGAGTTGCGCGCGGACCAAGCCGATGCCGCCCGCGCGCTCTTCGCGTCGGTGTTGAACCAGCGCGGCCTCGAGCTGCTCGATGGCGTCCGCCTGCTCGAAGGCGTGCTGCGGGAGCAGCAGGGCAGCTTTCGCGATCCCGAACGATACTACGTGTCCGTTTTCGGCACGCCCGGCCGCTATCCCTGGGGCTGGCGCTTCGAGGGCCACCACCTGTCGCTGAACGTGGCGTTGCCGGCGCCCGGCCATGTCGCAGTGACGCCCTTCTTCACCGGCGCGCATCCCGCCACGGTGCGCGACGGGCCCCACCGCGGGTTCCGCCTGTTGGGGCCGTCCGAGGATCTCGCGCGCCAGATCATGACAAGCCTCGACGACCAGCAGCGCCGGACGGCGATCATCGCCGACCGCTCGTTCGGCGAGATCGTGGCGAGCCCGCAGCGCGAGCGCGATCTCGGCAATCCCAGGGGCCTGCCGTTGGGCGATATGACGGGCGAACAGCGCGCCCTGGTCGAGGCCTTGATGGACCGCTTCCTCGGCACCCTCGCGGCCGACCTGCTGGCCCAGCAGAAGCGGCGCGTCCAGGAACAAGGACTTGCGAGCTTCCGCTTCGCCTGGGCTGGGTCCCTGACGCCCGGCGACGCCCACTATTTCCGGATCCATGGCCCCGTCACCCTGGTCGAGCACGACAATACCCAGAACGGCGCCAATCATGTCCACGCGGTGTGGCGAGACCTCGCCGCCGATTTCGGCCGCGACGCGCTGGCCGATCACTACCGGCAGCAGAAGCATCGCTGAGGACGATGTTCTACGTCGGGTGGACGAGCCGGTGGATGAAGCCCAGCTTCTCGATCACCGGAGGCGACAGAACGAACGGATAGAGGTCGGACTGGCCCATCGCGCGGTTGAGGTTGTTCAGCGCGAGCGACAGCGGCAGCCAGCTGTCCACGAGTTGACCGATTTCAACGGCGCGATAGGGGTCGAAGTCGACCGTGGCATCCAGCTCATCGCCCTTCGCGAGGCGCGGCTGGACCGACAGGCCGAATGCCCGCGCGGCTTCCAGGGTGTCGACGATGTGCAGGTAATGCGCCCAGGTTTCGGCGAAGTCCTCCCACGGATGGGAGCTGGCGTAATGGCTGACGAAGTTGGCCTGCCAGTCGGACGGCGCACCGTTGGCATAATGGGCCTGCAGGGCCTGGCCGTAATCCTGGGTGTCGTCGCCGAAGAGTTGCCGGCAGGCGTCGAGTTGGCCGCCATCGCGCACGAGCCGGTCCCAATAATAGTGTCCGATCTCGTGACGGAAGTGGCCGAGCAGAGTCCGATAGGGCTCGTGCATCGCGACCCGGTTCTTTTCACGAACAGAATCGTCGGCCTCGGCCAGCGCGATCGTGATGAGGCCGTTGTCGTGACCGGTCATCACGCGGGGCGCGTCGGGCTGCGGCAACTCGGCCAGGAAGTCGAAGGCGAGCCCGTTCTCCGGCGCTTCGGCCTTGGTCGGCACCGGAAGCTTGAGGCGCAGCAGCGAGTAGAACAGCCGGTGCTTGGCGATCTCTATCTTCTGCCAATGGGCGAGATTGTCGGTGACGGTTAGATCCGGGATCGTCCGGTTGTGCCGGCAAGACAGGCAGAGGGTCTCCGGGGACGTTGCCTCGACCAGCCAGTTGCAGGCGGCCTGCTGTGCGTTGGCGCAGAACCGGTAAAGCACGCCGGGGGATGCGAGCGCGCGCCACAGATCCCCTTCCGGCTCCAGTGCCGACACCGTCGCGACCTGGGGTACGTATCCAAGCTTGTGCCCGCATTTCACACAGACGTCGTTCTCGAAATAAAGAATCTGGTCGCAGCTCTGACACTTGAAGAGTTTCATGGCCGCCACAACGCCCGATTGCCGGCCGTGTTGCATTGCAGTTCCGTTGTCTGGGAACTTTCTCCCCGTTCGGTCCGTTCATGGGACCTTGCAGGGGGAGATGCGCATGGACGCCCGCAGCGAAGCCGAACCAGTGGAATCTGCCAAGGAACTGACCGAAGCTCCGGCCGTCTTCGTGCATGGAGGCCGGGTGCTCCCCTCCGTCACCGTCGACACCTACAACGAGGAACTCCGCGACGAGGAGGGTTTCATAGGCGACCGTGCCAGCCGGCGCGCCTTCCAGGCCATTCTTGGCGACTGGCGGGACCGCCTGAAGGAGCGCGGCGAGGACCCGTTCGGCGACGTGCCGATGGAAGAGATATCGAAGTCCAAGCTCGACAAGATGCTCGGCGGCAGCGACCCGGTCGCCGCCGGCCTGATCCATACGGTCGTCGAAGAGTTCGCATGCGAGCTGGCGACGGTGGTGCGCCGTTTCCTCCGGGTGAAGGCCTGGAAAGATACGGAACGGATCGTCATCGGCGGTGGAATGATCGGCAGCCGGATCGGCGAACTCGCGATGGGCCGCGCCGGCATCATCCTGGCAACAGAGGGTGTGACCGTAGAGCTTCGGGCCATCGAAAACCATCCGGACGAGGCGGGGCTAATCGGTGCCGTGCATCTCGCCCCGAGTTGGGTGATGGCCGGACATGACGCGATCCTGGCCGTCGATATCGGTGGCACCAATGTGCGGGTGGGTGTCGTCGAACTCCATAAGCGCAAGCGCGGCGATGTCGAGGATGCGGACGTCTGGAAGCGCCAGGTATGGCGGCATGCCGAGGATGAGCCCGACCGCGACGAGGCCATTGCTCGAATCGGCGCCATGCTCGTCAAACTGATCGACCGCGCCAAACACGAGAAGATCAAGATCGCGCCTTTCATGGGTATCGGCTGTCCGGGGCTGATCGACGAGCAGGGGCACATTCTGAAGGGCGGCCAGAACCTGCCGGGCAACTGGGAAGGCAAGAGCTTCAACCTCGCCGCGGCCCTCTCCGGTCATCTGCCGAAGATCGACGGCCACGAGATTTTCATCCAGGTCCATAACGACGCCGTCGTTCAGGGCCTCAGCGAGGTGCCGAACATGAAGGACGTCGAGCGCTGGGGCGTGATGACGATCGGCACCGGCCTGGGCAATGCCCGGTTCACCAATCGCGAGTAACGCGGTCGACTACCCCATCTGGTAGCCGGGCGTCGATTTCGAGATCGCGATCTCCTCCGCGTCCATGTCGTCGATGATCCCCTCGAACAGCGGCGTGGTCAGATAGCGCTCGCCGGTATCGGGCAGCATGCAAAGGATGACCGAACCCGAGGCGGCCTTCGCCGCCACCTGCAGCGCCACGGCAAAGGTCGAGCCGCCGGAAATGCCGGTGAAGATGCCTTCCTTCTGCGCCAGCGCCTTGGCGCATTTGATTCCTTCGGCGCCGGCGACCGGCAGCAGCTCGTCGTAAAATTTCCTGTCGATCGATTCCTGCAGCACGAGCGGAATGAAATCCGGCGTCCAGCCCTGGATCGGATGCGGCTCGAAGGCCGGATGGCTGACCGACGGGGAGCCGTCGGCCGCCCGCTCCTGCACCTTACCGCTGCCGAGAAGCTGGGCGTTGGCGGGCTCGGTCAGGACGATCTTCGTCTCCGGCCGCTCCTTGCGCAGTACCCGCGCCACGCCGGTCACGGTACCGCCGGTCCCGTAACCGCTCACGAAGTAATCGAGCCGGCCGCCCGCGAAGTCGGCCAGGATCTCGCGCGCCGTCGTCGCTTCGTGGATTTCCGCGTTCGCATCGGTCTCGAACTGATGGGCCAGGAACCAGCCGTTGGCCTTCGCGAGTTCGACCGCCTTCTGGTACATGCCGAAGCCCTTCTGGGCGCGCGGCGTCAGCACCACCTTGGCGCCCAGCATGCGCATCAGCTTTCGCCGCTCGATCGAGAAGCTGTCGGCCATGGTGACGACCAGCGGGTAACCCTTCTGGGCGCAGACCATGGCCAGGCCGATGCCGGTATTGCCGCTGGTCGCCTCGACCACGGTCTGGCCCGGCTTCAGGGTTCCGTTGCGCTCGGCCGCCTCGATGATGTTGACGGCGAGCCGATCCTTCACCGAGCCACCGGGATTGAAGGCCTCGGCCTTGACGTAGATCGTGACGCCCTTCGGCGCGAGCGCGTTGATGCGGATGCAGGGCGTATCGCCGATCGTGTCGAGCACGTTATCGTAAAGCCGGCCGCGTCCCGCGGTGGTCCGGATGGTGGCGACCATGTTCGTCTCCCTGTGCGTGGAGGTGAATTCTACGCCGGTTCCGCAGGGCCACGAAACGTTTGATACGCAATCCGTATCGACCTCGCCTCTTGGTGCATCCCCCGATAGGTTAATCTTGCAGGTGCGGCGACCGGCCGCGTGGAGTCTGACATGAGCACCGCAGCCGAACGACCGGACAACGATCCGCAATTCAACCGCATGATCTCGGACGTGCCCGGCGAAACGCTCGGCCGGTTCACCGCGCCGCGACGGTCGGTGAGCGAACGCAAAGCGGCCGGCAAGAGCCTGCGCAAGACGGTGCCGCGCGAGAGCCACGCCACCTTTCGCGAGAGCGCCGATCGCCCCGACCCCATTGCGATCCTCGAGACGCAGAACCTCAGCCGGGCCCAGAAGCTCGTGCCGGTACGCTTCGCGCGGATGCTGGCCTCGCCCTTCGCCTTCCTGCGCGGCTCGGCCGCCGTGATGGCCTCGGACCTCGCCACGACGCCGGTGACCGGCATACAGGTGAACGCCTGCGGCGACATGCATGTCTCGAACTTCGGCGTCTTCGGCTCGGCCGAGCGCGACCTCGTATTCGCTATCAACGACTTCGACGAGGTCTTCCCCGGCCCCTGGGAGTGGGACCTCAAGCGCCTGACGGCCAGCGCCGCCGTCGCTGTCCGCTTCATGGGCGGCGACAAGCATCAGGCCGCAGAGGCCGCAGCGGAGACCGTGAGGTCCTATCGCGAGCACATCGCCCGCTATGCCGAGATGGGCCACCTCGCCACCTGGTACGACAGGATCGACGAGCGCGCGATCCTCTCCGGCCTGTCGCCCCAGGCGCGCAAGAACGCACGGAAACTGATCGGTAAGGCGCGCGCCAAGGGACACCAGCGCGTCCTCGGCAAGCTGGCCGAGTTCGTGGAGGGCGAACATCGCATCGTCGAAGCGGTTCCCCTCGTGGTGCGCGAGAGCCACACAGAAGGCGGGATTCCCATCGAGCAGGCCCTGGATGCGATGCTCACTTCATACTTGCAGTCGTTGAACTTCGATCGCCGCCGCCTCCTGTCGCGCTATCGCATTGTCGACGTCGCCCGCAAGGTCGTGGGCGTCGGCAGTGTTGGCACCGGCTGCTGGGTGGTCCTGCTCATGGGCAAGGACAACGACGACCCGCTTTTCCTGCAGGTGAAGCAGGCGCAGCCGTCCGTGTTGGCGCCCTATTCGGACTACCGGATGCCCTTCGAGAACCAGGGCCGTCGCGTCGTGGTCGGCCAGCGCATGATCCAGGGATCGCCCGATATCTTCCTGGGTTGGGGACAGCTGAACGACCGGGACTTCTACGTCCGCCAACTCGCCGACATGAAAGGCGGCATCGAGATGGAGGAAGGAAACACCAAGGGCATCGCCACTTTTCTGGAGTACTGCGCACTATGCGGCTGGGCCCTGGCGCTGGCCCATGCCAAGTCGGGCGATGCCGCCGCCATTGCCGGCTATTGCGGCAACGGCGCGGCCCTCGACGAAGCCCTTGCGGGCTTCTCCCTCGCCTACGCGCGCCAGACCGAGCGGGATCACGAAGCGCTCGACAAGGCGCGCCGCAGCGGCCGTATCCGTGTCGCGTCGGAACGACTGGCGAACTAGGGTCGACGTGAGATTGTGGAGCCTGCGATGAAGCGCCGGAAATTCCTGACGGGTATGGGCGCGGCCGCGTTCGGAACGACGGTCCAGCCCGGATACGCGCAGGCCGACGGGCTGCCCTCCTGGAACGAGGGACCGGTCAAGCGTTCGATCCTCGACTTCATCGCGCGCACGACGACCGCCGGCGGGGCGGATTTCGTGCCGGTGCCGGAACGCATCGCCTGCTTCGACAATGACGGCACGCTGTGGACGGAGCAGCCCGTCTACGTCCAGATCGCCTTCGCCATCGATCGCGTGAAGGCGTTGGCGCCGCAACACCCCGAATGGCGCTCCCAGGAACCATTCAGGTCGGTGCTGGCCGATGACCCTGCCGCCCTCGCGGCGCTGGGTGAAAAGGGCTTCCTCCAGATCATTGCGGCGACCCATAGCGACCTGACGACGGAGGCCTTCGCCAAGGCGGTGGCCGAGTGGCTGGCGACCGCCCGCCATCCGCGCTTCAATCGGCCCTATACGGACCTCGTCTACCAGCCGATGCTCGAGCTCCTCGCGCTGCTGCGCGCCCACCGGTTCAAGACCTTCATCGTCTCCGGCGGCGGCATCGAGTTCATGCGGCCGTGGACCGAGCGCGTCTACGGGATCCCCCCCGAGCAGGTCGTGGGCTCTTCCGGCGTCACCCGCTACCGTCTGCGGCCGGACGGCAACCCGGAGCTGGTGAAGGAGGCCAAGGTCATGTTCATCGACGACGGACCGGGCAAGCCGGAGGGCATCAACCAGTTCATCGGCCGGCGCCCCGTCTTCGCCTTCGGCAATTCCGACGGCGACCAGCAGATGCTCGAATGGACCGCGGCGGGCAGCGGCGCGCGTTTCATGGGCCTCGTGCATCACACCGACGCCGTCCGCGAATATGCCTACGACCGCCCCTCCCCGGTGGGCCAGCTCGACAAGGCGTGGTACGAGGCGCTGCGCCGCCACTGGACCATCGTCGACATGAAGCGGGACTGGAAGGTGATCTACCCGTTCGAGCTGCGCTGACGTCTGGGAACCGGCTAGAGATCGAACTCGACGAAGACCGGCCAGTGGTCTGAGGCGACGATGCCGTAGCCGATCCAGGCCTTCTTGACCTTTGGCGCGAGGTCGTGAGTCACGAAGACATGGTCGATGCGTCCCTCGCGGGGGAAAGACTCCACCTCCTCCTCGCTGTTGCCGGCGGCGATCCAGGCGTCGGCGAGATGCATGGTCGTGCCGAGCCGGCCGTAGTAGCTGGTCTCCCCGCAGACCAGCGGATACTCGGGATGGTCGGGCGTGAAGTTGAAGTCGCCGGCGAGGATGGCGGCGCGCGACACGTCGGGCCGGCGTTCCTGGAACATGAAGGTGGAGCCGGCGGCGCTGTCCCAGGTCGCACCGGTTCGCTCGGCGTTGAGGACCGTGTCCATCAGGGCGCGGACCTGCGGCAGGCGCTGCTGAGGCCCGACATGGCTGAGATGCACGCTGTAGACGCGCAACGGCCCGGCCGGCGTCTGAACCGACGCCTCGACGAAGCCGCGCTGCAGGTCGAAGCGGTCGACGAGTGCCGTCTTCGGCAGGAGATGGCCGCGCGCCCAGACGATCGGCCAGCGCGAGATGACGGCATTGCCGAAGCTGCGGCGACGATTGACGATCCGCCCGTCGGCACCGACCTCGCTCGCATCGGACTCCATGGCGCCGTGATACCAGTGGTAGCGGTTCAGCCGGGAGGCAATCTCGGCCGTCTGGTCGGCGAAGCCGTTCTGCGGCCAGCCCGACACGGCTTCCTGGATGCAAACGATATCGGCCTCGGCCACCGTGTCGGCGATACGGGCGATGTCGTAGCGGCCGTCGGAGCCGACGCCGTAGTGGATGTTGTAGGTACAGAAGAGCATGGCAGACCCTATCTGATTGATCTGACGGACGCCGCCTTTCATTCGGTGTCGCGGCACTCACCCCACGGCCGTGTCCGTCGTGAAGAGGTCGCTCAGGGTTTGCGGCCGAACCGCTCAGCCCATAGCAGACTATCAAGTCGGGTCATTTCCTCGATCCGGTCGAAGGTGCGTCGGGTTGCCCCGAGGGCCGCGAGGTCGGCCAGCCGCGTCGCGACCGTCCCCGATAGTTGATTTCGCCGTATGTCCTGAAGCGGATAGAGGCAGTTCAGCACGGTCTGCCAGACACCGATCTTGCGACCGCCGAAACGGGTGATGACGGCCCACTTCAAGGGTGTGAGATGCCCAGTCCAGAAAACACCATCGAGCCTGTCGAGATTGTACCGCGCCATCGCCAGAAGCTCGGAGTCCGGCAGCCAATTCGCGTGTGACCGATAGCGAAGTCGAGCCGATCGCCTCGCGAAGTAGTGGGCGTAGTGGTTGTCGAGCTGATTGTCGATGTTGCGGCGCACGGAAGACGGCCCGCCGGTGCAGAAAAAATCGTCGGGGGAGAGAGCGAGCGCTGCGCGCGCGACCTCGTTCACCTCGATGGGCGTCTCGCGCGCCATCCTGACCGCCTGGGCGCGCATGAAGAAGTAGTAGGACAGAACGCGTTCCCGAGGTTCGCGCAGCACGGTGAAGGTGAAACTCGGGCCCTTGACCCGGTCGAGATCCTTCCAATCGAAATGTCCCGCGAACATGCAGTAAGCCGCGAGTTGATGATCGCTGAGCGCCTGGAACTCGTGGCGGAATCCGGCGGGACAAATTTCCGTCGGCCGAAAGAACCTTGCCAGAAAGTGGCGTACGCTCGTACCCGCCGTCTTGGGCAGGTGGAGGAACTTGATCGTCCTGCCACCACCTGCCGCACGTAGATGGGACGACGAGCTGCCTTGGCCCATATCTGGCCTGCTGTCCATGTTAACGAGAACTGTCCTCCAAGCCAGGGCAGACGATCATAGAGTTGCCCGAGCCCTCCGAGCGGTCAAGTTCGCGGCCCATTCCGGCAATCCCGGCAGCGACCTAGCTGTCAACCGTACTGGTTGCGCAGGGAACCGATGCCGTCGATGACGATCTCGACCACGGTGCCCGGCTTCATCGGCAGCACGCCGAGCGACGTGCCGCAGGCGATGACGTCGCCCGGCACGAGGGTCATATCCTGCGAGAGGCGGCTCACCAGTTCGGCTGGCGGGAAGATCATGTCGTCGACCCGGTAGTTCTGGCGCTCGCGGCCGTTGACCAGGGTGCGGACCGTGAGCGACGCCGGATCGAGGCCGGTCGCAACGACCGGGCCGAACACGCCGAAACCGTCGAAGTTCTTGGCGCGCGTCCATTGCGCGAAGGACGGATCGCGCTGCAGCAGTTCCATCGCCGTGACGTCGTTCACGCAGGTATAGCCCAGGATATGGTCCGCGGCCTCTTCCGGCGACACGTTGGAGCAGGTCCGGCCGATCACGATGCCCAGCTCGCCTTCGTACGAGACGCGGCCGTCATAGGATTTCGGCACCGGGATCGCTTGGCCGTGGGCGGCAAAGCTGTTCGGTGCCTTCAGGAAGGTGAGCGGCTCGGCCGGGATCGCCCAGCCGTTCTTCGCGGCGGCGGCGCGGAAGTTGTTCCACAGGGCCACCATCTTGGTGGGCTCGGTCGGCGTCAGCCAGCGCACGTCAGCGGCCGGGACGATCTCGCCCGTTGCCGCCCCGGGATCGAAGATCGTGCCCTCATGCAGGTGAATCGCGTCACCTTCGAGGATGCCGACGCGCGGGCACCCGGCGTGTTCGATACGGGCAAGCAGCGTCATGGCGCGTCGGGAATGCGCTTGCCGGTCTGCGAATCGAACAGATGGAGATGTCCGGGATCGGCCTTGAATCGCCGCTTCTCGCCGGGCTTGGCGAGGATGTGACCGCCCTGGCGCACCGTGACGACCTCGCTCGCCTCGCCGAAGCGGCCATGCAGCAGGGTGTCGGCGCCCAGCGGCTCGGCCAGCTCGATCTCGAACTCCAGCGGGCCGTCGGCGGCCGGATGCAGATGCTCGGGCCGGATGCCGACCGCGACGGGCGTTCCGGCCGCGGCCGCCGTGGCGAGCCCGATCGGCAGCACGACGCGCACCGCCCCCGTACCAGCCAGCTCGATCGAGCGACTACCCTCGACCACCTTGCCCGCCAGGAAGTTCATGGCCGGCGAGCCGATGAAGCCCGCGACGAAGACCGAGGCCGGCCGCTCGTATACGTCCATCGGTGTGCCGATCTGGTCGGCAACGCCCGCGTTCATGACGATCAGCCGGTCGGCGAGCGTCATCGCCTCGACCTGGTCGTGGGTGACGTAGATCGAGGTGACGCCGAGCTCCCGCTGCAGGCGCTTGATCTCGAGCCGCATCTGGACACGCAGCTTGGCGTCGAGGTTGGACAGCGGTTCGTCGAACAGGAAGACGGCCGGCTCGCGCACGATGGCGCGGCCCATCGCGACCCGCTGACGCTGGCCGCCCGAAAGCTGGCGCGGCTTGCGTTGCAGGAACGAGCCGAGCTCCAGGATCTTCGCTGCCTTCTGGACGCGAACGTCGATCTCGGCCTTGGACAGGCCGCGGATCTTGAGGCCATAGGCCATGTTCTCGTAGACGCTGAAATGCGGGTAGAGGGCGTAGTTCTGGAACACCATCGCGATGTCGCGATCCTTGGGTTCCAGCTCGTTCACGACCCGGTCGCCGATCGCGATCGTGCCGCCGGTGATGCGCTCCAGCCCCGCCACCATGCGCAGCAGGGTGGACTTGCCGCAACCCGAGGGGCCGACGATGACCACGAACTCTCCGTCGGCGATCTCGATGTCGACGCCGTGGATGACCTCGAGCTTGTCGTAGCTCTTCCTGACGCCGCGCAGTTGGACTTGCGCCATGCCCTACTTCTCCGTTTCCACCAGGCCGCGCACGAACTGGCGTTGCATGAACACCACGACCAGGACCGGCGGCAGCATCGCGAGCATCGCCATGGCCATCAGCAGGTTCCAGCTCGGCACCGAATCGACCACGTTGGCCTGGCGCGAGACCGTCATGACGACGGTGTAGTAGCTCTCCTTGGTCGTGATCAGCAGTGGCCAGAGATACTGGTTCCAGCCGTAGATGAACTGGATCACGAACAGCGCCGCGATCGAGGTCCGGCTCATCGGCAGCAGGATGTCCCAGAAGAAGCGCATCGGCGAGGCGCCGTCGACGCGGGCTGCCTCGGTCAGCTCGTCGGGCACGCTCAGGAAGAACTGCCGGAACAGGAACGTGGCCGTCGCCGAGGCGATCAGCGGTATGATCAGGCCGGAATAGGAATCGAGCATGCCGAGCGAGGCCACGACCCCGTAGGTCGGCACGATGCGTACCTCGACCGGCAGCATGAGCGTGACGAAAATCGCCCAGAAGAAATACATCCGGCCGGGAAAACGGAAATAGACGATGGCGAAGGCCGAGATGATCGAGATGGCGATCTTCCCGATCGCCACGCCCAGCGCCATGATCATGCTGTTGGTCAGCGTCATCATGACCGGCGTGCTGCCGACCTTGCCATATCCCTCGGTCAGCACCTTCGTGTAGTTCTCGAGCAGATGCGGTCCCGGCAGCACCGGAATCGGCGATTGCAGCATGGTCTGCTGGCTGTGCGTCGAAGCCACGAAGGTCATCCACACCGGGAAGGCGATGATGACGACGCCGAGCAGCACGATCAGGTGGCTCAGCAGCGTGAGGAAGGGCCGGTTCTCTACCATGTGAGTATGGGCATCAGTAGTGCACCCGCCGCTCGATGAAGCGGAACTGCACGAAGGTGAGCGCGATGACCACGACCATCAGAATCACCGACTGCGCCGAGGAGCCGCCCAGATCCTGTCCGCGGAAGCCATCGTTGAAGACCTTGAACACCAGGATCTCGGTGGATTTCCCGGGCCCGCCCTTGGTCAGCGAGTCGATCACGCCGAAGGTGCCGAAGAAGGCGTAGATGATGTTGACGACGAGCAGGAAGAAGCCGACCGGCGAGAGCAGCGGGAAGACGATGTCCCAGAAGCGCCGGCCGGGGCCCGCGCCATCGATCGCCGCCGCTTCGATCAGCGATTTCGGGATCGACTGCAGCCCGGCGAGGAAGAACAGGAAATTGTAACTGATCTGGTTCCACACCGCGGCGATCACCACCAGTAGCAGGGCCTGGTTGCCGTTGATCACATAGTTGAATTCGACGCCGATGCCCTTGAGCATCCAGGCGAGGATGCCGACCGAGGGGTTGAACAGGAAGCCCCAGAGGACGCCGGCGACGGCCGGCGCCACGGCATAGGGCCAGACGAGGAGGGTCTTGTAGGCGGTGGCTCCGCGGATCACCCGATCGGCCATGACCGCCAACAGCAGAGAGAAGCCGAGCCCGATGGCCGCCACCAGGAAGCTGAAGACCACCGTGATCTGCGCCGAGTGGGCGTAGCTGTTGTCGCGGAAGAGCTGGGCGAAGTTCTCGAACCAGACGAACTTGGAATTGCCGCCGAAGACATCCTCGATCAGCACCGACTGGTAGATCGCCTGGCCCGACGGCCAGAAGAAGAAGACCAGCGTGATGACCATCTGCGGCCCCAGGAGCAGGTAGGGCAGCCAGCGTTCGTTGAAGGTGACGCGTTTTTCCATGGCTCAGAGACACGCCCCGCTTTCAAGTCTCCTCTCCCCCGATAGGGGGAGAGGCTGGGTGAGGGGGCGACGCACCTCCTGTAACCCCCTCACCTAGCCTCTCCCCCTGGCGGGGGAGAGGAATATGAAGGGAAGTCCAGACAAGGCCAGCCTTACTTGTTCGCGGCTTCGAAGCG
>JBKBLH010000003.1:0-347333 GCA_046296475.1 Reyranella sp.
CCGCTGGCCAAGGTCGAGCTGCCGCCGCCCGACGAACCGCCGCCGCCCCAGTTCAAGCCGCCGGAGAAGAAGGTCGAGCCCAAGCCCCGGCCGCCCGAGCCGAAGCCGGTGCAGAGGAAGCCTCAGCCGGCGCGCCCCGCGGCGCCGGTCGAGGCGGGACCGCAGCAGGCCGCGCCCGCGGCGCCGGCCGCCCCGCGCACGGTGCAGGCCTCGCAGCTCGGCTGGCTGGTGCAGCCCAATCCGGCCTATCCGGCGCGCTCGCGGCGGGCGGGCGAGCAGGGCACGGCGACGATCCGCGTGCTGGTCGACGTGACCGGCCGGCCGGCCCAGGTGTCGCTGGCTTCGTCCTCAGGCCATGCCGATCTCGACCAGGCGGCGCTCGGCGCGGTCCGCTCCGCGCAGTTCCGGCCCTATGTGGAAGGTGGCCTGGCGCAGGCGGTCTGGGTCCACGTCCCGATCAAGTTCGTGTTGCAGTAGGAGAGCAGTCATGGGCGACGCATCGGCCCTGGGCTTCGGCCATTTCATCGCGCAGGCGGACATCGTCGCCAGGATCCTGCTGGGCGTGCTGGCGGTGATGTCGGCGATCTCCTGGTACCTGATCATCTACAAGGGGATCGGGCAGATCATCCGCCAGAAGCGCAGCCGGCGGTTCCTGGCCTTCTTCTGGAGCGCGACCTCGCTCGAGCAGGTCCAGCAGGAACTCAGCCTGCACGGGGCGCAGGAGCCGTTCGGCCATCTGACGGCGCACTCGCTGCACGCCCAGGCGCATCACGCGAAGTTCGGTGCGGCCAAGCTCGAGGAGGCGGGCAGCGAGACCGAGTTCCTGACGCGCACCATCAAGAAGGTGCTCGACGAGGAGACGACGTCGCTGGAGAACGGACTGACCATGCTGGCCACGATCGGGGCGACGGCGCCCTTCGTGGGGCTGTTCGGTACGGTGTGGGGCGTCTACCACGCGCTTGTGGCGATCGGCATGTCGGGCTCGGGGATGCTCGACAAGGTGGCGGGCCCGGTGGGCGAGGCGCTGATCATGACCGGCATCGGCCTCGCCGTCGCCCTGCCGGCGGTCATGGGCTACAACTGGCTGACCCGCTCCAACCGCGTGCTGACGGCGAAGCTCGATGCCTTCGCCTTCGAGCTGCTGACCTTCCTGTCGATGGGCCGTGCGCTGCAGGCCGGCCGCAAGCCGGGCGGCGTGCCGCTCGCGGCCGTGAACTGAGGAGACGGGCGATGGCATTCGGAAGCTTCGACCGCAAGACATCGTCCCAGCCGATGGCCGAGATCAACATGGTGCCGCTGATCGACGTGGTGCTGGTGCTGCTGGTGATCTTCATCGTGACCGCGCCGCTGCTCACCAACGTGGTGAAGCTCGACCTGCCGAAGGCGACGGCCAACGCCGACCTGCAGAAGCCGGAGAAGATCGAGTTCGCGATCGACGCGCAGGGCTCGCTGTTCTGGGGCGGCGAGCGGGTGACGCGGGAGGAGGCGATGGAGAAGTTCGCCGAGGCCGGCCGCCAGCGGCCGCAGCCCGAGGTCTATCTGCGCGCCGACGCCACCGTGCCCTACCGATACGTCTCCGAGACCCTCGCCGACGCCTCCAAGGGCGGCCTCTCGAAGATCGCCTTCGTCAGCGAACCGGCGCGATGAGCCTCAGCTTCGCGAGCCGGCAAAGCTGACCGTCGCCACACCGGCGCCGACCAGGAGGCCGCCGCCCACCTTATTGACCACTCCGATGGCGCGCGGATCGGAGGCCAGCCGCCGCGCACGCGAGGCGACCAGCGCGTAGCCGAAGGCATTGGCGAAGGCCAGCACCAGGAACGTCGTTTCGAACACCAGCATCTGGGTGAGGAAATCTGCCTTCGGGTCGAGGAAGGCGGGCAGGAAGGCCACGAAGAAGGTGATGCTCTTCGGGTTAAGGGCCGTCACCAGCCAGGCATGGCCCAGCATCTTCGCGGCAGAAACGGCGTCGGTCCGCGGCGCGGCGTCCAGCGTGCCGCCGGCGCGCCACAGCTTGATGCCGAGATAGACGAGGTAGGCGGCGCCCACCCACTTCAGGATCGTGAACAGCGTGGCCGAGGTGGCGAGCAGCGCACCCAGCCCCAGCATCGAGAGCGTCATGGCGGTGAAGTCACCCAGGGCCACGCCCACCGCCATCGGCAGCGCGGTGCGCCAGCCCTGACCCAGCGCATAGGAAACCACCAGGAGAACCGTGGGCCCGGGGATCACCAGAAGGACGCTCGACGCCGCCGCGAAGGCAACCCAGGTTTCGAATGACATGACGACCTCTTCGATTTCTTCGATCAAGCCACGGCCCGAGGATGGCGTCAGCCGAAATTTGGCCTCTTTCCAACGTCAAGATTGCGCGCTATTTGATCTTGCTGGAGGCTGAATGACCCGTTCCAAGGCGCGAGGCTATCACCACGGCGACCTGCGTGAGGCTCTGGTGGCGGCAGGCCGAAAGCTCGTCGAGGAAAAGGGCATTCGCGGCTTCACGCTGCGCGAGTGCGCTCGCCGTGCCGAGGTCTCGCATGCGGCGCCTGCGCATCACTTCGCCTCGATGGACGACCTGCTCGCGGAACTGGTGCGCCGTGGCTTCGGGGAATTGACCGCTGCCATGACGACCGAATCGAATCGGGCTGCGGACGAAGAACCCACGTCGCGGCTGGTGGGTCTTGGCGTGGGCTACATGGCGTTCGCCGCCGCCAATCCCACCCTGTTCCAGTTGATGTTCACTCGGGAAGCCAATCACATTGAGCCCAGGGAAGGGGATGAGGGCGCGGAGAGCGTGCGGCGCCTGCTGACAGCCGTTCTCGACGAGGTGATCGGCGACGCGACCGAAGAGGTGCGCCAGCAGGCAGCCGATCTTGCGTGGGCGACGATGCACGGCTTCATCACCTTGGTGCTTGAGGGAGAGATCGGACGCCGCGATTCCTCCCGGGCCCTGAAGGCCCGGGGACTGGCCGCATTGGCGGCGATGGCCGAAACGGTCGTGCGCTCGGCTCGGCCCTGATTTCCACCGCAATCTGAGCCGACTTCGGGGAGCAGCGCGCGGCCTGTTCGGTGTTTGAGCCGGCCGGACTCCGGCCTGAAGGAAGAGCCTTTTGCAGGCTGCTCAGTCAGACGTTGTGCTCGGTCAACAACCCCTTGTCTAGGATGAGCCCCTTCGCCGTCGGGTACACGAACGACAGCAATTCGCGAAGCTTGTCCTTCTTTCTCGTACCAACATGATGCTCGACCAGCCTCAAAGACGTCGCGAGGCCGGAACAGGGACCGTTGCTCGTCAGATGCTTTCCATCCTGTACGAAATTGATCGACGTATCCCTAACCAGTTTTGCAGAAGGGATTTCTCGTGCAAAGCGGTTGTACTGGTTCATGTACGTCGTGCAGTGAATCCCGTCGAGAAGACCGGCGTGTCCGAGAACGAAAGACCCGGTGCAGACGGACATGATGTACTTGCAGTCCTTCTGCGTTCCCAGCTTGTGGATGTAGTTCAGCGTTCCGTTCGCCTTCAGATTCGAGGTATCTCTCGCGCCTTCGCCGCCCGGAACGACAACGACATTTGCGGCAGGGGCATTCGCGAATGTGTAATCGGCCAGGAATCTCATGCCGGACGACATCGTCGTTGGATCTGTCGTGGGCGCGACTGTGAAAATGTTCGGCAGCTTTCTGGAGACGTTGTTGAAGGTGTAGCTGAAATTCTCTTCCGTGACGTCCTTGTCCTCCGGGAGACCGTCGAATGTCGTCCCCCACCAGAACATCTCCCACGGCCCGACGACGTCCTGCTCTTCTGCGCCGTCGAACATCACAAGCGCGATGTTCAGATCCTTCATCTGATTGGTCATCTGTGCTTCCTTGGGGCTGATGGTTGATAGGCCCCAAGCGAACCCAAACTGCCTGGCGAGCCTCTCCCTGCGTACGGTACCGTACGGTGCTGGGCAAGTTACAAGCCTGCAACCATCAGCAGTCCGGGGAACCGCTTCACTCTGAGCCAGAACGACTCGTAAGCGGAATTCGGAACAGCAGTGCCTCGGTGCCGCCGTGCGCGGCGACCTTGGTGAAGCGCTCGACGACAAAGCCGCCATTGGCGGTGATGACCTTCTGCGAGGGCAGGTTGTCGGGATCGGTCGTCAGGTCGACGTGCGGCAGCCCGTGGCGCCGCACCTCCTTCAGCAGCATCCCCAACGCCAGGGTGGCGTAGCCGCGCCGGCGCTTCCAAGGAGCCACGGCATAGCCGATATGGCCCAGAACGTAGGAGGGCAGCGCCGCCGTTCCGGGTTGCCAGCGAAACCCGATCGAGCCGCAGAACTCGCCGTCCCACATCCAGCGCCGGTAACCGGGCATCCGCTGAACCATCGTGCCGTCCGGAAGCGTGATAGGGCCGGCCTTGGCTTCGGGATCGTCGAGCGAGGCGACGAAGGCAGCCGGATCGGCCTCGATACGGGCGAGTTCCTCGCGCGGCGCCTCGTCGACGCGCACATTGTCGGGCGACCAGCCGCGGCGGAGCGCGTCGGCATAGCCGTCGAGATGGGCGAGGTCGGGCACGATCAGCTGCAACGGACTTTCCTTTTTGGACGGCGGGTGCTGTAGCATGCCAGCCCATGAGTTCCAGCCCCGTCCTCGTCCTCGACATCGATGGCGTCGTTTCCCTGGCCCAGCCCGGTTCGCCGCATCCCTGGTACGCGACTCTCAAGGAGGACTGGGGCCTCGACCACGACAGCGAACTGGCACCGGAGTTCTTCCTGAAGCCCGAGTTCATGGAAGTGCTGCGCGGCCGGCTCGACCTCTACGTGGCCCTGCACGAGTATTTCGAGTCCAAGGGGCTCGCCGACCGGCTCGAGGAGTTCGTCGCCTACTGGTTCGAGAAGGATGCCGACATCGATCGCGGCGTGCTCGCGCAGGCCGATGCCTGGCGAGAGCGCACCGGCGGCCGGGTCTTTGCCGCGACCAATCAGGAGCATCACCGCATCGCCTATTTGCGCGACCGTCTCGGCCTCGGCGCGCATTTCGACGAGATCGTCTACTCGGCGGCGCTGGGCGTCTGCAAACCCGATCGCGTCTTCTACACCAACGCGCAGGCCCGCATGGGCGTCACGGTCGCGCAGTCGATCCTGTTCGTCGACGACAAGGCGAGCAACGTCGACGGCGCCCGCATGGCTGGCTGGCGCGCCATGCTCTATCGCGGGCCGGAGAGCCTCGAGCGCTCGCTGGCGAGCTGGGGTTAGGCGTCGTTGCAGCAGCGCGAGACGAGGAGCGTGCAGGCCAGCAGGTCGGCACAGCCGCCGGCCGACAGGTTACGCGTGACGAAGGCGCGGTGCAGGGCCTCCGCCCTTTCGACCCAGCCAGGCTGGTGGCAACCCCCGTCTGCGAGGAAGGTTGCAGCCGACCGGCGCATGAAGGAATCGCCCTCCAGGCCGCCGCGATAGAGCACCGTCGTGTCGTCGATCGACGCCATCAGGGCGAACAGAGTCTGGATACCGGCAGCATTTTCGTCGAGTCCGGCCGTTCGCGCCTCGCGATAGGCGGGGAGGCCGGTCTCGAACACGCCGGGGAAGGCGCGGGCGGCTTCGCGGCGGGCCCCGTCGCGCCCGGTCCTGCGCCGCACGAGGCCTCCATGGCTGGCCGCGTGGTCGCGTTCGGCATGGGCGTCGAGGGCATCGCCCCAGGTTTCCCTGAGCGCCGCGCGCACGGCAGCGGGCGTGGGGGACATCGTGCGAGTCTGGCTGCGTGCGATTGCGGCGACCATCAGGCCGAGCGAGAAGATCGCGCCGCGATGCGTGTTGACCCCTCCGGTGACTGACAGCATCCCGCGCTCGGCATCGATGCCGAGCGGCATCAGGGCCTGCTCGAAGGAGGCGGCGGCACGGCCTGCCGCGGCGAGCGACGCGAAGGGCTGCAGCAGCGAGTCCGCCGATCGGCACATCAGCTCGAAGTCCATGTCGGCATGGGCGCCGGAGTCGACGGGGCTGACGAGGCCCGGCTTGGGATAGGCCCGCAGCTCGTCGTGGAGGGCCTTCACCGCGGCGCGGGCCAGCGCCTGGTCATCGGGTGTCATCGGCCGAGGCGTGTGCGGGAGACGAGCTGCATCGAGTCTGTGGACTTCAACAGCACCTCGTCCCGATCCTGCAGAAGTTCGCGCCACTGGACCTCGCCGAGACCGCGGAAGGAGAGTTCGCCATCGATACGGAAGGCGAGGTCGGGCTCCACGCGCGCAAGGAAGGCCGCTGCGCCCAAGGCGGCGTCCAGGCCTGCGGCGTCGATCACCACGTCGAGGTCGGACCCCTCGTGCACATGCCGTTCGCCGGTCAGGGCCTGCCACATCCAGCTGCCGTAGACATGGATGTCATGCCTGGCCTGGGAGGCGGCAGAGATCAGTCGGAAAAACGAGTGTGCCTGGGCCGTCGCGGCAGGACAGCGCGCGATCTCCTCGAGGCGCGGTGGCCGTGCAAGGCGAACGATTTGGGCCGGGTCGGTCCGGGCCGCCACGCGGTGCGGCCGCAGTTCGGGGCGGGACGGATCGGTGGTGCAGAAACCCAGTCCGATTTCGTTGCCGTCGTTCCGGCGGCGCGTCACGACGAAGGGGCGACCGGCCGAGTGCCAGGCCGCAGCCCGGGCACGGTCGTCGTCGGTCTCCGCCTCGGGGGCGTGCGACAGCCAGACCAGCGAATGCCGCCGCAGCCCGTTCATCGTGCCGATTGGGCGAGGACCCTTTGTCGGATGTCGAGGGCGAGCTTGCGGCCGCCGCGCTTCTTGCCCAGTTCGGCCCGATTGTCCTCGGTCGACGAGCGCGCGATCGCGCTGGCGAGCTTGCCCTGGACGTCGTCATCGGCCGACCAGACTTCCTCCACGCCGCCCAGCAGCGCGAAGGGCGCCGCGCCGAACTCGAGGGAGGGCATGGTCTTCGAAAGCTTCTCAAGGACGGCCGCTGGAATCTTCGTCACGGCCGACATCGCCGCGATCGGCATCAGACCGACGCTGGCCGAGTCGAGCGCGTAGATGCGATCCGCGAACATGCCGTAGCAGAGGAAGGCGCCGCCCACGGCCTGGCCGGTCGCGACGGTGATGAGCTTGTGGCCCTTGCGCCGCGCCAGTTCGAGGCATGACAGGAGATGGCCGAAATAGCTGGCGAGGCCCAGCATCTCGGCGACGCGGTTGGGCTCCTGGCCGGCGCTGTCGACCAGCATGACGATCGGCGTCTTCGGCGCGCGTTCGATGCACTCGATCACGTGCGCGGCGAGGCGCAGCGCGGCTGCATTGTCGATGTAGGTTCCGTCGCAGGTGCCGATGACGCAGACCTTCTCGCCGTCGACCGCGGCGTAGCCGGTGAGGACGGATTTTTCGATTGAGATGCCCTCGACGGTGTCGCCGAACAGGCGGGCCAGGACGGCACGGGCGGACGGCTTCTTCGGTGTCGGTTTCTTCATGACCTACTTCCCACGCTTGGCGAGCGCCGCGAATTCCGGCCCCGAAGCCAGCGACGCGGCTTCGATGTCGCGCACACCCATGCCCTTCCAGACGGCGTTGGGGTCGCTCGTCGCGCCGAACTTCTTGAGCCGCTTCTCCAGCTCCTTCTGGCGCACCTTGACGGCAGCGAGGCTGACGGCGTTCGACTTGCCGAGGAACTTCGAAATCCCGTCGCGTACGGCTTCGGCCGAGTCGTGCACGAGGGCGTCGGCATCGCCCAGCAGGTACTTGGTCTTGCCGCCGCTCGTCTTCCAGACCAGGGCGCGGTTGGCCGAATCATAGGCCTTCTTGCCCATCCACTTCTCGATGACGATCGGACCCGAGATGCCGAGGCGGCCATGCTCGGTCATGACGCGGAAGTCGCAGCAGGTCGACAGGATGCCGATGCCGCCATAGGCCCCGATGTCGGTGGCGATGACGGCGATGGTCGGGACCTTCAGGGCACGGCACTCGAAGATCGCGCGCATCGTTTCGGCGATGGCGATCTCGCCGGACGAGCCTTCGTGCAGGCGCACGCCGCCGCTCTCGACGATCAGCACGCAGGGCAGCTTGTCCCGCGCCGCCGCCTTGAACAGGCCGGTGAGCTTGGCGCCGTGGATCTCGCCGACGGCGCCACCGACGAACTGGCCGACCTGGGCCGCGAGATAGATCTTCTTGCCGCCGATTTTCGCCTTGCCGATCACCAGTCCGTCGTCGAACGACACCGGAATGCCGAGCTGAGCGAGGTAGGGGCTTGTGATTCGCTCCGGCGGCGGCAGCAGTTCGGAGAAGGAGCCTGCGTCGACGACGGCGGCGATGCGCTGGCGCGCGGTCAGTTCATGGAAAAGTATGGCGCCGGTCATTTGTCGCCCTTGGTGAGATGGTCGTAGGCCTGGCGCAGGCGCAGGTTGACGAGCACGGGCGGCGCGCCCTGGTCGTTGATCGTGACCTTCGTCCCGCCGGCCGGATAGTGATGGGCGAAGTCGGCGAGGGCTGCGAGCCAGGAGGCCTTGTAGCCGGGGATCGAGGTCTCGACGTGGCATTCCATCGCGTCGGCGGGCTTGCCGCCGCGCTCCATCAGGACTTCCAGATTGCCGGAGCCGACGACGCCCGCGAGCGCCCACGGCTTGGCCGTCTTCGCGCCGAGCGGCTTGGACGGGAAGGACTTGGCGAACTTTTCCATGCTGACGGGCCTACCAGTCGACGAATTGGGAGGGCGGGTCGTAGAGACCGCCGGACCAGCGCACGAGGCCCTTGATGTCCTGCGTGGCGAGAAGGCTGCGGCTCGCCTCCGACGGGCGCACGCCGACATCCTCGGGCAGCTGGACGATGCCGCGGGCCCGCAGGTCCTCGGTTTCGCGTTTCTTGCGCTTGAGGCCGACCGGCGTGTAGCCGGCGACGGCCCGGATGGCCGCCTGGCGTTCGGCGACGGAGCGGCAGGCCGCGAGGTTGGCGATGCCTTCCTCGGTCACGATGTGCGTGACGTCGTCGCCGTAGATCATGACGGGGGTGACGCCGTGCAGCGCCTTGCGGATGCCGGGGTCCGTGGCGTCGAGCTCCTCGACGAAGGTGGGCACGCGGCCGGCCTGGAAGGTCTCGACCATCTGGACGACGAGCTTGCGGCCGGGCGGCGAGCCGGGGCCGGGATTGGCTTCCGCGCCAGCCTTTAGCCAGGCCTTGGTCGGATGGCGGCGGCCGGTCGGCTGGCAGCCCATGTTCGGCGCGCCGCCGAAACCGGTGATGCGGTTCTTCGAGACGGTCGAGGAGTTGCCGTTGATGTCGATCTGCAGCGAGGCGCCGATGAACATGTCGATCGCGTAGTGGCCGGCCAGCTGGCCCATGGCGCGGTTGGAATGGAAGCTGCCGTCGCGGCCGGTGAAGAACACGTCGGAGCGGGCGGCGGTGTAGCGCTCCATGCCGACCTCGCCGCCGACCGCGAAGACGCTCTCGACCCAGCCGGACTCGATGGCGGGAATCAACGTCGGCAGCGGATTGACCATCCAGTACTTGCAGATCTTGCCCTTGAGGCCGAGCCGTTCGCCGTAGGTCGGCAGCAGCAGCTCGATGGCGGCCGTGTTGAAGCCGACGCCGTGGTTCAGCGACTGGACCTCGTATTTCTCGTAGATTCCGCGCAGCGCCACCATCGCCATCAGAACCTGGACGTCGGTGATGGCGGCCGGGTCGCGCGTGAACAGCGCCTGGAGATGCATCGGGTAGGGGGCCTGGACGACGAGGTCGACCTGGTCCGCCGGAATGTCGATACGCGGCAGCTTGTCGACGATCTCGTTCACCTGGGCGAACACGATGCCGTCGGAGAAGGCGGTTGGTTCGACGATGGCCGGAGTCTCCTCGGTGTTGGCGGCGAGGAAGAGATTGCCCTTGCGATCGGCCTGGGCGGCGGCGATCAGCGCCACGCGCGGAGTCAGGTCGATATAATAGCGCGCGTAGATCTCGTTGTAGGTATGGATGGCCCCGACCGGGAATTTCTTGGCCTTCACGAGATCGGCGATGGCGGTCCCCTGCGGTCCGGCATAGCAGAAGTCGACCTGCTTGATCATGCCCTTCTTGAAGAGCTCGATATGGGCCGGCAGGGTGATGCAGGACATCACGAGATGGATGTCGCGCAGGTCCTTCTTCTCGAGCGTCGCGAGCTGGTTGGCGAGAAAGTCCGCCTGCTTCTGGTTGTCGCCTTCGAGGCAGAGGATGTCGCCGGGCTCGATGATGCGCCGAAGCACCTCCGGCACCTTGTCGACGCTCACGAACTTGCCGCGGGCCAGCTTGCCGACCCGCGCGATGCGTTCCACCTTGTTCTGGCGGCGCCTCGCATTTTTTGCAGTGATCATGATGTCTATTTCGTATATCCGTCGTTGCCGGTCAATGTGCTAGAGCGAACCATGTTGATGTTTGAAATACCCTTCGGGACAACCGATTGGGACGGCGTCGAGCGCACGGAGCATCCTGGCGAGACGGGCAAGGCCTTCTGGCGCACCAGGACCTTCAACAACATCCGCGTGCGCATGGTCGAGTACACGCCGGGCTACCTGGCCGATCACTGGTGCCAGAAGGGGCATATCCTGCTGGTGCTCGAGGGCGAGCTCTCGACCGAGCTGGCGGATGGCCGCACGGTGGTCCTGAAACAGGGCCAGAGCTATCAGGTCGCCGACAACACGCTCGGCCATCGATCGCGCACGGAATCGGGCGCCAAACTCTTCATAGTGGACTGACATGATGGACATGATCGGATTTATCGGCGTCGGCACGATGGGCGAGCCGATGTGCCGCAATCTCGCGCGCAAGAGCGGTATGCCCGTGCTTGCCGCCGATCGCGACGCGGCGCCTCTCGAGCGGCTGGCGGCCGATGGCGTGAAGGCGGCGTCGGTCGACGAGATCGGCGCCAGCTGCCGCACCATCTTCCTGTCGCTGCCGGGCGGGAGAGAGGTCGAGGAAATCTGCCTGGGTGACAACGGGCTGGTTTCGAAGGCCAGGCTGGGCTGGACCGTGGTCGACCTCAGCACCGCGCCGCCGATCCTGGCGCGAAGGCTCTACGAGGAATTCGAGGGCAAGGCCTCGGCCTTCGCCGACGCGCCTGTCGCGCGCACGCGACAGGCGGCGATCGACGGCACGCTTTCGATCATGGTGGGTGCGACCGCGCCGACCTTCGAACGCATTGCGCCGCTCCTGCGTCACATGGCGAGCGAGGTGACGCATTGTGGCGATGTCGGCGCGGGCCAGACGGTGAAGATCCTGAACAACATGATCCTGTTCCAGACCGTGGTGGCGCTGGCCGAGGGGCTGTCGATCGCCCGGGCGAACGGGGTCGACGGCAAGGTACTGTTCGAGACCCTGACCAAGGGCTCGGCCGATTCCTTTGCGTTGCGCAATCACGGCATGAAGGCTTTGTTGACGGGGGTCTTCCCGGAGCGCGCCTTCTCGACGAAGTATGCCCTCAAGGATCTGAGCTACGCCATCGACATGGCCGAGCAGGCGGGCGTTCCGGCGCTGGGTGCCGACGTGGCGCGCGAGATGATGGAGCGCGCCGTCGAACTGGGACATGGCGAGGAATACTGGCCGGTGCTTCTCAAGGCCATCGAGGACGCGACCGGCAAGCCCGAGGCCTGAGCTCAGGCGGCTGTCTTGGCGCCCCCTACAGCCTGAAGCGCAGGCTGGCTCGCGTGCCTTCTACGCCCGTATCGTATTCGACCTTCGACTGGAGGTTGGCGGCCATCGCGGTGACGACGCGCGTTCCCAGGCCGGTGCCCTGCGCCGATCCGGAGCCCTTCCAGCCCACGCCGTCGTCCTCGACGGCCAGCGAGACGGTGTCGTCGCCGATCCTCTGCAGGATCACCCGGATCTCGCCGCGCATTCCGGCCGGATACGCGTACTTGTAGGCGTTGGTCAGCAGCTCGGTGACGATCACGCCGATCGACACGGCCTTGTCGGTCGGCACGCGGATGTCGGCATCGGCGTGCAGCACGACCGTGTTCTTCTTCTCGACGCCGTCGATGGCGGCGCTCAGCTCGTCGATCAAGCTCATCAGATAGGAGCCAAGCTCGACGATGCGCAGGTCGGACGAGGTGTAGAGGCGGCGGTGGATGCCGGCGACCGCCATGATGCGCGCCTGCATCTCGAGCAGGGCGCTGCGCGCGGCCTCGTCCTGGACGGCGTTGGCCTGCAGGCGGGCCAGCGAGGCCACCAGCGCCAGCGAGTTTGCGACGCGGTGATTGACCTCGTGCAACAGCAGTTCGGCACGATCGCGTTCCTCGCGGATCATGCGCTGGGCCTCCTCGGCCTCGGCCTTGAGGCGTTGCTGCTGCAAGGAAGAGCGGATGGCCGAGCCGAGCAATTCGCGGAAGTGGCCCTGGACGTCCTTCCACACATAGTCGGCGGCACCGGCCTTGAGCGCCGCAACGGCGACGCGCGCATCCTCGGAGCCGGTCACATACACGACCGGCACGTCGACGGTGACGCGCTGGATCTTGGCCAGCACGTCCAGGCCCGTCTCGTTGGTCAGATTGTGGTCGAGCGCGATGGCGTCGAATTTCTCGGTGGCCAGAATGGCGAGCCCTTCGTCCCCGGAACCGACGTGCCGGATGCCGATGCCGTGCGGTGCGAGCGCGCGCTCCACCAGCCGGCCGATACCCGCATCGTCGTCGATGTAGAGGACCCTGACCTGATCCATCTTCAATCGGTGGCTGGAACCTGCATTACGGAGAGGAAGAGGCCGAGCTGCTGGATGGCGTTGGCGAAGCTCTCGTAGTTCACCGGCTTGGTGATGTAGACGTTGGCGCCGAGATCGTAGCAGCGCTTGATTTCGCGCTGGTCGTCGGTCGTCGTCAGCACGATCACCGGCGAGCGCTTGAGATGAGTGTTCGACTTGACCTTCGCCAGGATGTCCACCCCGGTCATGTCAGGCAGGTTGAGGTCGAGGAGAATGAGCAGCGATCGCGCGCTGTTCTCCTCGCCGGTCCCGTCCGCGCCGAGGAGATAGGCGAGCGCCGAGGTCCCGTCCTTGAAGGCGACGATCTCGTTGTTGACGCCGGCGCGACGGATGTTGCGCTCGATCAGCCTGGCATGGCCTTCATCGTCTTCCACCATGACGATGGAAACGGGCTTCGCGTTCATTCGCAGCCTCTACCGTGTCGTTGAATTTTCATGGAGTCGGAGCCTTCGCGGCAAATCTATACGAAAGGTCGTCCCGCGACCAAGTTCGGACTGCACCGTAATGTCGCCGCCCAGCCGGCGTACCAGGGCGCGGACATGGGCGAGGCCGATACCCTCGCCGGGCCTGTCCTGGGTACCAGCCCGCCGGAACAGCTCGAATATTCGCTCGTGGTCCTGTTCGGCGATGCCGCGACCATTGTCGGTGATGTCGATGTGCACACGCCGGCTGGTTTCGCCGGTGGTGATGACAATACGCCCCGGCCGGTCTCGAGCCAGATACTTGACCGCATTGTCGACGACGTTGCCCACGATCTGCTCCAGGGCCAGGCGGTCGCTGACGAGGACGGGGGCGGAGGTGGGCACGGAAATCTCGGCACCGACTTCGTCGGTTTGATGTCGAACGCTCGCGGCCGCGTTCTTGAACAGGGTCACGAGATCGACGGGCTCGGGGCGCAGTTCCCGCCGCCCTTCACGGGAAAGCTTGAGGATGGCGTTGATCAGCCCGTCCATTTTGCCCGTCGATGCGCGTATGAAGCGCAGGGCCTCGGGAATGTCCTCCTCGGTCGCCACCCGCGCCCTGTCTACCATCGTCGCGTCGCCGGCGACGTACGGTCCGACGGACTTCATCGCGGCTTCCAGTTCGCTGGTGAAGCCCATGATGTTGACCAGCGGGGATCGCAGGTCGTGGCTCACGATGTAGGCGAAGCGCTGGATTTCTTCATTTGCCCGCGTCAGGGCCTCTGTGCGTTCGGCCACCCGTTCCTCGAGCCCGACGTTCAGGGCCTGCAGTTCGGCCCGGGCGGCCACCAGTTCGCGCGTGTACTGCACCACTGTCAAGGATGCGCCGGCGACGAACAACACGATCAGGAGACTGCCGGCTGCGGTCACCCATGTCAGGATCTCGGCGCCTTCGGTCACGGCCTGGAGGCGCACGGCGACCCTTTCTTCGGCATCCGAAATCATCTGGGCGAACAGGCCCCGGGTTCTCTCCATCAGCAGGCGTCCGCGATCCGACAGGACGGTCTGGATCGCGGCCTCACGCCGGCCGGCTTTGGCCTGTTCGATCGTTTCCGTGAGCTCCGCCATCTTGGCATCGATAACGCCGGACAGTTCGTTCACGGCCGCGAGGTGGGAAGGATCCTTCGCTACCAGCTCGCGCAGAGCGGCGATGTCCCGTCGCAATCGCGGCTGGGCGCGCTCGAAGGGGGTGAGATAGCGGGGTTCGCCCGTCAGCAGATAGCCGCGCTGACCCGTTTCGGCGTCGATGGTGGACGCGAGGAGATTGGTGGTGAGGGCTCGAATCTGGCGCTCGATGACCGCCTCTTCGGCATGCTGGGCCGTCCGGACGGAAAGCCACACCGAAGCGGCCACGATCGCCAGAAGCGCAAGCACACCGGCGGCGAGAAGGGAGATCGTGCGGCGGGCGAACGATGAGGCGAACAGGGGCATGGGAACAAGGCGTCTAACAGGGACGGAACGGACACCTGCAGGCCTTCAGGTACCGTCGGCGATAATACGGGAAGGATACTGCCCGTCCATGTGCAACATTCAGCGCTGGTCGATGTCGCCTTCGCTCAGGAGGCCTGCGCGGAGCGCCGCTTCCATCGCCGCGTCAAGTCGAAACAGTCGCTGGGTCGCGAAGCCCGGGTAGCGATCGGTCGGCTGGACCTCCGACAGCGCGGCAAGGGCATCGGCGTCCGTTTGCGTCTCGAACCCGCACAGGATCTCCGGGAAGCCGCCTGCGCGCGAGACCGTGAGCGCGAAGCCTCCGTTCGACGCCATGTGGGCGATGACGCGATGGAGTAGATCGCGGAGCCCACGAAGCCGGCGACTGCCGATCTCGTCGGCGCCTACGTCCACCGCCATCGCAACGACGAGATGACCGTGCGGGTAATTCTTGAGGAAGGCCGGCCAGGATATGCTGCGCATCGGTACGCAACGCGGACGTCCCGCAATCGCTGCTTCACAGTCGCGTGCGAGGGGGCGATCGGTGATAGGGTGCGCGAACTGGATGGAAATCAGTCGGGGAGAGATGGCATGGCGCGGATCGCGGTTGGCGGTTTTCAGCATGAGACGAACACCTTCGCGCCCCAGCAGGCGACCTGGGAGGAGTTCGTGCGCGCCGATGCCTGGCCGCCGCTGCTGCGTGGCCCCGAGATGATCGCCGGTGTCGAGGGCTTCAACATTCCGATCGCGGGTGCGGTCAGCAAGCTGACGGAACTGGGCCACGAGATCGTTCCGCTCGCCTGGGCGGCCGCCGCGCCGGCATCCTATGTGACCGAGGATGCCTTCGAGAAGATGTGGGCGCTGTTCGATGAGGACCTGAAGAAGCACGGACCGTTCGACGCGATCTATCTCGACCTGCACGGCGCCATGGTCGCGGAGAATACCGAGGACGGCGAGGGCGAACTGCTGCGCCGCATCCGCGGCGTCGTGGGCCATGAATTGCCGATCGTCGCCAGCCTCGACTATCACGCCAACCTCACACCGGAGATGGCGTCGCTTGCGACGGCGCTCGTCGGCTATCGAACCTATCCTCACATCGACATGGCGGTGACCGGCCGCCGTGCGGTCGAACTCCTGGATAAGCTGTTGCGCGAGAAGAGGCCGGTCTATCGAGCCTACCGCCAGCTCGACTTCCTGATCCCGCTGGTCTGGCAATGCACCTTCATCGAGCCGGCCAAGGCAATCTTCGACCTGGTGGGCGAACTGGAGGCCGGGGAGAAGAGCCACAATCAGGGCATCGTCAGCGTGACGCACACGCCGGGCTTCCCGCCGGCCGACATCGCCCAGTGCGGCCCGGCGCTGGTCGTCTATGGCCACGACAAGGAAGCGGTCGAGGCCGCCGCGGACAAGCTGGCCGCCACGGTGAAGGCACAGGAGAAGGCGTTCGACGGCGAACTGCTCGATCCGGATCAGGCGGCACTTCGTGCCATCGAACTGTCGAAGAGCGCGACCCGGCCGATCGTGCTGGCCGACGTGCAGGACAATCCCGGCGCGGGCGGCACCTCCGACACGATCGGCCTGCTCGCGGCCCTGATGCGCCACGAGGCGAGGGGCGCGGTCATCGGCATGATCGTGGACGAAGGCGCGGCCAGAGCAGCGGTCGCCGCGGGCGAGGGCAACGTCATGCGCCGCGGCATCGGCGCCGTGGTGGGCTATGGCGGCGAGAAGCCGGTCGAAGCCGACTGGCGCGTGGTCAAGCTGAGCGACGGCGTGTTCACCGGCACTGGCCCGTTCTATGGCGGCGCCAGGTTCCAGATCGGGCCGATGGCGCTCCTGACCGACGAGGCGTCCGGAGTCTCGGCGGTGGTCGCCTGCAAGCGGGTGCAGGCCGCCGACCAGGAGATGTTCCGCGCCGTCGGAGTCGAGCCCTCGAAGGTGCCGATCCTCGCGCTCAAGTCGACGGTCCATTTCCGCGCCGACTTCCAGCCGATCGCCGAGACGATCCTGGTCGTGCGCTCGACCGGCGCCCATATCACCGACCCGGTGGACATGCCCTACAAGCATCTGCGCAAGGGCATCCGGCTGAAGCCGATGGGGCCGGTCTGGCAGGGAGCCTGATCGTCAGTCGTCGGCGAGCGCCGGTCGCAGCGCCCAGACCATCGGCAAGGTGGTCAGCGCAACGCAGGCGACGGTGACGAGCGCAATGGTGAGGCCCACCACGTCACCGAACAGGCCGAACAGCAGCGGGCCTGTCGCACCGGCGACGGAGCCGCCGGTGTAGAAGACCGCGAAGGCCTTGGTGCGCCGTTCCGGACTGACGAACTCCGGGATGGTGCCATAGAGGACGGAAGAAGTGCCGTTCAACACCAGGCCCACGGCTGGCAGCAGCAGCAGCGCGACGTCGAGCGAGAGCGGCAGGACGGCGAGGATGAGCAGGGTCGTGGCGGCTTCGGTGAGCAGCACCGAGGGCACGACGCCGAGCTTCTGGCCCACCCAGCCCATCACCAGCTTGCCCGCCGCGCCGCCCGCGAACATCAGCGACAGGCCGAGGCCGATGGTCGGCAGGTCGGCGCCCTTGTCGCGCAGCAGGAACGGCAGGAAGATCAGGAAGCCCGTGCGCACCAGGTCGTCGGCGATGTGGATGGAGAAGAGCAGCCAGTAGGCCCAGGGGCGGTCCTGTCCGGCCACGGCCTTCGATGGGCCGGCCGTACCGCGGGTCACGATCGGCTTCAGCGAGGCCAGGATGATGCCGGCGCCAAGGACGGCGAGGGCGGCCATCACGACCAGCGCCTGCTGCCATCCGAGCGAGGCGGCAATCAGCGCGAAGAGGGCAGGCAGCAGGACCTTGCCGACGTCGCCGGTGAAATTGTAGGTCCCGAGCGCCGTGCGGGAGCGCGGACCATGATAGGCGGCGGCGACCAGGCTGGAGCCGATGGGATGCTGGGTGCTGGCGCCGAGCCCGGCAAGGAGCAGCCCGGCAATGACACCGTAGAGCGATCCGCTCAAGCCGGCGAGGCAGTAGCCGGCGGCGATCAGCATCGTTCCGATGGCCAGGATACGGACACCGCCGAAGCGTTCGGCCAGGTGACCCGACGGAATCTGCCCGGAGGCCATGGCGCCTGAATAGCAGGTCTTGAGTGCGCCGATGGCGCCATAGCTCAAGCCGAACTGCGCCTGCAACAGCGGGTATAGGACGTTCAGGAGATCGGTGAAGCCGTCGTGCAGGGCATGCGCGCCGCCGCAGACCGCGAGGGTGCGGCGGGAGGTGGACGCGGCGGAGACAGCGATTGTCATCTCGCTGTCACGATACTATCGGCCGGGCACCCGGGTGAACCAAAAGGCGGTCTGCTGCTGGAAATCGCGCTCGGCGAAGGCCGTGTCGGCGATCACCGCAGGCTTGCCGTTGCGGGCGTAGCGCACGCTCACCAGCCGCTTGAAGGCCGTGTCGGCGGAATGGAGGATCAGCACGTCGCCCTGGCGGCGCTGGAAGACGAACTCATGATACTGGCGGATGTTCACCAGGTTCACGACGTAGCGGCCGTCGGGGCCGTCGTCGGCGAGCTGCCGCACCGGGATGTCGCGGCCCTGGTTGGTGATGCCCATGAGCGCAAAGGCCTCGGGCGCCGTCATGTTGTCCCGGCCGGTCCTCTGGATCAGCGCGACCAGGCGGTCGCCGCGCGGTGAGAGCGTGTGCCTCGGCGAGGGAGACGAGGCGCAGGCGGCCAGTGGCAGTAGAGCGGTCGAGAGAAGGAAGCCGCGACGCGTCGATGCGAGGGTGCTCAAGCCTTTTCCTTCTCCATGTCGATCTCGATGGGCGCGATTTCCGCGAGCACGCCGCCGCGCACCGCGCGGAAGAAGCAGTTGTGACGGCCGGTATGGCAGGCGACTCCGGTCTGGTCGACGAGCGCCAGCAGCGTGTCGCCGTCGCAGTCGATGCGCAGTTCGACCAGGGTCTGGATGTGTCCGGACGTATCACCCTTGCGCCAAGGGCCCTTGCGCGAACGCGACCAGTAGCACGCACGGCCCGTGCGCATCGTCTCGGCCACGGCGTCGCGGTCCATCCAGGCCATCATCAGCACCTCGCCGCTGTCGTGCTGCTGGGCGATCGCCGGCACTAGGCCCTGCGCATCGAACTTGATGGCGGCGAGGGCGGCGTCGATCTCGGGCTGCTGATAGGTCGTCGCGGTTGTCATCGGGGCACCATTTGGGGACAGGGGCGAGCCTTGGCCTCCGGAAGGAACGGCGCGTATAATCACCGCCTCCTCGGTTGGCAAATCGGAAGTCCCGTGAAGAAACCGGCCAAAGCGGCGCCCGCCGGGCATGCCCACGATCACGAGCACTGTGTCGAGGACGCGATCGCTGCGGCGGAGAGACTGTGTGCGGCCCGGGACCTGCGCTTCACGCCGCTGCGCCGCCGGGTGCTGGAACTGGTCTGGTCGAGCCACAAGCCGGTCGGTGCCTACGCGCTGCTCGACAGCCTGCGCAACGAGGATCTGGGCTCCGCACCACCGACGGTCTATCGCGCGCTCGACTTCCTGATCGAGAACGGCCTGATCCACCGCATCGAGCGCATGAATGCCTTCGTCGGCTGCAGCCATCCGGGCGAGGCCCATCGCGGCTTCTTCCTGATCTGCAGCGAGTGCGGCAATGCCGAGGAAATTCAGGGCGACGACCTTTCCCAGGCCATCACCGCCAGTGCAGCCCGCCGCGGCTTCGCGCCCCGCGACATGACCCTGGAAGTGACCGGTATCTGCGGCGAATGCCGTGGCGCCTGACCGCTCGGGAGCGTCAGTGCGTCAGTACGTCGAAGGCCGCGACGGCGATCTCCCGGCCGCCATCGCCGACATTGCAGCCCCGAAATCTGGGACGATACTTTCCGGCCAGCATGGCGCCCTGATGCCGGCCACGGCAGACATAGAGCGGCCGGCTATCGGCCTCCTTACCGCCCATGATGGGATTGGGGGGTAGGCCGCCGATTCCCGCAGCCTGCCAGCGGGCGCGCCCCGTGAGCACCTTGAAGGACGTGGCGGGGAACTCGCGGCCGCCGTAGCCGATGATGCAACGATCGGTCCAGGCTCCGGTCAGGCCCGGATGAACGCCTCCGCCATAGGGTGCTATGCAGACATACACCGGAAGGCCGTCTGGCATCGTTCCGGCCGATACCAGACGGGGCCCCAGCATGCCGGGCTTGAAGGAAACCTATTCGGCTCCCTGCTGCGCCACGGCCGGTCCGACCATCGCCAGAAGTCCAAGGAACACGGACAGTACGAATTTCTTCATTGTCTTCTTACCAAATGACGTGCACGCGGCTCGTGGCGGCCACGCTCTAGCCCTTGCTCAGAATGAACTTCATCGCGCGACTTTCGTCCGTGCAGGGCGCGGCCTGAACGACGAATGGAAAGCGTGCATCGGGCACCGCCATCTGCGGGATCGACAGGCATAGACCCGCGCTGGATTGCACAGGCGCCGCCACCGTCGAGGTGGCGACCGTCGTCCAGCGGGGCGATCCGGATTGGCACTTCTCGAGGACGAGCCGTGATGGCTGCGAAGTGTCCGGTGTCTTCAGGCCCAGGCACAGATCGGCCGATTTGGCCACGCCGAGGCTTCCGTCCTGGCGGCGGACGAAGATGAGGTCGGAGGGAACCCGGCAATTGTGGAGGACCAGGTCTGCCCCCGGTTCGACGGGCCCTTCGACTCCGATGCAGGACTGCAAGGCCATCTCCGGGAACAGGGCCAGTCCGTTCGGCTGAGATGCAATCGCGGCCTTTTCGGCTGCTGGCGAAAGTGCCCTCGCGCAGATTTTCACGGTCTTCCCGGCCCAGCAGCCACCGCTTTGCCTGACTTCTCCGAGGGGTGTCTGGGCGTGGGTCGAAGTCGGATCGGCGTTCCAACTGGCTTCGGCGATGCCGGGCGATACGACGTTGACGTAGGCGAAGTAGTCCTTGCCGAATATCTGGAAGCTGCCGTCAGCCGCCGCGCTGAACTGGCAGACGCCCTTGATGTAGGTCCGACCCTGGACGGTCAGCTCGCAATCGACCGGGCGGGTGTCGGCGACGGCAGAAGTCGTGATGCAGGCCATGACGGCGGCGGCCACGATGGCGAAGCGTTGCACTCTTGAATCCTCCGTCGGGTCCGGCGTGAAAGCGCCAGGTCGACTAACAGCGCAGTCGCTGTGAAGCAAGCCGCGTCAGCGGAACGTCGGTGGCGTCCCGCTCTTTGCGCTTCGTCAGCCGGTGTACGCCCGAGAGCCGCTCAAGGCCGGATCGTCGATGGAGCCCCATCTCTCCACCCAGCACGTCGTTGGCCCAACTGCTGCACGGCTGAGGCGCTCGAGCGAAACAAACGAAACAACCGAAACAACTGAATGGGAAAGGGCCCCAAAGCGGCAATCCCGCGTCTGGCTGTAAGTCTGCACGATGCGTGCCTAAGGGTCCGGGCAGCCGGCGCAAAGCCGCAACGAGGCAGCAAAAACACTGTCGCCGGCTGTTTCTATCACGCGTTGTGCGCGCGATTCAGGCGCTCGAAACCTTCGGCCAGATCTGTCTTGAGGTCCTCAACATCTTCCAGGCCGATATGGACGCGCAGCAGCTGCTTTCCCTCGGGCCACGGCACGGCGGTGCGATACTGGTCGGGATGGGCCGGGATCATAAGGCTCTCGTAGCCGCCCCAGCTCGCGCCCATCCCGAAGATGTCCATGCCGTCCAGCATGGCGGCCACCGCGGGTCGCTTGATGCCGTCGCGCAGGGTGAAAGAGAAGAGGCCGGACGAGCCCTGGAACTGCTTCTTCCAGTTCTCGTGGCCCGGACAGTCGGGCAGGGCGGGGTGCAGCACCTTGTCGACCTCGGGCCGTGTCTTCAGCCAATTGGCAATCTCGAGGCCGCTCTTCTCGTGGTGGCGCAGGCGCACGCCCATGGTGCGCAGGCCGCGCAGGGCGAGGTAGCAATCGTCGGGCGCGGCGTGGAAGCCGAACGACTGGCAGGCCGTCTTCGCCGTCTCGAACATCGCGCGCGTGGCGCAGGAAATGATTCCCATCATCGCGTCCGAGTGGCCGACGATGTACTTCGTGCCGGCGTGGATGGAGATGTCGCAGCCGTGGTCGAACGGCTTGAAGTAGAGCGGCGTCGCCCAGGTATTGTCGATCATCACGGTCGCGCCGGCCTTCTTCGCGACGGCGGCCATACCGTCGACGTCCTGAACCTCGAAGGTCTGGGAGCCCGGCGCCTCGAGATAAACGACCTTGGTGTTCGGCCGCATCAGCTTGGCGAGACCCTCGCCGCCGATCATCGGGTCGAAGTAGGTTGTCTCGACCCCGAAACCCTTGAGCGTCGTGTTGGCGAAGCGTCGCGCCGGACCGTAGGCATTGTCGGTCACCAGCATGTGGTCTCCGGTCTTCAGGAAGCCCACGATGGCGCCGGTGACGGCGGCCAGGCCCGACTGCACGGCGATCGACCGGTGCGCGCCCTCGATGGCGGCAACGGCGTCCTCCAGCGCCTTCTGCGTCGGCGTGCCGTTGCGGCCGTAGCCGAAGCCCTCGAACGGAATCCGGTTCTCGAACTTGTCCATCGTCGGCGAGAGGATCGTCGACGCATGATAGACGGGCGGATTGACGATGCCGAAATTGCTGTCCGGATCGCGGCCCGAGACGGCGAGAACGGTGTCGGGGCGGGTGTAGGTTTTCTTGGAGGTCATGACTCGACTATGGCAGGGCGTTGAGGGGAGATCAGGGGCCGGTGACGATGGGCGTATCGGCACGGCCGCCCCATTCCGTCCACGAACCGTCGTAGACCGCGGCCTCGGGAGAACCGGTAAGGTAGAGGGCCAGCGCAATGACGCAGGCGGTGACGCCGGAGCCGCAGCTCGCTGTCACCTTCTTCGACGGATCGATCCCGGAGGCGGCGATGCGGGCCGCGAGCTTGTCGGCCGGCAGCATCGTGCCGGTCGCGGGATCGAGCAGCTCGTTGTAGGGAAGATTGAAGGCCCCCGGCATGTGGCCGCCGCGCAGGCCGGCGCGCGGCTCCGGCGCCTCGCCCCGGAAGCGGGCGGCGGCGCGGGCATCGACGATCTGCTCGCGCTTGCTTTCGATCAGGCCCAGCACGTCGTCGACCGAGCGAACCAGCGCGTTGTTCAGGCGCGACGTGAAGTGGCGCTCGCGCGGCGGCGTCGGATCGTCGGTGACGGGGCGGCCTTCGCTCATCCACTTCGGCAGGCCGCCGTTCAGGACCGATACGTCCTTGTAGCCCATGGCACGGAACATCCACCATACGCGGCAGGCGCCGGTCATCGGCGTGGTATCGTAGATCACGATCTTGTTGCCGTCGCCCAAACCGAGCTTGCGGACGCGGGCCGAGAACTTCTCGGGCGGCGGCAGCATGTGCGGCAGGGGGCTGGTCGTGTCGGCGATCTCGTCGATGTCGAAGAAGACCGCACCCGGAATGTGCTGCTGCACGAACTCGGCCTTGGGGTCGCGCTTCTGCGCCGGCAGATAGAACGAGCCGTCGACGACGCGCACGTCCGGCGCATCGAGGCGGGCGGCGAGCCAGTCGGTGCTGACGAGGGCATCGGGCCTTGCGTAGTCCATCGTGATTGCTCCTAGGCCAGCGCAATGATGAAGCGCCGGTTCATCTTTCCCTTGTTCTCGATCTTGATGCATTCGACGCGGCCGATCTCGCCGCTGCGGGCGACGTGGGTGCCGCCGCAGGCCTGCAGGTCGACGCCTTCGATCGACAGGAGTCGGACGCGGCCCGCGCCCATGGGCGGTCGCACGCTCATCGTCTTCACGAGTTCGGGGCGGGACGTCAGCTCCTCGTCGGTGACCCATTGCTGGGTCACGGGACGGTCGAGGGCGATCAGCTTGTTGACCTCCTCGGTCACCCATTCCTTGGTCGGCACTTCGCCCTCGAGGTTGAAGTCGAGGCGGCTCTTGTCGACGCCGACCTGACCGCCGGTAACGTTGCCCTTGATCACGGCCGACATCACGTGCAGCGCGGTATGCATGCGCATGTGCAGATGGCGGCGCTCCCAGTCGAGGGTCGCATGGACCTTGGTGCCGATTGCGGGTCGCGGCGCGTCGGGGCCGAGAACGTGCAGCACGTCGCCGCCATCGGCCTTCAGCGTGTCCACGACCTTGGCCTCGCCGCCGTCCCAGCGCAGCAGGCCGGTGTCGCCCGGCTGGCCACCGCCCGTCGGATAGAAGATCGAGCGGTCCAGCCGTACGCCTCTTTCCTCGACCGCGGTCACGGTGGCGTCGGTTTCCTTGATGTAGGCGTCCTGCCTGAAGAGTTCTTCGACCATGATCGGGATTTAGGCCTTCGCCAGACGGGCCGCAACTTCGTCGCCGGTCGGCATGGCGGGCGCCGCGCCGAGACGCTCGACGGAGCAGGAGGCGGCAGCGCTGGCAAAGCGCGCGGCGTCCAGGGGCGTGACGCCGGCCGCGAGACGCGCGGCGAGGGCCCCCACGAAACAGTCGCCGGCGCCCGTCGTGTCGACGACCCGCGTCTGGAAGGCGGGGACCGCGTCGACGCCCGTCGCGCTGACGACGACCGCGCCGCGCGGACCGAGGGTCGCGATGACGGCGCGCGCACCGCGCCCGCGCAGGATGTTGCAGGCGGCGACGACGTCGTCGGTCGAGATGGTGGCATCGACCCGCGTGCCGGTCGCCTGGGCGAGTTCGATTTCGTTCAGTACCGCCACATCGACCGACCGCAGCAGCTCCGCCGGATGTTCGATGTAGGGTGCGAGATTGAGGACGGTGCGGGCGCCGGCGTCGCGGGCGCGGACGAGGATCTCATGCGTGGCCGCAACCGGCGTCTCGAACTGGGTCACCCACACTTCGTCGCGTCTCGGTTGGTCGTGAAGCATCGACGCGGTGAAGTGCATGTTGGCGCCCGAGGCCACGGTGATCGAATTGTCGCCTTCCGCGACCTGGATCAGTGCAACGCCGGTGGCCGAGCCGTCGACCTTGGTCACGCCGGTGCTGTCGACATCGTTGTCGGCGAGGTAGCCGCGCAGACTGTTGGCAAATGCATCGTCGCCGACGGCGCCGACCATCGCGGTTGGGGTGCCGAGGCGCGCCGAGGCAATCGCCTGGTTCAGGCCCTTGCCACCGGGCAGGAAGGAAACTTCGGCGCCCAGGATCGTCTCTCCGGGCGCGGGCCGCCGCGCGCTCTGCACGACGACATCCATGTTGAGGCTGCCGCAGACGACCACCCGGCTCATGCGGAAGCGCTCACGCCATCCAGCGCGGCAGGGGCAGGTTCTTCTCGCGCAGGAACGCCGGATTGAAGAGTTTCGACTGATAGCGGCTGCCGCCGTCGCACAGGATGGTGACGACGGTTTTGCCCGGTCCCAGCTCGCGGGCGAGCCGCATCGCGCCCACGACGTTGATCGCCGACGAGCCGCCCAGCACCAGGCCTTCATGCTCGATCAGGTCGAACAGGGTGGGCAGGGCCTCCTCGTCGGTGATCTGGTAAGCCATGTCGATCGGCGTGCCTTCGAGATTGGCGGTGACGCGGCCCTGTCCGATGCCTTCCGTGACGGAATTGCCCTCGGCCTTCAACTCGCCCTTGGCGAACCAGCTGAACAGCGCCGAGCCCATGGGATCGCTGAGCGCGATCCTGATCTCGGGATTGCGCTCCTTCAGGGCCCGCGCCACGCCGGCGAGGGTGCCGCCGCTGCCGACCGAACAGGTGAAGCCGTCGACCTTGCCGTCGGTCTGGTCGAATATTTCAGGCCCGGTCGTGCGGTAATGCCCGTCCCGGTTGGCCGTGTTGTCGAACTGGTTGGCCCAGATCGCGCCGTTCGGCTCCTTGGCCGCCAGCTCCTCGGCCAGTGCGCCGGAAAAGCGGACATAGTTGTTGGGGTTGGAGTAGGGCGCGGCCGGAACGAGACGAAGGTCGGCGCCGCACAGGCGCAGCATGTCCTTCTTCTCCTGGCTCTGCGTCTCGGGCATCACGATCACCGAGCGGTAGCCGCGCGCATTGGCCACCAGCGCGATGCCGATCCCGGTATTGCCCGCTGTGCCCTCGACGATCACGCCGCCCGGCCGGAGTTTCCCGCTCTTCTCCGCTTCCTCGATGATGGCGAGCGCGGCGCGGTCCTTCACCGACCCGCCGGGATTGAGGAACTCGGCCTTGCCGTAAATGTTGCAGCCCGTCGCCTCGGACGCGGCGCGCAGCTTGATGAGCGGCGTGTTGCCGATGCTATCGATGAAACCCGACCGGACGTTCATGACCTACTCGCTCTGCTTGACCCTGCGCCGCCCCCGGGCGGACCGTAGACAGGGAGCAGGGGGGATCGCAACCGGAGCGTACCGGTTGGCGGCATGATTGGCCCGGAATTCGCATTGCCTGTAGCGGGCTCTCGCGCCCCGCAGGGCCAGATTGGAAGTTCCCATGACTGCGCATGCCGCTCTTCATTCGAACTGGGCGAGCCTCGTTCATCCGAACGGCGACCCCATCCGTCTCAACCACAAGGACTTCGTGGCCATCGACCGTGACCGCGACGCCAGCTACGACCCGATCTATCGGCCCCAGGCGCTCTACAACCGTGTGCTGAACGGCTTTCACGCGAACAACGAGGCCTTCCTGCTGCAGGAGGTCGCGACCAACCTGCCGATCTACCGGCCCGACGCCGGGCCGACCGATTTCCACCTCCACCTTCCTCCCGGCGGCTTCCAGCTCGTTCTGGTCACGTCGGGCCTGTTCACGTTCGACTATGATGGCCTGATACACCATGTCGGCCCGGGCGCGCTGATCCTGCAGAGCGCCATCGTGCACCGGCAGAGTTCCTATAGCTGGTCCGGCCTTCCGACGGACGCCAACCTGAAGACGTCGCAAACCGTCGTGCCGGACCCCTTCTCGATGGGTTTCTCGGGCAAGTTCATCGAAGCCTTCATCACCGAGCCGACGACGTTTCCCAATCCCACGGTGGTGAATTCGGAGGGAATCGACGAGGCGGAGACGCCGCGTCTGGCCTGGAGCCATCCGTTCCACGATCGCCCGCAGGCGGCCGGCTTCTGGTTCCAGGATCCGCTCTCGCTCGACGCGCTCTACCGCCCGTTGCCGGACGGCTTGGTGAAGTCGGCGATGCCCGTGCACGTTCGAGACCTCGGCATCGAGGCGCCGAGCGGTCATCTCGTCACCGGCCACATCATCGCTACCGACCCCCGCGGCCAGTCGTTGCTGCCGAAGAGCGCCGTCGGTGCCGCTGACCTCACGGGACTGGGAAAGGGCGAGGTCGTGGTCTATCGCGTCATTCGTGGCACGGCGGAGTTCAGCGGCGGGGCGGGCAAGCGCTTCGAACTCGCGACGGGGGATTCGCTCACTGCCGGAAAGAATTCGGCAATGCTCGTCGGGGTGGGTGAGAATACCCAGCTCCTCCGGCTCGGCCTGCTGAAGGGCATGGACGAACTCAGCCGATGGACGGCGACCCAGCGCGACGAGATCGACGGGCTGGCCGGCCGCATCATCACCCGCAAGGAGCCGCGGCAGCAGCGCACCCAGGGCAGGCCGGTCGGGTTTCTCTACGAGTAGGCTGGAACCTCAGCGCCAGCGTGTGCGCAACTCGTTGCGATGGAGCGCCAGCCATTGCAGCGCGATCACGGCCGCCGAATTGTCGATCTCGTCGCGAGCGAGGAGCGCGCGCGCCTCGGCGAACGGCATGGTCTGCACGAGGATGTCCTCGTTTTCCGTGGCGAGCCCGTGAATGCCGCCGACCCCGGTCGCGTCGATGCGCCCCAGGAAGATGTTGCAGGTTTCCGAACAGGCGCCCGGGCTGAGTACGAGGCTGTAGAGCAGTGTGAGATCCCGGATCTCGACCGAGGCCTCCTCGACCGCCTCGCGTCGCGCCACGTCTTCCGGCGTCTCGCCTTCCTCGATCACGCCGGCCACGATCTCCCAGCACCAGGGATGACGGCCGGCCGCGAAGGTGCCGGCACGAAACTGACGGATCAGAACGACCTCGTCGCGGACCGGGTCGTAGGGCAGCACCGCGGCAGCCTGGCCGCGCTCGAAGACCTCGCGGTCGAACGCGCCGCTCACGCCGCCCCGATAGAGGCTGTGGCGGAACCGGTAGCGGGCGAGACGGAAAAAGCCCTGAAAGGCCACCGTCCGCTCGAGCAGTTCGACCTTCTCGCCGGGCATGGCGACCGAGGGCATGATTTGCACTCCACGAGCGAAAAGGGGCCGCTCTCTTTCGAGAACGGCCCCCAATTGGCTCCGGAGGTAGGAATCGAACCTACGGCCGGGCGATTAACAGTCGCCTGCTCTACCGCTGAGCTACTCCGGAATGGAACTCGTCGCGACGGCGGTAACGATGCCGCGAAGGCGCGGTCTTGTGACAGAGCGTGTCCGCCCATGCAAGACCTCTCGCTTGTGCATTCGTGGAGGCCCGGGCCGGAGTCGAACCGGCCTGGAAGGATTTGCAGTCCTCTGCATAGCCGCTTTGCTACCGGGCCGCACGAAAGCGCGCGGTGCTATACTCATGGTGTGACGGACGGGTCAAGCCGGGCGCGACGGAGAGGCCTTTGACGCTTTCGTCCGCCGCCGCCTATATAACGCCGCTACATCTAGGGGGCAGCCTATGACGGATTTTGCGCTCGCGCGACGCAACATGGTGGAGGGGCAGCTCCGACCCAACCGGGTCAACGATGCCGGCCTGCTGGCGGCGCTCGGAGAGCTGCCTCGGGAGCGCTTCCTCCCCGAGGGGCTGCGCTCTGTCGCTTATGCCGACGACGACGTGCCGCTGGGAAACGGCCGGTTCATGATGGAGCCGATGGTGCTGGCGCGCCTGATCCAGGTGCTGCAGCCTCGGCCCGAGGACAAGGCCATGGTCGCCGCTGCGGGCCTCGGCTATGGAGCGGCCATCCTGGCGCGCCTGACCAAGTCGGTCGTTACCGTCGAGGCTGATGCGACCCTCGCTGCCGCCGCCGGAAAGACGCTCCAGGAACTAGGCGTTTCGGACGTCGTGCAGCTAGTCGGGCCAGCAGAGCAGGGCGCCGCGGCCTCCGGCCCCTATGACATCGTCCTGATCGAAGGCGCGGTGCCGGAAGTCCCCAAGGCCATTGCCGATCAGCTCGCCGAAGGCGGGCGTCTCGCCACGGTCATCTCCGATCCGAGCGGCGCGCTCGGTGTCGCGCATCTGTTCGTGAAGCAGGGCGGGGTCGTGTCGGGGCGGCCTTTGTTCGATGCCGGCACACCGGCGCTGCCAGGCTTCGAGCGGCCGGCGCGCTTCACGTTCTGACGCCGCCGGGGCTTTCCCTTGCTGAGGGCTACCAATAGTGTTCCGCCTGATGTTAGGGTGCCGTCCAAAGATGAGGGTAGAACAATGCGTATCCGGCCCGGTTTGAGGCACGCCCGCACCGCGGCCGCGTGCATCCTGGCGGTCGGGCTCGGGGGCGCTCCCAGCGCGTGGTCGCAGAGCCTGATCGAGGCGCTGTCGACGACGTACAACAGCAACCCAGATCTGCTGGCGAGCCGGGCGATCCTGCGTCAGACCGACGAAACGCTTTCGCAGGCGGTTGCCAACTGGCGCCCGCGCGTCACGCTCAACGTCGAATACAACAAGATCGAGCAGGACTCGTATTCGCAGCGCACCGCGCCAACCTTTTATGCACTGAACGGCAAGTTCACGACCCTGCAGATGGTCCAGCCGCTGTTCCGTGGCGGCAAGACGATTGCCGAGACCAAGCAGGCACAGTCCAACATCCAGGCGCAACGGGCCCAGCTCGCCGAGACCGAGCAGAACGTTCTGCTGGCCGCGGTGACGGCCTATGCCGACCTCATTCAGAACATCGGCATAGCCGATGCCCGCCGGAACAACGTGCGGGTGCTGGTCCAGCAGCTCGACGCCACCCGCGAGCGCTTCCGGGTCGGCGAACTGACCATCACCGACGTCGCGCAGTCCGAGGCGCGCCTCGAGCTTGCCAAGGCCGACCTCGTCCAGGCCGAGACCCAGGTCCGTATTGCCGAAGCGGCCTTCCAGCGCACGATCGGCAAGAAGCCGGGCAAGCTGGGCGAGATCCCCCTGATCGGCGGCCTGCCGTCGTCTGAAGAGGAGGCGATCGGCCTGGCGATGGACGCCGGCCCTCGCGCCGTTACCGCGGCGCACCGCATTACCGCGGCCAATTATGGCGTGAATTCAGCCGTGGGCGACCTGCTGCCGCAGGTCAACCTGGTCGGCGCCCTGCAGCAACAGTTCAACCTCCAGGTCCCGAACGATAGATATTATAACTACGCCGTCCGCCTTCAGGCCACCATCCCGATCTTCCAGAACGGCAGCGAGTGGTCGCGAGTCCGCTCGGCGCGCGAACTGGTCGGACAGCGCCGCAGCGAACTCGACAGCGCCCGTCGGTCGGTCGCGGAGAACGTGATCCGCGCCTGGCGGCAACTCGATTCCTCGCGGTCGCGGGTCACGTCGTTCGAATCGCAGGTGCGCGCCAACGAAGTCGCGCTGAACGGCGTTCGCCAGGAAGCGCTCGTCGGCTCGCGCACCACCCTGGACGTCTTGAACGCCGAGCAGGAACTGCTCAATTCACAGGTGAACCTGATCCAGGCGCGTCACGACGTGCAGGTCGCCTACTATGGCGTACTGGCCGGTATCGGCCGCCTGACGGCGCGCACGCTGGCGCTTCCGGTCGAGTACTACGACGAGGAGCGCTATTACAAGGATGTCGGCTCCCGCTGGATCGGCTGGGGCAGCAGCGGAGAATCCGGTACAGGGAACATTCCGCCGTCCACCTCGCCGGCCGGTGTCGCCGGGGCCGCCCCGATGGGGAGCAGCGGGAGATGAGCGACGGCAAGGGGCCCGTCAGCAAGGACCCGTCGATGGACGACATTCTGGCGTCCATCCGCAAGATCATCTCCGACGACGAGGCTCGAGCCCAGGTCGGGGGCTTGCGCAATTCGAATGCCGGGCCGAGCGAGCGCCCGCCGGTAATCCCCCCTGTGCTCCCGTCTGCGCCACCTTCAGCCCCGCGCGACGACGTGCTCCTGCTCACCGATATCGTGGAAGAACCCAAGTCGATGCCCAACGAACAGCCCGCCGCGATCCCGCGGATCGAACCCGCGAATGCGACCGAGATACCGCAGCCCGCGACGGAAATCTCCGCCAGCGAGCCGGCCGCCGTCCGGGCGACTCCGGGGGAGACGCTGGTTGGCGACGGTGTGGTGGGCGCGACAAGTTCGGCATTTGCCCGGCTCAACAAGGCAGTCCAGGACAGCGTGCCGCCGCCGGCGGCGAGCGATCCCGGACCGCGGGTCGGCGGCTCCGGACAGACCATCGAGGACCTGGTGAAGGAAATGCTGCGCCCGATGCTCAAGGAGTGGCTGGACACCAACCTGCCGCCGATGGTCGAGCGCTACGTCGAACGCGAGATCGCGCGGCTGACCCGCCGCTGACCCCGGGGCGCCACCTCGTTCATCGCCACGGTGTCGCAACCGTGGCGTTTTTCGTTTAAGGCCAGAAGATGCTCGACAAGACCTACGACCCCAAGGAAATCGAGGCCCGGCGCTACCCCGAGTGGGAAGCCGCGGGAGCTTTCCGCGCCCATCCCGAGTCGCCCAAGCAGCCCTACTGCATCGTCATCCCGCCGCCCAATGTCACGGGCAGCCTCCATATGGGCCACGCGCTCGACAACACGCTGCAGGACGTGCTGATCCGCTGGCGCCGCATGAAGGGCGACGACGTGCTGTGGCAGCCGGGCACCGACCATGCCGGCATCGCGACCCAGATGGTGGTGGTGCGCAACCTCGAGCAGGAGGGGATCGGCCTTGCCGTCGAAGGTGCCACCCGGACGGATGCCAACAAGAAGCTGCTGAACCGCGAGGAGTTCCTGGCCAAGGTCTGGGAGTGGAAGGCCTACTCCGGCGGCACTATCACGAGCCAGCTCCGCCGGCTCGGCGCCTCCTGCGACTGGAGCCGCGAGCGCTTCACCATGGATGAGGGCCTGTCGAAGGCCGTGCTCAAGGTGTTCGTCGAACTCTACCGGGAAGGCCTGATCTACAAGGACCTGCGGCTGGTCAACTGGGACCCCAAGATGTTGACGGCGATCTCCGACCTCGAGGTGGAGTCGCGCGAGGTGAAGGGCCACCTCTGGTACTTCAAATATCCAATCGACGGCAGCCCGGACGAGTTCATCGTGGTCGCTACGACCCGACCCGAGACGATGCTGGGCGACACGGGCATCGCCGTGCATCCGGACGATCAGAAGTGGAAGCACCTGATCGGCAGGCACGCGATACTGCCGCTGGTCGGCCGCCGGATCGCGATCGTCGGCGACGATTACTCCGACCCGGAGAAGGGTTCTGGCGCCGTCAAGATCACGCCGGCGCACGATTTCAACGACTTTGAGGTCGGGCGCCGGCACAATCTTGAAGCCATCAACATCTTCGACAAGTTCGCCCGGGTGAACGACAAGGCGCCCGAGAAGTATCGTGGCCTCGACCGGTTCGAGGCTCGCAAGAAGATCGTGGCCGAGATGGAAGAACTCGGGCTCGTCGAGAAGATCGAGCCGCACACCCATACCGTCCCGTACGGCGATCGCGGCGGCGTCCCGGTCGAGCCCTATCTCACCGAGCAGTGGTATGCCGACGCGAAGAAGCTCGCCGAGGCGCCGCTGGCGGCGGCGCGCGACGGCCGCGTGAAGTTCGTGCCCGAGAGGGGCCGCGAGGACTTCTTCCGCTGGATGGAGAACATCGAGCCGTGGTGCATATCGCGCCAGCTCTGGTGGGGGCATCAGATCCCGGCCTGGTACGGGCCGGACAAGAAGGTCTTCGTGGCGCTTTCGGAGGAGGAGGCGAAAGCCGAGGCAAGGGCCCATTACGGCAAGGACGTCCCACTCGAACGCGATCCCGACGTGCTCGACACCTGGTTCAGCTCGGCCCTGTGGCCGTTCTCGACGCTGGGCTGGCCTGACCGAACGCCGGAACTCGACAAGTATTACCCGACCAGCACGCTGGTCACTGGGTGGGACATCCTGTTCTTCTGGGTCGCCCGCATGATGATGATGGGCATGCACTTCATGAAGGAGGTGCCGTTCCGCACCGTCTACCTGCACGGGCTGGTGACGGACGAGAAGGGCCAGAAGATGTCGAAGTCCAAGGGGAACGTGATCGATCCCCTGGAGCTGATCGACAAGTACGGCGCCGACGCGCTGCGCTTCACCATGACCTCGCTGGCGGCCAGCCAGGCCGGCCGTCTGCGCCTGTCTCCGGCCCGCGTCGAGGGCGCGCGCAACTTCGCGACCAAGCTGTGGAACGCCACGCGCTTCGCCGAGATGAACGGCGCGGCGCTGCCGAAAGGTTTCGATCCGGCATCGGCCAGGCTCACGGTCAACAAATGGATGCTGGGCGAACTCGCCCGCGCCAACCAGGCGATCGACAGGGCACTGACCGACTTCCGCCTCAACGAAGCGGCCAACACGCTCTACGAATTCGTCTGGGGCGTGGTCTGCGACTGGTATGTCGAACTCACCAAGCCGATCCTGCAGGGCACAGATGGTCCCGAGAAGGACGAGACGCGCGCCGTCACGGCGTTCGTGCTGCGCGAAACAGTGAAGCTGATGCACCCGGTGATGCCCTTCATCACCGAGGAGCTGTGGGACAAGCTCGGCCACCGAGCCGAGCATGGACCGTTGATCGGCCAGCCCTGGCCGGCGCCGACGGTCATCGATGCGGCGGCCGATGCGGAGATGGGGTGGCTGGTGAAGCTGATCCAGGACATCCGTTCGGCACGGGCTGAATTGAACGTGCCGGCCGGCGCAAAGCTCAAGCTGCTGGTGATCGGCGGCAACGAGACGACGGGCGCACGGCTGGAGACGCATCGGGCCGCCATCGGGCGGCTGGCGCGCATCGAGGGAGTCGAGGCGGCCGCCTCGGCGCCCAAGGCGTCGCTGCAGATCGTTCTCGGCGAGGCGACCTATGCCTTGCCGGTTGGCGATGTGATCGACCTCAAGGCCGAGGGCGCGCGTCTCCAGAAGGAGATCAAGAAGCTCGCCGACGAGGTCGGCAAGATCGACGCCAAGCTCGCCAACGCCGCCTTCGTCGCTCGTGCGCCGGAAGAGGTCGTCGAGGAGCAGCGCGAGCGTCGGGCGCAGGCCGAACAGACCGGGGCGCGCCTGAGCGCGGCGCTGGAGAGGTTGGGCGCCTAGCCCCTGCGGGGTTCGCAGAGCGGTTGCCGGCGACGGCCAAGAGGTGATCTCCAGTATCCACCGTGCGACTATGGATATTCTGATGGAGGCAAGGAATGACCTACACTCTCGAGCAGTTGAGCGCCGACATTCGCCAGGCCCTCAAGGCCGATTCGGGGACCGCCGGTAAGCAGGAAGTCTGCAAGCTGGTGTCGAAGGTGTTGCTCGACGAGGAGTTCGTCGCGAAGCACCTGACCGCCGACCAATGCCGTCCGCGCAAGGTCCTGTACGAGGATCCGGAGCTGGGCTTCTGTATCTGCGGGCACGTCTACGAGACGGCCGCACATGGTGGGCCGCACGATCACGGCTCGAGCTGGGCGATCTACGGCCTTGCCACCGGCGACACCGAGATGACGGACTGGCGGATCGTCAAGAAGGGCGAGGGCAATGAGCCGACCGTTGTCGAGCCGGCAAGGACCTACGTCTTGAAGCCGGGCGACAGCCACTTCTACGATGTCGGCGTCGTCCATTCGCCGAAGCGCGACGGCCTGACGAAGCTGGTGCGCATCGAAGGCGCAAATCTCGACCACATCCAGCGCTCGAACATCAAGGCGGCGTGAGGGACAAAGCTCCCTCGTTTACTCTCGGGATGACACTTCACCGCCATTGTCATCCCGAGCGTAGCAAGGGACCTTTTGCTTTCAACGCCTGATCTGCATCGACAGATACTTGGCCAACCCCGCACCGTAGGGCGGGCGCAGCATGCGCAACGGTGCCAGATCCCACTTGATCTGGTGGTAGATCGACTTGCGGTGGCTGAATTCGCGGAACCCATCATGGCCATGATAGGCGCCCATGCCGGCCGGGCCGATGCCGCCGAACGGGAGTTCCTCCTGGGCGACGTGCATCACCACGTCGTTAACGGTGACGCCGCCTGACGTCGTAGAGGCCAGCACACGGTCGCGCTCCGCTGCGTCGCTTCCGAAATAGTAGAGGCCGAGCGGTCGGTCGTGGCGGTTGATGTAGTCGATCGCCTCCTGGACCTCGCGATAGGCCTTCACCGGCAGCAGCGGTCCGAAGATCTCCTCCTGCATGACCTTCATCTCGTCGGTCGGATTGAGGATCAGGGTCGGCGCGATGCGGCGATGCGGCTGCTGGCGCAGGTCCTCGGCGCCCGGATTGATCTCGACGATCTCCGCGCCCTTGGCACGCGCATCGTCGAGATAGTCCATCAGCCGTGCATAGTGCCGGTCCGTGACAATGGCGGTATAGTCCGGGCTCTCGCGGATGCTTGGGAACATCTGTCCGACGGACATCTTCGCCGCAGCAACGAAGTCGGGGAGACGGTCGGACGGCGCGAGCACATAGTCCGGCGCCAGGCAGATCTGTCCCGCGTTGAGCGTCTTGCCGTTCATGATCCGCGCCGCGGCCACGGACATGTCGGCCGAGCGTCCGACCACGACAGGACTCTTGCCACCAAGCTCCAACGTCACCGGGACGAGGTTTTCGGCAGCTGCCCGCATCACATGGCGGCCGATCGCTGTCGCGCCGGTGAAAACGAGATGGTCGAAGGGCAGGGCAGAGAAGGCCTGTCCAACCTCCGGACCGCCGGTAACGACGGCGATCTCGCTTTCGTCGAATGCGCTGGCAAACATCTGCTTCAGCAGTTCGGACGTGGCCGGCGTCGTCTCGGACGGCTTGATCATCGCCCGGTTGCCTGCCGCCAGCACTCCGGCCAGAGGTGCGAAGGTGAGATTCACGGGAAAGTTCCACGGGCTGATCACGCCGACGACGCCCTTGGGCTGGTAGCGAATCTCCGCCCGCGCGCCCAGAAAGCCCAGGATGCGTGGCGTCGTGCGCCGCCTTTCGGTCTTCATCCAGTTCCGCAAATGGTCGCGCGCATGTTTCAGCGGACCGATCGAACTCGCGACGTCGGCGAACGCGGTCACAGTGGGTGATCGTGCGCCGAAATCCGCGGTGAGGGCCGCGTCGATGTCATGCCGACGGTCGACCAGTAGGCCGATGCAGCGGTTGAGCCGGTCAATGCGCTGCTCGGCGCTTGGCGCACCGTCCTTGAGCTGAGCTTCGCGTTGCTTCAGCAGGATTTCAATCAGTCTGGGGCCGGGCATGGTCTCTACGACGCCTTCCGCAAATCGGGGACGTAAGGCTTGCTGGCAAAGTGTTCCTGTCCGTCGCCGCGCGCAAAGCGCAGTCCGGCCCGGCGGATCGCATCGTCGTCGACCGGCTCAAGCGGCACGTAGTAGCGGTCGTCGACCTTCGTGAATGTGTCGTTGTCCACTCTGTTGTAGCAGATCAGCAGGGTCCAGCGCCGGTTGGGCGAGCGGTTGGCATCCGAACGGTGGATCGCGTTGCAGTGGAAGATCAGCGCGTCGCCTGCCTCGAGCTCGCAATACTCGATGGGACATTTCTCGAGGATGTGCGGCATGCGCTTGGGATCGACTTCGTTCTGGGTCGGCGACAGCGGCGTGTGATCGATCCGGCCCAGCCTGTGAGAGCCAGTGGCGATCTGCAGGCAGCCATTCTCGCGGTTGGTCCGGTCGAGCCCGATCATGATCGAGAGCATGTCGGGCCGCAGGCAGCCATTGTAATACCAGTAGCCGTAGTCCTGGTGCCACTCCCAGGCGCCGCCGACCTCCGGCTCCTTGGCCGTGAGCTTCGACTGGTAGTGATAGACCGGGCCGCCGAGCAGCGCCGCCGACGTGTCGACCATGCGCCGCACGCGAGCGGCCAGCCCGTAGACGCTGTCGCCGGCGCGATTCCAGAGCGCGATGCGGGTCGAACGACCCTCGCCGTCGCGACGGTCGAGGATGCTGTTCCGCACCGCCGGGTCTTCCTCCATGGCGCGGGTCAGCAACTCCACCTCGTCGGGCGCGAACAGACCGCGCGCATAGGTGAAGCCCTTTTCGTTGAACTCCGCGGTCTGCGCCGCACCCAGCACGTTCGGCATGTGTTCCTCGGCCTTAAACAGGGCGGAAAACGTTGCGGCCGCCCGATTCGGAGACCGACACCTTACGCCCCAGCTGCTCACGCGTCAGCATGTCGGCCACCAGGGCAGGATCGTCCGGGGTCATGGCGACGAAACGGTCGCCGGTGCGGTCGAGGCGGCCCAGGATGTAGCCGCGCTCGGGCGCGTCCTTGCCGTAGGTAACGCAATAGGTTTCGATCGTGCCGGTGCCGATAGGCTTGGCTTCGACCTTGCGCTTCGGGAGTGCGTCTAGCTCGGCCTGGAACTTCTTCGGATTCTCGCGCTTCCAGGCGCCTTTCGTGGGCTCGGTCGAGTAAAGGCCGGCCGAGTGCTTGGTGAGATAGTTGCCGTTGGCCGTCACCATGCCTAAGGAGCCGGGCCTGGCGCGCACCACGTTCATCATCTCGGCGATCGAGTGGGTGACGTAGTTGTTGCCGGGCCCGCCGAAGAACGGCAGTCCGCCGGTCACGCTGATCGGGCGCGGATCGTCCTCGGCGATCCCGATCTCCTTCATCGCAACTTCGACGGCCGACGGGAAGCAGCTGTAGAGATCGAAGGCGTCGATGTCGGAAACCTTCTTGCCTGCCATGTCGAGGGCGATGCGGGCGCAGCCGCGAATCGCGGGCGACGCGTCGAGCCTGTCGCGCTCGGACACGACCCAGGTGTCGGTGCCGTCGGCACAGCCGTGCAGGAACACCCAGCGGTCCTGCGGGATGCCCCATTCGCGGGCCTTCTCGACCGAAGTGACGAGCACCGCCGCCGCCTGGTCGATGATGGCGTTGGCGTTCATCAGGCGAGGATAGGGGAAGCAGATCCAGCGATTGTCGGGCGAGATCGTCGACAGGGCGTCGGCGCTGTAGCCCTCGCGGCGCGTCGCCAGGGGGTTGTTCTTGGCCACGGCGGCGAGGCGCTCGAAGAGGCGGCCCATCGCCTTCATATGGGTGTCTACGTCGCGATTCAGGCCGCCGCGAATGGCGTTTTCCAGCAGCGGATAGAAGTGGATGGCTGCCCGAAGCTCATGGCGCGCTTCCTCCTCGCTGAAGCCGAAGCGCGGATCGCCGATGCGGGTTGGCTCGCCACCGCCCGGATCTTCGTTCCAGTCGATCTTCATGTTGGCGCGGCGGGCATTCTGCGTGCTGCGCAGCAGCTCGGCGCCGCAGATCAGGGCCAGCTCGGTCTCACCGTTGGCGATCTGCTCGGCGAACCTGTTCACCAGATACTGGGGCATGTTGCCGCCCGAATGGGTGTAGAGCAACTGCTTGGGAGCGGCGTGCAGCCGGTTGGCGACGCTCTGAGGCGGATTGCTCGACCGGCCGTAGGGCGAGGCAAAACGCGGGCTGATGTCGCTGAAGAATTCCATCACGGCGAAGGCATCGACCAGATGGCCGAGCGCGTGCCCGCCGATGGCGGCCTGCGTGTCTTCGAGCGCCAGGTTCGCGGCCTCGGCGCAGAAGGCGACGCGCGATCGCTCGCTCGACGGTTTGCCGACTGTGTCGGTGATCTGGCCGGCGCCGACCAGGACGGGGGTCCGTGGATCGATCATCTTACAAGGCCCTCGATTTCGGAGGGGGTGAGGCCGGCTTGTGCCAGCACTGTCCTAGTATCCTCGCCGAGTGCGGCGACCTTGGGGCCGCTCTGCAGGGCTGAGCCGGAGAAGCGGAAGGGCGGTGCCGGCGATTTGTAACTGCCACCCCCGTCCTCGATGGTGCAGAGCGAGCCGCGATGCTCGACCTGGGGGTCCTGCAACGCCTCGGTGACCGTGACGTAGGGCGAGCAGGGCACCCCCTGCTTCTCCAGTGCCGCCACGACCTCCTTGACGCTCAGCTTCTTCGACCACTCCTCCAGCTCGTCGACCAGCAGTCCCCAGTTCATTCGGCGATCCTGGTACTTCTCGAAACGCGGGTCGGTCAGCCAGTCGCGGCGGCCGGCAGCCGTTGCCATGTCCTGGAAAGTCTTCTCGCTGGCGGTCGCCAGCATCACGTAGCCGTCCATCGCCTCGATCGGCCCGTACATCGGACGGGACGGCATCTCGAAGTCGAACTGGGCGCGGTTGACCTCACCAAGCAACATGCCGATCAGAGTCTCGAACATCGAGACGTCGACCATCTGTCCCTTGCCGGTCGCATGGCGCTGGTGGACGGCCGCAAGGATGGCGCCCATCGCATAGGCGCCGCTGGCATAGTCGGCGACGAAGATCCCGCAATTGTCAGGCCGCTGGCGGCCCTGCTGGTAGAAGAGATGCGCCATGTCGTAGCCGGTCGAGGCATGGATCACCGGCGCGTAGGCGGGCCGTCCGGCCCCAGGACCTGTTTGGCCGTAGCCCGAGATCGCGCAGTAGATCAGCCGCGGGTTGACCTTCGACAGCTCGGCATAGTCGAGGCCCAGCCGCTTCATGACGCCGGGACGGTAGTTCTCGACCAGGATGTCGACCGTGGCCGCCAGCTTCTTGATGGCGGCGACCGCCTCCGGCTTCTTGAGGTCGAGCACGATGGATTTCTTGCCGGCGTTGAGCTGGCCGAACATGGTGCTGAAGCCGTCGCGCTGCACCGGGCGCGAACGCATCAGGTCGCCTTCGGGCGATTCGACCTTCACCACGTCGGCCCCTATGTCGGCAAGCAGCCGGCTGCAGTGCGGGCCGGCGATGGTGGTGGAGAAATCGAGGATGCGCAGGCCGTCGAGCGGCCTTGTCTTGTCCGTCATGGAATCACCGGGTTGCGAGGATGAGAACGACCCCGCCGACCACAAGGATGCTGCCGATCCACTCGCCGAGGGACGGCCGCTCCTTGAGTATGAGGCGGGAGGAGATGAAGGTGAAGACGAGTTCGATCTGGCCCACGGCGCGGACCAGCGCGGCGTTCTCGAGCGTCATTGCGAGCGCCCAGCCGGCCGAGCCCAGCACGCTGAAGATTCCGACCCAGATCGAAGACCGCCAGTTGAACCAGACCTTGGCGAGCTGCGGCCGGTCGCGCCGTGCGAGGTAGAGGCCCATCAGGATGACCTGGATGGTGTTCATGCAGGCGAGCACGGTGATGCCGCGCACTAGGAAGTCACCCTCGGGCAGCAGCTTCGAGGCCTCGCGGATCGTGCCGGCAGCGATGGCGAAGATGGCGCCCGACAGGATGCCGTAGAGCGCGCCCTTGTGCGTCAGATCGGCCAGCACGCTGCGCACGTCGGAGAGTCTTCCCCGCACGCTCAGGATGGCGACGCCGCCGAGGCACACCAGGATGCCGGCCCAGGCACCGAGCTTCAGGGGCTCTCCTGCAATGAACGTTGCGAACAGGGCGACGAACACCGTCTCGGTCTTCGAGTAGACCGTGCCGACCGCGAAGTTGCGCAGCGAGAAGGCATGGATCATGAGCGACGTGGCCACGATCTGGGCCACGCCGGCGATAGTCACGAGCGCGAGGAAATGCAGCGAGATCGACGGCACCTGCCGGCCGGTCACGAAGACCAGGAAGGCCAGCATGCCGAGCGCCAGCGGGGCCCCGTAGAGGTAGCGGACGAAGTTGGCGCCATCGACGCTCAGGATGCCGCGGATCTTCTGCTGCATCGTCGTGCGGATGTTCTGGCACAGAGCGGCAGCGACGGTGATCGTTATCCAGAGCGGCACTTCTCTTACATCTCCCTGGCCGGGAGTGTATGGCCTCGAAACCCGCGCGTCTGCGGCTTAGATTTTCGCGATGCGACGAACTAGGGGGTCAGGTCAGCGCCGACCGCGTCGCCGACCGAGTTGAAACCGTCCCGTGCCAGCAGGGCCGTCAGTTCGTCCTTGACCCGCCGAATGAGCGGCGGGCCTTCGTAGACCATGGCCGAGTAGAGCTGCACCAGCGTGGCGCCGGCGCGGATCTTGGCATAGGCGTCGGCGCCCGACCCGACGCCGCCGCAGCCGATCAGAGGGAACTGCCGCTCGACGCGCCGGGCGGTCTTGCGGAGCACCTCGGTCGACAGCGCCGTGAGCGGGGCGCCCGACAGGCCGCCGGCCTCGGCACGCCGCTCCGACCGAAGCGAGGGCGGCCGGGAGAGCGTGGTGTTGCCGATGATGATGCCGTCCAGCCGGAGATCACGGCAGACGAAGACGATGTCGTCGAGATCGTCGTCCGTCGCATCAGGTGCGATCTTGACCACCAGCGGGACCGGCTTCGCGGAGATTGCGTCCTGAACGCGTTTCAGCAGGCCTGCGAGTTCGGTCCGGCCCTGAAGGTTGCGCAGGCCGGGCGTGTTCGGCGATGAGACGTTGCAGACGAGGTAATCGGCATAGGGTGCCAGCGCGACGCAGCCGGTCACATAGTCGGCGGCGCGGTCAACGCTGTCCTTGTTGGCGCCGACATTGACGCCGACGAAGCCGCGACGCGGCCGCGCGGCGAGGCGCGCGCGGGCGGCTTCCAGGCCATGCCCGGGAAAGCCCATGCGGTTGATGACGCCGCGATCCTGCGGCAGCCTGAATAGACGGGGGCGCGGGTTGCCTTCCTGCGGCCGCGGCGTAACGCTGCCGATTTCCACCAGTCCGAAGCCCTGGGCCAGCATGGCGTCGGCGACCTCGGCATTCTTGTCGAAACCGGCGGCGAGCCCGATCGGGTTGGGCAGCTCACGGCCCCACACCATGGTCGCCAGCGATGCGGCATCGGGGTGCCGGTCTCCCGGCAAAAGGCCAGTCTTCAGAGCCCGAATGGCGAGGCCGTGGGCGGCCTCCGCGTCGAGACGGGAGAGGGCGACATCGAGGAGGGGATACCAGACGGCCATTGCCGTCTGGTTAGCAGATGTTCCCTGTGGAGCGCTTGGGGCCGGGGACCGCTAATCGCGGCCCGTGCCACCGCCCTGGTTTGGCCTCAGGGCGGGGGAGTCGGAAAAGACTACCATGAACAGCTCACGGAACAGTTCCCCGATTCGCGGGTCCGTCGGACCGGAGGCGAGGGTCCAGGCGGTCGTCTCGGACATCGTCATGTCGTTGCGGCAGTAGATGGCATAGACGTTGAAGACGCCGGGCTTGCCGGGCTTGAAGCGTGCCGTTCCCTTGCAGACCGAATCGCTGTTGAGATCGTTCGCCGGGTCGAAGACCAGCATCAGACGGTAGTTGGGGCGGGGCGATTCCGGGGGCGTTTCGTATGTGAAGGTGAGCCGCGGCAGTGGCTTGGCCGCCTGCATCATGGGTAGCAGGTCGCGCGCCACCACAGCCGGATCCGTGCCGGGAAACGGATTGCCGTGAATCACCACCTGGAAGTTCTTGCCGTCGGTGGCGGCGAAGAATTCGCGATAGTCGTACTGCACCGCATAGTAGGTGCCGCCGATCACGGCAGCATACGCTGCGGCCGGAAGGGCTGCGACCGCCAGCAAGGCGGCGGCGATCCGGGACCTGAAACGCATCGGGCAAAATCCTCCGCAGGTTATCGGCGTACTATACGCCCGGGACCCGGCTCCGGGGATGTCACATTTCTGCGCGCGATCGGCGATCCCGTGGCGATCAGCCTCAGACGTCGAGATCGCGGGCGAACCGGGCATTCTCCTGGATGAAGGCGTAGCGCTTCTCCGGCTTCCGGCCCATCAGATCCTCGACGAGCGTCCGGGTGCGCATCTCCTCGATCCGGGCGTCGGGCTCGGCGCCCGTGATCAGCGGCACATCGACCTTCAGGAGCACGCGCTTGGCCGGATCCATCGTGGTTTCGCGCAGATGGACGGACTGCATCTCGCCCAAGCCCTTGAATCGGGTGATGTCGGCCCTGCCGTTGAACACTGCCCGGACCAGCTCGTCCTTCTGGGCATCGTCCTGGGCGTATTCGGTGCGACCACCCTTGCTGATGCGATAAAGCGGCGGCTGGGCGAGGAACAGGTGGCCGTTCTCGATCAGTTTCGGCATCTCGCGGTAGAAGAACGTCATCAGCAGCGATGCGATGTGTGCACCGTCGACATCGGCGTCGGTCATGATGATGACCCGCTCGTAACGCAGGCGGTCGTCGTTGTAGTTGGCTCCGGCGCCGCAGCCCAGCGCCTGGATGAGGTCCTGGATCTCCTGGTTCTCGCGCATCTTCTCCGAGCTGGCGCTGGCCACGTTCAGGATCTTGCCGCGCAGCGGCAGGATCGCCTGGGTCTCGCGGTTGCGCGCGGCCTTGGCCGAGCCGCCGGCCGAATCGCCCTCGACCAGGAAGATCTCGGTCCCGACCGAAGAGGAACTCGAACAGTCGGCGAGCTTGCCGGGCAGACGCAGCTTGCGCGTGGCCGTCTTGCGCTGCTGCTCGCGATCCTGGCGCCGCCGCAGCCGCTCCTCGGCCTTGGCGACGACATGCTCCAGCAGCACGTTGCCGGCTTCCTTGTCGCCGATCAGCCAATGCTCGAAATTGTCGCCGACGATCGTCTCGACGAGCTTCGTGGCCTCGACGCTGACCAGTTTTTCCTTGGTCTGGCCCTGGAACTGGGGCTGCTCGATGAACACCGAGACGAGGGCGGCGGAGCCGTCGATCACGTCGTCGGCGGTGATGACCGAGCCTTTGCGGTTGCCGGTCAGCTCGGCATAGCGCTTGAGGCCGCGCACCAGAGCGCTGCGGAAGCCCGATTCGTGCGTGCCGCCGTCGGAAGTCGGCACGGTGTTGCAGTAGGAGCGGACGAAGCCTTCCTCGTCGTTCGGCCACCAGACGGCCCACTCGACCTTGCCGTTGCCGTCGTTCTTGGCCTCGCCGGCGAAGGGCTGGGGTACGACGGTCGGCCGCTGTCCGATCTCCGAGGTGATGTAATCCTTCAGCCCGTTGGGAAAGTGAAAGGTCTCTTCCTCGGGGATGCCGCTGTTCTTCAGCAGCGACTTGTCGCACTTCCAGCGGATCTCGACGCCGCGGAACAGGTAGGCCTTGGAGCGCACCATGCGGTAGAGGCGCTCGGGTACGAACTGTTGCTTGCCGAAGATCTCGGGATCGGGATGGAAGGTGACGATCGTGCCGCGCCGGTTGGGGGCGGGGCCGGCGGGCTTGAGCTTCGAGACAGGCAGGCCGCGCGAGAAGCTCTGTGTCCAGGCCTGGCGGTCGCGGGCGACCTCCACCACGAGATCGTCCGAGAGCGCGTTCACGACGGAAGCGCCGACCCCGTGCAGGCCGCCCGAGGTGGCGTAGACCTTGCTGTTGAACTTGCCGCCGGCATGCAGCGTGGTGAGGATCACCTCCAGCGCCGACTTGTTCTTGAACTTCGGGTGCGGGTCGACCGGCATGCCGCGGCCGTTGTCGCGGATCGCGACGTAGTTGCCCGGCAGCATTTCAAGCCAGATCGTGTCGGCGTGGCCGGCGACGGCCTCGTCCATCGAGTTGTCGAGGATCTCGGCCACGAGATGATGCATGGCCCGTTCATCGGTGCCGCCGATATACATGCCGGGGCGCTTGCGGACGGGCTCGAGACCCTCCAGCACCTCGATGTCGCTTGCCGTGTAGGAATTTTCCTTCGGCCCCGCGGCACGCTTGCCGCCGCCAGACCGATCGAAGAGATCGCCGTTTCGTGCCATGCCTGCTTCTTGTCTTTCCACGGCCGCGCGAGGGGATCGCTGGGTGGCCGGTCCGGCATGGGTATGGTAGCAAAACCGCCTGAAAGCAACCACATCCGGTGAGGAATGGATGTCCGAAAGTCGCCGCGATCCGATCGTAAGGACCGTTCCGCAGCCCGCCGACATGAACGGAAACGGTGACATTTTCGGCGGCTGGGTGTTGAGCCAGATGGATATTGCGGGCGGCTCGCTCGCGGCCCGGGTGGCGAAGGGGCGGGTGGCCACGGTGGCGATCACGGCCATGACCTTCGTCCAGCCGATCAAGGTGGGAGACATGGTGTCGATCTATGGGGAAGTCGTGAAAGTCGGTCGGACATCGATCACCATCGGGCTGGAAACGGTAGTCCAGCGCCGTCACGAAGAGACCGACCTGCGGGTGACCCATGGCACTTTCGTGTTCGTGGCGATCGACGACGACGGCAAGCCGCGTCCCGTTCCGCATCAGGACGCTGCATGAGGCGGCTATTCGCTCCGGTTTTGGCCGCCTTCGCGCTGCTGGCACCGGCGGCCGCGCTGGCCCATCCGCACATCGTCGTGCAGCAGGTCGTTCGCATGATCGCCAAGGACGGAAAATATACCCATGTCGAGATCGAATGGCGGTTCGACCCATATTCCAGCGAGGTCGAAATCCCGCTGATCGACGAGGACAAGAACGGCAAATTCTCGGCCCGGGAAACCAAGCTGCTCGAGGGCGAGATGATGCCCGAGCTTGGCAAGTACGGGTACCTGAGCTGGCTCAACACCGGGGCCAAGGACTTCCGCCCGCCCAAGGCGCCGCAATTCTCTGCCCGCATCGACGATCCGGCGAGCTTCATCCCGCCGGAATGGGACCGGAACGCCGGCGACAATGCCGGCATGCCGATGCCGCCCAACAAGCGCGCCGATGCGCCGGGGGCGCCGCGCAAGCAGGGGCCGCGCAATCTGGTCTACGTCATGCGCTTCGCCTTGCCCCAGCCTTCCAAGCTGGTGTCGATCGCCACCTACGACCCTGAGGACTTCATCCGCATCGAGGTCGACAAGGCGTCGGTCCCCGCCGGCTGCACCCTGGGCAAGCATCCCACGCACAAGGCCGAGTTCGTTCGCGGCTATCCCTTCTTCGCCGACGTGGTGACATGCCAGCTTCCATGAGAACCTCCGCCCTCCGGTCGCCCTTCCTGTGGATCGGGCTCCTCCTGCTTGTCGCTCTCGCCGGCGCCCTGGTCTTCAGCGACAGCGTCGCCGAGCTCGCGCGCTACTCGGCGGACTATCAGCGGCGCATCAACCACGTCCTGTCGACCTCGCTGCGCGACGTGCAATCGGGGACCGGCTCCCTGGCGCTCTGGACCCTCGTCACCGTCTGTTTCGGCTACGGCGTCGTGCACACGCTCGGGCCGGGTCACGGAAAGGCCGTGGTGGTGGCTTACTTCCTCGACAGCAGCCGCCCGCGTGCCTGGATCGAGGGCATCTTCGCCGGCGGCTGGATCGCCTTCACCCACACGCTGGCGGCGCTACTGCTTGCCGGAGCGCTGAAACTCTCCTCGACGGTCGGACTGTTGGGCGCGATGCGCGAGGTGCGCAACGTCGAGATCGTCTCCTATACGCTGATCCTGCTGGTGGGATTCTGGCGCCTGTGGGCCGGCATCACCGGCCGCCTGCACGAGCATCCGCATGGCGATCACGGGCACGACCATCACCATCACGAACATGGTCACGGGCATGGGCACCACCACCATCACCATGATCACGAACCGCCGCAGCGCACGATCGCCGGCTGGCTGCTGCTGACGGCGGCCGGCATCGCGCCCTGCGCCGGCGCGCTGATCATCATCCTGCTCGCGATCGCCCTCGACGTCCTGTGGGCCGGTGTGGTCGGCGTCATCGCCATCGCGCTCGGCATGGCGGTCACTCTGGCGGCCATCGGCATGGCTTCGATGCTGGCGCACCGGCTGATCATCGCCGAGGGACGCTCGCAGGAAATCGGTCGCTTCACCGCCATCGCCGCTTCGCTTATCGTGATCGCGACGGGTGGCACGCTGCTGCTGGGCTCGCTCGAACGCTTCCTGCGCTGAGGCCCGACAATGGCCGAGATCCAGGCGCCCGGGCGCTCGTCGCGGCCGCTGCTGGGTGTGCTCTTCATGTGCACGGCCTGCACGCTGTTTCCGATCATGAACGGGCTCGTGAAGCTCCTGGCGGCCACCTATCCGCCGCAGGAGATCGTCTGGTTCAGGATCATCCTGCACCTGGTTCTGGTCGCCCTGGTGTTCATGCCGCGCATGGGACTCGGCCTGTTGCGCACCCGGCGCATCGGCACCCAATTCGTCAGCTCCGTGATGATGATGCTGTCGACGCTGTTCTTCTTTTCTGCGGTGAAGTCGATCCCGGTCGCCGAAGCGATCGCCGTGACCTTCGTGGCGCCGCTGGCCGTGGTTCTGCTGGCCTGGCCGCTGCTCGGCGAGCGCATCACCTTCTTCCGGATGGCCGCCGTGGTCGTGGGCTTCGCCGGCGTGCTGATCGTGATCAGGCCAGGGACCGCGGTCTTCCAATGGCAGTCTCTGCTGCTGTTGGGCAGCGCCGGCTGCTACGCGATGTACCAGATCCTGATCCGCCGGCTGGCCGGCATCGACGCGCCGGCCACTTCGATCTTTTACAGCGTGCTGCTGGGCGCGATCATCATGTCGGCGTGGCTGCCGTTCCACTGGAAGACGCCGACGGGATGGGTCGACTGGGCACTGCTCTGTTCGCTGGGGGCGTTGGGGGCCCTGGGCCACTATTGCGTGGCCAAGGCCATGACCTACGCCTCGGCAAACTTCGTGGCACCCTTCAACTATACGCAGATGATCGGCTCGGTTGCAGTCGGCTACCTGATGTTCGCCGAGGTGCCCGATTTCTACACCTGGCTCGGAACGGCGGTGGTCGTGGCTGCAGGCCTCATGGTCGGCCTGCAGGGCCGGAAGCAAAGGGTCTGAACGCGAGAGGCCCCTCGCTGTCGGTTAGAGGCCCAGAGGCGACAGATCGGGCGTGCGCTTGTGGAAATCTGTCGCGTCCTGGAGCGCCTTGCCGATTTTGAGCACCGTGCCCTCGGCGTACGGCTTGCCGAGCAGCTGGAGGCCGATCGGCAGGCCGTTCGAGAAGCCGTTCGGCAGGGAGAGGCCGCACAGGCCGAGATAGTTTCCGGGGCGGGTCATAAGCGAGATCGCGGGCGAGGTCTCGTCGACCTCGGTGACGGGGATGGCTCCCGAGGCCAGCGCCGGCGTCAGCAGCGCGTCGTAGGGCGCCATCCAGGCGTTGAAGGCGGCGCGGCGCTCGCCCATGCGGCGCAGCTCCTCGGCATAGAGGGCTGGCGCGAAGGTCTTGGCGGCCATCGCGCGGCCGCGCACGCCCGCACCGATCGGCTGGGTCATGTCCTCGATCCAGCCGCGATGCAGCGACCACAGTTCCGAGGCCGAGATCGAGCCCGCGCCGACACCGAGATTGAAATACCACTCTGGGATATTCACCGGCTCGACGATGGCGCCCAGTTCCTCAAGCTTCTTCGCGGACGCCTGCCACGCCTCGATCACTTCGGCGTGGCATTCGGGAAGGGCAGAGGCATCGGGCAGCGCGATGCGCATGCCCTTGATCGAATCGCCTTTGGTGGAGGCCGTGAAATCCTCGAGCGGCTGACCCAGGGTCGTGGGATCGCGCGGATCCGGTCCGGCCAGCGCATTGAGCATCAGGGCGCAGTCCTCGACCGAGCGCGCCATCGGGCCGATCGAATCGAGCGTCCAGGAGAGCAGCATCGTGCCGTGCAGGCTGATGCGGCCGAACGTGACCTTGAGGCCGACCAGCCCGTTGAAGGCACAGGGGATGCGCACCGAGCCGCCGGTGTCGCTGCCGATGCCGGCGGGCGTGAGGCGGGCCGCGACGGCGACGCCGGTGCCGCTCGACGAGCCGCCCGGCGTGCGGTGGGTCTCGAGGTCCCAAGGATTCCACGGCGTGCCCATCAGCGGATTGGTACCCCAGCCGCCGAAGGCGAATTCGACCATGTGCAGCTTGCCGAGCGGGATCATGCCGGCCGCGGTCAGGCGTTCCACCGTGTTCGACGTCTCGGTCGCGACGCGCTTCTCCCACATCTTGGAGCCGCCGGTGCCGATGCGGCCGGCGATGTCGCACAGGTCCTTGTAGGCGACGGGCAAACCATGCAGCGGCGGCAAGGGGAACCCTGACGCGCGCGCCGCGTCGGCGCCATCGGCGATCGCGCGCGCTTCCTGGGCATAAACCTCGGTGAAGGCGTGCAGCTTGCCGTCGGCATGCTCGATACGCGCCAGCAACGCGTCGACCACCTCGCGCGAGGAGAAGCGCTTGGCGGCCAGGCCGGCGGAGAGTTCGGTCAGGGTGAGTTCATGCAAAGACATCAGTAGGTCGCCCGTCCACCAGAGAGATCGAAAACCGCACCGGTCGCGAAGGTGCAGTGGGAGGAGGCGAGCCAGGCGACCATCTCGGCCACTTCCCCGACCTCGCCGAAGCGGTTCATCGGGATCTTGGACAGCATGTAGTTGATGTGTTGCTCGGTCATCTGGCTGAACAGCTCCGTCTTCACCACGGCCGGCGCAACGCAGTTCACCAGCACGCCGGTCGTAGCAAGTTCCTTGCCGAGCGACTTGGTGAGACCGATGACGGCCGCCTTCGAGGCGGAGTAGGCGGAGGCATTGGGATTGCCCTCTTTGCCCGCGACCGAGGCGATGTTGACGATACGGCCCCAGCCGCGCTGCACCATGCCGTCGACGACGACGCGATTGCAGAGGAAGACGCCTGTCAGGTTGATGTCGATGACCTGGCGCCAGGCATCGACGGGATAGTTGGCGACGGTCGTGTTGGGACCGGTGATGCCGGCACTGGCGACCAGGATGTCGGGCGGGGCGAGCCGCTTCTCGGTCTCGGCCAGAGCCTTGGCCACGTCCGCCTCGCTGGTGACGTCGACGGCGATGGCCACCGCGCCCTTCAGGCAAGCAGCGGACTGGGCAGCGCGCTCGGGATCCCGATCCCACAAGGCGACCCGGCCGCCACCCTCGGTGATCTTGGCCGCACAGGCGAGGCCGATGCCCCGCGCGCCGCCGGTCACGATCGCGGTCCGGCCGCGGAACGGTTCAGCCTCCATGTAGTCCTCCCAAATCCTTGAATTATCTTGCGATTCCCAGCATATCGGCGCGCCGGTCCATCCGCTACACTGACCGCTTCGATGCCTCGAGTTTTCGCGGGAGTTTCATGCCTTCGCCCATTCCGGCGTCCATCGACGCCACCGTCGAGCTGCTGAAGGGCGGCGACTACATCGCCGACCGCAGCCTCGCCACGGTCCTCTATCTCGCCCTCAAGCTGGGCCGTCCGCTGTTCTGCGAAGGCGAAGCGGGCGTCGGCAAGACCGAGATCGCCAAGGTCCTGTCGGAGACGCTGAAGCGGCCGCTGATCCGCCTGCAATGCTACGAGGGTCTCGACGTCGCGTCGGCAGTCTATGAGTGGAACTACGCCCGCCAGATGATCGAGATCCGCCTCGCCGAGGCGCAGGGCGTGCACGACCGCGGCGAACTCGCGGCCGACATCTTCGACGAGAAGTTCCTGATTCGCCGCCCGCTGCTCGAGGCGCTGCAGCCGCACGTCGAGGGCGCGCCGATCCTGCTGATCGACGAGCTCGACCGCACCGACGAGCCGTTCGAGGCCTATCTGCTCGAAGTCCTCTCGGACTTCCAGGTGACGATCCCCGAACTCGGCACGGTGAAGGCAGCCGAGCGGCCCATCGTCATCGTCACCTCTAACCGCACGCGCGAGATCCACGACGCGCTGAAGCGGCGCTGCTTCTACCACTGGGTCGACTATCCGGACCTGAAGCGCGAACTGGAGATCCTGAAGGTCAAGGCGCCCGGCGCCAGCGAGCGCCTGTCTCGCCAGGTGGTGGGCTTCGTCCAGGAACTGCGCAAGCTCGACCTATTCAAGGCGCCGGGCGTCGCCGAGTCGATCGACTGGTCGACGGCGCTGTCCGAACTCGACGTGCTCGACCTCGACCCGCGCACGATCAACGACACGCTCGGCGTGCTTCTCAAGTACCAGGACGACATCCAGCGCCTGCAGGGCTCGGAAGCGGCCGAGATCCTGCGCAAGGTGAAGTCCGACATCGCCGCCCAGCCGCTGGGCTGAGCCTTTGATGGACACGCTGCCCGATCCGCCGGCCGGGCTGCCGGGACGCGAGCCGCGCGACGGCAAGCTTGCCCGCAACATCGTGCATTTCGCGCGGACATTGCGCACTGCCGGCCTAAAAGTCGGCCCGGGACAGATCCTGCGCGCTATCGAGGCGGTGGAGGCTGCCGGCCTGCGCAACCGCGACGACTTCTACTGGACGCTCCATTCGGTGTTCGTGAACCGCCGCGACCAGCGCGAGATCTTCGATCAGGCGTTCCACGTCTACTGGCGCAATCCGCGCCTGCTCGAGAAGATGATGGACATGCTGCTGCCGCAGATCGGCGTGCCGGCCGAGCAGGAAAAGGGCAAGCAGCTCAGCCGGCGTCTCCAGGAGGCGCTGCAGCCCGGACAAGGCGAGGCACCGGAGCAGTCCGAGGAGCCGCCGGAAGTCGAGGTCGAGGCCACCTTCACCGTGTCCGACCGCGAGGTCCTGCAGACGCGCGACTTCGAACAGATGTCGCAGACGGAGGTCGACGAAGCGCTGCGAGCGATTGCGCGTCTGCGGCTGCCGGTGCCGGAACGGCGCACCCGGCGCTACCAGCCGGCGCGACGGGGCTCGCGCATCGATTTCCGCGCCTCGCTGCGCCGCGCGATGCGGCCGGAGGGGCTGACGGAGCTGGCCCGGCGCGAGCAGCGCCGCCGGCCGCCGCCGCTGGTCATCCTGTGCGACATCTCCGGGTCGATGGCGCGCTACACGCGGATGTTCCTGCATTTCATGCACGCGATCACCAATGACCGCGATCGCGTCTACTGCTTCACCTTCGGCACGCGCCTGTCGAACGTGACGCGGGCTTTGCGCAACCGTGACGTCGACGTCGCCTTGCAGAAGGCCTCGGCACAGGTCGAGGACTGGTCGGGCGGCACCCGCATCGGGCAGGCGCTGCACGAGTTCAACAACAAGTGGTCGCGCCGCGTGCTGGGGCAGGGTGCGGTCGTTCTCCTCATCACTGACGGGCTCGATCGCGAAGGCGCGTCCGGCCTGGATGAGGAAATGGAACGCTTGCATAAGTCCTGCTCGCGCATGATCTGGCTCAACCCGCTCTTGCGGTACGGGGGCTACGAGCCCAAATCACAGGGCAACAAGGCAATGCTGCCGCACGTCGACGAGTTCAGGCCCGTCCACAACCTGGAGAGCCTGTCCGGCCTGATCGCCGCGCTGGGCGCCCGCACCGTCGGGGCCGACAGGCGGCTCGCGGGATGGCAGACCGAACTTCGCAAGGAGTAGACCATGAGCGATGCGCTGGAAGTTCTCGATCAGGTCGGCAAGTGGAAGGCTGACGGCAAGGGCGTCGCCGTGGCCACCGTGATCGTCACCTGGGGATCGTCACCGCGCCCCGTCGGCAGCCAGCTCGGGGTCGACGATGCGGGCAACATGGTGGGCTCGGTCTCGGGCGGCTGTATCGAAGGCGCCGTCGTGAAGGAGGCGCTCGATGCGATCAAGGACGGCAAGCCGCGACTGCTCGATTTCGGCGTCACCGACGAGCAGGCCTGGGACGTCGGCCTGGCCTGCGGCGGCAAGGTCCAGGTGTTCGTCGAGAAGGTGAATTGATCCGATGAAAGCCCCAACCCTCGTCGCCCTCCAGGAAGCCCGTACAAAGCGGCGGGCGGTGACGCTCGCCACCCGCCTCAGCGATGCCGCCGAAGCGCTGGTCTATCGCGACGACGCCAAAGGCGCGCTGGCGGGAGACGCCGAGATCCTCGCGGCCGCCCGCCGCGCCATGGAGACCGGCAAGAGCGAAACCATCGACGTGGCCGGTGCCAAGATCTTCCTCAATGTCTATGTACCGCCGCCGCGGCTGGTGATCGTCGGCGCGGTGCACATCGCGCAGTCCTTGGCGCCGATGGCCGCCATGCTGGAATTCGACGTCACCGTCGTCGATCCCCGCGGCGCCTGGGCAACGACGCAGCGCTTTCCCGGCGTGAAGGTCATCCAGGACTGGGCCGACGAAGCCTTCCAGGCGATGGGCCTCGACAGTTCGACTGCCGTCGTCACCCTGACCCACGACCCCAAACTCGACGATCCAGCGCTCGAGGCGGCGCTCAAGTCCGACGTCTTCTACATCGGCGCCCTGGGCAGCCGGCGTACCCATGCCAAGCGCAAGGAGCGGCTGGCCGAGGTCGGCATCACCGATGAGATGTTCGCGCGCATACACGGCCCGGTCGGCCTCAACATCGGCGCCAAGTCGCCCGCCGAGATCGCGGTGTCGATCCTCGGCCAGATCATCGAGGTGCGCGCGCGCCGGCTCGAAGCCCTGTCTGCGCCGAAGGTCGCGGCGGCGTGAGATTCGGCGAGACACCGGTCGACGAGGCCGCCGGCGCCATCCTGGCGCATAGCCGGCGCGCCGACGGGATCAACTTCGCCAAAGGCCGCGTGCTCTCCGCTGAGGACATTGCGCGCCTGAAGGAGGCCGGTGTCTCGACGGTGGTGGCTGCGCGCCTCGATGCCGACGACATGCACGAGGACGAGGCGGCCGGCACGGTCGCTCGCGCGCTGGCCGGCGAGGGGATCGAGGTCACCGCGCCCTTCACCGGTCGCTGCAATCATTTTGCCCGCGAAGCCGGTCTCGCCGTGCTCGACCAGGAGCGCATCGACGCGCTGAACGAGCTGGACGAATCGGTGACGGTCGCGACCCTGCCGCCGTTTGCACGCGTCGAACCGCGCCAGATGGTGGCGACGGTGAAAATCATTCCGTACGGCGCGCCCCGCACCGCCGTGTCGCGTGCGGTCGCGGTCGCCGAGGAGGCAAACCGACCGATGATATCCGTGGCGCCGTTCCAGGCGATGCGTGCCGGGCTCGTGCAAACGAAGCTGCCGGGCACGCGGGACAAGGTCCTCGACAAGGCGGTGAATACGACGACCAAGCGACTCAGCTCCCTCGGCAGCACGCTGAACGTCGAGCGCCGCGTCGCACACGACGCCAGGGCGATTGCCAGTGCGCTGGCCGAACTCAAGTCCGAGGGGTGCGACCTGTTCCTGATCGCCGGTGCGTCGGCGATCGTCGACCGCCACGACGTGGTCCCAGCCGGCATCGAGGCAGCGGGCGGCAAGGTCATCCATTTCGGCATGCCGGTCGATCCGGGCAACCTGCTCCTTACCGCCGAACTCGACGGCAAGCCGGTGCTCGGTCTGCCGGGCTGCGCCAAGTCGCCGAAGTACAACGGCTTCGACATGGTGCTAGAGCGGCTCGCCGCGCGCCTGCCGGTCGGCCGCGCGGAGATCGTGCGCATGGGATCGGGCGGGTTGCTGGCGGAGATCCCGAGCCGTCCGCAACCACGAGACGACACCGAGGTGGAAGAGGCCGGGCCGCAGCAGGCGCCTCGCGTGGCCGTGCTGGTGCTGGCGGCAGGCCGCTCCACACGCATGGGCGGTCCGAACAAGCTGCTGGCCGAGGCCGACGGGGCACCGCTGGTCGTTCACGCGGTGAAGGCCGCGCTGGCCTCACAGGCGGTCGAGGTCGTGGTCGTGCTGGGCCACATGGCCGGCGAGATTCGACCCGCGATCGAGAAGGCGATTCCGCCGAAGTCGCGCGTGCGCTTCGTCACGAACCCGGACTTCGCCGACGGGCTCAGCACCTCGGTACGCGCCGGCATTGCCGCACTCGGACCGACTGTCGATGCCGCCATCGTCCAGCTGGGCGACATGCCCGGGGTGGGCGCGCCGCTGCTCGACCGGCTGATGGCGGCCTTCTGCCCCGTCGAGGGCCGCTCGATCTGCGTGCCGACGGTCGGCGGCAAGCGCGGAAATCCCGTCCTGTGGGCGCGCCGTTTCTTCGCCGAGATTGCCAACCTCTCCGGCGACAGCGGTGCCAAGCATCTGATCGGCGAGTATGCCGATCTCGTCTGCGAGGTCGAGATGACGGGCGAGGCGGCGATCACCGACATCGACACGCCCGAAGCGCTGGCCGCCTGGCGGGCGCGTTCCAGCCAAGAGACCGAATCATGAGCTTCGACGTTGCTGCCGTCCGCGCCCAGTTTCCCATCCTCTCTGAGATCATCGACGGGCTGCCGGTCCACTATCTCGACAACGGCGCCTCGGCGCAGACGCCGCTCGCCGTGATGGACGCGGTGCGCCACTACGAGACGACCAGCCGTGCCAACGTCCTGCGCGGCGTTCACCGCCTGGCCGAGCGCGCGACCGAGGCCTACGAGAAGGCGCGAGCGGAGGTGGCGGCGTTCCTCGGCGTGCCGACGATGGAGGTGATCTTCACCGGCGGCTGCACCGCAGCCATCAATCTCGTCGCCTTCTCCTATGGCTCGTTGCTGAAGCCCGGCGACCGTATCCTCCTGTCGGAGATCGAGCATCATTCCAACATCGTACCGTGGCAGCTGTTGCGGGCGCGCTCGGGCATCGAACTCGACATGCTGCCGGTCACGGGCGACGGCCGCATCGATCTCTCGGCCCTGCCGCGTCTGCTGACGCCCAAGACCAAGCTCGTGTCGCTGGCCCACGTTTCGAACGTGACGGGCGCGCTGCTCGATGTGCGCATGGTCGTCGAGGCCGCCCGGGCCGTCGGCGCGAAGGTGATGCTCGACGGTGCGCAGCGGGCGCCGCATGGGCCGCTCGACCTGCTGTCGCTCGGTATCGATTTCTACGCCTTCGCCGGCCACAAGGCTTACGGACCCAACGGCATCGGCGCCCTGTGGGGACGGCCGGAGCTGCTCGACGCCATGCCGCCGTTCATGGGCGGAGGATCAATGATCGGCCGCGTGACCCTGGCCGAGACCACCTGGGCGCCGTCGCCGCGCCGCTTCGAGGCGGGGACGCCGGCCATCGGCCCGGCGATCGGTCTGGGTGCCGCCTGCGCCTGGATGCAGACGCTCGATTGGACGGGCGCACACGATCACGAAATGGGACTGGTGCAGCGCCTGATGGATGGCTTGCAGAAGATCGACGGCACGCAACTCTTCGGGCCGGCCAGCCTGCAGAACCGCTATCCGGTCGCGTCGTTCATGCTGGATGGTGTGCATCCGCACGACGTGGCGCAGACGCTGGATTCGTTCGGGGTCGCCGTGCGCGCCGGCCACCATTGCGCGCAGCCGCTGATGGACCGGTTCGACCTCGACGGCACGACCCGCGTCTCGATGGCGCCGTACAACGACAACAGCGACATCGACGCCCTGCTGGCCGGTGTTGCCCACGCCGCGAAGACGCTGCGATGAGCGACCAGCTCTACCAGGAGCGCATCGTCGCGCTCGCCAAGGCCAAGACCGGTACCGGCAAGCTCGAGAACCCGACGAAGACGGTGCGCCGCGACAATCCGCTATGCGGTGACCGGGTAATCCTCGACGTTCGTCTGGACGGAGAAGGGCATATTGCCGAGATCGGCCATCAGGTGCGCGGCTGCCTCTTGTGTCAGGCCTCTGCTTCCGCCCTCTCGGCGGTCGCCGTCGGCCGAGACGCCGCAGGCGTTGCCGAACTGCGCCACGACGCCGAACGTGCGCTGGGTCGCGAGCCGGGCGAGACACGCGAGCCGTTCGACGTCTTCGCCCCCGTGGCCGACCACAAGGCCCGTCAGGACTGCGTTCTGCTGCCCCTCGAAGCGTTGAAGGACGCGCTCTCCTAACTGCGGGACCCGCCCGTAGTTCGTCGCGCCGCCGCCGCGCTCGTGTCACAGTCACAGCGCAGGTTGCTGGTGCATCGACCAGGAGAGACCATGCGCCTTTTGCTGAACGTCGTGGCCCTCGTGGGCCTGCTTGCGTTCCCCAGTTTCGCCTTCGCCCAGGAACTGGCGCTGAAGAGGGTGATGCTCTCGTCCGGCGGCCTCGGCTATTTCGAGTATGAGGCGAATGTCGACGGCGACGCGACCCTGAAGCTCACTGTATCGCTCGGACAGGTCGATGACGTGCTGAAGAGCCTCGTCGTCTATGACGACAAGGGTGGAGTGGGCGGACTCAGCCTGCCGGGGCGTGAACCGCTGGCGCAGGCGTTCAAGGACCTTCCGTTCGACGAGAATTCGCTGGGCTCGCCGGCCGAGCTGCTGCAGACCCTGAAGGGGGCGCAGGTCACCGTGGGCGGCAGCCGTTCGATTTCTGGCCGTATCGTGTCGGTCGAAGAGGACAGCGTCGCGTTGCCCGACAATAAGGGGATGGTGAAGCGCACGCGGGTGACACTCTACACCGATCGCGGCCTGCAGCAGTTCATTCTCGAGGATGCCGAGAACCTACAGTTTGCCGATGCAGCCCTTCGCGACAAGGTCGGTCAGGCCCTTGTCGCCATCCAGGGCAACCGTGCCAAGGATGCGCGCACCATCGATCTCACGATGCGCGGGCAGGGCATGCGCGCCGTCCGCGTCGCCTACATCGTCGAAGCGCCGGTCTGGAAGGCCTCTTATCGCCTGACGCTCGGTGCCGATCCCGCGGCCGCGCGCTCGGGCTTGCAGGGCTGGGCCGTGGTCGAGAATCTGAGCGGCCAGGATTGGAAGGATGTCGAACTGACCCTTGTCTCGGGCCGGCCGGTCGCCTTCCGCCAAGCACTGTACAACGCCTACTACGTGGCGCGGCCTGAGGTGCCGGTCGAGATCGCCGGACGCCTGATGCCGGGGGTGGACCGCGGCGGCGTCGGCGCCGATCAGCGCGCCAAGTCCTCGCTGCCAATGCCGGCACCAGCGCCCAATCGCGCGCAGCAGGAGCGATTCGGCGCGTCACCCCAGATCGCGATGGCGCCGCCACCGCCGCCGCCCGCGCCGATGGCTGCGGCCGCCGAGCAGTTCGAGGCGAGCGACGCGGCCACGCAGGTGATCTTCAGGTTCCCGCGTGCCGTCAGCGTCGAGAACGGGCGCACGCTATCGATCCCGATCGTCGACCGTCAGGTGCCGACGCAACGTCTCGCCCTTTATCAGGCCGAGACTGCGGCCCGCAATCCGCTGGCTGCGATCCGGCTCACCAACGATGGCGACTCCGGGCTGCCACCGGGCATCATCACGCTCTACGAGCGCGACAAGGGCGGCTACGTCTCCTATGTCGGCGACGCGCGCCTCTCGGCCTTCCCGGTCGGCGAGACACGCCTGCTGGCCTATGCGCTCGACGAGAAGATCGTGATCGAGCGCGACGTGGCACAGACCGAACGGGTGACGTCGGGGACCATCGCCAACGGCGCGCTTCGTCTGTCGCGGGTCGTACGGCAGACGACCGTGTATCGCGTGCGTGGCCCGGCGAAGGAGTCGCGCCAGCTCGTCGTCTTCCAGCGGCGCCTGCCGGGCTGGACGCTGACCAAGCCGGATGCCAAGGACGTGGAGCTGAGCGAAGGCAACTATCGCATTCCGTTCCAGCTCCCTGGCGGAGACCAGACGCAGACCTTCGAAGTCGTGCAGGAGCAGACGCAGCAACAGGAGATCCGCCTGATCGAAAGCGCCGCGGAGCAGATCCGCGTCTATGCCCAGGCGCGAGAGTTCGACGCCAAGACGCGCGAGGCGCTGACCAAAGTGCTGCAGTTGCAGCAGACGGCGGCGGAGGCCCAACGCAAAGTCCAGCAGGTCGAGGCCGAGCGGCAGACAATCGTGCAGGAGCAGGCACGCCTGCGCGACAACCTCGCGCGCGTACCGGCCAATAGTGACCTCCAGCGTCGCTACCTCGCGACGCTCGACAGGCAGGAGACCGACCTGGAGGCCCTCGCCACTCGACGGGCCGACGCCGAGAAGTCAGCCGAAGCGGCCCGGCAAGCTCTGAGGGAGTATGTGAGGCAGTTGGGCTGATCAGCCCGCCCGCAAGGTCCTGACCGCGTCGTCGCGCCGGAACAGGTAGAGGAGGGCGCGCAGGGCCTTGCCGCGCTCGGTCTGAAGGTCCGGGTCGCGCGCGATCACCAGGCGGGCGTCGTCGCGCGCGGCTTCCAGCAGCTCGTTGTGGACCGCGAGATCGGCCAAGCGCATGTCCGGGAGGCCGCTCTGGCGGGTGCCCAGGAGCTCGCCGGCGCCGCGCAGCTTCAGGTCTTCCTCGGCAATGCGGAACCCGTCCTCGGTCTCGCGCATGATCGCGAGGCGCGATTTGGCGGTCTCGCCGATCGGCATGGCGTAGAGCAGGAGGCAGGTCGACTTGGCGCTACCGCGCCCCACGCGACCGCGCAGCTGGTGGAGCTGGGCAAGGCCAAAGCGCTCGGCATGCTCGATCACCATGACCGTGGCTGCCGGCACGTCGACGCCGACCTCGATCACAGTGGTGGCCACGAGGATCGACAGGCGACCGTCGGCGAAAGCCGCCATCGTGGCTTCTCGCTCGGCGCTCTTCAGCCGGCCATGCAGCAGCCCGACCTTGCCGGGAAAGCGGTCGCTGAGGATGCGGAACCGCTCCTGCACGTTGGCGAGGTCGATTTCCTCGGATTCCTCGATCAGCGGGCAGACCCAGTAGACGCGGGCGCCGGCCGCAATCTGGCGCCCCACCCCCTGGGCGACCTCGCCGATCCGTTCGAGCGGGATGGTGCGCGTGTCGATCGCCTGCCGCCCCTTGGGCTTCTCGGTGAGCTTCGACACGTCGAGATCGCCATAGGCCGCTAACATAAGCGTGCGCGGAATGGGCGTTGCCGTCATGACGAGGAGATCGACGCCGTGGCCTTTCGACGACAGCGCCATGCGCTGATGCACGCCGAACCGGTGCTGCTCGTCGACCACGGCGAGCGCCAGGTCGGCGAATTCGACATCCTCCTGCACCAACGCGTGCGTGCCGACCACGAGCTGGATGGTTCCGTCTGACAGTCCCTGCAGGGTCTGCTTCTTCTGGCGCTGACCATCGCGGCCGGTCAGCAGGGCCACCTGCACGCCAGCGGCCTGCGCAAGCGGGGCGATGGTCGCGAAATGCTGGCGCGCCAGAAGTTCGGTCGGCGCCATCATGGCGGCCTGCGCGCCCGCTTCGACGCAGATCAGCATGGCGAGCAATGCCACCAGGGTCTTGCCGCTGCCGACGTCGCCCTGCAGCAGCCGCACCATTCGCTCTTCCTTGGCCAGATCGTCGGCGATCTCGGCGATGGCCTGCGTCTGGCTGGCAGTCAGCTCGAACCCTAGCGAGGCCAGGACGGCCTGGCGCAGACGGCCGTCGCCCCTCGTCGCACGGCCCGCCAGAGTGCGGTTGTGATGACGCACCAGCGCGATGGCCAGCTGGCTGGCCAGCAGCTCGTCGAAGGCGAGGCGGGCGCGGGCCGGATGGGCCGGCGACAGATCGCCCGGCTCTTCCGGCGTATGGGCACGGGCGACCGCGCCGTTCCAGTCGCTCCAGCCCCGCTTCCTGTGGAACGCGGCGTCCTGCCATTCCGCGAGGATGGGAGCGCGCTCGACGGCGGCAGCGATCGCCTTCTGCACCGGCTTCTGGGTGAGGCCTGCGGTCAGGCCGTAGACGGGCTCGGCCCGCAAGATGGAGTCGCGGTCCGCCAGCGGCACGACATGGTCGGGGTGCGTCATCTGCACCTCGCCCTGGTAGATCTCGACCTTGCCGCTCACCACGCGCGTCTCGCCGGGCGGCAGCAGCTTCTTGAGATAGTCCTCGCGGCCGTTGAAGTAGGTAAGACAGACGCGACCGCTCTCGTCGCTGCACCAGACCTTATAGGGCTGGCGCGGACTGTGCGGCACCATATGCTCGTCGACGTTGACGGTCAGGGTGGCGACTTCGCCGCCCCGCGCCTGGGCAACCTCCGGCGCGTTCCGGCGGTCGATCACGCCGGCGGGCAGGTGCCAGAGCAGGTCGACCACGAGTGGCCCCGCCAGTTTCTCCACGAGCGTGCCCAGCCGCGGACCGATTCCGGGTAGCGAAGTGACGTGGGCGAAGAGGGGGGTGAGGGCTTGCGGACGCATGGTTGGCTTGAACAGGGGCGGCGTGACTTCGTCATCGCCGCCGCCTATATGCTACGCCCCTTTTTGTTCCGGGCTTGGGGAAAACATGGTTGGCGACGCGGACCTGGAGACGCGGCGGAAGCGTTTGCTCTACCGCAGCACCTATCGTGGCAACAAGGAGAACGACATCCTCCTGGGGCAGTTCGCGCGCGCGCATCTCGGCGAATTCGGCGCCGCCGAACTCGATCAGTATGAGCGGCTGCTCGCGGTCGGCGACAACGACATCTACGACTGGGTCTCCGGCAAGGTGGCGGTGCCGGTCGACCAGGATACGCCCGTCGTACGCAAGCTGCTGGCGTTCCGCGTGAGGTTCTAGTGGCTCTGCCGTTTGCCAGTTCGCTCGCCGCAATTCCGCGCAAGGCCGTCAAATGGACCGTCGCAGGCCTGCCGGAGGGGGCCGATGCGCTGGTCCTGAGCGAGCTGGCGCGCGCGACCGGCGGCACCGACATTCTGCACGTAGCACGCGACGGGCAGCGGCTGGAGCGGCTGCAGGACGGGTTGCGCTTCTTCAGCCCCGACCGCGAGGTACTGGTCTTCCCGGCCTGGGACTGCCTGCCCTACGACCGCATGTCGCCGCATCCCGACATCGTGGCCGAGCGACTGGAGACGCTCAGCCGGCTCGCCGCGGCCAAGGCGCCGGGTGCGCCGGCGCGGATCATCCTGGCCTCTGTGGGCGCAGCTCTGCAGCGCGTGCCGCCCAAGAGCCTCTACACCGAGGCGGCGACGATCCTGCGCAAGGGCCAAACGGTCGATGTCGACTGGCTCACGAAGTTCCTGGGCGAGAACGGCTACGGTCGTGCCGAGACGGTGATGGAGCCGGGCGAATTTGCCGTCCGGGGCGGCCTGTTCGATCTCTTCCCGCCCGGTACGTCGGAGCCCCTGCGTCTCGATCTGTTCGGCGACACGCTTGAGTCCATCCGCTCGTTCGATCCGATGAGCCAGCGTTCGACGGGCAATCGCGACGAGGTCGTGTTGCTGCCGGTCAGCGAAGTCCTGCTGACGCCCGAAAGTATCGAGCGTTTCCGGAGCGGCTATCGCGAGCTGTTCGGCAATGTCTCGGGTGAGGACCTCCTCTACGAAGCGGTCTCGGCCGGCCAGCGCCATGTGGGCGTCGAGCACTGGCTGCCGCTGTTCCATGATCGCATGGAGACGCTTCTCGACTATTGCCCCAGTGCGCTCGTGACCGCCGATCACGAGGCCACGGAAGCCTTCAACGCGCGCTACGAGCTGATCGCCGACTATTACGACGCGCGCCAGAAGACCGGCGCCAAGGGCGGCATGACCGGCGGCGCGGACTACAAGCCGCTGCCGCCCGACCGGCTCTACCTGAAGCCGTCCGAATGGGAGCGGCTGCTCGATGGCCGTACCGTCGCACAGTTCTCGACCTTCGATTCGGCGCCCGGCGCGGTGAACACGATCGACCTGGGCGGCCGTCGCCACGAGGGCTTCGCCCAGGCGCGCACCGCGCAGGGCGTGAACCTGTTCGACCGGGTGGCCGAGCATGTGAAGGCGGCCAACGAAGCCGGTCGCCGCATCGTCGTCGCCGGTTACACCGATGGATCGACGACCCGTCTGCAGCACCTGCTGCAGGAGCACGGCGCGACCACGCCGGTGCTGGCCGCCGACTTCGCCATGGTTCAGGCCCTCCCGGCAGGCGTCGTCGCCATCGTGATCTGGCCGCTGGAGCACGGCTTCGTACTCGACGGGCTGGAGGTGATCAGCGAGGAGGACATCCTTGGCGACCGCCTGTCGCGGCCGGCCAAGAAGCGCCGCCCGTCGGAGCGATTCATCGCCGAGGCCTCGGCTTTGAGCGACGGGGATCTCGTCGTGCATCGCGAACATGGGGTCGGGCGCTACGAAGGCCTGGTCACGCTCGAGATCCATCATGCGCGCCATGACTGCCTGCGCCTGACCTACGAAGGCGGCGACAAGCTCTTCGTGCCGGTCGAGAACATCGACGTGCTGAGCCGCTACGGCGCGGGCGAGGAGGGGGCCGTGCTCGACCGGCTGGGCGGCGTCGCCTGGCAGTCCCGCAAGGCGAAGCTCAAGCAGCGCATCGCCGACATGGCCGACCGCCTGATCCAGATTGCCGCCGAACGGGCGATCCGACGGGGCGAGACGCTCAGTCCGCCGGAGGGCATGTACGAGGAGTTTTGCGCGCGCTTCCCCTATGCCGAGACGGACGACCAGCTGCAGGCGATTTCGGACGTCATGGACGATCTGTCGTCGGGCAAGCCGATGGATCGGCTGGTCTGCGGCGATGTCGGCTTCGGCAAGACCGAGGTGGCGCTGCGCGCCGCCTTCGTCGCGGCCATGTCGGGCAAGCAGGTGGCTGTGATCGGCCCGACGACGCTGCTGGCCCGCCAGCATCACCGTACGTTCGTCGAGCGCTTCCAGGGCATGCCGCTCAACATCGGCCGCCTGTCGCGTCTCGTGCCCCCCAAGGAAGCCAAGGCGACCAAGGAGGGGCTGAAGGACGGCACCATCAACATCATCTGCGGCACGCATGCGCTGCTGGCCAAGGGCATCGAATTCAAGGATCTCGGCCTGCTGATCGTCGACGAGGAGCAGCATTTCGGCGTCGCCCACAAGGAGCGGCTGAAGGAACTGCGGGCCGACGTGCATGTGCTGACCCTCACCGCGACGCCGATCCCGCGCACCCTGCAGCTCGCGCTGACCGGCGTGCGCGACATGAGCCTGATCGCCACGCCGCCGGTCGATCGCCTTGCGGTGCGCACCTTCATCACGCCGTTCGATGGCGTCACCATCCGCGAGGCCCTGCTGCGCGAGCAGTATCGCGGCGGACAGTCATTTTATGTCTGCCCGAGGGTCGAGGACCTCGCATCGGTCGCCGCGGAAATCCGCGAGCTGGTGCCTGAGATCAGGCTCGGCATGGCGCACGGCAAGCTGTCGCCGACCACGATCGAGAACACGATGCAGGACTTCGTCGAGGGCAAGTTCGACGTGCTGCTTTCAACCAACATCGTGGAAAGCGGCCTCGACATCCGCAACGCCAACACGATGATCATCCATCGCGCCGACATGTTCGGCCTGGCGCAGCTCTACCAGCTGCGCGGCCGGGTCGGTCGCGGCAAGACACGCGCCTATGCCTATCTCACCGTGCCGCCGGGCCGGGCGTTGAACGAGGCGGCAGCCAAGCGCCTCGAGGTTATGCAGACGCTCGATACGCTCGGTGCCGGCTTCCAGCTCGCCAGCCACGATCTCGACATCCGGGGCGCCGGCAACCTTTTGGGCGACGAACAATCGGGCCATATCCGCGAGGTCGGCATCGAGCTCTACCAGCAGCTGCTGGAGGAGGCCGTCGCGGCGGCGCGCGGGCGCTCCCAGGAGGCCGAGAAGTCGGAATGGTCGCCGCAGATCAATCTCGGCATTCCGGTGCTGATCCCCGAGGAGTACGTGCCGGATCTCGCGGTGCGCATGGGCCTTTACCGGCGGCTGGGCGGACTCACCAGCCAGGGCGAGATCGATTCCTTCGCCGCCGAGCTGGTCGACCGGTTCGGCCGCATGCCGGTCGAGGCGGAGTTCCTGCTGAGTACCGTCGGCCTGAAACTGCTCTGCCGGGCCGCCCAGGTCGAGAAGATCGACGCCGGCGAGAAGGCGGTCGTCTTCAGCTTCCACGACAATAGGTTCCCCAGGCCCGAGCGCCTGGTCGGCTGGATCCAGAAGAATGCGCCGGCCGTGAAGCTCAGGCCCGACCACCGCGTGATTGTGCAGCGCGTCTGGACGAACGAGCGGCAGCGGCTTTCGGGCGTGACGTCGATCGTTTCCTCTTTGGCGAAGCTCGCCGCTTAGCCGGCGGCTTCTTCATCAATGTCTTTGCCGCACGCCGGGCGCAGCGCAAGAGCCAGTCGCTGAGCCGCAGGTCGCCCGACGCGCGCGCCAGCGTCACCGCGCCGACCGCGAGGATCGCCACCGCGGTCGCATCGGCATGGAGGGCGCGCTTTTTCCCGCGCGCCAGCTCGGAGATCACGCCATGAAGCACGTTGGCATAGGCGAGCCGTGCCGCCAGCGGAGCGCGCGCCACATCGCCGGCGAGCGAGGCGAGGGCGCAGCCCTGTGCGGTGGCGCTCAGGCTCTCCCTGTCCAGATAGGCATCCAGCACGGCGGCGGGCTTCTCGGCGGTACGCAGGCGGGGCAGCAGCCCGTGACCCATCCGCACGACCTCCGCGAACAGCGCCTCCTTCGAGGTGAAATGCGCATAGAAGGTTCCGCGTGTCAGACCGGCGGCCAGCATGATGTCGTCGATATTGGTTCCGGCATGGCCACGCAGCCGGAACAATCGGGCAGCATGCTCGACGATCTCGGCCCGGATGGCGGCCTTGCGGGTGGCGCTGATGGGCATGGTGTGTCCATCATCATATCATATGATTACCGACATATCATTATTGACGGGCGCTAAACGCCGCCTTGTCATCCCGAGCGCAAGCGAGGGATCTTTGCAGGCGCCAGTGAAGGTCCCTCCTGAATTCACAAACGAAGTGCAACACCAGCTTAGGGTGTTGCAATGGGCGAACGATACGGCCAGCTCAGCCTTGAAGAGCGCTGCACGGTTGCCGGGCTACGCGAGGCCGGCCATTCGATCCGCCAGATCGCTGCAGCTCTGGGTCGCGCGCCATCGAGCATCTCTCGGGAGTTGAAGCGCAATCGCGGCAAGCAGGTCGGCTACAAGCCGGCATACGCACAGGAGCAGGCCGCCGCGCGCCGCTGGAGGGGTTCACGGCTGGACCGCAATGCCGAATTGCGCGACCTCGTGCTCGAGCGGCTGGGCCGCGGCTGGTCGCCCCAGCAGATCTCCGGCCGGCTGACCGAGAGGAAGGCCGAGACCCGCATCAGCCACGAGAGCATCTACCGCTTCATCTACGCCCAGGTCCGCCGAACCAACGACGGCTCGTGGCGCCACTACCTGCCCCGAGCCAGGGGCAAGCGCTGGCATCGGCGGCGCTCCGGCCAATCCGTCGGCGACCTGATAAAAGGCCGTGTTCCCATCGCTTTACGCCCCGCCGAGGTCGAGCGCCGAAACACCTTCGGACACTGGGAAGCCGATCTCATGCTGTTCAGGCTTCCCGGCCAGGCCATCCTGGTCTCCCAGGAGCGCAAATCCCGCGCCCTGCTGTTGGCCAGGCAACCCGGAAAGGCCGCCGCCCCGACAGCCCAGCGCCTGCTCAGCTGGTTCCAGGCGATCCATCCGCGGCTGCGCCGGACCATCACCTTCGACAACGGCACCGAGTTCGCCCAGCATCTCGTTCTGACCGAGAACCTCCGCATGCGAACCTTCTTCTGCGATACCTACAGTCCCTGGCAAAAGGGCGCCGTCGAGAATGCCATCGGCCGGCTACGCCGCTTCCTGCCCCGCAAAACCAACTTGAACACTCTCGACGACAAGGCTCTCCACGCCTGCGTCGCCGCCTACAACAACACCCCGCGCAAGTGCCTTGGGTTCAGGACGCCGGCCGAGGTACTCTCGGCTCAACCGTTGCACTTCAAACTTGAACCCACACCTCGCTTGCGCTCGGGATGACAAAGAGGGCTGTATGGATCGCCGGTATCAGGCGGTGGACTGGGCCGCACTCGTCGCGGCGTCGCGTTCGGCGAGGTTGAAAACCTCGACAAAGGCAGGGGGCGGCTGGGCGCCGGAGACGGCGTATTTGCGGTTCACGATGAAGCAGGGCACACCGTTGATGCCGAGGCGGCGGGCATAGACGTCGGAGGCGACGACCTCCTGGCGGCCCTCATCACCTGACAGGAAATGGCGCACGTGGTCCTCCTCGATGCCGGCGCGCACCGCGACCTCGACGAGCGTGTCCAGGTCGCCGATGTCGAGCCCTTCCTCGAAATAGGCCTTGAAAAGCTCCCCGACGACCTCGTCCTGGCGCTCGCTGCCGGCACTCCAGTGGACGAGCCGGTGCGACAGCACGGTGTTGGGCGTCCGCTTGATACGCGAGAACTGGAAGTCGATGCCGGCCTCGCGGCCGCTCTCTGCGATCGCCTGGTAGATCTGGCGCGGCCGGTCGCCGCCGCCGAACTTTGCGCGCACGTAATCGTCGCGCGTCATGCCTTCGACCGGCATGTCGGGATTGAGCTGGAAGGGGCGCCAGGCAACCGCGACGTCGGTGCGGCCGCTCTGCTCGAGGGCGCGCTCGAAGCGCCGCTTGCCGATGTAGCACCACGGGCAGATCGTATCGGAGACGATGTCGACGTATATCATACGCCAAGCTTATGCTTTTCGAGCCAGTGCAGGAAGAGCCCGGCTCCTGCCGAAACCGCCAGTGCGAGCGTCGTCAGCCAGGCGGCGCTCGGCCAGCCGCCCCAGGCGACGAGCGCGCCGGTGATCGGCGGTCCCAGCAGTCCGCCGATGTTCGAGCCCTGCATCAGCAACCCGGTCGAGGCGCCGGCGAGGTCGCGGCGGGGTGCATGGATGGGTATGGCGGTGAACAGGGCGCCGGGCACGACGCCGATCACCGAGGAGTAGAGGCCGGCCAACACCAGTCGCATGAAGTCGGGAACGCCGCTCACGAAGATGCCAGCGGCGCACAGGCTCATCGACAGGGTGGCGCAGACGATCACCGCCACTCGCGGCACCCTATGGTGCAGCAGCCATCCGGCCGCGAGATTGCCGGGCACGTTCAAGATGGCGACTGCAGCGGTCACGATGGCGGCGGTCGACGTCGAATAGCCGAGCCGCTCGATCAGGAGCGTCGGAAGAAAGCCAATGATCGCGAACCAGCAGCTTGCATAGGCGCCGAAGCAGAGCGCAATGGCGAGCGGCCCGCCGCTGGTGGCGACTTCTCTCATTTCCGCGAGCACCGGACGACGCGGCGTGGGCATGGGATCGAGTTCACGACGCGGAAGCGCCCGCAAGAGAAGGGCGGCCGCCATGACCGCGCCCGCCCCGGCGGCGACCAGCCATACGGTACGCCACGAGGTGCCGGGCAGAACGATGGCGGCGATCACCATCATCGTGCCTGAGCCGGCCGGCATGTAGGTGCTCCAGATCGCCATCGCGAGGCGCTGGTCGGCCGCACGCGTGAGCCGCAGCAACAGAGTCGGCACGGCGACGACGACCGTGATGAATCCGAGCCCTTCGAGGACGCGTCCGACCAGCAGCGATTCGACGTTAGGCGCAAAGGCGCCGGCGAAGCTCGCGGCCCCGGCCAGCAGCGTGCCGAAGATTGCCAGGCGCCGGTGACCCACACGGTCCGCGGTCAGCGCGATCGCCATGCCGCCCAGCGCCGTCATCAGGTTGATGACCGACAGCAGCCAGCCCGCTTGTTCGAGGGTCGCGCCGAGATCCTCCCGGATCGAGGGAAGGGCCGGGGGTGCCTTGCCGACCTGGAAGGCCGCGACCATGCCGGCCGCGACCAGCAGGGCGGCCAGCGGCCACGGCGTACGGGTCGGTATCAGTACTGCACCCGCGAGGTGATGGCGCCGTCGACCACCAGGTTGATGCCTGTGATGAACGAGGCGGGGGTGCCGGCCAGGAACACCACCGCGCTGGCCACTTCCTGGGGCGTGCCCATGCGGCCCATGGGATTGCGCGCCAGCGAACGCTTGTAGCGCTCCGTGCCCGCGTCGCGCTGGCGGCCCCAGGTATTGCCGTCCTCGAGGATCGTGCCGGGCGAGACCATGTTGGCGCGCACGCCCTTAGGCGCGAGTTCGATCGCCATCGACTTCACCATGGGCACGAGGGCCGCCTTCACCGAGCGATAGGGCTGCGTGGGCCCGGCGACCTCGACCAGCGAGGTCGTGCCGATGATGGTGAGCGTGGCGCCGTGGCCGCGCGCCTCGAGGTGCGGCCGGACGGCCAGCACCGCATTGACCGTGGCGACCAGATCGATCTCGATGGCCTTGCGCCAGCCCTCGATCGTGTTGTCGGTACCGAGCGCGCTGACATTGGCGACGAAGTGATCGATGCCACCGTCGCCCGCGAAGCGGTCGATCCATGTCTTGAGAGCCGACGGGTCGGTGACGTCGAGCGCCGTGCCGGTGGCGCGTCCCTGCCGCGCGCGCCATTCCGCTTCGCGTTCCGTCACCAGGGCCGCATCGCGGGCGCAAAAGCCCACGACCGCACCCTCGGCCAGGAAGGTGTCGACGATGGCGCGGCCGATGCTCTTGGTGCCGCCGGTGACCATCACGCGCTTGCCTTTGAGACCGAGGTCCATGTTTCCTCCGAACGGGTCGCTCGCCTATAAGGCCGGCATGAAACAGTGGAGCGTCCGGCATGTCCAAGCGATTCGACCTTAGCGGCAAAGTGGCCCTGGTGACTGGCGCCTCCTCGGGTCTTGGCGTTCACTTCGCGCGCACGCTGGCCGAGGCGGGCGCCTCGGTGGCGATCGCGGCGCGACGGGCCGACCGGCTCGCGTCCCTGCAGACGGAATTGCAGCAGGGTGGCGCGAACGCGGTCGCGGTCGATCTCGACGTGCAGTCGGCGGAGTCGATCGCGGCGGCCTTCGACAAGGTCGAGGCGACGCTGGGACCGCTGGACATCCTGGTGAACAATGCCGGCATCTCGATCGTGAAGCCGGCGCTCGAGATGCCCGAGACCGACTGGGATGCGGTGGTCGATACCAACCTGCGCGGCGCCTGGCTGATGACGCAGACCGCTGGCAGGCGGTGGGTGGCGGCGAAGCGCCCGGGCTCGATCGTCAACATCGCCTCGATCCTCGGCCTGCGCACCATCGGCCAGGTCGCGCCCTACAATGCCTCGAAGGCGGGCCTGATTCATCTCACGCGGGCGCTCGCCATGGAATGGGCGCGCTACCAGATCAGGGTCAACGCAATCTGCCCGGGCTACATCGAGACCGAGATGAACAGCGACTTCTGGAAGACGCCGGGCGGGCAACGCCTGATCGACCGCATCCCGCAGCGCCGCATCGGCCAGCCCGAGCATCTCGACGGCGCTCTGCTGCTACTCGCCTCGGACGCGGGCGCGTTCATGACCGGCAGCATCGTCACCGTCGACGGAGGGCACACGGTGAGTTCACTGTAGTCACCGCACCCGTTGGTCGACTTCGAAACGAGGCACTAGGGGTGTCTGCGTACTCAACTCACAAGAACTATCGTCGAGGCTCCAACAGTCTCCTGTCTCTTCGCGACAAAAATCGGCCAACGTCAATTCTTCGCCATGGACCAACGGGTGCTGCTCGCCGTCTTGAGCCCGAGACCGCAAGGCTGACGAGGGCTGCTCGGCCAGCAGCCTGCGCTATGGTGAGCGTCTCGAACGCCTCGTTGCAGTCTGATATGAACGCTGCTCCATGTTCAGCACCGACAATCTGAGGCGGTCGCACAATGCGGAACTTGCCCACTTGGCAGTTCAGATTTCACGGCGGGTGGAGATCGGCCGAAAGCCGCTGTTGGTTGGTCTAGACGGGCGCAGCGGAGTTGGCAAATCGACGCTGGCGCGTGCGCTCGCTGACCGGTTGGACGCTGCGGTGATTGAGGGCGACGACTTCTATGCAGGCGGGATCGAGCTTCGGACAGATAGCCTGGAATCGCGGGCCGCTGCTTGCATTGACTGGACAAGGCAACGATCGGTGTTGGAGGCACTTGCGGCCGGCCGCGAGGCGCGTTGGCGTGCTTTCGACTGGCAGGCCTTTGATGGACGACTGCTGAATGAGCCAACGAACTTGAAGCCCCGGACGGTTGTGATTCTCGAAGGAGTCTATGCCGCGCGTCCCGATCTCGCCGACTTGCTCGATTTGCGAGTGGTCCTCGTGGCGCCTGAGGAGGTGCGCCTTGCGCGCCTCTTCGGGCGGGAGGGCACGATCGAAGCGTGGGAAAGGCAATGGCACGAGGCGGAGGAATTCTACTTCGGTGCCGTCATGCCGCCTGAGAGCTTCGACGTGGTTGTCTCCAGTTCTGAATAGGTTCCACCATATGCCCCCTTGTGCCGACAATTCGGCTGCGTTGATCACATCTCCGTACTATCCATCCGAACTATGGACCTTCCTGCGGTCATCAAGATCGACGATTTGGCGCCCATCCTGCGCGGGAAGTAGACCTCACATCTCTTGCGCCTGCATGATTTGGATAGATGCCGTAACCGCGGAAGAGCGCCACCCGCCGCGCAGCGCCGCACTCCTGCGGGAGCAGCCTTTGCCGCTGCCCGCGCGAGTTGCCTCAAGAATAGACCTTCACGACAAGAAGGCCGCGTCGCGGCCGTCTCGAGCGTGGGCTACGGTGTGGCGCCCTACCAGCCGTTGATGCGGTCGTAGACGTCCACCACGGACCGGCCGCCATCGAGGTCGCTGTCGACGACGTAGTAGCGGTCGTATGCGGCGGCGGTAATGCAGGCATGGTTGGGCAGGATGCGGACGCGCGCGCCCACGGGCAGGTTGCCGTAGGGCAGCGGATCGTCGGCGGCGACGAAGCCATGCTCCTGCGAGCATTCGATCACGGCCATGCCGGCGGCCAGCGGATCGGCGACGGTGCCGTAGCCGACCTTGGGCTGGAACTCCTGGGCGCTAATGTCCTTGGACAGCGCCAGCGCGCCGGCGTCGACGAGGAGCTGGTTGCGGTGCGGATAGTGGCCGATCACCGAGGCCAGGACCGACAGCGCGATGTCGCCCGCGCCGCACGAGCCGATATACTCCTGGTCGAGATCGTTGAAGACATAAACCCCCGGCCGCATCTCGGTGATGCCGGTGAAGTCGCGCGAATGCACGGCGGTCGGCGTCGAGCCGCCCGACACGATCGGGCAGGGAATGCCGGCCGCGCGCAGTTTCTCGGCGGCAGTCACGATGGCGAGACGCTCCTGCTCGGCGACAGCCGCGATGCCGTCCGGTGTGCTCTGGTGATAGGAGTGGCCCGCATGGGTCATGACCCCGGCGAGTTCGACGCCCGGCGCCTCGTACAGCACGCGCGCGATATCGAGCAGCTCCGGCAGTGCGGGGTAGGGCAGGCCCGCGCGGCCGCCACCGCTGTCGATCTCGATGAACACGGAGAAGGTATCGCCGTTCTTCGTTGCCTCTGCGATGGCCCCGGCCACGCTGAGGTTGTCGGTGACGACACGCAGGTTCACGCCGCGCCGGCGCAGTTCCGTCACCGCGCCCAGCTTGGACGGAACGATCCCGACGCCGTAGAGAATGTCCTTGAAGCCCCCGTCGGCAAAGTAGCGTGCCTCCGCCAGCGTCGAGACGGTGATGCGCCCGTCGTGCCCCTCGACCGCCATGCGCCCGATTTCGACCGACTTCGCGGTCTTCAGGTGGGGACGCAGCATGACACCGGCATGACGCAGGCGCTCGCTCATGCGCTTGAGGTTGCGGCGCAGGATCGCCCGGTCGAGAATGAGGGCGGGCGTCGGCAGGTCGTCGATTGTCTGTGTAGCCATGGCGACGATTCTAGCATGCCCATCGAAAACGAACGCAAATTTGTCCTGAACGAGCAGGCCGCCACCCTGGAAGCAGAACTCGGCGCCCTGCCGGGCGTCTCACGCCACCTGCTGCGGCAGGCCTATCTCGATGCGCCCGGCCTTCGCATCCGCTCGCTGGAAGGCGAGGCCGGAACCACTCACATCTTCACCTACAAGCGCACGATCGACGGCAAGGTCGTCGAGATCGAGACCGGCCTCAGTGCGATCGACTTCGCGCGGCTGTGGACGCAGCGGGTCGAGACGCTGGTCAAGACCCGCTACTCATGGGCCGACGGCGTCTATCACTGGGACGTCGACTTCTTCAAGCGCGACGACGGCTCGACCTATTTCGCCATGGCCGAGGTCGAGATGCCGGAAGGGCAGAGCGAGCCGCCGCCCTTGCCGGACTTCCTGGCGAAGCATCTGCTGATGATCGCGCCCTCCCTCGACCCGCGCTTCACCTCGAAGCGCATCGCCGACCAGGCGCATGCCACGAGTCTCCTCGCCGAGATCCGGGCGAACGGCGGGGTCGTCTAGGACTTGCGCGGCCGGATCGGCGGCAGGGTCACCAGCGGCCAAGGGTCGGGGAACTGGCCGACGGGGCAGTCGATCAGCAGCGGCGCGCCCTTGCCGATGCCGCGCGCGATGGCGGCACCCAGTTCGTCCGGTGAGCCGACCCGTACGGCGTCGATGCCGAAACTCTCGGCCAGCTTCACGAAGTCGGGATTGCGCAGTTCGGTCGCTATGGTGCGGTTGTTGAAGGACTGTTGCTGGATGCGCCGCACGTTGCCGAAGGCGCCGTCGCTGAACACGACCGCCACGACGCCGATCCCGTGCTGGGCCGCCGTCGCCATTTCCATGGCGGTGAACATGAAGCCGCCGTCGCCGCTGATCGACAGGACTGCGGTGTCGGGCTTGGCAACTTTGGCGCCCAGCGCGGTGGCATAGCCCCAGCCCAGGGTTCCCTGGTAGCCGGGTGAGAGGAAGGTCCGCGGCCTGTAGGTCTGCCAAGCGAAGCGCGCCGCGTAGCCCATCTGCGTCAGCTCATCCACCAGGATCCCGTCCTCTGGCAGCGCCTTGCGCATCGCCTCGAGGTAGGCGATCTGCGGCGCCAGCAGGTCATGCACCTGCTTGTTGGCCGCCGCCTTGATTCTTGCAACATGGTCAGCGCGGCCGGCGCGTGTCCCGTTGTGTGCGGCCAGGCGATCGGCCAGCGCTTTCAAGGTTGCCGTCGCGTCGCCGACGATGCCGACCGCCGGCTTGCGATGACGGTCGAGTTCCTCGCTGTCGGCATCGATGCGCACGATCTTCAGGGAGTCGTCGAGGCCCCAGTTCTGCTGTGGCGACTGCAGACGGGTACCGACCGCGAGGACGACGTCGGCCTCGCCCCAGAAGCGGTAGCCTGCCGGCGCGGTGATCGAGAGCGGATGTCTTCCGTCGATCACGCCCTGGCCCATGCGGCCGGTCATCACCGGCGCATCGAGCAGCTCCGCGATCCGCTGCACGTATTCGCCCGCGCCCTGAGCGCCGCCTCCGACCACGATCATCGGCCGCTCGGCGCCGCCCAGCAGCTTCGCGGCGCGTTCGACGGCTTCCTCGTCGACCGGGCAGGGATCGGCGGCGGCTGCCGTGCCGATCAACTCGACCGGGGCACGCCGCGCCCAGATGTCCATGGCGCATTCGAGTGCGACCGGCCGCCGGCGTCCCGACAGAAGACGGCGGAAAGCCTCTTGGACCAGCCCAGGCGCAGCGCTGGGCGAGGGGATGCGGTCGGCCCATTTCGTGAGGCCGCGCATGATCGCGAGTTGGTCGGGAAGCTCGTGCAGGAGCCCGACGTTGCGGCCGATCATCGCCTGCTGGATCTGGCCGGTCAGCGCCAGCACCGGGGCATTGACCGCATAGGCGGTCGCCAGCGCCGCCGTCGTGTTGAGAAAGCCGGGACCGGGCACGACGACATAGGCAGAGGGCTTGCCGGTCGCCATCGCGTGGCCCAGCGCCATGTAGGCGCAGGCCTGTTCGTGGCGCGCATGGATCGGCCGGATGGCGTTGGTGCGGTCGTAGAGCGCGTCGAAGAACGGGTCGTTCTGCACGCCGGGCAGGCAGTAGAGGGTGTCGATGCCGTTCAGTTCCAGCATCGACAGGACGGTCTGGGCCGTGTTGAGCGTCTGCATGCCCCCAGTCTACACGCCTCCGACGAGGCGCGCGCTAGTCGACGCGGGCGCCCGAGGCCTTGATGATTGGCGCCAGGCGGGTCTCCTCGGCATCCCGGAAGGCGAGCGTGTCGGCCGGCGAACGCCAGATGGCCAAGGCGGCCTGGTCGAAGAACTTGGCCTTCAGGTCCTCGCTCTCCAGCGCCTTCTTCGACAGTTCCGAGAGCCGCGCGACCACCTCCGGCGGCAGCTTCGCGGGGCCGGTCAGCGTGGTCCACGAGTTGATGTCGAATCCTGGCAGGGTCTCGGCGATGGCCGGCACGTCGGGCACGACGGGGCTGCGCTTTGCCGAGGTGACGCCGAGCGCCCGCACCTTGCCGGGACGCGACTGGGCGAGCGCGCCGGGGATGTTGTCGAAGATCATCTGGATCTGGCCGGCCAGCAAGTCCTGCATTGCCGGGGCCGCGCCGCGATAGGGGACATGGACCATGTCGACCTTGGCCATGATCTTGAACAGCTCGCCGCAAAGATGGAGCGTGGTCCCCGACCCGGCAGAGCCGTAGGAGTACTTGCCGGGGTTCTTGCGCAGCAGTTCGATCAGTTCCGGTACGGTCTTCACCGGCAGGTCGAGATTGACCACCAGCATGTTGGGCAGCTGCCACATCGTCGAGATGAACGTGAAGTCGGTCCTCGCGTTGAACGGCAGCTTCGCATAGAGCGTGGGCGAGATCGCGTGGGTCGCGATGCCGCCGAGACCCAGCGTGTAGCCGTCGGGCGCCGACTGGGCGAGCGCGTCCACGCCGACGTTGCCGCCGGACCCACCTTTGTTCTCGACGATCCACTGCTGGCCGCTCAATTCCGACATCTTGGCGCAGAACATGCGCGACAGCGTGTCGGTCGCGCCGCCGGCGGGGTACGGGTTGATGTAGCGAACGGATTTGTTGGGGTACGTGCCCTGCGCCGCCACGATCGCCGGGGCGGCGACGGTGGCCGCGGCGATACCACCCACGACCGTACGGCGCCCGATCGGCCGCATCTTGTTGTTCGTCATCGTTGATTTTTCCTCCCTTTACTGGCGCGGGGAGGGTGCCAAAAACGATGGCCGCCGTCGACGGCCAACCTGAAAATGGGCGATTGCGACGGGATTTGGGCGCAGCCGGCCTTGCCTCTGCCTTCCGAATGGCTGAAAAGTCTGGCGATTGGGAACTTCGCCTGTGGAGTGCAAATGGCTTTGGGGGCTGTCTGCGCTGGCAAGAGGATGGTCATGTGGGATTTTGAGCGTTGGGCCGCGGTACGCCTTCTCACGCGCGGTACTTCCGTGGGCGTTGCGTTGGGCGTGCTGTGCTCGGTCGGCGCCAACAACGGGCTTGCCCAACCGAAGGCGGCCACCCAGCAACCGGTTCAGCAAAAAGCCCAGCAACAGACTGCCAAGAAGGGGGAGCGTCCGCCCGAGGCCGACGTCTGCTACGGCGTAACCGGCGCCGATGCGCCGACGAAGGTCGCAGCCTGCACCGAGGTCATCGACAAGGGGCTGCTGTCCGGCGGGGCCCTGGCGCTGGCCTACCTCCACCGGGGCCTCTCGGAAAGCGGCCCGGACAGCGACAAGCGATCCAAGGCCGACTTCCGGACGGCGGTCCGGATGTACAACGATGCGATCCTGGCGCAGCCGCTCAATCCGCACCTCTACATCCAGCGTGGCGTCGTCCATCAGACGATCGGCGAGGCCGATCGCGCGATCATCGACTACAGCGACGCCATCCGGCTGGCGCCGCGCGATACGCTGCCGCTGATCAACCGCGGCGTCGTGCTCTACACGCGCAAGGACAATAACGAGGGCGCGATCGCCGACTTCAATGCGGCGCTCAAGATCAATTCCAAAGAGATCAGCGCCTGGACCAATCGAGGCATCGTCTATCGCAAGAAGGGCGACGTGAACCAGGCGATCGCCGACTTCACGACGGCGATCAAGATCCTGCCGGAGAAGATCGAGCCGGTATCGCTCACCCAGGTGCCCGACTCGATCACCAGCCAGCTTGCCCGGTCGCCCCTGCAGGAAGCCAACCGGATCGCGCTGCAGGCCGCCTTCGTGTACTTTCAGCGCGGCCTCGCCTGGTACGACAAGAGCGACTACGACCGCGCGATTTCCGACTTCTCCGAGTCGATCCGGCTCAATCCGCGGGATGCGTCTCCCTGGGTGGGACGCGGCGCGGCCTATATGTACAAGAACGACCTGAAGCAGGCGATCGCCGACTTCTCGGAGGGCATCAAGCTCAAGCCGGGCCAGGCCTTTGCCCACATGCAGCGTGGCATCGCCTATCACCGGATCGGCGATTCCGAGAACGCCCTCACGGACTACACGATTGCCCATGAGTTGACGCCCAAGGATCCGAGCCCGCTGGTCAACCGCGGCATCGTACAATACACGAAGAAGGGCAAGTTCGACGAGGCGGTCGCCGACTTCAACCAGGCCCTGAAGCTCAATCCCAAGGAAGTCAACGCGCTGATCAACCGGGGCGTGACATGGCGGCAGAGGAACGATCCCGACCGCGCGATCGTCGACTTCACCGAGGCCGTGCGCCTCGGTCTGCAGACCGCGGACATTCTCCGGCTCACGCAGAAGGACAAGGACAGCAAGAAGGACCCCGCCTTGGCGCAGACTGCCGACCAGGTCGCCAACGCCTATTACCAGCGCGGCATGGCCCTGATCGACAAGCAGGAGTACGAGGCCGCCGTGAAGGACTTCGAATCGGCGCTGGAGATCAATGAGAACGAGCCGCGCGCCTATCTCGGCCGCGGTGCGGCCTATCTCAAGATGGATAGGGCGAAAGAGGCCGTCGCCGACCTCGACCATGCCATCCGGCTCGCGCCGGGCATGGCCTTCGCCTATTTCGAGCGCGGTGCCGCCTACCATCGCATCGACAACTACGACAACGCGATCGCGGACTACACGGCGTCGATCGAACTCGATCCAAAGGAGCCGCTCGCCTACATCAACCGCGGCATGGCGCAGATCTTCAAGGATCGGGTCGACGATGCCATCAAGGATTTCGACGCCGCGCTGAAGATCAGTCCCGACGACATCAACGCCCTGATCCAGCGGGGCTTCGCCTACGGCCTCAAGAAGGACTTTCCGCGGGCGCTGGCCGACATCGCGGATGCGCTGCGCCTGTCGCCCGGCAATCCCACCGCGCTGTACTATCGCGCCCAGGTCATGGCGTTCCGCGGCGATGCCGGTCGCGCGATCGAGGACTACAGCGAGGCGCTGCGCACCGACCTGAAGAATCCGCGCATCTACGCCAGCCGCGCCAACCTCTACAGCAACCTCGGCGAATACGACGATGCGATCGACGACCTGAACAATGCGATCCGACTGAGGCCGCGCGACGCGAATCTCTATCTCAATCGCGGCATCGCCCGTTTCAACAAGGGGGACTATGCCAACGCCGTCTCGGACTATGACGAGGCGCTGAAGCTCGATCCGAAAATGACGCCGGCGCTGAACAACCGGTGCCTCACGAGGGCAGTACTCGGCGCGAATCTCGATGCCGCGCTCGCCGACTGCCGCGAGGTGCTCCGGCTTGTGCCCGACGACCCCTATGCCCATGACAATATCGGGCTGATCTACCTGAAGCGGAAGCAATGGGACCGGGCGATCGAACAGTATAGTGCCTCGCTGAAGGTCGATCCGGACCGCGCGCGCGCCCTGTACGGTCGCGGCTTCGCCCGGACACGCAGCGGCCAGGGTCCGGCCGGCATCAGCGACATGTCGACCGCGAGCGGCATCCAGCCCAACATCGCCGGCGAGTTCAAGAAGTACGGCGTGAACTAGGGTTGCTGCACGACCGCGTTCGCCCTCCAGATGCACCGACTCGGCCGCCGGATAACGGCATAACCGAAACAAACGAAATATCCGAAACAATTGAACGGAAAGGGCCCGCCTCCGACGCGAATTGCCGGAAGCGGCGGAGGCGAAACTTGCACGGTCCGAGCGCTGAAATGGCGGAGGGGGTGGGATTCGAACCCACGGTGGGCGTGAACCCACGCCGGTTTTCAAGACCGGTGCCTTAAACCGCTCGGCCACCCATCCAGCTCAGCGAGATCAGATACTTACGCGCCGCCGTGATTGCAACAAATGGCGTCGCGCGGTCAGCCGCCCTGTTCGCGCCTGAGCGCCTCGCGGCGAAGCATGGCCCGCCATTCGGCAGGAGACATGCACTTGTGGCCATGGACGCCGAGCTTGCGATGCATGGCCTCGCGCTCCTCGGGCACGTAGCGGTCCTTGCTGTTGGCCGGGAGGGCCCAGGCCCAGCCGGCGGAGACCATCTTCTCCTGAAGGTCGTCGTCGCCGGCGAAGCACTGAGCAACCGGCGGGTTGGTCTTGCGGTCCGTGTCGACCAGCCGGCAGTTGACCGGGCGCCCGGCTATGAACTCCTCGAGCGCCTTGCGGGCAAGCATGCCGGCCCGCCACTGGCCGTCGTCACAGGTCTGGCTGCGCTCCGGGGCATCAATGCCGAAGAGGCGGACGGTCTGCGACCCGAATCGCACCGTGTCTCCGTCGACCACCGTGAAACGCGGCTTCGGCGCCGGCGGCACCACGGTGTCGTCGTCCAGGGATTGGGCGGCGGCGCCGAATGTCATCGTCAGGCCTACGACCGCGGCGACCGACCAGGAGAGGGGTTTCACTGCTAGGACCTTGCGGCGGCGTTACCTTGCCACATTACGCTATTTGGGCCCGCTGCCAAAGCCTGCGCGCCGCAGGGCATCGGCCATCGCGTTGGCGGGAGCACTGGACTTGGGGGCCGGTACGCGGGCCTGATCGCGCCGGGAGGCGCCGCTCCCCCCTTCCGGGCGAGCAGACCGCGCCGGCTGCCTCCCGGCTTCGTCGTCGAGCCGCAGGGTCAGGCTGATGCGCTTTCGCGGCTTGTCGACCTCCAGGACCTTCACGCGGACGATGTCGCCGGGCTTCACGACGCTGCGGGGGTCGCGTACGAAGCTGTTCGACATCGCCGAGACATGCACCAGGCCGTCCTGGTGGACGCCGACATCGACGAATGCACCGAAGGCGGCGACATTGGTGACCACGCCCTCCAGAACCATGCCCGTCTCCAGGTCGTTCAGCGTCTCGACGCCGACCTTGAACTCCGCCGTCTTGAACGCCGGACGCGGATCGCGGCCTGGCTTCTCCAACTCGCGCAGAATGTCGGTCACCGTGGGCAGGCCGAACTTCTCGTCGACGAAGGACACCGGCGACAGCGCGCGCAGGGCGGGCGCGTTGCCGATCAGGGTGTCGATCTTGTTTCTGGTGGCGGCAATGATGCGGTGCACCACGGGATAGGACTCGGGATGCACGGCCGAAGCGTCCAGCGGGTCGTCGCCGCCCCGGATACGCAGGAAGCCGGCGCACTGCTCGAACGCCTTGGGACCGAGTCGCGGCACGTCCTTCAGCGCCTTGCGCGAGCGGAAGGCGCCATGTGTGTCGCGATGGGAGACGATGCTCTGGGCTAATCCGGCGCCGATGCCGGAGACGCGGGCCAGAAGCGGGGCCGACGCCGTATTGAGATCCACGCCGACACCGTTCACGCAATCCTCGACCACGGCGTCGAGTGACTTCGAGAGCTTGAACTCGCTGAGATCGTGCTGGTACTGGCCGACCCCGATCGATTTGGGATCGATCTTCACCAGTTCCGCCAGCGGATCCTGAAGCCGGCGTGCAATGGAGACGGCGCCACGCAGGGTCACGTCGAGGCCCGGCAGCTCCTCGGACGCATAGGCCGAAGCCGAATAGACCGACGCGCCGGCCTCGGACACGACGATCTTCTGCAGCTTGATATCCGGCAGTCCCTTCAGCAGCTCGGTCGCCAGCTTGTCGGTCTCCCGCGAAGCGGTACCGTTGCCGATCGCGATCAACTCGACCTGATGCTCGCGCACGAGCCTCGCGAGGATGGCGAGGGATTCATCCCAGCGGCGCTGCGGCTCGTGCGGATAGATCGTGCTGGTTGCCACCACCTTGCCGGTCGCGTCGACCACCGCGACCTTCACACCGGACCGATAGCCGGGATCAAGTCCCATCGTCGGCCGCGCACCGGCAGGGGCGGCCAGCAGCAGGTCGCGCAGATTGGCCGCGAAGACCCGCACCGCTTCCTCCTCGGCCGCCGTCCACAGGCGCAGCCTGAGGTCGATCGACAGCATGATCGTGATCTTGGTGCGCCAGGCCCAGCGCACGGTATCGGCCAGCCACTTGTCGCCTGGCCGTCCTTGGTCGGAGATGCCATAGACCCGCATGATGCGCAGCTCGTAGGCGCTCGGAATCGCTTGGCTGGCGGGTGGGCGGGTGGCGGGATCGTCCGGCTCGACCGTCAGGCCGAGAATCTCCTCACGCTCGCCGCGACACAGCGCCAGCACGCGATGCGACGGCATCTTGGCCAGCGCTTCCGAGAAATCGAAGTAGTCGCTGAACTTGGCGCCAGCTTCCTGCTTGCCCTCACGCACCTTGGAGACGAGCCGGCCGGCGCTCCAGAACTCCTCGCGCAGCGCGCCGATCAAGTCGGCATTCTCGGCGAAGCGCTCGACCAGGATGGCGCGTGCACCTTCCAGCGCAGCCGCCGGCGTTGCGACGTTCTTGTCTGCCGAGACGAAAGGCTCTGCGCGAACCGCGGGCTCCACGGTCGGATCCCTCAGCAGGAGGTCGGCGAGCGGCCCCAGCCCGGCTTCCTTGGCGATCTCCGCCTTGGTACGGCGCTTGGGCTTGTACGGGAGGTAGATGTCCTCGAGGCGGCTCTTGCTGTCGGCGGCCATGATCGCGGCTTCGAGCTTGGCGTCGAGCTTTCCCTGGTCGCGGACGGAATCGAGGATGACCTTCCGCCGGGCCTCCAGCTCGCGCAGATAGCCTAGCCGCTCCTCCAGCGTGCGGAGCTGCGCGTCGTCCAGCGACCCCGTGACCTCCTTGCGGTAGCGCGCGACGAACGGGACGGTCGCTCCGCCGTCGAGCAACTCGATCGCGGCCTGGACTTGCTGCTCCTTGACACCGAGTTCTTCGGCAATACGCGCCTGGATGGAGACCATCTGGAAAACCCTTCTCGGCGGAAACGAGCGAGACTGTCGCTGCGTCGGGCTGCGGATATGAACGGCGTGCCTGTGGGACTTCAAGCAGTTTGTGAAGTCCGGCGCAGTGCCGTGAAGCCTCGTTTGACCAGGAAACCGCGCGTTGGCAGTGTGAAAAACCCTGGCAACGAGAAGAACCGCCGATCATGGATTTCTCCTTTTCCGAACAGCACGAAGCCGTCCGCGAAACGGTCCGGCGCCTTTGCCGGACGGAGCATCAAAAGTTGGTGGCGGCAGCCGAGGAGAACGAAGTCCTGCCACGCGAAGTCTTTGCACGTTGGGGCGAACTCGGCTTGCTGGGGGTGCGCTATCCCGAAGCCGACGGCGGCAGCGGCCTCGACAAGGTGAGCGACAGCATCGTGCGTGAGGAACTGAGCTACATGAGCCAGGGTTTCGCCTCGAGCTGGTCGGCGCACAGTCACCTCGGCATCTGGCCGATCTGGAAGGCCGGCACGGCGCGGCAGCGCGAGCGCTTCTTCCGTCCCGCCTTGCAAGGCAAGAAGATCGCGGGGTTTGCCTTGAGCGAGCCAGACGGCGGCTCGAATATCCGCGCGCTGCGAACCCGCGCCGAACGCTCGGAAGGCGGCTGGAAGCTTCGAGGCAGCAAGCTCTACATCACCAACGCGCCGATCGCCGACTTCCTGCTGGTCGCGGCGCGCACGGCGCCGGAGCTCAGCGGCGATGCGATCAGCCTGTTCATCGTCGAGCTGCCGGCGGCCGGCATGAAGATCGATAAGCTCAGAAAAGAGGGCATCCGCGCTTCGGAAACCGGCCTCATCCACATGGATGACGTGTTCGTCCCGGACGACTGCGTGCTCGGAGACCGGCTGGGCACTTATCCCGTAATCCTGGAATCGCTCAGCGAGAACCGCGTCGGTGTTGCGGCAAACGCGCTGGGCATGGCGCGCGCCGCCTTCGACGCCGCCACGGCCTACGCGCGGGAGCGATTGGTCGCGAACAAGCGGATCGGCGACTACCAGGCGATCGGCCACAAGCTGGCGGAGATGTCGGCCCAGATCGAGGCGGCGAAGTGGCTCGTCTATTACGGCGCCTGGAGGGTCGACCAGGACACGCTGGATTCGGCCACTGCGGCGCGGGTGAAGCTGGTCGCCAGCGAGACCGCCGTCGCCGTGAGCGAGCAGGCAATCCGCATCCATGGCGGCGCCGGAATCATGCGCGAATATCCGGTGGGCCGCATCCATCGCGACGCGCTGGTCTACGTAATCGGCGAGGGGACTAGCGAGATCCAGAAGAACCTGATCGCCCGCGACCTCGGCTTCAGGTTCTGAAGCGTCACTATCGCTCATCGACCGAAAGGAACGGGAACCGTCGTCTCGACAAACCACGAACAAGAAAACTGCAAATCAAGGGAGAAAGCTCATGAGGTACGTTCGCTGGCTTACCGCGTTCGCCATCACTGTCGGCGTCATGCTTGCCGCGCCCGCCATGGCGCAATCCTATCCGAACAAGCCGATCCGGCTCATCGTGCCGTTCGGCGCGGGCTCGGGCAGCGACATCCTGGCCCGCATCCTTTCCGAGCCGCTCGCCCAGGCGCTGGGCCAGCCGATCATCATCGAGAACAAGCCCGGCAACAACACGACGCTCGGCACCGAACTCGTCGTCAGTTCACCGCCGGACGGCTACACGATCGGCCTGCTGACCAACTCCGGCCTGGTCGCCAGCCCCGCTGGCCTGACCACCGGAGTCCGCTACGATCCGGCGAAGGACCTGAGCTACATTTCCATGGTTGCGTCGGTTTCCTATGTCTGGCTGGTCAACAACGACGTCAAGGCGACGACGGCGCCCGAACTGGTCCAGCTGCTCAAGGCCAATCCCGGGAAATTCAACTACGCGAGCGGCAACACCGGCGGGATCGCCTATGGCGGCTACATCAAGAACACCTATCAGCTCGACGTGACGCACGTCCCCTACAAGTCGGTCCCGCCGGGCCTCGCCGACCTGATCAGTGGACACGTACAGGTCATGGTCGCCGATATCCCGGCGTCGCTCGGCATGATCCGCGGCGGCAAGGTGCGGGCGGTCGGAATGACAACCGCCCAGCGCAATTCGCTGCTGCCCGACGTGGCGACCTTCTCGGAACAGGGGCTCGCCACGCCGCCTGACATGAGCGGCTGGTGGTGTGCCGTGGCGCCGGCGGGGACACCCGGCGACATCCTCGACCGGCTGAACCGGGAACTGGTGAAGATTCTGGAGACCGAATCGGTAAGGGCTAAGCTGCTCCAGAACGGCATCGTGCCGACTCCGTCGACGCGTAAGCAGGCGGTGCAGTACCAGAAGGATCAGTTCCTGGTGTGGAAAGGCATCGTCAAGGACCTCAACCTCAAGGTCGAGTGAGGCCTCAGGCGGCCTGACCGGCTTTCGTGCGGACCGGCAGTTTCCAGCCGGGCCGCACGAAGTGGCAGGTGTAGCCGTTGGGAATCCGCTCGAGATAATCCTGATGCTCGGGCTCGGCCTCCCAGAAGTCGGAGGCTGCCGTCACCTCGGTGACGACCTTGCCCGGCCACAGGCCCGACTCGTCCACGTCGGCGATCGTGTCCTCGGCGACGCGGCGCTGCTCGTCGCTCGTGTAGAAGATCGCCGAGCGGTACGAGGTGCCGCGGTCGTTGCCCTGGCGATTGAGTGTCGAGGGATCGTGAATCTGGAAGAAGAACTCCAGCAGCTGGCGATAGCTCAGCCGCGACGGATCGAAGATGATCTCGATCGCCTCGGCATGGCCGTCATGGTTGCGGTAGGTGGCATTGGCGACGTGCCCGCCGGTGTAGCCGACCCGCGTAGACACCACACCCGGCATGCGACGGATCAGGTCCTGCATGCCCCAGAAGCAGCCGCCGGCCAGTACTGCCCGCTCTTGGCTCATTTCACGTCCTCCACCTGGTCGAGATAGGCGCCATAGCCCGCCGCCTCCATGTCCTTGCGATGGATGAAGCGGAGCGAGGCGGAATTGATGCAGTAGCGCAGCCCACCGCGGTCGCGGGGGCCGTCGGGAAAGACATGGCCGAGATGGCTGTCGCCGTGCTTTGAGCGCACCTCGATGCGCACCATGCCATGCGAGCGATCCTGCAGCTCGGCAACGTTGGCCGGCTCGATCGGCTTGGTGAAGCTCGGCCAGCCGCAGCCCGATTCGTACTTGTCGGCCGAGGCGAACAAGGGCTCGCCCGACACGATGTCCACGTAAATGCCCGGCTCCTTGTTGTGCAGCAGGGCACCCGTGCCGGGGCGCTCGGTGCCGCTCTCCTGGGTGACGTAGAACTGCTCGGGCGTGAGCTTCGCCAGGGCTTCGGGAGTCTTCTTGTAGGTCTGCATTCGCACTCCTGTCGCATCGGGGCTTTGGAGCGGAATATAGAGAGCGACCGGCGTCCTGTCAGGGGGCGGCGGTCAAGCGCTGGCGCTGCAGGTGGTCGATCAGGACACGCAGCTTCGGCGCGACGTTCCGGCGACTCGGATAGTAGAGATAGAAGCCGGCGAAGCGGGGACAGTATTCCTCCAGAATCGGCTCGAGCTCGCCCCGTGCGACCAGTGCGCGAAAGCTCTCCTCCATGCCGAAGGTCATGCCGGCACCAGCGACCGCGAGCTTGATCACGTCTCCTGGCCTTGGCGTTCGCCATCAGGGTCCCGTCGTCCTCGCGATCGGAGGTCATGCCGGAATGGCAAGCCATTCCTATGTCGGCATGTGGGTGACGGGTACGTCCGCCACAATCTGCTGCCCGACAACCGCTATGATGAAGCACGGGGCACGCGCGAGAGCGCCTATCGCGGGCGATATGAAGTCGCGGGGAGCCGGATCGAATACTGGGACGACACCGGCTTCACCGCCGATGGCATCTTCGTCGATGAGAACACGCTCCATCACGGCGGCATGATTCTCTATCGCCGCAAGTGACGATGACAGGGCGGGCTAGGCCGCCATAGTGTGCGCAAGATTGGCCGGCACAGGGGTAACGCATCCCGTGAGGGCAACGAACAACGAGCGGACGCTTCATGATCACTCGCAGAATCCTCTGTGCCGGCGCTGCGCTGGCGCCCCTGACGGCCTCCCGGCAGGCCTTCGCGCAGGGTGACGGACGGTTCCCGGCCGCCTTTTTGCAGGGGATCCGCCAGGAGGCGCTGCGGGCCGGCGTCGACAAGGGCACGCTCGACGCCGCCCTGGCCGACGTCCGCGAGGTACCGCGGGTGATGGAACTCGCGCGCAACCAGCCTGAATTCAAGATGACTTGGGAGCGCTATCAGGGACTGGTCGTCTCCGAGGAGCGCATCAAGCGCGGCCGTGCGCTGCTGGCCGAGAACCGCGCTGCGATCGAACGGTTCGCGGGCCCTGCCGGCCTGCCGCCCCAGGTCGCCGTGGCGCTATGGGGCATCGAGAGCAACTACGGTACGCGGCTCGGCGACTTCGAGGTCGTCGAGGCGCTCGCGACCCTGGTCCACAACAATTTCCGCGCCAAGTTCTTTCGCGAGCAGCTGATCGCGGCGCTCAAGATCCTGTCGCAGGGCCATGTCGGCCTGCACGCCATGAAGGGCTCGTGGGCAGGCGCCATGGGCCAGTGCCAGTTCATCCCGACGAGCTTTCTCGCCTATGCCGCCGACGGCGACGGCGATGGCCGCAAGGACATCTGGACCAACAAGCTCGACGTCTTCGCGTCGATAGTGAACTACCTGCGCCGGGTCGGCTGGCGTCCGGGCCTGCGCTGGGGCGACGAAATATCCTCGGGCGCGCAGGCCGGCGGCGGGCGGATCGTGCGGCCGGCGGGGGCAGGCGGCCCGGCCTACCAGACGACCGAGAACTTCAAGGTGATCCTGCGCTGGAACCAGTCGGATTTCTTTGCCTTGGCGGTCGGGCTGCTTTCGGACCGGATAGCGGCCTGACCTGTGTTCAGGAACGGCGATGCAGGCCGCTCCTCCTGCTAGCCAAGATGATGTATGATGTGAACATCATGCCGCTAGCACTGGTAAAATTGAGTTTTCCTCTATCCGGCGCCGTTCGTCTGTGCGGGACTGCGGCGCTGCTGGCCAGCCTTGCGGCCTGCGGTTCCTCGGGCAAGGGCGGGGGCGGAACACCCGGCAGCAGCGTGGCCCAGCGCGGCACCTACAAGGTGGGGCAGCCCTACAAGATCGATGGCATCACCTATACGCCGCGGGAGACTTTCACGCTCAGTGAGACCGGCATGGCTTCGTGGTACGGGCCGGGCTTCCACGGCAAGTCGACGGCCAACGGAGAACGCTACGACCAGTCCGATCGGACGGCGGCACATCGCACCCTGCAGATGCCGGCCGTCGTACGGGTCACCAACCTCGAGAACGGGCGTAGCACCGTGGTGCGCATAAACGATCGAGGCCCCTTCGCCCGCGCCCGCGTCATCGACCTGTCGCGAACTGCGGCAGAGGAAATCGATATGATCGGCAGGGGTACCGCCCGTGTCCGCATCGACCAGCTCCAGGCTGAAAGTCTGGCGGTGAAGGACGTCGCCCTGAGCGGTGGCGGGCCTGCCGAACAGCAGCAGGCGGTGGCGCAACTGGCCAGCGGAAACCGTGCGGCACCGTCGCAGCCTCCCGCGCCCGTCCTTGCAGCGGCGCCGCCATCGGTCGTGCAGGCATCGTACGAGCCCCCGCCCACGCCTCCGGCGCCTGCGCAGACAGCGTATGCGCCGCCGCCCCGCACGATGCCGTTTGGGGCGCCGAGGTCCGCGTCGGGCGATGTTCCCCCCTCCATCGCATCGCTTGCCGCGACGACGGCCGCTGGGACGCCCTCGTCCCCTCTGAGCGGTTTTTTCGTCCAGGTCGGTGCATTCTCGACGCAGGAAAATGCCGAGAAGCAGCGCAGTGCGGTGCGCAGCTACGGCCACCCCGAGATTTCACAGGGCTCGGCCAACGGCCGCGATGTTTATCGCGTCCGACTTGGGCCCTATACCACTCCCGACGCCGCTGGCATTGTCGCCGACCGGCTCAAGCGTTCAGGCTATGGGGATGCCCGTGTGGTCGCTGAATAACCCGCTGCGCGTCGTCGCGACGCTTCTAGTCGTTACTGGCATCGCTGGACTCTCGATCGCCGCCTCCGCCCAGCAGGATCCGCCGAGAAAGCCGGCGACCCAGCAGAAGCCGCCAGCCAAGCCGCGGACTCCGGCTTCGTCGGCGACCAAGCCAGGGCAAAAGGAATCTGCAGCGCCCAAGGTCGAGTCACTGCCGCCCTCGCAGGTCGGCATCGGCACGCTTGCGCGGCACGCGTTCATGGTCGATCCCCAGACCTCGACGGTCCTGCTGTTCAAGGACGCCGAGACGCCGATGGCGCCGTCGTCGATGTCCAAGATGATGACGATCTACATCATCTTCGACGAACTGGCCGCCGGCCGGCTCAAGCTCGACACACGCTTCCGGGTCAGCGAGCGGGCACGCAACATGGGCGGCTCGCGCATGTTCCTGGAATTGGGCAGCGAACCCACGGTTGAGGACCTGATCAAGGGTATCATCATTCTGTCGGGCAATGACGCCTGTGTCGTGATTGCCGAGGGGCTGTCGGGCACCGAGGAAGCCTTCGCCGAGCGCATGAACAAGCGCGCGAAGGAAATCGGCATGACGAAGACGGTATTCAAGAATTCGTCTGGCTGGCCGGCCGAAGGCCAATACACGACCGCGCGGGACCTTGCGGTGCTGGGTTGGCATACGATCGACGACTACCCTCAGTACTACAAGTACTATGCGGAGACGAACTGGACCTACAACAACATCCGCCAGGAAAATCGCAACCGGCTCCTGAAGATCACGCCCGGAACCGACGGCCTGAAGACTGGCCATACGGAAGAGGGTGGCTATGGCCAGACCACCTCGGCCGTGCGTGAAGGGCGTCGCCTCATTCTCGTCGTCAACGGTCTCAGTTCGATGGCGGAACGAGCGCAGGAAACGTCGCGCCTGATGGAATGGGGCTTCCGCGAGTCCACGAACATCACGGTATTCCGTGCCGGTGACACGCTGGTCGAGGCGCCCGTGTGGCTTGGGGCGCAGGAGAAGGTACCGCTGGTCATCCCGAAAACCGTGCAGCTCACGATGCCAACCGGCCAGACGGTCACGCCGCGCGTCGTCGCGCGCTTCGACGGGCCGATCGCCGCCCCCATCGTCAAAGGCACGAAGATCGGCACTGCGGTCATCACACTGCCAGACAACCGTACGATGGAGTATCCGCTCGAAGCGGGTGCCGAGGTGCCGCGCATGGGCGTGTTCGGGCGCGTCACCACGATGCTGCGCCACTACATGTTCGGCTGGATGTCGTGACGGAGGGCAGGCCAGGGCGCTTCATCACGCTGGAGGGTGGAGAAGGGGCCGGAAAGTCGACGCAGGTCGCCCGTCTCAAGGAGTGGATCGAGGCGCGCGGGCACCGCTGCATCGCCACGCGCGAGCCCGGCGGCGCGCCGGGCGCAGAGATGGTGCGAAAGCTGCTGGTCGAAGGTCCGGCCGAGCGATGGGACGGCGTGACCGAGGCGCTGCTGCATTTCGCGGCTCGCCGCGAGCACCTGCGCAGCACGGTGCTGCCGGCCATCCAGAGCGGCACCTGGGTCGTTTCGGACCGCTTCGCCGACTCGACCATGGCCTACCAGGGTTACGGACACGGCGCCGACCGCACGATGCTCGGCACGCTCTACGATATCGCCGTGGGCGATTTCCGCCCCGACCTCACCCTGATCCTCGATCTGCCAGTCGAAACCGGATTGAAGCGCGCGATGGCGCGGCGGGGCACCGAGACGCGCTACGAGTCTCTGCCGCTCGATTTTCACGAGCGCGTCCGCGCTGGATTCCTGGATATCGCCGCCGCCGATCCCGGGCGCTGCGTCGTGATCGATGCCAACGCCGGCATCGACGAGATCGCGCGGGCGATTGCCGCCGCCTTGGCCGAGAAGCTGGACCCCTGAGCCGTGGCGCGAGGCAAGACACCGTCCGATCCTGCCGAGCTGGAGAAGCTCGAATGGCCCTATGGCTGGCCTCCGCCCTGGCGGAACGACCGGCTGATCGGACACGAGCCGGCGGAACGGACGATGCTGGCGGCGCAGCAGAGCGGCCGGCTGCACCACGCCTGGCTCCTCACCGGCCCGCGCGGGATCGGGAAGGCGACGCTGGCCTGGCGCTTCGCACGGTTCCTGCTGGCCGGTCAGGACCAGGGGGGTCTGTTCGGTGGCGGGCCGGACTCGCTCGACGTCCCGGCCGATGCGCCGGGTCGGCACCTGATCGACGCACGCTCTCATCCCGATCTCTTCCACCTCCGCCGCGCGCTCAACCACGATACCGGCCGTATCCGCGCCGAGATCGCTGTCGACGATGTGCGCGGGCTCGGCGATTTCATGCACATGACGCCGGCGATGGGAAAATGGCGCGTCGCCATCGTCGACTCGGCCGACGAGATGAATCGCAACAGCGCCAATGCCGTGCTCAAGATTCTCGAGGAACCGCCGCCCAACGCGGTTCTGCTGATCGTGTCTCACGCGCCGGGCCGGCTGTTGCCGACCATCCGCTCGCGCTGCCGGCGACTGGCGCTGCTGCCGCTCGGTGAGGACACCGTCGTCAGGCTGCTCGGTGACTATGCGCCCGAGACGAAGGACGAGGAGAGGAGGGCGCTCGCCCGTCTCGCCGAAGGCAGCATCGGTCGTGCCCTCGAACTGGCCGGCGCGGGCAGCCTCGACCTGTATCGCGAGATGGTCGAGGTGCTGGCGACCCTGCCCGACCTCGACATGCCCAGGCTGCATGGTTTCGCCGAACGCTTCGCTAAACGAGGCGAGGAGGCGAACGCCGACTGGCGCGCGCTCAATTATCTGTTCGACGGCTGGCTGAAGGGCCTGATGCGGCAAGCGGCACTCACGGTGGAAACTGCTCCCGTCGTGCCGACCGAAAGCGGCCTGCGCGCCAGGCTGCTGGCAGCGGCTAGCCTCGATCGCTGGATGGCTGCATCCGAACAGGTCGCGCTCCTCTTCTCACGAGCCGACGCCGTCAACCTCGACCGCAAGCAGACCGTCATGGGCAGCTTCCTGGCGCTGCAATCCGCGACGCGCTGAGCCACGCCTTGATCGGCAAAGGGAGCCATGAGAAAAGACCAGCCATGTTGCCCCGGTCCGACATTGGAGACTCTCTGCCCTGCGCGCGAATGCGGGGCTGAACGCGCTTGAGTCTCGTGCCCCGGAAGGGGCGGCCGTTCGGAGTTCAGTAATCATGTCGGGCAAAAGCACCTACTACGTCACCACGCCGATCTACTACGTCAACGATGTGCCCCATATCGGGCATGCCTATACGACGCTCGCCTGCGATGTCCTGGCGCGCTTCAAGCGTCTCGACGGCTACGACGTCCATTTTCTGACCGGCACCGACGAGCACGGCCAGAAAATCGAGACGGCCGCGGCCGCCGCGGGGCTTCCACCGCAGGCATTTACCGACAAGGTGAGCCAGTCGTTCCGCGACCTGATCGGGGTGATGAACTACAGCCCCGACAACTTCATCCGCACGACCGAGCCGCGCCACTACGCGGCCTGCCAGGCGCTGTGGGAGAAACTGGTCGCGGCGGACGACATCTACGAAGGCAAGTATGCCGGCTGGTACTCGGTGCGCGACGAAACCTACTTCGTCGAGGGCGAGACCGAGGTCGGCCCCGACAACAAGCGCCGCGCCACCTCGACCGGCGCCGAGGTGCAGTGGGTCGAGGAGCCGTCGTATTTCTTCAGGCTCTCGGCCTGGGCCGGTCGGCTGCTCGAATATTACGAGAAGAACCCCGCCTTCATCGGCCCCGACAGCCGGCGCAACGAGGTGATAAGCTTCGTGAGGGGCGGCCTGCAAGACCTCTCGGTCTCGCGTACCAGCTTCTCCTGGGGCATTCCGGTGCCGGGCGATTCCAAGCACATCATGTACGTGTGGCTGGACGCGCTCACCAACTACATCACCGAGTGCGGCTATCCCGATCAGACCAATCCACTGTGGAAGTACTGGCCGGCCAACCTCCACATGGTCGGCAAGGACATCATCCGCTTCCATTGCGTGTTCTGGCCGGCATTCCTGATGGCCGCGGACCTGCCGCCGCCGCAGCGAGTTTTCGCGCACGGCTGGTGGACCAACGAGGGCCAGAAGATCTCGAAGTCGCTGGGCAACGTGATCGACCCGGTCGAGCTGGTGAAGACCTTCGGCCTCGACCAGGTGCGCTACTTCCTGTTGCGCGAAGTACCGTTCGGCAACGACGGCGACTTCCAGCGACGTGCCCTGATCGGCCGCATGAACGCCGACCTCGCCAACGCCTATGGCAATCTCTGCCAGCGGGTGCTGTCGATCGTCGCCAAGAACTGCGGCGAGAAAGTCCCACCCAAGGGTAAGTTGATCGAGGCCGACACGGCGCTGCTAGACCGCGCGAAGGGCTTGCTGGCCATCGTGCGGGCCGAGCTCGACGACCAGGCTTTCCACAAGGCGCTGACCGCCATCTGGGAAGTGATTGCCGACGCCAACCGCTATGTCGACGCGCAGGCGCCTTGGGCGCTGGCCAAGACCGACCCGGTGCGGCGCGACACGGTGCTGTGGGTGCTGGCCGAAACCATCCGGCGCGTGACGCTGCTGGTGCAGCCCTTCATGCCCGACTCGACGGCCAGGATCCTCGACCAGCTTGCGGTGTCGCCGGAGAAGCGTCTCTACGCGGCCTTCGACGAGGAGTTGGTGTCGGGCACGGCGCTGCCGGTGCCACAGGGCGTGTTCCCGCGCTTCATCGAGCCGGCGCCCGCCGCTGCCCCGGCCAAGCCGCCGAAGCAGCCGAAGGCTCCCAAACAGCCCAAGGTCGCGGGCTAGCGATGCTGATCGACAGCCACTGCCACCTCGACTTTCCGGAGCTGACGACCGACGAGTCAGGCGTGCTGGCGCGCGCCCGGGCGGCGGGCGTCGGCGGCATGCTGACGATCGGCACACGGCTCGACCAGTTCGAGCGGGTACGCGCAATTGCCGAGCGCCATGAGAATGTCTGGTGCTCGGTCGGCGTCCATCCGCACGAGGCTAAGGAGGAGGGGCAGCGCACTCCCGACCGGCTGATCGAGGCGACGCGCCATCCCAAGGTCGTGGGCATCGGCGAGACCGGCCTCGACTTCTACTACGAGCACAGTCCGCGCGAGGAGCAGGCCGAGAGCTTCCGCGCCCATATCGCCGCGTCCCGCCAGACCGGGCTGCCGCTGATCGTCCATACGCGCGACGCCGACACCGAGACCGGTGACATCCTGGAGGACGAGTACGGGAAGGGCGCCTTCCCCGGCCTGATCCACTGCTTCAGTTCCGGCCGGGCCGTGGCCGAGCGTGCCCTGGCGCTCGGCCTCTACATCTCGATCTCCGGGATCGTGACCTTCAAGGCGGCCGAGGAGCTGCGTGCCATCGTGCGCGACGTGCCGCTCGACCGGCTGCTGGTCGAGACAGACGCGCCCTACCTGGCGCCGGTCCCGAAGCGCGGCAAGACAAACGAGCCGGCCTTCGTCGCCCATACCGCGGCCAAGGTGGCCGAACTCAAGGGTGTCAGTCTGGCGGAGCTGGAAGCCACGACGACCGATAACTTCTTCCGGCTGTTTGCCAAGGCGGAGCGTTCCCGGTGCGCGTGACGATCCTGGGCTGCGGCACCTCGGCGGGCGTTCCCCGGGTGGGCGGACCGGGCGGGAAGGGCGAGTGGGGGGCGGCCAACCCGGCCGATCCGCGCAACCGCCGCACCCGCTGCTCCATCCTGGTCCAGGACCAGGGCAAGACGCTGCTGATCGACACCTCACCCGACGTGCGTAGTCAGCTCCTGGCCGCCGAGGCCGAGCGGATCGACGCCGTTATCTGGACCCACGACCATGCCGACCAGTGCCACGGGATCGACGACCTCAGGCCGTTCGCGCTGCGCCACGGCCAGATCGAGTCCTGGTCGGACGAGCGGACGTACGGCGTGCTGAGCCGGCGCTTCGGTTACTGTTTCCATGCCGAGGGAAGCGGCTTCTACAATCCGATCTACCGCCACACGGTGATCTCCGGCCCCTTCCGGGCCGCCGGCCTGCCGGTCGTTCCGTTCCTGCAGGACCATGGGACGATCTCCTCGTTGGGCTTCCGCTTCGGCGCCGTCGGCTATGCCAACGACGTCGTGATGCTTCCCGAAGAGTCGCTGAAGGCGCTCGAGGGTGTGGAAGTGCTGATCGTCGACGCCATGCGCTACCGGCCGCACCCCACCCACGCCCATCTGGACCGCGCGCTGGAGTGGATCGAGCGGCTGAAGCCCCGGCGGGCATACTTGACCAACCTGCATGTCGATATGGACTATGCCGAAGTCGACCGGACGACGCCGTCTCACGTGACGCCTTGCCATGACGGTCTTCAGATCCACCTATAGGGTGAATAATTGTTTTATAACAAAGGGCTAACGGAACGTCCTGATCTGACACACGAGCGTAAACGAAAGGAGTCCGGACGCCGGATGTTCCTGTCGGGCTCGGCAGCCACCGTGGCCGGTCTATCCGCGACGCCGCTGCGGGCGCAGACGGCGGGCCTGCTCGATCCCGGCGGTCTCACTTTTCGAGACTTCGGCATCCCGGACAACGGCGCGAGCTACACCCGCGGCGAACAAAGCATCGGCGGCGGAACCACCCAGAAATTCACCCGCGTTCTCGGCATCGACCGGGCTTCCCAGGCAGTCCGGCTTCGCTTCGACTCGGTCAGCGTGGAACTGCTGCTTCCCATGGGCTGGCAGGCGACCGAAGACGGGGAGCGGGGTGTCGCCTACACGCTCGACAAGCGCATCCGGCTGATCGTCTGGCGGGTCGATTTCGCCTTCGAGGGCGTCCGCGATGCCGAGCACTATGCCGCCACCAAGGCCGGGTCGATGAAGGCCCGCCGTCCGGGCGTCCAGGCCCAGGCGCGCAAGCTGCCGGACCGCAGCTTCCTGGTGGTCTACGAGAACGTGCCGAAGGGACCGTCCGACAGCACCGGGCCGCGCACCGTCTTCGACCTGATCGTTCCGGATCCCCGCAACCCGAAGGTCGGCGTGCTGGTGACGCTCGGCATGCCGGCCAACGAGGCCGGTCGTGGCCTGCAGCTTCTGGCGCTTATAACCCAGAACATGCGGATCGACTGGTAAATTATTGTAATAGTGATAATATCATTATTTGTCATAATATGTATTATACGATAATCGGGAATGAGTTCGACGGCATGACTGCACGCAAGCCCACTCCGGAATCCCTGCCCAAGGAACCGCTTCCCCGGCTGCTGGCCGTCATGGCCTGGCTGCGTGACCGTCAGCATGGCTGCCCCTGGGATATCGACCAGACCTTCCAGACCATTGCGCCGTACACGATCGAGGAAGCCTATGAGGTCGCGGACGCCATCGAGCGCAACGACCTGCTGGCCCTCAAGGAAGAACTCGGCGATCTGCTGCTGCAGGTCGTGTATCACAGCCAGATCGCCAGCGAGGTCGAGGCCTTCGCCTTCGACGACGTGGCGGCGGCGGTCGCCGACAAGATGGTCGATCGTCACCCGCATGTCTTCGGCGACATGGATATCCGCACGGCCGATGCCCAGACCGTGTCCTGGGAGGCCCGAAAGGCCGCCGAACGGGCGGCCAAGGGCGCCAGCGAAGGTACGACGGGCGGCGGCGCCCTCGATGGGGTGGCGCGCGCCCTTCCCGCCCTGATGCGCGCCGAGAAGATCCAGAAGCGGGCCGCCCGGGTCGGCTTCGACTGGGCCACGATCGGTCCGGTCATCGACAAGATCGAGGAGGAACTCAAGGAGCTGCGTGCCGAACTCGACGCAGGCGAAATCGACCAGGCCAAGGTCACCGACGAGCTTGGCGATGTCCTGTTTGCGGTCGCGAATCTGGCCCGCCACTGCAAGGTCGACCCGGAAGTCGCGCTGCGCGCCACCAACGACAAGTTCGAAAAGCGCTTCCGCCACATCGAGCGGCGCCTCTCCGAGACCGGCCGCACGCCGTCCGAGGCCAGCCTCGAGGAGATGGAAGCGCTCTGGCAGGATGCCAAGACGCAAGCCTGATAGCTCTACGGTCGCGGCCTCAGCAGCGGCAGGCGCGAGGCTTCGAGGAGCTCCCTCGCCTCGCTCAGCGCCTCTTCGGTCGAGGCGGTGATCAGGCCAGCATTGAGGGGCTGGGCCGGGCTGTAGGGCGCCGCGCCGAACTGAACGGCGCCGCCACCCGCTTCCCTCATCATCAGCGTGCCGGCGGCATGATCCCAGGGCTTGGTCGTGCGGTAGAGGCTGAAACTCGCACGGCCCGCCAGGATCTCGAGATACTCGGCGCCGGCGCAGCGCAAGGTGGTGATACTGCCGAGCCGGGTGCGTTGCTCGGGGCTGAGCTGCTCGTCGAGGGATTTGGCGATCTTGTAGCCCACGAAGCCGTTGAGCGGCCGGACGCCGGTGATTCCCTGGATCGACTTGCCGTCGAAGGTCACGCCGCCGCCGCGATGGGTCACGGCCAGCCGGTCGTTCGGTACATCGAGGATCCAGCCGGCGATCGCCTGGGTGTCGTGGACGAGGCAGATGATCATGGCGAAGCGGTCGCGGCCGGCGGCGAAGTTCGCGGTGCCGTCGAGCGGGTCGACGATCCAGCAGGCCTCGCCCGGACGGGCCACGAGATCGAGCAGGCTGGGGTCCTTCTCGACCGCCTCCTCGCCCACGACCGGCACGCCGGGCAGGATCTTCGCCAGTCCGCTGGCCAGCCGCTGCTCCGAGGCCACATCGGCCACGGTGACGATGTCACCTGGCCGCTTCTGGCGAACCTCGTCTTTGGACAGATTGCGGAAACGGGGCAGCAACTCGGCTGCCGCCGTCTCGCGCATGAGTTCGGCGACCCGTTCCGAGCCGCCGGAGTCGATCATCGGCGTCAGCCGACGACGCCGAACAAGTCCTCTTCCTTCAGGATCACGTGATCCTCGCCGCCGAGCTTCACCTCGGTGCCGGACCACTTTCCGTAGAGGACGGTGTCGCCGACCTTGACGCCGAGTTCCTGCAGGCGGCCATCCTCTAGGCGGCGGCCCTTGCCGACCGCTACGACCTTGCCCTGCATCGGCTTTTCCTGGGCCGTGTCGGGAATGATCAGGCCGCCCTTGGTGCGGGTCTCGGCAGCCACCGGCTTCAGCAGAATTCGATCGTGCAAGGGCTTGAAAGCCATGGTGTTTCCTTCGTCCTGAGAATGACGGGCGCTTATAGGAAGCACGCCCTCGGGGTGTCAACGCAGAGGTATCAGCGTACCTGCTGGCGGCGCTCGAACTGCGCTGCCGCGGCGGCGTCGAGCGCAACCGTCAGCCAGGCCGTGTCACCCTCGTCCCGGCGGCTGCGCACCTCTCCATGCCGGTAGAGCCAGGCGATGGTCGCGCCGTCGGCCAGAGGCACGGAGACTTCGCGCGCCTCTCCGGCAGCGCCCAGGAGGTCGGCGATGGCGTTCAACAGCCGGTCGACGCCCTCGCCGGTCAAGGCCGACACCGGATACTGGCGGGCGCGCTCGGCGCCCGTGGCGGTTCGGATTTCCAGGGTCGAGCGCACCTCTTCCGGCAGCGCGTCCACCTTGTTCAGGGCCTCGATGAAGGGCCGCCCGCCCGCCTCGTCCAGCGCGCCGAGTTCGCGCAGAACCTCTTCGACGTCGGCCCGCTGCTGTTCGCTGTCGGGATGCGAGATATCGCGCACGTGCACGATGAGGTCCGCCTCGATCACCTCTTCCAGCGTGGCGCGGAAGGCCGCAACCAGATGCGTCGGCAGATCGGAGACGAAGCCCACCGTATCTGACAGGACGCAGCCCTTGCCGTTCGGCAACTTGATCGAGCGCATCGTCGGATCGAGCGTGGCGAAGAGCAGGTCCTTGGCCATCACCTCGGCGCCCGACAGGCGGTTGAACAGCGTCGACTTGCCGGCATTGGTGTAACCGACCAGCGCCACGGTAGGCAGACGTGCCTTCTTGCGCCCGGCCCGGTTCACGGCGCGCGTCTTGCGCACACTCTCGAGGTCGCGCTTGATCCGCACGATGCGCTCGCCGATCAGGCGGCGGTCGATCTCGATCTGCGATTCGCCTGGTCCACCCAGGAAGCCGAAGCCGCCGCGCTGGCGCTCGAGATGGGTCCACGACCTCACGAGCCGGCCGCGCTGATAGTCGAGCGCCGCCAGCTCGACCTGCAGGCGACCCTCATGCGTTCGGGCGCGGGCACCGAAGATCTCGAGGATCAGGCCGGTGCGATCGATGACCTTGGCCTGCCATGCCTTTTCCAGATTGCGCTGCTGGACGGGCGTCAGCTTGTCGTCGACCACAACCAGGCCAATACCCTGCTCTTCGACGGCAGCGGCGATCCGGGCGACGACGCCTTTGCCGAGCAGGGTCGCGGGGGTGACCTGACGCAGCGGCGCGACCTGCTGCAGCCGGACGTCGAGATCGATCGCCCGGGCGAGGCCCACGGCCTCTTCCAGCTTGGCCTGGCTGTCGCGCTCGCTGCCGCGACCGCGCGGCCCCGCCATGTACGGACAGACGACTGCCGCGACCGTCGCGGGGCGCACGGTCTCCAACGGCTGTCGCGCGCGCTTTTCCTGTACGTCCTGCTCGAATTCGTCGATCAAATCAGCCTGCGTCGGCCTTGTCCCCGTCGAACAGCTGCACCGGCGTAACCGGCATGATGGTCGAGATCGCATGCTTGTAGACGAGTTGCGAATGCCCATCGCGGCGCAGCAGCACCGAGAAATTGTCGAACCACGTGACGATGCCCTGCAGCTTCACGCCGTTCACGAGGAAGATCGTGACCGGAGTCTTGTTCTTCCGAAGGTGGTTCAGGAAGACGTCCTGAACGTTTTGTGCCTTTTCGCTCATGTTCTTGGCCTCTTGGTGGGCGGCCGGCCGCCCTGGAGCGTCCGGTTGGGGGGTACGGGGTCTCTCCCCGCTACCGAGTCGCCTCGTATATAGGGGAGCTTGGTCTCAAAGCAATGCCACCAGCTGATGACAATTACGCGCTCGCAGTCTCGGTGGATGTTCCAGAAGCGAACCGGACAACTCGTCCGCGCCCCCTACGAGAACCGGCAGACACCCGGCCGCATGTGCACTCTTCAGGTCGGCCGGGGTGTCTCCCACCATCCACACGCTGTCATCCGGGGCAATTCCCGTGCCGTCGAGGGCCAGATAGATGGGGTCCGGTGCTGGTTTGTCGCGGGTGGCATCGCGGGCGCCGACCGACCGCGCGATCCACTTGTCCCAGCCGAGATGCGCAACCTCGGTCCGCAGATTGTCGCCGACCTTGTTGCTCACGATCGCCACGTAGAGGCCTTTGGCGTGACAGTGCGCCAGGAGCGTGTCGGCACCGTCCAGCGGCTCCAGCCGTTCGAGGTGGATGCGCCGGAAGGTTTCGTAAAACACGCGTTCCGCCTCCCCCGCACGCTCGCCGAACAGGGTCGGGAAGACTTCGCGCAGGGAGCCGTGGGCGCGGTCCTGCACCTCGGTGGCAGACCACGGCACCAGGCCGAGCGCCGTGAAGGTGTCGCGGTAGCATTCCACGATGGTCGGCCAGGTATTGACCAGCGTGTTGTCCCAGTCGAACAGGACGGCGCGCGGCGGCCGCAGGCCCTCCGGCAGGCTCACGTCACGGCCTCTCCCGCTTCCGAGAAGCGGACATATTCCTCGCGCAGGCGTCGTGCCGTGGCACCGACCTTGCCGTCACCCACCTTCTCGCCGTCGATGTTCACGACCGGCGTCACGAAGGAGGTGGCGCTGGTGATGAACGCTTCCTTGGCCTTCTTTGCCTCGTCCAGCGTAAAGGGCCGCTCGACGAACTTGAGCTGCAGCGCATTGCAGATCGACTTCAGCGTCTGGCGGGTGATGCCGGACAGGATTCCGTTGTCGGTCTGGCGCGTCACCAGCTCGCCGTCGCCGGTCACGATCCAGGCATTGGTCGACGCGCCCTCGGTGACGCAGCCCTTGTCGTCGACCAGCCAGGCTTCGTAGGCGCCAGCCTCGCGCGCCGCCTGCTTCGCCAACACGTTCGGCAGCAGCGCCACCGTCTTGATGTCGCAGCGCTCCCAGCGGATGTCGGGCATGCTCTTCACGGCGACGCCCGGACCGGCATCGGCCTCGATGTGCTTGGTGGTCTTGGTCGTCATCACGAGCGCAGGCTTTACCGGCGCTGTCGGAAAACCGTGGTCGCGTCGGGAGACGCCGCGCGTCACCTGGATGTACACCAGCCCGTCCCGCAGGCGATTCTTGCGCATCAGCTCGCGCAGGATGAAGCCCATCGTATTGCGCGACACTGGCCAGCCGATCCGGAGCTCCTTCAGCGAGCGTTCGAGACGGTCGATATGCGGCTTCTCGTCGATCAGCTTGCCGTCACGGACGCCCACCACCTCGTAGACGCCGTCCGCCAACTGGTAACCGCGGTCTTCGATATGGACGCTCGCTTCGCGATGGTCGACGTAGCGACCGTTGACATAGGCATAGCGCGCCATGACGCCCTCTCCTCCTCAGACCGACGGCTCGGCCCCGCTGCCGTCCAGCGAACCGCCGTGCAGGCCGAGCGACTTCAGCTTGCGGTGCAAGGCCGAGCGCTCCATGCCGACGAAGGTGGCCGTCCGGGAAATGTTCCCGCCGAAACGCGTCACCTGGGCGAGCAGGTACTCGCGTTCGAAGACCTCCCGCGCGTCGCGCAGCGGCAGCTGCATGATCTCCCCGCCCTTCTCCCAGCGCAGCACCGACGGCGCGTCCTCGCTGACGTCGTTTGGCAGCACGTCGGCGCGGATCGGCGCGCCGCCGGGGGGCGCCAGGATCAGCAACCGCTCGATGACGTTACGCAGCTGGCGAACGTTTCCCGGCCAGTCATGGCCCTGCAGCGCCGCCTGCGTGTCCTCGCCGATCGAGCGCGCCGGGAGGCCGGTGGCGTCGGCGACGCGCTTCAGCAGGTCGAGTGCCAGTTCCGGAATGTCCTCGCGGCGTTCGCTGAGCGGCGGCGCGCGCAGGCCGACGACGTTCAGCCGGTGGTAGAGGTCCTCGCGGAAGCGGCCGGCGGCGATCTCCTCCTGCAGGTCGCGCGCCGTCGTCGCCAGTACACGCACGTCGATCTCGACCTTGGTCTTGCCGCCGTCGCGGGCGTACGACTGTTCGTGCAGAACGCGCGCCAGCCGTCCCTGCAGCGCGAGCGGCAGGTCGGCCACTTCCTTCAACACCAGCGTGCCGCCGTGGGCCATCTCGAAGGCACCCGACACGCGCAGCGCCTCGGCGTCGGTGTCGCCGTCCGTTCCGAAAAGTTCGATCTCCAGCCGCTCGGCCGGCAGTGTCGAGCAGTTGACCACGACGAACGGTCCGTCGGCACGCCGCGATCCCTGGTGGATCAGTCGCGCCACGGTTTCCTTGCCCGAGCCGGAAGCTCCGGTGATGAGCACGCGGCTGCCGGTCGGCGCCACCTTTTCAATCTGGGCACGCACGCTGGCGGCGGCACTGGAAGAGCCCACGAACGTCACTTCCCCGCCGGCCCGCCGGCGCAGCGCCACGTTCTCTCGCTTCAGCCGGTCGGCCTCGATGGCGCGGTCGACGACGAGCAGCAGGCGGTCGGCCTTGAACGGCTTCTCGACGAAATCGTAGGCGCCGCTCTTGATGGCGGACACGGCGGTATCGATCGTGCCGTGGCCGCTGATCATCACGACGGGGATCGGCGGATCCTCGCGGCGGATGACTTCGAGTATCTGCAGCCCGTCGAGTTCGCTGCCCTGCAGCCAGACGTCGAGGATGACGAGGGCCGGCCGGCGCTGCCTTATGGCGTCGATCGCTTCGGTGCTGTTGTGCGCACGGCGCGCGGTGTGACCCTCGTCCTCGAGGATGCCGGCGATCAGCGTGCAGATATCGCGTTCGTCGTCGACGATCAGAATATCGTGGGCCATGTCACTTCAAGCAGCCCGCATGGAACGGCGGGTCATTGTGCGGCTGTCTCGTGCGGTCGAGCCGACGCGATTTCCTTCGCGTCCCGCCGGAATACCAGACTGATGCGGGCGCCGCCACCCTCGCGATCCTGCAGCGACAGGAACCCGCCATGGTCCTCCATGATCTTCTTCACGATCGCGAGGCCGAGGCCGGTGCCTTTGCTCCGGGTCGTCATGTAAGGCTCGGTGAGCCGCTCGCGGCCTTCCTTGGGCAATCCGCGGCCATTGTCCTCGACGACGATGCGCAGCCCGGTCTCGTCTTCGATCAGGGAGAGACCGATCTCGCCCTGAGGCAAAGGCGTGTCCGGCTTCTCGTCCCTGCCCTCGATCGCCTCGGCCGAGTTCTTCAGAATGTTGGTCAGCACCTGGGCGACCTGACGGCGGTCGCAGTTGAGGGGCACCGGGTGAGCCGGCAGGTTCGCCGTGTAGCGGATACCGGGATTGCCGTTGCGTTGCAGGAACAAGGCCTGTTGGCACAATTCCTTAGCATCCTCCTCCTTGACCGTCGGCCGCGGCATGCGGGCGAACGACGAGAATTCATCGACCATCCGTCCGATGTCGCCGACCTGCCGGATGATGGTGTCGGTGCACATCGAGAAGGTATCGGGGTCCTCCTTGATCTGCTTCAGGTACCGGCGCTTGAGCCGCTCCGCCGAAAGCTGGATCGGGGTCAGCGGATTCTTGATCTCGTGCGCGATGCGGCGTGCCACGTCGCCCCATGCCGCCATGCGCTGCGCCGACATCAGGTCGGTGACGTCGTCGAAGGTGACCACGAAGCCGGCGCCCGTTGCGGCGCTGATGCGGACCAGCAGGATCTGCCGCGCCCCGCGCTGCATGATTTCGACCTGACCCTGCGTCATCCGGTCTGGCCGCTCCGCCGCCTGTGCGACCAGCGGCGCCAGTTCCGGCATCACCGCGGTCAGCGGGCGTCCCAGCACGCCATCCTCGGGCAGGGCCAGCAGGTCCAGCGCCGAACGGTTGGAGCGCATCACGATGCCCTCGCCATCGACGCTGAGAACGCCGGCGGAAACGCCCGCCAGGACCGCGTCGGTCAACCTGCGCCTGGTGTCGAGTTCGGTATTGGCGTGCACCAGTTCGCCGCGCTGCTGTTCGATCTGGCTGGCCATACGGTTGAAGGAGCGCGCCAGCTGGCCCAGCTCGTCGTTCGGCGGTCCCTCCTCCACGCGTGCACTGAGATCGCCGCCCCGCACCCGCTCGGCCGCCAGCATCAGCCCGCCGATCGGCTCGGTTAGGCGTGTGGCGAACAGGATCGCGAGCCAGACTGCCGCAAGCAGCATCAGGAAGGCGATGGCGCCGCAGACCACGAAGATGATCAGCTGGCTGCGGCGCAGCGCCGATTCGATCTGCGAGTAGAAGGAACCCGCGAACTCGATGCTCTTGATATAGTCGACGACTCGGAGGTCGACGGCGTGGCCGGTCGCAAGGAACAGGGGCTCGCCGACGAAGAGCTGCATCACGAAGTAGGCGCCGGTCGGCGATTCGATCTGGACCGGCCTGGCCTGGTTGACCGCCTGCCACAGGAACTGGGCCGGCGGGACAGGATTGGCCATGCCCGTCGCATCCGGCGCCTTGGCCTGCGCTATGACGCCCTTGTCGGCATCGAGCACGGTCGCCTCGATGATCGGCCGTCCCTCGATCAGGCGCTCCAGCATCGCCTTCGTCGCGGCCGGATCGCGCACCGCATCGACGCCCTCCGACTGGAGCGGGGCGGAGATCGCCTCGATGTCGTTCAGTATCTCCTGCTCGCGGGCGCGCCGCACCGGCTCGCCGATGGCGCGCGCCGCTTCGTACGACGCCTGCGAGGGCTTCACGACGAAGTCTGTGAGGCTGATCACCAGCAGCGACAGGATGATGGTGACGATGACCGTAGGCGTGATGGTGAAGACACTGCAGACCAGCACCAGCCGCATGTGCAGGCGCGAGCCTGCTGCGCCGCGTCTTCGGTCGAGCCAGAGCTGGGTCAGGCGGACGGCGACGACCGAGACCAGGGCGATCGCAATGACGAGGTCGGCGACGAGCAGGCCCGTCATCCAGCCACGCGTGCCGAACGACTCGGGCACGAAGCCGGCGAGCCACGCATAGGTCGCGCCGCCCGCGGCCATGGCGAGGATGGCCAGGGAAACAGCGGCGACGCGGCCGCCGAGGCTGCGCAGCACGACGCTCATCATGTCGCCCAAGCGTGAAACGCCCAGCGCAGCTGTCACGAAATCACCCGCCTCGGCGGACCTGCGGCGTGCGTACCACGGGGACGTCGAGGTCCTTTATCTTCTTGCGCAACGTGTTGCGATTGAGACCCAAAAGCCGGGCTGCACGCAACTGATTCCCCCGTGTAGCCCCCAGCGCCAGCGCGAGCAACGGCCGCTCGACCTCCGAGATGACGCGATCGTACATGCCATCCGGCGGAAGCCGATCCCCGTGCGCCGCAAACAGCGACTGCAAATGGCGGTCGACTGCATCGGCCAGCGAGATGTCTTCGCTCGCCTCCGACGAAGACGGCCCGTGATCGATCGCCGACACCGCATCCGCGAGCTCGGCTTCGATCGTCTCGACGCCGATGATCTCCTCGGAATAGAGGGCGGACAGGCGGCGCACCAGGTTCACCAGTTCGCGCACGTTGCCCGGCCAGCGATGCTGCTTCAGCCGCGCCATCGCCTCCGGCGACAGGACCTTGGTCGGCAAGCCGTCCGCCGTCGCAGCCTGCAGGTAGTGGTTGGCCAGTTCGGGGATGTCGTCGAGGCGCTCGCGCAGCGGCGGCAGGCGGATCGGCACGACGTTGAGGCGATAGAACAGATCCTCGCGGAACAGGCCCTGCTGGATCAGTCGACGCAGGTCGCGGTGAGTCGCCGCGACGATACGTACGTTGGCCTTGATCGGCGTGCGGCCGCCGACCGTCATGTATTCGCCTTCCTGAAGGACGCGAAGCAGGCGTGTCTGCGCCTCGGGCGGCATGTCGCCGATCTCGTCGAGAAACAGCGTGCCGCCGGACGCCTGTTCGAACTTGCCGGCCGACCGCTGTACCGCGCCGGTGAAGGCGCCGCGCTCGTGGCCGAACAGCTCGCTCTCGATCAGCTCGCGCGGGATCGCGGCCATGTTGAGCGCGATGAAAGGCCCTTTCCGGCGCTTGCCGTAATCGTGCAGCGCGCGCGCGACCAGTTCCTTGCCGGCCCCCGACTCGCCGGTGACCATGACCGTCAGGTCGGTCGCCATCAGGCGCGCCAGGGTCCGATAGATTTCCTGCATGGCCGGGGAACGGCCGATCAGGGGCAGGCGCTCACCCTCTTCCGGCAGAGCCGGCGAACGCGCCATCGAGGCGGCCGGTGCCGACAGCGCCCGGTTGACGACCGAGATCAGCTCGTTCAGGTCGAACGGCTTGGGCAGGTACTCGAAGGCGCCGCGCTCGGTCGCGCGCACGGCCGTGAGCAGGGTCGACTGCGCGCTCATGACGATGATGCGCAGGTCTGGCCGCAGCTTGCGGATGCGCGGTACCAGGTCGAGACCGTTCTCGTCCGGCATCACGACATCTGTGATGACCAGCTGGCCCTCACCTTCCTGGACCCACTGCCAGAGCGTGGAAGCGGTTCCGGTACTGCGGACCGTATGACCCTGTCGGCCGAGAGCTTGGTGCAGGACCGTGCGAATGGCGCGGTCGTCGTCTGCGACGAGAATGGTGGTGCCTTCGCTCATGGCGTGGCCTGCGGAAATTGAAGCGGCAACATGACCCTGAATGATGTGCGGCCAGGCTCGCTATCGAACTCGATCGCACCACCATGGTCGTTGATGATCTTCGCGACCAAAGCAAGACCCAGGCCGGTTCCGGTGGGCTTGTTGGTCACGAAGGCGTCGAACAGGTGACTGCGGATCTCGTCCGACACGCCGCGGCCGTTGTCACGCACGGTGACGACCAGCGGCAGGTTCACCCTCGCCTGCTGGCCGGGCACGGCCAGCCGCAATCCGTGGCGGTAGGCGGTCGAGAGTTCGATCTCACGCTCGACGTCGCCCGGCACCTCGCAGGCGTTCTTCACGAGGTTCAGGAATACCTGGATCAGCTGGTCGCGATCACCGTGCACGTCCGGTAGCGAAGGATCGTAGGTCTCGATGAAGCGCACGCCCTTGCCGAAGCCGTTCTGCGACAGGCGGCGGACATGATTCAGCACCTGGTGGATGTTGATCGGTCCGCGCTCGATCGGGCGGCCGTCTGCAAAGGCCTCCATCCGATCGACTAGCGCGACGATGCGGTCGGTCTCCTCGCAGATCAGCTCGGTCAGCTCCCGCTCGGAATCCGGCACCGACTGTTCGAGCAACTGGGCGGCGCCGCGAATGCCGGACAGCGGGTTCTTGACCTCGTGCGCCAGCATGGCGGCCAGCGCACTCACCGAGCGGGCGGCGCTGCGATGCGAGAGCTGCCGGTCGATGCTGCGCGCAATCGTCTGCTCGACCAGCGAGACTGCCACGAGCCCGTCGCTGTCGACGATCGGCGACAGGCGCAGCGCGCAGAATCGGCTGCCGATACGCGGCGAGGCGAGCGTCACGCCGTTCTCCGCGACTGCGCCGCCGGTCGCCAAGACCTGCTCCAGCAGCGAGAAGAGCGGTGTGTCCTCGGGTACGAACTCGCTCAGCGGATGTCCGACCAGGCGGGCGCGCCCGACGCCGAAGAACTGCTCGGCCGAGAGGTTGGCGTAATGCATCAGGCCGTTCGCATCGACCACGATGATGGCTTCCGAGAGCGAATCGAGGAGAGCCGTCGGAAACTGATCGCTCATGCCGTTCCGTTTGAGAGGGCGCAGGGACATCAGGCTGCCTGTCGCTCCATGGCCGGCAGGAAGAACGAAGCGAGCATGCTCCGCACCTTGCCGGCTTCGGTTTCACGGTTGAGCGCCGCGCGGAAATCGGCCGAGGCGGGAAACCCTTTGGAGTACCAGCCGAGATGCTTGCGGGCCATGCGCACGCCGGTCTCGAGGCCGTAATGCTCGAGCATCGCCTCGAAGTGCGTACGCACGGCGGCATACTGCTCCGCGATCGAAGGATCGGGCAGCCGCTCGCCCGTCCGCAGATAGTGGATCGCCTGGCTCGGGAACCACGGACGCCCATAGGCGCCGCGCCCGATCATGATGCCGTCGGCGCCCGACTGTTCGAGCGCCTGGTCGACGTCGTCGAGCGTGTTGATGTCGCCGTTCACGATCACCGGCAGGCTGGTGGCCTCCTTGACGGTGCGAACGAAGGCCCAGTCGGCATGCCCGTCGTAGAAGTCGCATCGCGTACGGCCGTGCACCGTCAGCATGCGGATGCCGCACGCCTCGGCGATGCGTGCGAGGTTCGGGGCGTTGCGGTTGGTCGAGTCCCAACCGGTCCGCATCTTCAGGGTGACCGGCAGCTTCACCGCCTTCACCGTCGCTTCGAGGATCTTGGCTGCGTGGACCTCGTCGCGCATCAACGACGAGCCGGCATGGCCGTTCACGACCTTCTTCACCGGGCAGCCGAAGTTGATGTCGATGATCGCCGCGCCACGATCCTCGTTCAGCTTGGCGGCTTCCGCCATGACCTGGGGCTCGCAGCCGGCCAGCTGGACCGACATCGGGAATTCTTCCGGCGTGGTCTTGGCCATCAGGAGGGTCTTGCGGTTCTCGCGGACCATCGCCACGGACGCGATCATCTCGGAAACGACGAGCCCCGCCCCCCGCCGCTTCACCATCTGGCGGAACGGCAGGTCGCTCACGCCCGACAGCGGAGCCAGGATGACGGGGTCCTCGATGCGAACGGGTCCGATGTCGACGGGTTTGAGGCGGTGTGCGTTTTGCATTCTTTGTTCAGTTAATAGGCATCTTGTGCAGTGCACAATAATTGAGCGAGCAATAGCCTGTGCCGCCAAACTGCGCAAGGGTCGGAAGTGCGCAATTGCCGAAGCCAGTGTTATCTAAGGGTGTGACCCGTTGTACAGCCCTCATCGTCGCCGCCGGCCGCGGCAGCCGCTTCGGCGGCCCTCTGCCCAAGCAATATGCGCTTCTGGACGGCGAGCCCGTCCTGCGCCGCACCATCGCCGCCTTCCGAGCCACGCCCGCGATCGACCGCGTTGTGGTGGTGATCGGTCCGGGAGATGACGAACTCTACGAGGCGGCGACGCGGGGCCTGGATTTGCCCCCACCCGTGCCGGGCGGCGGCAGCCGCCAGCAATCCGTGCTCAACGGTCTCGAAGCGCTGACCAGTGGCGCGCCGGACTTCGTCGCCATTCATGACGCTGCGAGACCCTTCGTGCGTCCAGCCGAGATAGAGGCCTGCCTCGTTGCCGCCTCGGCCGACGGGATCGACGGCGCCATCCTCGGCATTCCCCTCGCCGACACGCTGAAGCGCGTGGGTGCGGGTCGGACGATCACCGAGACCGTGCCGCGGCGCGACCTGTGGCGGGCACAGACGCCGCAGCTCTTCCGCTTCGTCCCTTTGCTGGCGGCTCACCGGGCAGCGGCCTCGCTCGCCGCCGACGAGGCGACCGCCCTTACCGACGACGCTGCGGTGGCTGAGCGCGCCGGGCTGACGCTTGTCATGGTCCCGGGCAGCGAAGATAACCGCAAGATCACCACCACGGCCGACCTCTCCTCCCCTGCCATGGAAACCCGGACCGCCCTTGGCTTCGACGTGCACGGCTTCGCCCCAGGCAATGCCGTGATGCTGGGCGGCGTCGCGATTTCGCACACCCATGCACTTGCTGGTCACTCCGACGCCGACGTGGCGCTGCATGCACTGACCGACGCCGTGCTGGGTACGATCGGCGCCGGCGACATCGGCAAGCACTTCCCGCCCTCCGATCCGCGATGGCGCGGCGCCTCTTCCGACCGGTTCCTGCGTCATGCCGTCGATCTTGTGACGGCGCGCGGCGGCCGCATCCTTCACCTCGATGTCACGATCGTCTGCGAAGCCCCCAAGGTCGGACCGCACCGCGACGCCATGGTTAACAGCATCGCCGTCATCGCCGGCGTTGCCACCGGTCGGGTTAGCGTGAAGGCCACCACGACCGAGGGATTGGGCTTCACCGGTCGGCGTGAAGGCATCGCCGCCCAGGCCATTGCGACCATACAACTGCCAGGGAGCTGAACGGCGATGTTCGACCATGAGATGCGCGAAGCCGCGGAGCATGTCCTGTTCACCTGCCGCAAGCGCGGCTTCAAAGTGGCGACGGCCGAGTCCTGCACGGGCGGTCTGATCGCCGCCGCCCTCACCGCCATCGCCGGCTCCTCCGACGTCGTGGACCGCGGCTTCGTCACTTACTCCAACGAGGCCAAGCGCGAGATGCTGGGCGTGCCGTGGGACGCGATCGTGAGCCACGGCGCGGTGAGCGAGCCGGTCGCACGCGCCATGGCCACCGGCGCGCTCGAACGTTCGGGCGCCCAGCTCGCGGTGTCGGTGACCGGCGTCGCCGGACCCGGCGGCGGCTCCGCCGAGAAGCCGGTGGGCCTCGTCCATTTTGGCGCGGCCAGGACGGGTTTCGAGCCGGTGACCGAACACCACATCTTTCCCGGTGACCGCGACGCCATCCGCCGCCTCACAGTCATCACCTCACTCGCGATGCTGGTGAAGCTGGCGGAGCGGTAGTCTCAGGACGAGGCGACCGCGGGCTTCCCGTAAAGCTGCACCGCCCTCGCCTCGAAGGCCGAGACCATGCGGCGAACGGCTTCCGCGAAGAGGAGCTGTACCGTCCTCTGCAGCAGCCGCGAGCGGAAATCGAATTCGAGTTCGAAGTCGATCTGTGTGCCCTCTGAATGGGGCTTGAAGAGCCAGCGGCTCCTGAGCAGCCGGAACGGACCTTCGATTCCCGTCGTGACGATGCGCATGCCGTCCGGGTCGTCGGGAAACAGCTCGACGCGCGAGACGAACTTTTCGTGGAACGGCCCGAAGCCGATCGCCAGTTCGGCGATCTCGACGTTCGGCCCCTCGCGCCGACGAACGCGGCCGGCGAAGCACCAGGGCAGGAACTCCGGATAGCGCGGCACGTCGGCCACGAGGTCGAACAGCTGGCGCGGCTGGAACGGAACGACTCGCCGTTCCTGATGACGGGTCGCCAAGGAGCCGTCAGCCTTTGAGTTGCGCCTGACGCGCGGCCTTGAGGCGCGCGAAGTCGTCGCCAGCGTGATAGCTCGATCGCGTCAGCGGCGAGGACGAAACCATCAGGAAGCCCTTGGCGCGCGCCATCTGGGCAAGCTCCGAGAACTCCGCCGGGGTCCAGAACCGGTCTAGCGCGGCATGCTTCGGCGTCGGCTGGAGGTACTGGCCGATGGTCAGGAAATCGACGTCGGCGGCCCGCAGATCGTCCATCACCTGCAGGATCTCCTCGCGCGTCTCGCCCAGCCCGACCATCAGGCCGGACTTGGTGAACATCGCGGGATCGATCTCCTTCACGCGCGACAGGAGCCGCAGCGAGGTGAAATAGCGCGCGCCGGGACGGATGGTCGGATATAGGCGCGGCACGGTTTCAAGATTGTGGTTGAAGACGTCGGGCCGCGACGCGACCACCGTCTCGATGGCGCCGGGCTTGCGCATGAAATCGGGCGTCAGGATCTCGACGGTGGTCGTCGGCGCCGACCTGCGCAGAGCCGTGATCACCTCGGCGAAGTGCCCTGCCCCGCCATCTTCAAGGTCGTCGCGGTCGACCGAAGTCACCACGACGTGGTCGAGGCCGAGCTTGCCCACGGCCTCGGCAATGTTGGCCGGCTCGTGCGGGTTCAGCGCCCCCGGCTTGCCCGTCGCCACGTTGCAGAAGGCGCAGGCCCGGGTGCAGGTCTCACCCATGATCATGAAGGTCGCGTGCTTCTGCTTCCAGCACTCGCCGATGTTCGGGCAGGCCGCTTCCTCGCACACCGTCGTGAGCTTGAGGTCGCGCATCAGCCGCTTGGTTTCGGCATATTCCGGCGAGTTGGGCGCACGCACCCTGATCCAATCCGGCTTGCGCGGGACGGGATTGTCGGGGCGATGGGCCTTTTCCGGGTGGCGTTCTGCCCGGCTCAGGGAAAGCTTGTCGAGGGTTCCGTCCATGACCGGCTAGATATGGAGCGTCCGGCCGTAGGCCGCCAGTACCGACTCGTGCATCATCTCCGAAAGGGTGGGATGCGGGAACACCGTGGCCATCAGCTCCGCCTCGGTAGTCTCCAGCGTCTTGGCGATGCTGTAGCCCTGGATGAGCTCGGTGACCTCGGCGCCGATCATATGGGCGCCCAGAAGTTCGCCCGTCCTGGCGTCGAAGATCGTCTTGATGAAGCCCTCGGGCTCGCCGAGCGCAATCGCCTTGCCATTGCCGATGAACGGAAACTTGCCGACCTTGAGTTCCAGCCCCTTGGCCTTGGCCGCCGCCTCGGTCAGGCCGATGCTCGCGACCTGCGGCTGGCAGTAGGTGCAGCCGGGGATGTTCTCGGTCTTCATCGGGTGCACGCCCTTCACGCCGGCGATCTTCTCGACCACCAGCACGCCCTCGTGCATCGCCTTGTGCGCGAGCCAGGGCGGGCCGGCGACGTCGCCGATCGCATAGACGTTCGGCTCACCGGTGAAGCCCCACTGGTCGATCACGATATGGGTCTTCTCGACCTTCACCCTAGTGCCTTCCAGTCCCAGGTTTTCGACGTTGCCCACGATGCCGACGGCGCTGATGACGCGGTCGACCGTGATCTCCTGCGCCTTGCCGCCGACCGTGATCGTAGCCGTGACGTTGTTGGCGCCCTTCTTCAGGTTCGACACCGTGGCGCTGGTCAGGATCTTCATGCCCTGCTTCTCGAAGGCACGCTTGGCGAAGGTCGAGACCTCGGCGTCCTCCACGGGGAGGATGCGGTCCAGCACCTCGCACACGGTCACTTCGGCGCCCATCGTGCGATAGAAGCTCGCGAACTCGATGCCGATCGCGCCCGAGCCGATCACCAGCAGCGACTTCGGGAACTCCGGCGGCACCATCGCTTCCTTGTAGCTCCACACCAGCTTGCCGTCGGTCTCAAGGCCGGGAAGCTGGCGGGCGCGCGCGCCGGTCGCCAGGATCACGTTCTTGTAGGAGAGCGTCGCGTTGCTCTTGTCCTTCATCGCGACCGCCAGCTTGCCGGCGCCGGCGAGCCTGGCCGTGCCGTCGAACACCGTGATCTTGTTCTTCTTCATCAGCATCGAGACGCCATTGCTGAGCTGGCTCGCAACCTTGCGCGAGCGCTCGACGATCTTCTTCGGATCGAACGAAACGTCCTTGACCGAGAGCCCATAGGCCTCGGCATGCTTGATGAGGCCGTAGACCTCGGAGGTGCGCAGAAGCGCCTTGGTGGGGATGCAGCCCCAGTTGAGGCAGATGCCGCCCATATGCTCGCGCTCGACCACGGCGGTCTTGAGCCCGAGCTGCGCGGCGCGGATCGCGGCGACATAGCCGCCCGGCCCGCCGCCTACGACGATGAGATCGAAACTGGTTTCGGCCATGACGTGCTCCTAGGCCAGCATCGCGGCGGGTTGCTCGATGTACGCCTTGAGCGTCTGCAGAAACTGCGCGCCCATGGCGCCGTCCACCACGCGGTGATCGACCGCAAGCGTGCAGCTCATGATGGTGCGGACAACCATCTCGCCCTTGCGGACGACGACCCGCTCCTCGCCCGCGCCGACCGCCAGGATCATGGCCTGCGGCGTGTTGATGATGGCGCCGAAGTCGCGGATGCCGAACATGCCGAGGTTCGAGATGGTGAAGCCGCCGCCCTGGAATTCCTCGAGCTTCAGCTTGCCGCTCTTGGCGCGGCTGGCGAGATCCTTCATCTCGTTCGAAATCTGCGCCAGGCCCTTCATGTCGGCGTTGCGCACGATCGGCGTGATGAGACCGCGGTCGGTAGCGACGGCGACGGAGATGTCGACAGCGCCGTACTGGATCATCTCCTCCTCGGTCCACGAAGCGTTGCATTCGGGATGGTCGCGCAGCGCCTTGGCGCAGGCCTTTATCACCATGTCGTTGACCGAGACCTTCGTGCCCTTCTTCTCGACCACGGCGTTGATCGCGGTGCGCGCGGTGAGAAGCGCGTCGATCTCGAAGTCGACCGTCAGATAGAAATGCGGGACGGTCTGCTTGGACTCCAGCATGCGCCGGGCGATGACCTTGCGGATGCTGGTGTGGGGCACGCGGCTGTCGCCCGGCGCCACGAAGACCGGCTGGCCGCCGGCGGCAGGCGCCGGAGCCTTGGCGGCGGCCTTCGAGGCCGGAGCTGTCGCCGGCGTGGCACCGGGTTTGGCATTCTCGACGTCGGCCTTGACGATGCGGCCGTTCGGACCCGAGCCCTTGAGGCCGGCGAGGTCGATGCCCTTCTCCGCCGCGATGCGCTTGGCGAGAGGCGAGGCAAAGATGCGCGCGCCGCCACTTGAGGCGGCCGGTACGGCCGGCTTGGCAACCGGGGCCGCGGGCTTCTCGGCAGGCTTCTCGGTGGGCTTCTCTTCAGTCTTGGGAGCCGGCGCGGCGGCGGGCGCCGCCGGCTTGGCGACTTCCTTTTCGCCTTCCTCGAGCAGCACGGCGATGACGGCGTTCACGGCAACGCCTTCGGTGCCTTCCTCGACCAGGATCTGGCCGACCTTGCCCTCGTCCACGGCCTCGACTTCCATCGTGGCCTTGTCGGTCTCGATTTCGCAGACGACCTGGCCGGACTTGACCGTGTCACCGACCTTGACATGCCATTTGGCGAGCTTGCCCTCCGTCATGGTGGGCGAGAGCGCGGGCATCAGGATGTTGATGGACATGCCGACTCTCCCGTCTCAGCGATTGCAGACCGCGCGGGCGGCCTCGACGATGTGAGAGGATTGCGGCAGCGCCATCTTCTCGAGGTTCGCGGCATAAGGCAGCGGCACGTCGAGACCGGCCACGCGCTTCACCGGCGCATCGAGCCAGTCGAAGGCATGCTCCATCATCAGCGCCGACAGCTCGGCGCCGATGCCGGCGAAGGGCCAGCCCTCCTCGCAGGAGACGAGACGGTTGGTCTTCTTCACCGACTCGACGATGGTCTCGGTGTCGAACGGGCGCAGCGAGCGCAGGTTTATCACCTCGGCATCGATGCCGATCTTGGCCAGCTCCTCGGCCGCCTGCAGCGCCTTGCCGACCATGATCGAGAAGGCGACGATCGTGACGTCCTTGCCCTGCCGCTCGATCTTCGCCTTGCCGATCGGCAGCACGAAGTCGGGATCCTCCGGCACGTCGAACGACTGGCCGTAGAGGATCTCGTTCTCGAGGAAGATCACCGGGTTGGGGTCGCGGATCGCGGCGCGCAGCAGGCCCTTGGCGTCGGCGGCGCTCCATGGCGCCAGCACCCGCAGGCCCGGCACGTGGGCGTACCAGCTCGCATAGCACTGCGAATGCTGGGCGGCGACGCGCGAGGCCGCGCCGTTGGGGCCGCGGAACACGATCGGGCAGGTCATCTGGCCGCCCGACATGTAGTGCGTCTTGGCTGCCGAGTTGATGATCTGGTCGATCGCCTGCATGGCGAAGTTGAAGGTCATGAACTCGACGATCGGCTTCAGCCCGCCGAACGCGGCGCCGACGCCGAGGCCCGCGAAGCCGTGCTCGGTGATCGGCGTATCGATGACGCGCTTGGCGCCGAACTCCTCGAGCAGTCCCTGGCTGACCTTATAGGCGCCCTGGTACTGCGCGACTTCCTCGCCCATCAGGAAGACCGACCCGTCGGCCCGCATCTCGGCGGCCATCGCCTCGCGCAGCGCCTCGCGCACCGTCATGTGCTGGGTGCCGCCCTTCCATTCCGGCTCGGGGGCCGGCGCGGCGGCGGGAGCCGCCACCGGCTGGGGCGCCAGTTCGGCCTTGGGCTTGCCCTCGGTGTTGGGCACGTCGGCCTTGGCTGCATTGCCCCCGGGCGGCGGAGTCGCGGCGCTCGTGGCCGCGGTGCCCGCATCCTCGCCTTCGCCCGCAAGGACGCAGATCGGCGTGTTGACGGCGACGCCTTCGGTGCCTTCCTCGACGAGTATCTTGGCGACCGTGCCTTCGTCGACCGCCTCGACCTCCATGGTCGCCTTGTCGGTCTCGATCTCGCAGATCACCTGGCCGGACTTCACCTCGTCGCCGACCTTGACGTGCCACTTGGCGAGCTTGCCCTCGGTCATGGTCGGAGACAGGGCCGGCATCAGAACCTGAATGCTCATGGGATCAGGCCTCGACCAGAATGTCCGTCCACAGCTCCGACGGATCGGGCTCGGGACTGTGTTGCGAGAATTCGGCGGCGTCGTTCACGATCTTGCGGATCTCCGTGTCGATGGCCTTCAGCCCGGCCTCGTCGATGATCTTGCCGTCGAGCAGGCGCTTGCGAATGTGCTCGATCGGGTCGCGCTCGTTGCGGAACTTGTCGACCTCTTCCTTGGTCCGGTACTTGGCCGGATCGCTCATCGAATGGCCGCGATACCGATAGGTCTGCATCTCGAGGATGTAAGGCCCCTGCCCGCTGCGCGCATGCTCGATGGCCTTCTCGCCGGCCGCCCGCACCGCCAGCACGTCCATGCCGTCGACCCGCTCGCCGGGAATGCCGAAGGCCTCGCCGTGGCGATAGAGTTCGGTCGTGGCCGAGGCTCGCTCGACCGAGGTACCCATGCCGTAGCGGTTGTTCTCGATGATGTAGACCACGGGGAGCTTCCAGAGCGCGGCCATGTTCATGGCTTCGTACACCTGACCCTGGTTGGCGCTGCCGTCGCCGAAATAGGTCAGCGAGACGTTCTGGTTGCCGTTGTACTTATGGGCAAAGGCGAGGCCGGTACCGATCGGCACCTGGGCGCCGACGATGCCGTGGCCGCCGTAGAAGCTCTTCTCGCGGCTGAACATGTGCATCGAGCCGCCCTTGCCCTTGGAATAGCCGCCGCTGCGGCCCGTCAGCTCGGCCATCACGCCCTTGGGGTCCATGCCGCAGGCCAGCATGTGGCCATGGTCGCGGTAGGAGGTGATGACGGCGTCCTTGTCGCGGACGTTGGCCTGCATTCCGACCACGACCGCTTCCTGGCCGATATAGAGATGGCAGAAGCCGCCGATCAGCCCCATGCCGTAGAGCTGGCCCGCCCGCTCCTCGAAGCGGCGGATCAGCAGCATGTCGCGGTAGTGCGCCTTGAGTTCGTCCGGGCTCACGCTGTTGTCGCCCGGCCCCTTCCCTGAGGATTGAGGAGGCGACTTCGCTTTGACGGGAGAAGGATCGTCTTTCGGCTTCGTGGCCGGCTTCGCCATGGCAGTCCCCTCGTGAGCGCACTTCGGCTTATAGCATCGCTCAGGGCGATGTATTTGATCTAGCAGGAAAAACCAGACTTGCTGCGGGTGCGCCGCAGCAATTGAGCGATTGTTTGCCTAGGGTGGATCGGGCCGGACAGTTTGTTTCAGATGGCTGCGGGGCGAACGCTGAACGAGGCGTCATCCTCGCCTGAAGCGGCCGTCAGCGGGTCGGCATGAAGACGATGATGTCGTCCTTGCGCGCGAAGTTCAGGAGCACGCGCGCGCGCTCGTCGAGCATGTCCGGTTCGAGGCTCTGGTTGCGCAGCGCCGCGACACGCCGCTCCCAGATCTTTCGGGTGGTCTCGGCCTCGGCGAGGTTCTGTTCGGCGATCAGCACTTCGCGCTGGAGATGGGCCATGGCCAGCAGGCCGCGATCACCGTTCACCAGATGGTACCCGAAATAGCCGAATACCGTGGCGAAGATGACGGGAGCCAGAATCTGACGTGGTCTCAACAACATATGCTGCGTTCCTGCAGGGATATGGCAACATATTGTAGGCCCGCGTCAAGAATTTTCGGGGCCTGCAATCCCCGGCATCGCCACGGGGAGGGGTTTCGCCGACAGTTGTTTCGTTTATTTCGTTTGTTGCGGATATCTGCCCGTTCGGGCGTCATCCGGGCCCCTCCGTTCGGGCTTCAGGGCCCACCACAGCCCGGCGAGCACACAGGCGAGCCCCGCCAGTGCGGCCACCGGCAATGGTTCGTCCAGGAGCGCCGACCCGCCCAGCGCTGCCGTCACCGGACCGAGGCCCAGGAACAGGGTGACCAGGGTCGGCGGCGCATTGCCCAGTGCGTAGATCCAGAGGAAGAAGCCGACGCCGCTCGACACGCCGATGAAGGCGATCGCGGCAGCCTCCCCGGTCGTGAACGACGGCCAGGCGAGAAAGAAGCCCTCGGCGCCGGCAACGCCGGCGAGCGCCAGAACCGCCACGAACATGGCGAACGAGGTCACGTGGAGGGCCGAGTAGCGGACGACATAGGGCCCATAGAAGATCGAGCAGGCGGCGCCGCAGAGGGCCGCGCCGAGCGCCGAGAGCGTTCCAAGCCAGACCGATCCGTGATCCGACTGCACCGTCATCGCGCCACCTCCCAACGCGATCGCCACGCCTGCAACGGTGAGCAGCGAGCCACCCACCTTGGCCGTCGTGAATCGCTCCCGGCCAACCAGTGCCGAGAGGATCATGGTGATGAGCGGAAAGGTCGAGAACAGCAGCGAGGCGCGCGCCGCCGTGATGTGCAGCAGCGAGTAGTTCAGCAGGACCATCAGCGCCGCGAACTGCCCGATGCCCAGCAGGCCGATCGGCAGGAGGTCCCGGGCGGCGATGCGTTGCCACGGGCGCAGCCCCAGCGCCGGCAGGAGGCAGACCAGCCCGACCAGATAACGGAGGAAGCCAAGCGACCCCGGCCCTGCCGCATCGACGACGTAGCGCGTCGCCACCATGGCGGCGCCGACCTGGATGCCCGTTCCGGCCGCGGCCCAGAGCGGGCTCGGGCGGCTCACAGATCGAGAGTCCAGAACTGCCCGACCACCTTCTTGCCGAAACTGTCGTGCTTCTCTTCCCGGACGAGCCGGAACCCGGCGGCGATATAGATCCTGCGCGCCGAGACCAGGATGTCGTTGGTCCAGAGCATCAGCTTCCGGTAACCCTTGGCGCGGGCATCCGCGATACAGGCGGCGACCAGGCTCTGCCCGATGCCCAGCCCGCGCGCCGTCGGCTCGACGTAGAGCATGCGGAGCTGGCCCGTGACCTTGCCCGCCCGGACGAGGAAGACCGATCCCACGATCTCGCCATTGCGCTCGGCGATCCAGCAATTATCGGACTTCGGATCGAACTTGCGGATGAACCGGGCGGAGATCTCCGCGAGCATCGCCTCGAAGCTGCCGTCCCAGCCGAACTCGTCGGCGTAGAGCTGGGTCTGACGGCGGATGATCCAACCCATGTCGCCGGGCTGATGGGGCCGCAGGGTGAAGGGCGTGCGCTTCTCTGGCGGCTCGTCGAGCAGCTTCTCGACCGTCTCCAGGGCCCTGACGAGTCGTTCCTGTCGCTCGACCGTCAGTTCTGCCAGCAGCTTGGCGATGTCCTGCCGCGACTGCTCGTTCATGGCGCCCCAGAGCTTCTGGCCTTTGACCGTCAGCGTCAGCTCGGTCTGGCGCTTGTCCACCACCGAGCGCGTGCGGGCGACGCAGCCCCTCTTCTCCAGCCCCTTCAGCAGGCGGCTGACATAGCCCGGGTCGAGGCCGAGATCGCGGCACAGTTCCCGTGCCGTCGGCCGGTCGCGATTGGCGATCTCGTAGACCAGCCGTCCTTCCGGCAGGGTGAAGGGGCTGTGCAGCAGCGTCTCCTCCAGCACGCCGATGCGGCGGGTATAGAAACGCGAGAAGCGGCGAACCGCCTCGATGCGGGACGCGAGCGACGATGCGGCCATGGCAACCTCCGACATGGTTGCCATCGTCAATCAATAGATTGCCTTCGTCAACTATTGGCAGATGAGGAAGGGTCCTTCGCTGCGCTCAGGATGACAGTGGTTTTTGAACCAGCACAGTGCGTCGGCTTGAGCAAAATTGTCATCCTGAGCGCAGCGAAGGACCTTTCGCTTCGCCTCAGAAATGAAAAAGGGCCGCCGCAGCGACCCTTCGTCATTCCGTTCCAGCCAACGCTACCCGCGCAGGATCGACGTCCCGGCGTAGCGGGCCTGGGTGCCGAGCTGCTCCTCGATGCGCAGGAGCTGGTTGTACTTGGCCAGGCGGTCCGAGCGCGACAGCGAGCCAGTCTTGATCTGGCCGCAGTTGGTGGCGACGGCGAGGTCGGCGATCGTCGCGTCCTCGGTCTCGCCGGAGCGGTGGGACATGACGGCGCCGTAGCTCGCATTGCGCGCCATGGAGACGGCCTCCATCGTCTCGGTCAGGGTGCCGATCTGGTTGACCTTGACCAGGATCGCGTTGGCCAAACCGTCCTTGATGCCCTGCTCCAGCCGCTTCGGGTTGGTGACGAACAGGTCGTCGCCGACCAGCTGGATCTTCTTGCCGAGCTTGTCGGTGATGGCCTTCCACCCCTTCATGTCGTCCTCGGCCATGCCGTCCTCGATCGACACGATCGGATAGCGCTTCACGAGATCGGCGTAGTAGTCGACCATGCCCGCGGCATCGAACGACTTGCCCTCGCCTTCCATCTCGTACTTGCCCTTCTTGAAGAACTCGGTCGAGGCCGGGTCGAGCGCCAGCATCACGTCCTCGCCGGGCACGTAACCGGCCTTCTCGATCGCCTTCATGACGAAGGACAGCGCCTCGTCGGCGGTGGCGAGGTTCGGCGCGAAGCCGCCCTCGTCGCCCACGTTGGTGTTGTGGCCGGCGTCGTGGAGCTGGCCGCGCAGCGCGTGGAAGACCTCGGCGCCCATGCGCAGCGCATCGGCGAAGCGGTCCGCCTTCACCGGCATGATCATGAATTCCTGGATGTCGATCGGATTGTCGGCATGGGCGCCGCCGTTGATGATGTTCATCAGCGGTACCGGCAGCACCGAGGCCTGGCTGCCGCCGACGTAGCGGTAGAGCGGCAGGCCGCTGTCCATCGCCGCGGCCTTGGCGACGGCGAGCGAGGCGCCGAGGATCGCGTTGGCGCCGAGGCGGCCCTTGTTCGGCGTACCGTCGAGTTCGATCAGAGCGCGGTCGATCTTGATCTGCTCCAGCGCGTCGAGGCCGGACAGCAGGTCCATGATCTCGCCGTTGACGGCCGCGACCGCCTTCAGCACGCCCTTGCCGCCATAGCGCTTCTTGTCGCCGTCGCGCAGCTCGACCGCCTCGTGCGCGCCGGTCGAGGCACCGGACGGCACGGCCGCGCGGCCGATCGCCCCGCTGTCGAGTTCGACCTCCACTTCGACGGTCGGGTTGCCGCGGCTGTCGAGGATTTCGCGGCCGCGGACTTCGGCGATGGCGCTCATGAGAAAAACTCCTGTTGGGCGCGGCCTGTCTAGCCCGCGTGGGCGGCGGGGAGCAAGTGACGCAATGGCGCGCGCTTCCTATACTTCGCAGCCAGAATTGCCGCCGCCTGGGAGAAAACGAGATGCCCGACCAGACCCACCACCAGCAGACGACCGCTTCGGTCGAAGCGCGGACCGACGCCATCGAGGCCGCGTTCCACGAACGCGGCATGGAGCCCGCCAACTTCATCCGTGAGTTCAAGCACCTCGCCGAGGAGGAATGGGTGCCGCAGAACGGCGCGCGGTTGGTCGCCAAGGCCTGGACCGATCCCGCCTTCCGCGAGCGCCTGTTCGCCAACGGCCGCGATGCCGTGGCGGAACTCGGCCTCTCGATGCCGCCGCATCACCGGCACCTGGTCGTGCTGGAGAATACGCCGAATGTTCACAACGTGATCTGCTGCACGCTGTGCTCGTGCACCGCCTTCTCGATCATCGGCCTGCCGCCGGACTGGTACAAGGACCTGGAGTACCGCGCCCGCATCGTCCGCCAGTCGCGCACCGTGCTGAAGGAGATGGGCCTCGACCTGCCGGCCGAGATGGAGGTCCGCGTGTGGGATACGACGGCGGACACGCGCTACATGGTGCTGCCGGTGCGCCCCGCCGGCACCGAGGGCTGGTCCGAAGAGAAGCTCGCCGGGCTGGTGACCAAGGACTCGATGATCGGCGTCTCACGCCTCTAAGCACCGGAGAGACACATGGACGGCATGCACGATCTCGGCGGCAAGCAGGGCTTCGGCCGGGTCCGCTATTCGCTCCGCGCCCAGACCTTCCACGAGCCGTGGGAGAAGCGGGTCAATGCGCTCTACTCGCTGGCGGTGAAGCTCGGCATCTTCAACATGGACGAGTACCGCCACGCCATCGAGCGCATGGAGCCGCGCCACTACCTGTCGGCCAGCTACTACGAGCGCTCGCTGACCAGCCTCGCCACGCTATGCGTCGAGAAGGGCATCCTCACCCAGGAGGAGCTGGAGCGCCGCGCCCAAGGCGCCTTTCCTCTTGCCTTGCCCAGCGCGCCCGGCCGCAGCAATGTCGCCACGCGCGAGACGCTGCAGGTCGGCGACAAGGTCACGGTGAAGAGCGACTACGTGCACGGCCATGTCCGCATGCCGGGCTACATCCGCGGCAAGAGCGGCGTGGTGGTCGGCGTGTCCCCGCCCTACCCGTTCCCCGACGCCCATGGTCACGGGATCGAGGCCGAGGAAGAACCAACCTACGACGTCCGCTTCGACTCGCGGGACCTGTGGTCGGACTCCGCCGACCAAGCCTTCGTCCATGTCGGCGTCTTCGAGAGCTACCTCGAGCGCATGAAGTAATCGGTACGTTGTGGTCGGGCCGCCGGCCCTTAGCCTGTCGACTGGATTGGGAGGACCACCCACATGACCGACCTCGCCGAAGCCGACCGCGTCGACATACACATCCTGGTCGACAACGCGGTCGATGGCCTCTCCTCCACTCCGCTCAACGTCGAGGGCGAATGGGCCTTCGCCACACGGCGCGGCCTGCGCGCCTCGTCGGACCGCTGCCTGTGCTGTGGCGTGCACGGCCTCTCCTGCCTCGTCACCGTACGGAAGGCCGACGTCATCCACACGCTTCTGTTCGACAGCGGGCCGGAGGAGTATGCCTTCGAGCGCAACACGACGCGGCTCGGCGTCGATCTCGGCCGGGTCGAGGGCATCGTGCTCTCGCATGGCCATTGGGACCATGCCGGGGCCATGAAGCTGGCGCTGCAACGCATCCGCGCCGGCAACGGCGGACGCGCCGTGCCTTTCCACGTCCACCCCGGCATGTTCCATCAACGCGGCATGAAGCTGCCCGACGGCAGCGTGCGGCAGATGGATGACGTGCCCTCGGCCGAGGAATTGCGCAGCCTCGGCGCCGAGATCGTCTCGACGACCCGGCCGCAGCGCCTGCTCGACGACCTGTTCCATGTGAGCGGCGAGATCCCTCGGGTCACGCCCTTCGAGCGCGGCCTGCCCAACCAGGTGCGGCGGACGGCGCCCGATGCGCCGTGGGAGAGCGACGAGCTGCTGATGGACGAACGCTGGATCGCCGTGAACGTGAAAGACAAGGGGCTGGTGGTGCTGAGCGCCTGCTCGCATGCCGGCATCGTGAACGTGCTCCACCATGCCCGCGCGAGCTTCCCCGGCGTACCGTTGCATGCGGTGCTGGGCGGGCTGCACCTCTCGGGCACGAACGAGAAGATCATCCCCGAGACCATCGCGGCCCTGAAGGACTTTGGCCTGGCCCGCATCGGCGCCGGCCACTGCACCGGCTGGCGCGCCATGGCTGCTCTGGGCCAGGCCTTCGGCGACGAGGTCCTGGCGCCCTCCGCTGTCGGCAAGCGCTACTGGTTTTGAGGCACAGGAACGTCCCGCCTGTTCAGGTCGAGGCCGTCGCAGGGAGATCGTGAGTTAGATTGCTCCAGGCATCAGCGCCAGGCACTCTTGAGCGCCTGGTCGGTCTTCCACTTCTCGACGGCGGCGACGTCGTCGCAGGTGAAGGACTGCGGGCTCTTGCGTGGGGTGCCTTCGATCCAGGCGAAGACCAGGCACTGGCCGTAGGTCTTTTCGCCCTGCTTCGTCTCGAACTTCACTTCGGTCGCGGTTGCGGCGCCGGCCTTCGCGTCGCCGTAGTCGTCGATCGACGGTGTGATCTTGCCCACGGTGCGGCCGGCCGCCTTGTTGTCGGCGTACCATTTGGCGAAGGCCGCGAACTGGTCACCCGCGACGCCCTTGCCGTCGGCCGCGACATAGGCCTCGAGGTCGCGCACCAGGGCCTGTGCGGCCGCATTGGCTTTGGGTTCCGCGGCCTTGCGCCGCTCCGCGAGCTTCGCTTGCAGGGACTTGAGCCTGTCGGCGTTCGAGGGTTGGGGCGGCTGCAGCGGCACGGGCGTGGCGGTCTGCGGCGGCGGCGATTCGAGGCGTCGGATCGGCGCGCGGGCCGCTTCGGCATTGAGCTGCGCCGCCTCCTGCGGCGTCAGCTTGCCGACCACCGGCGTGTTGCGACCCTTCTGCCAGTCGCCGATCGCCTTCATCGTCGCTTCCGACTGCAGGTTGCCGTCGATCGGGCCATTGTACTTGTCGAGCGTACGCAGCAATTCCTGAATCTTCCGGCGATCGGGGTCCGGGCTGTTCAGCACGCTTGCGTAGTCGGGTGCCGGTGCCGGGCGCGCTGCGACGGGCGCCGGAGCCGGTGCCGGGGCTCCCCGTCCGACCGTACCGCCGTTCGCACAGGCCGCAGGGTTCTGGAAGCAGCGCTCGACTTCCGAGGCGCTCTGCGCCCAACCGATGGCGGGTGCCAGAAGCGCCAGGCTGACGAGACCGGCCGCGCACCGCATGTCAGAGGCTGCCATAGGTATTGGAGGCGAGCTGCGCCGGCAGGCCGATGACCATCGTCACCGGCTGACCCCGGCCGGTCTGGCCGCGCGCGATGATGTGATCGTTCGGGGCGCCGGTCCTGCTCTCGTAGCTGCCGCGGCCGGCGAACTTGCCGCCGAAGCACGAGAGGGAAAACTGGCCGCTGCCGGGATTCTCGTTCGTCATGGTACCCGTGCACACCTGCTCGCCGCGGGGATTGTCGACTGTGAAGGTGACGGAACGGTCCCGGCCGATCAGGGCGCCGTAGCGCACCAGTCCGTTCAGCCGCGCGACGTTGCCGCGATCGTCGCGATAGAAGATCGAAGCCGGGCCATAGGCATCGTCAGGCATCGACGACTTGGGCACCACGTAGTTTTCGTCGCTGATCACGACCTGGCAGCGACAGTCGACGCCGTAGTTCTCGCCCAGGGGCCCGAGTTCGGCCAGGCGGCGGTTGCAGTTCGACACGGCGATCTGCTGGACCTCGCTCTCGCTCTGCTGGCCGCGTGTGTAGGCGTCGGCGTAGAGGAAGGCGCATTGCTTCGGCATGGGGATCGCCACGACCTTGTGGCTGGCCGCATTCGTCTCGCTGTTCACCCAGTAGCGGTTCGCCATCTCGGCGAAGCGCAGGAAGATGGGATCGCGCCGTTCGGCCTTGCCGTACGACTGTGCGAAGGCTGTCGAACCGGGGGCCGTGGCAATCGAGGCGACGGCGAGCAGGAACAACGCGGCAATTCGGGTCATGACCGCGAATTCACCCGAAAAAGGTGACGGAAATGCGACCCGGCTGCGGCCCCGACCTTCCCTAAACGAGGCGACTCTGTGTCTTGGCCGCGCCGATGAACGAGGTGAAGAGCGGGTGCGGTGCGAACGGGCGCGACTTCAGCTCGGGATGGAACTGGACGCCGATGAACCAGGGATGATCCGGGATCTCGACGATTTCCGGCAGGATGCCGTCGGGCGACATGCCCGAGAACCGCAGCCCCACCTGCTCGAGCCGGTCCTTGTAGTGGACATTGACCTCGTAGCGATGGCGATGCCGCTCGCTGATAACGTCCTGTCCGTAGATCTCGTGGACCTTGGTGCCGGGACGCAGATGCGCCGGATAGGCGCCGAGCCGCATCGTGCCGCCCAGATCGCCGTCGGCGGAGCGCTTCTCGAGCTGATTGCCCTTCATCCATTCGGTCATGAGGCCGACCACCGCATGGTCGGTCGGGCCGAACTCGCTGGACGAGGCCGTCTCGATGCCGAGCAGGTTTCGCGCCGCCTCGATCACCGCCATCTGCATGCCGAAGCAGATGCCGAAGAACGGCACCTTGCGTTCGCGGGCGAACTTGACCGCATGGATCTTGCCCTCGGTACCGCGTTCGCCGAAGCCGCCAGGCACCAGGATGCCGTGGACGTGCTCGAGATGGCTCACCGCGTCGTCGCGCTCGAATATCTCGGAGTCCATCCACTCGAGCGAGACCTTCACGTTGCTGCCGAAGCCGCCATGGGTCAGCGCCTCCGACAGCGACTTGTAGGCATCGAGCAGCACCGTGTACTTGCCGACGACCGCAATCGTCACCTTGCCCTCGGGCTCCCGCACCGAGCGCACGATGCCGCGCCAGCGATCGAGATTGGGCTCCTCGTCGGCCGGCAGGCCGAAGTAGCGGCAGACCTCGCGATCGAAGCCGCGCTCGTGATAGGCGATCGGCACCTGGTAGATCGTGTCGACGTCGCGCGCCTCGATGACCCGCTCCGGCTTCACGTTGCAGAACAGGGCGATCTTGCGCTGCTCGTTCGGCGGGATCTCCTTGTCGCCGCTGCGGCACACCAGCAGGTCGGGCTGGATGCCGACGCTCAGCAGTTCCTTGACCGAATGCTGGGTCGGCTTGGTCTTGAGTTCGCCCGCCGTGGGGACCCAGGGCAGCAGGGTGAGATGCACATACATCGTGCGCTCGCGGCCGAGCTCGTTGCCGACCTGGCGGATCGCCTCGAGGAACGGCAGGCTCTCGATGTCGCCCACCGTGCCGCCGACCTCGACGAGGACGAAATCCTCCTTGTCCGTGTCGGCGAGGACGAATTCCTTGATGGCGTCGGTGACATGCGGGATCACCTGCACCGTTGCGCCGAGATACTCACCCCGCCGCTCCCGGGCGATCACGGTCGAATAGATGCGGCCCGTGGTGATGTTGTCGCTCTGCCGGGCATCGACCCCGGTGAAGCGCTCGTAGTGACCCAGATCGAGGTCGGTCTCGGCGCCGTCGTCGGTCACGAAGACCTCACCGTGCTGATAGGGGCTCATCGTCCCCGGATCGACGTTGAGATAGGGGTCGAGCTTGCGCAGGCGGACCTTGTAGCCGCGCGCCTGCAGCAGCGCGCCGAGCGCCGCCGAGGAGAGACCCTTGCCAAGCGAGGAAACCACGCCGCCCGTTATGAAGATAAAGCGCGTCATGGGCCTACAGCATACAAGCGCTCGTGGAGCGCAGCCATGGGGATATCGCCCCGCCGGAGAGGATTCGCCGGAGGTGGGAAGCTGACTTCATGGGGCCCTAGCGCGTGGGAGCGGCGGGTTGCGCGGGGGCCGCGGGCGTCATGCCGCCGGGAGCGGCGGGCGCTGCCGGCGCGCCCGTTCCGGCGGGCACGCGATCCATGATCGACCTCGAAGCACGCATCGGGTCGGTCATGCTCCAGGCCATGATCATGCTCAGGACAAAGAAGATGGTCGCGAAGATCGCTGTCATGCGCGACAGGATGTTGGCCTGGCCGCGGACCGAGAACAGCGCATCGGAACGGCCGCCCATGCCGAGCCCACCGCCCTCGCTGCGCTGCAGGAGGATTACGACGATCATCGCGCTGGTCACACCGACATGGATGACGAGCAGCACGAGGCGCCATTCGTGGAGGAAGTGTCTTACGGCGTCCATTTTTGTCCAGCGCTAGAAGGGCATCTTCGCAAGCGGGCGCTTCTAGCCCCTTTAGGCCGCCTTGGCGATAGCCAAAAATTCGGCGGCATTGAGGCTCGCCCCGCCGACCAGGGCGCCGTCGACGTCGCCCGCCGCCAGCAGCTCGGCGGCATTGCTGCCCTTCACAGAGCCGCCATAGAGCAAGCGCACCCCTGCCGGCTCGCCCGCCAGCCCGCCCAGCACGCCACGAATATGCGCGTGCGCTGCGGATACCTCGGCCACGGTCGGCGTCTTGCCCGTCCCGATCGCCCAGACCGGCTCGTAGGCCACGACGAGATTTGCCGCCGTCGCCCCCGGCGGCACGCTGCCCTTGAGCTGGGTTTCGAGCACCGACAGGGTATCGCCGGCCTCGCGCTGGGACAGCGTCTCGCCGATGCAGACGATCGGTATCAATCCGGCGCGCCAGGCCGCCTCGGCTTTGGCGCGGACGGTCGCGTCGCTCTCATCGCAATCGGCGCGGCGCTCGGAGTGGCCAACGATGACGTGCGTGGCACCGGCGTCCTTGAGCATCTCGGCGGAAACGTCGCCGGTATGGGCGCCACTGGCCTTGGCGTGGCAGTTCTGCCCTCCCACCAGCAGTCCGCTTCCCCGGACGGCATCGGCGACCGCGGCGATCAGGGTCGCCGGCGGACAGACCAGCAGTTCGCGGTCGCTCCATCCAGCCTGCTTCACGCCGGCGGCGACTTCCCTGGCAAGGGCAAGAGCATCGCCCTTGAGACCGTTCATCTTCCAGTTGCCTGCGATCAGCGGCCGCCTCGTACGCGCCATCGAATTCTCCTCCCGTTCGGCCCAACCCGTCGGGGGCGTATCTAAGGCGGGTGGCGATTGCGGTCAAAGGGCCGCTTGGTTGCCTGTCCAAGGGGCCGGTGGTAGGCATGGCGCCCCTTCAAGAACCCCGTCCGGCCCGTGAACCAGTTCCGCAAGTACGCCCGCTACATCGTTCTCACCATTCTCTTCGGCATGCTGATCATCAGCTTCGGCCTGTGGGGTGTGGGCGACATGCTGAAGGTGGCAGGGCGCAGCACCGAAGTGGCGCATGTCGGCGGCACGAAGATCCCCCTTTATGGATGGGTCGGCGGCGCTCCGGTCTATGCGACCGAGGTGCGGGAGCAGTTCAACCGCCAGCTCGAGGCCATCCAGCGCCAGACCGGCCAGCGGCCCGAGCAGGAACAGGCGCTGCGCTACGGCCTGCACGTGCGCGCCCTCGAGGAGGTCATCCAGCGGGCCGTGCTCGACTACGCCGTCCAGGAATTCGGCCTGATCATCAGCGACGAGGAGGTCCGCGCGGCCATCGCCCGCAACCCTGCCTTCCAGGGCACCGGCGGCTCGTTCGATCCCCTGCTCTATCGCAATCGTCTGCAGCAGGCCCGCATCAGCGAGGCGCAGTTCGTGACCGACATGCGCCGCGAGATCGCCGCCAGCCAGCTGTTCGGGGTCGTGCGTGCGGACGGTCTCGCGCCCGTATCGTTGCGCAACGACATCTTCAAGCTGGAGAGCGAGAAGCGCACGGCCGAGACGATCTACATTCCCGACGCGATCGTCGTCGACGTGCCCAAGCCGACGGCGGAGCAGCTCAACGCCTATTTCGAGGCCAACAAGGCCAAGTTCCAGATCCCCGAGTTCCGGGCCTTCTCCTACGTGATGATCACGGTCGAGGATGTGGAAGGCCAGGTGGCGGTCACCGCCGACGCCCTGCGCCAGGAGTACGAGGCGCGTGCCGCCGAATTCGGCACGCCCGAGAAGCGCGACGTCGACCAGGCGCTGACCGATACCGAGGACAAGGCCAAGGCGGTCATCGCCGCCGTCCAGGGCGGCAAGTCGCTCGAAGACGCAGCCAAGGAAGTGACCGGCAACGCCGACGGCGTCATCAAGCTCGGTCCCGTCACCAAGAAGGATCTGCCTCCCGGCCCGCTCGCCGACGGGATATTCGGCCTGCCCGAGGGCACTGCGCCGGCGCCGATCCAGTCGCCGCTCGGGTGGCACATCGTGCGCATCAACAAGATCGAGGCCGGCAAGTCGGTGCCGTTCGAGGAGGTCAAGGAGAAACTCGAGAAGGACCTGAAGGCGCAACAGGCGCCGGATCTCCTGATCAAGCTGGTCACCGACTTCGAGCGCGTGCTGGGCAGGACGCAGTCGATGAAGGCGGCCGCCGAGGATCTCGGCCTCAAGGTGAGGACCTACGAGAACGTCGACGCACGCGGCCAGGATGCGTCGGGCAAGCAGGTGGTGATCGGCCCGGCGGCGTCTGAACTGGTGCAGGCGGCCTTCGCCACACGCGAGAGCGCCGAGAGCGAGCTGCTGGAGACTCCGCGCGGCGAGTATTTCATCGTCCGCACCGACCGCATCACGCCGGCCCGCACGCCGACGCTTTCGGAGGTCGAGGCCAAAGTGGTCGAGGCGTGGCAGGCCGAGGAACGCCGCAAGCTGGCCGACGAGAAGGTCAAGGAAGCGGTCGCCAAGGCCAATGCCGGCACCGACTTCGTCACGCTGGCCAAGGACCTCGGGCTGGAGGCGCGCATCGCCAAGCCGGTGACACGCTTCGAGGCCGATGCCGGCAACTATCTCAGCCAGCCGGTGGTGCAGGAACTCTTCAAGCTCGCCCCCGACAAGACGCAATCCGTGCGCACCGGTTCGGGCAGCGTGCTGGTGCGCGTGAAGTCCATCGAGCCGCCCGACCTCGCAAAGGACAAGGACCAACTCGATCGATTCGGCAAGCAGCTCGACACGATGGTGGCGAACGACCTGATCCTCCAGCTGGTTGCGGCGCTTCGCGCCAAGTACGGCGTGACCGTGGACGAGGCCGCCTTTCAGGCGACCTTCGCGCCGCAGCAATAGAGTACCGCCCATGTCGATCTCGCCCGACTTCGACGCCTTTGCGGCGCGCTACGGTTCCGGCACGCCGCAGGTCGTCTCGACCAAATTGGTCGCCGACCTCGAGACCCCCGTCTCCGCCTATCTCAAGCTGGCCGACGGCCGCGCCAACTCGTTTCTGCTCGAATCGGTCGAAGGCGGTTCGGTTCGCGGCCGCTACTCGATCATCGGCTTCAAGCCCGACGTCGTTTGGCGTTGCCGAAAAGGGCAGGCCGAGATCAACCGGCGCGCCCATACGGACTCCCAGGCCTTCGAGAAACTCGAGGGCCGGCCGCTGGAGACGCTGCGCGCGTTGATTCGGGAATGCCAGATGGAGCTGCCCGCGGACCTGCCGCCGATGGCGTCGGGCCTGTTCGGCTTCCTGGGTTACGACATGGTCCGCGACATGGAGCGACTGCCGGATACCAACCCGGACCCGATCGGCCTGCCGGACGCGATCATGGTGCGGCCGACCATGATCTGCATCTTCGACCGGCTGGAAGACAACGTGACCCTGGTCACACCGGTCTGGCCGCAGACGGATGTCAGCGCCCATGCCGCCTACGAGGCAGCGCAGGAGCGGCTTGCAGACGCCGTATCCGACTTCGAGCGCACCCTTCCCTTCCGCCGCGACAGCGCCGACGATCTCGACGCCCTGCCCGAGCCGCAGGCCAACATGTCGAAGGAAGACTTCAAGGCGATGGTCGAAACCTGCAAGGAGTACATCCGCGCGGGCGACGCCTTCCAGATCGTGCCGTCGCAGCGCTTCTCGCTGCCGTTCAAGTTGCCACCGCTGTCGCTCTACCGCGCGCTGCGCCGCATCAACCCCTCGCCGTTCCTGATCTTCTTCGACTACGGCGACTTCACCATCGTGGGATCCTCGCCGGAGATCCTGGTCCGGTTGCGCGACGACACCGTCACCATCCGCCCACTCGCTGGCACGCGCCGCCGCGGCGCCACACCCGAGGAGGACAAGCAGCTGGCCGAGGAGCTTCTGGCCGATCCCAAGGAACGTGCCGAGCACCTGATGCTGGTCGACCTGGCGCGCAACGATGTCGGTCGCGTCTCGAAGATCGGCTCGGTCCGCGTCGTCGAGCAGTTCACGATCGAGAAGTACAGCCACGTCCAGCACATCAGCTCCCACGTCGAGGGCAAGATCGAGGACGGGCTCGACGCGATCGACGTGCTGAAGGCCGGCTTTCCGGCCGGCACGCTGTCGGGCGCACCCAAGGTGCGCGCGATGCAGATCATCGACGAGGTCGAGCCGGTCCGACGCGGCATCTATGCGGGCTGCGCCGGCTACTTCGCGGCCAACGGCACGATGGATACCTGCATCCTGCTGCGCACCGGCCTGGTCAAGGACGGCACGATGTACGTGCAGGCCGGCGTCGGCGTCGTTGCCGATTCCGACCTCGAAGCCGAGTACCAGGAGAGCGTCGCCAAGGCCAAGGCCCTGGTCCGCGCCGCTGAGGAAGCCGTCCGCTTCGCCAGCGCCGGCCAGTGGAGCGCCGCCAACAAGCGGCGCTAACGGCTTCTTCTCAATCTGCTAAGGCAGCGCGTCCGGGGAGAAGCCCGCGGGCGGGGTAAAGCGGGTCCTGAACGTCCGTGACCAGGCCTCGTTGGCGATGCGCTGGGCGTCGTGCAGGATCTTCTCCTCGTCCATCGTCAGCACGGCGCCGTCCTTCATCACCCACTTGCCGTCGACCATCACCGACTGGACGTCGCGCGCCTGGCCGTTGTGGACGAAATCGGAGACGACGCGCAGCACCGGGATCAGATGGGCTCGCTGCAGATCGACCACGATCAGGTCGGCCTTGTTGCCGGGCGCCAGCCAGCCGCCGTCGGGCACGCCGAGCGCCCGGTAGCCGTTGCGCGTCGCCCAGCGGAGCGCCCGCTCCGGCGTCGGCTCGCGCCCGTCCTCGCGGCGCACCCTCTCCATGAACAAGCCGGTGCGGACCACCTCGACCATGTCCTCGGCCATGTTGTCGGAGCCCATGCCGATGTTGCAACCGTAGCCTTCGAGATCGGCGATGCGCGGGCTGAGGCCGCGGCGCGCCGCGATGGCGGAGTTGAACGAGACGTTGACCTTCGCCTCGCCCAGCAGTTTCTCCTCCGACGGCTCCATGCAGCGGCAATGGGCGCAGATGATGCGGTCGTTGAGGAAGCCCAGGTCGGCGAGATACTCGGTCGGCAGCCGGTTGCGATGGGCGCGCACGGCCGCCACCTCGCCCCAGATCTGGTTAAGGTGGATCGTGATGCGGGTGTCGAGCTGCTTCTGCAAGGCGCTCAGATCCTGCAGCAGTTCCGGCGAGCACATGTCCGGCGCCCAGGCGGAGATGGCGATGCGCATCCGCCCGTCGGCCTTGCCGTTCCAGTCGCGATGGTTGCGCTCGATGTTCTTGATGTGGCCCTGCCCCAGCGCGCGGTCGAGCTGGTACGGCGCGGGATCGCCGATCGAGGTGCCGATGCGGTCGTAGGCGCGCTCGGCCAGCAGGAACCGCATGCCGGTGTCCGCCAGCGCCTCGGCATAGTGATCGACGTCGTTGGAGTCCTCGAGCACGTGCGTGGTGCCGCTGCGCACCGCTTCGAGCGCACCCAGCAGGGCAAAGGCGCGCCGCTCGTCGGGCGACATGTCGGGCAGCGGGATCGGCGACAGGCCGCCTGAGAAAGGCGGCTTGTGGGGCGGCGACAGGTCCTCGAACACGCCGCGCGCCAGGGTCATGGTGAAGTGCGTATGGATGTTGGCGAAACCCGGCATCACGAGCTTGCCGGTGCCATCTAGTTTCTCGGCGCCCGGATATTTCGCGAGCACTTCGCTGCTCGGCCCGATCGCGGCGATGCGGTCACCCTCGATGGCCACCGCGGCATTGTAGTGGACACTGTCCGCGTCGTCGACGGTGACGATGGCGGCATTGTGAATCACGATGGTCAAGCCTTCCTCCTTCGGCGTTTCCTCGGGGCGCTGCCCTACTGCTTCTTCTTCATGTTCCAGAACATCGGGACCGGTCCGGACAGCTGGTCGGTGATCGTGTTGCGCATCGCAACCGGCATGATGTACTGGCCGAGATTGGCGTACATCGGATATTCCGACGCGCGCACCTGGATGGCGACCGCCAGTTCCTTGCGCTCGGCCTCGGTGGTGGCGCGGGAGAAGGCGTCGCGCAGCTTCTCGATCTGAGGGTCGCACGGCCAGCCGACATTGGCCTTCTCGCAGGTTGCGGCGATGTAGGACATCATGATCGGGTGGAGCAGGTCGGCCGAGACCCAGGTGGTGATGAAGGCGTGCCAGCCGCCCTTGTCCGGGGCCTCCTTGCGCGCCCGGCGCGACAGCACGGTCTGCCAGTCCATCGGCTGCATGTCGACGACGAAGCCGCCGCGCTCGAGCAACGACTTCGCGATCGGCGTCAGCCGCCCGGTTTGGGTGTCGGTGGCGTAGAGCAGCACAATGGGCGTTCCGTCATAGCCTTCCTGCTTGAGAATCTCCTTCGACTTGGCGAAGTCGGAGTTCAGCCTGTCCTCGAAGCCCTTGTCGCTCGCGAACGGCGTGCCGCAGATGAAGAGCGCCTTGCACTCCTTGTAGTATTTCTCGTCGCCGAATCCCGCGATCAGGAAATCCTTCTGGTTCAGGGCGTAGAGGGCAGCCTGGCGAATCTTCGCATTGTCGAAGGGCTTGTGCAGCGTGTTGAAGCGGAGGTTGATCTGCCCGCCGAGCTTGTTGTAGGTGCCAAGGACGATGTTCTTGTCCTTGGCAAGGAGCGGCAGCAGCTCGATCTCCGGCTGGTCGATGTAGTCGATCTCACCGGCGAGCAGCGCATTCACCGCGGTCTGGGCATCGGTGATGTTGAGCCATTCGACACGGTCGACGTTGACCACCTTGCCGCCGGCCAGGCCGGAGGCCGGCTCGCTGCGCGGCTTGTAGTCCTTGAACTTGTCGTAGACCGTCTTTTCGCCGGGCCGCCACAGGTCCTTGCGGAAGACGAACGGCCCCGAACCCGTGGGGTCGCTGATCTGCACGTTGTTGGGCGTGTCCGCGACCCGCTTGGGCATGATGAAGGGCACCGTCGAGCTGGGCTTGCCAAGCGACTCCAGCACTAGCCCATACGGCTCCTTCAGCACCAGGGTGAAGGTCTTGTCGTCGACCGGCTTCAGCTCCTTCACCAGCGAGAAGAGCTTCTGCCCCATCGCGTCCTTGGGGGCCCAGCGCTGCAGCGAGGCGATGCAGTCGGCCGAGGTCACCGGCGCGCCGTCGTGGAACTTCAGCCCGTCGCGCAGGGTGAAGGTGTAGGTGAGCTTGTCGTCGCTGATCTTCCAGCCTTCGAGCATCTGCGGCCTGACGACGAGGTTCTCGTCCATCGCCAGCAGCGTGTCGTAGACCATGTAGCCGTAGTTGCGGACGTTGTAGGCCGAGGTCCAGATCGGATCGATGATCTTGATGTCGGCGTGCATGACCGCCCGGATGGTCTGCGACTGGGCGGAAAACGGCAGCAGCGCCGCCACGGCGGCACCGAGTGCCCACTTCATCGCTCGCATGATTGCCCCCTGAATGATCGTCGTTGCATTCGGAACGCAATCCGCGTGCCATTTCCCCCCGGCGACCCGGCGGTGCTAACCTCGCCGAAACGGAGGAAAGCCCATGTCCGACTGGCAAAATCGCTACCAGCGCCTGCTCTTCGACCGTCCGCATCCCAGGGTGCTGCGGGTCACGATGAACCGGCCCGAGAAGTACAATGCGACGGACGCCATCATGCATCGCGAGCTGGTCGACGTGTGGCGCGACATCGACGGTGACGACACCGTCAATTGCGTCATCATCCAGGGCGCCGGCGGCAAGGTGTTCTCCGCGGGCGGCGACTTCGACATCATCGAGAAGAACATGAGGGACCACAACGCGCTGCTGCGTACGTGGAAGGAAGCGCGCGACATCGTCTACAACGTGATCAACTGTTCCAAGCCGATCGTGAGCACGATGCGCGGACCGGCGGTCGGTGCGGGCCTGGTCGCCGGCATCCTGGCGGACGTCTCGATCGCCTCGAAGAAGGCCAAGATCATCGACGGCCATACCCGGCTCGGCGTCGCCGCCGGCGACCATGCCTGCATCGTCTGGCCCCTGCTCTGCGGCATGGCCAAGGCCAAGTACTACCTGCTGCTCTGCGAGGCCGTCGACGGCGAGGAAGCGGAACGCATCGGCCTGGTGTCGCTCTGTGTCGAGGACGACCAGCTCGAAGCCAAGGGGCTCGAGGTTGCCACCAAGCTGGCCGAGGGCGCCCAGACCTCTATCCGCTTCACCAAGTACGCCCTGAACAACTGGCTGCGCATGATGGGCCCGACCTTCGACACCTCGCTCGGCCTCGAGATGCTGGGCTTCGTGGGCCCCGATGTGAAGGAAGGCCTCGCCTCGCACCTGGAGAAGCGCAAGCCGAAGTTCGATCCCTACTCGCCGATCTGACGGAGTCGAAGATGCGCGGATTGGACGGAAAGAACGTCATCGTGACCGGCGGCGCCGGCGCCATCGGCAGTGCCATATCCCGGCGCTTCGCGGGCTACGGCGCGCGGGTCGGGGTGTTCGACAAGAACCTCGACGGCGCGAAGAAAGTCGCGGACGAGATCAACGGATATGCGTCCGGGGTCGACATTGCCGACTACGGCGCAGTCGGGGCGGCGATCGCCGACTTCGAAGCCAAGGCTGGCCCGACCGACATTCTTGTCAACAATGCCGGCTGGGACCGCTTCGCCAACTTCGTCGACACCACGCCCGACCTGTGGGACCAGCTCATCGCCATCAACCTGCGCGGGCCGCTCAACATGAGCCATCTCGTGCTGAAGGGCATGGTGGCGCGCGGCGGCGGCCGGATCGTCAACATCGCCTCGGATGCGGGTCGCGTCGGCTCCTCCCAGGAAGCCGTCTATTCCGCCTGCAAGGGCGGCATCATCGCCTTCACCAAGACCGTGGCCCGCGAGGTCGCCCGCAAGGGCATCACCCTGAACGCGGTCTGCCCCGGCCCGACCGACACGCCGTTGCTTGCGGCCGTCGCCGGCGACGACGAACGCGGTCAGAAGGTGCGTGCGGCCCTGGTGGGCGCCATTCCGATGAAGCGCGTCGGCCAACCCGAGGACATTCCGGGGGCCGTCTGCTTCCTCGCAAGCGACGATGCGAGCTTCATCACCGGACAGACCATCAGCGTCTCCGGTGGTCTCACCATGCATGGATGAAGGAGCCCCTGCCATGAGCGAATTGTGGATCCAGCCGACCGGTGCCGCCCTCGCCGCCGACGTCCACGGCGTCGACCTCTCCCGGCCGGTCAGCGACGCAGTGTTTGCGCGCATCGCCGAGGCCTGGGCCGAGCATCTGGTGCTGCGGTTCTCGGGCCAGAAGCTCGACGACCCCATGCTGATGCGGTTCAGTGCACGCTTCGGCGATCTCGACCGGGTGCCGATCGCGGCCGCCAACCTCGACCGCGCCAATTCGGGCGTCGTGCCTGAGGCCGTGGACTGGGTCGCCGTGATCGCCAATGCCAAGAAGGACGGCAAGGAGATGGGCGGGCTCGGTTCCTATGAACTCGTCTGGCACACCGACATGTCCTACAATCCGCTGCCGCCACGGGCCTCGCTGCTCTACGCCCTCGAAGTGCCGGCGGATGGCGGCAATACCGGCTTTCTCAACATGTATGCCGCCTACGAGACCCTGGCACCCGAGCTCAAACGTGCGATCGAGGGCAAGACCTGCATCCACGATTCCAGCCGCAATTCGGCCGGCGAGTTGCGCAAGGGGTTCCAGCGCACGCTCGATGTGAGGCAGACCCCCGGCGCCGTTCATCCCCTCGTCCGCCTGCACCCGGTCACCGGCCGAAAGGCGCTCTTCCTCGGCCGCCGCCCGGGCGCCTATATCCACGGACTCGAGGTGGAGGAAAGCGAGGCACTGCTCGACGCCGTCTGGGCCCACGCCACGCAGGAAAAGTTCGCCTGGTACCAGAAGTGGCGCGCGGGGGACCTGGTGATGTGGGACAATCGCTGTGTCATGCATCGCCGCGATGCCTTCGACGAGAGCCTGCGGCGGCTGATGCACCGCACCCAGATCGTGGGCGAACCCGTGCTGGCGGGCTGATCGCCCTGTAGCGGTGCGCCTCACGCGGCCTGCTACGACAACTCTAGGGTTGCAGTTTTGTGACAGAAAACACAACCCACATTGACCGTAGTGTTTCTTCTTCCTTATCCTGAAACCTCGTCAGGTGGACGTAAGCGGTAGTCGTCACTCTGGCGAAGAACCCCGCCAAGGGGCGATCGGGGGAACGATGGCGAAGCCGCTCTGGCCGAACGTGTGCAACGTCCTGTATCGCATAGAACGCAGCGGGCCTCTGGCAGCGCGTCAGCGAGGCGCCTCGCGGCAACGCTGACCTCGCCCATCCGCCGCGCCGCCACCCGCCCGTCATTGGTCGGGCTTTCGACCCGGCATCTTCAGCGCGGTCGCGCGACGCTGAGGCATCGGGTCCTCGAAGGCGCGCGGATATTTGTGGGGCTGGGCGGAAACCTCGTTCAACTCGGTAAGCGCCTCCGCCGGCAAGCGCCAGCCGCCCGCTTTCAGCGTCTCCCCCAGCTGCCCCACATTGCGCGCGCCCACGATGGCACTGGTCATGACCGGCTGGTCCATCACCCAGCGCAGGGCCACCTCGGCCGGGGGCTTGCCCAACTTCTTGGCCGTATCGAGCAGTGTCTGGAGGATTTCGCCGTGGTTTGGCGCGAAGAACTTGCTCTGGAACCCCCAACCCTCGGCCGAGCGGCTGCCCTGCACCTTGAGACTGCCAGGCGTGTACCTGCCGGCGAGATAGCCGCTGCCCAGCGGTGACCAGGCCACGCAGCCCAGCCCCTTGAGCTGCAGGGCGGGCACGATCTCTTCCTCGATGTCGCGCACGACGAGGCTGTACTGTGGCTGGTAGGCGGCGAAGCGCTCCCAGCCCCTCGTGTCGCTGATCCAGAGCGCTTCCATCAGGCGCCAGGCCTCGAAATTCGAGCAGGCCGTGTAGAGAATCTTGCCGTCGCGCACGAGATCGTCGAGCGCCCGCAGCATCTCCTCGAGCGGTGTCTGATGGTCGACATGGTGGATGTAGTAGAGGTCGATGTAGTCGGTCTGCAGGCGCTTCAGCGAGCCCTCGATCTGCTGCTTGATGTGGAGCCGCGACATGCCCGAATCGTTGGGCCGGTGGCCCATGGGATTGAAGAATTTCGAGGCGATGATGGCGTCCTCGCGCCTCCCCTTCAGCGCGACGCCGAGCATCGTCTCCGAGGTACCGCCAACATAGGAGTTGGCGGTGTCGAAAAACGTGACGCCCGCCTCGAGCGCGGCGTTGACCATGGCGGTTGCTTCGGCCTGGTCGGCGCCGTTGCCGAAGGTCATGGTGCCCAGGCAGATCTCCGAGACCTTCAGGCCGGCGCGGCCGAGATTGCGGTAGTCCATGCGGTTTCCTTCCGTCATCCGCGGAGGAGACTACGCTGCGACGACGTGGGGAAGAAATGGATCGGACACCGAAAAGCCGGTTGACCCGGCCCCTGGGGGCACCCTCATAAGGCCAGCGGTCAACACACGACGAGGTCGATCGTGAGCCGATACCTGAACGCATCCGATGCCGCCCGGCGTCTCGGCGTCTCCACCAAGGCGCTGCGTCTCTACGAGCAGCGCGGCTTGCTTGCACCTCTGCGCTCCGAGGCTGGCTGGCGGTCATACGGGCCACAAGACCTGGAGCGCGCCTCGGAGATCGTCGCTCTCCGGGCGCTTGGACTCAGTCTGGCCCAGGTGGCGCGCATCCTGAAGGGCGACGCGAGCGGCCTCGAGTCGGTGCTGGCGGGGCACCAGGCGGCGCTGCAAGGCCGTCTGCGCGAGCTGGTCGAGGCGATCGACCGCGTGCGGGCGCTGCGCAGCGACCTCGCCCATGGCGCCGCACCGAGCACCGCGGACCTCGCTCGCATCCTGGCCTTCAAGCCATGGCTCCGCGTCGCGTTCGAGCTCCCCTGGCCCTGGGGCGGCGAGACATTCGAACTGCGCGACATCCGCCCCCTCACCTACATCACCGGGCCGCTGGGCAGCGGCAAGACGCGGCTGGCGATGCGGATCGCGGCGGAGATCGAAGCCGTCTTCCTCGGCCTCGACCGGACGGCCGATCCATCGCTGCAGCCGAAGATCGGACCCACCGTCGCCCTGCTGGTGCAGGACGGTGCGACCGACACGCCGCCCCTCAGGGCGCTCCTCACCGGCCTCGAAGCAACGGGGCCGGTGGTCGTCGACCTCCTCGAGCAGGGGCTGGACAAGGCGACCCAGGAAGCGCTGATCGCGCATCTGCGCCGGCGCGCTCCCGGTGCGCCGCCGCTATTCGTGATGACGCGCTCGTCGTCGATCCTCGATCTGGATGCGCTCGGCCCGGACGAGACGGTGCTGTTCTGTCCGGCCAATCACGCGCCACCCTACCGCGTCGCGCCCTACCCCGCTACGCCGGGCTACGAGGCGCTGGCCTCCTGCCTCGCCACCCCGGAAGTGCGGGCGCGCACCGAAGGAGTCATCGCCGTGCGGCGATGACCGGCCTCAGCTTGGAATACATGGCGTAGTGCCAGTAGGGCCCGCCATGATCGTCGAGGCCCATGATGTTGTCCTGCATCACATAGGTGAAGTCCCGCGGGGTCGCGGCAACGATCTCGACGTTGGCAGGCGGATCCCGTAGCACCGGATCGTTCTTCGGACCGAACATGTGCAGCAGCAGTATCCTCTCGGTCGTCGTCGATGCGATCGCGCGCAGCAGTTCGCGGGAGACCTTGTCGACTTCGTCGGCAGTGGGCTCGGGCCCGGCGCAATAGCCCGGATCGAACTTGCAATGCATCGGGATCGTGTCGAGCACCAGCCGGTCCCCGGATTCGAGCCGCGCCCGGATCACCCTGTCCTTCGGGTCGAGTTCGACCTCGGGGAACGTCGAGGCCATCCAGTGGCGGATGCTGCGCAACCGCGACGGCGCCGCCACGTGCCGTTCCTTGTAGTACAGCGCATAACCCAGAACGACGAGGTCGCCGGGATGAATCCGGTCCCTGATCCGCTGCATCGTGACCAGCGCATTGGCCCAGGAGTAGCCGGCCAGCGCGTGCAGCTGCACGACGGCGTCGGGAAATGCCGTCTGCAGCAGGAAGGCGAAGGTCTGCTGGTCGTTGACGCCGTCGCCGAACACATAGGAATCGCCCAGCACGAAGATGCGGCGGGCCGCATCGGCGGGCGCGTTGCCGGCGAAGCGCGTTCCGTCGGGATTGATCGTGACCACGGCGTCGAGATGCTCGATCCTGCCCTGTCGCATGCCGCTGTAGCGGAAGACGTACCGGCCGGGATTGGCGCGATAGCCCTGCTCGGGATCCTCGGCGAAGAAGCCCGCCGGCGACCGTGTCATCCGTCGGTAGGTTGCCGGATCGGGAAACGATTCCGGCAGCAGCCAACTCAACCCGGTCCTCAGCGCCAGCAGGATCGCCGGCTCCGACGGCGGTCCCGGCAGGGCCGCGATCCTGTCCTTGTTGACGGCGTAGAGGAAGGCCGAGGATGCGATCTCAAGGACGACCAGGACGATCGCCACCAGGATCACATAGAAGATCGCCTTCTTTGGCCGGCTCACGCGAGGCTCGACTCAGAGGCCGAGCATCGCCTTCGCGAGCACGTTGCGCTGAACCTCGGACGAGCCGCCGTAGATTGTCGTCTTGCGCGTGTTGAAGTAGCGCGGCGAGACGTCGTCGACATATTCGCCGCCCACCGGGACGATGTTGCTGTCGTAGTTGCGCAGTTCCGTGAAGGGCGTGCCGTACCAGCCTACCGCCTCGACCGCGAGCTCGGTCACCTTCTGGCCGACCTCGGTGCCGCGCATCTTCACGACCGAGCCCATGTTGCCCGGCGCGTCGCCGGTCTTCAGGCTCGAATAGAACATGAGCTCGTTCATCTCGATGGCGTCGATCTCCATCTCGACCGCGGCCATCTTCTCGCGCCATTGCGGATCGGCGGACAGCGACTCGCCCTCCTTCATCTGCGTCTTCGACAGCGTCTGGAGATGACGAAATGCCTTGCGCAGGCGCGGGCCGAAGGCCTGGCCGCCACGCTCAAACTCGAGCAGGTACTTGGCATAGGTCCAGCCCTTGTTCTCCTCGCCGACCAGGTTCTCGACCGGCACCTTCACGTCGGTGAAGAAGACCTGGTTGACCTCGTGGCGCATCGGCGTCCGCGTACCGTCGACCAGGTAGATCGGATCGAGCGTGATGCCGGGCGACTTCATGTCGATCAGCAGGAAGGAGATGCCCTCCTGCCGCTTGCCCTCGTTCGAGGTGCGCACGAGGCAGAAGATCCAGTCGGCGAAATGCGCGTTGGTCGTCCAGATTTTCTGGCCATTCACGATGTAGTGGTCGCCCTGCCGCTCGGCCTTGGTGCGCAACGAGGCGAGATCCGACCCCGACCCCGGCTCGGAATAGCCCTGGCACCACAGTTCCTCGGCGGCCGCGATCTTCGGCAGGAAGCGCTTCTTCTGCGCCTCGCTGCCGAACTTCATCAGCACGGGCGCCACCATCTTGATGCTGAACGACGAGAGATAGGGCGAGTCGGCGCGCGCCATCTCCATCTCGAAGATGAACTTCTGCGTCGAGCTCCAGCCCGGTCCGCCATACTCCTTGGGCCAGTTGGGGCAGAGCCAGCCCTTGCCGGCCAGCTTCTTCTGCCACTGCAGCAGCCGCTCCTTGGAGACGTGGCTGCTGCGGCTCCGGCGGCTCTCCTCCGCCACTTCCGGCGGCATGTTGGCCGCAATCCACTCGCGCACTTCCTGCTGGAAGGCCAGTTCCTGTTCGCTGAAGGCTAGACGCATATGACCCCTCCGCCCCTTCGGGGCACCTCCCCATTTGAATGGGGAGGAAAGCAAATTTCATTGCCTCCCCATTCAGATGGGGAGGTGGCGCGCAGCGACGGAGGGGTCAGAGCCCCAGCATCACCTTCGACATGATCCCGCGCTGCACTTCCGACGAGCCGCCGTAGATCGTCATCTTGCGGCCGTTGAAATAGCGCGGCGCCAGCACGTCGGCGCCCTCGGGGCCGATCGGCTCGACATTGGCGTTCCAGGCGCGCTGTTCGGGGAACGGCTGGGCGTAGTAGCCCGCTGCCTCGACGGCGAATTCCTGGACCTGCTGCATCACCTCGGTGCCGCGCAGCTTGATCATCGACGAGAGCGGGCCGGGATTCTGGCCCGACGCCAGCTTCGAATAGAATTCCTGTTCGAACATCTCGAGGCCCGAGATCTCGATGTCCATGCGCGCGAGCTTCTCGCGCCACGCTGGGTCGGCCAGGATCGAGTCCTCGCCTTCCGGCATCGACTGCGCCAGACGCTTCAGCCGCTCGAATCCCGAGCGCAGGCGCGGGCTGTAGGGATTGCCGCCGCGCTCGAACTCGAGCAGGTACTTGGCGTAGGTCCAGCCCTTGTTCTCCTCGCCGACCCGGTTCTCGACCGGCACCTTCACGTCGGTGAAGAAGACCGAATTCACCTCCTGGGTACCGGCGCGGTTGCCGTCGGCAGTGATGATCGGCTCGACCGAGATGCCCGGCGTCTTCATGTCGATCAGCAGGAACGAGATGCCCTCCTGCGGCTTGCCCTCGTTCGAGGTGCGCACCAGGCAGAATATCCAGTCCGCGGTCTGGGCGAGCGTCGTCCAGGTCTTCTGGCCGTTCACGATGTAGTAGTCGCCCTCGCGCACCGCCTTGGTGCGCAAGCTCGCGAGGTCGGAACCCGAGCCCGGCTCGGAATAGCCCTGGCACCAGATCAGGTCGGAATTCAGCATCGGCGGCAGGTGGCGCGCCTTCTGCTCGGCCGAGCCGTACTTCATGATCACCGGCGCACACATCTTGGGGCCGAATGGCGAGGTGCCGGGGGCGCCGGCCTTCGCCATCTCCATCTCGAAGATGTACTTCTGCGTCGTCGTGAAGCCGGGACCACCGAACTCCTTCGGCCACCCGGTGCACAGCCAGCCCTTCTTGGCCAGACGCTTCTGCCAGTCGATCAGCCGCTCCTTCGGCATGTAGGCGTTCCGGCCGACCTTGATCTCACCCAGGATCTCGAGGGTCAGGTTCTCCTTCAGCCAGTCGCGTACTTCCTGTTGGAAGGCGAGTTCTTCCTTGCCGAACGTCAGGTCCATCGGGGGCTCCTTTTAGGGTCGGGAAAGTACCGCGCCGGGTTCCGGCGCGTAAAGCGTGCGATAGACTGTTCCGCAGCGCGTACAGTCCCCCAGGAAGCCCATGTCCCCTCCCGTCCAGCCCGTCGTCAGCGACGAGAAACTCCCGGCCTCCGCCGAAATCGTGGTGATCGGTGCCGGCATCGCAGGCAGCACCGCCGCCTACTGGCTGGCGAAACGCGGCCATCGGGTCGCGCTGCTCGACAAGGGCGTGATCGGCGGCGAGCAGACCAGCCGGAACTGGGGCTGGTGCCGCCAGCAGCATCGAGACCTGCGCGAACTGCCGCTGGCCATGAAGAGCCTGGAGATCTGGGGCGACCTGTCGCGCGAGCTGGGCGCCGAGACCGGCTTTCGCCGCACCGGGCTCACTTATGTCACCGATCGCCCGGCCGATTTCGCGCAGTGGGAGGAATGGACCCTCAAGGCCCGCGAATACCAGATGCACAGCCGGGTACTGACTCCGGCCGAGGCGACGGAGCTGACGCCCGGAAGCACCGGCCAGTGGATCGGTGGCGTCCATTCGCCCACCGACGGGCGCGCAGAGCCCTCGCTGGCCGGCCCGGCCATCGCCGAGGGCGCGCGCAGGCACGGTGCCACGCTCCACCAGAACTGTGCCGCCCGCGGTCTCGACATCGAGGGCGGCAAAGTCGCCGGTGTCGTCACCGAAGACGGGATCATCCGCACGCAGACGGTGCTGCTGGCCGGCGGTGCCTGGAGTTCCCTTTTCTGCCGCCGCCACGATCTGCGGCTCGCCCAGGCCAGCGTTCGCTCGACGTCCTTTTCCACCACAGCGGCACCCGAGGTGACGGGCGGCGGCCTGTCCCTGCCCGACGTCACGATCCGCCGCCGTCTCGATGGCGGCTATACGGTGGGGCTGGGCGGCCGCGGGCTGGTCGAGCTGTCGCCGCAGGGCCTGCTCTACGCCCGCCAGTTCTGGCCGACCTTCAGGAAGCGCCGCGCCGGCCTCACCTTCGGCATCGGCCGCTCCTTTTTCGAAGGGCCGGAATCATTCGCCAACTGGTCGTTCGACCTGGAATCACCCTTCGAACGCCAGCGCACGCTCGACCCGGCGGCCGATCCGGCGCTGGTCGAGCGCGGGCTCGCGCGGCTTGGCGATCACTATCCGGCCCTGAAGGGCCTGAAGGTGGCGCACGCCTGGGGCGGCCTGATCGACTCGACGCCCGACGGCATCCCGGTAATTTCCGCCGTCGATCCCCTGCCCGGCCTGTTCCTCTCGACCGGCTATACCGGCCACGGCTTCGGGATTGGTCCCGGCGCGGGCCGGCTGGCCGCCGACCTCATCGCCGGCGACCCGCCCATCGTCGATCCCACGCCGTTCCGCTACAGCCGCATGATCGACGGCACCGACCTCGGCGCGCCGGGAATGATGTAGTCGCGCCCGCGGCTCAGGCCACCTTCTTCCCAAGGTGGGGAAACATCGCGAGCCTGGCCGCCTCGTCCATCTCGGCCTTGAAGGCGTGCTTGTCCTTGAGCGCCAGCGCACGGGCGGCCGCCGGCCGGGCGTTGATCTCGGCGAGGTGACGCTGGACGTTGGGGAACTGCTTCGGCCCGTCGGGCCCCAGCACGAACGGGATCAGGCGCGACCAACCCCAGACCGCCATGTCGACGATGCTGAAACTGTCCCCGCACATGAATTGTTGCCTGGCCAGCCGCGCGTCGAGGATGCCCCAGTGGCGCTGCGCCTCGAACGTGTAACGGTTGACGGCGTATTCCTTGGGCTCGGGAGCGAAGTTGCGGAAATGGACCGCCTGTCCCGAGTAAGGACCGATGCCGGAGGCCACGAACATCAGCCAGGACAGCATCTCGCCCTTGCTCTGTGGCATGAACTTGCCGGTCTTTTCCCCGAGGTAGAGCAGGATCGCGTTGCTGTCGAACACGGTCTCGCCATCGTCGACGATGGCCGGCACCTTGGCATTGGGATTGATCGCCAGGTATTCCGGCGCGTGCTGCTCGCCCTTGCGGGTGTCGACCGGTACCAACTCGTAGGGCAACCCCATCTCTTCGAGGCAGAGCGCCACCTTCATCGGGTTCGGCGCCATGTTGTAGTAGAACTTGATCATCACATTCTCCGTTACTCGTCGCCCTATACCACGGATCGTCACTCCGCCTTGGCACCGGACTGCTTGATGATGGGATCCCAGAAGGCCATCTGATCGTCGTAGAACTTCTTGGCCTGCTCGGGCGTCGACTGGACGAGCTCGATCGCCAGTTCGTCGGCCTTCTGCACCATGTCGGGCTGCCTGAGCGCCTGGTTGAAGGCGGCATTGAGCCTGTCGATGATCGGTCGTGGCGTCCTGGCCGGCGCATAGGCCGCGTACCAGGTGTTGATGGCGTAGTCGAAGCCCACGGCCTCCTTGATCGTCGGCACGTCGGGTAGCTGCTTCAGGCGCTTGTCGGAGGCGACGCCGAGCACACGCACCTTGCCGCCATCGATGAAGCCCTTGCTCGACTGCAGCGTGTCGATCTGGAAACCGTGCCGGCCGGCGATCATGTCGACCATCCCCGGCGCGGATCCGCGATACGGGACGTGCAGCGCATCGCCGCCCGCGCGGGTGGCGAACAGGTAGCTGGCCAGATGGATCATCCCGCCGTTGCCCGAGGAGGCGTAGGAATACTTGCCCGGATCCTTGCGCAGCATGCCGACGAGCTCCGGCGCCGTCTTCGCGCCATCCATCGGCGCCAGCAGGATCAACGGCACGCTGGCGACATAGGCGATGGCGGCCAGTCCGTTCACCGGGTCGTAGCCCAGCGACTTGCCGTAGAGCGCCGGCGCCATGGCCATGGTCGAGGCGCTGAACAGGATCGTGTAGCCGTCGGGCTTGGCATCGGCGACCATGGCGGTGCCGATATTGCCCGTCGCGCCGGGCTTGTTCTCGACCACCACCTGCTGCCCGAGGATCTCGGACAACCGCGGCGCCAGAAGGCGTCCGACCACGTCGGTCGGTCCGCCCGCGGCGAAGGCGATGATCATGCGGATCGGCTTGTCGGGATAGGTCTGCGCGGCCGCTGGCGTCGCCAGCGCCGCCGCGGCGAGCGCCGCGAGCGCGCCCCGTCGTGTCAGCTTCATGGTTTCCTCCCCTATTCGACCTTGGCGCCCGACGCCTTCACGATGGGCGCCCACATCGCCATCTGCTGCTCGTAGAATTTCTTCGACGCGGCGGGCGTCGATTCGACGAGGCCGATACCCGTGGCCTTTGCCTTCTCCATCATGCCGGGAGTCCGCACGGCCTGGTTTATCGCGGCGTTCAACCGTTCGACGATCGGCGCGGGGGTGCCGGCCGGCGCGAAGATCAGGTTCCAGGTGACGACCTCGATCGCGATGCCGGTACGCTCCTGCACCGTCGGGATGTCGGGCATCGAGGCCGCCCGCTTCGTGTCGCACACCGCCAGGATCTTGAGGCGTCCGGCGTCGACGAAGCCCTTGCTGCTGCCCAGCGTGTCGATCTGGAAGGCATGCCGTCCCGCCAGCGTGTCCTGCATGGCCGGCGCCGAGCCCTTGTAGGGTACGTGCAGCGCATCGCCGCCGGCGCGCTGGGCCAGCAGCAGGCTGCCCATGTGGATCAGGCTGCCATTGCCCGGCGAGGGATAGGAATGCTTGCCCGGCTCCTTGCGCAGGGCTGTGACCAGTTCCTCGATCGAGCCGATGCCCCCGGCCGGCGCCACGACGATCATCGGGACCGTCGTGAAGTGAGCCACGGCTTCAAGCCCCTTGAGCGGATCGTAGGGCAGCTTGTCGTAGAGGGCCGGCACGATGCCCATGATCGATGTGCCCACCAGCAGTGTGTAACCGTCGGGCTTGGCATCGGCCACGATCTGCGAGGCGATGTTGCCCGCGACGCCGGGCTTGTTGTCGACCACCACCTGTTGGCCGAGAATCCCCGTCAGCTGCTCTGCCAGCAGCCGCCCGACGATGTCGGTCGGGCCGCCCGGCGGAAAGCCGATGACCAGCCGGATCGGCCGGTCGGGATACTTGCCCTGGGCTTTCGCCCCGGCCGTCGAGGCTGCAAGTGCCATGCCCGCCGCCACGAGGCGGCGCCGCCCGATGCCCTTCATTGTTTCCTCCGCTTTGGCGGGAGTTTAGGGCGCTACAGGCGGCATGCAATGGAGCGAGGTCGCGTGGCGAACCTCGCGGCCCGCGCGGAGGTCGATCGCTTCCTGTAAAGATGCGTTCGCCACTCATCTTGACGACGAATTCAGGGGTGATGTCCGTGTCGGAACCGCGCAAGGCCGAAGTCCATGATGCGTCACTGTCGGAGCTGCAGGAGGTCCTGACGACGGGACGCGTCACATCGACCGACCTTGTGCATGCCTATATGGCGCGCATCGAGGCTTACGACCGCCAAGGGCCGGGCTTGAACTCGATACGCGCGACCAATCCCGAGGCGCTCTCCCGTGCAGCGGCCCTCGACGCGGAGAAACCCTCCGCCAGTCGCCCCCTTGCGGGCCTGCCGATCCTGCTGAAGGACAATATCGCCACCGGCGACCGCCAGCCGACGACCGCGGGCTCGCTGGCACTGGCCGGCGCGCACGCAAGGGACGATGCATTCGTCACGAAGACGCTGCGCGACGCCGGCGCGGTGATCCTGGGCAAGGTCAATCTCACCGAGTTCGCCAACGTGCTCGCACTGGGCATGCCCTCCGGCTACAGCTCGATCGCGGGCTTCGTCCGAAACCCCTATTCGCCCAAGCTCATGGACGATCATGCGCCCGTGGTGCTGCCGGGCGGCTCGAGCGCCGGCTCGGCCGTCGCCGTCGCGGCCGGCCTCTGCGCGGCGGCGATCGGTACGGAGACGTCGGGCTCGCTGCTGAGCCCGGCCACCCAGAACGGCCTGGTCACGGTGAAGCCGACGGTCGGCCTGGTCAGCCGCAGCGGCATCATCCCCATTTCGCACAGCCAGGACACAGCCGGCCCCCTCACCCGGACCGTCCGGGATTCGGCGATCCTGCTGAACGTGCTGGCGGCGCGCGATCCCGACGACCCGGCGACGCACCTGCTGCAGCGGCCGCACGACTACACGGCCGGGCTCGACAGGGACGCGCTTAAGGGCGCGCGCATCGGCGTGCCGAGCGATCCCGAGGATCCGCTCAACGATCCTTTCTTCGGGCCCCTCAGCCCTCGCGGCAAGCGGGTGATGACGCAGGCGATCGCGGTGCTGGAGGACCTCGGCGCCACCATCGTGCGCGCCGCCCTTCCGCCGATTGCCTGGATCGGCGGGCCGGGCACCACCATGGCGGTGCTCAACCGCAATCCATTCAGTCCACTGAAGGGGACCGCCGGAAGCGCGTCTCTCGTCTTCCTCTACGAGCTGAAGCGCGACCTCAATCTCTACCTGCGCGACTGGGCGACCCGTACCGACATGAAGGCGATGGCCGACATCGTCGCCTTCAACGCGGGCAGAGCCGACAAGGCATTGCGTTACGGACAGGACCTGTTCCTGGCCTCGGAGGCCACACGGGGTGACCTGTCGGAGCCTGAATACAAGTCGGCGCGCGCCATGGATCTGCTGGCCGCCGAGCGCGGCATCGACGCCTATATGACCAGGCACCGGCTCGACGCCGTCGTGTTCCCCGGCGCGAGCGGCGCCGCCGTCGCCGCCAAGCCGGGCTATCCCAGCGTCCAGGTGCCGGCAGGCTTCATCTCGGGCGTCGGGGCCATCGAGACACCGGACTATCCGCTCGGCCTCACCTTCACCGGACGCGCCTGGAGCGAGGCAGCGCTGCTGCGCTACGCCTATGCGTTCGAGCAGGCGACCAGGGCGCGGCGCCCGCCGCCGGACCTTCCCCCGCTGTAGCTAGACCGCGATCACCACGCCGTCGTGGCCGGGATCGGCGCCGCCATCGAGCCCGTCCTCATGGATGCGGATGCCGTGGACGGCGGCGAAGCCGAAGCCGAAGGGGCTGCGCACGACCGGATAGCCTAGCGCCTGCAGCTCGCGCTCGACCCGGCCCTGGATGCGGTTGGAGATGTCGATCGCGTCCGAGGTCGCCGAGAAGCGCGGCGCGCTCACCGCCTCGACCATGGTCATGCCGAAGTCCAGTGCGTTCAGGATGACGTGCAGCACGCCCATGGCGATCTGCGTGGCGCCGGGCGCGCCGATGATCAGGTGCGGCTTGCCGTCCTTGAAGAGGATGGAGGGAACGACCGAGCTGAAGCGCGCCTTGCCGGGCGCGATCGAGCCGGCGCGGCCGGGACGCGGGTCGAACACGCCCATGCAGCCATTGTACATGAAGCCCAGGCCCGGCGTGATCACGCCCGAGGGCATGCCCAGCGAATGGGTCATGGTGAAGCAGTTGCCGTCCTTGTCGAGGACGGAGATGTGCGTCGTGTCCTTCGACACGGCGCCTGAGTTGAAGCGGGTCACGCTGGCCTTCTCACCGCGCGCGATCTCGGCCGCCATCGACTTGGCGTAGGCCTTCGAGGTCAGCTCAGCGACCGGTACGGTGACGAACTTCGGATCGCCGACCCTCGCGTCCTTGTCGATCGTCGCCCGCTTCATCGCCTCGGCCACGATGCGCAGATGCTCGGTCGAACCGTGCTCCAGCGCGCCGATGTCGAAATTCTCGAGGATGTTCAGCATCTCGATCAGCATCACGCCGCCGCCCGGCGGCTGGTTGGTCGAGACCCTATAGCCGCGATAGTCGCCCCAGAGCGGCTCGTTGCGGACGGTCTTCCAGGCCTTGAGGTCCTCGAGCGACAGGAGCGCGTCGTTTTTCCTCATGTCCTCGGCGATCGCCTGCGCGATCTCGCCCGAATAGAAGACATCGGCGCCGCCCTTGGCGATGGTGCGCAGGGTCTGGCCGTAATCGCGATTGACGACCCGGTCGCCCACCCGCTTCGGCGTGCCATCGGGACGGCAGTAGAGTTCGCGCGCCGCCGGCGTGAAGCCGGTGCGCTCGAAATTCGGGGCACGGCCGAAGGCGCCGTCATCGGCCCACCAGAAGTGAACGTGCGGCCGTACGGTCCAGCCGTTCTCCGCCCAGTGGATGGCCGGCTCGACGATGCGCGACCACGGCAGGCGACCGTGTTCCTTGTGCGCGTCGTAGTACATCTTGAGATTGGCCGGCGCGCAGATCGACTGGTAGCCGATGTCGTTCACCCGCCCCTTCAGGATGAAGCCGTAGCCGTCGCGCGCCTCGCTCTCGATCAGGTTGGCCCACATGTCGGGTCGCGCCGCGAGCGGCGCCGGCGCATGGGCGTCGATATAGCCGTGGAACTTCTTGCCCGGCATGTAGATGCCGCAGGAGCCGAAGCCCGCGATGCCGCACATCTGCGGATCGACGACGCCTTGCACGAGCGCGCAGGCAATGCCCGCATCGACCGCATTGCCGCCCTCGCGCAGCACGTCGGCCCCGGCCTCCGTCGGCTCGGGCTGCGGGGCCACGATCATCGCCTGCTTGTTGTACCGCACGTCGCTTCCTCCAACTCGTTCGTTGGCGCGACTCAATCCCAACCGTTGCGCTTGCGCAATATCGCGGTCGAGGGCGCGAGGGCGAGCCCCTTGCCCTGCACCGTCGGCAGCCACTCCGCCAGCGCCTGCAGCGTCGATTCGTGCGGATGGCCGATCGCCACGACGAAACCCTGGCGCCGCGCCACCGCCTCCGTCTCGGCGAGCTTGCGCCGCACCGCCTCCACCGTGTCCTCGTCGTCGAGGAAGACGTGGCGCACGATCGACGGCACGCCGATCTCTTGGGCCGTCTGGTCGCCCACCGACTGCGGGCTGGTCCGCGAATCGAGGAACATCAGCCCGCGCGGCTTGAGCTGGCGCATCACCAGCTCCATGTCGGGACGGTTGGCGGTGAAGCGGCTGCCCATGTGATTGTTGATGCCGACATAGCCGCCAAAACTCTCCAGCGCGGCCAGCAGCTTCTGACGCAGCTCGGCATCGGACATCGACACCATCAGGGCGCCCGGGCCCGGATTGTTGCGGCCGTTGGGTTCCATCGGCATGTGCAGCATCAGCTCGTGCCCGCGTGCCCGCGCCGCACGCGCCTGTTCGGGCAGGTCCCGGGCGTAGGGCAGGAACGACATGGTCAGGGGGCCCGGTAGTTCCCATGCGCGCTTCGATCGCGCGCGGTCGAGACCGACATCGTCGATGACGATCGCAACCAGCGGCCTGCTCCTGAGATCGCGGAACGGCACCGCGTTGCGCCGCCAGGTTTGTTCCGCCGGAAACGCGGCGGCGACCTTCTTTACCGGCGGTTTTTCCGGGAGGGTCGGCATCGGCTTGCCGGGCTCCGCCTCGGTGTATTTCGGAAAGTCCGGCAGTTCCTCGATGCGCGCGTACCGCGGCGCCACCGCCGGCCCGGTCGCCGCGGCGCTGCGCTTCATGTCGTCCAGCGTGTCGCGCGCGACGCGCTCGCTGCCGCGCAGGTCGAGGCGCTCGGCAATCCAGTAACCGCCGAACACGCTGCCGACGAACAGCAGCACGACGGCGATGATGATCGAGTACCAGCGATGCTCTGCGATTCTGGAAGAAAGCCCATGGAAACGGGCGTGCAGGCGATCCGCAAGACCGGGCGGTCGCTTCGGACTCCTTCTGTTCGTCTTCCCGCTTCTGTTCTTCCTCGACGCCATCTCAGCGTTATGCCCTAACCTCTTGGTGCGGGCCACTATTTCGCCTCAATCCAGGTTGCCCAGGGACTTCACGACCCGGATGTCCGGCTCGCCCGACCGGCCGCTCTCGCGGCGGAACCCGACCTGCTTGGCGAGATCGAGCATCTTGCGGTTCTCCCGAAGGACGTGTCCAACCACTCGCTTGATGCCGCGCGACTTGCCGTAGTGCAGGACATGACGAAGCAGCAGCTCGCCATAACCGCGCCCCTGGCGGTCCGAGGCGACGGTGAGCGCGAACTCGGCCTGCTGGAAATCCGGATCGGCCACGAGCCGTCCGACTCCGACCATCGCTTCGCCATCGAGCAGCACGAACGCCATCTCCCGGTCGTAGTCGATCTGGGTGAGGCGTGCCGCAAGCTCGTGGCTCAGTTCGCGCATGGGTCCGAAGAAGCGCATGCGCACATCCTCGGGCGTCAGCCGGCGCGTGAAGGCCTGCAGCCTCGGCTCGTCGTCGGGCCGGATCGGCCGAATGCGCAGCCTCTCGTCACCATGCTCGATCTCACCTTCGAGTTCGACCGGATAGGGTCGAATGGCGAAGCGCGCCGCCCGCTCCTGCCCCTTCTTCGGATGACTGACGACGATCCGCGCATCGAGTGCGATCACGCCGTCGGCATCGGCCAGAAGCGGATTGATGTCGAGCTCGGCGATCTCTCCGACGTCGGCGATGAGCTGCGACAGCCGCACCATCGCCGCGCCCACCGCCTCGCGATCGGCAGGCGCGCGGTCGCGATACCCGCGCAGCAGGCGATCGACACGGGTGCGGCTCAGCGCATCCTCGGCCAGCACAGGATCGAGCGGCGGCAGTGCCAGCGCCTTGTCGTCGATCACCTCGGCGGCCACGCCGCCATGCCCGACCAGCAGGATGGGCCCGAACACCGGGTCCTCCGCGGCGCCCAGGATCAGTTCCACGGCATGCGGGCGGCGGATCATGGGCTGGACCACGAAGCCGTCGATCCGCGCTTTGTTGGCCATCACCAGGACCTTGCCGGTCATCTCGCGGACGGCGTCGAGCACCGCCTGTTCGGACGCCAGATCCAGCGAAACGCCGCCGACGTCGCTCTTGTGGGTAATGTCGCGCGACAGCAGCTTCACGGCGACGGGAAAGCCGATGCGCACCGCGATGGCCGCTGCCTCGGCCGCGTCGCGCGCGATTTCGGTCGGCACGACCGGAATACCATAGGCCGCCAGCACCCGCTTGGCCTCGGGCTCGGTGAGCAGCTTGCGTTTCTCGGCGAGCGCCCCCTGAACGATCGAGCGCACGAGTGCGGTGTCGGACCGCACCTCCGGCACCGAGGGCGGCGTGCGCTGCAGCGCGCGCTGGCCGCGACGATACTCGACGATGTGCATGAAGCCGCGAACCGCGCGCAGCGGCGTATCGTAGGCCGGGATGCCCGCATCGTGCAGCACGTCGCGACCGGCCTGGGCCTCGCGCCCGCCGATCCAGCAACCGATCACCGGAACGACCTTGCGGCCGGCCGCGCCCGTGATGGCGCGCGCCGCGTCGATCGACGAGGTGAGCGACGTCGGCACGTTCATGACCAGCACCGCACCGACGCCGCGATCGTCGGCCAATCCATCGAGGGCGGCCGCATAGCGCGGGCCGTCGGCATCGCCCACGATGTCGACCGGGTTGGCACGCGACCATCTCATCGACATCTGCTTGTCGAGCCGGGCGACGGTGGCCGGCGGCAGTGCCGCCAATTCGCCGCCTTCGTCGATCAGCAGGTCGGTGGCGATGATGCCGACGCCGCCACCGTTCGTCAGAATCGCGAGCCGCTCCGTACGCGGTGCGATGGTGTGGCCCAGCGTCTCCGCCGCATCGAACAACTCGCCAAGGCCCAGCACGCGCACGAGGCCCGCGCGGGCGAAGGCGGCGTCATAGACCGCCGCCGATCCCGCCATGGACCCTGTGTGAGAGGCCGTCGCCTGTGCAGCCGCGGCATGGCGTCCACCCTTCAGCACGATCACCGGCTTGATGCGCGCCACGCCGCGCGCCGCCGACATGAACTTGCGGGCCTGTGTGACGCCCTCGACGTACATCAGCACCGCGCGCGTATCCGAATCGCGCGCCAGCATGTCGAGCACGTCGCCGAAATCGACGTCGGCCATGTCGCCCATCGAGACCAGGTGCGAGAAGCCGATGCCCTGCGCCACGCCCCAGTCCGCCAGGCCCGCCAGCACGGCACCCGACTGGGCCACCGCGGCGATGCGTCCGGCCTTGAACCGGGTCGGCCCGAAGGTGGCGTTGAGTCCCAGCCGCGGGGCCGCGTAGCCGATGCAGTTCGGGCCGATGATCCGCAGCAGGTAGGGCTGCGCCGCGCGCAGCAGCCGCTGTCGCCACTGCGCATTGGCCAAGGCGGCATCGGGACCGCTGCCGGGGCCCGAACTGATCACCACTGCGGCCCGCGTCCCCGCCTCGCCCAGCGCCACGATCAGGCCGGGAACTGTCGCCGCCGGCGTCATGATCACGGCGAGGTCTGCAGGCTCCGGCAGTTCCGACACCTTGCGGAAGACCGTCCGGCCCGCGATCGTCCCGCCCTTGCGATTCACGAGGTGGATCTCGCCCTGGAAGCCGCCGGCCAGCGCGTTGCGCGTGCGGGCGGCGCCGACGGATCCGGGCCGTTCGGTGGCGCCGATCATGACGACCGAGCGCGGGGAGATGAGTTTATCGAGATTGCGGGTCGACATGCCCTCTAGAAGAGCGCCGGACCGTTCATCAGCACAAGCCCTGAAACGATCACGAACGCCGCAGCCACGCGGCGCCCTCCGAACGGCTCGCCCAGAATGAGCGTGCCGATCAGCGCCCCGAACAGCACCGACGTTTCGCGCAAGGCCGCGATATGCGCCATCGGCCCCAGCGCCAGCGCGTAGATCGCGATGCCGTAGCCGACATTGGCAATGACGCCCCCGCCAACCCCGCGATACCAGGTCTTCTTCATGTGCAACCAGACGGTCGCCGGTCGTTTCCAGAAGGCGAGCACGAGCAGCCACGGCCCCTCCAGCACGGCGAGCCAGGCGATGTAGGAGATGCGATGTTCCAGCGTCTCGCCAGCCGCACGCACGCCCATCCCGTCGGAAATGATGTAGCCCGCGATGGTGATGCCCGTCAGGACGGCGAACAGCGTCGCCAGCCCATGGCGGCTGCCCGGTTTCGGAACGATGTTCTTGAGCGGCAGGGCCAGCGCCACCAGACCGAAGCTCAGCAGGAAGACGCCGATGATGTCCTGCGCCCTGAGATGCTCGCCGATCACCCTTCCCGATACCAGCGCCACCAGCAGCGGCCCGAGGCCGCGCGCGATCGGATAGGTGTGGCTGAGATCGCCGTAGGAATAGGCCTTCAGCAGGAAGAAATAGTACGCGACGTGGATCGCGACCGAGAGGATCAGGAACTTCCAGGCCCCGGGTTCGATCATCGGGACGAAGGGCACGATGCAGAGCCCCATCACCGTACCTGTAGTCATGATCAGGCCGAAGGTGGCGAGCCTGTCGGACTGGTCCGACTTCAGGATGGCGTTCCAGGTGGCATGCATCAGCGCGGCTGCCAGCAGCAGCGCGACGATCAGAGGGGCGACGACCAAGGGGGCTACTTTCTTCTTGTTGCCCTCTACCTACGCTCGTGCCCAAGATCGAGAAAGGGCGGAAACGAGAACGAGGCATGCGATGACGATCGAGGCGTACAAGGTGGCGCGCGAATTCCTGCTGGCCCATCGCGGCGACTACGCGGCGGCCCAACGCGATTTCCGCTGGCCCGAGATGGAGCATTTCAACTGGGCGCTTGACTGGTTCGATGGCGAACTCGCGCGCGGACCGCTCGCGAACCAGGCGGCCCTGAAGATCGTCGGCGAGGGCGCGGCGAGCCTCACCTTCGCCGAACTGTCGGAACGCTCTAACCGGGTCGCCAACGGATTGCGGGCGCTCGGCGTGAAGCGCGGCGACCGCATGTTGCTCATGCTGGGCAACGTGGCGCCGCTCTGGGAAGTGATGCTGGCGGCGATGAAACTCGGCGCCGTCGTCATCCCAGCCACCACCCTCCTCACACCGGTCGATCTCGCCGACCGTTTCGAGCGCGGCCGGGCACGCCATGTCGTGGCCGCCGCCGGCGAGGCCGCCAAGTTCGACGGCTTCGACAAGAGCCTGACTCGAATTGCCGTGGGTGACGCGCCGGCCGGCTGGCACGCCTATGCGGATCTGCTCGATCATCCGGCCGAATTCACACCGAACGGCCCAACCCATGCGGACGATCCGATGTTGCTCTACTTCACATCGGGCACCACGGCGAAGCCCAAGCTCGTGCTCCATTCTCATCGCAGCTATCCGGTGGGCCACCTGACCACGATCTTCGTGCTCGGGCTGCAGCCGGGCGACGTGCATCTCAACATATCCTCGCCGGGCTGGGCCAAGCATGCCTGGAGCTGCTTCTTCGCACCGTGGATCGCGGGCGCCACGATCTTCATCGCCAACCAGCCGCGCTTCAACGCGCGTTACCTGCTGGACGCGGTCGTCGCCAACAAGGTGACCACGCTCTGCGCGCCGCCAACCGTGTGGCGTATGCTGATCCAGGAAGACCTGAAATCGTGCAAGACGTCGCTCCGCGAGGTGCTGGCCGCCGGCGAGCCGCTGAACCCGGAGGTGATCGAACAGGTCGAGAAGGCCTGGGGTCTCACCATCCGCGACTTCTACGGCCAGACCGAAACGACCACCCAGGTCGGCAACCCGCCTGGCGAGCCGATCAAGCCCGGCTCGATGGGTCGCCCCCTGCCCGGCTACAAAATCCGCCTGCTTGACGCGGACGACAAGGATGCCGAGGAAGGCGAGATTTGCATCGACCTCTCGGCCCGGCCGGCGGCGCTGATGCAGGGCTACCAGCAGGATGACGGCTCGATCGCGCCGCTCACGGGCGCCGTCTACCGCACCGGCGACGTCGCCTCGCGCGATGCCGACGGCTATCTCACCTACGTCGGCCGCGCCGACGACGTGTTCAAGGCTTCGGACTACCGCATCAGTCCCTTCGAACTGGAAAGCGTGCTGATCGAGCATCCCGCCGTGGCCGAAGCCGCCGTGGTGCCGGCGCCCGACGCCATGCGGCTCGCGGTGCCGAAGGCGTACATAACCCTGACGGCCAGCGGCAAGCCCGACCGCGCCACCGCCCTCTCGATCTTTCAGCACCTGCGCGGCCGCCTGGCGCCCTTCAAACGCGTGCGGCGCCTGGAGTTCGCCGAGCTGCCCAAGACCATCTCGGGCAAGATCCGCCGCGTCGAACTCCGCCGCGACGAGGAAAAGCGCGCTGCCGGGAACGAGCGCGGCACGAGCGAATTCCGGGAGGAGGATTTCCCGGAGCTGGCGAAGTAGGCCTGACGAAGGATCCCTCGCTTGCACTCGGGATGACAGCTTGTCTTGATGAACGCACTGTGTCTCGCACGCGAGAATTGTCATCCCGAGCGTCAGCGAGGGACCTTTACTGGCCCTATGAGAGCGGCCCGCGGCCCGCTAATATCGCTAGCATGCTCCTCCTGATCGATAACTACGACAGCTTCACCTACAACCTCGTCCACTTCCTGGGCGACCTCGGCGGGCGCTGTGTCGTGCATCGCAACGACCAGATCACGGTCGACGAGGCGCTGGCGCTGAAGCCTGCCGGCATCGTGCTCTCGCCCGGCCCCTGCACGCCCAACGAAGCCGGCATCTGCATGGACCTGATCCGCGCTGCCGCCAAGGAACAGGTGCCGCTGTTCGGGGTCTGCCTCGGCCATCAGGCGATCGGCCAGGTTTTCGGCGGCCACGTGGTGCGGGCGCCGGAGCCGATGCACGGCAAGCTGTCGGGCGTCGCCCACAAGAACCAGAGCGTGTTCGAGGACGTGCCCTCGCCCTTCCAGGCGACGCGCTACCATTCGCTGATCGTCGACCGGAAGGACTTCCCCGGGGACCTCGAAGTCACCGCCGAAACCGGCGACATCATCATGGGCCTGCGCCACAGGACCCTGCCGATCCATGGGGTGCAGTTCCATCCCGAGAGCATTGCCTCGGAACATGGACACAAGATCCTCGAGAATTTCCTCAAGATCGCCGGCGATCATCCGAGTCAGCAGAACAAGAAAAAGGCGGCCTGAGCCGTCCAAGAGGGAAATGTCATGATCGATCGCCGCACGCTTCTTCTCTCGCTTGCGGCGACCGCCGCGTCCTCCCCGGCCTTCGCACAGGCATGGCCGGCCAAGCCCATCCGCATCATCGTGCCGTTCCCAGCGGGCCAGGCGACCGACATCCTGGCGCGCGTTATGGCGGAGCAGCTGACCAAGGCGCTGGGCCAGCAGGTGATCGCCGAGAACCGACCCGGCGCCGGCGGGCAAATCGGGGCCGATGTCGCGGCCAAGGCTGCGCCCGACGGCTACACGCTGCTCATGGTGACGATCTCGACGCACGGGATCGGCCCGGCGCTCTATCCGAAGCTGCCCTACGATCCGCAGAAGGACTTCGCGCCGATCGCCAATATCGGGCTGACGCCCCAGGTGCTGATGACCAGCCTGAAGAGCGGCATCGGGTCGATCTCCGATCTCATCGCCAAGGCCAAGGCGGGCGCCGATCTCAACTACGGCTCGTCGGGCAACGGCTCGGCCAGCCATCTCGCCGTCGAGATGTTGAAGAACGCGGCGGGCATCAAGCTCACGCACGTGCCGTTCAAGGGCAATGCCGATGCCCAGCTCGCGCTGCAAAGCGGCGACATCCAGCTCCTGTCCGACGCCGTGCCGGGCGCGGTCGGGCCGGTGCGGGCCGGCAAGGTGAAGGCGATTGGCATCGCCGACGAACGCCGCTCGCCCTTCCTGCCCGACGTGCCGACCGTTGCCGAACAGGGACTCTACGGCGTCGTCGCCGTCGGCTGGATCGGCCTCTCCGCCCCCGCGAAGACGCCCGAGCCGATCCTCGACAAGCTCAGTGCCGAGGTGATGCGCATGCTCAAGGATCCCGCGGTGCTGGAGAAGATGAAGAGCCTGTCCTTCGTCCCGGCCAAGGAATCGCGCCAGGAGTTCGAGGCCTACATCGCCATCGAGAACACCAAATGGCGCAAGATCATCCAAGATGCTGGTTTGAAGATCGAGTGAGCCGAACTTGTATCTCTAAATATATTGATAAATATCAATATATTATAGGACTTATTTAAGGCTAGACCGCAACCCCGAAGCCGGCGCGCTGAATCGCGCGGGTGATCGCCGCGACGTCCGCGCCTTCGGGAAGACGCATCTCCCCGCTCTTCAGGTCGACGGAGAGAGGCGCGGTGCCCGCGCCGGTGGCGGCACGGGTGACGGCCTTTACGCAGCCGTCGCAATCCATGCCAGTGACCTTGAGGATGAGTTCTTGAGCCATGTGATATAGCTTCGCGCCGGCCGGGCGAACCGGCAAGAGGCAAATAGCGCGGGGTTCTGGTGAGCGGCGACATCGACGATTTTCGCGGCCTTCTGGCCAAGGTGAGCAACGGCGAGACCCTCGGCATCGACGAGGCCGAGCGCGCCTTCGACATCATGACTTCGGGCGATGCCACCCCAGCCCAGATGGGCGCCTTCCTGATGGGCCTCAAGGTGCGGGGCGAGACGGCAGAGGAATTGGCCGGCGGGTCGCGCGCGCTCCGCGCCAAAGTCCTTCGTGTGAAGGCGCCCGAGGGCACCATCGACATCGTCGGCACCGGCGGCGACCATCACGGCACCTACAACGTCTCCTCCTGCTCGGCGTTCGTCGTGGCGGGCGCCGGCGTGCCCGTGGCCAAGCACGGCAACCGGGCCTTCACCTCGAAATCGGGTGCCGCCGACGTGCTGTCGGCGCTGGGCATCGGCCTCGAAGTGCCGGTCGAGAAACTCGAGCAGGCGTTGATCGAGGCCAAGGTCTGCTTCCTGATGGCGCCGCGGCACCATAGCGCCATGCGCAATGTGGCCGGCCCCCGCGTCGAGCTGGCCCCGTCGCGAACCATCTTCAACCTGCTGGGCCCGATGTCGAACCCTGCCCTGGTGAAGCGCCAGCTCGTGGGTGTGTTCGACCGTCGCTGGCTGAAGCCCGTCGCGCAGGCACTGGGCCAGCTGGGGCTGGAGCGCGCGCTGGTCGTTCACGGCCAGGACGGCATGGACGAGCTGACCACGACCACGGCGAGCTGGGCCGCGTCGCTCGAGGACGGCAAGGTGACCGAGATCGAGATCGCGCCGGAGGAGATCGGCGTGAAGCGCGCCACGCTCGAGGAACTCAAGGGCGGCGACGCGGCGCACAATGCCGAGGCGATACACGCCCTGCTGGGCGGCGAGAAGAACGCCTTTCGTGACATCGTCCTGCTGAACAGCGCCGCAGCGATAATGGTCGCAGGCAAGGCGAAGGACCTGAAGGAAGGCGCGGCCCTGGCCGCCCAGTCGATCGACAGCGGCAAGGCCAGGGACGCGCTGGCGACATTGAAGAGGATATGCGCATGAGCGACACGCTCGACAGGATCGTTGCCGACAAGAAGCGCCATGTCGCCGGGCGGATGTCGCAGCGCCCGCTCAGGGTCGTGGAGAACCTGGCCCGCGACACCGATTCGCCGCGCGGATTCGCCAGGGCGCTCAAGGCCACGATCGCCGCGGGGCGCTACGGTCTGATCGCCGAGATCAAGAAGGCGTCGCCCAGCAAGGGCCTGATCCGCGAAGACTTCGACCCACCTTCCCTCGCTCGCGCCTATGAGCGCGGCGGCGCCACCTGCCTGTCGATCCTGACCGACGAGCCCTACTTTCAGGGCAAGGACGAGTTCCTGACGCTGGCGCGCTCGGCCGTGAAGCTGCCGGTGCTTCGCAAGGACTTCATGATCGATCCCTACCAGGTGCCGGAGGCCCGTGCGCTCGGTGCCGACTGCATCCTCCTCATCATGGCATGCCTCGACGATGCCATGGCGGCCGAGCTGGCCAAGCTTGCGCACGAATGGGGCATGGACGTCCTGGTAGAGGTGCACGACGCTCCCGAGCTCGAGCGCGCGCTGCAGGTCGATGCCGACCTGATCGGGGTCAACAACCGCAACCTCAAGACCCTCGCCGTCGATCTCGCAACGACCGAGAAACTGGCGCCGCTGGTGCCGAAGGACCGCGTGCTGGTGGCCGAGAGCGGCCTGGGTTCTCCCGCCGATCTCGCGCGCATGGCCAAGGTCGGAGCCTCGGCGTTCCTGATCGGCGAGAGCTTCATGCGCAAGCCGGACGTCGAGGCCGCAGTGCGCGAGATGCTGGCCAAGCAGGCGGCATGAGCGACCTCACCCATTTCGACGAGTCCGGCAACGCCCATATGGTCGATGTCGGCGACAAGGAGATCACCGAGCGTGTCGCCGTGGCCCGGGCCAGCGTCACCATGCAGGCCGCGACGCTGACGCTGATCCGCGACAAGAAGGCCAAGAAGGGCGACGTGCTCGCGGTGGCGCAGCTTGCCGGCATCATGGCGGCGAAGAAGACACCCGACCTGATTCCCCTCTGCCATCCGCTCGCGCTGTCGTCCGTCGCGGTGGTGTTCACGCTCGACGAAGCGCGCAACGCCGTCGACATCGAGGCGACCTGCAAGCTCAAGGGGCGCACGGGCGTGGAGATGGAGGCGCTGACCGCGGCCTCGGTCGCCGCCCTCACCGTCTACGACATGTGCAAGGCGGTCGATCGCGGCATGGTGATCTCCGAGGTGAAGCTGGTCCACAAGTCGGGCGGCAAATCGGGGACTTGGGAGGCGCCATGAAGCCGGGAATGCTGACCGTTCGAGAAGCGCATGCGCGCGTGATCGCAGCGTTCTCCCCTCTGCCGTCGGAAACCGTGTCCGTCGCCGATGCCGCGGGCCGCGTGCTGGCGGTGCCGCCGCAGGCGCGGCTGACACAGCCGCCGGCGGATCTCTCGGCGATGGACGGCTATGCCGTGCGCGCGGCCGACGTTGCCGCCGTACCGATGGCGCTGAGACTTGTGGGACAGGCGCCGGCCGGCGGCTCCTACGATCAGGCGCTGCAGCCGGGAGAGGCCGTGCGCATCTTCACCGGCGGCCCGCTGCCGATGGGCGCCGATTCGATCGTGATCCAGGAAGACACCGAGGCGGACGGGCCGGCGATCACCATCCTCGAGGCGCCGCGAGTCGGGCGACACATCCGCAAGGCCGGACTGGATTTCTCGGTCGGCGATACGCCACTCGAGGCAGGTCGCACGCTCACCACGCGCGATCTGGCGCTCGCCGCTGCGATGAACCATCCTTGGCTCTCGGTCCATCGCAAGCCGCGGGTCGCCATCCTCTCGACCGGCGACGAGCTCGTGATGCCGGGCGAGCCGGTCGGGCGGAACCAGATCGTCTCCTCCTCCGGCATCGCCGTCGCGGCGCTGGTACGCGGCTGGGGTGGCGAGCCCACGCTGTTCGACATCGCGCGCGACGACGCCCGGCTGATCGAAAGCTGCATCGACTCTGGCGCGCAGCACGACCTGCTGATCACGCTCGGCGGCGCCTCGGTCGGCGACCACGATCTGGTGCAGAACGCGCTCAAGGCCCAGGGCTTCGACATGGATTTCTGGAAGATCGCCATGCGCCCCGGCAAGCCGCTGATGTTCGCGGCCCGCGACCGTGCCCGCGTGCTCGGCCTGCCGGGCAACCCGGTGTCGACCATGGTCTGTGCCCTGCTGTTCATGAAGCCCGCCCTCGAGCGAATGCTCGGGCAGTCCGGCGACCTTGTGCGTACCCGGCCCGCCCGCCTGGCCGTCGACGTGAAGCAGAACGACCAGCGCGAGGACTATGTCCGCTCCCGGCTCAGCCGCGCGTCCGACGGCACCCTGACAGTCGATCCGCATCCGGTGCAGGACAGTTCGATGCTGTCGGTTCTGGCCGCCTGCGACGCGCTGATGATCCGCCCGCCCCACGATCCAGCCCGCAAGGCGGGCGACATGGTCCAGGTGGTGGATCTCGCGAGCCTGCCCGGAGGCTATTGACCCCCCTGCTTTTCCCCTTGGTTCCTCGGGATAACTTGACCGGAGAAAGGAACTAAACTAGAACATGTGCCGGGTTTCAGGATTTGTTCCTAAATCCAGTAGGCGTTCTGGGGAGAAGACGGTGCTCACCCGCAAACAAAACGAACTGCTCCTGTTCATCAACAAGCGGCTGAACGATGACGGCGTCTCGCCCTCCTTCGACGAGATGAAGGAAGCGCTGCGGCTGAAGTCGAAGTCGGGCATTCACCGCCTGATCACCGGGCTGGAAGAGCGCGGTTTCCTGCGCCGCCTGCCGCATCGGGCGCGGGCACTTCAGGTCGTGAAACTGCCCGACAGTGCGGCAATGCCCGCGCCCAACGTCACCCCGCTGTTGGCCGAAGCACGCCGGGCCGGCTTCTCCGAGGGCCGAGAGGGCTTCGTGCCGCAGATCGTGCGCGGCGATCGGGTCCCACTGGCAGGGGCGATCCAAGCCGCCAACGAAGCCCAGGCACTGAGCCTTCCGCTGTATGGCCGGATCGCGGCTGGTACGCCGATCGAGGCGCTGCGCGACAATTCCACGACCGTGGACGTACCCGTCTCTTTGTTGGGCTCCGGCGCCCATTACTGCCTCGAGGTCCAGGGCGATTCGATGGTCGAAGCCGGCATCCAGAACGGCGACATCGTCATCATCCGGAGCGCCGATACAGCCGAGTCCGGCGAGATCGTCGTGGCTCTGATCGACGATACCGAGGCGACGCTGAAGCGGCTGCGCAAGAAGGGCGCGTCGATCGCACTCGAACCCGCCAACGCTGCCTACGAGACCCGCATCTTCGGACCCGACCGGGTCAAGATCCAGGGTCGCCTGGCCGGCCTCTACCGGCGCTATCACTGACCTTACGCTCCCGGCGCCTTGACCGGCGCGCTCTGGCGCATCGAACTGTTGGGAACCCAGGGCCGATCACCACGGCGGGCATTGGCCGTCTCTCGTCGTACCCCGAGATCGTCGAGCCACAGCGCGTGGGCGCCGTCCCTCCAGGCATCGCGACGATCGATGACCAGACGCGGGCCGCGACAGCGCGCCTGCGCGTCGACGGTCGACAGAACGATGTCGGCCGAGCCGCAGGCTTCGGCGAGGCGTTTCTCGTCGCTCACCAGCGCGATGCGCCACGGGCCCTTCCGCCAGCGGCAAAGGCCGGTGCCGCAGCCGAGGCCGGATGCCTGCTCCTCAGCGCTCACCGTCCAGCGCCTCGCCCCTTCCTGCCCCTGCCGTCGCGCCCAGGCGTCCGTGACGTAGCGGTCCACGCGGGCCGAGGCGACATGAACCACGCCGCGCTCGTCGCGCAGACCGAGTACGCGGCCGTCCTCGCTCATCAGCAGGTCGGGGGCCGGCGATGGCCCCAGCATCAGGCCGATGGCGGCGACCGGAAGCCCGGCGTAGCGCCACCGCCGGCGCCACAGGCAGAGCCACAGGCCGCCGGCGGTCAGCAGCCATAGGCTGGCACCGGGCAACGACGGCACCAGCATCGCCGCGTCGGGCCAGGCCGCGACGCGGAAGGCGATGGCGTTCAACCCGTCGACGCCCCAGCCCATCGGCACCAGCGCCACGGCCTCCAGCCCGAACGGCATCAGGAGCATGGCGAGCAGGCCCCAGGGCATGATCCAGAATCCCGTGAGCGGCACGCCCAGCAGGTTGGCGACTACGCCGAGCAGCGACAGCCGATTGAAGTGATAGGCGGCGAAGGCGCCTGTCGCGACCGAGGCGATCAGCGTGGTGAGCAGGCTGGCCCCCAACGCGGCTCCCAGCCGCCACATCCAGCGATGGCGGGAGATTTCGGCCCGCTCGTGCAGGCGGCGACGCCAGGGTGCCGCGGCCTCCCACCCCGCGACCAGCGCCACGACGGCCGCGAACGACATCTGGAAGGAGGCGCCCGTCAACGCCTCGGGGGCAATCGCGAGAACGATGACCGCCGACCACGCGACGAGGCGCAACGACAGCGCCGTGCGATCGAGCAGGATGGCGAGCAACGCAAAGGCCGCCATGGCGCAGGCGCGCTGCGCCGGCACCGGCGCACCGGCCAGCGCCGTGTAGAAGAGTGCGGCCATCAGGGCGAGCACGGCCGCCACTTTCTTGGCGTCGACCCGAAGGGCGAGCGGCGGTACCAGCGCGATGCCGTAACGCACGAGACCCATCACGAGGCCGACCGCGAAGACGATGTGCAGGCCTGAGATCGACAGGATGTGCGCAAGGCCGGAATCGCGCATCGCCTGTGCCACGTCCTTGTCGACGGCGGTCTGTTCACCGACCAGCAGGGAAGCCACCACTCCACCCGCCGGCCCCGGCAAGACATGAAGGATACGGGCAGCGAGATCGGCGCGCAGCGAGTCGATCGCCCTCACGAACCCGTCGGGCTTGCCACGTTCGATCACGGTCGCGGGCGCGAGCGCGTAGCCGACCGCGCCCAGCTGCTGATACCAGGCGACCCTCTGGAAATCGAAGGCGCCAGGCGCCGCGGGCCCGGCCGGCGGCGACAGGTTGGCGAGCACCAGCAGGCGGTCGCCGATCACCAGCGGCGGTGCCCCACGATTGAGGGTCACGCGCACCTTCGCCGGCATCATTTCGGGCGGCGGTACCCCGTTGCCCCGGAGCCGCACGGCTTCGAGTACGACGCGTACTCCCTCGGGCAGACGCTGGATGTCGGCAATCCTCCCCTCGACGTTGAGGCTGAAAAGCGGCCGGGAAAGCGTCGGCGCGGCTAGGCTTGCGGTACGCCAACCGACGAGGCCGAGGCCGGCCGAGGCAGCGACAGCTCCTACGGCCAACGCACGGGAGACGCTGCCGGACGGCGCGAACATGGCGATGAGCAGCGAGCCCGCCGCCAGCGCCGGTCCCAGCCACAGGGCCGGTTCGGTGGGCAGCTCGTAGTAGATCGCAATGCCCAGGCCCAGTGCCACCGGGAGCCACAGCATCCATCGGCCGCGCTCGGCGTCCAGCTGTTCGAGGATCCAGGCGCGCAGGTTTGACACTAACCGGAGGCTCCCCTACCTACGGCGCGCTTTTCCGCCGAAATTGCGGCAAAACCCGCGCTTACCGAGCATGATGCCTGGCCGATGACCGTCGTAACCCGCTTCGCCCCCTCGCCCACCGGCTACCTTCATATCGGCGGCGCCCGTACGGCCCTGTTCAACTGGTTGTTCGCCAGGCACCATGGCGGAAAGTACCTGCTGCGCATCGAGGACACCGATCGCGCCCGCTCCACCGAGCCGGCGATCGCCGCGATCCTGGACGGTCTGTCGTGGCTCGGCCTGCCATGGGACGGCGACGTCACCTACCAGTTCTCGCGGGCCGGCCGCCACGCCGAGGTCGCCCTGGAGATGCTGGCCAAGGGACATGCCTATCACTGCTATGCCTCGCCGCAGGAGCTCGACGAGATGCGAGCCGCGCAAAAGGCCGCCGGCAAGCCGATGCGCTACGACGGCCGATGGCGCGACCGCGACCCCAAGGAGGCGCCCCCCGGCGTGAATCCGGTCGTTCGCCTCAAGGCGCCGCAGTCCGGCCAGACGGTGATCGAGGACGCGGTCCAGGGCGAGGTCACGGTCGAGAACGCTCAGCTCGACGACATGATCCTGCTGCGTGCCGACGGCACGCCGACCTACATGCTGGCGGTGGTGGTGGACGACCACGACATGGGGGTCACCCATGTGATCCGCGGCGCCGATCACCAGAACCACGCAGTACGGCCGTTGGAAATCATCCGCGCCATGGGATGGCCCGAGCCCGTCTATGCCCATATCCCGCTGATCCACGGGCCCGACGGCGCCAAGCTCAGCAAGCGTCACGGGGCGCTCGGCGTCGACGCCTATCGCGACATGGGCTTCCTGCCCGCGGCGCTGCGCAACTACCTGCTGCGGCTGGGCTGGGGCCATGGCGACGACGAGATCATCTCGACGGCGCAGGCGATCGAATGGTTCGACCTCGCCGGGGTCGGGCGTTCGGCGTCGCGCTTCGACATGGCCAAGCTCACGAACCTCAACGCCCACTATCTGCGCGAGACTCCCGATGCGGAGCTGCTGCCGCTCGTGCTGCCGCGCATCGAGGAAAAGTTCGGCACCGTCGATGCCGCTGGCCGCGAGCGCATCGTGCGCGGCCTCTCCGGCGTGAAGCCGCGCGCGCGCACCCTGATCGAACTCGCGGACGGCCTTGCCTTCTATGCCCGCACTGGCGCGCCGCCGATCGCCGACGACAAGGCCCGCGCGCTGTTGACGCCCGACGCCCGTGCCGTGATGGCGAAGCTCGCGCCGGCGCTGGAGCCGCATGCGAGCGACTGGAGCGAAAAGGTGCTCGAAGTAGCCGTGCGCGAGTTCGCCGAGGCGAACGGGCTGAAGCTCGGCCAGGTCGCTCAGCCGCTCCGCGTCGCGCTGACCGGCTCGACCGCTTCGCCCGGGATCTTCGAAGTGCTGGCCGTGCTGGGGCCCGCCGAGAGCAAGGCTCGCTTGCTGGCGGCAGCGGCTTGAACGGGAGACAGGTAATGGAAGACAGGAAGCCGATGCCGGAGGCCGCCGAGAACGAAGAGGCGCGGGATTTCATCCGCGACCTGGTTCAGTCGGATCTGGCCAGCGGAGTGGCGCAGGGCATCGTCACCCGCTTTCCACCCGAGCCGAACGGCTATCTGCATCTCGGCCACGCAAAGTCCATCTGCTTGAACTTCGGAATCGCGGCCGAATATGGCGGCCGCTGCCATCTTCGGTTCGACGACACCAACCCCGTGAAGGAGGAGCAGGAATACATCGACGCCATCAAGCGTGACGTACGATGGCTCGGCTTCGACTGGGGCGAACATCTGTACCACGCGTCGGACTACTTCCAGACGTTGTACGACTGGGCCGAACACCTCATTCGCGCCGGCCTCGCCTATGTCGACGACACCCCGCCCGACGAGATGCGGGCAATGCGCGGCACATTGACGGAACCGGGCCGCGCCTCGCCAGATCGCGACCGCTCGGTGGAAACCAATCTCGGTTTGTTTCGCGACATGCGCGCCGGCAAGTTTCCCAACGGTGCCTGCGTGCTGCGAGCGAAGATCGACCTTGCTTCCGGCAACATGAACCTGCGCGACCCCGTCCTCTACCGCATCCTGCACGCGGCGCACCCGCGCACCGGCACCCAATGGTGCATATATCCGACCTATGATTTCGCGCATGGCCAGTCCGACGCCATCGAACATGTGACCCATTCACTCTGCACCCTGGAGTTCGAGGACCATCGTCCGCTCTACGACTGGTTCCTCGACCACCTGCCGGTGCCGGCACGCCCGCGGCAGACCGAGTTCGCCCGGCTCAGTCTCGGGTACACGGTGCTTTCCAAACGCTACCTGACGGATCTGGTGCGGCGCGGCACCGTGAGCGGCTGGGACGACCCGCGCATGCCGACGCTGGCAGGCCTGCGCCGTCGCGGCGTGCCGCCGGAGGCGATCCGCGACTTCGTTCGGCGCATCGGCATCTCCAAGGCCAACAGCGTCGTCGATCTCGCGATGTTCGATCACTCGATCCGCGACCGTCTCAATCAGGCAGCGCAGCGGCGGATGGCGGTCCTGCGGCCGCTAAAGCTCGTGATCGAGAACTTTCCCGAAGATCACGTCGAGGAGGTGGAGGCCGTCAATCACCCAGGGGATCCGGCCGCCGGCACGCGTACCCTTCTCTTCCGCAGGGAAGTCTTCGTCGAGCGCGAGGACTTCATGGAGAATCCGTCGAACAAGTTCTTCCGGCTGGCGGTGGGGCGAGAAGTCCGGCTGCGCTACGCCTATCTCGTCACCTGCCGCGAGGTGGTCAAGGACGCCGACGGCAACGTGGTCGAACTGCGCTGCACCTACGATCCCGCGAGCCGCGGCGGCAACGCGCCGGACGGCCGAAAGGTAAAGGCCACCCTGCACTGGGTGTCCGCCCGGGATGCACTTCGCGCCGAAGTCCGATTGTACAGCACGCTCTTCAATCGTCCTGACCCGGGCGCCAATGGCGATCTCGACGCCGACCTGAATCCGGACTCGCTCGAAGTCCTGTCGGGCGCACTCCTCGAGCCTTCCCTGGCGGAGATACCCGCAGGAGAGGCGGTGCAGTTCGAGCGGCTGGGCTATTTCTGCCCGGACCTCGCGAGCCGGTCGAAGGCCCTGGTGTTCAACCGCACGATCGGGTTGCGGGACAGCTGGGCAAAGGTACAGGTCCAGAGACAGGAGTAGTGGCGCACCGCGGCGAGGCGCGATTGCTGGCGGCCCGCGGATAGAACCGGCGCCGGTCGGCGCGCACTGTGGCGCCATGAGCGCACTTGTCTGGTTCTGGCTGTTGTCGCTGTCCGTCCTCTGGGGCGGGTCATTCTTCTTCGCCAAGCTGGCCCTGTCCGAACTCGCACCGCTCACGGTGGTGTTCTGCCGCGTGGCACTTGCCGCGCTCGCGCTCAATCTCGTGCTGGTTGCGGCCGGCCGACCGCTCTTTCGTCCCGGTGCCCCCTTCCGCAGCTATGCCGCCATGGGAGTCCTGAACAACCTGGTCCCGTTCGGCCTCATCTTCTGGGGCCAGACGCAGATCGCCTCCGGTCTCGCTTCGATCCTCAACGCCACGACGCCTCTCTTCAGTCTTCTCGTTGCCCACTTCGTCACCCGGGACGAGCGGATCGGGGGCCTCAAGCTGGGCGCGTTGCTGATCGGAGTGGGCGGCGTCGCCGTCCTGATGGGACCGGACGCGATCGGCAGCAGCCGCGACTGGGCGGGCCAGATCGCCTGCCTGGGTGCCGCCCTGTCCTACGCCTTCGCCGGCGTCTATGGGCGCCGGTTCGCAAGGATGGGCATCCCGCCTCTCGACGCCGCCGCCGGCCAAGTCACGGCGAGCGCCCTGTTGATTCTGCCGATCATGCTGTCCGTCGACCGGCCGTGGATGCTCCCCGCCCTTCCCGGTGCGACGACATGGGGCGCGCTCGCGGGCCTCGCGTTGCTCTCGACCGCGCTCGCTTACGTCCTTTATTTCCGGATACTTGCAGCCGCCGGCGCAACCAATCTGCTGCTTGTTACATTCCTGATACCGGTCACCGCGATCCTCCTCGGCGTGCTGGTGCTGGGCGAGCGGCTGGCGGCAAGGCATTTCGCCGGCATGCTCCTGATCGGCCTCTCTCTGGCCACGATCGACGGCCGGGCCTTGCATTTCCGACGCGCCGCGAAATAGCAGCCGGGCTGTTCAATTGCGCCTTCTTTATGGGCTTGTTAGGGTGCCGCCGAACCGGCGAACGGCACCCCGCAGGGGCGCGCGCGCCTTGCTTGAATCGAGCCTGGAAAAGAGTTCACCAATGGCCAAATCGACCGCGACGCTGACCGACAACGAAACCGGCAAGACCTACGAGATGCCGATCATCCACGGCACCCTCGGACCGCGCCTGGTGGACGTTCGCAAGTTCTACGGTGAATCCGGCATGTTCACCTACGATCCGGGCTTCACGTCGACCGGTTCGTGCGGCTCGAAGATCACCTACATCGACGGCGACGAAGGACTTCTGCTCCATCGCGGCTACAACATCGCCGAACTCGCCGAGCAGAGCGACTTCATGGAAGTCGCCTATCTCCTGATGAAGGGCGAGCTGCCGAACAAGGCTCAGAAGGACAAGTTCGTTCGTGACATCACGAACCACACGATGATCCACGAGCAGCTCAGCCAGTTCTATCGCGGCTTCCGCCGTGACGCCCATCCGATGGCGATCTGCTGTGGCGTCGTCGGCGCCCTCTCCGCCTTCTATCACGATTCGCTCGACATCCACGATCCGCACCAGCGCATGGTTGCCTCGTATCGACTGGTCGCCAAGATGCCGACCATCGCCGCGATGGCCTACAAGTACTCGGTGGGTCAGCCCTTCGTTTATCCGCGCAACGACCTCTCCTATGCCGCCAACTTCCTGCGCATGATGTTTTCGGTTCCGGCCGAGGAGTACGAGGTCAACCCGATCGTCGAGAAGGCGATGGATCGCATCCTCATGCTCCATGCCGACCATGAGCAGAACGCCTCGACCTCCACGGTCCGCCTTGCCGGCTCCTCGGGCGCCAACCCGTTTGCCTGCATCGCCGCCGGCATCGCATCGCTCTGGGGCCCGAGCCATGGCGGCGCCAACGAGGCGGTCATCAACATGCTGCACGAGATCGGCGGCAAGCAGAACATCCCGGGCTTCCTCTCCCGCGTGAAGGACAAGGCCGACCACACCCGCCTGATGGGCTTCGGCCACCGCGTCTACAAGAACTACGACCCGCGCGCCAAGGTCATGCGCCAGACCTGCCACGAAGTCCTGACCTCGCTCGGCATCACCCATGACCCGCTGCTCGAACTGGCCATGGAAATGGAGCAGATCGCCCTCAAGGACGACTACTTCGTCTCCAAGAAGCTCTATCCGAACGTCGACTTCTACTCGGGCATAATTTTCCGGGCGATCGGCATCCCGACCTCGATGTTCACCGTTCTCTTCGCGGTGGCCCGCACGGTGGGCTGGATTTCACAATGGAACGAGATGATCGAGGATCCGGACCAGAAGATCGGCCGTCCCCGTCAGCTCTACAACGGCCAGACCGAGCGCCCCTACAAGCCGCTTCACATGCGGGGCTGAGATCGCTGTCCGGGAGGGAAGCGAGAAGCATATGGCAAGATCATCGTTCGGGCCGCGCCAGGGGGAAACATCCTGGGCGGCCAGCCATACACCGAAAGCCCAGCTGCGCGTCGTGCGGGTGGGCCGTCCTGCCAACGACAATTTCCGCCGACGTGGCGTAACGGCGTGGATGCTCCTCGCCGGCGGTATCGCCGGCGGCGTGCTGGCCCTGGTGGCGGCCAACTGGCGATTTTTCTAGGATTGAGCCCGAACGAATTGAGGCCCGCGATGCGGGCCTTCTTCGTAAGCGTCGTGCGGTCTTTTTCCTTCGACGCACTCGGACATTGCCAAGGACAATGTCCTTTCGCTCTCCGGGCGGAGCTTCGCTCAGCCCTCAGCCCTTCCTCTCGATCAGCTCTATCTTGTAGCCGTCGGGGTCTTCGACGAAAGCGATGACGGTGGTCCCGAACTTCACGGGTCCCGCCGGCCTCGTGACCTTGCCGCCGGCCTTCGTCACATCCTCGCAGAGCTTGTAGACATCGGGCACGCCGATCGCGAGGTGGCCGAACCCCGTGCCCAGCTCATACGGCTTTGCCTGGTCCCAGTTATAGGTCAGCTCGACCACGCAATGCTCCGGTTGGTCGCCATAGCCGACGAAGGCCAGGCTGTACTTGCCGTCCGGCACGTCGCGACGGCGCAACAGCTTCATGCCCAGCGGGCCGGTGTAGAATGCCAGCGACTTCTCGAGATCCAGGACCCGGATCATCGTATGCAGCATGCGGAAATTCGACTGGGTATCGGGCATCATCCCCTCCCTGCTCGTTCGTGGATCACCGGTCACGGATCATGGCGGCAAATGTCGCTTCAGCGGCGACCTTGCCCTCCACCATGGCCTTGCCCGCGAATTTCCAGACGTTGGCCCGGCTCTGGACCTTCGAGACATGGAGCTCGAGCCGGTCTCCGGGCAAGACGGGACGGCGGAACCTCACGCCGTCGATCGACATGAAGTAGACCAGCTTTCCTTCCGACTCGGCCCCGAACGTCGAAACCACCAGGACGCAGGCCGTCTGTGCCATGGCCTCGACGACGAGAACGCCCGGCATGACCGGCTCGGACGGAAAATGCCCCTGGAAGAACGGCTCGTTGATCGTGACGTTCTTGATGCCGACCGCGCTCTGGTCGAGCCGCATGTCGATCACGCGGTCGACCATGAGCATCGGATAGCGGTGCGGGATCATCTCCAGGATCCGCTTGATGTCCACGGACGTCGCCGCGGCAACGGTCGTTTTCTCGGTTTCGACGTTCATGACCGTGGCCTCTCCGCTCAGAACCGTGTGCCGAAGCTGAAACGTATGGCCTGCTGCTTGTCCCAGGACTCGTACTGAAGCGGTATCGCATAATCGATCCGGATGGGCCCGAACGGCGATATCCACTGAATGCCGACGCCGGTCGAAACGCGCATCAACTGGCTCGTCAGCACGGACGCGAGACCGTAGCTCTCCGCCTGCACACCCCAGAGCGACCCGATATCCACGAAGGCCTTGCCGAGGAGGCCGACTTCCTTGGGGACGAGCGGCAGCGGATAGGAAAGCTCCGTCGTAGCCGTGTAGTAGAACTGGCCGCCAATGGAATCGGTCGTATTGGCATCGCGAGGACCGATACCGCCGACAGCGAAGCCGCGAAGGGTGTCACCGCCGATGAAGAAAAGGTTGTTGAGGCGGATATACGAATTGTTGAATGGGTAGATCAATCCCGCCGAACCGCCGACCGAGATGACAAAGTCCTCGAAAAGAGACCTGTAATAGACGGCGTCCGCCGTGGTGCGAAGATACTGCTCGGTGCCGATCAGGCCTGCTGCCGCAATCGTGTTGCGGATCATGAAACCCTTGGTCGCGTTGAGGCGCTGGTCGCGAGTGTCCCAGATGATGGTCTCCGAGAGTTCCGAGACCACCTGGTAGCCCGCGTTCTGTTGAATGATCGAAGAGGCCCAAGGCTGGACGTTGTAGATGTCGGTCTGCCGCAGCGTGTAGCGGGCAAGCTGGCGAATGTTCTCGGAGTAAGCCCAGCCGGCGCGCAACGCAAAACCCAGGCTGCGGTCACTGTAGCTCGCGATGTTCTGGCGATCGTTCGACGTCCAGAAGATGTCGAAGCCGGCCGAAAGCTCGCGATCCAGGAAATAGGGCTCGGTAAAGCCCAGATCGATGGAGGTGCTCAGTGTACCGATCGACAGTCCCAGTCGCGCCTCCTGGCCCTTACCAAGCAGGTTGCGTTCCTTGACCGCAATGTCGCCAACGATACCCGCCGTCGTCGAATAGCCTGCGCCGAACGAGATTTCGCCGGTGCTCTGCTCGACGACCTGGACCTCGAGGTTGGTCTTGTCCGGGGCCGAGCCAGGCGCCGCCGAGATGTCGACCTTCTCGAAGAAGCCGAGGTTGCGAAGCCGCTGCTCGCTGCGCCGGACCTTGGCGGTACTGAAGGCATCGCCCTCGGCGAGACGGAATTCGCGGCGAATCACCTTGTCGAGCGTTCTCGTGTTGCCCGAGATGTTGATGCGCTCGACGTAGACGCGCGGACCCTCCTGGACATCGAAGGTGACGTCGACGGTGGTGTTGTCCTTGTTGCGCCGGATATTGGGGCGAACTTCAACGAACGCGTAGCCCAGCGACCCCACTGCCTCCGAGATGTTGGAAACCGACTTCTCCACCTCGTTGGCATCATACCAGTCGCCCTCCGAGATCGTCAGGAAGGTCTTCAATACATCGACGTCCAAGCCCTGGAAGCGGCTCGTGACGTCCACCTTTCCGAACTTGTAGCGATCGCCCTCGCTGATGGTGAACGTGATGAAGAAGCCTTCGCGGTTGGGCGCGAGCTCGGCCACCGCCGAAACCACGCGGAAATCCGCGTAGCCCTCGGAGAGATAGAATTTGCGCAGCAGCTCCCGGTCGAAGTTCAGTCGATCGGGATCGAAGCGGTCATCCGACGAAAGGAAGCGCCACCACGCGCTCTCCGAGGTGCGGATCTTGCCCCTCAGCGTGCCGTCGCTGAAGGCTTCGTTGCCAACGAAACTGATCCGCTTCACACCCGTGACATCGCCTTCGTTGATCTCGAATACGAGATCGACGCGGCCCTGCTCCAGCCTGATGATCTTGGGTTCGACCGAGGCGTTGTAGCGACCGCTGCGTCGATAGATGGTCAGGATTCGATCGACGTCGGACTGAACCCGCGCCCGCGTATAGACCTGGCGTGGCCTCGACTGAATCTCGTCGCGCAGCTTGTCGTCCTCGATCTTGCTGTTGCCCTCGAAAGCGACCCGATTGATGATCGGATTCTCGGTGACCTTCACGACCAGGGTGGAACCCTGCATCTCGATCGCCACGTCGGAGAACAGCCCGGTCGCAAAGAGAGCCTTCAGCGAGCGGTCGGCCGCGGCGGCGTCGAACGGCTCGCCGACCTTGAGTTGAAGGTAGGAGCGGATCGTCTCCACCTCGGCGCGGACGTTGCCCTGGATCTGGATCCCGGCAATCGCGCCGCCGCTCGCAGCCACGCCGCCACCGCGCTGGGCGTGCGCCGGCGTGTTGAAGGCGAGAATTGCGACAATGGCCAGTGCGGCCCAACGAAAGATCAAACTTCCCCCCGGCGCCTGTCAGACCTGCCGATGGTCGAATACGTGAACGCTGCTTTCTAGACCGGCAAGGGGGCCGTAGGCCACCCCTTTTGTCCCCATACCGTCCTCTACACGTCGCATGAATTCATCGCAGCAAGAGCCTGATGTCATTGAAGGTTGCTACGAGCGCCATCCCGATCACAAGCGCAAATCCCAGCTTCAGCCCGAGTTCCTGGGCCTTCAGACTGAGCGGCTTACCGCGCACAGCCTCATAGGCGTACATGGCAAGGTGCCCGCCGTCGAGCATGGGAACCGGAAGAAGATTGAAGATACCCAGCACCACGGACAGTGCGATGACGAGGTTGAGGATACCCGCCCACCCTGCATGCGATGCCTCTCCGGCAGCCTTGGCGATGCGTATCGGTCCGCCCAATTCATCGACAGGCCGGGTCGCGGTGAGGATCTGGCCCATAGACGTGTAGAACATCGTCGTCATCCCCCAGACGGCGCGCACCCCCGCCCCCATGGCGCCGATGACGCCATGATCGCGAAGTTCCGTTACCGGTGGCGGGCGAACCCGCAGACGTCCGACGACCTGCTCCTTGCCTGCACAATCGACCACCTTGTCGACGATCGGAACGATGGTCGTCTCCCCGTATCGGCCGTCACGCTCGTACTTGACGGTCACCGGCTGACCGCCCCGGGAGCCGATCAGTTCGGGAATACGGGAGAAGTATTCGACGGGCTTACCGTCGATCGCCACCAGAAGGTCACCGACCTTGAGGCCTGCCGCCTCGGCAGGGCTATTGGCCGTGAAACCACCGACGACGGGACGAATGAACTGGTCGATGCCCAGGTTGCCGTAACGCAGGGTGTTGTTGTAGCGATCCGTGCGCTCGCAGTACTGAGGCTGGATCTCGCCACGGAGGAGCTGGTTGCCACGCCGGTATTCGACGGGCATCGGATGGGTCCAGTACAGGAACTGGGATTCCTGGATGTCCTCGTATCGATCGACGCGCTTGTCGGCCAGCCGAACGATCTCGTCGCCGGTGCGCAGTCCGGCCCTGGCCGCCGGACCGTCGACCTGTACGGCGATCGTCGCGGGCGTGTAGGGCTCGCCTGCGAAGAAGAAGACGCCGGTCAGCAGCAGGAACGCGAACAGGAGATTGGCAACCGGCCCGCCGAGGACGACGGCGGCGCGGGCATAGAGCGGCTGGCTAAAGAAGGCGCGCTTGCGATCGCCGGCTGACAGCGGCTCGTCGGTCGGCGTGGCGCTCGTCGCATCGCTGTCGCCCAGAAACTTGACGTAGCCGCCGAGCGGGATGGCCGACACTTTCCAGCGTGTGCCGTTGCGATCGGTCCAGCCGAATATCTCGGGTCCGAAACCGATCGAGAACACCTCGGCATGAATGCCGAAACGACGCCCCACCCAGTAGTGACCGTATTCGTGAATGAACACGAGCAGCGTCAGAACCAGAACGAAGTACGGCAAATATGTCGTAAACAGGCTGACGATGCTTTCCATGCCCTACCCGACCACGAAGTTCATTCCACATCAATTTCCCAGGGCCTTGGCCTGGCAGAAAGTCTCGGCGAGCCTGCGAGCCTCCAGATCGGCTTCCTGCACCTGCTGCAGCGCGTCGACCGTATCCGAGAGCCCCTGCCAGTCCATCATGACATCCTCAACGATCCGCGCGATGTCGAGGAAGCGGATGCGGCGGCCCAGGAATGCCGCCACGGCTGCCTCGTTCGCCGCGTTCAGTACGATGGGAGCATGACCGCCCGTCACCAGAGCCTCGCGCGCCAATCGTAGGGATGGAAAGCGGCCGGAATCGGGCCGCTCGAACGTGAGGGCCGGGATGCTCATGAAGTCCAGCCGGGCCGAGGGCCCCTCGATGCGGGCCGGCCAACCCAGGGCATGGCTGATCGGAATACGCATGTCAGCCGTCCCGAGCTGGGCCAGGACCGAGCCGTCGCGGTAGGCGACCATCGAATGGATGACCGACTGGGGATGCACCACGATGTCGACCTGCTCCTCCGGCAGGCCGAACAGGAGCTGAGCCTCGATCAACTCGAGCCCCTTGTTCATCATGGTGGCCGAATCGATGGAGATCTTGGCGCCCATGTCCCAGTTGGGATGGGCCAGCGCCTGCTCCGGCGTGACATCGGCCATTTCGGCGAGCGACCAGTTGCGGAAAGGCCCTCCCGATGCCGTCAGGATGAGTCGGTCGACGGCACCATGCTGGTCGGGTTCGAAGACCTGGAAGATGGCGTTATGCTCCGAATCGACGGGCAGAAGGACGCCGCCCGACTGCTCGATGGCATCCATCAGCAGGCGGCCGGCGCAGATCAGGGCTTCCTTGTTGGCAAGCGCTATCATCGCCCCGCGACGGGCGGCCGCGAGGGTGGGCGCGAGGCCGGCGAATCCGACGACCGCTGCCATCACCCATTCGGCGGGTCGCTCCGCCGCCTCGATCACCGCCTCGGGACCGGCCGCCACTTCGATCGACGTCCCGGCCAATGCGGCCTTCAGCGCCTCGTATCGGTCGGCGTCGGCGACGACGGCGAGACGCGCGCGCAGGCGCCTGGCCTGTTCCGCCAGCAATTCGACCGAACTGCGTGCGACGAGCGCCTCGACGCGATAGCTGGCCGGATTTCGTTCGATGAGGTCGACCGTGCTCTGTCCAACAGAGCCAGTCGAGCCGAGGACCGTCACGCGACGGGGGTGCTCACGGGAGGGCGCGACCCATTTCTTCATGTCCAAGGCCATGCATTCCCGGCGACGAGGCGCGCAGCCGCCACCGCAACGAGGACCGCCATCAGCCCGTCGATCCGGTCCAGCAAACCACCATGGCCCGGAATGAGGTGGCCGCTGTCCTTCACGCCGGCCCGCCGCTTGGCCGCCGATTCCAGGAGGTCTCCGGCCTGCCCGACGACCGCCAGACCCGCTCCCGCGATCGCAAGAAGCACGGTCTCTCCCAATCCAAAGGCATACCCCAGTGCCGCGCTGGCCACGGCAGCCCAAGCCATTCCACCGATCAGTCCCGACCACGTCTTGCCGGGGCTGATGCGCGGCGCGAGCTTTGCGCCACCGGCGGTTCGACCGACGAAATAGGCGCCGATATCGGTGGCCCAGATGCAAACCAGAATCCAGAGCACGGTCTCGCGCCCGAACGCCGGCTGATGTCGCAGCCACAGCAGGGCCACCAGCGCGGCAATCCCATACGTCCATGCGATGACGCGCAGGACCGGTGCGCCACGGGTCAGGCGCGCCCATTCGAAAATCATGACCGGGGCGGCAATCGCGGCCACGATGTCGAGCCAGGGAAAGCCGTACCAGACCGCCGCGAGCAGCAGCGGCCCCAGGATCACGGCCGAAAGCGCCCGAATCAGCAGACCGGCGAAGCGCCCACTGCGCGCCACCGGAGCCGCGCTACTTTCCGACGCCGCCATACCGTCGCTCACGCCTGCGGAACTCGACAATCGCCTGTTCCAGGTGTTCCTTGCCGAAGTCCGGCCACAGCGTGTCGACGAAGACCAGCTCGGAATAGGCGCACTGCCAGAGCAGGAAATTGCTGATCCGCTGCTCGCCGCTGGTCCGGATGAGGAGGTCCGGATCGGGCAGGCCCGCCGTCAGGAGCTCGCGCTCGAAGCTCTTCTGGTCGATCCCGGCGACGGTGATCTCTCCCGCCGCGACCCGCTGCGCCAGCCGGCGCGTCGCGCGCAGGATCTCGTCGCGCGCGCCATAATTGATGCAGATATTGACGTCGATGCGCCCGTTGCCGGCCGTCATGTTCTCGGCTTCGGCGATGTCGCGCACGATGTCGGCGGCAAGACCTTCGCGATTGCCTATGACCCGGAGCCGCGCTCCGTTCTTGCGCAACTCTTCGAGTTCGCTGCGAAGATAGTGTCGCAACAGTCCCATCAGGTCGGCCACTTCGTCGGCGGGCCGTCCCCAATTTTCGGTCGAGAACGCAAAGAGGGTCAGGACGGGTATCCCCAGCTCTCCGGCGCCCCGCACGACTCGACGCACCGCGTCGGCGCCGCGGCGGTGCCCTGCGACCCGCGGTAGTCCACGCGCCTTCGCCCATCGCCCATTGCCATCCATGATGATGGCAACGTGCTGAGGTCCCGCCCCTTTGTCGGGATTGGCGGGCAGTGGCGCGGTGGACATCAGACCGTCTTGATTTCTTTTTCCTTGTGCGCCAGCATTTCATCGACCTGCTTGACGTAGCGGTCGGTCAGCTTCTGCACCTCGTCGGCCTTCTGCCGGTGCTCGTCTTCCGAGATCTTGTGGTCCTTCTCGGCCTTCTTCAGCGAATCCATGCCATCTCGCCGGACGTTCCGAACGGCGACCTTGCCCTGCTCGGCATACTTGTGCGCCAGCTTGGCGAGTTCGTTGCGGCGTTCCGTCGTCAGCTCGGGAATGGGAATTCGGATCATCTGGCCATCCGGCGACGGGTTGAGGCCGAGACCCGCTTCCCGGATCGCCTTGGCGGTCGGGGTCACAAGGCCCTTGTCCCAGACGTTGACCGTGAGAAGCCGCGGCTCCGGCGCGCTGACCGTGCCCACCTGATTGAGCGGCATTCGCTGACCGTAGGCTTCGACCATCACCGGGTCGAGCAGGTTGACCGAGGCCCTTCCCGTCCTCAGACCTGCGAACTCCTTCTTCAGCGCATCCATCGCGCCGTGCATGCGCTTCTCGAGCTCATTGAGATCGGCAGACATGTTCAGGCCTCGTCCTTGATGATCGTGAAGGTGCCCTCGCCTCGCAATGTCGCCGCAAAGGCACCGGGCTTGTGGATGTCGAAGACGATGATGGGGATGCGGTTCTCGCGCGCAAGCGAGATCGCCGAAGCATCCATCACCTGCAGGTCGCGGGACAGTACTTCGAGATAGCTGAGCGTGTCGTAGCGCCGGGCGGACTTGTCCTTGCGCGGATCGGCAGAATAGACTCCGTCGACCTGGGTTCCCTTGAGCAGCGCGTCGACGCCCATCTCGGCCGCACGAAGGGCGGCAGCGGTATCGGTCGTGAAAAACGGATTGCCGGTGCCTGCCGCGAAGATCACGACCCTGCCCTTCTCCATATGGCGGGCGGCGCGGCGGCGGATATAGGGTTCGCACACCGTCGTCATCGGAATCGCCGACTGGACGCGTGTCTGCAGCCCCTGCCGCTCGAGTGCGCTCTGCATCGCCAGAGAATTGATGACGGTCGCCAGCATGCCCATGTAGTCGCCGCTGGAACGATCCATGCCGGAGGCAGCCGCCGACACGCCGCGGAAAATGTTGCCACCGCCGATCACCAGGCAGACCTGCACGCCCATCTCGTGCACGGCCTTCACTTCCTGCGCGACCATGGTGACCATTTCGGGGTCCAGGCCGTACTCCCGATTCCCCATGAGCCCCTCGCCAGAGAGCTTGAGAAGGACACGGCGAAACTGGGGAGCCGACGGCATCAGATGCCTCTGATTACATTTGTCTTGGGCGCGCAGACCACATGTCTGCGCGCCAGTAGTTTCTACTACTACTTCTTGAGCTGGGCAGCCACTTCGGCTGCGAAATCCTCAGATTTCTTCTCGATGCCCTCGCCCAGCGCGAAGCGCAGGAAGCCCGTCAGGCGAACCGGCCCGCCGACTTGCTTGGCCGCATCCTCCACGACCTTCGAGACCTTGGTCTTGCCATCCATGACGAAGGCCTGCTCGAGAAGGACCACCTCCTGGTGGAACTTCCGCAGCCCGCCCTCGACCATCTTGGCGACGATCTCGGCCGTCTTCCCCTGCTGGCCGGCCTTCTCGGCGAGCACCGCGCGCTCGCGCTCGATTGCCGCCTGGTCGAGGTCGGCAACCGTCAGCGACTGCGGGTTGGTGGCGGCCACATGCATGGCCAGCTGCTTGGCGAGAGCGCCCAGCTTGGCCTTGTCGCCCGTCGACTCGAGGGCCACCAGCACGCCGATCTTGCCGAGGTCCGGCGCGACGGCATTGTGGGTATAGGCCACGACCACGCCGTCGGACACCGACAGGGAGGCCGCGCGGCGCAGACTCATGTTCTCGCCGATCGTGGCGATCAGGTTGGTCAGCTCGCCCTGCACGTCGCGGCCGGTGCCGGGGAATGGCGCCGCCGCCACCTTGGCGAGGTCGCCGCCATTCTCGAGCGCGAGCTTGGTCGCCGCGGCCACGAACTTCTGGAACTGATCGTTGCGGCCGACGAAGTCGGTCTCGGCGTTGACCTCGAGGACGGCGCCCCGCGTGCCGTCCGCCGCCACGCCGACGAGGCCTTCAGCCGCGACGCGACCGGCCTTCTTCGAGGCCGCTGACAGACCCTTGGTGCGCAGCCAGTCGATCGCCTTCTCGACGTCTCCGGCGGTCTCGCCCAGCGCCTTCTTGCAATCCATCATGCCTGCGCCGGTCTTCTCGCGCAGTTCCTTGACGAGCGATGCAGTGATCTCAGCCATGTCTTGCTCCGTTTAGTGCAACAAGGGCCGGTCTTCCGACCGGCCCCGTCTGTTTCTCTTCGATGAAGGGGCCGGACTACTCGGCCGGCGCCGCTTCGGCCGCCGGGGCCTCGGCTGCGGGGATTTCCTCGTCCGGCTGCTCGGCCAGTTCGCCAACGTCGCCGCCCGTGGCAGCGATTTCGGCGCGAATGCCGTCGAGCACCGCGCCCGAGAGCAGGTCGCAGTACAGCGACACGGCGCGGATCGCATCATCGTTGCCCGGGATCGGGAAGTCGATGCCGTCGGGGTCCGAATTGCTGTCGACCACCGCGACGATCGGAATGCCGCGCTTGCGGGCTTCCAGGACCGCGATCGACTCCTTGTTGGTGTCGATGATGAACAGCATGTCGGGCGTGCCGCCCATTTCCTTGATGCCGCCCAGCGACCGCTCGAGCTTGTCGCGCTCGCGCGTCAGGTCGAGCTGCTCTTTCTTGGTGAGGCCGACGACGTCGCCCTTCAGGCGCTCGTCGAGTTCGCGCAGCCGCTTGATGGACGCCGAAATGGTGTTCCAGTTCGTGATCATGCCGCCCAGCCAGCGATGGTTCACATAATACTGGCCGCAGCGCTTGGCCGCATCCGCGACGCGGTCGGCGGCCGCCGGCTTGGTGCCGACGAACAGGACGCGGCCGCCGCTCGCAACGACGTCACGAACCTGACGCAGCGCCTGCTCCAGCAGCGGCACGGTCTTGGTAAGATCGATGATATGGACCCCGTTGCGCACCCCGAACAGGTACGGCTTCATCTTGGGATTCCAGCGGCGCGTGTGATGGCCGAAGTGCACGCCGGCTTCCAGCAGCTGGCGCATCGTGAATGTCGGCATGGTCATGCCGTTCTCCTTTTCCGGTTGAGCCTCCGCGGGCGTCGTTCCCGGAATGGGAACACCGGAGCGAGCGCCGGGATGTCTCCCCGTCGACCGCAAACCCGCGTGCGAAGTGGCGCGTTTCTAGTGGTTTGCCGCCAAAAATGCAAGTGGCAATGAATTCAAGGCCTTAGCCGATCTGCCTGGCTATTTCCCGGGCCAGTTCGAGGACCGTGAGGGGAGCACTGCCCTCGGCCTTGTTGTTGGCGGTGATCCAGACCTTTTGGCCCGCCTTGGCGGTCCTGGCCGCCATGCGCGCCAGGACCCGGCGGGTCTCGACATCCTCGTCCACGAGCCTGTCGAATGGCTCGTAGCGCTGCTTTGCTGCCTGGTAACGGAAGCCGCGGTGCAGGTTCCAGCGCACCACAAGCGGCCCCAGCTCCTCGCCATCGAGGGCCTTGAGTGCCGCTTCCTGCCGTTCGACCTCGGGCATCCGGTCGTGCAGACCGACGCAATAGCGCACCCCGGCCCGGCCCAGCATGCGCATCAGGCGCGGCGTCAGCAGCTCTGGATTGCGCAGCTCAAGTGCATAAATCGGTTTGTGTGCGCCCAATTTGCAAGGCAATGCCGCGAAGAAGGCCTCCAGACGCTCGACCAGCAGCGAGGCGTCCTCGACGAGGCTGTGCGGCAGCGGCGAGACCTGGAACACCAGAGGCCCGGCCTTGCCCTTCAGCCCTTCCAGGCAGGGCAGGACGAATTCACGGGTGGCGACGGCCGCATTGAGGAAGTTTGGATTGGCGACCTTCTCCCTGCCCTCCTCGTCCCGCATGACCGCATCGCAGACGATCGCCGGCGCTTTCACGACGAAGCTGAAATGCTCCGGCACATGGCTGGCATAACGCGCATAGTCGGCTGCCGAAATCGGTGCGTAGAAGGTCCGGTCGAGGCTGACGGTCCGCAGCAGCGGGATCTGGGCGTAGGCGGCCAGTCCCTTGCGGCTGAGGCTCGCCTGCGGATGGATGCCTTCATAGACGAGGCCGCGCCAGCCGGGGAAGAACCACGAGGAGGTACCGAGCCGGATTTCGGGCGGCAGATGTGGTGCTTCCAGCAGGGGTGAATCCCTGGCGGGGCCGACATCGCCCGCCCCCGAAGTCTTCCGCTTCGGCGGCGCGGCCGTTTCGGATCCAAAGAGCCCGGGCTGGCGGCTCAAATTTCCTCGACCTGTTCGACGCCCTGCAGGCTGCCGATCGTATCGCGCAGGCCGCCTGCGATCGAATAGGTGCCAGGCAAGGTGATTTCAGCTTCGGATTCTTCCGGCATCGGCACCACCAGGGTGACACGCCCGCGCCCGCGCTTGCCTTCGAGCGCTTTGCGCAACGCCTCGAGGGCGACGGGATCGGAGATCACGATGCGCAGGCCGGCCGCGGAGTTCGCGACCGCATCCTCGAGCCTTTCCACGGACTGCGCGGTGAGCTTCACCTGCTCGCCGTCGAGGCGGCCGTCGACCGAGATCAGGATCGCCTGGCCCGCCTCCAGGAGATTGCGCTTGGAACTCAGCAGCTCGCTGAACATGACGCATTCGAAGGCGCCGGACTGGTCGGAGCACTGCAGGAAGGCGAAGCGGTTGCCCTTGGCCGAGGTACGCTCCATCCGGTCGATGACTGTCCCGGCGAGCTTGATCCGGCCGGGCGTGCCGCGCGCCAGCAGGGCCGGCAGGTCGGCCGCACGACTGACCCCCAGGCGCTGCAGGCTGCGCTCATACGAGGCCAGCGGATGCGACGAGAGATAGAAGCCGATGGCCGCAAACTCGTTCTGCAGCCGCTCCATCGGCGCCCAGTCCGGCACCTTGGGCAGCGGAGGACGGCGCTGGGCGGTGTCGTCCCCGAACAGGTTGTTCTGGTTGCTGCCGCGCGATTCGTGCGTCGCCTGCGAATGGCGGGTCAGTGCCTCGACGGCGGCGAATGTCTGCGCCCGATTCTTGTTCAGCGAGTCGAAGGCGCCGGCCTTCACCAGACTCTCGAGCAGGCGCTTGTTCAGCACGCGCTGGTCAAGGCGTTCGGCGAAGTCGAACAGGTCCTTGAACGGACCGTTCTCCTGGCGCTCCTCGGCGAGGCGACTCATGGCTTCCTTGCCGACCCCCTTGATGGCGGCCAGCGCGTAGCGGATCGCCTTCTTTCCATCTTCGGTCTTCTCCACGGTGAACTCGGCCGTCGACCTGTTCACGTCGGGCGGCAGCAGCTCGACGCCGATCTTGTCGAGGTCCCGGCGATAGCCGTTCAGCTTCTCCACGTTGCCCATGTCGAGGGTCATCGTGGCGGCGAAGAACTCGACCGGATGGTTGGCCTTCAGATAGGCCGTCTGGTAGCAGACCAGCGCATAGGCGGCGGCGTGGCTCTTGTTGAAGCCGTAGCCCGCGAACTTGTCGACCTGGTCGAAGATCGATGCGGCCTTGTCGGGCTTGACGCCGTTCTTCTCGGCGCCCTCCACGAAACTCGCGCGCTGGGCATCCATCTCGGCCTTGATCTTCTTGCCCATGGCGCGCCGCAGCAGGTCGGCGCCGCCGAGCGAATAGCCGCTCAGCACCTGCGCGATCTGCATCACCTGCTCCTGGTAGATCATGATGCCGTAGGTCTCCTTCAGGATCCCTTCCAGCAGCGGATGCAGGTAGTCCGGCTCCTCCTCGCCGTGCTTGCGCTTGATGTAGCTCGGGATGTTCTCCATCGGGCCCGGCCGATAGAGCGCCACCACGGCGATGATGTCCTCGAACCGGTCGGGCTTCATCTTGCGCAGCACGTCGCGCATGCCGTTGCCTTCGAGCTGGAACACGCCCGACCCGTCGCCACGACAGAGGAGCTCGAAGGTTTTCCGGTCGTCGAGAGGCAGCTTCGCGATGTCGATCTGATCGCGCCCGATGAAATCCCAGGCCTTCTCGATCACGGTGAGCGTCTTCAGCCCGAGGAAGTCGAACTTCACCAGCCCGGCCGTCTCGACCCACTTCATGTTGAACTGCGTGGCCGGCAGCGATTCCTTGCTGTCGGTATCGCGGAACAGCGGCACCAGCTGGTCGAGCGGCCGGTCGCCGATCACGACGCCGGCGGCATGGGTCGAGGCGTTGCGGTACAGGCCCTCGAGCTGGAGCGCCAGGTCGATCAGGCGCTTGATCTCCTCGTCGGCGTTGTACTGCTCCTTGAGCAGCTCCTCGGTCTCCAGCGCCTTGGCCAGGGTCACCGGATTGGCTGGATTGTTGGGCACCAGCTTGCAGATACGGTCGACCTGCCCGTACGGCATGCCCAGCACGCGCCCGACGTCGCGCAACACGGCGCGGGCCTGCAGCTTGCCGAAGGTGATGATGGCGGCGACCCTGTCGTGGCCGTACTCGTCGCGGACGTAGCGGATCACGCGGTCGCGCTTGTCCTGGCAGAAGTCGATGTCGAAGTCGGGCATCGACACGCGCTCGGGATTGAGGAAACGCTCGAACAGCAGCCCCCAGCGCAGCGGATCGAGGTCGGTGATCTTGAGCGACCAGGCGACCAGCGAGCCGGCGCCCGAGCCACGGCCCGGCCCGACCGGCACGTCATGGTCCTTCGCCCACTGGATGAAGTCGGCCACGATCAGGAAGTAGCCGGCGAAGCCCATCTTCTCGATCATGTCGAGTTCGTAGGTCAGGCGCTCGGTATAGCGCTCGAAGACGATGTCCTCGGCCAGACGACCGAGCGTCCTCAACTCCTCGAGACCGCTCCTCGCGAGATCGCGCAGCGCCTCGCCCTCGGTGCGACCCTGGAGTTTGGTGTAGCGCGGCAGGATCGGCTTGCGCGGCGCCGGCATGTAGGCGCAGCGCTGGGCAATCACCAGGGTGTTGTCGCACGCCTCGGGAATGTCCGAGAACAGGCTGCGCATCTCGGCCGCCGACTTGAAATAGTGCTCGGGGGTCAGGCGGTGGCGGTTGGGATCGTCGATATGCGCACCCTGCTCGATGCACAGCAGCACATCGTGTGCTTCGTACATCGACTTCTTCGGGAAATGCACGTCATTGGTCGCGACCAGAGGAAGGTTGCGCTCGTAGGCGAGATCGACCAGCGGTCCTTCGATCCGACGTTCCAGATCCTCGCCATGGCGCTGCAGCTCGAGATAGAGCCGGCCCTCGAACAGGGTCTGCAGACGGTCGAGCGTATGGGCCGCGGCAGGCGTCTGGCCGGTCGCCAGGAGCCGTCCGATGCCGCTACCCACGCTGCCGGTCAGGGCTATGAGCCCCTCGGTCGATCCTTCCAGGTCGGCCAGAGGCAGCGCCGCGACCGAGCCAACCTTGAAGTCGAGATGGGCGCGGCTTACCAGCCGCATCAGATTGAGGTAGCCCTCCTCGCTCTGCACCAGCAGCGTCAGCCAGTCGATGGCCAGGACCTTGCTCGTGGTGGCAATGCCGCCTTCTTCCTCGCGCCGGATGCCGAGGTCGCAGCCCACGATGGGCTGAACACCGCCCTTGGCGGCATACTGCGAGAACTCGAGCGCGCCGAACAGGTTGTTGCGGTCGGTGACGGCAACCGCCGGCATCTCCGCCTCCCTGGCCAGAGAGACGATCCTGTCGACTTTGTTCGCGCCTTCGGTGAGCGAATAGGCGGAACGAACCTTGAGGTGGATGAAATCAGCGATGGCCACGGGCCATCATCGCGCCGCGGCCTGTGGACTGTCAGGCATCCAGCACGCCATCTTTCAGCCGAACCGTGCGATCCATGCGGGCCGCCAGCTCGGGATTGTGCGTGGCGACCAGGGCCGCCATGCCGGTCTCCCGAACCAGCGCCAGCAACTGCTGGAACACCGTCTCCGATGTCGTCGAATCGAGATTGCCGGTGGGTTCGTCGGCCAGCAGCACGCGCGGCCGATTGGCGACGGCCCGGGCGATCGCCACCCGTTGCTGCTCGCCGCCCGACAGGCGGCCCGGACGGTGGTCGAGCCGGTCGCCGAGCCCGACCAGGCCCAGCAGGTCGGCCGCCCGCTTCCGCGCAGGCCCGCGCGCGACGCCATTGAGCATCTGCGGCAGCATCACGTTCTCGACGGCCGAGAATTCCGGCAGCAGGTGATGGTACTGGTAGACGAAGCCCAGGAAGGTGCGACGCAGGCCCGTCCGGTCCTTGTCGGCCATACGAACCGTCGGCTGGCCGTCGACCACGACCTCGCCCTCGTCCGGCCGTTCGAGCAGACCCGCGATGTGCAGCAGGGTCGACTTTCCACTGCCCGACTGGCCGACCATGGCCACGATCTCGCCCGGATGCAGGTCGACCGACACACCGCGCAGCACGTCGAGGCGGCGGTCGCCCTGGACGAAGGTGCGGCGGATGCCCTGCAGCGAAAGCGGCTTGGCGGTGTCACTCATGTCGCAATCCTTCGACCGGCTCGACCCGGGTTGCCCGCCATGCCGGATAGGCCGCCGCAACGAGCGAAAGCACGATTGCGACGGCGATGATGAAAGCCACCTCGACCGGATCGACCCGCACGGGCATCGAGGTGATGAAGTCGACTTCTGCCCCTGCGGTGCCGGCGCCGCCGGTGACTTTCGCGAGAGCGCGACCGATTGCGGGCATGTTGGCGCAGAGCAGCAGGCCCAGCGCTGCGCCGATCGCCGTGCCGGCGATGCCGACGGCCGCGGCCGCCATGAAGAAGGCACGCACGATCGTGCCCGGCCCCGCCCCCATCGTCCGCAGGATGGCGATGCTGCCCCGCTTCACCCTCACCAGCATGGTGAAGCTTGCCACGACGTTCATGGCGGCCACGACGACGATCAAGGTCAGGATGATGAACATCATCACCCGTTCGACCTGCAGCGCGCCGACGAATCGCGCATTGAGGCCCAGCCAGTGCGATACGCGGAGATCGTCGCGTCCGAGCGACCGGCGCAGCTCCTGCGCCACCTTGGGCGCGGCCTGCGGGTCCTTCAGGAACAGGTCGATCGAACTCACGGTCTCCTTGCCGTATTCGAGATCCTCCTGCAGCGCCGCGAGCGGGATGAAGACCAGCGTACTGTCGAACTCGTAGCGGCGCGTCATGAAGGTGGCGAGGATGTCGTAGTCGCTGTAGCGCGGCGCGATCGTCCCGCTCTCGTTCAGCTGGTGGGTCACGACGGTCAGCGGCTCGCCGACCCTCACCTGCATATGCTGGCGCAACCGTTCCCCGATCACCAGGCCGGGCTTCAGGCCGAACTCCGCGAGATCGCCGAAGATGATGTTCCTCGCCACGATTTCGCGGTTCAGGAGATCCTCGCGGCGCACACCGCGAAGCTGGGCACCGCGTGTCTGCCCGTGGCCGGTGACCAGCACCTGCCGCTCCAGGGTCAGACGTACCGCCTCGACGCCGGGTACGTCCTTGAGTTTCGCCAGCAGCTCCGGCGTGGCCTGCAGCAGCCCGCCGCGCGCGGCGACGATGACATGGCCGTTCATGCCGATGATCCGACCCAGCAGCTGCTCGCGAAAGCCGCCCATCACAGAGAGAACGGCGATCAGGGTCCCAACCCCCAGCGCCACGCCGATAAGCGAGAAAACCGCGATGAACGAGACGAATCCCTCGCGCTGGCGCGTGGCGAGATAGCGCCAGGCGAGCCAACGTTCGACCACGGGCGCCCGCTCATTCACGGCGCAAGCCCTCCACCGGGTCGAGGCGCGCTGCGCGCGCCGCGGGATAAATCGAGGCTAGCAAGGCGAAGACCAGGGCCATGACCGCGATGCCCGCGACCTCGCTCCACTCGATGCGCGACGGCAGCTCGGCCAGCAGGTAGAGGGTCTGGTCGAACAGCACGATGTCGAAGGTCCGCTGCAGCCATTGCCGGATCGCCTCGATGTTGCGGGCGAAGGCGAGCCCCAGCACGACGCCGAGGACCGTCCCAGCACCGCCGATCGACAGCCCGTCGAGCAGGAAGATCCGCATGATGGTGGACCGGCTGGCGCCCATCGTGCGCAGGATTGCGATGTCTGCCGTCTTGGTCCGCACGAGCATGACAAGGCTGGACACGATGTTGAAGGCGGCGACCAGAACGATCATCGTCAGCACCAGGAAGATCATGTTGGTCTGCGCGACGACGGCCGAAAAGAAGCCGGCATTGGCCTGGAACCAGTCGAAGACCCAGCCCTGCATCCCGACCGCCTGCATCAGCAGCCGCCGAGTCTCGGCCGTCGAGGCCTTGTCCGCCACGAACACCTCGATACCCGTGACGCCGGGCCCGAGATTGAGCATGTGCTGCGCGTCCTGCAGCGGCGCGTACACGAAGTTGGAATCGTAGTCGTACATGCCGGTGCAGAAGATCGCGGCGACCTTCACCGCGGCCGAACGCGGCATGACGCCGAGCGGCGTCGCGACGGAGACCGGCGACACGAGCTGCAGCCTGTCCCCGACCTTCAGGTTCATCAGGTCGGCCAGGCGCCGGCCGATCATCACGTTGAAGTCGTCGCCGAAGCCCTTGAGGCTACCCCAGTCGATCGGCTTTTCGTCTTCGGCCTTGCACAGCGTGCGATAGCGCTCGCGATCCTCGGGCGATCCCTCGATCGCCGACGCGAGCGGCGCACGATTGCGGATGTCGTCGGGCCGCATCCCGCGCAACACGATGCCGCGCACGCGGTCGCCGGCGACCGCCATCAGCTGGCCCTCGGCGGTCGGCGTGGCGGACTGGACGCCCGGCACCGCCGCCAGACGCTTCAGGAACTCGGGCGTGGGTTCGAGGGGACCGCCGTTGGACTGGACACCCAGCTGTCCGCTGATGCTCGACATCTGCGCCAGCATCTCGACGCGAAAGCCGTTCATCACCGACATCACGACGATCAGCGTCCCGACGCCCAGCGTGATACCGATCAGCGAGAATCCGGCGATCACCGAGATGAACCCCTCCTCGCGGCGGGCGCGCAGGAAGCGGAAGGCGATCAGGCGCTCGGCGGCAAAGGACATGGCGGAGCCCTGTCCGCAGCTCAGCCGAACCGCGCGAGAACCTGTTCGGGCGCCAGCTCCTCGCGAGCGCCGGTCTTGCGGTTCTTGACCTCGACCTTGCCGGCCGCAATGCCCTTGGGACCGACGATGACCTGCCAGGGGATGCCGATCAGGTCCATATCGGCGAACTTGCCGCCCGGCCGCATGTCGCGATCGTCGTGCAGCACGTCAACGCCCTTGGCGCCGAGCGCGTCGTAGAGCGTCTGGCAGGCGCCTCCGACGGCGCCGTCGTCCGGCTTCAGGTTGACGATCGCCACCTTGAAGGGTGCCACCTCGTCCGGCCAGACGATCCCGGCATCGTCGTGGCTGGCTTCGATGATGCCGCCGACCAGGCGCGATACGCCGATCCCGTAGGAGCCCATCTCGACCGTGATCTGCTCGCCGCCCGGTCCCGCGACGACGGCGTTCATCGGCTTGGAGTACTTGGTGCCGAAATAGAAGATGTGGCCGACCTCGATGCCACGCGCCGCGAGACGCTCCCCTTCCGGCAGCGCCTCGAAGGCCTTGGCGTCGTGCATTTCGTCTGTCGCCGCGTAGAGCGACGTCCACTCGTTCACGATGCCCTGCAGGTCGGACGAATAGTCGATCTTGCGGCTCAGGATATCCTTGTCCACCAGCCCCTTGTGGCAGAACACGGCGCTCTCGCCGGTCTCGGCCAGGATGATGAACTCGTGGCTGAGGTCGCCGCCGATCGGGCCCGTGTCGGCGCGCATCGGGATCGCCTTCAGGCCCATGCGGGCGAACGTCCGAAGATAGGCCACGAACATCCGGTTGTAGGAATGGATGGCGCCGGCCTTGTCGATGTCGAACGAGTAGTTGTCCTTCATCAGGAACTCGCGGCCGCGCATCACGCCGAACCGAGGGCGGACCTCGTCCCGGAACTTCCACTGGATGTGATAGAGGTTCTTCGGCAGGTCGCGGTAGCTCTTCACGCCGTCGCGAAAGAGGACCGTGATCATCTCTTCATTGGTCGGACCGTAGAGCATCTCGCGATCGTGGCGGTCCTTGATGCGGAGCATCTCCGGCCCGTAGGCGTCGTAGCGGCCGCTTTCGCGCCACAGGTCGGCCGACTGGATGGTCGGCATCAGCACCTCCTGGGCGCCCGCCCTGTCCTGTTCCTCCCGAACGATGCGTTCGATGTTGCGCAGAACCCGGAGGCCGAGCGGCAGCCAGGCATAGATGCCGGCACTGGTCTGACGGACGAGGCCGGCGCGCAGCATCAGCCGGTGCGAAACGATCTGCGCTTCCGACGGTGTCTCCTTCATCGTCGGCAGAAAGTACTGGCTCATGCGCATGCGAAATCGGTCCTCGGTCCGGGTATCGGGGTGGCGGCGGACTGTAGGGGCCGGGTGGGCCAAAGGCAAACCTCGCGGGAATTCTGGCTTTTCACAGCCATGTGCACGCACACTGGGCGCGACTTCTGGGGGGAGCGGGATGCTGGAACAACTCTTCAAGCTGAGCGAGAACAAGACGACCGTCCGGACCGAGCTGGTCGCCGGCGCCACGACGTTCCTGGCGATGGCCTACATAATCTTCGTCAACCCCGCGATCCTGGCCGAGGCCAAAATGCCCTTCGGCCCGGTGTTTGCCGCCACCTGTGTGGCGGCCGCGGTCGGATGCTTCCTGATGGCCTTCCTCGCCAACTATCCGATCGCCCTCGCCCCCGGCATGGGCCTCAACGCCTACTTCGCTTTCGGCGTGGTGGGCGGAATGGGCCACAGTTGGCAGGTTGCGCTAGGCTGCGTCTTCATCTCCGGCGTCCTCTTCCTGATCATCAGCGTGCTGCCGATCCGCGAATGGATCGTCAACGCGATCCCGAAGTCGCTGAAGATGGCGATCGCAGCCGGCATCGGACTCTTCCTGGCGCTGATCGCGCTGAAGAATGCCGGCATCGTGGTCGCCCACCCGGCGACGCTCGTCACCCACGGAAAGATGACGAGCTGGCCCGTCGTGATGGCAGTGCTCGGCTTCGTTCTCATCGTCGCACTCGAACACCGCCGCATCATGGGGGGCGTGATCATCGGCATTCTCGTCGTGACGGCGATCTCAATCCTGGCCGGCCAGCAGAAGTTCGTGGGTATCGTCGACACGCCGCCTTCGATCGCGCCGGTGTTCCTGCAGATGGATCTGTCGGGCGCCCTGCAGGTCGGGCTCGTGACGGTGGTCTTCGCCTTCCTGTTCGTAGACCTGTTCGACAATACCGGCACGCTGATCGCGCTGGCCCATCGCGGCGGCTTCATGCGACCCGACGGCACCGTTCCGCGGCTGCGGGGTGTGCTGATATCAGACAGTGCCGCCGCCATGCTGGGCGCGGCAGCCGGCACCTCCACCACGACGAGCTACATCGAGAGTGCGCTGGGCATCAACGCCGGCGGACGCACCGGCCTTACGGCAGCGGCGGTCGGCGTGCTGTTTCTGCTGGCGCTGTTCCTGTCGCCCCTCGCCGCGTCGATTCCGGCCTACGCCACCGCGCCGGCACTGCTCTACGTCGCGTGCCTTATGGCGCGAGGGCTGACCGAGATCGAGTGGGGCGACGTCACCGAGGCGGCGCCCGCGGTCATCGCCGCGATCGCCATGCCCTTCACCTTTTCGATCGCCGACGGCATCGCGTTCGGCTTCATCTCCTACGCCGGCATCAAGGTTGCTGCTGGCCGCTATCGTGAAGTCCACCCGGCTGTGGCGATCCTCGCTGTCCTGTTCGTGATCAAATACATGGTCATTGGATGAACAGCGAAACGGTACGGACATTAGTTTGTACTCGAACGACCTCCGCCTTGAAGATTCTTTTGCACAACACGATAGGATCGAAAGAAAAGGTCTTGGCAACCGGCTGGCGGCACGCTACACAGCCTCAGCCTTGGGCACTGTCCGGGTTTAGGGAGGAGAGCGGCGCAAGCCGCCTATGACGAGTTTCGGGGGTAGAGGACGGCGGACCATCGGTCCGCCGTTTCCTTTTGAGCGAGCATGCTCTGGAAGCGCCGTCAGGAGCCTTCGAGGCGCCTGAAGCTCAGCAGATCCAGCTGGTAGAACCCATAGAAGGCAAGCCAAAGCACCGCCGCGACGATGGTGGTGATGATGGCCTTGCGCAGCAGTTCAGGGCGCTCGGGCGCCCCTCTTTCCTGGCCCCTGCCCGGATTTTCGACTCTACGAACGCCCAGCGGCAACACCATGAACAGCGCGATCCACCAGATCACCAGGTAGACCATGATGCCGGTGGCCCAGCCCATGGTGTGCGCTCCTCAGACCTGCTCGAGTTCGATCAAAGTGCCGGTGAAGTCCTTCGGATGCAGGAACAGCACGGGCTTGTCGTGGGCGCCGATCTTGGGTTCGCCGTCGCCCAAAACGCGCGCACCCTGCGACTTCAGTTTGTCGCGGGCGGCGTAGATGTCCTCGACCTCGTAGCAGACGTGGTGAATGCCGCCATCGGTGTTGCGGGCCAGGAAGTTGGCGATCGGCGACTTCTCGCCGAGCGGATGCAGCAGTTCGATCTTGGTGTTCGGCAGCTCGACGAAGACCACCGTAACGCCATGCGCCGGCTGCTCCTTGGGAGCGCTCACCTTGGCGCCCATGACGGTACGATAGAGTTCGCTGGCCTTGGCCAGGTCGGGCACGGCAATCGCGATATGGTTCAGGCGTCCGATCATGGTCTTCTCCGGCGGCTGCGCGGCCTTTAGATGCGGACGATGTGCACGTCCGTCAACGGCTTCTTGCCGAGGTGCGCCCGCACGACGCGCCGGACGGCCTGCCGGGCCGCCTCTTCCATACGCCGATCGTCGCCTCTTTCGGTGGTATTCAGGTCGGCCAGCATCTCCGACAGCGCCTCCTCGATCGTCTCCTGGAGTTCGCCATCGCCATCCTCGATGCCGCGCAGCGACACCTTGGGCGGCGCCAGTGCCTTGCCACGCTTGTCCACCACCAGGGTTGCCGCCGCCGCACCGTTCCACAGGAGCTTGCGCCGCTCTCGCAGCGATTCTCCGTCGAGTGGGATCAGCCCGTCGCCGTCGCGCGCCAGGCGCCCGGAAAAAACGTGGTCGATGATTTCGGCCGGGCCCGGCGCCAGCCGCACCAGCGTGCCGTTGGGCGCCACCACCGTTTCAGGAACCTGGCAGGCCTTTGCCAGCTCGGCATGCTCGATCATGTGCCGGACCTCGCCGTGGACCGGGAGAGCAATCCTGGGTCGGACCCACTGATAGACCCGCACCAGTTCGTCCCGCGCCGGGTGGCCCGATACATGGATCTCCGCCTCGCGATCGGTAATGACCTTCACCCCGCGGGCGATCAGCGCATTCTGCAGGCGCCCGACCGAATGCTCGTTGCCGGGGATGACCCGCGACGAAAAGATGGCGGTGTCGCCGGCCTCCAGCACGAGGTCCCGATGCTCGCCGCCGGCCAGCTTCGACATGGAAGCGCGCGGCTCGCCCTGGCTGCCGGTGCAGATGAACAACACCTTGTCGCGCGGAAGGTAGCCCGCCTGCTTCTCCGGTACGCATTCGGGAAAATCGAGCAGGTAGCCGCATTCCTGCGCGGACTCGAGCATGCGGGAGAGCGCACGACCCGACAGGACCGGGTGTCGGCCCGCCGCCACCGCCGCCAGCGCGATGCTCTCGACCCGGGCGAGGTTGGAGGCGAAGCAGGTGACGGCCACCCTGCCCGCATGTCCCTTCACGAGCTTCTCGAGATTCCGCCGAACCTTGGCCTCGGAGCCCGCCTCGCCCTCCACGAACACGTTGGTGCTGTCGCAGACCATCGCGAGCGCGCCCTCGTCGCCGATGCGCTTCAGCATCGCCTCGTCGGTGAGGTCGCCCAACAGTGGCTCCGGGTCGATCTTCCAGTCGCCGGTGTGGAAGACCGTGCCGAACTTCGTGCGGATCGCCATCGCATTCGGCTCGAGGATCGAATGCGTCATGGTGATCATCTCGAGCTCGAACGGCGCGAGGTCGAACTTGCCTCCCAGGGGAATCTCAGTGACCGGAACCTGGTCCCGCAGGCCGGCGTCGATCAGCTTGCGCTTCAGCACCGAGGCCGCGAAGGGCGTCGCATAGACCGGGGCCTTGAGGCGCGGCCACAGATCGGCGACCGCGCCGAGATGGTCCTCGTGGGCGTGGGTCAGAACGATCCCCACGAGATCGTCGCGGCGGTCCACGATGAATTCCGGATCCGGCATCACCACCTCGACCCCGGCCATCGTGCCGTCGGCGAAGCCGATGCCGAGATCGACCATCAGCCACTTGCCGGCCGTGCCGTAGAGGTTGAGGTTCATGCCGATCTCGCCGGCCCCGCCCAGGGCCAGGAACAGCAGCTCGTCGCTCGAGGGAACCGTCATCCGCGGTTGCGCCGCCAGATCTCCAGCAGGCCGAGCGACATCAGGTCGGGCTCGATGAAGTCGAACAGACCGATCTCGTCCTTGAACACGCTGGCGAGTCCGCCGGTGGCGATCACCTTCATGGGCTCGCCATACTCCTCCCGGATTCGCCGGATCAGGCTCTCAATCAGTCCGACGTAACCCCAGAAGATGCCGGACTGCATATTGGCCACGGTGTTCTTACCGATCACCCGGGCCGGCTTTTCGACCCGGATGCGCGGCAGGCGCGCGGTCATCAGGTAGAAGGCCTCGATCGTCAGCTCGACGCCCGGCGCGAACACGCCGCCGATGAAGTTGCCGTCCTTGTCGGCCAAGTCGAAGGTCGTGGCGCTGCCGAAGTCGATCGTGATCAGAGGCCCGCCATACTTGGTGTGGCCGGCGATGACACCGACCAGGCGGTCGGCACCCGCCTCGGCGGGACGGTCGATCAGGACCTTGATGCCGAGATCGCAGTCGGGTTCGCCGACGATCAGCAGCTTGCTGTGGAAATAGTTCTCGCAGAGGCGTCGCAGGTGGGTGTTCACGGCCGGCACGACGCTGGCAAGGATCGCGCCCTTGATCGACTTCGGATCGAAGCCCTGCAGGTGCATGAGCTGCGTCACCCAGGCGGCATACTCGTCGGATGTACGCTTGGACTCGGTGCGCAGGCGCCACGCCGCGACGATCCGGTCGCCGTCGAACACGACGAACTTCGAGTTGGTGTTGCCAACGTCGATGGCCAGCAGCATCCCCGCCCTCCTCAGGCCGCCCGGCCCAGCAATTCACCCGACACGATCCTGCGCGGTCCCTCTACCGTATCCAGCAGCAGTGCACCTTCACGGTCGAGCCCGGCGAACCGGCCCCGGACCAGCCCCTCGCCCAGCCGGACGTCGACCTCGGCGCCGAGCGGCCCCGCCTTCACGAGCCATTCGCGCCGCACGGTCTCGAACCCCTCCCGCCGCCACTGTGCCAACCGGGTCGCCAGCGCGCGTGTGAGGGCCTCCAGCGCCGCCACCACGGTGCCGCCCAGCGCCGCGCCGGGATAGCGCATTTCCGGGAGCTGCGGCGCGAAGGCGACGTTCACGCCGATACCGGCCACGACATGCCCGACCAGCCCATCCTGCCCGATCGCGCTCTCCAGCAGGATCCCGGCGACCTTGCCGCCGTCGACCAGCACGTCGTTGGGCCACTTCAGGCGAACGCTGCGATCCGCCGGCACGACGTCGCCGACCGCGAGGGCGGCGACAAAGCCCAGTTCGGCGGCACGCTGCGCCGGGCAGGCCGGCCGCAGAATTGTGGAACTGTAGAGATTGCCGACCGGCGAGGCCCAGTTGCGGCCGCGGCGACCCCGGCCGCCCGACTGCTCGCGTGCCCAGACGACGGTGCCCTCGGCGGCGCCGGCATCGGCAAGACGGGTGGCCTCGTCGTTGGTGCTGCCGACGCTCTCGAGCGCCACCAGCGTCCACCCGTCCGGAAGGACGGGCATGGAGGTCACTGGAACAGGCCCCTGGCGGCCGCTTCGGCGATCAGGCTGAGGGGCTGGGGAACCAGCGAGAAGATCGCGATCAGGAAGGCCGCCGCCAGGGCGACCACGCGGTTGACGCCGAAGGATGGCCGGTCGATCGCCTCGGCCGGCTCGTCGAAGTACATTACCTTCACGATGCGCAGGTAATAGTAGGACGCGACCACCGAGGCGAGCACGCCGAGCACCGCCGGCACGAACAGCTTGGCCTCGACGGCAGCCATGAAGATATAGAGCTTGCCCCAGAAGCCCGCGAGAGGTGGGATACCGGCCAGCGAGAACATGAAGATCAGCATGCCGAGCGCCATCATCGGCTGGCTGCGGGCGAGGCCCGCGAGGTCGGAAACCTGCTCGACCATGATGTTGCGACGCTTCATCATCAGGATGGTGGCGAAGACGCCGAGCGTCATGACCAGGTAGATGGCAAGGTAGAAGACCACCGACTGGATGCCCTTCTCGGTGCCGCTCGCAACGCCCAGCAGGATGTAGCCGACGTTGCCGATCGACGAATAGGCCATCAGTCGCTTGATGTTCTGCTGGCGCAACGCCGCGAACGCTCCCAGCGCCATCGACAGTACCGACGCCACGACGATGATCTGCTGCCACTGCGCGAACAGCGGCTTGAAGGGTCCCGTCAGGACCGACACCAGCAGCGACATGGCGGCGATCTTGGGGGCGACCGCGAACAACGCCGTCACCGGTGTCGGTGCGCCTTCGTACACGTCGGGCGTCCACATATGGAACGGCACCGCCGAGACCTTGAAGGCGAGCCCCGCCAACACGAACACCAGGCCGATGATCACACCGATTTCGGTCGAACGTCCGTCGGCCAGGGCGCCTGAGATCTGCACGAAGGCCGTGCCGCCGCAGAAACCGTAGATCAGCGAGGAGCCGAACAGCAGCATGCCGGAAGCGACCGAGCCCAGGACGAAGTACTTCACGCCTGCCTCGGTCGAACGGACGCTGTCGCGCTGGAACGCGGCGATCACGTACAGCGCCAGCGACTGCAGTTCGAGGCCGACATAGAGCGCCATCAGGTCGTTGGCCGAGATCATCAGCATCATGCCGAGCGTCGCCAGGGCGACCACCAGCGGATACTCGAACCGCCATGCCTTCGCCTGCTCGAAATAGGCACGCGACATCAGGATGGCGATCGCCGACCCCACCAGCACCATAACCTTCATGGTCGCCGTCAGCCGGTCGACGATGAACAGCGACGCAAACGCCGTTCCCTCGCGATACGGCAGGAACAGCAGCGCCGCCGTCACGAGCAGGGCGGCCGAGGTAGCGACCGAGACGAACGGCGTGGCGATTTCACCCCGGACGACTCCGTAGATCAGCAGCAGCGCGGTCGCAGCGGCGAGGAAGATTTCCGGCCGGGCCAGGGTCCAGGATTCGAGACCGACGATCATGTTCATTACTCCCGGCCGCTCACGGTACCAGCGCCGCGGTGCGGGCGAGCTTCAAAGCCGCCTGATAGTCGCCGATCAGCTTGTCCACCGCCGGCGCCATCGGATCGAGGAAGGAATTGGGATAGACGCCCATCCAGATGGTCAGCAGCACCAGCGGCAGGAAGATCGCGATCTCGCGACTGTTCATGTCGAGGATGCCCTTGAGCGAATCCTTGGTGAGTTCACCGAAAATGATCTTGCGGTAGAGCCAGAGCGCGTAGGCGGCGCCCAGGATAAGGCTGGTGGCCGCGAGGAACGCCACCCACGTATTGGCCTTGAAGGCGCCCAGCAGGACCAGGAATTCGCCGACGAAGCCCGACAGGCCGGGCAGACCGACGCTCGCCAGGGTGAAAAACAGGAAAGTGAAGGCGTAACGCGGCATGCGGTGGACGAGGCCGCCATAGGCCGCGATCTCGCGCGTATGCATGCGGTCGTAGACCACGCCGACGCAGAGGAAGAGCGCGGCCGACACGATGCCATGGCTCAGCATCTGGAAGATCGAGCCCTGCACGCCCTGCATATTCATGACGAAGGCGCCGATCGTCACGAAGCCCATGTGGGCAACCGACGAATAGGCGATCAGCTTCTTCATGTCCTCCTGCACCAGCGCGACCAGCGAGGTGTAGATCACCGCCACGATCGACAGGGCGAAGACCAGCGGCGCGAAGTATTGCGTGGCTTCCGGGAACAGCGGGATCGAGAAGCGAAGGAAGCCGTAGCCGCCCATCTTCAGCAGCACGCCGGCCAGGATGACGGAGCCCGCGGTCGGCGCCTCGACGTGGGCGTCCGGCAGCCAGGTGTGGACCGGCCACATCGGGACCTTCACCGCGAAGGAGGCGAAGAAGGCCAGCCACAGCCAGCACTGCCAGGTGAACGGCAGGTCGAGCTTCTCCATGGCCGTCGGAAGATCGGTCGTGCCGACCTGCCAGTAGACGGCGATTATCGCCAGCAGCATCAGCACCGAGCCGAGCAGCGTGTAGAGGAAGAACTTGAAGGCAGCGTAGACACGCCGCTTGCCGCCCCATACGCCGATGATCAGGAACATCGGGATGAGGACGCCTTCGAAGAAGATGTAGAACAGCGCCAGGTCGAGCGCGCAGAACATGCCGACCATGAAGGTCTCGAGCACGAGGAACGCGATCATGTATTCCTTGACGCGCACCTTGATCGACTCCCAGCTCGCCAGGATGCAGATCGGCGTCAGCAGCGTCGACAGCAGCACGAAGAACAGCGAGATGCCGTCGATGCCGGCGTGGTAGCCGATGTTGAGCGCCGGCACCCACGCGACCTTCTCCTCGAACTGGAAGCCGGCCTTCGTGGGATCGAAGCGGATCCAGAGAAGCAGAGAGATCAGGAAAGTCGCCAGAGTCGTGACGAGCGCCACGCTGCGGCAGTTGCGGTCGACGGCCTCCTTGGGACCGTTGACGACCAGGCAGAACAGCGCCCCCACAAGCGGCAGGAACGTGATCAGGGAGAGGATGGGCCAGCTCGACATCGGGGGCCTTACCTCGCCGACAACATGAAATAGGTGACGAGACCGGCGACGCCGACCAGCATCACGAATGCATAGTGATAAAGATAGCCGCTCTGGAAGCGCATCAGCATGCCCGCCATGTCCTGGGCGCGCGCGGCGACATTGTCAGGTCCGAGCCCGTCGATCGTGGCGGCGTCGCCCTTCTTCCAGAGGAAGCGCCCGATGGCGAGTGACGGCTTCACGAACATCGCATCGTAGAGCTCGTCGAAGTACCACTTGTTGTAGAACAGGGCGTGCAGCCCGGGGAACCGCTTCACGGTGCGCTCCGGCATGTCCGTGCGCGCGACATAGTAGTAGTAGCTGAGCGCGATGCCGGCGATCGCGCAGACCAGCGGCAGCAGCTTCACCCAGAGCGGCACTTCGTGGGCATGGTGCAGCACCTCTTCCGTGGCCTTCACGGCCAGGGAATTGCCCCAGAAGGCCTTCCAGTCGTGACCGACGAACCAGTCATATCCGACCAGGCCCGAAAAGGCGGCGCCGATGCCCAGCACGTAGAGCGGGATCATCATGACCATCGGCGATTCGTGGGCGTGATCCCAGGTGTGGTGGTCGCCGCGATACTTGCCGTAGAAAGTCATGAACATCAGGCGGGTCGAATAGAAGGCCGTCATGAAGGCGGCGATGACACCCAGCCAGAACGCGACCACGCCCACAGTCGTGTGCACGCCGTAGGCCGACTCCAGCATGATGTCCTTGGAGTAGAAGCCAGCGAAGCCCAGGCCGTTGCCGAGGATGAACGGGATGCCGATGCCTGACAGGGCAAGCGTGCCCACCCACATCAGGATGAAGGTCTGGGGCGCCTTCTCGCGCACGCCGCCCATCTTGCGCATGTCCTGTTCGTGATGGAGGCAGTGGATCACCGAGCCGGAGCCGAGGAACAGCAGCGCCTTGAAGAAGGCGTGCGTCGTGAGGTGGAACATGGCGGCCGAATAACCGCCGACGCCGCAGGCGAAGAACATGTAGCCGAGCTGGCTGCAGGTCGAATAGGCGACCACCCGCTTGATGTCGAACTGCGTCAGGCCGACGGTGGCGGCAAAGAAGGCCGTCGCGGCGCCGATCAGGGTCACGACCATGGAGGCGGTCGGCGCCAGTTCGAACAGCGGCGACAGGCGGCAGACCATGAAGACGCCGGCGGTGACCATCGTCGCGGCATGGATCAGCGCCGACACCGGGGTCGGACCCTCCATCGCGTCCGGCAGCCAGGTGTGCAGGCCGAGCTGGGCGGACTTGCCCATGGCACCGACGAACAGCAACAGGCAGGCGGTCTCGAGCGCCGGAAGGTCCATGCCGAGGAACTGGATGCGCATCTGCGCCATCTGCGGCGCCTTGCCGAAGATCTCCTCGAAGCCAACCGAGCCCGACAGCATCCAGACCGCGAAAATGCCCAGCGCGAAGCCGAAGTCGCCGACCCGGTTCACAATAAAGGCCTTCATCGCGGCGGCATTGGCAGACGGCTTGTCATACCAGAAACCGATCAGCAGGTAGGAGGCGAGACCAACCCCTTCCCAGCCGAAGAAGAGCTGCACAAGGTTGTCGGCCGTCACCAGCATCAGCATGAAGAAGGTGAACAGACTGAGATACGCCATGAAGCGCGGAATGCTGGGATCATCCTCCATGTAGCCGATGGAGTAGATGTGGACCATCGACGACACGCCGGTGACCACGATCAGCATGACGGCGGTCAGCGTATCGACCCGAAGCGCCCAGCCGATGTCGAGGGTCCCCGATTCCATCCAGGAGAAGAGCTTGACGACGATCAGCTTCTCCGCGCCGAAGCCGATCTTGACGAAGACGAAGACCGAGAGGGCCGCCGCGATCAGCAGCGCGGCGCAGGTGACGATCTGCGCGGGACGGGCGCCGATGACGCGGCAGAAAAGGCCGGCGATCGCCGCCGCGACCAGCGGCAGGAAGACGATGAGCTTGATGGCGAGATCCATGATGAGCGCGCCCCTAGCCCTTCATCGCATTGATGTCTTCGACGGCGATCGTCCCGCGGTTGCGGAAATAGACCACCAGGATCGCCAGGCCGATCGCCGCCTCGGCGGCGGCCACGGTCAGGACCAGCATGGCGAAGATCTGTCCGACGACGTTGCCCTGGAAGACCGAAAAGGCCACCAGGTTGATGTTGACCGCGAGCAGCATCAGCTCGACGCACATCAGGATGACGATGACGTTCTTGCGGTTCAGGAAGATGCCCAGGATGCCCATGGTGAACAGCACCGCGGCGACCGTGAGGTAGTGGCCGAGCCCGATCGTCATCACACCCCTCCCCGCGTCGGAACCTTGACCACCGTGACGGACTGTTCCTTGGTGCGGTTGATCTGTTCGGCTGCCTTCTGCCGGCGGACGCCTGGCCGGCTGCGCAGGGTGAGCACGATGGCGCCGATCATGGCGACCAGCAGCACCAGGCCCGCGACCTGGAAGAGATAGAAGTACTGAGTGTAGAGCACCCGCCCGATCGCCCGCGTATTGTCGATCGCCATGACCTGGGCGCCATGGGCGTTGAGGCCCGCGACCGTCGTCGACCCGGCGCCGATGATGCCGACGCCGAGCAGCAGCTCCGCGAACAGCACCGCGCCGATCAGCGCCCCCACCGGGAAATATTCCAGGAAGCCCTCCTTCAACTCCGTGAGGTTGATGTCGAGCATCATGACCACGAAGAGGAAGAGCACCGCGACGGCGCCGACATAGACGATGACCAGGATCATCGCGATGAACTCGGCGCCAATCAGGAGGAACAGTGCCGCCGCGTTGAAGAACGCGAGGATGAGGAACAGCACCGAATAGACGGGATTGCGCGAGACGACGACCATCGCGGCGGCGGCCACCGTTATCGCGGCAAAGACGTAGAAGGCCAGGGCCTGGAGTATCATGATCTGTGTCTATCCCCCGCCCGGCTCAGCGATAGGCCGCTTCGGAGTGGAGGTTCGCCGCGATCAGGGTCTCCCAGCGGTCGCCGTTCGCGAGCAGCTTGTCCTTGTTGTACATGAGTTCCTCGCGCGTCTCGGTCGAGAACTCGAAGTTCGGCCCCTCCACGATCGCATCGACCGGGCAGGCTTCCTGGCAGAAACCGCAGTAGATGCACTTCGTCATGTCGATGTCGTAGCGGGTCGTGCGCCGGCTGCCGTCGTCGCGCGGCTCGGCCTCGATGGTAATCGCCTGCGCCGGGCAGATCGCCTCGCACAGCTTGCACGCGATGCAGCGCTCCTCGCCGTTGGGATAGCGGCGCAGCGCATGCTCGCCGCGGAAGCGCGGGCTGAGAGGACCCTTTTCGTAGGGGTAGTTCACCGTCACCTTGGGTTTGAACATGTACTTCAGGGTGAGAGCGAAGCCCGCCACCAGCTCGGAAAGCAGGAAGGCGCGCGCGGTACGGTCGAGGGAAGCCATTTGGCGATTGCTCCTAGGGCTTCGGCAGCCAGCCGCCGAACGTCAGTACGGCAGCGGTGAGGACGACCCAACCCAGCGACACGGGCAGGAACACCTTCCAGCCCAGCCGCATCAGCTGGTCGTAGCGGTAGCGAGGCAGCGTGCCCTTGGTCCAGCTGAAGATGAACAGAAGGAACGCGATCTTGAGGGCGAACCAGATCACCCCGGGGACGAGCGTGAACGGCGCGTAGGGGATCGGCGAGTGCCAGCCACCCAGGAACAGGACCGCGCCCAGGGCCGAGAGCAGGATCATGTTGGCGTATTCGCCGAGGAAGAACAGGCCGAAGGTCATGGCCGAGTATTCGGTGTGGAAGCCCGCCACCAGCTCGGCTTCCGACATCGGCAGGTCGAACGGCGTGCGGTTCGTCTCCGCCAGGGCGGAGATGAAGAAGATCACGAACATCGGCAGAAGCGGCAGCCAGAACCAGTTCCAGAACCAGCCGGACTGGGCCAGCACCACCTGCGACAGGTTGAGCGAGCCGACGCAGAGCAGGACGGTGATCAGCACGAAACCGATCGAGACTTCGTAGGACACCATCTGCGCCGCCGAGCGCAGCGCGCCGAGGAAGGCGTACTTCGAGTTCGAGGCCCAGCCGGCGATGATGATGCCGTACACCCCGAGCGACGAGATGGCGAAGAGATACAGGATGCCGACGTTGATATCGGCGATGACCCAGCCGTCGTCGAACGGCACGACCGCCCAGGCGACCAGAGCGGTCATGAAGGCGATCATCGGCGCGATGATGAACAGGATACCGTTGGCGCTCGACGGGACGATGGTCTCCTTGAGCACGAGCTTCAGCCCGTCGGCCATCGGCTGCAGGAGACCGAACGGACCGACCACGTTGGGACCGCGGCGCAGCTGGATCGACGCCCAGATCTTGCGATCGGCATAGGTCATGTAAGCCACAGCCAGCAGCAGCGGCACCGTGACCGCGAGACACTGGAGCAGGATCAGGATCGCGATGCCGAGCCAGTTGGTGGTGAAGAACGTATGGATTTCGGCGAACATGCCCTACTCCGCGGCCATGAGATGGGTCCGGGAGGCGATGCAATCGGCCATCGTCTTCGACGCGCGGCTGATCGGACAGGTCATGTAGAAGTTCGCCACCGACGACTTCAGCGGCGCGTCCGTGGTCGCGCCCGGCTTACCGACCGGTCCCCAGGCGCCCGGCGCCTGCTGGTCGATCGCCGCGAAGACCTTGTTGACCGCGATGAGCCGCGATCGGACCTGATGCAGGGTGTCGTAGGGCAGAGTCTTGCCCAGCCGCTCCGAGAGCGCGCGCAGGATAGCCCAGTCCTCGCGGGCATCGCCCGGCGGATAGCCGGCCCGACGGCCGACCTGGACCCGGCCCTCGGTGTTCACGTAGATACCCGGCTTTTCGGTGTAGGCCGCCCCCGGCAGGATCACGTCGGCGCGATGGGCGCCGGCGTCGCCATGATGGCCCTGGTAGATCACGAAGGCCTTGCCGAGCTTCGTCATGTCGATCTCGTCGGCCGCGAGCAGGAAGACCGCCTCGATCTCCTTTTTCTGGCAACCCTCGAGAATGCCGGCGACGTCGCGGCCGCCTTCGCCCGGCACCAGACCGAGGTCGAGACCTCCGACGCGCGCTGCCGCGGTGTGCAGAACGGCGAAACCGTTCCAGTCGTCACGCACGGCATTCAGCTTGCCGGCCAGCTCGGAGACCATTGCCAGAACGGCGGCGCCGTCCTCCCGGGCGAGCGCGCCCATGCCGACGACGATCAGCGGGTGCTTCGCGTCCTTGAGCTTGTCGAAGAAGCCCAGCTTGCCGTCGACGAGTTCGCGCAACGTCGCCGGCCCGGCGCCCAGCCGCTCGATCGGGTAGGTAAGGTCCTCGGCGGTACCGATGCTTCCGACCGGGCAACGGCCATGCAGATAGCGTTTGCGGATGCGGGCATTGAGAACCGGCGCCTCTAGGCGCGGATTGGTGCCGATCAGCAGGATCGCATCCGCCTGGTCGATGCCGCGAATGCCCGCGTTGAAGATATAGCTGCCGCGCGGGCCGTCGATCCTGGCGCCGTCCTGACGGCAGTCGACGTTCGGCGAACCCAGCGACGCCATGAGGTCCTTCAGGGCCACCATCGATTCGGCGTCGCACTGGTCGCCGACGATCGCCGCGATCTGGCTGCCGTCGAGACCATTCAGCTTGGCCGCAATGGCGGCGAAAGCCTCGTCCCAGGTCGCCGCGACCAGCTTGCCCTTGCTGCGGACATACGGCCGGTCGAGCCGCTGGTGACGCAGCCCGTCGATCGCATGCCGTGTCTTGTCGGAGATCCACTCCTCGTTCACGTCGTCGTTGAGCCGCGGCAGGACCCGCATGACCTGCGCACCGCGCGAATCGATGCGGATGTTCGAACCCAGCGCGTCGAGAACGTCGACCGATTCGGTCTTGGTCAGCTCCCAAGGACGGGCCTCGAAGGCATAGGGCTTCGAGGTCAGCGCGCCGACAGGGCAGAGATCGACCAGGTTGCCGGCGAGCTCCGTCGACAGAGCCTGCTCGACATAGGTCGTGACTTCCATGCTCTCGCCGCGCCCCGTGGCGCCCAGCTGCTCGACGCCGGCGACCTCGGTCGCGAAACGGATGCAGCGCGTGCAATGGATGCAGCGGTTCATCGACGTCTTCACGAGCGGCCCCAGTTCCTTGTCCGGAACCGCGCGCTTGTTCTCGTGATAGCGGCTGCGGTCGAAACCGTAGGCCATCGCCTGGTCCTGCAGGTCGCACTCGCCGCCCTGGTCGCAGATCGGGCAATCCAGCGGGTGGTTGATCAGCAGGAATTCCATCACGCCCTTGCGCGCCTTCTGCACGGTCGGGGTCCGGGTGAATATCTCCTGCTTGTCGGCGACCGGCAACGCGCAGCTCGCCTGTGGCTTGGGCGGGCCGGGCTTCACTTCGACCAGGCACATGCGGCAGTTGCCGGCGATCGACAGGCGGTCGTGATAGCAGAAGCGCGGAATCTCGACGCCGGCCAGTTCACAGGCCTGCAGAACGGTGATGCCGGCCGGCACCTCCATTTCGACGCCGTCGATCTTGACCTTGGGCATTGCCTGCTCCCCGCCCCGCCTACTCGGCTGCCAGTTTTTCGGTGCGCGCGCGGATGCGGCGCTCCATCTCGGGCCGGAAATGCCGGATCAGGCCCTGGATCGGCCACGCCGCCGCGTCGCCCAGCGCGCAGATCGTGTGACCCTCCACCTGCTTGGTGACGTCCTCGAGCGCATCGATTTCCTCGATCCGCGCATTGCCCGTCACCATGCGTTCCATGACGCGCCACATCCAGCCGGTGCCCTCGCGGCACGGCGTGCACTGGCCGCAGCTTTCGTGCTTGTAGAAGTAGCTGAGCCGCGCGATCGCCTTCACCACGTCGGTCGACTTGTCCATGACGATGACCGCCGCGGTGCCGAGGCCGGAGCGCTGGTCGCGCAGCGAGTCGAAGTCCATGAGAACCGTGTCGCAGATCGACTTCGGCAGCAGTGGCACCGACGCGCCGCCCGGGATGACCGCCAGGAGATTGTCCCAGCCGCCGCGAACGCCGCCGCAGTGACGCTCGATCAGCTCACGCAACGGAATACCCATCTCCTCTTCCACGTTGCACGGCCGGTTCACGTGGCCGGAAATGCAGAAGAGCTTGGTGCCGGTGTTGTTGGGCCGGCCGATGCCCGCGAACCAGGCCGCGCCACGGCGCAGGATGGTCGGTGCCACGGCGATCGACTCGACGTTGTTCACCGTGGTCGGGCAGCCATAGAGGCCTGCGCCGGCCGGGAACGGCGGCTTCAGCCGCGGCATCCCCTTCTTACCCTCAAGGCTCTCGAGCAGCGCCGTTTCTTCGCCGCAGATATAGGCGCCGGCGCCGCGATGGACGTAGAGGTCGAAATCCCAGCCCGAACCGCACGCGTTCTTGCCCAGCAGGCCCGCGTCATAGGCCTCTTTGATGGCCGCGATCAGATGCTGCGCCTCGTTGTAGAACTCGCCGCGCACGTAGATGTAGCCGGCATGGGCGCGCATCGCGAAGCCCGCCACCAGGCAGCCCTCGATCAGCAGGTGCGGATCGTGGCGCATGATGTCTCGATCCTTGCAGGTGCCCGGCTCGGACTCGTCGGCGTTGACCACGAGATAGTGCGGTCGGTCCTTCACTTCCTTCGGCATGAAGGACCACTTCATGCCGGTCGGGAAGCCCGCGCCGCCACGGCCGCGCAGCCCGGATTTCTTCATCTCGTCGATGATCCAGTCGACGCCCTTGTCGAGGATCGCCTTGGTATTGTCCCAGGCGCCGCGCGCGCGCGCGCCGGCGAGGCGCCAGTCGTGGACGCCATAGAGATTGGTGAAGATGCGGTCCTTGTCGCCGAGCATTCTGCTACTCGCCCTTCAGCGTTGTCAGGCCGCCCTCGGGCGCCGACGTCTGGCGGTCCACCTGGGGTCCGGGCTTCGGCGTCTCGCCGCGCCGGAACGCGTCGAGCACCTTCTTGATCGAAGCCTCGTCGAGGTCTTCGTAGAAATCGTCATTCACCTGCACGACCGGGGCATTGACGCAGGCGCCGAGGCACTCGACCTCCTGCACGCTGAACGTCTCGCCGTCGGCGGCATGCTGACAGGCCTTCATCACCGCATCGGAACCGCGAAGCCAGCACGGGGTCGTGGTGCAGACCTGCAGCAGGTACTTACCCTTCGGCCGCAGCTGGAACATCGTATAGAAGGTCGCGATTTCGTAGACGCGGATCGGTGCCATGTCGAGGATGCGAGCCACCTCGTCCATCGCGGCCCGCGGCAGCCAGCCCTGCTGGCGCTGCGCCAGGTCCAGCACGGCAATGACCGCGCTCGCCTGCCGGCCAGGCGGGTAATGGGCGATCTGCTCCTCGACCTTCACCATGTATTCGGGCGTGAAGGAAAAGCTCGCGACCTGCGGGACGTCCTTGGGGTCGGCGGTGATCATCGCCATCGTATCGTCTCCTAGCGGTCGATCTCGCCGAACACGATGTCGAGCGAGCCGATGTTCGCCGACATGTCGGCGAGCTGGTGTCCCTTGGTCATCATGTCGAGCGCCTGCAGGTGCGGGAACCCGGGAGCGCGGATCTTGCAGCGGTAGGGCTTGTTGGTGCCGTCGGAAACGAGATAGACGCCGAACTCGCCCTTGGGCGCCTCGACCGCCGTGTAGGTCTCGCCGGCCGGCACCTTGTAGCCCTCGGTGTAGAGCTTGAAGTGATGGATCAGCGCTTCCATCGAGCCCTTCATCTCACCGCGGCGCGGCGGAGAGATCTTGCGGTCGTCGACCCGCACCGGACCGCCGACTTTGCGCAGCGCGGCGATGCACTGCTCCATGATGCGGGCGCTCTGGTACATCTCCTCGATGCGGACGAGATAGCGCGCGTAGCAGTCGCCGGTCTTGCCGACCGGGATGTCGAAGTCCATGCGGTCGTAGACGTCGTAGGGCTGGGACTTGCGGAGGTCCCATGGCAGGCCGGAGGCGCGGATCAGCGGCCCGGAAAAACCCCAGTCGAGCGCCTGCTCCGCCGACACGATGCCGATGTCGACCGTGCGCTGGCGGAAGATGCGGTTCTCGTTCAGCAGGTTCTCCACGTCCTTCATGAACGGATAGAACTGCTTGATCCAGCCTTCCATCGAATCGAGCATGCCCGCCGGCAGGTCCTGATGGACACCGCCCGGCCGGAAGTAGGCCGCGTGCATGCGCGAGCCGCTCACCTGCTCGTAATATTCCATCAGCAGCTCGCGCTGCTCGAAGCCCCAGAGCGGCGGGGTGAGCGCGCCGACGTCCATCGCAAAGGTCGTGACGTTCAGCAGATGGTTGAGGATGCGCGTGATCTCAGAGAACAGGACGCGGATGTACTGGCCACGCTCCGGTGCCTCGATGCCCAGCAGCTTCTCCACCGCGAGCGCGTAGGCATGCTCCTGGTTCATCGGCGACACGTAATCGAGCCGGTCGAAATACGGCACCGCCTGCAGGTAGCTCTTGTACTCGATCAGCTTCTCTGTGCCGCGATGCAGCAGGCCGATATGCGGATCGCAGCGCTCCACGATCTCGCCATCCATCTCGACGACGAGACGCAGCACGCCGTGGGCCGCCGGATGCTGCGGCCCGAAGTTCATCGTCAGGGTCTTGATTTCGACGTCGGACATGATCAGTTCGCCTTCGCCGGTGCCGGGGCGGTCTCCTGGGCCTTCTCGTCGCCCGGGAGAACCTTCGGAGCACCTTCCCAGGGGCTCAGGAAGTCGAAGCGGCGGAATTCCTGGGCGAGCTTCACGGGTTCGTAGACCACGCGCTTCTGGACATCGTCCCAGCGCAGTTCGACAAATCCGCTCAGCGGGAAATCCTTGCGCAGCGGATGGCCCTCGAAACCGTAGTCGGTGAGGATGCGGCGCAGGTCCGGATGATCCGAGAACCATACGCCGTAAAGATCGTAGGTTTCACGCTCGAACCAGCCGGCCGAACTGTAAACCGAGGCGGCGGACGGCACAGGCGTCGTCTCGTCCGTCATCAGCTTCACGCGGACGCGCTGGTTGTTCTTGACGCTGAGCAGATTGTAGACAACGTCGAATCGCTTCTCGCGCTCCGGCCAGTCGACGCCGCAGATGTCGATGAGCTGCGTGAACAGACACTTCGGATCGTCGCGCAGGTAGGTCAGAAGCGCGATCACCTTGTCCGGCGTGGTATCCAACATCAGCTCGCCAAGACGAATTTCGGCCTTCGAGACCAAACCCGCCTGCGCCTGGACGATATGGTCGCTCAGTTCCTTGAGAGCCTCGCTCATCAGCGCACCAGCGTGCCCGTGCGACGGACCTTCTTCTGGAGCTGGAGCACGCCGTAGAGCAGAGCCTCGGCGGTCGGCGGGCAGCCGGGCACGTAGACATCGACCGGCACGATGCGATCGCAGCCGCGCACGACGGAATAGCTGTAGTGATAGTAGCCGCCGCCGTTGGCGCAGGAGCCCATCGAGATGACGTAGCGCGGCTCGGCCATCTGGTCATAGACCTTGCGCAGGGCCGGCGCCATCTTGTTGGTCAGCGTGCCGGCGACGATCATGACGTCCGCGGCGCGCGGGCTCGGCATCGGCGCGAAACCGAAGCGATCGAGATCGTAGCGGCTCATCCAGCAATGGATCATTTCGACGCCGCAGCAGGCCAGACCGAAGGTCAGGCCCCACATGGATCCGGTGCGAGCCCAGGTGACCAGCTTGTCGAGCTGGGCGACGACGAAGCCCTTGTCGGCCAGCTCATCGTTCAGTGCCCGCGACAGCGCCGCTTCGGCCGCCGTGCTGGGTTTGGCCGGAGTGATCACTCCCATTCCAGGGCCCCCTTACGCCACTCGTAGATGAAGCCCACGGTCAGCACGCCGAGGAACAGCATCATCGACCAGAAGCCGAAGTGGCCGATATCGCCCAGCGCCACCGCCCACGGAAACAGGAACGCGACCTCGAGGTCGAAGATAATGAAGAGAATCGCGACCAGGTAGAAACGGACGTCGAACTGTCCGCGCGCATCATCGAATGGAGCGAACCCGCATTCGAACGGCGACAATTTCTCCGAGTTCGGATTCTGGCGGGCGATCAGGTACGACCCGCCGAGCATGGCGCAGACCAACCCGAAGGCTAGTCCGAGGAAGATCAGGATTGGCAGGTATTCCCGCAGAAGAGCTTCCATCGCCACCCCTTGCGCCCTGTTTTTGTGGGCTGCCAGTGTTTGGGCTGGCGCGAGCGACGGGACTCGAACCCGCGACCTCCGGCGTGACAGGCCGGCATTCTAACCAACTGAACTACGCCCGCTTTCAGCCCCAAACGGCGCGCGGAGAGATATAGGAGCGCCTATTGTGTGTCAAGCTTACCGCACCAGCGAAGAGGTGCACAAATGCCCGATATTTCAATGCGTTCCGCCACGCACGTAACGACCAGCGAAACAAATTGGTGGGCGATGACGGGATCGAACCGCCGACCAGTCCCGTGTAAAGGGAATGCTCTACCGCTGAGCTAATCGCCCGACACGCGTGGTAGCACAGCGCTGAGGGAAAAGCCTAGTTGATCGCATCCTTCAGGGCCTTGCTGGCCTTGAAGCGCGGCACATTTGCCGCAGGAATCCTGATCTTCTCGCCAGTCTGGGGATTGCGCCCCTCGCCTGCATTCCGCTTGGAAACCTGGAACGTCCCGAATCCGACCAGAAGGACCTTTTCCTTCTTGCGAAGCGACTTTGTGATGACCGTGAGAATCGAATCGACCGCATTGGCGGCATCGACCTTGGAGAGATTCGTCGATGCGGCAACGGCAGCAATGAGATCATGCTTGTTCACAGGCGAGCCCTCTCCCGATCCGGCAGTCCAAGTCTCCTACTTCCATACCATATTTTGTGGGCCTGCCGAAACGGATCGCATGATTTGGTCACAAACGACGAAGCCCCGGATCTCTCCGGGGCTTCGCATCATCTTTCGGCGTGAGGGCCTCAATGCGCCCGGGCGGCCTCCGTAGCCTCCGCCGGCTTCGCAGCCACGGCGTCCAGATCATTCACCCATTCGATCGCCACCAGCGGCTTCACCAAGGCACGCGCAAGGACTTCGTCCACGGTCGAAACCGGCACGATCTCAAGGCCCTTCTTCACGTTGTCCGGAATTTCCGGCAGGTCGCGCTCGTTTTCCTTGGGAATGAGCACGGTCTTCAGACCGCCGCGCAGCGCAGCGAGCAGCTTCTCCTTGAGACCGCCGATCGGCATGACCCGTCCACGCAGGCTGATCTCGCCGGTCATGGCCACTTCCTTTCGAACCGCGATGCCGGTCAGAGCCGAGACGATCGAGGTGACCATCGCCACACCCGCGGACGGACCGTCCTTGGGAGTCGCGCCTTCCGGTACGTGGATGTGGATGTCGCGCTTCTCGAAGATGTTCGACTTGATGCCGAACATATGGGCCCGCGAGCGGACATAGGCGTTGGCCGCCTGCACCGACTCCTGCATCACGTCGCCCAGCTTGCCGGTGACGCTCATGCGACCGCGGCCGGGAACCAGCACGGCCTCGATCTGCAGCAATTCGCCGCCGACCTCTGTCCAGGCCAGGCCCGTCGTGATTCCCACAAGATCCTCGAGCTCCGCCTCGCCGAAGCGGAAGCGCCGGACGCCGGCGTACTTCTCGAGGTTCTTGCGCCCGATCTTCACCTTGGTCGCCCCCTTCATGAGGATTTCCTTGGTGGCCTTGCGGGCGAGGTTCGCGATCTCGCGCTCCAGATTACGGACGCCCGCCTCGCGCGTGTAGTAGCGCACGAGGTCACGCACGGCGTCATCGTGGATCTCGATCTCGCTCTCCTTGAGACCGTTCGCCTCGATCTGCTTGGGGATCAGGTGTTTGCGGGTGATGGCGACCTTCTCGTCCTCGGTGTACCCGGCCAACCGGATGATCTCCATGCGGTCCAGCAGCGGCTGCGCCATGCGCAGCGAGTTGGCCGTGGTGATGAACATCACGTTCGACAGGTCGTAGTCGATTTCGAGATAGTGGTCGTTGAACGTCGTATTCTGCTCGGGGTCGAGGACCTCGAGCAGCGCCGACGACGGATCGCCGCGGAAGTCCGCGCCGAGCTTGTCGATCTCGTCGAGCAGGAAGAGCGGGTTCGAGGACTTCGCCTTCTTCATCGACTGGATGACCTTGCCCGGCAGCGAGCCGATATAGGTCCGCCGGTGGCCGCGGATCTCGGCCTCGTCGCGCACGCCGCCGAGGGACATGCGCACGAAGTTACGGCCGGTGGCCTTGGCGATCGACTTGCCGAGGGAGGTCTTGCCGACGCCGGGCGGGCCGACGAGGCAGAGGATCGGACCCTTCATCTTGTCCACGCGCTGCTGGACCGCGAGGTACTCGAGGATGCGCTCCTTGACCTTTTCCAGGCCATGGTGGTCGGCGTTGAGGATCTCCTCGGCGTACTTCAGATCCTTGATGATCTTGGTCGGCTTGCGCCACGGAATCGACAGCAGCCAGTCGAGGTAGTTGCGCACCACCGTCGCCTCGGCCGACATCGGACTCATCGTCCTGAGCTTCTTCAGCTCGGCGTTGGCCTTGTCCCGCGCCTCCTTGCTGAGCCGGGTCTTCTTGATGCGCTTCTCCAGCTCGGAAACCTCGTCGCGACCGTCCTCGGTCTCGCCCAGCTCCTTCTGGATCGCCTTCATCTGCTCGTTGAGATAATACTCGCGCTGCGTCTTCTCCATCTGACGCTTCACGCGATTGCGGATCTTCTTCTCGACCTGCAACACACCGATCTCGCCTTCCATGAGGCCGAGAATCCGCTCCAGCCGCTTCGAGACGGAGTCCAGTTCGAGCAGCTGCTGCTTTTCGGCGACCTTGAGCGCCAGGTGAGCGGAGATCGTATCGGCGAGCTTGGCCGGCTCCTCGATCTTGTTGATCGAGACGACCACTTCCGGCGGCACCTTCTTGTTCAGCTTCACGTAGTTCTCGAACTCCGAGACCACCGTGCGGGCAGCCGCCTGCAGTTCCGCGCTGTCGCCGGCCGATTCTTCCATGTCGACGGCGCGTGCCTCAAAGAAGTCCGGGCGGTCGTTATAGCCGGTGATCTTCACGCGACGGCCACCCTCGACCAGTACCTTCACGGTGTCGTCGGGCAGCTTCAGGAGCTGCAAAACGGTGCCGAGCGTGCCGATCGTGTAAATATCGTCCGGGCCGGGATCGTCCTGGCTGGCGTTCTTCTGGGCGATCAGCAGGATCTGCTTGTCGTCCTTCATGACCTCTTCGAGGGCCTTGACGCTCTTCTCACGACCGACGAAGAGCGGGACGATCATGCCGGGGAACACAACGATGTCGCGAAGCGGCAGGACGGGATAGACGGTTCCTTGAATGGGGGCGTTCATGATGCCTCTCAACGTACGCTGTTAGAGCTACCCGTGCCTCGGCCGGGGACCCCCTGTGGGCAGTCCGCGACACGCGAACGCGCGCACTCGATGTCAGAGATTGGCCTGAACAGAGGGTTGTTCAAGCCCCGTCGCGGAGACCGCCGGCGACGGTTGCCGGCGACGCAGCAAAACTCAGGCCGGCGCAGCGGCGACGCCTTCCTTGCGTTCGCCATGCACATAAAGCGGCTGGGCGCGACCCTCGATCACTTCCCGGTTGATCACCACTTCCTCGACCCCGTCGAGCGACGGCAGGTCGTACATGGTGTCGAGCAGGACGGTCTCCATGATCGACCGCAGCCCACGGGCGCCGGTCTTTCGCTGGATGGCCTTCTGGGCCACGGCGCGCAGAGCGTCGTCGGAGAATTTGAGCTTCACGTTCTCCATGTCGAACAGGCGCTGGTACTGCTTGATCAGCGCGTTCTTCGGCCGGGTCAGGATCTCGATCAGAGCGACCTCGTCCAGATCCTCGAGCGTCGCCACGACCGGCAAGCGGCCTACGAACTCGGGGATCAGCCCATAGCGCAGAAGGTCCTCCGGCTCGAGATCCTTCAGGATCTCTCCCGTACGACGATCCTCGGGTCCGCGCACTTCAGCGCCGAACCCGATCGACGTGCCCTGGCGCCGCATCGAGATGATCTTGTCGAGACCGGCGAAAGCGCCACCGCAGATGAACAGGATGTTGGTCGTGTCGACCTGCAGAAACTCCTGCTGGGGGTGCTTGCGGCCGCCCTGCGGCGGAACGGAGGCGACGGTGCCTTCCATGATCTTGAGGAGCGCCTGCTGCACGCCCTCGCCCGACACGTCGCGCGTGATCGACGGGTTGTCGGACTTGCGACTGATCTTGTCGACTTCGTCGATGTAGACGATGCCGCGCTGCGCCCGCTCGACATTGTAGTCGGCTGCCTGCAGCAGCTTCAGGATGATGTTTTCCACGTCCTCGCCGACGTACCCGGCTTCGGTCAGCGTCGTGGCGTCGGCCATGGTGAACGGCACGTCGAGCATGCGTGCGAGCGTCTGCGCGAGCAGCGTCTTGCCGCAACCGGTCGGGCCGATCAGCATGATGTTCGACTTGGCGATCTCCACGTCGTTCGCCTTGCCACCATGGCTCAACCGCTTGTAGTGATTGTGCACGGCGACTGAAAGGATGCGTTTGGCGCGATCCTGACCGATGACGTAGTCGTCGAGGATCTGCCGGATCTCCTTGGGAGACGGCACCCCGTCCTTCGACTTGACGAGAGTCGTCTTGCTCTCTTCCCTGATGATGTCCATGCAGAGTTCGACGCATTCATCGCAGATGAACACGGTCGGACCGGCAATGAGCTTGCGGACTTCATGCTGGCTCTTGCCACAGAAGCTGCAATACAGGGTGTTGCGGGAATCACCCCCGGACTTGGCGGCTGGCATGTCGGTAACGCACCTCCGCTTGGGGGGCCCCGCGACCTGAGGGCCCGCACACAAGCCTATGTTAAACGTGCCGCCCGGACGGCGACAACATCAAAATATGGTGTGTCGCCGTGCGAACAGGAAACAATGGATCGCGACTGCCGCTTCAGGAGGCAGCAGCCTGGATGGTTGTCGGGGTCGGCCTCTTCTCGAGCACGTCGTCGATGAGACCGAATTCCTTGGCTTCCAGAGGCGTGAAGAACTTGTCGCGCTCCATCGCCTGCTCGATCACCTCGATCGGCTTGCCGGTATGCTCCACATACATCTGGTTCAGCCTCGCCCGGGTCGCAAGGATCTCACGGGCATGGATCTCGATGTCCGTCGCCTGGCCCTGGGCTCCACCCGAGGGCTGGTGGATCATGACGCGCGCATTCGGCAGGGCAAACCGCTTGCCCTTCTCGCCTGCCGTCAGCAGGAGGGAGCCCATCGACGCCGCCTGACCGTAGACCAGAGTCGAGATGTGCGGTCGGATGTACCGCATCGTGTCGTAGATCGCCATGCCCGACGTCACCACGCCACCCGGCGAGTTGATGTAGAAGGAAATGTCCTTCGTCGGGTTCTCGGCCTCGAGGTAGAGCAGCTGAGCGCAGAGTACGCCCGCCACGTGGTCCTCGACCGGGCCGTTCAGGAAAATGATCCGCTCCTTGAGCAGCCTCGACCAGATGTCGTAGCCGCGCTCGCCGCGCGCCGATTGCTCGACGACCATCGGCACGTAGTAGTTGTTGTGAACTTCGAGCGGATCGCGGTCGCGAATCATCGCGGGCCCCCTTGAGTGACTGATCGATGAAAAGTGGCAGCGCCGGTGATCCCGTTCAAGACCACCGGTTCAAGATCAGCCTGCGGCCTTCTCGTCGCCCTCTTCCTCTTCCGCCTCGCGGGCGGCCTTGAGCAGTTCCTCCGGGGTAACCGACTTTTCGGAAACCTTGGCGAGCTCGAGAATGAAGTCGACCGTCTTCTCCTCGAAGATCGGCGCGCGAAGCTGGTCCTTGAGTTCCGGATTCTTGCTGAAGTACTCCAGCACCTGGCGCTCCTGGCCCTGGTAGCGCATGGCTTCGCGCATCGCCGCCTGGTTGAGTTCCTCCGGCGTCACGTCGATGCTGTTGGAGCGGCCGACGTCGGCCAGCAGCAGACCCAGGCGAACCCGGCGCTCGGCGATGTCGCGATACTCCTTGCGCATCTTCTCTTCGTCTTCCTCGACTTTCTGGCCGTTCTTCTTGGCCTCCTCGATGCGCTGCCAGATAGCGTTGAACTCGCTCTCCACGAGGCCCTCCGGCACGGCAAACTTGTGCGTGTCCGCAAGCTTGTCCAGCAGCTGACGCTTGATCATCGTGCGCGAAATCTGCGTGTAGTCCTGACCGATCCGCTCACCGATCGCCTTGCGCATCGCCTCGAGGTTCTCGAAGTTGTTCTTCTTGGCAAGATCGTCGTCGGCGGGCTTGTCGACGAACTCGAGCACTTCCTTGACCGTGCACTTGAATACCGCGTCCTTGCCGGCGAGCTCGGGCGCGCCGTACTCGGCCGGGAAGGTGACCTTCACGTCGACGGGCTTGCCGACCTCGGCGCCAACCAGCTGATCCTCGAAGCCCGGAATGAACGAGCCCGAGCCGATCTCCAGAACGTAGTCCTGGGCCGCGCCGCCGGGGAACTCGACACCATCGACCGAGCCCACGAAGTCGAGCTTGATCGCATCTCCCTTCTGCGCCGGCCGCGGCGGATCGACCGGCTTCTGCTCGCGGTTCGCCTTGGCGATGCGCTCGAGCGCCTCGTCGATGTCCTTCTCCGGAACCTCGGCCTTTAGCCGCTCGAGTTCGACGCCCGAGAAATCGAGCGCGCCGATCTCGGGCAGTACCTCGACGACGACCTCGAACTCGACGTCCTTGCCTTCCTCAAGCTGCTTGAGGTCGACGCGCGGCTGCAGGGCGGGCTTCAGTCCTCGATCCTCGATCGCCTTGGCGGTGCTGGTGTTGACGGCCGCTTCGACAGCTTCGCCAAACAGGGCCTGGCCATACTGCTTCTTCAGGAGACTGACCGGCACCTTGCCCGGACGGAAGCCGGGCAAAGCCGCCGTCTTCGCCATTTCGGCAAGGCGCTCGTCGATCTTCGACGTCAGCTCGCTCGACGGGACGACGATCTTGAACTGGTGCTTCAGGCCTTCAGCCGAGAGTTCCGTAACTTGCATTGTCTCACTTCCATTTCCTGGTGCGGGCGGAGGGACTTGAACCCCCACGCCTTGCGGCACGAGAACCTAAATCTCGCGTGTCTACCAATTCCACCACGCCCGCCCGAAGCTTGCCCAAACGACATCCTGAGCCATCGGGGCGTGCCGCGAAGGCCGAATCGCGGGCCTCTTAGCCCGACCCCGATGAACGGTCAATTGAAGGACGACAGGGAGTGAAGGACGCGGGGCAATTGGGCCGGCAAATCCTCCGCGATCAGGCCGGTATTGCCGAACCGTAGCGCACATTCCCCATGCAGCCACGCCGCCGCCGACGCCGCGGCGAGGGGCGTAAGGCCCTGCGCCAAGAGCCCACCGATCAGCCCGGCCAGCACGTCTCCAGATCCGGCGGTCGCCAGTGCCGGTGAGGCATGGACGTTTATCACCGCACGCCCGTCCGGTTCGGCGATCACCGTGTCGGGTCCCTTCAAGAGGACCGTCGCCCCACTGCGCGCCGCCGCTTCCCTCACTCGCTCCAGCTTGCCCTGCCTGGCGGCGAGGTCGGGAAAGAGCCGGCGGAACTCGCCTTCATGGGGAGTGAGCAGCGTCGGCCCCCGAACCCGGCGAAAGAGCAGCTTCGGATCCGCGGCGAACACGGTGAGAGCGTCCGCATCGAGAACGACGCTTCGCCTCGCATCGAGGGCCGCGAGGACCGCCTCCCTCGTCCGGTCGCCCGTCCCCGATCCCGGTCCGATCAGGACGGCATTGCGTCGCTCGTCTCCCAGCAGATGGGCGAACATCGCGCCATCGTCGGCTTCGACCACGAGGTTGCCGGGCTCCGCAGCCTGGAACGCCTGCACGGTCGACCTGACGGCGGCGATCGTCACCAATCCGGCCCCCGCCCGGCGGCCGGCCAACGCGGCGAGGCGCGCGGCGCCGGTGGCGTGAGCGCCGGCCAGGATCGTGAGGTGACCACGCGTGTACTTGTGATCCGCGATGTCTTCGCGCCGGAGCGAATGGGCCCACAGAGCCGGGTCGTTCAGCCAGACCCGGGGACCGATCTTCGTCAGCGCCGTCGCTGGAACGCCAATGTCGGCGATGTGCAGACGGCCGCAGCGCCGCAAGCCCTCCACGGCATAATGCCCGGGCTTGGCCCGAAAGAAAGAAACGGTAGATTCCGCCTGGAGCGCGGGCCCCAGAACTTCTCCGGTATCGCCGTGCAGGCCGCTCGGCACATCCACGGCGACGACGGGCGACTTCCGCGCGTTCACTGCCTCGATGGCAGCAGCGATTTCACCCTCGATGGGCCGGCTGAGCCCTGCCCCGAATATGGCATCGATCACCAGCGGCGCGCCCTCGAGCATCGCGGGAGACCAACGGTCAACCGGACCTGCCCACGTCCCCGCGGCCCAGGCGGCGTCGCCCTTGAGGTTGGCAAGCGCTCCAAAAAGAACGACGCGGACGGGCCAGCCCGCCGTCTGCAGACGTCGCGCCGCGACGACGCCGTCGCCGCCGTTGTTTCCCGGCCCGCAGAGGACCAGGACAGGCCGCCTGGCGTGACGCAGCATCGCCGTCGTGGCCACGGCGCGACCCGCAGCCTCCATTAGGACCCGGCCGGGCGCTCCGCTGGCGATCGCAATGGCATCGGCCCGCGCCATCTCGGCACAGTTCAGGAGGGCCAGTTCGTCTCGGGAAACGAGATCGCGCATTTCAGACCCGGGAAGCCTTTCGCGAGGGCGATTGGGGCGGCCGACCGGATTTGAACCGGCGACATCCAGAATCACAATCTGGCGCTCTAACCAACTGAGCTACGGCCGCCATCGCGGATCGCTCCCGACGAAGCGGCGCCTTCCTACGCCCCGGCGGCCGGAGCGTCAAGAAACAGGCGGGGTTTCCGGCAGCAGTCGATCGATCGCCGTCTCCCAGACACTGCAGGCATCCTCGAACGACAATCCGAACAGTCCGCGCATGCGCGCCCAGCTCTCGAAGTCTATCAGGGCCTCGATGGCCAGGATCGTCTGGCGCCGCCCGCGCTCGTCGAGAGTCGAGAGTTCCCACGGGAACATCTCCTCGATCCGCCGGATGACCATCTCGCGAATCAGCCGTATCCTCGCCTTTAGTTCCACCGAATCCCCCTGGTTGGCGTTGAGCGCCCGCCAGAGCGGCAGCCATTCCTCGCAGACCCTGCCACGTGCCTCCACGTGAATCCTGAGCCGATCCCGACGGCTGCCGACGGTCGGTTGGCTCGCAACCTGGGCCGATGCCTTCAGCAACGCCTCGTCGGTCGCGGCGACACGCAGCGCATGCAGGTCGGGAAACCGCTCGAAGATCGACCTGACCGAATAGCCGGCTCTTTGTGCAATCGACGCAGCCGTCGGAATCTGCGGGTTTTCCCGCAGGAGCGCGAGATAGGCTTCGATGATGAGTTGCCGCGTCTTCGCACTGCGCAGCCGCCGGCCGTCAACCGATCGAGCCTGGCGCGGGATGTCGGATGGCTGCCTCCCTCGCTCCGTCATACGGCGCCACTGGCGGGCGCAGGAAGCAGGCGGTGGATCGCCTGCGTCCAGACGAGGCACGCCTCGTCGACGGACAAGCCGAACAGCTCGCGCATCCTGGCCCAGCTTTCGACATCCGTCAGCGCTTCGAGTGCGATCAGGATCTGGCGACGCTCCGCGAGGCTTATCAAGGCGAGTTCGGGTGCGAACATCAACTCCATGCGAGCCGTCACATGCTCGCGGGCCAGACGGATGCGCGCCTTCAGTTCCGGCGAATCGCCCTGGTTGACGATGAGAGAGCGCCATAGCGGCAGCCAGGTCTCGCAGGTCTGGCCGCGGGTCCGGACATGGGCGTCGATCCGGGCCTTGCGGTCGCCGTCGGCACCCCGTGGCGGCGCCAGCGCCGCCAACTGCGCGAGCGAATAGTCGACTGCAGCCACCTGCAATGCGCGGATGTCGGGAAAGCGCTCGAACACCGAGCGCACCGAGTAGCCCGCCTTCTCGGCGATCTCGGCCGCCGTCGGCACGCGCGGCGACATCTCCTGTGCCAGCGCGAGATAGGCTTCGATGATCAATTGCTTGGTCCGCTCACTGCGCAGTCGGCGGCCGTCGATTTTCGCGGAACTCGGATTCATGATGTCGGTGCATCTTGAGGGGTAGGTGGCAGCATTCTGTCGATGGTGCCGATCCACACGGCACAAGCCTCGGCGAAGGAGAGACCGTACATGTCGCGCATCCGCGCCCAGCTCTCGATATCGGTGATGGCCTCGAGCGCGATCAGGAGATTGCGGCGCTCGTCCGGAGACAGAACCGACAGTTCGCGCCGGTACATGAGCTCGATTCGCTCTACCGTTCGGTCGCGCGCGATCTTTATGCGTAACTTGAGCGCATCGTCCTCGTCGACGTTGAACAGCAGTGCCCGCCACAGCGCCACCCCGCGCTCGCAGGTCCCTGCCCGCGTTTCGACCTGTGACCTGATGCGTGTGGCACGATCACCATCGACGTCGCGCGCCGGCGCCAGCGCTGCCGCATGCGCGAGACTGTAGTCCGCCGCCGCCACCCTCAACGTGTGCAGGTCGGGAAAGCGTTCGAAGATGGAGCGGACGGAGTAGCCGGCCCGTGCCGCGATCTCGGTCGCGGTCGGCATCGGTACTGAGGGGTTTTCCCGGATCAGATCCAGATAGGCCTCAATGATGAGCTGCTTCGTTCGTTCGCTGCGCAAACGACGACCATCCATCCGAACCGGCTTGCGGGGCATTGCTGCGGGGGCCGCGTCGTCGGTCCGACTCATGTCGGCCAAGATCTCGCTATTGAACGCCATATCTGCCGGATATGGCCGGGATTTGCGGAAAATGGCAATGCCAATGCAATAACTTTCGCTGTTCGGGGCCCGCGGCGCCCCAAAAATTGTGCGCCAATTGCATCCTAGGCCCACGAAACTGCAAATACCAGACAATCAGGTCGCAAAATGTGCCGTCAACCGCTGGATAGCGCTGTCCAGGGTGGAGTCGTGTTTGCAGAAGCAGAAGCGTGCGAAGTACCGGGGCGCCTCGGCGGATTGGTAGAAAGCGCTGACCGGGACGGCAGTGACCCCTGCCTTTACAGTTATGTGACGACAGAACTCCTCGTCCGTCCCGTTGAAGCCCAAAGGCCGGAAATCCGTCGTGACGAAGTAGGTCCCGTGTGCTGGCAAGACGTCGAATCCGATTGTCGCCAGGGCGTGTGCGAGCCGGTCCCGCTTGCGTTGCATGTCGGCGGCCAGGGTTGAAAAATATCCGTCCTGCAGCCGTAGCCCGGTTGCCGCCCCCCACTGGAGGTTGGGCGGGGTCGTGAACGTCATGAACTGGTGCGTCCGGGCGATCGGCTTCATCAGTTCCGGCGCCGCCGTGATGTACCCCACCTTCCACCCCGTCAGGCTGAAGCTCTTGCCGGCAGAGCCGATGCGCACCGTGCGGTCGCGCATGCCCGGGAGGGTCATCAGCGAGATGTGGCGCCGGTCGTCGAAGATGATGTGCTCATAGACCTCGTCGCAGATGGCATAGACGTCGTGTTCGAGGCAGAGTTTCGCGATGAAGGAGAGTTCCTCCCGGTCAAAGACCTTCGAACAGGGATTCATCGGCGTATTGAAGAGGATGAGCTTGGTCCTTGGACCGAAAGCGGCAGCCAGTTCCTCCTTCGGCAGGCGCCATTCGGGCGGCTCCAGTCGCACCAGCTTCGGGATTCCGCCCGCGCGCCGCACGATCGGCAGGTAGGAATCGTAGAGCGGTTCGATCAGCACGACTTCATCACCCGGCTCGATCAGGCCGAACAGGCAGTCGCCCAGCGCCTCGGTCGCTCCGGAGGTGACGAGCACTTCGCTTTGCCAGTCGACATCCAGCCCCTGGAAGCGCCTGGCGTGCTCCGCCACCGCCTGCCGCAGTTCCGGTATGCCCATCATCGGCGGATACTGGTTGTGGCCATTCAGCAGATAGTCCGCCGCCGCGGCACGAACCTCCTCCGGTCCCTTGTCGTCGGGGAATCCCTGGCCGAGGTTGACGGAGTTATGTTCGCGGGCAAGTGCCGACATGACTTCGAACACCGTCGTCCCCAAGCCGGCCATCGTCGAGTTTGCTGGTTTCATTGATGCTGTACTGCCCGAAAGTTGATCAATTTATTGATTAAAATCCACTCAATCCGCCCGCCAAACAGACAAACTCGTTCGACAATTCCCGTTTCAGCCCGTGGCAAATTCTGGCATGGATTGTGCTTCCCTGTTTCTCACGCGGGCTCTTCCGATTGGGGGAACCCGGTGCCTGCGCGCGGAGTGTCTCAAGCCAAATGAAGAAGATCGAAGCGATCATCAAGCCCTTCAAACTGGATGAGGTGAAGGACGCCCTCAACCAGATCGGCCTGAAAGGCATCACGGTCCTCGAAGCCAAGGGCTTCGGCCGCCAGAAAGGCCATACCGAACTCTATCGTGGCGCTGAATACGTCGTCGATTTCCTGCCGAAGGTGAAGCTCGAACTCATCATCGAGGACGAGATGGTGGAAAAGGCGGTCGAGGCGATTCGCGGCTCAGCGCATACCGGTCGCATCGGCGACGGCAAGATCTTCGTGTCGAGCATCGACGACGCGATTCGAATTCGTACTGGTGAGCGTGGTGACGCCGCCGTATGAGGACCCGGCCTTTGGGGGCTGAAGCAGTAAACCACAAGTAGAGGGACGACCGACAATGGATGCCAAACAGGTTCTCGCGCTGATCAAGGAAAAGGACGTCAAGTTCGTTGACTTCCGCTTTACCGATCCGCGCGGCAAGTGGCAGCACACGGCCCGCATGGCGTCCGCCACCGACGAAGGCACCTTCGAGGACGGCGTGATGTTCGACGGTTCCTCGATCGCCGGCTGGAAGGCGATCAACGAGTCCGACATGATCCTGATGCCGGATCCCTCGACTGCCGTGCTCGATCCCTTCTCGGCCCAGACCACGCTGATCGTGAACTGCGACGTCGTAGAGCCCTCGACCGGCCAGCTCTACGCCCGCTGCCCGCGCTCGACCGCCAAGCGCGCCGAGGCCTTCATGAAGTCGTCCGGCATCGGCGACACCGCCGTGTTCGGCCCCGAGCTCGAATTCTTCGTGTTCGACGACGTCCGCTACGACGTGCAGATGCAGGGCAGCTTCTACAGCATCTCCTCGAACGAATCGCCGTGGAACACCGGCATCGCGGTCGAGGGCGGCAACCTCGCCCACCGTCCGGCCGTCAAGGGCGGCTACTTCCCGGTCCAGCCGGTCGACACCCATAACGACCTGCGCGCCGAGATGATGTCGGTCTGCACGGAGATGGGCCTGACCATGGAAATCCACCATCACGAGGTGGCCCCGGCGCAGAACGAGCTCGGCTTCAAGTTCGACACGCTCGTGAAGACCGCCGACAACGTGCAGAAGTACAAGTACACGCTGCACAACGTCGCTCACAGCTACGGCAAGTCGCTGACCTTCATGCCGAAGCCGCTCTATGGCGACAACGGCTCGGGCATGCACACCCACCAGTCGATCTGGAAGGACGGCAAGCCGCTGTTCGCCGGTTCGGGCTATGCCGACCTGTCGGAGACGGCGCTGTACTACATCGGCGGCATCATCAAGCACGCCAAGGCGCTGAACGCCTTCACCAACGCCAGCACCAACTCCTACAAGCGCGTCATCCCGGGCTTCGAGGCGCCGGTGCTGCTGGCCTACTCGTCGCGCAACCGCTCGGCCTCGTGCCGCATCCCCTACGCGTCCTCGCCCAAGGGCAAGCGCGTCGAGGTCCGCTTCCCCGACCCGTCGGCCAACCCGTACCTCGCCTTCGCGGCGATGCTGATGGCCGGCCTCGACGGCATCAAGAACAAGATCCATCCGGGCGACCCGATGGACAAGAACCTGTACGACCTGCCGCCGGAAGAACTCTCCAAGGTTCCGACCGTCGCCGGCTCGCTGCGCGAGGCCCTCAACGCCCTCGACGCCGACCGCTCGTTCCTGACCCAGGGCGGCGTGTTCACCGACGACCAGATCGACGCCTACATGGAGCTCAAGTGGGAAGAGGTCTACAACTGGGAACACCAGCCGGCCCCGATCGAGTACAAGATGTACTACTCGATCTGACGTCGTTGTCATCCCGAGGCCGAAGGCCGAGGGATCTTTCGGTTACCGAAAGATCCCTCACTTCGTTCGGGACAAGCTTTCGGATCATGGAAGGGCCCGCTGTTGCGGGCCCTTCTTTTGTTGGAGGATGCGCGCCGAAACATTTCTGAGGGAGCGGACATGGGCTGGATGGACGAGGCGATGGAGACCCTGCGGCCCTGGATCGGGCGGGTGCGCACGGTCGAGGACGATATCGGCATGATGGCCGTCCGCCGCGTCGCCGCGACCTTCGACGTCGATCCCGACAGCATCAAGCGCGGCCAGGAGCTGCCGCCGCACTGGTTCACGGTGTTTTTTGCCGAGACCGTCCGCCAGGGCGAACTCGGTCCCGACGGCCATCCAAACAAGGGAATCGTCCTGCCGCCGATCCCGATGCCGCGCCGCATGGGCGCCGGCCGCCGGGTCGAGATCATGGGCCGCCTGAAGGCCGGCGAGACCGCCCTGAAGAAGGCCGAGGTGGCGAACATCGTCCCCAAGACCGGGCGCTCGGGCGACATCTTCGTGCTCACGATGCGCCACACGATCGAACAGGGCGGCCGGACCATTGCCTCCGACACGTTCGACGCGATCTACCGCCCCGCCGTCCCGCCCGGCCAGAAGACCACCGCCACGGTGGCCACGCAGGCCCGCACCGACCAAGCCTGGACCGAGACGACGTCCCTCACCAACACGCTCAACTTCCGCTACGGCGCCATCACCTGGAACGCCCATCGCATCCACTATGACGGCGACTACACGCGCAGCGAAGAAGGCTATCCCGCCATCGTCTCCAACGGCGGCCTGTCGATGCACCTGATGGTCGACGCCGCGCTGAAGCATGTCAGGGGCGAGTTGAAGGGCTACAGCGCGCGTCTCGTCCATCCGCTCTGGGTCGGCGACCTGATCGAGGTGCGCGGCGAGGAGCCGAAGGACGGCAGGCTGAAGCTATGGGCCGCCGACAAGAACGGCGTTCTGTGCGGCGAGATGGACCTGGAGTTCGCCCAAGGGAGCGAGGCGTGAGCGGTGGTCCGCTCGCGGGCGTGAAGGTGGTCGACCTGACGACGGTGGTCGTCGGCCCGATCTGCACGCGCACCCTGGCCGACTACGGCGCCGAGGTCATCAAGATCGAGGCGCCGGTCGGCGACCTGCTGCGTACCATGGCGCAGGGCAGCCGCAATCCCGGCATGTCGGGCAAGTTCATCAACTTCAACCGCAACAAGCGGTCGATCGTGCTCGACATCAAGAAGCCGGACGGGCTCGCGGCGCTCCATCGCCTGATCGAGAAGGCCGACGTATTCGTGAGCAACGTGCGGCCCGAGGCCCTCACCCGCGCCGGGCTCGATCACGCGAGCCTCGCAAGGAAGAACCCGAAGCTGATCCACTGCTCGATCCTGGCTTTCGGCCGTGGCGGCCGCTACTACAACCGCCCCGCCTACGATCCCATCGTGCAGAGCCTGTCCGGCGTCGCGGGTACGCTGGAGCGCGCCACCGGCGAGCCGCGCTTCGTGCCCATGGTGATGAGCGACCACACGACCGGCCTGATCGCCGCCCAGTGCATCGGCTTTGCGCTGTACCGGCGCGAGAAGACCGGCGTCGGCGAGGCGATCGACGTGCCCATGCTCGAGAACATGGCCTCGTTCGTGTCGAGCGAGCATCTGGGCGCGGCGACGTTCGATCCGCCGATCGGGCCCACCGGCGACGGAAGGCTGCTCAGTCCCGATTATCGTCCGCTGCCCACGAAGGACGGCTACATCACCGTCGGGCCCAACACCAACCAGCAGGCCTTCGCCTTCTTCGACGCCATCGGCCGGCCGGAACTGAAGACTGATCCGCGCTTCGACAGCGCCTTCGCCCGCACCAACAACGCCGCCGCCTATTTCGAGGTCCGCAAGGCGGGCCTCGCGCAGAAGGCGACCGCGGAATGGCTGGAGATATTCGACCGGCTCGACGTGCCGGCCGCCCGTTACAATACGATCGACGACCTGCTCACCGATCCCCACCTGGCCGATGTCGGTTTCTTCCAGCCCGAGGACCATCCCAGCGAGGGGCGGATTCGACGTTCCAAGAGGGCCAACAAGTTCTCCGGCGGCGAGCGTCCGCTCGAGACGCACGCCCCCAGGCTCGGCGAGCATACGGCCGAGATCCTCGCCGAGGCCGGGTACGGCGAGGCCGAAATCGAGAAGATGCGCGCCTCGGGCGCCGTGCGCTGAGCACGGGCGCCACCCGCCCTCAGTACGGCCGGTCGCCCTCGATCAGCACCCGGTGCATGATCCTTGGCTCACCCAGCGGATAGTCGATGACGACGCGGTGCATGGTGGCGCGGTTGTCCCAGACGACGATGTCGCCCCTACTCCAGACATGGCCGAAATGGTGCTGAGGCTTGCGCGCCTCGTTGGCCAGTTCGTCGAGCAGGGCGTCGCTCTCGGCCCGCTCCAGCCCGACGATGCGGTCGAGCCGGTTTGGGTTGAGGTAGAGCGCCTTGCGCCCCGTGACGGGGTGGGTCCGCACCAGCGGGTGCTCGACATCCGGTGTCTCGGCGATTTCCTCGGGCGTGCGCGGCGACGGCCGGTTGCGGGCGCGCGGCGTGTCGTAGCCGTGGATGGCGCGCTTGCCCTCGATGCGCTTCTTCGTGGCGTCAGGCAAGGCGTCGTAGACCGAGTGCATGTTGCAGAACCAGGTGGCGCCGCCCGAGCTCGGGATCTCGATACTGTGCAGCAGCGTCGCCTTGGCGGGCACCGCGAAATAGGAATCGTCGGTGTGCCAGTCTTCCGCACGAATGGCCGTCTTGTCGGTGGTGCCGTCGGCCATCAGGGTGCTCACCATTACCGAAACATCGGGCACGGCGCCGCTGCGCTTGTAGCGCAGCAGCTGCTTCTGCGGTGCGCCGAAGGCCTTGGAGAACTCGCGCGTCTGCTCAGGCGTCATCGGATCGCCCGGGATCACCACCAGCAGATGCTCGGCGAGCGCCTGATTCAGCAGCGCCGCCACCGCGGGCTCGTTCGCGGTGGCGCGATCGAGCCCTTCGATGCGAGCGCCCAGGGCGGCTTCGTTGGGAACGACATGCGGCATGGTCCTGCAACTCCCGTCGGCTTCATTCACTCGGATGAACCTAACGCAGGAGCAGGCGGCCGCACAAAGGCGCGAGCCGGTGAGCGAAAGGAGCGGGTCTCATCAACCCGCCTTCCCGCCCGGCTGGAACCCGTCCGGCGCACCGGGGGGAATCGGCGGGTGCGCCTTGAGGCTCTCCTGAAAGGCTTCGATCAGGCGGCGGATCGGGCCGCGCACCCAGCCCTCGTCCATGTTCGCGTCGGTCTCCTCCTTCGGATCCTTCACGAGATTGAACAGGTAGGGCGTCTCCAGCTTGATCGGCCCCTCGTTGGGCTCAACCTCCCACATGAGATGCATCTTCCAGTCGCGCCACTTCACGGCCCGCAGCTCGGTCTTGATGTAGTAGGGAAACCCTTCCCGTGCAGACGTCGGGCGCTCGCCGAGGAAGAAGCCCAGCTGATCGATCCCGTCGATAGGCCGGTCGGACGGAAGGCGCGCGCCGGCGACCTTGGCCAGGGTCGGATAGAGATCGGTGATGTGCAGCACATCCGTCGTGCGGCGCGCCGCGATGCGGCCCGGCCAGCGCAGGATGAACGGGACGCGGAGCCCGCCCTCCATGGCGGTGTGATAGGTGCCGCGCCACGGACCGGCGGTACCGCGCCACGGCCGCCGGAATTCCGGGCCGTTGTCGCTGCCGAAGAGCACCAGTGTATCGTCGCGCAGGCCCAGCCGATCGATCGCGTCGAGCATCTCGCCCACCCGGTGATCCATCTCGGCCATCGCATCGGCAAAGTCTCCCGCCCTCGTACGCCCTGCGAAGTCGGGATGCGGCAAGGTCGGGAAGTGCAACTGAGTCAGCGGCACATAGGCGAAGAATGGTCGCCCGGCACCCGACTGGCGCTCCATGAAGTCGATCGTGCGGCGTGTCAGCTCGCCGTCGATGAGGCGGCGCTGTTCCAGGTCATAGACCGCAAGGTTGCGAGCCGGCGCACCCTTCACGCCTTCCATCACATAAGGCATCGGCACGATCTCGGGATCGAACCCCGGTGCCGCGGTGAACATCGCCTCGTTCGACGTCCGTGGAATGCCGTACCATTCGTCGAAGCCACGGTCCTTCGGCAGACGCCCTTCCCGGTCGCCGAGATGCCATTTGCCGAAACACGCCGTTGCGTAGCCGGCGCCCTGCAGGAGTTCACCGATCGTGATCTCCCACGGGATCAGCCCCTGGGGGAGGCCGGCCGGCACCGACTGCATCGCGCCGGTACGGATCGGGTGACGACCGGTCATCAGCGCCGACCGGGTCGGCACGCAGTCGCTTTCGACGTTGAAGTTGAGACAGGTCAGGCCTTCTTCCGCCAGGGCGTCGATGCGCGGCGTCGGCGCCCCGCGCAGGACGCCGCCGCCATAGCAGCCGAGTTCGCCCCATCCGAGATTGTCGGCCAGGATCAGCAGGATGTTGGGCGGGCGTACGGTCACGGGTCAGGCTCCTCGGAAAGATCTGCGGAGAGTGACAGCGCGCCCTTGTCCTGCAAAATGCAAACGGCGGACGGAAAGGCCAGTGGCGGCCTCGCGCCCGGTCAGCGGGTCGTCAGACCAGCCACCAGGCCCGACAGCCAGCGGCGCAGACGGTGCACCATCGCCTTCGTCTTCTGCCAGGCCGGCAGGGACTCGACGAAGGCGTAGAGTGTGTCGCGCCACTTGAAGATCCACGTCTCAGCCGCGAGGAACCAGGGCATCGTGACCAGAGTCGGCCGCAGGATCTTGTAGAGGCGCGCGACCAGTGCGGTCGCGAGCATCTTGCCCACGAGAATGCTGGCCGTCGCCAGGGCGAATTTTCCATGCAGCGCGAAGCCAAGAGCCGCCAGCTTGATCGGCAACACGAGCGCCGAGGGCGCGACGAAGGCGATCAAGGCGGCCTTGGGCGGCAGGCGAGCGAACCACGCTTCGAGCCGCGCGACTGGCGGCCATTTGGCGAATGCCGCCATGGCGACGCCCAGATAGTGCAGCAGCACGTCCTCGATGAAGACGATCGCCGCCGCCAGGGGCATCAGAAGCAGTTCCAGGGCACGCTTCAAATGGCGCTTCATGCTGCCGCCATCCAAACCACATAAAATGTCATTATGGTGTCTACCATGTTCTCACGCCGCACGTTCGCCCGGCTCGCCGGGGCCGCCTCGCTGGCCCCCGCCGCTTCCCTGGCGCAATCCGCAAAGCCACTCTCGCGCATCGCCTTCGGGTCCTGCGCCAAGCAGACCCTGCCGCAGCCGATCTGGGAGCCCATCCTCGCCTACCGGCCCGACCTCTTCATCTTCGCGGGCGACAACGTCTATGGCGACTTCCATGCGCCGGATGCACTGGAACTGAAGCGGGCCTACGACGAAGCGAGGCAAATCGCCGGCTATGCGAAGCTGCGCGGATCGGTGCCCCACCTCGCCGTCTGGGACGACCACGACTACGGCGTCAACGACGGTGGCGCCGAGTTCGCCCACAAGAGCATCGCAAAGGAGCTCTTCCTCGATTTCTGGGACGCGCCGGCGGACGACATCCGGCGCAGCCGCGGCGGCATCTACGATTCTCGGATCATCGGCCCGCCGGGGAAGCGCGTGCAGGTGATCCTGCTCGACGTACGCTGGTTCCGCTCGCCCCTCAGGATCACTGACCAGCGCGACGCGCCGGGCAAGCAGCGCTACCTGCCCGATACCGATCCGACCAAGACGATGCTGGGTACCGAGCAATGGGCGTGGCTCGCGGCGGAACTGCGCAAGCCGGCAGAACTGCGGCTGATCGTGTCCAGCACGCAGGTCCTTGCAGAAGGCCATGGCTGGGAGCGCTGGGGAAACATGCCGCTGGAAAAACAGAGGCTCGTCGACACGATTCGAGAGAGCGGCGCCAAGGGCGTCGTATTCCTGTCCGGCGACCGCCATATCGGCGCGCTCTACCGCGACACACCCGAAGCGCTCTATCCGCTGTACGAGGTCACCTCGAGCGGCCTCAACATGGTCTACTGGGCGGCGAAGGAGCCCGGCCCCAACCGCCTCGGGCCCCTCTTCGCCGGCGCCAATTTCGGCGTGGTCGAGATCGACTGGTCGGCTCGCACGCTCCTGCTCGCGTTGCGCGACGACGGCGGCGACACGCGGCGAGCGGTCGACGTCGGCTTCGATGCCCTGGGGATCGCCTGAAAACGAAAAGGGCCGCCCCGAGGGGCGGCCCGGTCTCGGCATCTGTCGTTTGGGTTACTGGGGCTGCACGCCGGCCGCCTTGATCGCAGGAACCCACTTGTCGATCGAGGTCTTGAGCTGGGCCCGGAGCGCCTCGGGCGTCGCGTCCTTCGGATCGGGCAGATCGACCGCCTGGTCGGTCAGGCGTGCGCGCACCTTCTCGTCGCCGAGCGCCGTGACCAGCGCCTTGTTCAGCGTGTCGATCACATTCTTCGGCGTGCCCTTGGCGACGAAGAAGCCGTTCCAGATGGTGACCTCGTAGCCCTTGAGGCCCGACTCGTCGATCGTCGGGACGTCCGGCAGCTGCGGCAGGCGCTTCAGCGTGCTGACGCCCAGCGCCTTGATGGTCCCGGCCTTGATCTGCGGGAGCACATTCACCGCCTGGTCGACCATGTAGTCGAACTGGCCGCTCACCAGGTCGTTCAGTGCCGGGCCGGTACCCTTGTAGGGAATCTCGAGGACGTCGACCTTCATCATGTTGTTCAGCATCAGGCCGCCGAGATGCGAGGCGGCGCCGATGCCGGCCATGCCGTACTGCGCCTTCTTCTGGTTGGCCTTCACATAGGCCTCGAATTCCTTGAAGTCCTTGGCAGGCAGCCCCTTCTTGGCGACCAGCACCATCGGGTTCGTTCCGCCCAGTCCGATCGGCTCGAAGTCCTTCTGGCTGTCGTAGGGCAGCGACTTGTAGAGCGCGATGTTCACCGCGAGGGTGCCCATGTGCGCGAACAGGATCGTGTAGCCGTCCGGCGTCGCCTTGGCGGCCTTGTTGACGCCGATCGTGCCGCCGGCACCGCCGACGTTCTCGACGATCATCGTCTGGCCGAGCGCCTCGCCCATGCGGGCGGTCAGCACGCGGGCGAGCGCATCGGTCGGGCCGCCGGCCGCGAACGGCACGATGACCGTGATCGGCTTCGTCGGATAGCTGGCCTGCGCCATGACGCCGATGGGCGCCGCGGCCAGGGTAGCCGCTACGGCGGCGGCAAGCAGGTTGCGTCTCTTCACAGGGGTACCCTCTCAAAAAATAGCCGTAACGCGGCTGCTACACAGTCTTCACGAGCTCCGCAATGGCTGCGCCCACGGTCTTGGTGTCGCCGTTGCCCCCCAGATCCTTGGTGCGGGGCCCGCCCTCGACCAGCGAGGCCGCGATGGCCCGCTCGATCGCTTCAGCAGCCTCCGGGTAGCCGAGGTGCCGGACCATCATCGCGCCCGACCAGATCTGGCCGATCGGATTGGCGATGCCCTTGCCGGCGATGTCGGGTGCCGAACCGTGGACCGGCTCGAACATCGACGGATATTTGCGCTCCGGGTTGATGTTGCCCGATGGCGCCACGCCGATCGAGCCGGTGAGCGCCGGGCCGAGGTCGGAGAGGATGTCACCGAACAGGTTGGAGCCCACCACCACGTCGAACCAGTCGGGGTTGCGCACGAAATGCGCGGTCAGGATGTCGATGTGATACTGGTCGGCCTTGATGCCGGGATACTTCTTGCACATCTCGGCGAAGCGCTCGTCCCAGAAGGGCATCGTATGGATGATGCCGTTCGACTTGGTCGCCGAGGTCACGTGCTTCTTCTTCGTGGTGCTGGCGAAATCGAACGCGAACTTCAGGATCCGGTCGACACCCTTGCGGGTGAAGATCGCCTGCTGGATCGCCATCTCGTCGTCGGTGCCCTGGAACATGCGGCCGCCGATCGAGCTGTACTCGCCCTCGGTGTTTTCGCGCACCACCCAGAAGTCGATCTCGCCCGGCTTGCGGTTGGCGAGCGGCGACGGGACGCCCTCGAACAGGCGCACGGGGCGCAGGTTCACGTATTCGTCGAAGTCGCGACGGATCGGGATTAACAGGCCCCATAGCGACACGTGGTCGGGAACGCCCGGCCAGCCCACGGCGCCGAGAAAGATGCTCTCGAAGCCCTTGAGCGTTTCCATACCGTCGTCCGGCATCATCTTGCCGGTCTTCACCAGACGATCGCACGACCAGTCGAAATCGGTGAACTCGAGTTCGAAGTCGAACCGCCGCGCCGCGGCCTCCAGGACCTTCACGCCTTCCGGCAGAACTTCCTTGCCGATTCCGTCTCCCGGAATGAGCGCGATCTTGTGCTTGGCCATTGAATATCCTCCCGAACCGCGCGGAACGTAGCAGCGCGACCTTGCCATGCAAGCACGGCATTGCCCCTGCGACGCACCCGCGCCAATATGAACAAGCGTTTACCCCGGAGTGGCCATGACCTTCGACCTCAAGATTACCGGCGGCACCATCGTCGACGGCACCGGAAAGCCGGGCTTCGCCGGCGATCTCGGCATCAAGGACGGCAAGGTCGTCGCACTCGGCAGGGCCGACGGGCCGGCGGCGCAGACGATCGACGCGACAGGCAAGGTCGTCTCGCCGGGTTTCGTCGACGTGCACACCCACTACGACGCCCAGATCCTGTGGGATCGCATGCTCACCATATCGCCCTGGCATGGTGTGACGACCACAGTGATCGGCAATTGCGGCTTCGGCGTCGCGCCGACCCGGGAAATCCACCGCAAGATGATCATGCAGACCCTGGAGAAGGTCGAAGGCATGAGCCTCGAGGCGCTGGAAGCAGGCCTTGGCACCGCCTGGCCCTTCGAGACCTTCCCACAATATCTCGACGCGCTGGAGACGCGCGGTTCGGCGATCAACGTGGCCGCCCTGTTCGGCCACACGCCGCTGCGCCTCTATGTGATGGGCGAGGAATCGACCGAGCGCGCCGCGACCGCCGACGAGGTCGGGACGATGAAGAAGCTGGTGCGCGAGGCCATGGAGGCCGGCGCCATCGGCTTCGGCACCTCGGTGTCGGTCAGCCACAACGGCTATGCCGGCAAGCCGGTGCCCAGCCGCCAGGCGACCCCTGAGGAAATGGACGCCCTCGTCTCGGTGATGGGCGAGATGAAGCGCGGCCTGATGCAGATCACCATCGGCCGCGATTTCTCGACCCGCCACATGGCCGAGGTCAGCCGCAAGTACGGCATCCCCGTCACCTGGACCGCCCTCCTCTCCCATCTCTACGGCCCGGGCGGCCATCGCAAGCAGCTCGACCTCGCCGCCGAGCAGCGCAAGTCCGGCGCCCTCGTCATCCCGCAAGTGAGCTGCCGGCCGCTCAACTTCGAGGTCACCTTCGCCGAGCCGTTCATCTTCGACGTGATGCCGTTCATGAACGAACTGGCGAAAGCGGACGCGAAGGAACCCGGCACCAGGCGTCGCGCATACGCCGATCCGGCGTGGCGAGAGAAGCTGCGCAGCGAAGTCACGCCGCTGTTCCGCAATTGGTGGGACCGCGTCGTCATCGCCTGGTCGCCGTCGCATCGCGAGCTCGAGGAGATGCCGCTCACCGCGGCGGCCGCGAAGCTCGGAAAAGATCCGGTCGACCTCGCCCTCGATATCTCGCTGGCCGACGACCTGCAGACACGCTTCCGGATGGCCGTCATGAACTTCGACGAGCAGGAAGTGGCCGAGCTGATCACCGACCCCAACACGATCATCGCGCTCTCCGATGCCGGCGCCCATGCCAGCCAGCTGTGCGACGCCTGCTACTCGACCCACCTGCTCGGCCACTGGGTGCGCGAGCGCAAGGTCTTCACGCTCGAGGAGGCCGTGCACAACCTCACCCAGCGGCCGGCCGAGATGTTCGGCATCACCGATCGCGGTGTCCTTGCCGAAGGCCGCCCCGCCGACGTCGTCGTCTTCGATCCGAAAACCGTGAATCCGGGGCCGCTGAAACGCGTGTACGACCTGCCGGCCGGCGCCGACCGCCTCGTCTCCGAAGCGAGCGGCATCGACGCCGTCGTCGTCAACGGCAAGGTCATCCGTCGGAACAACAAGGACACCGTCGCGGCCGACGACAAGCTGCCCGGTCGTCTGCTAAGACACGGTCGCGCCGCCTGAGGCCACGAACAAGACCCGAGGGAGACAGTCATGATCCACGTCATCGCCATCATCACGGCCAAGCCCGGCAAGCGCGACGAAGTCCTGAAGAACTTCAAGGATAACGTCCCGGCCGTCCATGCCGAGAAGGGCTGCATCGAGTACGGCGCGGCCGTCGACATCGATGGCGGTCCGTTCGCCAAGTTCGGTCCGGACACCTTCGTCGTCATCGAGAAGTGGGAAAGCATGGACGACCTCAAGGCCCACGGCGCGTCGGAGCACATGAAGGCCTATGCGGCCAAGAACAAGGACCTGCTCGCCAATCGCGCCGTCCACGTCCTGCAGAACGCTTGATCTCCGTCAGTGAAGCGGACGTCGCCGCGTACGAGCGCGACGGCGTCGTCTGCCTGCGCGGCGCCTTCGATGCCGTGTGGGTCGGAATCCTGTGCGAGGCGATCGAGCGGGACCTCCTCCAACCAGGCCCGCACGCGACGAATTTCGCGGAAGGCAGCACGTCGGGAAAATTCTTCGGCGACATGTTCATGTGGCGCCGGGACAACGATTTCCGCCTCGCCGCCCTCACGTCTCCGGCCGCTGAAATCGCCGCCGCACTCATGCAGTCGGAGAAGGTCGATTTCTTCTACGACCAGCTCTTCGTGAAGGAGCCGGGCACGGCGCATCCCACGCCGTGGCACCAGGACCAGCCCTACTGGCCGGTCACGGGCCGGCAGATCACGTCGGTCTGGATCGCCCTCGACGAAATCGACCACAGCAACGGCGCTGTCGAGTTCATCGCCGGCTCCCATCGCTGGGGGATCAACTACCGGCCGACGCCCTTCCGCAAGGGCCACGAGGCCAAGTTCACCTCGAGCGACCTCGTCCAGATCCCCGACATCGACGCCGAGCGCGACAAGTACGACATCCGCTCCTGGACGATGGAGCCCGGCGACTGCCTCGTGTTCCATGCCATGATCGTGCACGGCGCACCCGGCAACGACACGCCCGGCGCTCGACGCCGCGGGCTGTCCTTGCGCTACACTGGCGACGATGCGCGCTACGATCCGCGGCCTGGCACCTTCCAGTTCCCCCACGAACCCGACCTCGTCCCGGGCGCGTCGATGACCTGCGACCTCTTCCCGAGGGTCTGGCCGAGGCGATGATGGGCTGAGCGAAGCTCAGCCCGCCGGCGTAAGGTGCTGGCACCTCCCCATTTGAATGGTGAGGATGGTGATTCTAGTCTCCGCGCCCATTCCCGAGGGCAGGTTCAATGGAAGAGCGCGGCGTCGATCAGGTGACCGAGGTCACCAGCACCTCCTGGTTCGCCCGCCTCGGGCAGGCGATCGTCGGTGTCCTGTTCGGCTTCCTTCTCGTCGTCGTGTCGGCCGGCGTCCTGTTCTGGAATGAGGGCCGCGCAATCCGGACGGCGCAGGGCCTGGCGGAGGGCGCCGGCATCGTGCGCAGCGTCGCGGCCGACTCCGTGGACCGATCGAACGACGGGCGGCTGATCCATGTGACCGGCATGCTCTCGACCGGCGGCCCGGTATCCGATTCCGACTTCGCCCTGCGCGTGAATGGCGTGCGCCTCGTGCGTCACGTCGAGGTCTATCAGTGGAAGGAAGAGGCCCACAGCGAGACGCGCACCAGGTTAGGCGGCGGCGAGGAGCGCACCACGACCTACAAGTATGTGCGCACCTGGTCGGACAAGCCGATCGACTCGGACCGCTTCAAGGAGCCTCGTGGCCATACCAATCCGGTGATGGTCTACCAGTCGCGCGATCTGGTGGCCTCCGGAACTCGGTTGGGCGCCTTTGCGGTGCCTGATTCGCTGCTGCGGGGATTTGGCGAGCCCAAGCGCCTGGCCGTGACCGAGGTCCAGGCGAATGCCCTGCAGATTCGAGTGAACAAGCCGGTCAGGGTGAACGACGGCGTGCTCTATGTCGGCCGCGACCCGTCCCAGCCGGCAATCGGCGACATGCGCATCTCGTTCGGCGAAGTTCCCTTGCAGACGGCCAGTGTGGTCGCCGCCCAGTCCGGCTCCGGCCTCGCGCCCTTCCCCACGCAGACCGGCACGACCGTGGAACTGATCGCCGCCGGCACCGTGCCAGCCAGGCTGATGTTCCAGCATGCCGAGGAAGAGAACGTCACCATGACCTGGATACTGCGCCTGGTCGGTGTGATCTTCATGCTGTTCGGTTTCAATCTCGTGCTGCGCCCGCTGGCCGTCGCCGGCAGCGTCATTCCACTGCTGAGCGAGGTGATCGGGGCCGGCTCGTTCCTGGTGGCGCTGCTCTGCACGGCGGCGATTGCACCGATCGTGATCGCTTTCGGATGGTTGTGGTACCGGCCGCTGATCGGAATCGGCGTGCTGGTCGTCGGGGCGGCCGCGACGTGGGGCCTGATGAAGCTGCTCCGCTCAACGTCGGCGGGCAGGACCGCAGCAGGGCCGGCAGCCTGAGCCTCAGCTGCCGCGAATGATGCCCTTCATGACGATCTCCAGCATGCCTGTGCCGAGGAGGTCGCGATTGGACCAAGGGAACTCGGGCTTCAGGATGAGGGCCGAGACGACACCGTGCATCGCCATCCAGCAGAGTTCAGCGCAGGTGTCGACCGGGTAATTGAGTGCGAGGCCCGACGCCTCCGCCTCGGCCAGAATGCCGACCAGCCGCTGGAACACCAGGGCGCCGCCGATACCCGGACGCGTCGGATCGTCGGTCGGCATGCGATGCCCCAACTTGCGGATCGACTCCGGGATGTTCGTGCCCAGGAAGATCAGCCTGTACTCGTCGGGGTGGGCCAGGCCGAACTTGAGATAGGCCTCGCCGAAGCGCCGGATCCGCTCGCGCGGGTCGCTGACGGTATTCTCGATCTCGCTGATCCGCTCGATCAGGTACCCAAAGGTCTGATCGCAGAGCGCGAGCATCATCTGTTCCTTGTCCGGGAAATAGAGATAGAGCGCCGGCGCGGACACGCCGACCCGGTCGGCGATCCGGCGGATGGTCGTAGCCTCGTAGCCCTGCTCGAGGAACAGTTCCTTGGCGGCCTGGAGGATTTCCTCGCGGCGGGTATGCCCTTCGCCGCGCTTCTTCCGGCCGCCGGGCGCCACTGGCGAAAAAGCACTCAATCGGGTTCTCCTGCCCTTGACTATTATATTATCACCGATAACTTATCAACGATCAGTTAACGGCGTTTAGTTTGCTCGTACCATTGTAAACGTCCGAAGGAAGGCCCGCCATGCGTCTCCCCAACGTTCGGTTACCCGCCAAGTTTCTAAAGATCGCAGCATTTGGCGCCGTCGGCGTCGCCATGGCGGGGGGCGCATTCGCGGCCTACTCGGCCGCCAGAAATCAGCCCGGCGATCCCGCGGCAGCGACCGAGCCGAAGATCAGGCCGGCCAGGGTCGCGGAGATTTCCTACAAGACTCACGGCCAGACATTGCTGCTGGCCGGCACGGTCGTACCCCGCATCGAGAGCACACTCGGCTTCCGTGTCGCGGGCAAGATCGTCCAGAGGTCGGTCGATGTCGGTGCAGTCGTTAAGCCCCGCGACGTCATCGCCGTCCTCGATCCCGCCGACTACCAGCTGGCCGTCGACAATGCGCGTGCCGCGCTCGCCTCGGCGGAAGCCGATCATGTGCGGGCCAAGGCCGACCACGAACGCTACCTGAACCTGCGCGGCAGCATGGCCTTCGTGCCGCAGACGCTCGACCAGCGCCAGTCGCTGGCCGCGACCGCCCTCGCCCGCGTCGACCAGGCGAAGAGCCAGCTGGCGTCGGCGGAGAACAACCTCGCTTACACGGTGCTGCGCGCCGACGCGCCGGGCGTGGTCACCGCCGTACAGGCGGAGGTTGGGCAGGTCCTGTCGCAGGGCCAGGGCGTGATCCGGCTCGCGCGGACGGACGAACTGGAAATCCTCGTCGGCGTGCCGGAGCATCGGCTGAAACTCGTGCGCGCAGCCCAAGGCGCGACCTTCGAACTCTGGTCGGACCCGGGCCGGCGCCATGCCGCCAAGCTCCGCGAACTCTCACCCAGCGCCGACCCGGTGACCCGCACCTACGCCGCACGCTTCAGCGTCCTGGAGCCGCCGGAGTTCATCGGGCTCGGCATGACCGCGACGCTGGGCTTCGAGCGGCCTGATCCGACGCCCGTCGCCGAGGTTCCGCTCTCTGCGATCTTCCAGCGCGGCACGCAGCCGGCCGTCTGGGTGGTCGATCGCGATACCGGTACCGTCGAACTCCGCCCGGTCGCGATCGCACGCTGGCGCGACGACACCGCGGCGATCTCGTCGGGCGTCAAGGAAGGCGAACTGATCGCCACCGCGGGCGTGCACAAGCTCGAGACCGGCCAGAAGGTCAAGCCTCTCCAGCAGCAACAGGCGTCACGCTAGCGACTGCACCGGCTTCGCTCCAGGGAAAGACAGTCGATGACGACGCGCACCAATCTCTCGGCGCTGGCGCTGAAGTACAGCACCCTCACCGTATTCTTCATGATCGCGTTGGTGTTGGCGGGGTTCTATGCCTTCTTCAACCTGGGCCGCGCCGAGGACCCGCCCTTCACCATCAAGCAGATGGTCGTGTCGGCCGCCTGGCCCGGCGCCACCGCGCGCGAAGTCGAGCAGCAGGTCACCGAGAAGATCGAGACCAAGCTGCAGGAGCTGCCCTTCTTCTACAACGTCCAGAGCTACACCAAGCCCGGTGAGACGGTGATCTACGTGTCGCTGCGGGACGACACGCCGCCCTCGAAGGTCGCGGACCTGTGGTATCAGGTGCGCAAGAAGGTAGGCGACATACGGAATACCTTGCCTCAGGGCGTGGTCGGCCCGTTCTTCAACGACGAATACGGCGACACCTACAGCCTGATATGGGCCTTCGAGTCCGACGGCTTCTCGCCGGCCGAGGTCAAGGAGATCGCCAAGGCGGTGCGCCAGCGCCTGCTGCGCGTGCCCGACGTCACCAAGGCCGACCTGTTCGGCCTGCAGGACGAGAAGATCTACATCGAGTTCAGCCATACCCGGCTCGCGATGCTGGGCGTTCCGGTCGACCAGATCCTCGAGGTGGTGCGGCGCCAGAATGCGATCGTGGCCACCGGCACGGTGGAGACCAGGGGTGAACGGGTGGCCGTGCGCGTCGACGGCGCACCGACCTCGGCCGAGCAGCTGATGTCGCTGCCGTTCACCGCCAACGGCAAGACGCTCACCCTGGGTGACGTGGCCGAGATCAGCCGCGGCTACCAGGATCCGCGCCAGCTTGCCATGCGCTACAACGGCAAGGCGGTGATCGGCCTCGGCGTCGTCATGGCGCCGGGCGGCAACGTCCAGAAACTGGGCGCGGAACTCGACAAGACCATGGCGGAAGTCGAGGCCGGGCTGCCGGTAGGAATCACGGTGCACCGCATCGCCAACCAGCCGGAGGTCGTCACCAAGTCTTTCGAGGAATTCAGCTCGGCGCTGCTGGAGGCACTGGCGATCGTGCTGGTGGTCTCCTTCATCAGCCTCGGCGTCCGCACTGGCGTGATCGTGGCGCTCTCCGTGCCGCTGGTGCTGGCCATCACCTTCGTCGGCATGCTGATGCTGGGCATCGACTTCCAGCGCATCTCGCTCGGCGCGCTGATCATAGCGCTCGGCCTGCTGGTCGACGACGCCATCATCGCGGTCGAGATGATGATGGTGAAGCTCGAACAGGGCGCCAGCCGGCTGGAGGCCGCGACCTACGCCTACACCTCCACCGCCTTCCCCATGCTGACCGGCACGCTCGTCACCGCCGTGGGTTTCGTGCCGGTAGGCTTCGCACGCTCCAGTGCCGGCGAATACACCAACTCGATCTTCTGGGTGGTCGGCCTGTCGCTCATCATCTCGTGGTTCGTGGCCGTGCTGTTCACGCCGTGGATGGGCTACCACCTGCTGCCGACACCCAAGGTCCAGCACCACGATCCCTACAACGGCCGTCTCTATAGGCTCTTCCGCAAGGTCGTCGTGTGGTGCGTCACCTGGCGCAAGACCACGATCGCGATCACGGCGCTGGCCTTCGTGGGCTCGCTCGCGGCCTTCGGCCTGGTGTCCAAGCAGTTCTTCCCGACCGCGAACCGCCCCGAGCTGATCGTCGACCTGAAGCTGGCGCAGGGCGCCTCTTGGGCCGCGACCGACGGCGAGGTGCGCAAGCTCGAGAGCTGGCTCGGCAACAGCGCCGACGTCGCCTCCTACACCGCCTATGTCGGCGCCGGCAGCCCGCGCTTCTACCTGCCGACGGTGCCCGAACTGGCCAATGCCAATTTCGGCCAGGTCATCGTCATGACCAGGGACCTGGCCGCCCGCGAGCGGGTCGTCGCGGCCCTCGACGAGTTGTTCAAGACGGACTTCGAGGCCGTCCGTGCCCGCGTGCAACGGCTGCAGAACGGCCCGCCGGTCAGCTATCCGGTCATGTTCCGCGTCCTGGGTGACGACCCGCAGCAGGTGCGGCAGGTGGCCGAACAGGTTCGCCAGGTCTTCAAGGCCGATCCGGACACGCGCGACATCAACTTCGACTGGAACGAACTGGCCAAGACCGTCCGCCTCGAAGTCGATCAGGCCAAGGCCCGCGCGCTCGGTGTCGATTCGCAGGCGCTGGGAAACACGCTGCAGACACTGCTGACCGGCATCACCGTCACGCAGTATCGCGAGCGCACCGAATCGATCGACGTGGTCGCCCGCGCCGTCGCGCCGGAGCGGCTGAGCGTCGAAGGACTGGAGGCGATCAACATCCGCACCTCCACCGGCGGGGTGGTCTCGCTAGCGCAGCTCGCAACGCTCAGGTTCGAACTGGAGGAGCCGATCCTGTGGCGGCGCAACAAGGACCTTCTCATGACGGTCCGCGCCGGCGTTGCCGACGGTGTGCAGGGGCCGGACGTGGCCGCGCGCATCGACAAGGCGCTGGCGCCGGTCCGCTCGACCCTGCCGCCCGGCTACCGCATCGAGGTCGGCGGCGACCAGGAGGAATCGGCCAAGAGCCAGGCCTCGATCTTCAAGATGATGCCGCTGATGGCCTTCCTGATGATCCTGTTCCTGATGCTGCAGCTGCAGAGCTTCTCCAAGCTGGCGCTGGTGCTGCTCACGGCCCCGCTCGGCCTGATCGGCGTGTCGCTGTTCCTGCTGTTGTTCAACCAGCCCTTCGGCTTCGTCTCGCTGCTGGGCGTGATCGCGCTGGCCGGCATGATCATGCGCAACTCGGTGATCCTGGTCGACCAGATCGACCAGGACATCGAAGCCGGCCACACCAAGTGGGACGCCGTGATCGATGCCACGGTGCGCCGGGCCCGGCCCATCCTGCTGACCGCGGGCACCGCCATCTTCGCCATGATCCCGCTGTCGCGCAGCGTCTTCTGGGGTCCGATGGCGGTCGCGCTGATGGGCGGCCTGCTGGTCGCGACCGCCCTCACCCTGCTCTTCCTGCCGGCGCTCTACGCGGCGTGGTTCAGGGTGAAGAAGCCCGAGGCCGCGACGGAGACCGCGCAGACCCGCCACGTCCCGCCGCCGCTCGCCATCGCGGCGGAGTGATCAGGAGATCCGGCCCTCGGCAGAGTGGATGTCCGTCACGCGGTCAAAGCTGGTCGCGAGGATGATCTCGATGCCGCGCACGATGTCGTCGACGGCCATCGAGGGCGCACCGCCGAGGCGGGCGGCCTGCTCGGGCACGTAGGGAATGTGCAGGAAACCGCCGCGCATCTTCGCCGGATGGCTCGCGATGATGTCCATCAACGAATAGAGGATGTGGTTGCAGACGAAGGTGCCGGCAGTGTTCGACACGGCGGCTGGCAGACCAGCCTTGCGCATCTCGGCGACGCAGGCCTTTACCGGGAGTGTCGCGAAATAGGCGGCGGGACCGCCGGCCCGCACCGGCACGTCGATCGGCTGTTGCCCATCGTTGTCGGGGATGCGTGCGTCCTGGACGTTGATGCCGACCCGCTCCAGGCACAGTTCGGTGCGGCCGCCAGCCTGGCCGACGCAGAGCACGATGTCGGGTGTCGCCTGGTCGATCGCCTGGCGCAGCACCTTGGCCGAGGTGGCATAGGATGTCGGAAGGACCGCAGTCGCTACGGTCACCTTGCCGACCTTCTTCTTGAGCCGGCTCACCGCCAGGGACGAGGGATTGACCTCGTCGCCGCCGAACGGATCGAATCCCGTCACCAAAGCTTTCAATTCCGAAGTTCCCTCAAACGAAAGGGCGCCCGGTTAGGGCGCCCGACGTTAGTCCCCGAGAAGCCCATCGGCTACTTGTTGGCCTTGTCCACCGCGCGACGGGCCATGACGCCGACCAGATGGGCGCGATACTCGGCACTGCCATGGATGTCGCTGTTCAAGCCGTCGGCCGGCACCTTGATGTCCTTGATGGCATCCGACGAGAAGTTCTTGGAAAGCGCCTCTTCCATCGCCTTCACGCGGAAGACGCAGGGACCGGCGCCGGTCACCGCGACGCGCACGCCGCCGGCTGTCTTGGCGACGAACACGCCAACCATCGCGTAGCGCGAGGCCGGATTCGGGAACTTCATGTAGGCAGCCTTCTCGGCCTTCGGGAAGCTGATGGCGGTGATGATCTCGCCCTCGCCCAGCGCCGTCTCGAACAGGCCCTTGAAGAAGGCGTCAGCCGCATGCTTGCCGGTATTGGTGATCACCGTGGCGTTCAGCGCCACGACGGCCGCCGGGTAGTCGGCCGCCGGATCGTTGTTGGCGACCGAACCGCCCATCGTACCGCGGTTGCGAACCTGCGGATCGCCGATGTGACCCGCCAGGTCGGCCAGTGCCGGAATGACCTTCTTCACATCGGCGGACTTGGCCACGTCGCCGTGCTTGGTCATGCCGCCGATCACGAGGCTGTCACCTTCGACCTTGATGCCCGCCAACTCCTTGAGGCCGCCCAGGTCAACCACGTCGCTCGGCCGCGCCAGGCGCTGCTTCAAGGTCGGGATCAGGGTCATGCCGCCGGACATCGGGCGGGCTTCTTCCTTGCCCTTCAGCAGGGCGACCGCGTCGGCGACCGACTTCGGGCGGTGATAGGCAAAATCGTACATCTGGATTTCCTCCGTTTACTCGGCCGCCGCGCGCTGGGCGCCCTGGATCGACTGCCACACGTTGAGCGGGGTGGCCGGCATTTCGACATGCTTGACGCCGATCGGCGCCAAAGCGTTGTGAACCGCGTTCATGACGGCCGCGGGCGCCGCGATGGCCCCCGCCTCGCCGCATCCCTTCACGCCCAGCGGATTGTGCGGGCATGGGGTGACCTTGTAGCCGAGCTTGAACGACGGGAAGTTGTCGGCGCGCGGCATGGTGTAGTCCATGAACGAGCCGCTCAGCAGCTGGCCCGTCTGCTTGTCGTAGACCGCGCCCTCGAACAGCGCCTGGCCGACGCCCTGGACGATGCCGCCATGGACCTGGCCCTCGACGATCATCGGATTGATGATGTTGCCGAAATCGTCGACCGCGGTATGGGCGACGACCTCGACGATGCCGGTCTCGGGGTCGATCTCGACCTCGCAGATCTGCGTGCCGGCCGGATAGACGAAGTTCGCCGGATCGTAGAACGCGTTCTCGTCCATCCCGGGCTCGATCTCGGCCAGTGGATAATTATGCGGAACGTAGGCGGCGAAGACCGCCTGGGCCAGCGGCACCGCCTTGTCGGTGCCCGCCACCTTGAAGGTGCCGTTCTCGAACACGACGTCGGCCGCGTCGGCCTCCATCAGATGGGCCGCGATCTTCTTGCCCTTGGCGATGATCTTGTCGGTCGCCTTCATGATCGCCGAGCCGCCGACGGCCAGCGAACGGCTGCCGTAGGTGCCCATGCCGAATGTGGTCGTCGACGTGTCGCCATGGACCACCTCGATCTGCTCCATCGGCACGCCGAGACGGTCGTGGACGAGCTGCGCGAAGGTGGTCTCGTGTCCCTGCCCGTGGCTGTGCGAGCCGGTGATGACCTGCACGTTGCCCGTCGGGTTGAACTTGATCTGCGCCGACTCCCACTGGCCGACGCCGCCGCCCAGCTGGCCGATCACCTGCGAAGGTGCCAAGCCGCACGCCTCGATGTAGGAGGAGAAGCCGATGCCGCGCAGCTTGCCGCGCGCCTTGGCCTCGGCCCGCCGGGCCTCGAAGCCCGGATAGTCGGCGATCTTCATCGCCTCGTCGATGATCGGCGGGTAGTTGCCGGAATCGTACTGCAGCGCCACCGGCGTCTGGTACGGGAAGGCCTCCGACGGGATGAAGTTCTTCCGTCGCAGTTCCGCCGGATCCATCTTCAGTTCGGCCGCCGCCTTGCTGACGATCGTCTCGATGACGAAGGTCGCCTCCGGACGACCGGCGCCGCGATAGGCATCGACCGGCGCCGTATGCGTCACCGCCGCCTTAACGTTGGCGTAGATGAGCGGCGTCGTGTACTGCCCCGCGAGCAAGGTGGCGTAGAGATAGGTCGGGACCGCCGTCGAGAAGGTCGACAGGTAGGCCCCCATATTGGCGATCGTCTCGACCTTCAGCGCCAGGAACTTGCCGTCCTTGTCGAGCGCGAGTTCGGCGTGGGTGACGTGGTCGCGGCCATGGCAGTCGGTCTGGAACGATTCGCTGCGCTCGGCCGTCCACTTGATCGGCCGGCCGACCCGCGAGGCCGCCCAGCACACCATCGTCTCGTCGGCGTAGCAGAAGATCTTGCTGCCGAAGCCGCCGCCGACGTCGGGAGCGATGACCCGCAGCTTGTGCTCGGGAATGCCCAGCACGAAGGCAGACAGGATCAGCCGCAGCACATGCGGGTTCTGCGAGGTCGACCAGAGCGTATAGTTGCCGGTGCCCTTGTCGTACTCCGCCGCCGCCGCGCGCGGCTCCATCGCATTGGGAATCAGGCGATTGTTGACGATGTCCATTTTGGTGACGTGTGCCGCCTTGGCAAACGCCGCCTCGACATCGGCCTTCACGCCGATCTCCCAGTCGTAGATCAGGTTGCCCGGCGCCTCGGCGTGGACCTGGGGCGCGCCCTTGTCGAGGGCCCTGGCGAGATCGACGATCGCCGGAAGCACCTCGTAGTCGACCTTGATCGCCTCGGCCGCGTCCCTCGCCTCGTCGTGGCTGTTGGCCACGACCATGGCGACGGTGTCGCCGACGTAGCGGACGGTGTCGACCGCCATCACCGGATGCGGCGGCGACTTGTGGGGCTCGCCGTTCTTGTCCTTCACCACCCAGCCGCAGATCAGGCCGCCCACCTTGGCGTCGACAAGATCCTTGCCGGTGAAGATGTTGACGACGCCTGGAAGCTTCTCTGCCGCCGAAATGTCGATGCTCTTGATCTTCGCATGGGCATGCGGCGAACGCAGGAAATACGCGTAGGTCGCCCGAGCGAGGGGCAGATCGTCGACATAGCGACCGGTGCCGGTCAGGAAGCGCTTGTCTTCCGTGCGCGGGACGCGGGCGCCGATTCCGGTGGCGGAGGTCATGGGGCTACACTCCTGCGGACTTCATGGCCGGGGCCGCGGCCAGGATGGCCTTCACGATATTGTGGTAGCCGGTGCAGCGGCAGAGATTGCCTTCGAGCTCACGGCGCACCGTGGCCTCGTCGAGTTCGTAGTTGTGGCGCTTCACCATGTCGATGGCGCTCATCACCATGCCGGGCGTGCAGAAGCCACACTGCAGGGCATGATTGTCGCGGAAGGCTTCCTGCATCGGGTGCAGCTTGTCGGCGCTCTCGGCGAGACCCTCGATGGTCGTGACCTTGGCGCCCTCGGCCTGGACCGCGAGCATCGTGCAGGACTTCACGGACTGGCCGTCGACGTGCACCACGCAGGCGCCGCACTGGCTGGTGTCGCAGCCGACATGGGTGCCGGTCATGCCGAGATGCTCGCGCAGGAACTGAACCAACAGCGTGCGCGCCTCGACCTTGCCGGATACGGACTTGCCGTTGACGGTCATGGCGACGGAAATGGTCATACTCGATCTCCCCTCACGTATTGGTTTGCGCGGCCGCAACCATACACGGCCGCCGGGCGTTGGGCGGGACTCTGACAAGCCCGCCACATTGCGGTCAAGGGAATTGCTGGCGTCGAGCGCCAGCTGCTAGCGACTCGCAAGAAAGACGAGGATCAGCACCGCGGCGCCGACGCCGATGACGGTCCAGTGACGATAGCCGCGCTGCGCTGCAGCAGACGGCACGGGCGGCGGCGGATTTCCCGAAGGATCGAGCGACGCCATCGTCACGACGCGGCGGCGACGGGTGGAGGGGCGCCGACGCTCTCGGCGAACTTGCCGAAGAACTGATCGGCGAGCTTCTTCGCCGTGCCCGTGATCAGGCGGGCGCCGACCTGGGCGATCTTGCCGCCGACCTGGGCATCGACGTCGTATTTAAGGATCGTGTCGCCCCCGTCTTCAGTCAGCGTGACCACGGCCCCGCCCTTGGCGAAGCCCGCGACGCCGCCCTGCCCTTCGCCGGTGATCCTGTAGCCGTTCGGCGGATCGATGTCCGAGAGCGTGACCTTGCCGGAGAAGGCCGCGCTCACCGGACCGATGCGCAGGCGCACCTTGGCCGTCATCTCGGTCGGAGACAGCATCTCCAGCGATTCGCACCCGGGAATGCAGGCCTGCAGCACGGCCTGGTCGTTCAGGGCCGCGAAGACCTTCTCCCGCGACGCCGCAATCCTGTATTCGCCCTTGATTTCCATGTCGTAACTCCCGGCTCAGCGCCTACCACTTGTTCGTATAGGAGTCCGGCGGCAATTCTGCCAGTGGCTCGCGCACCGAGAGGTAAATGGTGGCGGCATAGGGAACGGCCATCAGCAGGGCCAGGAACGCGAACCAGTTGGCCTGCGTGTTCCAGAACAGGGTCCGGATCACCCAGCGGCCGCCGTCCATCGAGACGAAGCCGCCGGCGCCGCCGTCGTGCAGCTTGATGGCCCCCTCGGTGACGACCAGCACGATCGCCCAGAAGACGAGCATCGATACCAGCACGATCTCGGGCAGGACCGGGGCAAAGCGGCTCAGGCGGCGGTCCATGCGCACGAACCCGCGACTGCCATCGTATCCCAGCAGCCTGCCGAACGAGAGCGCCCGGGCGAAGCGATGGTCGCGAGCCACCGGTTCCGTTCGCAGGATGGTGATGGTCTTCCACAGCATGAGCACGATGCTCGGGATCACGAAGCTCCAGATAGGGAAATCGCGGTAGCGGCCGTCGATGGCGATCTGGCGGAACCAGTCGCCGATCCGGATCACCCCGTCGTACCAGTCGATACTGATCACGATCAGGTAGAAGATGCAGAGGACCGTCAGCGCGAGGTAGAGCACCTGCGCCAGCAGATCGACCCGGCGCAGGATGCGGTAGCGCGGCAGTTCGCGCCAGGCCTGCCAGCAGTCGCGGACCCGCGCGCTGTAGAGCGACGGGTCGGCCATCTGTCCGGTGAGGCTGTCGGAAATGCCACGCAGCAGCGCGTAGCTGAATGCGGCCAGCAGGATCGCCCAGAACGCGATGCCGAGGGTCTTCTCGAAGTAGAAGTTGCGGCTCAGGTCGACCCATGTCGTCTGCACGTAGCAGGTCGCCACCAGCTGCGCGAACAGCGCGAAGATGAAGATGCCCTTCCAGTGACCGGCCCGGCGCTGGGACGCGTAGGCGAGCAGCAACAGGGCGCCGGCGATCGTCGAGATGGTGAACAGGATCTGCCAGTGCGGCTCGGCCCTCACCGGCTTGCCCAACTCGAACTTGTCGTGCCGCTGCGCATCCAGCAGCCCCCATTCGGCCCCGACGGTCCCTTCCTGGCGCGCCTTCCAGTACTGGTCGAAGGCTTCGATCACGTTGTAGTCGAACCCTTCCCGCTCCGCCGCGCCGCGAAATATCGAGAAGTACTTGACCTGCTCGACCCGGCCCGGCCGGGCGTCCGAGCGCATGCGGCCGTCGCTCGGCCAGCCCGTCTCGCCGATCACGATCTTCTTGCCGGGAAAGCGCTCCTGGACCTTCTTGTAGATGTCCACGAGATGCTTCTCGATGGTGAGCCTGCCGTCCGCCTCCTTGCGATCCAGTCCGATCGGCTCGTCTTCCCAATACGGCAGGATGTGGATGGTGATGAAGTCGACCTCGTCGGCCAGCGACGGGTTGCGCAGCCAGAACTCCCAAACGTCGGCATAGGTCACCGGCTGGCTGACGCGCTGCTTCACCTGACGGATATAGCGCCGCAACTGGTTTGCGGTGAGGTCCTTGCGCAGCAGCACCTCGTTGCCGACGATCACCCGCTCGACCGTGTCCTTGTACTTGTTGGCATGGTCGATCAGCAGGTTGATCTGCTCGAGGTTCTCCTTGTCGTTGTCGTTCAGCCAGGCGCCGTGCCAGACCTTGAGCCCGTACTTTCCGGCGCGCTGCGGCACCGTCTCGAGGTTCTCCCCCGAGGAATAGGTCCTGACCGCCTTGACCTTGCCCTGCAGCCGCTTGAGATCCGACTCGATCTGGTCGGGGGTCGGAAAAGTCCGCGTCAGCGGGCTCTGGCCGGGCCGGTAGGGCGCGAAGGAGACGCTCTGAAGCGGCGCCGCATTCCAGCCGGCTATGTCGACCGGCCGGTTCGGAACCCACCACCACAGGAAATTGAGAGCCGCCACGACCGCGAAAGCCAGCAGCGCCACGAGTGCACGCATGGAGAGGCTTGTAGCAGGATCGCCGAGGGGACGTATGGCTTTTCGAGGGCTTGTCCCCAAATGCTAGAGCGGCCCGCGCTGCAGGCCGGCGATGGCCTGGCGCACCACCTGGTGGCCGCGGAACAGCACGGCCTCCTTCCAGTCGTCGGTCTCGGGGTAGAACTGGCGGCGCATCGCCTTGCGCACGGGCTCGGCTTCCTTGCCCAGCGGATCGCCGTACTTGTGCAGCCAGTGATCGGCCCGGAACGCCTTCTGGCCGCTCTCCCGATCGAAGGTGCCGTATTCCAGGGTGCACATGGTGAGCCGGGTCTGCGGCTCTTGCAGCACGCGGTTCAACCCGTAGTGCCCGAGCCCGTCGCGGGCCTGCGAGGCCGTCTGGCCCCGTTTCGATTCGGTGACCGACTCGCCCCAGAAGTTGCGCACCCGGCGCGAGCCGCCGGTGCCGATTTCGTAATGGGTGATCGGTTCGCCGTAGCCGTAGGGGCCGAGGCCGGTATGGAAGTCGACCACGGCCACATCCTCGCGACCCTTCAGATAGCGGTCGACGATGGCGTGCAGGGTACGGTTCGACCAAGCGGGTCCGCCGCCGCCGAAGAACATGCCGTCGGCGTGGCTGTACTGCCCGCCCGACACGGCGCGGAAGAACTCGACGTCGCCGACCTTCTGGCGAAAAGCCGCCAGCCTGCCATCGGCCGCCGCCCGTCCCGCCTCGCTGAAATCCGCCGGCACGAGATCGTCGGCGATCTCCAGATACCCCTCGTTCACCGGATAGGGCTTCGAGTGATCGACATAGTTGCGGTTGAGGTCGTTTCCCTCCTCCGTCACCCGCCGCGTCCAGGCGAAGCCGTAGGGGTTGATCGCGTGCACGAACAGCGCGGCGGTGCCCTTCGGCAATCCCGACCCGCCAACCGACGCCAGCCAGTCGACCTGGAAGCCCGAGCCGCAATAGCCCTCGATCCCATGCGTGGAGGAGATCGTGACCATGACCTTCGAGGCGTCGGACGGCCCGACCCAGGCCACGTCGGTCGACAGGGACTCGCCCTTCGGTCCCTTGGTCGGGTTGTCGTAGCGGAAGGTCTCGGCACTCGCGAGCCGCGCCGCGGCCAGGAACTTGTCACGCGCCTCGCTGTAGTCGGCGGCGAAGGAGGCAATGTTGTTCATGGTCGCCGATACCTCGTCCAAAGCTTCACACCATTTAAAAGTCGCCGTCAGACTCCTCCCTGTTGTTTGGGAGGGAGACATGGCGAACACATACCAAATTAGCCTAGTTCAGGGGTTGAAATCGATGGGCTTAGGCGCCGACGGTCATTGCCTGGCTCACCTGCATCGCTGCTACCGCTGCGGTTGCTAGCTAAAGTCTTCCCAACGTCAGATCCTCGCGAAGGCGGGCTTCTGAACACCGGTCATCGTGCCTTTGTTTCGGATGGACGACAGCACGCTCGCCCCCGACGATTCGTTCAATCACTCCGTTGCGTGCGTTGGCACTACCCACCGTGACGATCGTCACGGTCCCGCTTTCCACCTTCTCCACCGCCTGTTTGCCGGCCTCAGGCAATGCGCCCAATTTCCATGGCTGCTTCGATGCGGCCTATAGTCTCCGTCGGCTTCATTGAGCGAGTTGTTGATCGGATGTGCCCGCCGAGCGACCGATCACGGAGCCAAATCACTCCAGCCAGATTGGCCTTATGTCAGGCTTTTCGAAGTCCTCCAGCGGCATGTACTCATGTTCATAGGATCTGGGTCCCTCCAGCGCCTGCAGTCGAAGCGGTCGAAAATACCCGAGACTCTTCTTATCCAGGCGAGCAACCTCGACGCAACGATCGATAGCAAGAAAGACTCGTTGAAATGCATCGGCGAGGTTCGATGCCGCCCGATCCAGTCCAACACTTCTGTCACCCAGATCGAATTCATCCCAGAAACCTGGGGCGAACCGAACCACGCGTCCCCCAACTTACCTCCTTGCCGTTCTTGAAAGAGACTTGCGGAACAAAGTCCGGCTGTTCCGCTTTTGCAACGTCAAGCTCGCTCTGCCGCGAGCTAGGACGCGGCTCTGGCAAGAATGGCGGCACCGGAGGTCCGGACTGCGGTGGCTTGTCGCCCTCGACCCGCTCCGGCGGGCCATTGTCGTCCGGTCCCGGGTCCTTACCAGGCGGACGGGCCATTTCGGTGCCGCCCAGAACGCCGGCCGTGTCCTGGCGAGCGATCGTGTCGTCTATCGCCTTCCCGACGATCACGGCCCCGATCGCCGCCGCCGCGAGATCCAGCAGAAAGGGAATAGCCAAGGCGGGCGCAACGATGTTCTGCATCGTCGGCACGGGACCATCCCTATCCCAGATGTCCGTCTGTGGTGGTCCGCTTGTCGGCTCGACGGTGCGCGTCACGCGCTCCCCGTCGAAGGTCGTGGTGATCACGCCCAGCGTCTTGCCCTCGGGGTCGCGTATGGTATCGACCTGCGACCAGTGGCCCTCGGCGGAATAGGACCACCGGCTTTCCACACGATGGCCATCGGCAAAGGTGGCATCGGAGGAGACGATGCGGTCCTGCTCGTTGTACGCTTCCGTAACATCGGCCTTGCCGCGCTCCGTATCGACGCCGCGGCGCGTGACCCGCTTGGTTCCGTCGTCGAACCGCGTGACGTCGGGCGCAGGGGGCGTCGTAGGTGCCGCTTCTATCGCCTTGGAGCCTGTCGATTCTTCGACTACCACCTCGTCGCTGGGTAACGGCGTAGATAGGGCATCCACCGGCGCAATGTGGGGCCCTGCTCCATTGAATACGTCTTTCGCCGCAAGCTCTGGTGGCAGCGCTTCGGCCGGCTCCCCTCCGCCGATACGGGCGATATTCGGATCGCCTTCCGCGCGCGGCAGTACTTCGCCGACCAAGTTGCGAATCTCCGCCATTGACGGCGGCTTGCGCTCGACGGATTCGAACGCGCCTAAGAGCGTGTCGAGCTGTTGCCGCGCGGCCCGGCCCTCCTCGCCGTCTGGATCGAGGTTGGCAGTGCGCAATCCCTCGTCCAGGAACAGGCGGCCGAGGCGGTGGCGCTCGAAGGCCGGATCGGGTTTGCCTTCGGCGAGAGTCTTCTGGAGTTTGGTCAGGCGGTAGTAGTCGCTGCCGCCGAGCGACAGTCGATATTGCGTGAGATCGAGGCCGGTGAAGCGTTCCGGTTCGCGCACTGCCTGGTCGTCGAGCTTGTCGTAAAGATCGCGATCGGTGACAACGCGGCCGCCGTTGATGGCCGTCCGGTCGAGCGCCTGCATCTGCTCCGGGCTCAACCCGTCCCGCAGCGCCGTCGGCATCGCCATCAGCGGCGCCCCGGGATTGGCGTTGAGCCAGTCGAGCGCGCTTGTAGCCGCGCGGCCCTGCGCCGCCTGCCACGCCCGGTCGGCGCGCGCCTGTTCGATCCGCGCCATCCGGGTCACCTGCGCTCGCACCTCGGGCGAGGCGCCCGGGGGCGTCGCCTCGGCGGCGCGCGCCAGGTAGTCGTCGAGGCCGGGGCGCCGCGCCGGATCGTCCGGCGTGTCGACCAGGCCGCCGACGATCTCCGTCACGCGACGCTCCTCGCGCGCCCGGTCGATCTTGCGCTCGACCGCCGCCTGCCGCGCCGGCTGGATCACGTCGCGTGCGTGGGCGTAGAGCGTCGCGGCGCGCTCGGGATCCTGGCCGATCGCGGCCTCGACCGCGTCGGCATAGAGGTCGCTCAGCCCGGTGCGCACCGCCGTATCGGTCCGGCCCGCGTCCCAGCCTTTTCGTTCGCCCTGGTAGCGCAGCTCGCCCACCGCGGTGCGGCCGAGCGTGCGCAGATGGGCCGGGTCCTGCCAGGACAGCGCCGCGTCACGCGCCAAGTCGGCGAGGCGTTCGGCCACGATGCGGTCGTCCAGCACGGACGTCGCCTGCTCCGCGATCCGGCCGAGGTCGCCGCCGGCGCGGTCGAGACGCCGGTCAATTACCGGCTCGAGCAGGGCCTTCTGCCGGGGCCCGATCGCCCGCTCCAGATAGCGGTCCTTTAGCGCGCCCAGAAGGCGGAAGGTCTCCGCGATCCCGGCCAGCGCGCCCTCGGGGTCGCGGCCCGCGAGACCCGTCACCGGATCGGTCACCAGGCCGCGCACCTCGCCCGCGAACCGGGTGTCGAGTTGGCGCGCGAACATCTCGTCGGCCTGAAGGCCGAGAGCGCTGTCGTCCCCAAGCTCGTCGCGTGGCCATGGTTCAGCGGCAGGCGCTGCCGAGAGCAGCCCTTCTGTCATGATGCTTGCCATGTTCGTCTCCGTTCAGCCGCTCACCGGGGCCTAAAGGGCGCTCTTGCCGTCGCGTGCCGCATCGAAAAGGCAAGCGGCTCCGGTGCACGGACAGCCCATGCCGTCGCCCGCTCGTTGGGCGGCAATTTCGGCGCGCTGGACCCGGTTGATGCGACGGTGCAGTTACGCCGCGGGGTCAACCTTCCGGATGATCGGTGCTCAATGGCCGCGACAAGGCATGCGGCAAGAGGGGCGAGGACAACGAGGGATAGGCGGCATCGTCGCCGGGGGCATCAAATGTTCCCAAAGACATCTCTCCCGTGAGAAGCGAGCCCTCGAGTTACTGATGAGCCGGACTTTGAATATGCAAGCGGCAAATCTCGAGGCGAACCAACCTGCGTACGGGGAGGGACGGCAGATTGGCGCCAAGATCGAGCTGACGCGGCTGGAGCTGCTTAGCCCACTGCGTCGCTGACATCGCAGAGTTAGGATGGTCGCTTGGCTGGCCGGATCCGGCGATGGCGCTGGTGCTGGGGGATGGTCGCGCGCAGAGGCGGCAGAGGCCTGCGGGCTGGATCGTCAGATGCCGCGCGACTGGGTTCGCGGTCGGCAAGATGCCGCAGCGTATGGACTGCAGCCGCGCGCCCATCGCCCCAGGAAGGGTGGCGCGCCCAGCAGGTTATAGGAAGGGCCTGCGTCTCAGGTGCGCAGGGTGAGCCCGCCATCGACCACCAGCTCGTGGCCGGTGATGAAGTCGGCCTCGTCGGACGCCAGCAGGAGCGCGCCGCGGGCGATGTCGATCGGTTGGCCGAGCCGGCGCAGCGCCGCCTTCTTTTCCCAGACTTCGCGGATCTCCGGCTTGTCGAAGTTGGTGCGGGTCATGCCGCTGTAGATCGCGCCGGGGCAGACATAGTTGGCGGTGATGTTGAACTTGCCGAGCTCCAGCGCCAGCGTGCGTGTGAGGCCGCCGACGCCGGCCTTGGAGGCGCAATAGGCCGCAAGGCCGTAGTCGGTATCGAACGCCATCACAGAGGCTGTGTTGACGATGCGCGCGCGGCCCTTCTCCCTCGCCCGCTCCTTCAGCGCCGGGATGGCTTCGCGACACAGGCGAAACATGCCGCGCACGTTGACGTCGTTGACCCGGTCCCACATCTCGTCGGTCATCTCCTCGACGAAGGCGCGGCCACTGACGCCCGCATTGTTGAACAGGATGTCGAGCGCGCCGAACCTGTCGAGGGCCGCCGTGACGATCTTCTTCGGCGCATCGTCGCCGGTGATGTCGGCCGCGAAGGCCTCGATCGCCTTGTTGCCCACATGGACCGAATCGATCGCCGATTCCGGCCGGTCGACCGCCAGCACCTGGGCGCCCTCCTCGGCGAAAAGCCTCGCGGAAGCCTCCCCGATGCCGGAGGCGGCGCCCGTCACGATCGCGATCTTGCCGGCCAGTCTGCCCATGCGAACCTCCGTATTTTCAGGCGACCTCGATGATGACCTTGCCGGTCGCCTTGCGCGACAGCAGGGCGTTCATGGCATCGGCCGCCTTCTCCAGCGGGAAGCGCATGGAGATGTGCGGCTTCAGCTTGCCTTCGCCGTACCAGGCCAGCATCTCGTCGAAGTTCTTGCGCGCCTCGGCCGGCTCGCGGCCGCGCCAGGCGCCGTAGAACACGCCGCGCACGTCGCAGCTCTTCAGCAGCGCGAGGTTGGCCGGCAGCGACGGGATGCGGCCCGCCGCGAAGCCCACCACCAGGAGACGGCCGTACCAGGCGATACAGCGCACCGATTCATCGAAGGCGTCGCCGCCGACCGCGTCGTAGATGATGTCCGCGCCGTTGCCGCCGGTCAGTTCCTTGACCTTGTCGCGCATCTTCTCCTTGGCGTAGTTCACGAACATCGTGGCGCCGTACTTCCTGCAGATCTCCATCTTCTCGTCGGAGCCGACGGCGGCGATGACCTTGAGGCCCATCAGCGCCCCCAGCTCGACGGCGGTGAGGCCGACGCCGCCCGAGGCGCCGGTGACCAGCAGGGTCTCGCCCGGCTTGTAGCTGCTGCGCTGCTTCAGCGCGTAGTACGAGGTCCCGTAGGTCATGGTGAAGGCGGCACCGTCCTCGTAGCTCATGTTCTTCGGCATCGGCAGGAGCTGGATCTCGTCGACCACGGCCTCGCTGGCATAGCCGCCATGGCCGATCATGCCGATCACCCGGTCGCCAATCTTGTAGGCGGTCACGCCCTCGCCCACCTCGGTGATATCGCCAGCGATCTCGTGGCCCGGCGCGAACGGGCGCTGCGGCTTGAACTGGTACTTGTCCTGGATGATCAGCGTATCGGGAAAGTTGACGCCGGCCGCCTTCGTCGCCACGCGCACCTGGCCCTTGCCCACTGGCCTGGACGGCATCTCCACCAGCTTCAGGCTCTCCGGCCCGCCCGGCGTTTCGCTCAGCATTGCGCGCATCGTCTCACTCCCCATAGCGGTGTTTCATCCTGTGGCGCCCTTGATACGATGGCGAGCCGGCCAGCGTCCATCCATGCTAGGAAGGCCCCCTTCCGCGAGGAGAAAGATGGCAGGACTTCACTACGAGGACTTCACCGTCGGCCGCGTGTTCGAGCATGAATGGACGCGCACCGTGACCGAGATGGACAACGTCCTGTTCAGTTCGCTCACCATGAACGTGCAGCCGCTGCACCTCGACGAGGAATTCGCCTCGAAGACCGCGTTCGGCCAGCGCATCGTGAACAGCCTGTTCACCCTTGGCCTGATGATCGGCATCACCGTGAACGACACGACGCTCGGCACCACGGTCGCCAATCTCGGCATGACCGACGTGCGCTTTCCCAAGCCGGTGTTCCACGGCGACACGCTGCGGGTTCGGACCAAGGTCGTGAGCCTGCGCGAGAGCAAGTCGCGGCCCGACGCCGGCATCGTCGAATTCGCCCACACCGCCCTCAACCAGCGCGGCGAGACCGTCGCCGAATGCACCCGCCAGGCGCTGATGCGCAAGAAACCCAGGGGCTGAGATAGAGATGCGATCCTTCCTGTTCGTTCCCGCCGATTCCGAGCGCAAGCTCGCCAAGGGCCCCGCGTCGGGCGCCGACGGGCTGATCCTCGACCTCGAGGATTCGGTCGCCACCGACCGCAAGACGGTCGCACGCGACATGGCCCTGGCCTATCTGAAGAGCGCAGACCGTGCCGGCCCGAAGCTCTACGTAAGGGTCAACGCGCTGGATACCGGCCTCACTCTGGGCGACCTCGCGACCGTCATGCAGGGGAAGCCGGACGGAATCGTCTTCCCGAAATGCGTCGGTCAGGTCGATCTCGACCTGATGTCGACCTATCTCGATGCGCTCGAAGCGCGCGAGGGCATCCAGGCCGGCGCGACCCGCATCCTCACCATCGCCACCGAGAGCGCGGCGGCGATCCTCGCCCTCACCGCGGCGCCAGCCAGGCACGCCCGCCTGATCGGTCACTCGTGGGGCGGCGAGGATCTGATGGCCGATCTCGGCGCGCTGGCCAAGGGGCCCGCCCCCGGCGTCTATGACGACACGTTCAAGCTGGCGCGCACGGTCAATCTGATGGCTTCGGTCGCCGCCGGCGTCACCGCCTACGACACGGTCTACCCCGACATCCGCAACGTCGAGGGCCTGCGCGCCGAGGCCCACGATGCGCGCCGCATGGGCTATGGCGGCAAGATCGCGATCCATCCCGACCAGGTCGCCATCATCCATGAGGTGTTCACGCCCAGCGAGGCGGAGATCGACTGGGCCAATCGCGTCATCGCGACGTTCGAGGGCAATCCCGGCGCCGGCGTCCTCACGATGGACGGGAAGATGCTCGACAAGCCGCATCTCGTGCTGGCGCGCCGGCTGGTCTCGCGGAAGGGTGGATGAAGGACAATTTCGGTCTCCTGGACACGCTCGATCGGCTGTTCAGCGGCGACCGCCGGTCGGTCCTCACGCTGAACGAGTTTCTCGTCGGACTCGAAGGGCGGTCCTATGCCTTCGCCGTGCTGGCCGTGAACGTCGCGAACGTCATACCGACCGGCATTCCGTGGCTGTCGACGATCACCGGCGTGCCGATGCTCTATCTGCTGGCGCAGTACTTCGCGGGGAGGCCGGTGCCATCTCTGCCGCTCATGATCGGCAAGCGGGGCCTGCCGCGGGGCAAGCTGCAGGACTTCCTCGATCGCGCGCGGCGCTTCATCCGCTGGCTCGAGAACACCGTTCACGCACGTTACGAATGGTGGGTGAACGGCCTGCCCCGCCGGCTGATGCTGCTGGCCTGGGCGCTGGACGTGCTGATCCTCGCGCTGCCCATTCCGTTCGACAATTTCTTCCCGGCCTGGGCCATCCTCTTCTTCTGTTTCGCCCTCATAGAAGATGACGGCTTGATGGCGATACTGGGATGGCTCCTCACGGCGATCACCGCCGTCTGGACGGTGTTTCTCCTGATGGTAGGCCATGCCGCGATCTCGGCCGCCCTCTCGGCGCTGAAGGCGGCCGTGTTCCAGTAGACCCGTCGGTCACACGAGCAGGAAGCTGTTCTCGTCGAGGGCGAGGCCGGTGGAGACGGTGGCGAAGAGCCTGGCGGCCGTCGCGCCGGTCCCGTCGGCGTCGTAGAACAGCTTGCCGGTGGCGCCGTCGTAGAGGATGCGGTCGGTGGCGTCTGCGGCGGTCGCCCCGAGATGGAACGCGTCGGCGCCCAGGGGCCCGGCATTGCCGGCGGCCGTGAACACGCCGAGCGACAGTTCGAACGTGTCGGTGCCCACGATGAAGTCGGTCACCGTCGCGACGTTGCCGGGCACCAGCGTCTGGTTGAACACGAACGTGTCGCCGCCGCCGCCGCCGTTCAGCGTGTCCAGTCCGCCGCCGCCCGCCAGCCGGTTGGCGCCGCCGTCGCCGGTCAGCGTGTCGGCGAACTTCGAGCCCAGCAGCCCCTCGATCGAGTTGTAGACATCGCCGGCCGCGTCGCCGGTGTTCGATCCCGGCGCTGAAAGCGAGGCCTTCACCGCCGCCGTTGCCGTCGAGTACGACGCAATGTCGATACCGTCGCCGCCGTTTAGCACGTCCGCCGCCGCACCGCCCGCCAGCACGTCGTCGCCCGCACCGCCGGTCAGCGTGTTGGCCAGCGCATTGCCGGTACCGGTGAAGCTCCCCGCGCCGGTGAAGACCAGGTTCTCCAGCCCCACGCCCAGCGCCAGGCTCGACAGTGTGGTGAACACCGTGTCCGTCCCCTCACCGGCCTTCTCCGCGGCCTTGTCGCCCGTGTTGTCGATGAAGTAGCTGTCGTTGCCCAGCCCGCCTTCCATCGTGTCGGCACCGGCGCCGCCGTCCAGCACGTCGTTGCCGCTGGCGCCCCGCAGGATGTTGGCGCCGCCGTCGCCGGTCAGCGTGTCGGCATGGCCCGAGCCGGTCACGTTCTCGAACCCGCTCAGCGTATCGGTGCCCGACCCGCCCGTGTTCTGCGCCCCGGCCAGTAGCAGGCTCACCGTCACCCCTGCCGTGGCGCTCTTGTAGAGGACCGTGTCGGTGCCGCCGCCACCCTGCATCGTGTCGTTGCCGGCGCCGCCGTCGATCGTATCGGCGTTGCTCCCGCCGGTGATCGTGTTGTCGAGTGTATTGCCGGTGCCCTTGAACTTGTTGGTCCCCGCATAGGTCAGATTCTCGACGCCGGCGCTGAGACTGTACTCGGTCAGTCTCGTGATGACCGTGTCGGTCCCCTCACCCGCCTTCTCGACGACCGCGTCGCCACCGCCCACGTAGTAGGTGTCATTCCCCAGGCCGCCTTCCATCCTGTCGCCGCCGGCGCCGCCATCCAGCACGTCGTTGCCCGCGCCGCCCAGCAGCGTGTTCACCGCATCCGAACCGGTCAGCGTGTCGTCGTACGCCGAACCGGTGAGGTTCTCGATCGAAGACAGCGTGTCGGTCCCCGCGCCCAGCGTGTTCTGCGCCGCCGCAAGGGCCAGGCTCACCGACACCCCCGACAGCGCCGCCGCGTAGGTCGCCGTGTCCAGCCCCGCGCCGCCATTGAGCGTGTCGTCGCCGCCCAGTCCCGCCAGGATGTCGTTGCCGTCATTGCCGGTCAGCACGTTGGCGTTGCCGTCGCCGGTCAGCTGGTCGTTGAGCGCCGAGCCCGCCAGGTTCTCGAAGCCGATCAGCGTGTCGCCGCCCGCGCCGACGGTGTTCTGCACCCCGCTCAGCGAGAGGCTGACCCTGACCCCGACCGTCGCCCCGGCGTAGCTCGCCGTGTCGAGGCCGCCGCCGCCATTCAGCACGTCGGCGCCCAGCCCGCCTTCGATCGTGTCGTTGCCGATGCCGCCGGTGATCGTGTTGGCCAGGCCGTTGCCGGTGCCGACGAAGTTGCCGGTCCCGGTATAGACCAGCACTTCGACGTTGTCGGTCAGCTGGTAATTGCGCGACGTGCGCACCGTGTCCGTGCCCTCGTTGAGGACCTCCGTGACCACATCGCCCGCGTTCTCGACGATGAACACGTCGTTGCCGAGGCCGCCGAGCATCGTGTCGGCGCCCAGCCCGCCATCCAGCGTATCGTCGCCGCCGCCGCCGTTCAGCGTGTCGGCCGCCGCGCCCGCGCCGCCGCTGAGCAGGTTCGCCGAGCCGTCGCCGGTCAGCGTGTCGGTAAAGGACGAGCCTGTCAGGTTCTCGAAGCCGCTCAGCGTGTCGCAGCCCGCGCCGACCGTATTCTGGGCGCCCGCGATCGCCAGGTTCGCGGTCACGCCCGTCGCCGTGCCGGCGTAGCTCACCGTGTCGGTCCCCAGGCCGCCATTCAGCGTGTCGTTGCCGGCGCCGCCGACGATCGTGTCGTTGCCCGCCCCGCCGGTGATCGCGTTGTCGAGCGCATTGCCCGTCCCCGCGAAGTCGCCAACGCCGGTGAACAGCAGGTTCTCGACGTTGGCGCCGAGCGTGTAGCTCGCCCGCGTCGTCCTCACCGTGTCGATGCCGCCTCCCGACACTTCGGTGACGACGTCGGTATCGTCGACCACGTAGGTGTCGTCACCGGCACCGCCGACCAGCGTGTCCACGCCCGCGCCGCCGTCCAGCGTGTCGTTGCCGTCGCCGCCGGTCAGCGTATTGGCAGCACCGTTGCCCGTGAGCGTGTCGGCGAAGGCCGAGCCGATCACGTTCTCCATGGCGACCAGCGTGTCCATCCCCGCGCCGACCGTGTTCTGCGCTCCGACCAGGGACAGGTCGACCGTCACCCCGGCGCCTGCGCTCGCGTAGCTGGCGGTGTCGATCCCGTCGCCGCCATCCAGCGTGTCGTCGCCGCCACGCCCCTCGAGCGTGTCGTTGCCGTCGAGGCCACTCAGTGTGTTGGCCCCGCCATCGCCACGCAGCGTATCGTTCAGAGCGGACCCGGTCAGGTTCTCGATCGAGACGAAGCTGTCGCCCGCCGCGTCGCCGCCGCTGATCGTTCCCGCCTGGAGGTCGATCGAAACCGCGACCGCACTGCCGGCGTAGGACGCCGTGTCGCTGCCGGCCCCGCCGTCGAGCACGTCGGCGCCGGCGTTGCCCTGCAGCGTGTCGTTGCCGTCACCGCCTTGCAGCGAGTTGGCGCCCGCGTTGCCCGTCAGCGTGTCGACAAATGCCGATCCAATCAGGTTCTCCAGGTTGGCGAGTGTGTCGATGCCCGCTCCGCCGGTGTTCTGCGCGCCCGCAATCGCCAGGCTCACGGTCACGCCGGAGGAAGCACCGGCATAGCTTGCCGTATCGGTCCCGGCGCCGCCGTCGAGCGAATCGTCGCCGTCGCCGCCCTGCAGCGTGTCGTTGCCCCCTTCGCCCTTCAGCGCATTGTCACCACCGTCACCCGTCAGCGTGTCGGCTTGCCCCGAGCCGGTCAGGTTCTCGATGCCGTCCAGAGTATCGTTGCCGGCGCCGACCGTGTTCTGAGCCCCGGCGATCGCCAGGCTGACTGTCACGCCGGCCGTGGCCGTTCTGTAGGACGCCGTGTCGTCTCCGCCGTCACCGTTCAGGGTGTCGTTGCCGTCGCCTCCCTCAAGGACATCGTTTCCGTCGCCGCCGCTCAGGACGTCGTCACCGCCAAGGCCGGACAGCGTGTTGACCTCGCCGTCCCCCGTCAGCGTATCCGCGAAGGCCGATCCCGTGAGGTTCTCGATGAGGGACAGGCTGTCGCCGGCCGCGTGGCCGCCACTGCTCGTATGGGCCTGGAGATTGATCGAGACCGCGCCCGTGCTGCCGGCGTAGGAGGCCGTGTCGATACCGCCGCCGCCGTTGAGCGTATCGGCACCGCTGCCGCCGATCAAAACATTCGCGCCGTCGTCTCCCGTCAGCGTGTCGGCGGAATTAGAGCCCCTCAGATTCTCGATGTTGCTCAGCGTGTCCGTGCCGGCCCCGCCGGTGGCCTGCGCGGTCAAAATCGCCAGATTGACGGTCACGCCGGACGACGCGTTCGCGTAGCTTGCAGTGTCGATGCCTGCCCCGCCGTCGAGCGTATCGGCCCCGGCGAGACCCTCCAGCGTATCGTCCCCGTCACCGCCCTGCAGGACGTTGTTGCCGATGTTGCCGGTCAGGATGTCGCCGAAGGCGGAGCCTGTGAGGTTCTCCATCGTGGCCAGCGTATCGGTGCCGGCGCCCACGGTATTCTGCGCGACCGCGATGGCCAGGCTCACCGTGACCCCGGCGCTGGCGCCCGCGTAGCTTGCCGTGTCGGTTCCGCCGCCACCGGTCAGGGCGTCGTTGCCGTCGCCTCCTTCGAGCGTGTCTGCGCCGCCACCGCCGTCGAGCGTGTCGTCATCCACGCCTCCGAGGAGCGTATCGTTGCCTATGCCGCCTACCAGCCAGTCGAACCCCGCACCGCCATCGAGCGTGTCGTTGCCATCCGCCCCATAGAGAGAATCATCGCCGCCACCACCGGTCAGGGTGAAGTAGGAGCTGGTGTTTTGGACCGCGAGCCAATCGCCGCCCGTCGTGCCGATGATGGTCCCGGCGCCGGTCAGGCCCTCATCGTAAAGGGAGTAAGAAGCGGCGCTCGAAAGTCGCGTCGAGAGGTCGAGCGTGCCGCCGGCTCCCCTCAGGTACAGGGCGCCGCTGGAGCTCATGAAGGTGCCGAACGAGGAGAGCTGTGAAATCGTGCCCTCGACATATCCGTAGTAGGCCAGGTCGAGGAGCTCGACATTGGTGAAGGTGAAGGAGCCGAGATCGCCGCCGCGAACGGTGTCGGTGCCGGCGCCGCCATCGACGGTCCCGCCCCATGTGCCGTCAGTGCCGAACCAGATCAAATCGTTGCCGTCGCCGCCGCTGATCGTATCGACGCTGCCGGCAGTCGAAACGTCGATCGTGTCGTTGCCCGCCCCGCCATCGACGACGTTGGTGCCGCCACCGCCGTCCAGCGTGTCGTCATCCGCGCCGCCGAGGAGCGTGTCGTTACCGTCTTCGCCGTAGAGCGTGTCGTTTCCGATTCCACCCGTGAGGGTATCGTCGCCTTGAACGCCATACAACGAGTCGATGCCTGTACCGCCGTCGAGCGTATCGTTGCCGACTTCGCCCCAAAGCGAATCGTTACCGTCGCCGCCAAGAAGCGTGTCGTTGCCATCCGCCCCATGGAGAGAATCATCGCCGCCGCCACCACTCAGGGTGAAGTAGGAGCTGGTGCTTTGGACCGCGAGCCAATCGCCCGCCGTCGTGCCGATGATGGTCCCAGCGCCCGTCAGGCCCGCATCGTAAAGGGAGTAAGAAGCGGCGCTCGACAGTCGCGTCGAGAGGTCGAGCGTGCCACCGGCTCCTCTCAGGTACAGGGACTCGCCGCTGGAGCCGATGAAGGTACCGAACGAGGAGAGCTGTGAAATCGTGCCCTCGACATATCCGTAGTAGGACAGGTCGAGGCGCTCGACATTGGTGAAGGTGAAGGAGCCGAGATCGCCGGCGCGAACGGTGTCGGTGCCGATGCCGCCATCGACGGTCCCGCCCCATGTGCCTTCAGTGCCGAACTGGATCGTATCGTTGCCGTCGCCGCCGCTGATCGTATCGACACTGCCGGCAGTCGAAACGTCGATCGTGTCGTTGCCCGCCCCGCCATCGACGACGTTGGTGCCGCCACCGCCGTCCAGCGTGTCTGCGCCGCCTTTGCCGAGCAGCGTATCGTTGCCGGCGCCCCCGCTCAGGCTATCTCCACCGGAGCCACCCGTGATCTGCACATGCTCGAAGTTATAAGAGTTCACATAGTGCGTGCTGCCGGTACCGATGTACGCGGCGCCGCTGTATGCGGTGACGGCTGCCGCCGCGAACGAATAGTCGACGACCAGCACGTCGCCGGTGCCGGCGCCGCCGTCGACGTTGTCGGCGCCGCCGGTGACGGTGACAGTGTCGTTGCCGGCGTCGGCACTGATGGTGTCATTGCCGCCGCCGCCGTCCGAGATGACGTTGTTGCCATCGTTGCCGACGAAGACGTTGCTCGCCGTGTTGCCCGCGACCTGGATCGGCGAGGTCCCGCCCGCCAGGTTGATCGTCGAGATGCCCGCAGCGGCCGTCAGCACGATGCCCGTGACGCTCGACGGCGCGTTGAAGGTCAGATTGTTGACGGTGACACTGACGCTCTCGTTGCCCGCGTAGCCGGCTGCCACCAGGATCGTGTCGCCTGCAACCGACGCGGCGACGGCCGCCTGGATGGTCGCGTAGGTACCGGGAACGTTCCTCGTCGCCATGCTGCTCTCCCAAGCTTTTTTCCACACTTCTCCGCAGCCGAAGGTCGCTCACTTCGACTTCATCAGGTTCCTCGCCTTGCCAGAAAGGGGCACCCGCCCTTAGCGCATCACTGCATCGCCACGACCAGGGATTCGCCGCTGCGCTCCGCTACGTGGCGCGGTTGCCAGCGCGCGCGATTGGCGACGCCCATTTTCTGAAGTGCCAACCTCGCCCTCGTCTGATCCGTAACAATTGCGGTCAGTGACACACGGTGGCCCGTGGCGATAGATATCCGTTCGGATACCGCCTTAGGGAATGATCAGGCCGTGCACGATCGCAACGGCAATCGCTTGGGTCTTGTTTGTCGCTGACAGTTTGCGGGAGGCACCGAGAAGATGCTTCTTGACGGTAACTTCGGCCACACCGAGGATTTCCCCGATCTCCCAGCGCGTTTTCCCTTTTGCCGACCATGCGAGGACGTCCAGTTCCCGCGGCGACAGTTTCAATCTGTCAGGCGGCGCTCGATCCAGGCCAAGCTGGAGGATTTTTTCATGAACGTAGGCCGCGACAAGCTGAAGTTCATGCCGCCGCGCCATAAACAACCGCGCGAATTCGGAATCCGGGCAGTCGTTCGCGACCGTCAGCGTTGCCTTGGCGTTCCTGGGACCGTGAAGGGGTATATTGCCGCCCGCGCGCAAGCCGAAGGCGATGGCATCGTCGAATACCGGTCGCTGCGACTTTGTCAGCGCGTCCCGGCGCAAATCAGCCCACAGGAACGGCCGAAACGATTGAGTGGCGTGGCTTACAATGATGTCGTGGCTCTTGAAATCCGACTGCGTGTAATGGGCGGTCCATGCTTGCGGATAGTTGCTCAAGTACAGCGGAACACGGGGACCGTCGGGCGGCCACAACAGCCAGTATGTGAACCGCTCGAACCCCAATCGCTGCACTTCGGCCTCCAGGAGGGCCAAGATGCGCGTGAGATCTGTCGTTGAGTCCAATCCACGGATGAACGCGTCGATCTGTTCGAAGGGACTCATCAAACACTACCTCGTGCTTTGCCGATTGTAGCGTCGGGCCGCAACCGGTGCGAGTGTCGATTTCGTGACCATCGCCCTCATTGCCGACGCGGGAGCCGATCGAAGATGACGGCTTGATGGCGATACTGGGATGGCTCCTCACGGCGATCACCGCCGTCTGGACGGTGTTTCTCCTGATGATCGGCCATGCCGCGATCTCGGCCGCAATTTCGACCTTGAAGGGGATTATCTTCGGCTAGCTACAACGTGAGCTGCCGCCATGACCTTGCCTGTCGATTCGTCTCCCGACCTGCTCGCCGCCCTCGATCGCGGCCAATCGCTCCCGGCACGCTGGTACACCGATCCCGGGATCACCGAACGAGAGATCACCCGGATTTTTCGCAAGAGCTGGAACTATGTCGGCCCGCTCTCGCAGCTGTCGGAGGTCGGCGATTACGTGACCGGCTATGCGGGCGGCGTGCCCGTCGCGGTCGTGCGCAACGAGCACGGCCTGGCGGGCCTCGTCAACGTGTGCCGTCATCGCCGTCATGAAGTCCTGAAGGGCCGCGGCAACGCCAGGAGCCTGCAATGCGGCTATCATGCCTGGACATACGATCTGGCCGGCGGCCTGAAGCGCGTCCCGCGCTCGGCGTCGGAGCCGAACTTCAATCTCGCCGACTTCCCGCTCCTGCCGATCCGCGCCGAAGCGCTGGGCCCGTTCGTCTTCGTCAACCTCGACCCCGAAGCGCCGACCGCGGCGTCATGCTACGGCCCGGTCCTCGACCTGATTGCCGAAAGCGGCGTCGTGCTCGACACGCTGGTGCCTTACAGCCGCGAGGAATGGCGCTCGAACGCCAACTGGAAGACGATGCTCGAGAACTATCTCGAATGCTATCACTGCGCCGTCGCGCATCCCGGCTTCAACGCCGCGATCGACGTCCGCCCGGACGTCTACACGCTGAAGACGCATGGCTACTTCTTGAGCCAGACCGGACCGGTGCGACCCGCTGCCCTCGCCGGCAAGGCGAAGATCGAACTCTACGACGTGTCTGGCACGGTGGCGCAGTCGCAGTATCACTTCCTGTGGCCGAACGTGACGATCAACATCAATCCGGGCTTCCCGAACCTTTCGATCGACGTCTGGACCCCGGACGGGCCGAACGCGACCCGGGGCTTTTCCGAGCAGTTCTTCGGACCCGGCGTCAGCGACGAGTTCGCGAAATCACTCGTCGCATTCAACAAGCAGGTCGCGGCGGAGGACGACGCCCTGACGGATTCGGTTCAGCGCGGTTTGCTGGCCGGGATCCCCGACACCGGCCGCTTCCTGACCAACAGCGAGCACCTCGTCATCCACTTCCAGAAGATGATCGTGGAGGCGGTCGGCGCAGCCTCGTAGCAAGAGGTCTAATAAGATCGCGGTAGTCCCAGCACGTGTTCCGCGACGAAGTTCAGGATCATGTTGGTCGAGATCGGCGCCACCGTGTAGAGCCGGGCCTCGCGGAACTTGCGTTCGACGTCGTATTCCTCGGCGAAGCCGAAGCCGCCATGGGTCTGTACGCACATCTCGGCCGCCGCCCACGAGGCTTCTGACGCCAGCATCTTGGCCATGTTGGCCTCGGCGCCGGCATTGATGCCCGCCTCGAACATCGCGGCGGCCTTGCGCACCATCAGGTCAGCCGCCTCGATCTGCGTGTAGGCGCGGGCGATCGGATACTGGACGCCCTGGTTCTGGCCGATCGGACGGCCGAACAGCTTGCGCTCCTTGGCGTAGTTCACCGCGCGCTCGATGAACCACTTGCCGTCGCCGATGCACTCCGAGGCGATCAGCACGCGCTCGGCGTTCATGCCGGAGAGGATGTAGCGGAAGCCCTGCCCCTCCTCGCCGATCAGGTTCTCGGCCGACACTTCCATGTTGTCGAAGAACACTTCGGTGCTGTTGTGGTTCATCATGGTGCGGATCGGCCGGATCGTCAGGCCCTTGCCCAGCGCCGAGCGCATGTCGACCAGGAACACCGAGAGCCCGTCGGTCTTCTTCTTCGTCTGCTCGCGCGGCGTGGTGCGGGCGAGCAGCAGCATCAGGTCGGAATGCTCGGCGCGGCTGGTCCACACCTTCTGGCCATTCACGACGTAGGTGCTGTTGTCCTTCTTCACGGCGGTCGTACGCAGGCTGAGCGTGTCGGTGCCGCTCGACGGCTCGGTGACGCCGAAGGCCTGCAGGCGCAACTCGCCGGTGGCGATCTTCGGCAGGTAGCGTTCCTTCTGCTCCTTGCTGCCGTGCCGCAGCACCGTGCCCATGATGTACATCTGGGCATGGCAGGCGGCGGCGTTGCAGCCTGCCTTGTGGATTTCCTCGAGCACCGCGCTGGCCGCCGAGATGCCGAGCCCGGCCCCGCCATACTCCTCCGGAATCAGGATCGACAGCCAGCCGGCTTCGGTCAGCGCCTTCACGAAGGCGGTCGGATAGCCCCGTTCGCGGTCGAGTTCGCGCCAGTAGGCGCCGTCGAATTTCAGGCAGAGCTGGCGAACGGCGTCGCGGATCTCGGGATGCGTCGGAGCGTAGGGATTTTCCATGGCGCGCAAGCTAATGCGCGCCCTCTCCCCACGCAATGCGACCGAGTTTGTCGACCAGCGGCCCATGAACCTCGGGCCCGAATCCGTCGACCGTGGCGACGCGCTGTGCCGTGACCCCGTCCACCGCGCCCGCTTCCTTCACGATCGCGTCGGTGACGAAGAAGTCCCGTTCCGCGGTCAGGAATTTTGCGATCGTCGGACGCCAGTCGGGACGCAGCACGGCGAGCGCCGCCATCAGCCCGTAGGCGCCCCAGTTCGAGACACCGGCGACCACGAGCTGGTCGCACGAGGTCACGCAGGCGATTTCAGCCCCGTTGGGAACGTGTTTCGCAATCAGGCCGGGCGGCAGTTTGCCCATGCCGATCTCGTTGCCGCCGTCGCCGACCGCGAGCTTCGTCCAGTTGCCACCCTCGAACAGCGTGTCCAGTGGCAGTGTCCACGGCGAGACGTCGACACCGCGCATGTTACGCGGCTTGCCGTCGGCGCTGCGCCCGCAACGCTCGATGGCGACAACGTGGGAGAGATGGTCCTGCCGCCACAGCGCGATGGTCGCGTCGATGGCGCCCTCCCGCCCGAGCACGACCTCGTCGACGGTCACGGCTTCACCGGTCGCCCGCACCGCCGAGCGCACGGCCTCGACGCTCGGCGTGTCGACGGCGATGCGGGCCGGCACGCCGCAGGCCACCAGCGCCGCGGCCAGCAGCGCGGTCCCCACCGGCCCGTCGGTCTCGGGCGCCGCCACATCGCCGCGCGGCACGAAGAAGCCGGTGATCAGTCCGACCCGCGTGGCCTTGGCGAGCGACGACGCCGCCTCGGCCAGACCGCCCCGGCTGGCGTCGATCAACTGCTGCGTCCTGCGGCCCACGTCGCGGCACACCAGCGCCTCGATGGCGGCGAGCCGGCGATCCTGCTCACTTGTCCTTGGCGACATAAACTCCCTTCCAGTCCAACGGCGAATCGTCGATCAGCTCGTCGAGACGGCCGCGCATCATCGCGTAGTAGGCCTGCCGCCAGCCGGCCGCATTGGCGGCGGCCTCGCAGGCGCCGATCGTCTCGAGCGCCTCGGCGAAGGCACCGGAGCGGTAGAGCTCGAGGAACGCCGCCTGCTGCTGCACCAGCGCAGCATGGGCCGGCGAGTTCGCGACGCCGGAATCGCCCAGCAGCGCGTAGATGCGCTCGGGCTCGGTCTTGCCCTTCACGGTGATCAGATCGAGTTCCAGCGTGGCGTAGTCCTCGACCGCCTCGCGCGTCTTGCGCCCGATTATGATGCCGACCCCATAGGTCTTGCACTGGCCTTCGAGGCGCGAGGCGAGATTCACGTCGTCGCCCAGGCACGAGTACGTGAAACGCTGGGTCGAGCCGAAGTTGCCGACCGAGGCCGGGCCGGTGTTGAGACCGACGCCGATGTTCACGGGAATGTGCTTGCGCCCGTCGGCTTCCGCCTCTCTCTTCCATTCCTCGTTGAGCGTCGCCAGTTGCGCCTGCATGGCGAGCGCCGCATCGCAGGCCAGCCCGGCGTGGCGCTCGACCGGCAGCGGCGCGTTCCAGAACGCCATGATGGCGTCGCCCATGTACTTGTCGATCGTGCCCTTGCGTCCCAGGATCACGTCGGTCATCGGCGTCAGGAAACGGTTCATGAACCGCGTCAACCCATGCGGATCGAACTGCTCGGAGATGGTCGTGAACCCCCGCACGTCGGTGAACATCACCGTGATCTCGCGCAGCTCGCCGCCGAGCTGAAGCAGGCCCGGATTGCGTGCGAGCTGCTCGACCAGGTCGGGCGACAGATACATGCCGAAGGCGCCGCGGATCTCCGCCCGCTCCCGCTCCGTCCGCATGAAGGCGAGCGCCGTGCCGCTGACATAGATTGCGGCCAGGGTTGCCGGCGGATAGATCGGATCGAACAGCAGATGGTGTTGGGAATAGGCGAGCCACGGCACGACCAGCCCCGCCCCGATGAGGATCGCGGCGACGAACGCCATCCGGCCCGCCGACAGCCGCGGCAGCAGCACCACCATTAACAGGCCCATGGCGGCGAGGTAGAGGAATTCCGCGCCGTCGGCATAGTCGGGCCGGGCGAGGAACTTCTGCTCCAGCATCTGCTCGGCGAGCTGGGCATGAACCTCGACGCCCGGCACACCGTCCTGCACCGGCGTGTTGCGCAGGTCCTTGAGGCCGATGGCGCTGGTGCCCACGAAGATGACCTGTCCTTCCAGCTTCTCGGCCGGCACCTCGCCCTTCAGCACGGCACGGGCGGAGATGAACCGCTCCGGCTTGTGGCCGGTATCCCAGAGCACAACGCGGCCGCGGGCATCGGTCGGCACCTCGATGGCGCCGGTCTTGATGGCCACGATGCCGGTCTTCTCGCCGAAAGACATCTCGCCGCTCGCCCCCGACGACTTGACGAGATAGGAGGACGCCTCCTGAGCGACCCGCAGCGCCTCGATCGAAAGCGACGGAAACAGCCCCTCATAGCCGGCGACACGGAACAGCATGGGCACCCGGCGGATCACGATGCTGTCGACGTCGGTGTTGACGCTGCCGTTGCCCTTGGCCGCGGCTTCCAGGATATCGAGGGACTTCACCGTGCCGCCCTGCAGCGGCAGGAACTGGCTGGGCTGGTCGCCGGCGAAGGCGACGCCGTGGAAGGTGCGCGGCGGCTTTCCCGATCCCTTCAGGTCGAAGCCAAAGCCCGTGACGACCCGCGACTGTGCCATCGCGTCGGCCAGCACCTTGTCGTTATCCTGGACCGCCGCCGCCAGCTTCTGGACCGTCTCTGGATCGGTGAAGGCCACGAGGTCGCGCACCATGCGGCTGATCGAGGACCTGTCCGGCTCGGCGAACACGGCGTCGAAGGCCACCACGGCGACGCCCTTCTCGGTGAGCCTGTCGACCATCTGTGCGATGATCGTGCGTGGCCAGGGCCACTGGCCGTATTCCCGAAGCGCGGCCTCGTCGATGTCGACGATACGCACCGGCGTCTCGGGATCGTAGGGACGCGGCTCGAGGCGCTGATAACTGTCGAAGGCGAAATCCCGGATGCGAATCACGGCACTCGGATCGGCGATGCGCAGCACGAGCGCGCCAAGCAGCACGAGCATGGCGACGATGACCGGCGCCCGTCGCGAATTGATGCAGCGCAACAACCAGCTCACGCGCTTTAGATCCCCTGACCCCCGAGAACGTCACTTTACAGAGTATGCAGCGCGACCCAAATAGCGCGACCTTGCCGCACGCCCCCAGCCAGACCGCCTTGCACGGCATCTACCTCAAGATGAGCGCGCTCGTGCTGTTCTGCACGATGGACGCGATGGTCAAGGGGTTGGGCGGCACCTATGGCTCCTTCCAGCTCATGGTGTTCCGCAGCGCCGTCGCCCTTCTCCCGGTCGCGGTGCTGATCTGGCACGCTGGGGGCTTCCGGGTCGTGCGCAGCAGCAAACCCGGCCTGCAGGCACTTCGGGTCGCCATCGGCTTCGGCAGCATGTTCGGTTTCTTCTACGCCTTTCCGCGCATGCCGCTGGTCGATGCCTACGCCATCTCCTTCGCCGCTCCGCTCTTCATGGTGGCGCTGTCGGTGCCGATCCTGGGCGAGCCGGTCGGCTGGCGGCGCTGGACCGCGGTCGGCGTGGGCTTCATTGGCGTGTTGATCATGCTCGATCCCTGGGCGATCGAGTTCCATATGGTCTCGCTGGTCATCCTGGCGGCGACCTTCTGCTATGCGCTCTCGACCGTGCTGGTCCGCAGGCTGAGCCGCCACGATCCCGACGTCGTGACGCTCTTCTGGTTCGCGATCGTCGGCACCGTCGTCTCGATAGCCTGCGCCATCCCGGAATGGAAATGGCCGCCGCCGATGGACTGGGTCTGGCTCCTGACCCTCGGCCTGCTGGGCGGCTGCGCCCAGATCCTGATCACCCGGGCCTGGCGGCTCGCCCCCGCCGCCGTGCTGGCGCCGTTCGACTATGCCTCGATCGTCCTGGCGGTGGCCTTCGGATATCTATGGTTCCATGAAGAGCCCTCCTCGACCGTCTGGTACGGGCTCCCCCTGGTGATGGGATCGGGCCTCTACATCCTGCATCGCGAGCGCGTCCGCGCCCGCGATCGCCGCAAAACCCTAATCTCCTAGGGTTTTTGTCGGGATTGACGAATCGCCCCGCCCACCACATCTTGTGGATATGACCGACTCAACCTTCACCGTGACCTCCAACGCGGCCAAGCGGATCGCCTTCCTGGCCTCCAAGGAGCCCAACCCCGTGATGATGCGGGTGGCGGTGCTCGGCGGCGGCTGCTCGGGCTTCCAGTACAATTTCTCCTTCGAGGAAGCGCGCAACGCCGACGACCTCGTCATCGAGCATGACGGCGCCGCCGTCCTGGTGGACAGCACCTCGCTCGAATTCCTGAAGGGCAGCCAGCTCGACTATGTCGAGGAAATGGTCGGCTCGGCCTTCCAGGTGAGGAACCCGAACGCCACCTCCTCCTGCGGCTGCGGCAACTCGTTCAGCGTCTGATCTACGTCTGGCGCCCCAGGCCGTGTGACAGGCTGCAACCTTGCGGCCCGACATTCCCGAAGGATATGACGACGGGAACGGAGGGCAACCCGCACCAATGAAAATCGCGACCTGGAACGTGAACTCCGTCCGCAAGCGCACCGGCAACCTGGTGTCGTGGCTGCAGGAGGCCAAGCCCGACATCGTCGTGCTGCAGGAGATCAAGGCGCAGGAGCCGCAGTTCCCGACGCTCGAGGTCGAGGCCGCGGGCTACAGGGCGGCGATCGTGGGCCAGAAGGGCTTCAACGGCGTCGCCTTCCTCTCTCACCATGCGTTCGACGTGACGGCGCGCGCCCTGCCCGGTGCGGCCGAGGACGAGCCGGCGCGCTATGTCGAGGGGAAGGTCTATACGCCGCGTGGGCCGCTGACGGTGGGCGGGCTCTATCTGCCCAACGGAAATCCGGTCGGCACCGAGAAGTTCGCCTATAAGCTCGCCTGGATGGAGCGGCTGCTGGGCCACGCCCGCGAACTGCTGGCGCGCGAGGAGATGTTCGTACTGTGCGGTGACTACAATGTCTGCCCGACCGACATGGACGTCTTCGATCCCAAGGGGTTCGCCAACGATGCGCTCTGTCAGCCCGAGTCGCGTGCGGCGTTCCGCAAGCTGCTCAACCTCGGCCTGACCGACGCCGTGCGGGCGTTCCATCCCGACGGCGAGCAGTACACATTCTGGGATTATCAGGCCGGCGCCTGGGCCAAGGGCAACGGGCTGCGCATCGACCATCTGCTGCTGTCGCCGCAGGCCGCAGACCGCCTCACCGCCGTCGGTATCGACAAGGCCGAACGCGGCAAGACCGAGCCGTCGGACCACGTCCCGGTCTGGTGCGAACTGGACGTGGCGGCTTAGTCATCACGGGAGCGCGGCACTGGCGCGCTCCCTCGAGCGCTACTCCGCGCCGGCGCCGATGACGCCGCCGTCGGCGATGATGCACTGGCCGCAGACGAAGTTGCCCGCCTTGGAGGCCAGGAACACCGCGACGCCGCCGATGTCGTCGGGCTGGCCGATGCGCTTCAGGGCCGCCTTGTTCTCCTGAGCGGCGCGGATCTGCGGATTGTCCCACAGCGCCTTGGCGAAGTCGGTCTGGATCAGGCCGGGCGCGATCGCGTTGACGCGGATATTGTGCTTGCCCCACTCCATCGCGAGCGACTTCACCAGCGAGAGGTCGGCCGCCTTGCTCATGTTGTAGGCGGCGATATGGGCCGAGCCGACCAGGGCGCCGATCGACGAGACGATGATGAAGGCGCCGTCCTTCCGTTCCGCCATCTCCGGGCCGACCATGTTCATCAGCCACAGGTTCGACATCACGTTGTTCTGCATGATCTTCTGGAACACCTCGTCCTTCAGCCCCGTGAGCGGGCCGAAATACGGGTTGGAGGCGGCGTTGCAGACCATGATGTCGATCTTGCCGTAGGCCTTGCGCGCCTCGGCGACGAGGTTCTCGAGCTGGGCCTTGTCGGAGATGCTGGCTGCGACCGCCGTGGCCTCGCCGCCCTTCGCCTTGATCCCCTTCACCACCTCCTCACAGGCCGGCAGCTTGCGGCTGGAGACGACGACCTTGGCGCCGTGCGCAGCCATCTGTTCGCAGATCGAGCGGCCGATGCCGCGGCTGCCGCCGGTCACAACGGCCACCTTGCCGGTAAGGTCGAACATCATCGGTCGTCTCCTCGATTCATTTGGTCAGCAATGCAATGAGTTCAACATGCGCCGACCAGAGGAATTGGTCGATAGGCATGAGTTTCTCCAGTCGATACCCGCCGTCCTGCAGGGTGCGGACGTCGCGGGCGAAGCTGGCGGGATCGCAGGAAGCGTACACGACGCGCTTCACCTTCGAGACAGCGAGTTCGGCGCATTGGGCGGCCGCGCCGGCGCGCGGCGGATCGAGGACGACGGCGTCGAAGGCTTCGAGCTCGCGGGCGGTCAGGGGGTTGCGGAACAGGTCGCGCAGACTTGCGGTGGCGCGGTTGGTGGCGGCCCGGCGCAGCGCGGCATCGACCGCCGCAACGGCGACCTTGTCGCTCTCGAACAGGCTCGCGCGGCCGGGCTTGCCCAGCGACAGCGCACCAATGCCGGCGAAGAGATCGGCGATGTGGGCCCCTTCGCCGCCCCAGGCCGTGACACCAGCCCGCATCACCAGTTCGGCGCGCTTGGTCGCCTGCAGGAACACGCCGGGCGGGGGCTCGACGCTGGTATCGCCCAGCACCAGCAGCGGCGTACGGCGCACTACGACCGGCTCGGCTCGCGCGCGATCGCCCCAGCTCACGCGGTCGAAGTCGGCGCTCTCGGCCAACGCGATCAAGGCCTCGCGGATCGGCAAAGCGAGTTCGAAGCGGCGGTGCGGGCGGATCAACACGTCGAGGCCGGTGTCGGTCTCGTTCATCACGGCGTCGGCCGAGGTGCCATCGCGCAGGATCGCGGCCATGGCCGAGCGCAGCGGCGCGAGGGCCGCGTTGATCTTCGCGCTCGCCACGACGCAGGTGCCGATGTCGACGACGCTCTGGTTCGCCCGTTCGTGGAAGCCCGCGAGGACCCGCTTGCCCTCCCGCCTGAGCACGATATCGGCGCGGCGGCGCTCGCCCGGCTCGCAGACGACCGGCGCCTCGAAACGCGGGGCCCTTACGCCGCGTTGCGCCAGCGCCTTCGCGATCAGCTCGCTCTTCCAGCCGGTGTAGATATCACGCCGCCAGTGCTGCAGGGCGCAGCCGCCGCACGTGCCGAAATGCGCACAGGGCGGGGACTCGCGATGACGCGACGGCGCCAGCACTTCGAGAAGCTCGCAGGCGATTCCGTCACCGCGCCTGTCGAGCGGTTCGGCCTCGACCGTCTCGGCCGGCAGACAATACGGCACGAAGTAGCGCTTGCCTTCGAGATCGGCGACGCCGTCGCCGCGGGCGCCGACTTCGAGGATGTCGAGCGTGATGCTCACGATGCACTCACGAGGGAGGACTCAGCCCAGCCAGCTCTTCGCCGGCCTCATCTCGCCGACCAGCAGCCCCACGACATTCTTGATCGGCGGATGCATTACCTCGTCGCGCTGCGCCGCCGGCAGCACGCCGAGATGAGCGAGCAGCGCCGCCATCGCTACCTCGGCCGCCCGGCCCGCCCCATCCCAGACCTTGAGCGCGACGCCGAGCCCCAGCGTCGGCAGCATGCCGCAGAATACGCCCTCGGCGCCGGTCTTCACCTGGATCACCCCCGGCGCGGCCTCGTTGATGCGGGTGCAGAAGCGGCCAGTGCCGGCGACCATGAAGGGCTCGGCGTTCATGGCCTTGCGGATGCGTTTGGCGGCGTCGGCGCGCTTGCTGGACAGGCGCGAGGGATCGGCCATCGACGCCATCGCCTGGGCGAGACTCCTGAGCGGCGTCGCCAAGGTGGGGATCCCGCAGCCATCCGTGCCGTGCGGAAACGCATTCGCATCGAGGCCGCAGAGCTCGCTCATCGTCTCGCGCAGCCGGCGCTGCACCGGATGGTCGTATTGGATGTAGCCCTTGGTCGGCTCGCCATAGTGGACGGCCGTGGTCAGGAAGCCACTATGCTTGCCCGAGCAGTTGTTGAACGCCGGCGTCGGCAGGGTGTTGGCGCGCGCCAGCGCCTCGATGCTGGACTGCAGGCGCGGCGGATGCGTGCCGCATTCGAGATCGGCTTCGCTCAATCCGATCTTCGTCAGCCAGGCGCGCACCGTCTCGACATGGCGGGTCTCGCCGCTGTGCGAGGCACAGGACAGAGCGATGTGCTCGTCGCCAAGGCCGAAGCGCTCGACCGCGCCGCTCTCGACGAAGGCCATCGCCTGGATCGGCTTGTTGGCCGAGCGCGGCAGGATCGCGGCCTCGATGTCGCCCCACGACTCGACCACCGTGCCGTCGGCCTTGACGACCGCCGCGATGCCCTCATGGCGGCTCTCGACGACCGGCCCTCGCGTGACCTCGATGACGACAGGGCCCCGGCTCATCGTGCGCGCTCCAGTTTTACCACCGTGATGTTGTCCTGATGCCCCTCGGCCACCGCCAGCACGGCTGCGACGATCCGATCGACCGGCTGCGCCGCCTGCGCCAGCAGTTGGTCGTTCGTGAGGCTTTGGACGCCGTCGCTGCACACCAGCAGCCGCGCGTCCGGCCCCAGCCGGCGGCTGCCGCGGTCGACAAGGGTGAGCGGCTCGCCCATCACCGCCTCGCGCAACGTATGCCGCCCGGGATGATTTTCGGCATCCTCGGCCGAGAGCATGCCACGGGCGACCAGCGCATCGATCTGCGGCGCCATCGAATGATCCGCGTTGAGCCGGACGAGCTTGCCGGCCTCGACCAAGTAGAAGGGCGAGTCCCCGACGCTGATCCAGCGCACCTCGTCGCCGCGCAGCTGGGCGGCCACCAGGGTGGCGCCCATACCCTGGAGTTCCCGCCGTGCGAGGGCGCCTCGGCCGACCGCCTGGTTGGCGTCGTGCAGGCCGTCATCCAGGCCGCCGCCCTGCTCCACCGCATGGACAAAGGCGTCGACGGCGAGTTGGCTGGCGACCGCTCCGCCGGCATGTCCGCCCATCCCGTCGGCCACTACAGCCAGCAGGGAGCCGTCTCCAAGCGCCACCAGACGCCAGCTATCTTCCTGGTAAGGACGGGCGCCCTGATGCTGGCCGCCCTCGCCCCGCCACCGAGTCGTCATGTCTTCAGCGAATCCTTCAGTGCCAGACAGCCGGGAGCCTGCTGAGGCCGCGGAGCGTGAAGCTGCGGCGCCAGGCGGGCGTCTCCTTCTCGGGCAGGGTGAGGTTCGGCATCCGCTCGATCAGGGCCGAGAACACCAGCTCGGCTTCGAGCCGCGCCAACTGAGCGCCCAGGCAATGATGTATGCCGCCGCCGAACGACATCGGCCGGATGTGCTCGCGGCCGACGTCGAGACGGTCGGGATCGGGATACTGCGCCGGATCCCGGTTGGCTGCGCCCAGCAGGGCCACGATGCTCTGCTCGGCACCGATCGTCACGCCGCCCAGCTCGACTTCGGCATGGGTGACGCGGCCGGTGATCTGTACTGACGAATCGTAGCGCAAAAGCTCCTCGACCGCGTTGGGGATCAGCGACGGATCGGCCTTGAGGCGCTCCCACTGGTCGGGATTGCGATGCAGCGCCAGCAGGCCGTTGCCGATCAGGTTGGTGGTCGTCTCGTGCCCGGCGCCGAACAGCAGGCCGATGTTCGCCTGCAACTCCTCGGCCGAGAGCTTGTCGCCCGACTCCTCGGCCTTCACCAGTTCGGTCGTGAGGTCGTCGCGCGGCTCGCGGCGGCGCAGCTCGCACAGCTGGTTGAAATAGAGGCCAGCCATCTGGGTGTTACGGTTGGCCTGGTCGAGTTCCTCGCGGGTCATCGGAACCGGCTCCAGAATGCGGCCGTTGACGTTGCTTCCTGCCAGGAACGGCGCGCGGTGCTCTTCGGGAATGCCGAGCATGTCGCAGATCACGATGACCGGCAGGCGATGAGCCAGGTCGCGCATCACGTCCATTTCGCCCTTGGCGGCGACCCGGTCGAGCTGCTCGTCGACAAGTTCCCTGATGCGCGGTCGCATGTCGGCAACGCGGCGGGCGGTGAAGGCCTTGGTGACGAGACCGCGCAGACGCGTGTGATCCGGCGGGTCCTGCACCAGCATCGTCTTCGCGAGGCTCGCCACCGCGGGCTCGTCCATCCGGCTCTCGCCGTAGCGCCGCCGCATGTTGCCTTCGAAGTCCTTGCCGAACCGCCTGTCGCGGAGCGACAGCGCCACGTCGTCGTAGCGCGTCAGAAGCCAGAAGCCCTGCGGCGTCTTCAGCACCGGGGCGGCCTCGCGCAGCCGACGATAGAACGGATACGGGTCGGCGATGAAGTCCGGGTCCAGCGGGTTGAAATCGAGGTCCTTCGCAGGGGCGGTCGGCTGGGCGATGGTGTCCATCCTTCCCCTCTACCACGAAGCCCCTTGCCGCGCGAACGAACCAGCCCCTAGCATCGGCCCATGTTTGCACTCACCCAGGGACTTCGCCGCGCCGTTCAGACCCGCCCCAACGGCACCGCCGCCTCCTTTGCCGGCCGTCGCCGCACCTGGCAGCAGAGCGCCGACCGCATCAGCCGGGTGGCCGGCGCGCTTTCCGCACTGGGCGTGCGCCGCGGCGACCGGGTCGCGATCCTCGCGCTCAACTCCGACCGCTACCTCGAGCTGATGTACGCCCTGCCCTGGATGGGAGCGGTGATGGTGCCGGTGAACACGCGACTGGCGACGCCCGAGATCGAATACATCCTGAAGGATTCCGGCGCGGTGGCGCTGTTCGTGGACACCGGCATGTCGCACCATCTGAAGGCGCTGGAAGGCCGGACCCCGTCGGTACGCGAAGTCGTGTGGCTGGACGATCTCGCCGGCCCCGATGGCCTCCTGCACTATGAGGACCTCACCGGCTACGAGGCGATGGACGATGTCGGCGCCCATGACGACGATCTGGCCGGCCTGTTCTACACCGGCGGCACCACGGGGCGGTCGAAGGGCGTGATGCTCACCCACACCAACCTTGTGGTGAACGCGCTGAACGGCGTGGCTGGCATGGGCTTCGATGCCGACACGACCTATCTCCATTCGGGCGCGATGTTCCATCTCGCCGACGGCGCCTCGACCTTCGGTGTCACACTGTCCGGCGGACGCCACGCCTTCGTGCCACGCTTCGAGCCGGTCGAGGTGCTGCTCACCATCCAGACCGAGAAGGTGACCCACGCGCAGTTCGTGCCGACCATGATCAACATGCTGGTGAACCACGACCGCTTCGCCGAGTTCGACATCGGCACCCTCTCGTTCATTCTCTACGGCGCCTCGCCGATGCCCGAGGGCATCCTGCGCAAGGCGATCGAGAAGATGCCGAGGGTACGCCTGATGCACGGCTACGGCATGACCGAGGCCGCTCCCATCGTCACCCTGCTCGACCCGCGCTACACGGTGCTCGACGGTCCGTTCTCCGGCCGCCTCAGATCGTGCGGTCAGGCGGCCCTCGCCTGCGAGGTGAAGATCGTCGATGCCGACCGGCTGGAAGTTCCGCGCGGCACGACGGGCGAACTCGCCGTGCGCGGCGCCAACGTGATGAAGGGCTACTGGAACAAGCCGGCCGAGACCGAGGCTGTGCTGGAGGACGGCTGGTACTATTCCGGTGACGGCGCCTACATGGACGACGAAGGCTTCGTGTTCATCGTCGACCGGCTGAAGGACATGATCATATCCGGCGGCGAGAACGTCTATTCGGCGGAGGTCGAAAATGCGATCTCGACTGCGCCCGGCGTCGCCGAGGTGGCGGTGATCGGCGTGCCCGACGAACGCTGGGGCGAGCGCGTCCATGCCATCGTCGTCCCCCGGCAGGGCGTCGCACTCACGCCCGAGGATGTGATCGACCATTGCCGCAGCCGCATCGCCGGCTACAAGTGTCCGCGCAGCGTCGACTTCCGCGACACGCCCCTGCCGCTCTCCGGCGCCGGCAAGGTCCTGAAGCGCGAGCTGCGCGAGCCCTACTGGCAGGGTTTCACCAAGGGCGTGAACTGATGGCCGCGATTCCCTACTTCGATTGGGTTGCCCACCATGCCGGCCGCCGGCCGCGTCAGCTTGCGATCCACGACCTGCATACGGGCCGGAAATTCTCCTACGCCGACCTCGATGCCCGTATCGATCGATTGACGGCGGCGCTGGCGGCGCGAGGCATCGCCAAGGGCGACCGCATCGCCCTGCTTGCGCCCAACTGCGCGGAATATTTCGAACTGCAGTTCGCCTGCGGACGGCTGGGCGCGATCATGCTGCCGCTGAACTGGCGGCTCACCGTGCCGGAACTCGAATACATCCTGGGCGATGCCGGGCCGAAGCTGCTGATCCACGACAAGGCCTTCGCGGCACAGGCCGCCGCGCTGTCGAGCGACCGGCTCGAGATCGACCACGACCGGCCCGATGGCGATTACGAGCGCGCGCTCGCCACGGCTGGACCGGCGCCTCCGCCCGCGGCGCTCACGCACGACGATATCGGCATGGTGATGTACACGTCGGGCACCACGGGGCATCCCAAGGGCGCGATCATCACCCACGGCATGGTGTTCTGGAATTGCGTGAACCTCGGCATTCCGGCGCTGATCACGCCGGAGACCGTGCAGCTCGTGGTGCTGCCGCTGTTCCACACCGGCGGCCTCAACTGCTACGCCAACCCGGTGCTGCATGCTGGTGGCTCGATCCTGATCATGCGCACCTTCGATCCCGGCCAGGCCCTCGACTGCCTGTCGGATCCGGCGCTCGGCATAACCCACTTCTTCGCCGTGCCGGCGCCCTACCAATTCATGATGCAGCATCCAAAGTTCGAAACGGCCGATCTCTCACGCCTGCGCATCGCCGGTGTCGGCGGGGCGCCCTGCGCGCTTTCCATCTTGGAAACCTGGACCGGCCGCGGCGTGCCGCTGGTGCAGGGCTGGGGCATGACCGAGACCAGCCCGGCCGGCACCATGCTCGACGCCGCGGACGCGATCCGCAAGCTCGGTTCGGCCGGCAAGGCGATGATGCACACCGCCATCCGCGTGGTCGACGACGAGGGCCATGACGTGCCGGCCGGCGGCATCGGCGAGCTCCTGATCAAGGGCCCCAACATCACGCCGGGCTACTGGAACAATCCCGCCGCCACCGCGCGCAGCTTCACCGACGGCTGGCTGCACACCGGCGATGCGGCGCGGCTCGACGAGGAAGGCTTCGTCTATATCGTCGACCGCTGGAAGGACATGTACATCTCGGGCGGCGAGAACGTCTATCCGGCCGAGGTCGAGAACGTGCTGTTCCAACTCCCTGCCGTCGCGGATGCAGCGATCATCGGCGTCCCAAACGAGCGCTGGGGCGAGGTCGGCATGGCGATCATCGTGCGCAAGCCGGAGCAGGAACTGGCCGAGGGCGACGTGATCCGGCACTGCCTCGCGCGCCTCGCCAAGTTCAAGGTCCCGCAATCCGTCGCCTTCGTCGATGCCCTGCCGCGCAACGCCACCGGCAAGGTCCTGAAGCGCGAACTGCGTGTCCAGTTCGTCGGCGAGAAGGCCCCGGCGATCAGTTGAGCTGTCGATGAGAGGCGTCAGACAAGCGGCACGTAGTCGTAGTCGCCCACGCCCTGCATGATCAGGAAGGTGAGCGATGTGCTTCCGCCGTTGGTGACGAGATGCGGCCTTTTCGGCGCGGCCACGAAACTCTCGCCCGGATTGAGGATCACCTCTTCCTTCGGGGCCTGCAGGAAGAGCCTCATCGTTCCCTCGACGACGTAGAACGTGTCGCTGATGTTGTTGTGAAAGTGCCACGGCACCTTCTGCGTGGGCGAGAGCTGCAGCTCGGCAACCCGGAAGCCCGGCCGTTGCAGGTGGTACGCCCGCCGCTCGACCTCGTAGAGGTGGCTGGCATCCTTCACCGCTTCGAGTGTTCTGGCTGCCGACATCGTCGTTCCTCCTTGCTGGAGTGAGCGGTCTGCTTTTCACTGTGCCTCGAAGGCAGCAAGCCTTAAGAACGGACGCGAACCCGTCAAGCAACAGTTCGGCAAAGTAGGACTTCTCATGCTCACGATCTACGGCGTCTACCGGTCCCGCGCGTCGCGCAACATCTGGCTGGCCGAGGAACTCGGCATCCCGTTCAGGCAGGTGCCGGTGATCCAGCACTATCGCACCGTGCCGCCGGGCATGCTGCATACCCAGTCGCCGGAGTTCCTGAAGATCAATCCGAACGGTCTCATCCCCTCGATCGACGATGACGGGCTGGTGCTGCACGAGTCGCTCGCCATCAACCTCTATCTCGCCCGCAAGCATGGCGGCCCTCTTGCCGGGGCGACCGTGGCGGAGGACGGCCAGATCGCGATGTGGAGCCTGTGGGCCGCGACCGGCGTCGAACCCCATGCGATCAACGTCCTGTATCACCGCCTGGGCAATCCGACCGGCGTAAAGGACCCGAAGATCGCCGATGCCGCGGTCGAGTCGTTGAAAGGCCCCTTCGCAGTGCTCGACAAGGCGCTGGCAAAGAGCGGCTGGCTGGTCGGCGACCACTTCACCGTGGCCGACCTCAACGCCGCCGAGATCGTGCGCTATGCGCAGCCGGCCCCGGAACTGTTCGAGGCCGCGTCGCGCGTCAAGGCGTGGCTCGCCGCCTGCCAGGCCCGCCCCGCCTTCAGGAAGATGTGGGCCGCACGCGACGCCGAGCCGGCCTAGGTCACCCCGCGGGTGCCGCGCCGGTCAGCGTTGCAAGACGCGTCGTGGCGCCCGCGACCGCTTCCAACGTGAACCTGTCGGGGTGGGTCAGCACCAGTTGCTCTCCCGTCAGCTCGACCATGCCGTTCCCCACCAGCAATTCGAAGGACTCGGACGGCTCCTTGCTCTTCGCCCAGTCCTCAAGGCAGGCGACGACGCCCTTGCCCTTCAACTTCAGGCGCGTGCGGCTCGCCCGGGTGGTACGACCATTCTTCTGCGTCAGCAGCAGCTCGTAGGCCGCCAGGGTGTGGAAGAAGGCACGCTCCAGCGGATCCACCAGGTCAGCGCCTTCGAGCGAGCAGAGCTGGTCGAAGGCCTGCCGCCAGATATCGTCGCGACCCATACGCTTCGCATTTTGCATCAGGGTGCGCAGATGCTCGGGATCGGTGTAGCCCGAGATCGGCTTGGCCATCGTCTGCCTGACGCCGACCGGCGGCTTGGCGACCGGCGCCTGCTTCGTATGTTTGGCCACGAGTACTCCTGCACGATTGTCCGGCACTGGATGTGCAAGAGCGTCGACCATACCACATCTCCCGACGTGAACCTCCTCTTGTTCACATCGCGAAACCGCCGGCAAAAAGCTGTTCGATCGTTCGAGCCGGGCAAAGCCTGAACCTCACGCTGCCAGCACGAGACGATCGTTGGCGACAGCGAACCCGAAATTCTCGTAGAAGCGCCTGGCCGGGCCCTCGCCCACGACGGCCTCGACCTGCACCGCGCGGCGCTGGCGCGACCATTCGACGGCGGCGGCCAGGAGACGCCTGCCGACGCGGCGGCCGCGCTGGTCGGCCCGCACGACGAGATTGTCCACCTCGATGACCTTGTAGGCGCCCATCCCCTCCACCGGCACGAGCCGCGTCACCAGCACGGCGACCGCCAGCACACCCAGTTCGCCCTGCGCGACCAGCAAGGTCGTGCCCGGTGTCTCCAGCCACGTGAGCACCTGCTCACGCGCGGTCTCGCCATCGTCGAGGAGCGCGCACAGTTCCTCGATGTCGCGCGGGCCCGCCAGCCTCACGCGGATGGCGAGCGGCCTCTGGTGCGGTTCGATTTCTGCTTCGATGATCGACATGTCGTCCTCCGGTTGCGGGTTCCGCCGCGGCCCGGAGGCCAAGTCCTAGAACACGAAAGCCGCCGGGATGCGGCGGCTTCGTTGAGTCATGACCCTTCGCGCCGCCTATGTCAGGGGCGTAAAATACCAAGCGTTGTGGGAGAGGGTCTTGAGCATGGCTCCTGTATATGCCTCTGCCCTCACGACTGTCAATTGCCACTCGGCATCGCGCCGCAGTTCTTCGCCTTCGCCAGCCTGTCGATACGGTCGCGACGGACCTGGAGACTGTCGAGAGACGTCTTCGCTTCCTCATCCGTACGGGCAGCCAGTGCCAATGGCGGCAGGAAGCTGCTCACGTAGATGATCGCGGTATTGTACCCCCGGTTGGAGGCGATGATTCCCTCGAGTTGTCGGCTGGCGGCATTGGCCTTTGCCGCCTCTTCCTTCAACTCTGGACAGTTCAGCTTGCCCTCCGGGCTTTCCTGATCGCCGACCAGCAGCCGCTGCTCGGGCGGAAGATGGCTGAGATCGGGTGGCAGTTGCGGCGCATTGCGGGCGCACCCGGCCAGCACGACGGCCAGCACCAGAGCGGCCGCCCTACTGTGCGTCATAGGCAATTGCCCGCCCCTTGCCATCCAGCGAACCCCAGCTGACCAGGCCCATTCCGACGGTCCCATAGCGGACCTGGATCACGGCATCGGCCCCGAGCTTGGCCGCTTCGGCCCTCAACCGGTTGTTGACCATCTCGCGCGTCGGATCGGCATTGAAGAGCGTGGTCTTGTTGACGGTTACCGAGACGTCGCCCAGCGACTTGTAGGGTCTGTCGGTCACGTCGCCCTCGATGATCTGAATCTTGTCGACAGGTGTCCGGGCCCGCCCGGCCGCGGCAGCCGTCGGCGTCACCTGCGTCGTGGCCCAGCCGTCCGCACAGGCGCCGAGCAGCCCGGCCGCGCCGATCACCAGCGCGGCTCGCAAAATACGCGTTGAACTCATCTCTCCCCCAACTCGTTCTCGTTGTGAACGCGGGGGGAGACTAGAGAGCGAGACGGAGAGCTACAAGGAAATAAGCAACTCTCAGTAGAAACGCGCTCGTTTCATTCAGCCGCGACGGCCATCGCCTTCTTGAGGCCGGGCATGGTGAAGCCCAGCTTGTCGAGCTTCTCGATCATGTCGCGGCCGGTCTTCTCGTCGATCTCGACGAGCGGCGGACGGACCGGGCTCCAGTGCGGGTCGGCACCGTAGTGCGCAATCACGTATTTCAGCGCCGGGATCATCACATAGCCCTGCATGACGCCGCGGACCTCGTTGATCCAGGCCTGCAGCTTGTCGCCTTCCGGCGTGCCGTAGGCCTTGATGGTCTCGGCGATCTTGCCCGGGTTGATGTTGGCCGTGGCGCTGATGCAGCCGACACCGCCCGCCTTGAGATTCTCCAGGATCGGCTTCTCGTTGCCGGAGAAGACGTCGAAGCCGTCCTTGGCGAAGGCCTCGATCATGCTCTTGGTATGGGGCCAGTCGTCCGACGAATCCTTCATGCCGGCGATCTGCTTCGGATAGGCCTTCATCAGCCGCTCGACCAGCTTGTGGGTGATGGGCACGGCCGAGACCGGCGGGATGTGATAGAGATAGACGCGCAGACGGTCGTCGCCGACCCGTTGCACGACTTCCGAGAAGAAGCGGAACAGCCCCTCCTCCGGGACACCCTTGTAATAGAATGGCGGCAGCATCAGCACGCCGCCGACACCGAGCTTCACCGCATGGGCGCTCACTTCGGCCGCCTCGGTGATCGAGCAGGCACCGGTGCCCGGCATCATGCGCGCGGTCGGCACGCCCGCGGCAACGACGGCTTCGAGCAGAGCCATGCGTTCCTTCGCCGAGAGCGAATTGGCTTCCGAGTTGGTGCCGAAGACCGCGAGGCCGCAATCCTGGCTGATCAGCCACTTGCAGTGGGCGATGAAGCGGCCGACATCGGGCGACAGGTCGCGCTTGAAGGGCGTGACGACGGGCGAAAGAACGCCTTTGATCCGTGCTTCGGCCATGATCTTATTTCTCCCGGAAATGGCGCGCCTTTCTGCAACGAAGCGCCGGAGACGTCCAGTGTCAGCATCTCTCAGCGAAATCCTGCCCGAGGACGGCACGGCCGGCACGCTGGTCGGCCGCGTCTGGCGGGCCGGCCACCCGGCGGGGCCCTCGGTCGTCGCCATCCGCGGCGACGGCGTGTTCGATCTCTCGGCGACCGTGCCGACGATGGCCGATCTCTGCAACGCGCCCGATCCAACGGGCCTCGCCCACAACACGCCAGGCGAGCGCATCGGCACCTTGCAGGAGCTGGCGGGCGACCTGCTGGCGCCGGTCGACCTGCAGGCGCTCAAGGCTGCCGGCGTCACCTTCGCCGTCAGCCTGCTGGAGCGGCTGATCGAGGAGCATGCCAAGGGCGATCCCGCGCGCGCCGAGCAGGTGCGCGGCGAGCTGAACTCGATCATCGGCGCCGATGTCAGCGCCATCAAGCCGGGCTCGCCCGAAGCCGAGGCGCTGAAGAAGAACTTGATGGCGCGCGGTGCCTGGTCGCCCTACCTCGAAGTCGGCATCGGCCCCTATGCCGAGATCTTCACCAAGGCGCCGCCGATGGCCGCGGTCGGCTACGGCGCCGAGATCGGCATCCGGCCGGACTCCGACTGGAACAATCCCGAACCCGAGGTGACGCTGATCGTGAGCGCCAAGGGCAAGATCGTCGGCGCGACGCTGGGCAACGACGTGAATCTGCGCGACATCGAGGGCCGCAGCGCACTCCTGCTGGGCATTGCCAAGGACAACAACGCCTCCTGCGCGCTCGGTCCCTTCATCCGCCTGTTCGACGACACCTTCTCGCTGGACGATGTACGCCAGGCCAAGGTCGATCTCGAAGTGACGGGTCCCGACCAGTTCCGGCTGCGCGGCTCGAGCGACCTGTCGAAGATCAGCCGCGATCCCACCGAGCTTGTCGCCCAGGCGATGAGCGCGCATCAATATCCCGACGGCATGGCGCTGATGACCGGCACGCTGTTCGCACCGACCGAACCCCGCAAGCCCGGCGGAACCGGCTTCACGCACATGGTGGGCGACCTCGTCTCCATCCGCTCGCCCAAGCTCGGCACCCTCACCAACAAGGTGGCCCATTGCGACAGGATCGCCCCATGGACCTTCGGTACCTCGGCACTCATGAAGAATCTCGCGGCGCGGGGATTGCTGAGGTAAGTCTCCGTCGCCGCGAGCGAAGTCGAGAGGCCTTCTCTCCCGGATCAAGCCGCCAATCGTTGAAACAAGGTCTCTCCGCTTCGCGCTTCGCGCTCCGGTCGAGACGACGGAGTGTGTATGACCGACCTCACCCGCCTGCCAGCCGCCGATCTGCGCGAGCAGATCGCCACCAGGAAGATCTCGCCCGTCGAACTGACAGAGGCCGTGCTGGCGCGCGCCGAGCGGCTGCAGCCGGTGTTGAACTGCTTCGTCACCCTGGTGCCGGATCAGGCCCGCGCGGCGGCCGAGGCGGCGGAAGCTGAGGTCATGCAGGGCAAGCCGCTCGGCCTGCTGCACGGCATTCCCTTCGCGGCCAAGGACCTCGTGAATACGGCGGGTGTGCGCACCACCTTCGGCTCGCTGCTCTACGAGAACAACGCACCGAAGGAAGACGCGGTCTGCGCCGCTCGCGTGAAGGCGGCCGGCGGCATCCTGTTTGGCAAGACGACGACGCCGGAGTTCGGGCACAAGTCGCTCACCGATGCGCCGCTGTTCGGTCGGACGCGCAACGCCTGGAGCGCCGCCCACACGTCCGGCGGCTCGAGCGGTGGCGCGGCGGTCGCGGTGGCGGCCGGCATCGGACCGATCGGCATCGCCACCGATGGCGGTGGCTCGACCCGCATCCCCGCGGCGATCAACGGCATGGTCGGGCTGAAACAGAGCAACGGCGTCATCCCGCACAGCCAGGTCGCCGATGCGTTCGGCAACTACACCTACGTGACGCCGATGTCGCGCACGGTGATGGACACCGCGCTGATGCTGCAGGCGATGGCCGGCCCGCATCCGTCGGACCCCTGGTCGATCGGGATCGAGCCGCCGGACTACCTCGCGGCCGCTCGCGCCGAAGGCGATCTCAGGGGCAGGCGCATCCTCTACAGCGCGACCCTGGGCAACACGCTGGTCGCGAAGGATGTCCGCGCCGCCTTCGAGCAGTCGCTGGTTCGTCTGCGCGAGCTGGGCGCCGAGTTGATCGAACTCACCGAGGAGTTGCCGGACCTCAGCTCGGCGTGGAAGGTCATCAACCACACGACCTGGAAGGCCCGTTTCGACGAAATGATCCGGCGCGACGGCAATCGCATGACGCCCTCGCTCGTGCGTCAGGTGGCCGAGGCGGCGGACTGGTCGGGCGCCGACTACCAGCGCGCCATGTTCCAGCGCAGCGAGCTGTTCCGAATGGTCCAGCGCTGGTTCGAGACGGCGGACTTCCTGGTGACGCCAACGGTGTCGCGCACCGCGCTGCCGATCGACCAGGACCTGTTCGACCCGATCACCATCGACGGGGTCGAGGCCGGCGAGCTACGGCGCAACTGGTTCCCCTACACGATGCCGTTCAACATCACCGGCCATCCCGCCCTCTCGATCTGCAACGGCTACGATTCGGAGGGCCTGCCGACCAGCCTGCAGATCGTCGGCCGTTTCCGCGACGAGGCCTCGGTGCTGCGCGCCGCCGCGCTTTACGAGGCGAGCGAGAGCTGGCTCGACCGGTGGCCCGACCTGTGAGACGGCGCCCGCCGCCGCTGACGGCCGAGCAGATCCAGGCCCGGGTGCTCCATCGCGACGGGCTGATCCTGGTGATCGACAAGCCTGCCGGCCTCGCCGTCCATGCCGGGCCGAGCGGCGCGCCCAACCTCGAAGAATGCTTCGACGATCTGCGCTACGGCCTGCCGCGGCCGCCGGCGCTCGCCCACAGGTTGGACGCGGACACGTCAGGCGTGCTGGTGCTGGGCCGCCATCCCAAGGCGCTGGCCAAGCTCGGTCGCCTGTTCTCGGGCCGCGACACCGAGAAGACCTACTGGGCCGTGGTCGAAGGATCGCCGCCGGCCGACGAGGGCGTGTTCGACATGCCGCTGCTCAAGGTGAACACGCGGAGCGGCTGGTCAGTGAAAGTGTCGGACAAGGGCCAGCCCTCGCTGACGCGCTACAAGGTGCTGGGGCGCGCACCCGGGATGAGCTGGCTGGAACTCAAGCCCGAGACCGGCCGCACCCACCAGATCCGGGTCCACTGCGCCGCCGCCGGCTGCCCGGTCATCGCCGACCGGCTCTACGGCCGGGCCGAGCCGAACAACCAGCTTCACCTGCAGTCGCACGGCATCGTGCTGCCGCTGTCCAGAAGCAAGCCGCCTGTCGTCGTGACGGCGCCGCCGCCAGACCACATGCTGGCGGCGCTGAAGGCCTGCGGCTTCAATCCCGAGCCGTCACCCACACCCTGAGCGTGTCGCCGGCCTCGAATCCGGCGTCCACGGCGGCCTGGAGTTCACGGCCGGATTCATAGCCGACCAGAGGCAGGCGCGGGAACGTCTGCGCGGCCAGCAAGGTGAGCGAGCGCCAGACGGCAGCCGCATCGGCTGTATCGGCCAGGACATTCGACACGCCGACCAGGTCGTCGCTGCGATAGAGCATGAAGCCCGCCACGACCCTGAAGCCGCGCCGTCCCTTGAACATTGCGAAGTCCGGGTCGCCGAACGGCCACTTCTCGGTGCCCTTCTCCTCGCGCTGCCAGACGATGTCCGTTTCCGGTCCCGCCGCAGGCATGTTGCCCCGGATCCATCGTGCATCGAAGAGCAGGTCGAACCCGCGGCGCGACAGGTCGAGCGTGTTGAAACTGTCCTTGACCGACCAGCGGCCAGGCAGGTTCGACTTCTGCAGGATCTCGACCGTGGTCCGCTGCTCTTCGAGCGCGGCTTCGCCGACCGCCAGGGTAACCGCGTTCGGATAGAAGCGCGGCACCGTCGCGGCATTCACCCACATGTGCGGCAGCATGCGGCCGGCGTGTCCATGCGAGCGGCAGACCGCATCGCACCAGCGTGCGTTGTTGTGAGCCGCCGCGAGGGTCCAGTCCTTCACGCGCGTCGGTTCAGGCCGACGCGCTGGGACGTGCCTTCATGCGTTCCATCCACGCCGTCAGGTTCTTGTTCGCGGGGTCGAGCGGCTGGCCGACCTTGCCCAGGAACTCGAGGAACGTGAACAGCAGGATGTCGGCCATGGTGAGCTTGTCGCCCGCCACGAAGGGCTTCGAGCCCATCTGCCCGTCGAGCCAGGCGAGCTTCTTGCGCGCACTCTCCTTCAGCCCTTCCGCTGCCTCGGGAATGCAGTGGATGCGGTCCTGGAACATCTTCAGGCCCTGCGAGAAGCGGAAGCCATTGGCGGCCGGCTCGAGGATGTTGAGGTCGATGCGGCGCACCCACATGCGGGTGTTGGCGCGCTCCTCCGGCGTGTCGCCGATCAGCGACGGCGTGTCCCTCTTGATCTCGTCGATGTACTCGCAGATGGCGGTGATCTCGGCCAGCACGGTGCCGTCGTCGAGCTCGAGAGCGGGACACTGGCCGGCCGGGTTGACCTTGAGATAGGCCTCGCGCCGGTTCTCGCCGCCGCGCAGATCGACTTCGACCTTGGGCACGTCGAAGCCCTTCTCGGCCATGAACATCCGGACCATGTGCGGGTTTGGGCCGACCGAATTGTAGAATTTCATCCTTCGTTTCCTCCCGTTGAGGCCTGAAGCGCTATCAAAGTCAGCGCCACGGCTCCACGAGAATCTTGGTGTGGTTTTCGGGATTGCCCAGTTCCTCGAACGCACCCTTCACCCCGTCGAGGCCGACCTTGCCGGTGATCAGGGCCTCGGCATCGACCTGTCCTTCCGCCAGCAGGCGAAGGCAGCGCGCGAACTCCTCGGGCGTATAGCCCAGCACGAACTGGATCGAGAGTTCCTTGACGATTCCGAACAGCGGCTCGATGCGGTCCGGCTCCATGCAGACGCCGGCCACCACGATGCGCGCATCGCGCGGAGCGGCCTCGAAGACCTGCTGCAGCAGGCCGGGCACACCGACGCACTCGAAGATCACGGCGCGCCGGCCCGGCGGCAGCTTTCCGTAGGCCGACTCGTCCCGGGGATCGATCACGATGTCGGCGCCCATCTTCGCGGCCAACTCGCGCCGCTTGGGAGAGAAATCGGCGGCAATGATGGGATGAATGCCCTTCAGGCGCAGCCCGACGATGACGGCGAGGCCGACCGGTCCGCAGCCGACGACCAGCGGCGCGTCGTTGTCCTGCAGCGCCGCCTTCTCGACGGCATGGATGCCGACGGCGAGCGGCTCGGTGAGTGCCGCATGATCGGCCGGAAGGCCGTTGGGCACTTCGAGCAGGAGCGGCGCCGCCAGCACCATCCTTTCGCCATAGCCTCCGGGAAAATCGTTCGAGTAGCCCACGGTGCGATGGCCGTCGGCCTGCGGGATCACCGGCATCGAGCAGACGAGCGTGCCGGGCTTCATCCTGCGCTCCGTGCCGGGGCCGTAGTCCAGCACCTCGCCGCAGAATTCATGGCCGAACACGACGTCGCGCGACAGGTCGAGCGGCTGGCGGCCTGGAATCCGCTTCGACAGTTCCACCATGTGCGGCGCGTGCTTCGCATAGTGAAGGTCCGAGCCGCAGATGCCGCAGCAGAGCGTGCGGACCAGCACCTGCCCGGCCGCCGGCAGCGGCTCCGGCACCTCGGCCACGACCATGTCGCCGCCGCGCAGGACCGCGGCCCTCACTTGATGAACTCCCGTGTCGTTGCCACAAAATCGTCGAGCCGGTCGTGCTGGACCCAGTGACCGGCACGTTCGAACTCGACGACCTTCGCGGTCTTGAAGTGCTTGATGCGGCCGTCTTTCTCCGGGTTCGACGCCCAGCTCTCCTTGCCGTAGACCAGCAGGGTCGGACAGGTGATGCGCGACCACAGTTCCTCGATGGCCTCATAGCTCATGTCGTAGGGCTGGTTGACGCGCACGTAATTGTCGAACTTCCAGCTGTAGGTGCCGTCCTCGTTCTGGTTGACGCCCTGCTCCGTCAGGTGGCGCGCCTGCGCGGCGGAGAGATGCTTGTTCTCCTCCTGCATGCGCTTGAAGGCGTCCTCGATGGTCGGGTATTTGCGCGGCGCGCGGGCCGACAGCTTGCGCTGCTCGTCGATCCAGTCGGTCATGCGCTCGTTCATCGGCTTGTTGCCGCGCTCGGCGATCACCTTGGGCGACGGCCCGAGACCTTCGATCGCCACCAGCTTGCGCACCTTGTCGGGGTGGATCCCGGTGTAGCGCAGGCAGATGTTGCCGCCGAGCGAATGCGCCACGATCGTCACGGGCGCCAGGTTCTGCTGATGGATCAACTGGGCCAGGTCGTAGATGTAGGCCGCCATCGAATAGTTGCCGTCCGGCGACCACTGGCTGTCGCCATGCCCGCGCAAATCGGGACAGATCACGTGCCAGTCCTTGCGCAGAGCCTGTGCAACCCAGTCCCAGTTCCGGCAGTGGTCGCGCCCGCCATGGACGAGCAGAAGCGGCGGCGCTTCGGGATTGCCCCAATCGACATAGTGCAAACGCAGACGCTGGGAAAAGAAGACGCGGGAAGTGGGCCCCGGCATGCCGTTCAGGGAGGAGGTCATGCGGTCCCCTATAGCGAATCCCGGTGGTTTCCGTCACTCTCGCCCCATGATGAGCCCCGAGCAGAACGAGCTGATGACCCGGGTCGGTCCGGGCACCAGGTGCGGCGCCCTGATGCGCCATTACTGGCATCCCGTGGCCCTCGCCGACGAACTGCCCGCCGAGCGACCGGCCAAGACGGTGCGCGTGCTGGGGCAGGATTTCGTGCTGTTCCGCGACGAGCGCGGCCGCCACGGCCTGCTCGACCGCGACTGCCCGCATCGCGGCGCCGACCTCGCCTTCGGCCGCCTTGAAGATGGCGGCCTGCGCTGCCTGTTCCACGGCTGGCTGTTCGACGTCGACGGCAAGTGCCTGGAGACACCGGCCGAACCCGAAGGCAGCGTGCTCTGCCAGCGGGTGCGCCAGCGCAGCTATCCGGTCGTCGTGAAGAACGGCATCGTCTTCGCCTATCTTGGCGAAGGGGAAGCACCCGCCTTCCCCGACTTCGACTGTTTCCTCGCGCCCGGCACGCACGCCTTCGCCTTCAAGGGGCTGATCGAGTGCAACTGGCTGCAGGCGCTGGAGGTCGGCATCGATCCCGCCCACGCCTCCTATCTGCACCGCTTCTACGAGGACGAGGATACGGGCGCGGCCTACGGCAAGCAGTTCCGTTCCGCCTCTACCGATTCCGACATCCCGATGACCCGGCTGCTGCGCGAGTTCCCGCGGCCGAAGCTGGACGTCGAGGCGACCGACTATGGCTTGCGCCTGTTCGCGCTGCGCAAGCTCAACGAAAAGCATACGCATGTGCGGGTGACCAACCTGGTCTTCCCCTACGCCTTCGTGATCCCGATGAGTTCGGAGATGACGATCACCCAGTGGCACGTCCCGGTCGACGATACGAGCTGCTACTGGTACGCGATCTTCACCAGCTTCGGTAAGCCGGTCGACCACGCCGCCATGCGCGAGCAGCGGCTGAAGCTCTACCAGCTCCCCGACTATCGCCCGCTGATCGGCCGCCACAACGATTACGGCTACAGCGTCGCCGAACAGAAGAGCCAGACCTTCACCGGCATGGGCTTCGACATCAACGTCCACGACCAGTGGGCGGTGGAGAGCCAGGGTCGCATCCAGGACCGCACGCGCGAGCATCTCGGCACGACGGACAAGGCGATCGTTGCCTACCGGCGAATGCTGCTGTCGGCGATCGGCCAGGTCGGCAACGGCGAACGGCCGATCATGTGGCTCGACCCGCAGCGCGCCGCCGCGATCCGCGGGCCCGTCGCGATCGACGGCATGGGTCCGACCGAGGGCTGGGAAGCCTACTGGAAGGATGTCGACGTGCGCCGCCGCCGGGCCTCGAGCTGGGCGGCCGACACCGTTCCGCCGCTGGTCGCGTGACCCGATGAGCCTGGTCGAACGCGCGGGCCTCTGGACCGAGGACCGCAAGGCCGCGACACGCGAAGCCGAGCGCCGCATGAAGGCCGGCGAGATGTCGGTGGTGCGGCTGGCCTTCGCCGACCAGCACGGTATCCTGCGCGGCAAGACGCTGATGGCCGCCGAAGTCGATGCCGCGCTCAAGAACGGCGTCGGCTTCACCACGACAATGCTGCTGAAGGATACTTCGCACCGCACGGTGTTCCCCGTCTGGCAGCCCGGCGGGAGCTTCGGCCTGAAGGAACTGGAAGGCGCTGCGGACGTGGTCATGCTGCCCGATCCCACGACCTTTCGCGCGCTTCCCTGGGCGCCGCACTCCGGCTGGATGCTGTGCGACATCTACTTCGCCGATGGCCGGCCGATGCCGCTTTGCACCCGCCATATCATGCGGCAGGCGCTCGGGGCGCTGGCCGACCGCGGCTACGATTTCGTCGCGGGGCTCGAAGTCGAGTTCCATCTGTTCAAGCTGGAGAAGGCCCGGCTCGGAGCCGGCGATGCCGGGCAGCCGGGTGAGCCACCCGAGGTGTCGCTGCTCAACCAGGGCTACCAGTACCTGACCGAGCAGCGTTACGACGAGATGGACCCGATCCTGGAGATCCTGCGCACCAACCTCGTCGATCTCGGCCTGCCGTTGCGTACGCTCGAAGTCGAGTTCGGCCCCAGCCAGGTCGAGTTCACCTTCCGCACCGGCACGGGCCTCGATCCGGCCGACACGATGGTGCTTTTCCGAAGCGCCACCAAGCAGATCGCGCAGCGCAACGGCTTCGTCGCCTCGTTCATGTGCCGGCCGAAGATCGCCAACGTGATGTCGAGCGGCTGGCACCTCCACCAGTCTCTGGCCGACCGGAAGACGCACGCAAACGCTTTCGCCGACGCGAGCGAGGCGCTGTCCGCAACCGGCCGCCACTACATGGCCGGCCTGCTGGAACATGCGCGCGCCGCGGCGGCCTTCAGCACGCCGACGCTGAACGGCTACAAGCGCTACCGTCCCTTCTCGCTGGCGCCCGACCGCGCCATCTGGGGTCGCGACAATCGCGGCGTCATGGTGCGGGTGCTGGGCGGACCGGGTGATCCCGCGACTCACCTGGAAAACCGCGTCGGCGAGCCCGCCGCGAATCCCTATCTCTACATGGCGAGCCAGATCGTCTGCGGCCTCGACGGCATGGAGCGCGAACTCGATCCGGGCCCATCGGCCGACAGGCCTTACGAGACGAAGGCGCCTCTACTGCCGCGGTCGCTCCGCGACGCGCTGACCGCGCTCGCCGAGAACCGGATCCTGCGCGCCGGGCTCGGCGACTTCTTCGTCGACTACTATCTGCGGCTCAAGCAGGCCGAGATCGACCGCTTCGAGCTCGAGGTCAGCGACTGGGAGCAGCGCGAGTATTTCTCGCTTTTCTGAGGAGGGCGCCGATTGAGTCTCGAATTCCTGATCACGTCCTTCATCATCGTCGCTTCGCCCGGCACTGGCGCGCTATACACGCTGGCGGCCGGTCTTGCTCGCGGCTCGCGTGCCAGTGTCGTGGCGGCGTTAGGCTGCACGCTCGGCTGCGTTCCTCACCTGGCGGCCGCGATCCTGGGCCTGGCTGCCTTGCTGCACGCCAGCGCGGTGGCTTTCGAGACCGTCAAGTATCTTGGCGTTGCCTATCTTCTCTACATGGCCTGGAATACGTTGCGCGAGCGAGGCGCATTGAGTGTTGGCCGCCAGAGCGACGCACGGAGCTTCGTGCAGGTGACGGCCGAAGCGGTCCTGATCAATCTTCTCAATCCGAAGCTCTCGATCTTCTTCCTGGCGTTTCTGCCGCAGTTCGTCAGCGCAGACGAAGCACGGCCGTTGCTCCACATGCTGATGCTGAGCGCCGTCTTCATGCTGATGACGTTCGTGGTCTTCGCAGCTTACGGCCTGTTCGCCGCAGCGATGCGCGACCATGTGATTTCGCGACCGTCCGTCATGACCTGGATGCGCCGCACCTTCGCGGGCGCCTTCGTTCTGCTGGGCGCGAGGCTCGCCCTCACCGAACGCTAAGGGAGCCGGCTTGGTGCTGTTGCCCCTCGGAGAGTGTCCTGGAGACCGGCAAACAGCGCGGGTGTCCTTCCTGTTTCTCAGCCGTCCTCGCCGATATCCTCGGCCCAGATGTCGGGATATCGGTCCTGGAAGCGCTTCATCAGGCTGACGCAACGCAAGTCGTTGAGGACGATCACCTCGACGCCATGGGAGCGCAGGAAATCCTCGTTGCCGCCGAAGGTCTGGTTCTCTCCGATCACCACCCGGGGAATCTTGAACTGCACGATGGTGCCCGAGCACATCATGCAGGGGCTGAGTGTGGTGAACAGCGTGGTGTTGCGGTAACTCCGGCGTCGGCCAGCGTGGCGCAGGCAATCCATCTCGCCATGGGCGATGGCATCGCCCTCCTGGACGCGCTTGTTGTGACCGCGGCCGACGATGCGGCCATCCTCGACGAGGATCGAGCCGATGGGAATTCCCTTCTCGTCGAAACCCTTCTGCGCCTCGGCCAGCGCCGTCTCGAACAGTTCGAGCTCCGTCGAACTCACCATGGATTTCTCCGCCTGCGTCCCGCTGCACTCTTTCCGCCGGAACGGAAAATGGTCTACCCAATGTCTATCACTTTACGTCAGCCTGCCCACATGCGTAACGCCGGGACCGGAAGATATCGCCATGACCGCCATAGCAGTCGTCACCACCGTCGCCAGCCGCAAGGAAGCCCGGTCGCTCGCGCGGACTCTCGTGGAAGCCAAGCTTGCCGCCTGTGCCCAAATCTCCCGGATCGAGAGCGTCTACAGCTGGAAGGGCGCGATCGAGACAGGCAAGGAGTACCGCATCCTCTTCAAGACGCTCGACGAGCACTATTCCGCAGTCGAGCGCGCGATCCTCGACCTGCATCCCTACGAGGTGCCGGCGATCCACGCCTTCCCGATGATGCACGTCGCTCCGGCCTATGCGGCCTGGATCGAGGAGAGTGTCGCGGCCTAGGCCTGACCGCTCTCCAGCATCTTCGTCCAGCGCTTCTGCATCTCCTCCGGGCTGACGACTTCCTTCGGTGCGGCGAGGAACCAGCGATAGCCGAAGGGACACGCGACCATGCCGGAGCGGTCGCCATAGAACTGGTCCTGAACGGGACGCACCAGTGTCGCTCCCGCCGCCACCGCGCGCTCGACCGCGGCGTCGGCGTCCGGCACGACGATATGGAAGGCCACGGGCGAACCGCCGATGGCACCAGGGCTCCTCGCCCCGAAGTCGGGATACTCGTCGTTCATCATCAGAACGGTATCGCCGATCCGGATCTCGGCATGGCCGACGCGGCCCGCCGGCTCGACCAGTCGGAACAGTTCCACCGCGCCGAACGCCTTCGCGTAAAAATCGATGGCGGTCCTGGCGTCGTGAACCGTCATGTGGGCCCGTAAGGTCTGGTTCGAAGGCGCACTCTTTGCGGTCATGGCATCACCTGTGTTATATTACGTTACGTATTGTAACGTTAATCAATGACCCGTCAATCCTCCTCAGCCCCATCGGGGCGCGGCCGTCCCCGCGACCCGCGCACCCGTGTCGCAATCCTGAGCGCGGCGCGCGAACTCCTGGGCCGCGGCGGGCTGACGGCGGTCACTATCGAAGCAATCGCGCAGACGGCAGGTGTCAGCCGCCCGACGATCTATCGCTACTGGCCGAACGCGCCCGCGGTGGCGATGGCGGCGTTTCTCGAGGCAAGCGGAGCCGACGCCGCCGCGAAATCACCGCGCACTGCACTCGCGGGACTCCGCGCCCAGTTGCGTGCCCTGGCCGATGCGTTCGCCGCTCCCACCGGACGCAGCGTCGCGGCCATGGTGGCGGCCGCCCAGTCGGAGACTGAACTCGCCAAGGCCTTTCGCAACGAGTTCATCGCACGCAATCGCGACGCCACGCGCGCGCTGCTGGATCGCTGTGTCGCCGACGGGGCGATCGAAGCACCGGACGACATGGCCCTGACGCTTGACCTGATCTTCGGGCCGCTCTTCTATCGCCTGCTGATGGGCCACGCCCCGATCACGCGCGACTTCGTCGACCGGCTGCTCGATACGGTCATTCGCCCGCGCGGCTGAAATCCGGTTCGCGCACCGAGCCGCTCACGGGTCCGCGCCGAACGATGCAGCGAAAACCGACATGGCTGGTCGTCGTGTCGATCTGCTCGGCGTGCCGCGCGGCGGGACGATAGCGCTTGCAGTAGCTGGGGGCGCAGAGATGGGAGCCCCCCTTCAGGACCTTGCGCGGGATTTGCACCGCGTCGCGCGGATCGTAGCTCTGCTCCAGCGTCGCACCGCGCGGATTTTCCGGCACGCAGCAGGCCTTGGCGGCATCGCCGGCGTGTCGGGCGGCATACCAATCCGTAGTCCATTCCCAGACATTGCCGATCATGTCGTGCACACCGTAGCCGTTGGCGGGATAGGCCCGCACGGGCGAGGTGCGCGCGAAACCGTCGGCGCGTGTGTTCTCGTGCGGGAAGGCGCCCTGCCAGGTGTTCGCCATGTGCTTGCCGCCGGGGGTCAGTTCGTCGCCCCAGGCGAACTCCGCGCCGTCGAGCCCGCCACGCGCGGCGAACTCCCACTCCGCCTCGGTCGGCAGCTCCTTTCCGGCCCACTTGGCATAGGCCTCGGCATCGCGGAACGCGACCTGCACCACCGGATGGTCGTCAAGCCCGCCGATGTGGCTGCCCTTGCCGTAGGGTCGCCGCCAGGTGGCGCCGAAGGTGAAGCGCCACCACTGGCTCCAGTCGGTGAGATCGACCGGCCGGGACGGCGGCGTGAAAACCAGTCCGCCAGCCTTCAGCATTCCGGGCCGCGCCCCGGGATAATCCTTGGGATCCGGATCGATCTCCGCCCAGGTGACATGGCCCGTGGCCTCGACGAATCGGCGGAACTGGGCGTTGGTGACGGGCGTCTCGTCGATCCAGAATCCGTCGACGCTCACCGTGTGGGCGGGCTTCTCCTCGGCATAGTGGTGATCCGAGCCCATACGGAACGTACCACCGGAAATCCAGACCATTCCGGGATACGGCGAGTCGGCTGCAGCGGCGCAAGTCATGGTGCCCAGTCCTACACCCGTCCCCGGCCGCCCGCTACGCGCGGACGACCGGGTCCTCTCCCCTGCCTGTTCCGCCGCTAGTTCGCCCCTTGGGGCGGAGAGGTGAGCTTGTTCAGCACGCCTTCGAGATTGAACGAGCCGGGTTTCTGGCGCGGCGGGAAATCGACCAGCGTCTTGATGAAGTCGTTGACGTAGGCCTGCGCCGGCACCAGCAGGTAGATGCGGTCGATGCGCCAGCGCCCGTAGCCCATGCCCTCATGGTCGGCGCGCTCGAACGGATCGGCCCTGAGGTCGAAGAGCTTCGGGACACGCAGCGTCACCATCGGGTCCTGCCATACGTCGAAGCCATGCTTGCGCTGTTCCATGAAGGCCAGCTTCCACTTGTCGTAGCGCAGTCCGGCCAGGCCGCCATCGTCGGTCCAGTAGAAGAACTCCTTGCGGGCGCTGCCCGACCCGTTCTTAAGCAGATCGCGCTGGTCGTAGCCGTCGAGATGAACCTTGAACGGCTTTCCGTTGAAGCTGGCCCCCTGCATCAGGCGTTGCTTGAGGTTGCCTTCGCCGGCCGCCGCGGTCAGCGTCGGCAACCAGTCCTCGGCAGAGAAGACCTCGTTGATCTCCGTGCCGGGGCGCACCAGGCCGGGCCAGCGCACCATCGCCGGGACGCGATAGCCGCCCTCCCAGTTGGTGTTCTTCTCGCCGCGGAACGGCGTCGTGCCGCCATCCGGCCAGCTCATGACCTCGGCGCCGTTGTCGGTGGTGTAGATCACGATCGTGTTCTGCGTGATTCCGAGGTCGTCGAGCTTCTTCAGGAGCTGCCCGACCTGGCCGTCATGCTCGACCATCCCGTCGGCCACGACACCCAGGCCCGTCTTGCCGTCGGACGACGGCTTGAGATGCGTCCAGATGTGCATGCGGGTTGAGTTCACCCAGGCGAAGAACGGCTTCTGATCGCGCTTGGCGCGGTCCATGAAATCGAGCGAGGCGTTGAGGAACTCCTCGTCCACCGTTTCCATCCGCTTCTTGGTCAGCGGGCCGGTATCTTCGCACTTCTGCTTGCCCCACTTGCCGAAGCGCGGATCCTCGCCCGGCGTCTCGGTGGCGGTGGCGACGCATTTCAGCACGCCGCGCGGTCCGTACTTCGCCTTGAAGGTCGGATCCTTCGGATAGTCGATGTTCTCGGGCTCCTCCTCGGCATTGAGGTGATAGAGGTTGCCGAAGAACTCGTCGAAGCCGTGCACCGTGGGCAGGAACTCGTTGCGGTCGCCCAGGTGGTTCTTGCCGAACTGGCCGGTCATGTAGCCCTGGCCCTTGAGCAGGTCCGCGATCGTCGGGTCCTTCTCGGAGAGGCCCTCGGGGGCGCCCGGCAGACCGACCTTCAGCAGGCCGGTGCGGATCGGCGACTGGCCGGTGATGAAGGCCGCGCGGCCGGCCGTGCAGGATTGCTGGCCATAGTAGTCGGTGAAGATCGCGCCTTCGCGAGCGATGCGGTCGATGTTTGGGGTGCGATACCCCATCATGCCGCGGTTGTAGGCGCTGATGTTCCAGTAGCCGATGTCGTCACCGAAGATGACGAGAATGTTGGGTTTGGCCGGGGCCGGTGCCTGGGCCTTTGCCGGGATCACCCCACCGGAGAGTCCGACGAGCAGCGCGGCCGCCGACAGCAGGCGGCCGATTCTCTTCCTGGTCATGCACTCCTCCTCGCGGTAAAAGCCAACAACAGTGTTCGCATGGATGATGCAAGGCAATACCGGAAACGATACGGTTCCGGCATGGACCTCGATCTGAAGACGCTGCACTACGCCGTCGTGCTCTCGCGATATCGGCACTTCGGACAGGCCGCTGCCGCCCTCAACATCAGCCAGCCGACCCTTAGTCGCAACATTGCCGCCCTGGAGCGGCAACTCGGCATGAGGCTGTTCGAGCGCTCGAACCGGGACGTGGTGGCGACGCCCGCAGGCGAGGATGCGCTCCGAATGGCCGAAGAGCTCATCCTACGGGCCGAGGCGCTTTCCAATCGCCTCGAGCTCCTGCGGGACGGCCGTGGCGGGCGGTTGCGCGTGGTCGCCAGCGCCTACGTCGATGACATTGCCGTGCAGCCTGCGGCGATCGACCTGATCAACGCCAATCCCGCGTTGCGCCTCGAGATCCTGGAACGCGAATGGACGGCCGCGCTGGCATCCCTGATGTCCGACCAGGCGGACTTCGCCGTGGCCGACATACTCGCCCTGCGCGACATGCCCGCTCTCCGCGTCGAGAGCCTTGGCGTACTCGAAGGCGTGTACTTCTGTCGCGCCGGCCATCCGCTCCTCGCCGAGCCCGCCCGGAAGCCGGAAGATCTGCGCAAATACCCGTTCGTGATGCCGGGCATCTCCATTTCCCGCATCGATTTCATTGCCGAGATCGACGGCGGTTTGCGGATCGACGAGCGTAGCGGTGGCGTTCTGCCCTCGATCGCCGTCTCGTCCTTTCGCAGCGCCGGCGACATCGTGGCGGCAACGGATGCGATCAGCCTCGGCCATGCGACACAGATCGCCGCGGGTATCGCCGCTGGCCGGTTCGCACAGCTGCCGGTGCCGTGGATGACGAGGTTGCCGTCGGTCAAAATGGGCGTCGCCTGGAAGCGGGAGCGAACGCTGCTGCCGGCGGCCCGTGCCTTCATCAAATTGATCCGCAAACACGTGCGCAGGGCGCAGGCTGCGGAGTCCCCCGGCGCATCGAGACGGGGCAGACGGCCATCTGCAGACGCCTGAGGGCTACTCTATCAATTGCGGATGCGGCTGAGGACGGTACCGGTCTCGTGAACCAGCACCTTCACCAGTTCGCCGGCCGGCATCTCGCGCGCCAGGGTCGGCGCCTGCCCGCTCCACAGCGGCGTGAAGTCGGTGGAGCCCCGGGCTTCGGCGGGGCCACGCAGCGGCTGGGTTGCTTCGGCCGCCAGCGGGAATGCCGGCGCGTCGGGACTCATCGGCCCGATCTCGCTCACGATGCGGTTCACGATGCCGCGCGCGGGACGTCCGGTGAAGACGTTGGTGAGCGTCGTGCTGCCGTCGCCGGCCTTCCTTAGTGCCGCTCGATGCAGCGGCACCGTCTTGGCTTCCGGCGTGAGCATGAAGGCCGTGCCGATCTGGGCACCGGCCGCGCCGAGCGCCAGGGCCGCCGCAATGCCACGTCCATCGCCGATGCCGCCGGCGGCGATCACCGGCACCTTCACGGCGTCGACGACCTGGGGGACCAGCGCCATCGTCCCGGGCTGGCGGGTGACGTCGTCCACGAGGAACATGCCGCGATGGCCGCCGGCCTCGGCGCCCTGCGCGATGACCGCATCGGCGCCCTCGCCCTCCAGCCAACGCGCCTCCTCGACCGTCGTCGCCGAGGCGACGACCAGGATGCCGGCCCCTTTCAGGCGCTGCACAAGGGTCCTGTCCGGAAGCCCGAAATGGAAGCTGGCGACCCGGGGCTTGAACTCCAGCACCAGCTCGCAGGCCGCGGCATCGAAGGCGGCCCGTGACGGTCCTTTCGCATCGGGAGCCACGCCCAGTTCCTCGTAGTAGCCCGCCAGCTTCCGGCGCCAGGCCGCGTCGCGCGCCGCGTCGGCCGCCGGCGGCTTGTGAACGAAGAAGTTCACGTTGAACGGCCGGGACGTTCCCTGCTTCACCACCTGGAATTCCTGGCGCAGGCCGTCGAGGGTCAGCATGGCGCCGGCAATGGATCCTAGCGCTCCGGCTTCGCAGGTCGCGATCGCCATTTGCGGCGAGGTCACGCCCGCCATCGGCGCCTGCAGGATGGGGTGATCGATGCCGAAGAGGTCGAGAAGGCGTCGGTCCTGCCAGTTCATGGCTGTTCTCTCCTTGTTGTCCTGCCAGTCTAGGCTACGCCGAGGCATTCCAATCAGTGATTTATACTAATCAGCGTCATCTGTTATCCTGATGCCATGGATGCCAGGGACCTCGCCACCTTCGAAGCCGTGGCGCGCCTGGGCGGCATGGGCCGCGCCGCGCGCGAACTGAACACCGTCCAGTCGAACATAACGCAACGCGTCCGCCGACTCGAAAAGGCGCTGGGCGTTTGCCTGTTCGAGCGCAGTCGCGCCGGCGCCCGCCTGACCCCCGCCGGCGAGAGGCTGATGCCCTACGCGACGAGGATCGACGCGTTGCTCGACGAGGCCGGCCGGGCGGCTCGCGACGATGGCGCGCCGCGCGGCACGCTCACCGTCGGCTCGCTGGAAACGACGGCCGCCCTGCGCCTGTCACCCCTGCTCGCCTCCTATGTGCAGGCCCATCCCGGGGTCGACTTCGTACTGCGGACCGGCACGACGGCGGAAATGGCCGAGAGCGTGCTGGATCGCGAGCTGGAGGGCGCCTTCGTCTGCGGACCGGTCGTTCATCCGCAACTCGTCTCGACGCCGGCCTTCAGCGAGGAGCTCGCGCTGCTCAGTGCGCCGACGGAAACGACATTGGCGGCGGCTCTGCGGCGGACCGATCTGCGTCTCGTCATCTTGCGGGCCGGCTGCTCCTATCGTCAGCGGCTCGAGGAACTGCTGGCCCGACGCGGCGTCGTCGGCCTGAGGCGCCTGGAGTTCGGCACGCTGGAGGCGATCCTGGGCGCCGTGGCCGCCGGGCTCGGGGTCACGCTCATGCCCCGCGCCCTGATCGGCCCGACATGGCGTGGCGGCCGAATCCGCGCGCATCGACTGCCGGCATCGGAAGCGCGCGTGCAGACCGTCTTCGTGCGGCGCCGGGACATGCTGCCCTCCAGCGCCCTGCTGGCCTTCCAGAAACACGTGACCAAGGGTCAGCCAAAATGATGCGCGGCAGCACCACGATCTTCACTGTCAAGGACGCCAGGGCGAGCCTCGCCTACTACCGCGACTGCATCGGCTTCGACGTCGCCTTCGAGTACGGCGCGCCGACCTTCTATGTCGGCCTGTGCTCGGGCGAGGTGTCTCTGCACCTGGTCTCGGCGGCACAGGCGCCACGTCCGCCGGGCCATGCCGCCGTCAGCATCCATGTCGACGATGTCGACGCGCTGCATGCCGACCTGGCGAAACGCGGCGCGAGGATCCTCAATGCGCCGAAGGACCAGGATTATGGGCTGCGCGACTTCGCCATTGCGGACATCGACGGCAACATGATCTTCTTCGCCACCGAACTGAAGCAGAGTTGAGCGAGGGGATCATGGAGCTTTGGCAGTACGACGCGACCGACCTGGCGCGCTTGATCCGCACGGGACAGGCTTCGGCACGCGAGGCGGTCGATTCCGTCCTCGGCCGGCTGCACAAGGTCAATCCCGCGATCAACGCCGTCGTCCGCGTGCTGGAGAGCGAAGCCCGTGCCGAGGCCGAGACGGCGGATGCCGCCCGCGCGCGCGGCCATGCCCTGCCGCCGCTGCATGGCGTTCCGGTCACCACCAAGATCAACGTCGACCAGGCGGGCCTGCCCACCGACAACGGCGTCATCCCGCTGAAGGATCTGATCGCCCAGGAAGACAGCCCCGTCGTGGCCAACCTCAAGCATGCCGGCGCGATCATCGTCGGCCGCACCAATGCGCCGGCCTTCTCGATGCGCATCTTTTCCGACAATGCCCTGCACGGCCGCACGCTCAACCCGCGCGACCCCAGTGTGACGCCGGGCGGCTCGAGCGGCGGCGCGGGTGCGGCGACCGCGACCGGTATCGGCGCCATCGCCCATGGCAACGACATCGGTGGCTCGGTGCGCATTCCGGCCTATTGCAACGGCGTCGTCGGCCTGCGGACGGGTTTCGCCCGCATACCCTCCTTCAATCCGACGGGCGTTGCCTCGGGTCGCCCCATCGGTGCGATCCTGATGGCGACTCAGGGACCTCATACCCGCACGGTGCGCGACGCCCGTCTCGCCCTGGAAGCGATGGCGCGCGGCGACCGTCGCGATTGGCGCTGGAACGACGTGCCTATGCGCGGTCCCGTCCCTGCGCGCCCTATCAGGGTGGCGGTCGTGCCCGAGGTGCCGGGCGGCAAGAGCCATCCGGCCCAGGTCGAGGCGGTGCGGCTGGCCGGCAAGCATCTCCGCGGCGCCGGCTACGTGGTCGAGGAGGTTCTGCCGCCCGACATCGAGCGCGGCGTCGAGCTGTGGCACCAGATCTGCGTCACCGACGTGTTCGGCGGCCTGTGGCCCATGATGCAGAAGATGGGCGATCCCGACGGGATCGCGGCCATGCAGGCCTGGCTGTCGATCCACAAGCCGGTCGATCTCGCCACCTATGTCGCGGCCCTGACGGAGCGCGAGGCGCTGGCCTACCGCTGGATGACCTTCTTCCAGCAATGGCCGCTGGTCATCTTCCCGACGCTGTGCGACCTGCCCCCCAAACAGGTGGCCGACATCACGCCGGAGGGCCAGCGCGAGGTGCTGGAATCCATGCGCTCCGCGCTGATCGCCCCGCTGCTCGGCCTCCCCGGTCTCGCCGTGCCCGTCGGTAGCCACGGCAAGCTGCGCACCGGAGTGCAGATCATGGCGATGCGCAACCGCGAGGATCTCTGCCTCGATGCCGGGGATGTGATCGAGGCATGCGAAGGCATCGTGACGCCGATCGATCCCGCGTAGCACCTGCCCTCGCCTGATCGACGATCCGACGCACGGCAGCGGTCGCCTGCCGCGCAATCGAAATTCTTGCGGAATGGAGTTCACAATGGGCGAAGCGCTCCTGCAGACCACCGTCGTCGGCTCCTATCCCCAACCGGACTGGCTGGTGGACCGTCAGCTCCTGAGCAAGGGCGTGCCGCGCACCCGCGTGAAGGACATGTGGCGCGTACCCGAGCCGTGGCTCGAGCAGGCCCAGGACGACGCCACGCTGCTCGCCATCCGCGACATGGAGCGTGCCGGGATCGACGTCATCACCGACGGGGAGATGCGCCGCGAGAGCTACTCCAACCGCTTCGCGACGGCGCTGGAGGGCATCGACGACGAGAACCCGGCGGAGATCGTGAACCGCACCGGCAATCGCACGCCCGTGCCGCGAGTCGTCGGCAAGATCAGAAGGACCGGTCCCGTCGAGCTGCGCGACATGCAGTTCCTGCGGGCCAACACGGAGCGGCTGGCCAAGATCACCCTGCCCGGCCCCTTCACCATGGGACAGCAGGTCAAGGACGAGTTCTACAAGGATGCCGAGGCGATGTGCATGGACTATGCCGCCGCGGTGAACGAGGAAGCCCACGAACTGGTCAAGGCCGGCGCCGACGTGATCCAGCTCGACGAACCGTGGCTGCGCAACAATCCCGAGGAAGCCAAGCGCTATGCGGTGAAGGCGATCAACCGGGCGCTGGAGGGAATCACTGTCCCGACGGTCATCCACCTCTGCTTCGGTTATGCCGCCGTGGTGACCGGGCTGAAGCCCACCGGCTACTCCTTCCTGCCCCAGCTCTCCGACACGATCGCCCAGCAGATCTCGATCGAATCGGCGCAGCCGAAGCTCGACCTCGGCGTGCTTAAAGACTTGGCACCCAAGAAGGTGATGCTGGGGGTGATCGACCTCAGCGATCCCGAGATCGAGACGCCGGAAACGGTCGCCGGGCGCATCCGCGCCGGCCTGAAGCATGTCGGGCCGGACAAGCTCCTGCCCGCGCCCGATTGCGGCATGAAGTACCTGCCGCGCGCCACCGCCTTCGGCAAGCTCAAGGCCCTGAGCGAAGGCGCCGCGATCGTGCGCCGGGAGCTCGCCTAGAGTTCGGGCCTCTCAGAACGGCAAACCGACGTAGTTCTCCGCAAACACCGTCTGGCCGGCCCGCGACGACAGAAGGTAGTCGATCTCCGCGCGCTGCATCTGCTCGGCGAAGCTCCCCTCCGGATGAACCTTGTGCATCAGCAGGGTGAGCCACCAGGAGAAGCGCTCGGCCTTCCACACGCGCGCCGATGCCTGGTCGCTGTAGGCGTCCAGCAGTGTGCCGTCGTTCCGCGCATATTGAGCGACGAGCGCATGCGACAGGTAGTGGATGTCGGAGGCCGCCAGGTTGAGGCCCTTCGCGCCCGTCGGCGGCACGATGTGGGCGGCGTCGCCGGCGAGGAACAGCCGGCCGTAACGCATCGGCAGGCAGACGAAGCTGTGCAATCCGGCGATGCTCTTCTCGAGTGCCGGTCCCGTCGTGACATGCGGCGCGACGTCGGGGCCGAGGCGGCGCTTCAGCTCGTCCCAAAGCCTGTCGTCCGGCCAGTCCTCCAGCTTCTCGTCGCGAGCGCACTGGATATAGTAACGGCTTCGCGTGGGGGACCGCATCGAGGCCAGGGCGAAGCCGCGCGGATGGCTGGCATAGATCAGCTCCTCGCTGCACGGGGGCACGTCGGCCAGGATGCCGAGCCAGCCGAACGGATATTCCTGCTGATACGTGCGGAGGCCCGATACGGGCATGGAGGACCGGCTCACGCCGTGAAACCCGTCGCAGCCCGCAATGAAATCGCAGGCCAGTTCATGCTCGATGCCGTCGGCCCGGTAGGTCAGCCGCGGCCGGTCGGTCGCGATGTCATGCAGGGCGACGTCTGCGGCCTCCCAGACGATCCGCCCATCGCCGGCCAGCCGGGCCGCGATCAGGTCCTGCACCACCTCGCTCTGGCCATAGACCGTGATGGTCTTGCCCGTGAGCCGGGTCAGGTCGATGCGAAAGCGGCCACCGTCGAGCCCCAGTTCCACCCCTTCGTGCACCAGCCCCTCCCGGTGCAGTCGATCGGCGACGCCCGCCTCCTCCAGCAGCTTGACGGTGCCATGTTCGAGAACGCCAGCGCGGATGCGGGCCTCGACATAGGCACGCGACCTGGCCTCGAGGATGACACTCTCGATCCCGTTCACCTTCAGCAGCCGCGCCAGCAGCAATCCTGCCGGCCCCGCGCCGATGATCCCCACCTGTGTGCGCTCGCGCCGTGCCATTGGCTTCCTCTCCGGGCCTAGGAACTCGATTTGCAGGCGAGTATGCCGTACTCGCGCCGGCCTGTGATCGGCTCGATGTTCATGATCTGCGGGGGCTTCACGGACTGCATCCAGGCATCGACGAGCGACCGGTTGGAATTCGCGTCGAAGAACAGGCAGCCGCTGGTCATCCCGGCGACCCTTGCGATCCAGGAGTCCTGCTCCGACCTCAGCCAGAGGCTGTTCTTCGGCGAGGTGATGCCCGAGAGCGAGCGCAGTCCGCCCAGGAAATAGGCCGTGTCGGGATGGGCGACGAGATCGTCGAACCGGTAGGATCCCAGCTCCACGGGCCGTCCCTGGAGACGCTCTCGGAGCAGCCGGAAATACTCTTCCACCTCGGCATAGTCGGGATGATTGCGGAAGGGCGCCTGAACCCGGGCAAGCGGTGAATAGAGGCCGGCGGTGTCAGGCCTTTCGCCCCGGTGGCCACGCAGCTCGACATAGAGATCGAAAATCGCGCTCGAATCGCGCAAAGTGCCCGGGAGACCGGCCACTCTCCGCTCGATCTCGCCCCGCCCGGCAATCGCTCCTTCGGCGATGACGGCCAGCGACACGACCATCAGCATGGTCCGCGCCCAACCGGGCGCAACGCAACGCCAGAGGAAGTGCGGCAGCATCAGCAGGAACAGCGGCAGCAGGAACGACGGCCCCGCCAGATGCGAGGTGTCGGAACGCAGCAGCGCAAAGAGATGCAGCACGAAGGCCCCGACCGCCACGCCTGCAAACTTCCGGCAGAACTCCCGTGTGCGCTCGTCGGCTAGTCTCCACCCCCGCCCGAGAAACGCCGCCAGGAAACCGAGCGCCAACAGGAGAAGGAACACCAGTCCATAGGTCAGGATGAGTTCCCTGAACTCGCCGGAGGCCCGAAAATCCGTTTCCAGGCGGCCGTCGACGACGTTCCAGGTGAATTGCAGGCCGAGATTGTCCGACCATATCGAGTTGGAGACGCCGGCCATCACCAGGCCAGACTTCGCGTTCGCCAGCGCCACCACCTCGAAGAAGTGCGAAGGTCCGACGAGGGCAGAAACGAGCGCAATGAAGGTCAGGCCGCCCGCCAGGACGAACAGGCCCGCGAACCTCGCGAGCCGCTTTGCCGTCATCCCTGACGCCGGACCGAACAAGGCGAACGAGAAGAAGAGGACGAGAAGCCCGCCGCTCAGATTCTCCTGGCTGAGAAAGCCGCCCACTCCCCAGAAGGCGCCTGCCAGGGCGGCCGTCGACCCGCGGCGCCGCACCGACCCTGCGCCCAGAAGCAGCCAGGCGAGCCACAGGGCGAGAACGGGAATCACCAGCCATCGCGTCAGCACCGCCCATCCCGCCAGGTCGATCCGCTCGGCAGGGCTTGGCCACAGGATCCAGCCGAGCAGCCCGGCAGCGGCCCAGCCGAAGCCCAGGAACTGCTGCACGATGACGAAGAAGAGAACGACGCAGGCGGCGTTGAGCAGGAGGTTGGCGGCAAGGAAGCCGTGGTTGCTGAAATGCACGAAGTCCGTGACAGCCCCCAGCAGCAGCTGGTTTCCGGGCCCGTACTGGGTACGCGCCTCCAGATAGGGTATCGCGCCGAGCCGGATCTGCTGCAGCGCGCTCAGGTGAACGTGCGCGTGGAGGTCGTAGAACTTCGCGAGACCGTCACCGCCAACGACTTCGGCGCCGCGCAGCGCCGGGAGGGCCAGCCAGCAATAGGCGAGCAAGGCAATGGCGAACGCGCCCAGTGCCCGCACACCCCATCCACGTGCCGGCAGGGCCGCCGGCGGCCGACCGGCCGGCGGCACGCCATGAACGAAGGCTGCCCAGACCCAGTGGAAGGCGATGAACGCCCCGATGCCGAGATAGCCGAAGACCAGCGGCCGCTTGTCCATCCTGCCCCACTCGATGACTTCGTCACGGGGCGAGATGGCACCTGACGGCAACAACGCCAGATAGCAATAGCCCGCGACGGCGCCGAGCACCCCCACGGCATAGAAAAGGGCGCCCAGTCCTTCCCCGCGCCGTCTTGCAACCCGATGGACGAGGGCGAGGGCCACGGCTGCCGTCGCGAGGGCGGCGAGCAGGAATTCGGATCGCGATTCGAGGACGGCGACTTCGACGACCATCAGCGCCGCCGCGACGAGGCAGATCAGCGCCTCGACCGCCGTCACGGCCGGGCCGTGGCCAGAAGGAGGTTGCCGATCCCGAAGTGCTTCACCCCGGTCTCGAGGGCGTGCAATGCATTGGCCGCCCCAAGGCCGAACGCTGCGGCAAAGGGTGCGAGACCCAGGGCGGTCCTGACCGAGACATCGCCGTACCCGGCGGAAGAGAGATGATCGGCGAGCAGGCCGCGCCGGTATTTGTTGATGTGCTGCTCGAGATAGTCCACCGGTGACAGGGCGTTGACGCCGAGTTCGATCAGCGGCCAGAGCGACCTGTAGTTGGGCGTCGTCACGACGAGCATACCGCCCGGGGCAAGCAGCGCCCGCGCCTCCGACAGCAGGCGGATCGCCGCCGCCGGCGTCAGGTGCTCGATCAGTTCGACGACCGTCACCGCGTCGAAGCGCTCGCCGTCCTCGGACAGCCTGGCAAGCGACGATGTCGAAAAGCGGTGTGTCGAACTTCCGTAGGTCCGGGTCGCATAGTCGATCTGCGCCGCGCTGATATCGATGCCGAGCGCCTCGACGCCCGGCAGATAGTTGCCGATGAAGGTGCCAGGACCACAGCCGATGTCGAGCACCCGGCGGGGGCTGCCCAGAAAAGCCGCGACCGTCCGGAACTTCAGGTCGTGCCAGCAATAGCGTACGCCGAATTTCCGCCGATAGACCTTGTCGTAGAATCCCGCCGGGATCCTGGCTTCATAGTCGTAGACGGCTTCTTCCATTGCTTCTTGTCGGGGTCTCGCGGCCGCACACACAGACGGCTGCAAGACCATCAGTCTGCAGGACCATCGGGAACCTCTTGGACCGCGGCGGCTGAAGTGGCAAGAGCCCGTCAGCGGGCAAGCTGTCCCTTGAGGACCGTACCGGCATAGACGCCCGTCGCCTCCCCGTTCTCGAACGCCAGTGCGCCGTTCACCAGCGTTGCCCTGATTCCCTCTGCCTTCTGCACGAGACGGCGGGCGCCGCCCGGCAGGTCGCGTTCGACCGTCGGCAAGGTCGGCCGGATGCGATCCTCCTCGAACAGCACCAGATCGGCCCGGTACCCCTCCCGGACGAGGCCACGGTCGGTCAGGTCCCAGGCCACGGCATTGTCGCGGGTGATCTTCTTCACCGCCTCCTCGAGCGTGAAGGCGCCGCGCTTGCGCACCCAGTAGCTCAGCAGATGCGTCTGCAGCGACGAGCCCATCTCCTGGGCGACATGTGCACCGGAATCGGAGAAGGTTGCCAGCGTGCGGTCGTGCTTCAGGATGCCGAGCACGTCGTCGGGCGATTCGTTGACCAGCGGCTGGACGTAGACCTGGTTCTCGTTGGCCAGCGACAGGTCGATCATGACCTCGACCGGATGCTGCCCCCGGGCCCGGGCGAGCTGCTCCACCGTGGGATCGTCCCAGTCGACGCCGGTCATCGCGAACAGGTTGGCGTAATCGGGTTTGCGTGGATCCGTCGTCGCGGCGCCTCCACCCTGGAAGACGTTGTCGCGCGGCTTCATGCGGCTCTCCGCCGCCACCAGTTCTCGCCGCACCTCGGGATCGGCCAGCCGCCGCTTCTGTTCGGTCATCGGCAGGCTGCGGATCTCGCGCCAGGCCGGCAGCACGTCGAACGGCAGATAGGACTTCAGCGAGAAGATGGCATTGATCGAACGGGTCGTACCCTGGCCGAACATGCGTCCCCCGGCGGCCACCGTCTCGTCGATATAGCGCGTCTGGTAGGCCCAGCCGGTCGGATCGTCGCCCTGCTTGGTGGCCAGCACCCCGAACATGACCGGCCGCCTGTAGGCGAGCGCCAGTTCGCGCAGCCGCGCGAGGAAGGCGCGGTGGGCCGGACCACTGGCGACGTCGGGGCCCACCTGGAAGATGCCCGCATCGAGCTCGGCCATTGCCGCCACGATGCGATCGATCTCCTCCCACTCGGCGATGCGGCTGGCGACCGGGGTATTGTCGGGCGTCACGTGAGTGGAGGCGCGCGAGCTGGAGAAGCCCATGGCCCCTGCCCGCAGCGCCTCCTTCACGAGCCCGGCCATGCGGACCATCTCGTCCTCGGTCGCCTTCTCGGTGAAGGCCCGTTTGCCCATGGCGTACATGCGCAGCGCCGAATGGCCGATATACATGCCGTAATTGATGGCCTTGGGCAGGCGCTCGACGGTGGCGAGATATTCCGGGAAGGTTTCCCAGGTCCAGTCGATGCCGGCCGCCATCGCCTCGGTCGGGATGTCCTCGACCGCCGAGAGGCAGCGCGCATAGAGGTCACGGTCCTCGGGCTTGCAGGGCGCCAGCGCGAAGCCGCAATTGCTCATCACCACCGACGTGACGCCGTGCCAGCAGGAACAGCTGCCCAGAGGATCCCAGGCGACCTGCGCATCCATGTGCGTGTGGCCGTCGATGAAGCCCGGCGAGACGATCAGCCCGTTGGCGTCGATCGTGCGCGAAGCTGCGGATGTGATGTGCCCGACCTCGGCAATCATTCCATCCTTGATGCCGACATCGGCGGTGAAGCGCTGCGCGCCGGAACCGTCGACGACCGTGCCGCCACGGATGACGAGATCGTGGGCCATCACAGCCGATCCTTCTTCTCTACGATCTTCCAGTAGGTGTCCTTGGCCGCGATCTTGCCGCCGCGGAAGGTGTAGATGTCGCAGCCCTGATAGTTCAGGTCCTCGCCATCGGCACCCTTGCCCTTCACCGTCCAGACCGAGATCGCCCGGTTGCCGGCGTAGATGTACTCCTTGTGGTCCCAGCGCATGTCGGGAATCACCTTGAAACGATCGGCGAGGGCTTTGCGGATCGTCTCCTTGCCCGCGAGCGTGCGGCCGACCGGTTCGGGACCCCGCGCCAGCCAGAACGTGGCGTCGTCGGTAAAATGGGAGACGATGCGATCGACGTCGCGGCTGTTGAAGGCGGCGGAGATCGCCTTCATGAGCTCAGGCGTGGCGCTGTCGCGATCCTCGGTGGCATTTGCGGCTGCACCGTCCGGCATACGAAACCTCCCTTGCTGCTCTTGTCGACGATTGCAGGCTTCCCCGCTTCCGGCAAGCGGACGGACACAACCGTTCGTAACCGTGCTAGCGTGGCCGCAAGAAACGGGGAAACGCCAAGTGTACGACTACATCATCGTCGGCGGCGGGTCGGCAGGCTCGGTCATGGCCAACCGGCTGTCCGCCCGCAGCGCCAACAAGGTGCTGCTCTGCGAAGCCGGTCCGGACACGCCGCCCGGACAGGAGCCGAAGGAAATCGCCGACAGCTATTCCGGCACGGCCTACTTCGATCCGCGCTTCCACTGGACCGACCTCAAGGTCCATACCCAGGTCGTCAGCCACAACAATCCACAGGAGAACCGCCCCCCGCTACGCAAGTACGAGCAGGCCCGCGTGCTGGGCGGCGGCTCGTCGATCAACGGCCAGATGGCGAACCGAGGGGCGCCGACCGACTATGCCGAGTGGGAGAGCCGCGGCGCATCGGGCTGGGGCTGGAACGATGTCCTGCCCTATTTCAAGAAGGTCGAACGCGACCTCGACTTCGACGGACCGCTGCATGGCAAGGACGGCCGCATCCCGGTGCGCCGCATCCCGCGCGAGAAGTGGGCAGGCCACGCCCAGGCGGTCGGCCGCGCCTTCGAGGAGAAGGGGTTCAAGTACCTGCCCGACCAGAACGGCGAGTTCGTCGACGGCTACTTCCCGGTCACCCATTCCAACGCCGAGGAGCGCCGCGTGTCGGCCGCGATGGGCTATCTCGACGTCGAGACCCGCAAGCGCCCCAACCTGACGATCTCGACCGACACGCAGGTGATGTCGCTGCTGTTCGAGGGCACGCGCTGCGTCGGCGTCACCACCCGGGTCGCCGGCCAGGAACAGGAATTCCGTGCCCGCGAGGTGATCCTTTCGAGTGGCGCCATCCATTCCCCGGCCCACCTGATGCGGGCCGGCATCGGCCCGGTCGGCCAGCTCGCCGAGCTCGGGATTCCGGTCGTGTCCGCCCTGCCCGGAGTGGGCCAGCGGCTGATGGACCACCCGTCGATCGCGCTGTCGTCGTTCATCAGGCGCAGCGCACGCCTGCGCGAGCATACGCGGCGGCACATCCATGTCGGGCTGCGCTACTCGTCCAACCTGCCCGGGATCCCCAAGGGCGACATGTTCGTGGCCGTGGTCAGCAAGTCCGCCTGGCACGCGGTCGGCGAGCAGATTGCCTCGCTGCTCACCTTCATCAACAAGACCTACTCCGAGACGGGGCAGGTCAAGCTCACCTCGCGCGACTGGCGCAGCGAACCCCTGGTGGAGTTCAATCTCCTGTCGGACAAGCGCGACCTCGACCGGCTGATGAGCGGCTTCAAGCTGATGGCCGCAGTACAGATGACCGATGCGCTTCGGCAGGTGACCGATGCCCCCTTCCCGACCTCCTACAGCGACCGGGTGCGGCAGATCGGCGTGGTCAATACCAGGAACAAATTGTTGACCCGGCTGGTCGCAACGCTGCTCGACGGGCCGGCCGCGCTCAGGCGCTACATGATCGAGAACTACGTGGTCGAGGGCTTCACATTCGACCAGGTGCTGAACGACGACGATGCGCTCGAGGCCTTCGTGCGCAAAGCCGCGATCGGCGTATGGCACGCTTCCTGTACCTGTCGCATGGGCCGCGACGACGATCCCATGGCCGTGGTGGACACCCAGGGACGGGTGCGCGGTGTCCAGGGGCTGCGCGTGGTCGATGCCTCGATCTTTCCGGTCGTGCCCTGCGCCAACACCAATTTTCCCACCCTGATGACGGCCGAGAAGATCTCGGACACCGTCCTCGCCGGACACTGAGGAGCAGTCGCATGTCGGTCGTGCTGGGCAGCGGCGAGCACCGCTATCGCGTCGTCGAGAACTGGGCAAAGCTGCCCGACGGCTGGGAATTCCGCGACGTCGCGGCCGTCGCCTGCGACAGCAAGGATCGGGTCTACGTCTTCAACCGTGGCGACCATCCGATGATGGTGTTCGACCGGGATGGCAACTTCCTGCGCTCCTGGGGCGAAGGCCTGTTCAACCGGGCCCACGGCATCCACATCGACAGCGACGACAATCTCTACTGCACCGACGACGGCGACCACACGGTCCGCAAGGTCACGACCGAGGGCAAGGTGCTGATGACGATCGGCGTTCCGGACCAGCCGGCGCCCTTCCTGAGCGGCAAGCCGTTCAACCGCTGCACTCACACCGCCCTGTCGCCCAAGGGCGAGATCTACGTCTCCGACGGTTACGGCAACAGCCGTGTCCACAAGTTCTCGCCCGACGGCAAACACCTGATGTGCTGGGGCACGACCGGGACCGATCCCGGGGAGTTCAACATTCCGCACAACATCGCCGCCGACGAAGACGGCTGGGTCTATGTCGCCGACCGCGAGAATCACCGCGTGCAGGTGTTCGACGCCAACGGGAAGTACGAGACCCAGTGGAACAACATGCACCGGCCTTGCGCGCTCTACTGCTGCGGCGGCACCAGGAACCCGACCTTCATCATCGGCGAGCTGGGACCCGGCATGCCGGTGAACACCCATCACACCAATCTCGGCCCCCGCCTGTCGATCGTCGACGCCAAGGGCAATACCCTGGCCCGGCTCGGCGGCCAGGAAGGGCCCGGCGAACAGGCCGGTCGGTTCCTCTCGCCCCACGGATTGGCCGTCGATTCCCGCGGCGACATCTATGTCGGCGAGGTGAGCTACACCAACTGGCCGAGCACCTTTCCCGGCACGCCGGTGCCGAAATACCTGCGCTCGTTGCAGAAACTCGAGAAAGTCGTCTGAGGAGAATGGTCATGGTTGAACGCGTACTCGTCGTCGGACCCAAGGACACGCTGTCCATGGTCGACGACCTCGCCCCCAAGGGCTACGAGATCGTCAAGGCGCTGCACAATTCGCCGGAGCAGAAGGCCGCCCTGCCCGGCACCCATTATTTCGTGGGCTTCATCCAGCAGTATGTAACGCCGCAGCTCTACAAGGACGCCCCCAACCTCAAGCTCGTGCAGATGCTGAGCGCCGGCTACGATCGGGCCGATCTCGAGGCGGCGCGCAAGAGCGGCGTGCCGCTCTGCGCCAATGGCGGCGCCAACTCTGTTGCCGTTTCCGAGCATGCGATGCTGCTGATGCTGGCGGTTTCGCGCCGGCTGATCACCCAGCACACCAACGTCACGGCCGGCCGCTGGCACGGCAATTCGCCGCCGACCGTCCACGAGGTGCGCAACCGCGTCCTCGGCATCATCGGCCTCGGCACGATCGGCAAGAAGGTCGCCAAGCTCGCCCTCGCCTTCGGCATGACGGTCCACTACTACGACATCGCCCGCCTCAAGGAGGAAGAGGAAGACGCGCTGGGCGTGCGCTTCCGCCTGCTGCCCGAAATCCTGAAGCACTCGGACATCGTCTCGCTGCACGTGCCCCTGAACGATTCGACCCGGCATATGATCGGCAGGGACGAGTTGGCCGCCATGAAGAAGTCGGCCATCATCGTGAACACGTCGCGCGGGCCCGTGATCGACGAGAAGGCGATGATCGCGGCCCTGTCGTCCGGCAACCTGTTCGGCGCCGGCCTCGACGTGTTCGACGAGGAGCCGACCCCGCCCGACAATCCCCTCCTGAAGCTCGACAACGTCGTCCTGACGGCACATCTCGCCGGACCCACGTTCGAAAGCAACATCACCCGCCTGCGCAACGGCTTCGACAACGTCCAGAGGGTCGCGCGCGGCGAACCCGCGCGCTGGGTCGTGCCCGAACTGCTGGAGTCCGGGAAATGAGCCGGATCGCGCGGAGAGCGCACCTGGGGGCGGCTATTGCCGCTCCCTTCATCGCCCGCGAGGGCCTTGCAGGGTCAAAATAGGCGTATAGACGAAATAAACGAATCAAACGAAACAACTGGTTACGGAAGGGGGTCCCGGAGCGGGTGGTATCCATATACCGCGAGGTCACCGCCCGGCTCCTTGCGCTCGAACCTGGAATCTCACGACTCTAGGCGGCCCGCCCCTCCAGCCGGTAGGTCTCGTCGAACCTGAGGATGGCCGCAAAAGGCACCCGTCGCCGAACCCAGCAGGATCGCGCCGCAGGAGCCCAGCGCACCCACCGGCCCGCGCTGGTTTTGCGGCGACTGCTCGATGATGAAAATGATGGAGGTCGTGTACTCGCCGCCCACCGACAGGCCCTGCACCATCCGTAGCAGCGTGAGCAGGATCGGCGCGGCGATGCCGAGCGTCTGGTAGTCGGGCAGCACGCCGACCAGGAAGGTCGGAATGGCCATGGCGGCCACGGAGAAGGTCAGTGCCGCGCGGCGGCCGAGCCGGTCGCCGATCGCGCCGATAACGGCCCCACCGATCGGTCGCATGAGGAAGCCGACCGCGAAGATCCCGAAGGCCGACAGGCCTGCGCGACAGGATCCTCGCTGGGAAAGAACGCACGACCGATCGCGGCGGCGAAGTAGCCGTAGACCGCGAAGTCATACCACTCGAGCACGTTGCCGATCGCGCCGGCGGCGATGACCCGGCGCGTGCCTCCCCGACTCACCGCCTGCTCACCTCGGGCCGCTCTTCTGCCGAGCGATCAGCCGTAGACGAACGCCCGATCGTCGAGGTCGATCGCCGGAAAGACGTTCTTCTCGTTCCAGTAATCCTGCGTGTGCTGCCACTCCGGCTTGTCGCCGCGCTTGGGCAGGAGATGCATGCCGCGCATCAGATAGCCCGGATTGAAGTTCTCCGGATCGATCCACGGCAACAAGGCCATGTCCTTGTCCTCGGGCCGCAGGGCGACCTCGACTTTGCGGGCCTGGCGCTTGTCCATGTGATCCAGCAGTCGACAGACGAAGTCGCCGACCAGGTCGGCGCGCAGCGTCCAGCTGGCGCGGAAGTAGCCGAATACCCAGACCATGTTGGGCACGCCGGTGAACATCATGCCGCGATAGGTCACGGTATCGGCGAAGTCGACCGGCTTGCCGTCCACTGCGAAGGCGATGTCGCCCATGACCGACAGGTGGAATCCGGTCGCCGTCACGATGATGTCGGCCTCGAGTACCTTGCCCGACTTGAGCAGGATGCCTTCCGGCACGAACCGGTCGATCTCGTCGGTCTCGACCGAGGCCTTGCCGGAACGGACGGCCTTGAAGAGGTCGCCGTCCGGCACGAAGGCGATGCGCTGCTGCCACGGCCGGTAGCTCGGCGTGAAGTGCGGTTCCATGGGGAAATCCGGGCCGACATGGGCGCGAACGCCGGCCAGCAGCTCGGCCCGCACCTTGTCCGATTCCTCGAAGGAGCGCCGGGTGAACACCGACTGGTCGTGGAGGATCTTGCGGCGGACGATCTCGTGGATCCATTCCTCGTCGACCTCGAGCTGGCGTAGCGTCTCGGCGAGCTCGATGGCATTGCGGCCCGGAATGAAATAGGTCGGCGTGCGCTGCAGCATCGTCACATGGCCGGCCTTGTCGGCCATCGCCGGAATGACCGTCGCCGCGGTCGCGCCGGAGCCGATCACGACGATCTTCTTGCCGGTGTAGTCGAGGTCTTCCGGCCAGGTCTGGGGATGGACGATCCTGCCCTTGAAGGTCTCCGTGTCCTTCCATTCCGGCGTATAGCCGACGGAATGGCGATAGTAGCCCTGGCACATCCACAGGAAGTTGGCCGTGAAGCGGATCGCTTCGCCCGTGTCGGTACGAACGCCCTCGATGGTCCAGAGATTGTCCTTGCTCGACCAGGCGGCGGAGTCGATGCGGTGGCGGTAACGGATATGCCGCGCCAGGTCGTTCTCCTCGATGACCTCGCCCATGTAGGTCTTGATCTCGTGCGCCGTCGCGATCGGCTTGCCCTTCCAGGGCTTGAAGCGGTAGCCGAACGTGTGGAGGTCGCTGTCGGAGCGGATACCAGGATATTTGTGCGTGAGCCACGTGCCGCCAAAGCTCTCCTGCGTTTCCAGGATCACGAAGCTGCGGTCGGGCATCTGGTGGGTCAGGTGATAGGCGCCGCCGATGCCGGAAATGCCGGCGCCGACGATGAGGACGTCGAAATGCTCGGTCCTGGTGGCCACGGGCCGCGCAAGGGTGGTATCCGGCATGGGAAGGCTCTTTCCTCGCTGATAATCTAGCGCCAGTCTTGCTTGAACATGAGCGTCGAAGCCAGCCCCCAAATGCCACGAGTCGAAACCGGTCGGAAACGCCGCGGCGTCCTGGCGGCCCTCGCCGTGCTGGGCGGCCTCGTCGTCGGCATCGGCCTTGCCGAGGCCCTGACCCGCCTGCTGCTTCCCGCCTTCGATCCCTCGGGCCGCTTCGAATTCAGCCATCCGGTGGGCCCCCTGCTCCTTGGCCATCCGGGCACGGTGGCCCGCCAGATCAAGAATACCGGCGACTATGACGTCGCCGTCCGCATCAATTCACACGGACTGCGGGACGCCAACGACGTAGCAACCGCAGGCTCCGACGACATACTCGTCGTGGGCGATTCCTTCGCCTGGGGCTGGGGCGTCGAAGCCCAGGACCGGTTCTCCAACCAGCTCCAGATCCTCACCGGCCGGCGCACCTTCAATCTCTCGACTCCCACGGACATCGACGGATATGCGGCCCTCCTCGCCTACGCGAGGTCCCTCGGTTCGAGAGCCGGCCGGGTCGTCATCGCGATCTGCATGGAGAACGATCTTCACCTGTATGGAGACGCGCTTCCGGACGAAGCGCCGCCAGCCAGAGGCGCCGCTCTCAAGGACTGGCTGGCAAGCCATTCGGCCCTCTACCTCCTGGCCGTCACGGCCGTCCAGCAAACGCCGTGGCTGCGGGACCCGGCCATACGCGCCGGCCTGATCGTGCCGAACCTCGAGGGGATCGCGAAGAACGACTACGACCCCGCGGCCATCGAGTCGTCGGCCAACAGGCTTCAGGAGATCGCCGATCAGTATCGCACGCTCGTCGTGCTGATCCCTTCCCGCGCACTCTGGGTCGGCACTTCCCGGTCCCGGGCCGTCGAGGAGCGCGTTCATACCGCCTTCATCGTCGCCCTGCAGCGGCGCGGCATCGACGTGCTGGACCTGCAACCGGTCCTGGAGGCACAACGCGCGCCACTCGCCTACCATTTCGACAATGACGGCCACTGGAATGTCCGCGGTCACGCCCTGGCCGCCCATGCCATCAGCCAGCATCTCGCCCGCTAACGGAAGAACACCCATGCATGACAAGGTCGACGTCCTGATCATCGGCTCCGGCGCCTCGGGGGCAGCGGCGGCCTGGAGCCTCGCCGACACCAGGATGCGGATCCTGTGCCTCGAACAGGGCGACTGGGTGAAGCCCACGGACTATCCGACCAACGGCCGCGACTGGGAGGCCCGCCTGTTCGGCGACTTCGCCATCAATCCGAACCGGCGGGCGCGCGAGACCGACTATCCGATCAACAACGGCACCTCGCCGATCCAGGTCGTCAACTTCAACGGCGTCGGCGGCAGCACCATCATGTACACGGCGCACTATCCACGCCTGCATCCGTCCGACTTCCGGGTGAAGACGCTGGATGGCGTGGCCGACGACTGGCCCGTGGACTACGCCACCCTCGAGCCGTACTTCGCCGAGAACGACCGCATGACCGGCGTCGCCGGCCTCGAGGGCGATCCGGCCTACCCGCACCACGTGCTGCCGATGCCGCCGCTGCCGCTCGGCAAGACCGGCAAGTGCTTCGGCGAGGCGATGAACAAGCTGGGCTGGCACTGGTGGCCCTCCGACTCCGCGATCGCCACGACCGAGTATGACGGCCGCGCGCCCTGCATCAATCTCGGCCACTGCACGCCGGGTTGTGCGCAGGGCGCCAAGGCCAGCACCGACGTCACCTACTGGCCGCACGCCATCCGCGCCGGCGTCGAGTTGCGGACACGCGCGCGGGTCCGCGAGGTCACGGTCGGCCCCGACGGTCTGGCGAGCGGCGTGATCTACTACGACGCCGAGGGCAAGGAGCATTTCCAACCGGCGGAGATGGTGATCGTCGCCTGCAACGGCATCGGCACGCCGCGCCTCATGCTCAATTCGCAGTCGGGGAAGTTTCCCAACGGGATCGCCAATTCGAGCGGGCTGGTGGGCAGGAACCTGATGTTCCACCCGTTCGCCCACACCTACGGCTATGTCGACGAGCCGATCGACGGCAACACAGGCGCGCAGCTTTCGCTGTGGAGCCAGGAATTCTACGAGACAGACAGGTCGCGCGGCTTCGTCCGCGGCTACACGCTGCAGCTCCATCGTGGGGCCGGCATGATCGTCGACGCGATCGCCAATACCGCGCGCGGCTTCCTGCCGTGGGGCGACGCACATCACGACGTGTACCGCACCATCTTCAACCGCAAGCTGGGTCTGTCGGCGATCTGCGAGGACCTGCCCGAGGAGCATAACAGGGTTACGCTCGATCCGGTGCTGAAGGACAGCAACGGCATTCCCGCGCCCAGGATCGAGTACACGCTGAGCGACAACACGAAGAAGATGATCGCCCACGGCGTGGCGCGCTCGAAGGACATCCTCGAAGCGGCCGGCGCGAAGAACATCGGCGGCGAGGCGCCGATGCTCAATGCCGGCTGGCATCTGATGGGCACGGCGCGCATGGGCACCGACCCCGAGCGGTCGGTGGTCAACGAGTGGGGGCGAAGCCACGACGTGAAGAACCTGTTCGTCGTCGACGGCAGCATCTGGGTGACCTCGGGCGGCGTTAACCCGACCTCGACCATCCAGGCGCTGGCGCTCTACATCGCCGACAACATCAAGCGGCGTCTCGCCGACGCCACGCTCTTCGACTGAGGCCGACCGACATGACGCACGACACCCTGACCGACGCCGAAATCCGCGACCTGCGCGTCCTGGCCGGCCTGATGATCCCGGCCAGCACCCGGTATGACGTACCCGGCGCCGACGATGAGCTGATCTTCACCGATATCGTGAGGAGCCTGGAGCGCGACACCGCCGACGCCCGGACTGCTCTCCGGCAGCTCGCTGAGTTGTCCGGCGGCGCCTTCGCCGATCTGCTGCCCGAGAGTCGCGCCGAGATCGCCGCCCGCTTCGAGCAGGAAGGCGGAGCCCCGCTGTTCGCCCTCAACCGCGTGGTGCTGCTGTGTTACTACCGCGACGATCGCGTAATGCGGTCGCTCGGCCAGGAGCCGCGCTCGCCGTTCCCCAAGGGCCATGTCGTGGAACAGGGCGACTGGTCGTTGCTCGATCCGGTGAGGAAACGCCCGCCGATATGGCGGCGCGTCTGACGCCGGCCGTCAGCCCTGGCCGCGGGCCTTGAGCACGTAGCCCATCGCGCGGAAGCTCGAATCTTTCTGGATCGCGGCGGTGATCCGTGGATCGCCGTGCGGGTTGCTGAGGGCGTTCAGCACGTCGGTCTGGGTCTGGCAGGAGGCGGTCGCCTGGGCCGCCAGAGACTGCGCGCTGGCGAATGCGTCGGCCAGGTGAATGTTGGCAACGAGGCAATTGTCCCGCGCCTCATAGGCATCATTGATGCTCTTCATGAGCTTGGGGTCGGACAGGCCGGCGCCGGTCATGGAACTCGCCGCCTCGCAGCCTCCGAGCAGCACCGGAAGGAGCACCATGGCCGCCTGCAGGGATGTCCTCGTCGCCTTCATCCACTCTTCCCGAATCCAAACGCCTGCCAAGAAAATTACGCCGGGCCCGGCCTGTCAAGGCCAGGCCCGGACGCGGGTCAGTGCCGGCTGATTTCCGCCCGGCCGACGACCATGTGGTGGACCTCGTCCGGTCCGTCGGCGAAGCGCAGGTGGCGCTGGTTAACGTACATCTCCGACAGAGGCGACCACTGCGAGATGCCGGTGGCGCTATGGATCTGCATGGCCTGGTCGATGATGGTGCAGACCCGCTCCGGCACCATCGCCTTGACCATGCTGACCCAGACGCGCGCATCCCGGTTGCCCAGCACGTCCATCGCCTTCGCCGCCTTCAGGACCATGAGCCGCATCGCCTCGATCTCGATGCGGGCACGGCTCACCAACTCCAGGTTCTTGCCGAGCTGGATGAGCTGCTTGCCGAAGGCGGTACGGGTGGCGCCGCGCTTGACCATCAGGTCGAGCGCCTTCTCCGCCGCGCCGATCGAGCGCATGCAGTGATGAATGCGGCCCGGTCCGAGGCGGACCTGGCTGATCTCGAAGCCCCGCCCCTCGCCCAGCAGCATGTTCGAGGCCGGAACCCGGCAGTTGTTGAACTTGAGATGCATGTGGCCGCGCGGCGCATGGTCATGGCCGAATACGGTCATCGGCCCTACGATCTCGAGGCCGGGCGTGCCCATCGGCACAAGGATCTGCGATTGCTGGAACTGCGGCGACGCGTCAGGGCTGGTCTTGCACATGACGATCATGATCTTGCAACGCGGGTCGCCGGCGCCGGAGATGTAGTACTTCTCGCCGTTGATCACCCATTCGTCACCGACCAGCTCGGCGCGCGTGGCGATGTTTTTGGCGTCCGACGAAGCGACGCCAGGCTCGGTCATGGCATAGGCCGAACGGATCTCACCGTTCAGCAGCGGCTTCAGCCACTTCTCCTTCTGCTCGGGCGTGCCGACTCTCTCGAGCACTTCCATGTTGCCGGTGTCCGGCGCGGAGCAGTTCAACGACTCGGACGCCAGCGCATACTTGCCGAGTTCGGCGGCAATGTAGGCATAGTCGAGGTTTGTGAGGCCGCGGCCGATCTCGGAGTGCGGCAGGAAGAAATTCCAAAGACCGGAGGCCTTGGCCTTGTTCTTGGCACCCTCGAGCAGCTCGAGCTGCCCCGGCGCCCAGCTCCAGCGATCCTTGCGGCCCTCGCCCAGACGGAAGAACTCCTCGGTGATGGGCGCGACGTTCTCGTTGATATGTGCCTTCACGGCGTCGAACAGCGGCTGGGCTTCCTTCGACATCGCGAGATTGTTCAGTTCGGCGTCGAGATCCGGGCGGGCCGCCGTCTTGGTCGCCGCCGCTGCCTTCTGGGTCATTTAAGTTTCCTCAGGTCCATGAATGCCTGCAGCCATCCCTACAGACCTGACAACACGGGTCAATCCCACAGACGCGGCACAAGCCGTTCCGCGGGCGCTCGGCCATTCCGGCCCGATGGCCAAGGAAACGCTCCCGACCGCACAAGACCCTACTCGATATCAGGCTTTCTGTGCCAAGACCTTGTCGAGCGCCGCGCGCAGCAAATCTGCGGCAATCGGCTTGCTGACATATCCATCGCCGCCAGCCGCGAGGAAGCGCTCCTCATCGCCGGCCATGGCGCTGGCCGTCACGAACACGATCGGCACGCGACTTCGCGGCCCCTCCAGCTTTCGGATCAGTCGCGTCGCTTCGAGCCCGTCGAGGTGCGGCATCTGCACATCCATCAGGACGGCGGCGTAATCCTTGGCCTGTACGGCGGCCAAGGCCTCGTTCCCGTCAGCGACGAGATCGCAGGCGTGGCCGTCTCGCGTCAGGAGCGCCTCGAGGAGAACCCGCATCGTCGGAGCATCGTCGGCCACCAGAATGCGCCGGGCGCCGGGCGTGCGATCGGCAAATGGACCGGCTGCCGCGGGGACCGGGTCGAGCACCGGCTGGCAGGGCAGTTCGGCGGTGAAGCGCGAGCCCCGTCCGGGACTCGACTCGACAGAGATGCTCCCTCCCATCAACGTGAGCAGCTGGCGGCAGATTGGCAGGCCAAGCCCCGTGCCGCCAAACCTGCGGGCGATGCTTTCGTCAGCCTGGACGAAACTCTCGAAGATGCGTTGCTGCATATCGGGCGCCATACCGATGCCGGTATCGGCCACGGAGAGAAGAAGTCGGTGACCCGCCTCCACCGTCCGGGCCTCGATGGATATCCTGCCCTTGGAGGTGAACTTGACGGCGTTGGAGAGCAGGTTGAGGAGCACCTGCCGCAAGCGCCCCTCGTCGCCCAGAATCTGCCGTGGCAGGTCGTCGGCGATCCGCACTTCCACCCAGTTGCCGCGCTCCTCAGCCGTCGACGCCACGAGCGGTATCGTCGACTCGACGAGCGTTCGAACCGAGAAGGGAGCCGAGGTAACGGCGAGGCGGCCCTTTTCCAGTTGCGCGAAGTCGAGGATGTCGTTGACGATCGTCAGCAGGTGACGCGCCGACTGCTCGGCAGTGTCGAGGTACTTGCGAATATCGGGATCGGTCACGCCCGACCTCGCGAGGTCAAGCATGCCGAGGACCCCCGCCAGGGGCGTCCTCACTTCATGGCTCATGTTGGCGAGGAACAGCGACTTCGCACGATCGGACGCCGTCGCAGCGTCGCGTGCCAGTGCCAGTTCCGTGATTCGCTCCTCGATGTCGGTCGCCATTCGCGAGAAGGCGGAGGCGAGGATGGCGAGTTCACTGTTTCGGCCGCTGATGCGTGGCCGCACGGAATAGTCGCCCTGACCGATCGCTTCGGCCGCCCGCACGAGCTGGCCCAGCGGGCGGATCACCTGACGTTGAGCCATGGCGAAGGCCGCCATGAAGGCCGCGATCGCCAAGCCGGAGATCAGGATGACACGCGTCATCAGCTCGCGTCGAATTTGGTCGATCGCCGCGAGGGAGAAGGCAAACCGGGCGAGGCCCAGCCTATGGCCTCCGAAGGACAGCGGCACTTCGAAGAGCTGCAGAACGCTGCCGTCGGCCTGCGACAGCGACAGGCCCTCCGCAGGGACGGCGGGGACGGCGCAGTCCGAGAGCGGCCCGGCCGCCGCGACCGGCGTCCCCCGCCCATCGCATAGAAGCAGTGCCTCGAAACTGCCGGCCCGGACGCTTTCCGATACTGAGGCGGCGACGCTGGCATAGTCCCGTTCGATCAAGGGTGCTGCGAACATGGCATTGAGCAGCTGGCCGTCGGTGCGCGCACGGGCGTGAAGCTCGGCCATCAGCGCCTCGCGCATCTGGATCGACTGGTTGTAGGTCAGCGCGACGGCGGTGCCGGTGATGGCGATCAGGCCAAGCGCCAGCAGACGCACGCGGAAGGAGTTCGACCAGCGACGTCCGCGGACCACCGCCCGCGCGAGCCACCCCCCCAGCGACCTCATGAAGCCCCTGTGACCGGCCGCGAGATCAACGAAGCTGCTCACGGGTTTCCGCAGTGACCGAGTCGATGATCTCGAGGTCCTTCTCGGACACGGGACGGATGGCTCGTACGCCAGTCAGGGTCGTGAATTCCCGGCCCAGGTCCGTCGCAGGGAAGGCCAGGAGGGCCGCCTTGAGCGCGGCAGCCCTCTCGGCCGGCATGGCTCGCCCCTGCAGCAACAGGAAGTTCGGCAGCTTGGCAAATTCATCCATGACCGACAGTCGTTCGCGGATTTCGGGCCGGATGGCGCGCAGTTCGCCGGCGCTCATCATGGCCAGCGGCGCGGTTCCCGACGTCAGCACTTGGGCGAGACTATCCTCGTTGCGGGTCCAGACCACCTCGTAGTCGGCGCCGGCCGACAGTCCACGCTGCCGCAGCCAGTTCTTGCCCACCAGGACCAGCATCGACTGCGGGTTGGACACAGCCAGTGCCTTGCCGCGCAGCGCATCGATCGAGCCGGCCGGCGCGGCCTTGAGCGTCACCAAAAGGGCCGGAATGGCGGGCTCGAAGCCCGCGATCAGGGTCAATCCGGCGTCCTGCTGGGCGATCCGCCCCAGATTGGCCGCCGTCACCACGAGATCGTACTCACCGGCAAGGGTACGTGCCTGAAAGCTCCTGAAATCCGGTGCCGTCGTTATCTCGACCGGCACGCCAAGTGCCGCGGATAGATAATCGCGCAGCGGCCTGTAGTTGGTGAGAAGAACCCGCGGACTGAGGTTGGGCAACACACCGACCTGAAACGTCTGCGCCGACGCCAGCCGCGCGGATGCGAGGACCGTGACGGAGAGTACGATGGCAGCGGCAATCGCTCGGATGTTCATTCGTTGTCCCTTCTGACGCTCGGACACCCGTCTTGCACTGTCCGTGCCGCGGCCGAACGTGCACAAAACCTCGATTTCCCGGGATTTTCTTGGGGCGTCGTCTTTTGCAGAACGCGAATCCACTCTCCCGTTCCCTGGCGAATTCGCATTTTGCGAAGGACCGCACCGGGCCCGTTCGGCGAAACCGGGCGAGAGCCGGACTTGATCCTGCCACGCATCGTCACATAGCTTGCGGATAACAACGCAAAATAGGGCGGAAACATCATGGATCGCAGGCAGTTCATCGGCGCGTCGGCCGCGGCCGGGCTCGTCGCACTCGGCGGCACCAACGCCGCGCGGGCGCAGCAAGTCCTCAAGTTCACGATCACCTGCGGCCATCCGCCGGTGTTCAACTGGGTCAAGGTGCTCGACGAGACGTTCCTCGGCACGATCGACCGCGAGCTCGCCGCCGCCGGTTCGCCGGTCAAGATCGAGTGGACCAAGGCCTATGGCGGCACCGTGGCGAAACTCGGCGCCGAGAGCGATGCGCTCAAGACGTCCATATCCGATGCGGGCCTCGTGTCGCAGATCTTCGAAGCCGCGAAGTTCCCGCTGCAGCAAGTGACGCTCCAGGTGCCGTTCGGTTCGCCGGACATCGCCACCGTCAGCGGCATCGTCGAGAAGCTCAACGGACAGTTCACCGAGATGAACAACGCCTGGGCGAAGAACAACATGATGGTGCTGGGCACCGTCGCCATCGACGGCTATCAGCTCATCACCAACTTCCCGGTCAATTCTGCCGCCGACCTCGCCGGCAAGAAGATCTTCGTCCCGGGCCCGATCGCCAACTGGCTGCAGGGTACGGGGGCGGTCGCCGTCGCCGGCAATCTCAACACCTATTACAACGGCATACAGACCGGCGTCGCGCAGGGTGCGATCGTGTCGATGTCGCCGGTCTGGTCGGCCAAGCTGCACGAGGTCGCGCCGCACATCACCCTTTGCAATCTCGGTGCCCAGTACACCGGATCGCTCGCCTTCAACCTGCGCAGCTTCCAGAAGCTGCCGCCGGTGGCGCAAGAGGCCGTACGCAAGGCGGGCAAGGCCTATGACGCCGAGTTCGCCAGGACCCAGACGGCGCTCGCCGAGGAGGCGGTGAAGAACCTGCGTGCCGCCGGCGCCACCGTCACGACCCTGCCGGACGCCGAGCGGGCGAAGTGGGCGGCAATGCTGCCGAACCTGCCAGCCGCCTGGGCCAGCCAGCTCGAGAAGCAGGGCCTCAAGTCCGCGCGACCGCTGGTCGACGCCTATATCGAGGCGCTGAAGGCCGCAGGCGTCAAACCGGTGAGGGACTGGAAGGCCTGAGGCCGTGGAACTGGAGGCCGGCGTCGAGAGCGCCGGCAGGGCGGATTCCTACGGGCGCCCCCAGCCCTTTCGCCTCGACCAGATCACCGGCGTCATGAACGCGCTGGGGACCGTGGGCATCTTCGGGCTGCTGGTGCTGATCAACGTCGACATCGTCGGCCGTTCCGTGTTCAACAGCCCGCTGCGCGGCACCACCGAGTTGGTATCGCTGGCGATCGTCGGCATCGTGTTCATGCAGCTTCCCAACACGCTTTGGGCCGGCCGGTTCGTGCGGGCGGAGTTGCTGATCGATGTCGTCGTGGCCCGTGCGCCACGACTGGCGAGAGTCATCCAGGGCCTGTTCCATGTCATCGGCGCGGCGATGATGGCGGTCGTCGTCATGGCGGTGCTGCCCGAACTGCGGTCGGCATGGGAGATCGGCGACTATGTCGGCTCGCTCGGCGACTTCACGGCACCGACGTGGCCCATCCGCCTGATCACCGTCATCGGCGCGGCCTTCACCTGCCTGACCTACATCTTCCTCGCCCTAGCCGACTTCCGTGAGGCGTGTCGGAGTACGCCATGACCGCGCTCGGCATCGGCATCGTCTCGCTGGCCCTGATGGTCGTGCTGATCATCGCCGGACTGCATGTCGCCATCTCACTGCTGCTGCTGTCCTTCGTCGGCGTCTGGCTGATGCGTGACAGTATCGACGTGGCGCTGGCGCTCGTGGCGCAGGCGACCAGCGATTCCATCGCCAGCCACGAGTTCGGCGTGGTGCCGCTGTTCGTCCTGATGGGCCTGCTGGTGGCGACGGCCGAGCTGGGCAAGGACATATTCGAAGTCGCCAACGGCATGCTTCGTCGCATACGCGGCGGGCTGGGCGTTGCGACGGTGATGGCGAACGCCGTGTTCGCGGCCATCACCGGCATCTCCATCGCCTCGGCTGCGGTCTTCACCAAGGTCGCCGTGCCGGAGATGCTCCGGTTCGGCTTCACCCCGCGCTTTGCCACCGGTGTCGTCGCAGGATCTTCGGTGCTGGGCATGCTGATCCCGCCAAGCCTGCTGATGATCCTCTACGCGTTCCTCTCCGAGCAGTCGGTCGGCGCCATGTTCCTCGCCGGCGTCATGCCGGGGCTTGTGCTGGCCGTCGCCTTCTCCATAGCAATCATCTCGATGGCATGGCTGTTTCCGGCCTACGTTGGCGGCACGACCGCCGTGAATTTGCCGGGCATGTCGCTGCGCGAGGCCGCCGTCAAGGTGGCACCGGTCGTCCTCCTGATCTTCGTCGTCCTGGGGGGCATCTACGGCGGCATCTTCACCGCGACCGACGCCGGGGCAGTCGGCGCACTGGGGGCGTTGGCGCTGGCGCTCGCCCGACGACGCCTCACGCCCTCGATCTTCTGGAAGGTGCTGGTCGAGACCGGTCGCATTACCGTTTCCGTGCTGTTCCTGATCATCGCCGCCAATCTCTACAGCCGCATGCTGACCCTGTCCGGCCTGCCGCAATTCATCGTCGAATGGATGGCGGGCCTGGGCTTCGGTGTCGCCGGATTCCTCGCCGTCTTCATCGCGATCGTGCTGTTCCTCGGCTGCATCATCGACTCGGCGTCCATCATGCTGATCGTGCTGCCGCTGATGCTGCCGGTGGCCAAGGTGCTCGGCATCGACCTCGTTTGGTTCGGCGTCATCACCGTCGTCGCCGTCGAGATCGGCCTTCTCACACCGCCTTTCGGCATCTCGGCCTATGTCGTGAAAAGTACGCTCGACGACGCGCGCATCACGCTCTGGGACATCTTCGCCGGTACGCAGCCGTTTACTCTGATCATGTTCGTCGTGCTGTTGCTGATCATCGCCTTTCCGGGGATCGCGCTGTTCTTCCAGTGATAGAAGCGCGACACTCCGGGCCGGCGATCATTCCTCGATCGGCAGACCGAGGATCAGGTAACTGAACGACTTGCCGTGAGAGTCGAGATTGAGCGAAGTGTTTACCCCGCCCTCCAGTGCATCGAGCAGGACGAAGTTGAGACCGTGCAACTGGTCGACCTCGTATCGCGTGACCTCTCCGGTGAAGAGCCCCGGAAAGGCGCGCTTGATCCGTGCTGCCGTGAGCTGCCGCTTGAGCAGCGGGTAATCCGAGGGATCGTAGACCCAGACCGAGACGTTGGACGTGTTGCCCTTATCGCCGGCGCGGGCATGGGCGATGTCGTGGATTCGGCGCGGCCGGCTCATGCTACGAACATCTCCAACCTAGGCTGCACGAGATCGCGAGAGATCAGGGTGGAACGGGTGACCACGCAGGGCGTCACCTGGCCGCGATAGCCTCCGCCCCCGGCCGGCCCGCAGCACAGCAGCGATTCGACTTCCCACAGCATGAAGTCGACGTCGTCGCGCCGGGTCGAGCGTACGGCCACACGCAGCCGGACGTCGTCGCTCTCCCCTCCGGCAACCCGCGCCGTGGCATGCAAGGAACTGAGGCCAATCAGGTCTATCCGAAGGTCGCCACCGAAGCCGTTGAAGCGGGTGAGGCGCTGGCGCACCACGTCGGCTGCGAGTTCGGCTCGTGCCCGGGCGTTCGGCCCCGCATAGCTGATACCGCCTTCGCCCAGAAAGCCGCCATCGAACCCTACGGTGACCTTCAGCATTTCTGGCCGGGCACGTCCCGACGCGCCGGTCACACTCACGCGGTCAGGGCCGATCGATGCCACCGCCACCCGACTGAAGTCGGCGGTCACATCGGGTGTCAGATATGATGCCGGATCGTGAACCTCGTAAAGCAACTGCTCCTTTACCGTCGCAGGGGTCACGCAGCCGCCGGTGTCATCGAGCTTCGTGATGACAAACCGGCCGTCGGACACGACCTCCGCAATCGGGAAGCCGCATTCGGCGAGACGCGGCACGTCCTTGTAGCCGGGATCGGCAAAATAGCCGCCCGTGATCTGCATGCCGCATTCCATCAGATGGCCCACCAGCGTGCCGCGCCCAAGCGCCGTCCAGTCGTCGGCCGCCCAGCCAAAATGATGTACCAGCGGCGCCAGGAACAGGGACGGATCGGCGATGCGCCCGGCAATGACGACATCGGCGCCGGCCTCGAGTGCCGGCAGGAGGGCCTCAATGCCTAGATAGACGTTGGCTCCCACCATCCGGAGCCCTACATCCCTCACCGCCCCGGAATGATCCATGAAGGCCGTGTCGGGGCCGACCAATGCGCCGACGTCGTCGCCTTCCACGCAGGCGACCTTCAGTCCGTCCAGCCCGAGCTCTCGCGCGATGCCGGCCGTCAACGCCGCGGCTGCCCTTGGATTGGCCACGCCCATGTTGGTGATGATCCGGGTGCCGTTGACCCGGCAGTGTCCCAGAACCGCGCGCATGCGGGCGCCGAGCTGCGGATTGTAACCCTGTGAGGGGTCGAGCATGCGGTCGCGATGGCCGAAGGCCATGGTGCGCTCGCCGATGCACTCGAAGACCAGGTAGTCGAGCGCGCCGTGCCGGGCGAGGTCGACGGCGGGACCGAGGCGGTCGGACGAGAAGCCGGCGCCGCATCCAAGTCTGATCGTTTCGGTCAATTCGGTTTCCTCGAACCTCCGCCATGGTGCCGCAAGGCCGCCCTTCGGTATGCCCAGCCTGTCACCCGATTTTCCACGCCGGCTGATCGTTTGTCATCCGGCGCCCGTAGGCTAAGCTTCGTTGTTGCCTGACAACGAAGAGCCTCGGCCGGGAGCCAAAGATGCGCGCGATGCAGATTGTCGAGTTCGCCAAGCCGCTCAAGCTCAACAACTACACCACGCCTGCGCCCAAGGGCAGCGAGGTTCTGATCAAGATCCTGTCGGCCGGCGTCTGCCACTCGGACCTGCACCTGTGGGAGGGATTCTTCGACCTTGGCATGGGTCAGAGACTCGATGTCAGCACGCGCGGCATGAAGCTGCCGTTCACGCTAGGGCACGAGATCGCCGGCGAGGTGGCGGCGATTGGCCCTGAGGTCAATGACGTGCGCGTGGGACAGCGTTTCGTGGTCTTCCCATGGATCGGCTGCGGCACCTGCGCCTTCTGTAACGATGGCGAGGAGCTGCTGTGTCCGACCCCACGGACCCTTGGCACCCGCAGAGACGGCGGATATGCCGACCATGTCATCGTCCCGCACGCGCGCTATCTGGTGGACCACGGCAATACCCCCATCGACCTCGCCTGCACCTATGCCTGTTCGGGCCTCACGGCTTACAGCGCGATTCGCCGTACCCAGAAGATCAAGAACATGAGGAAACTGCTGATCATCGGCGCCGGCGGTGTCGGCCTTGCCGGCCTCGAAGTCGCACGCGCCATTCATGACGGCGAAATCTGGGTGGCCGACATAGACGAAGCCAAGCTCGAGATCGCCCGCGAGCATGGCGCCGATCGCACCTTCAATCCCAAGGATCCGGAGATTGCCGGAAAGATCGCGGCCGATGGTGGAGCCGACGCCGCCATCGATTTCGTTGGCGCGCCGGCCTCCTACAAATTTGCCTTCCAGACCGTGCGGCGCGGCGGCAAGGTGGTGATGGTCGGTCTGTTCGGTGGCGATTCGCCGCTGTCGTTGGCCTCGATGCCGATGCGCATGCTCACGATAGAAGGATCGTATGTCGGCAACCTCGAAGAGCTTCACGAACTGATGGCGCTGGTTCGCAACGGAAAGATCCAGCCGATGCCCTATTCCACACGTCCCCTCGAAGCCGCCAACGATGTGCTCGAGGAGCTGAAGGCCGGCAAGATCGTCGGCCGTGTGGTCTTGCAACCGTAGGCCATAGTTTCTCCCCGTCCGATATTTCTCACGCAGACTCCGCCGTATCCTGGAGACTTATCTGGAGAGTGTCGGCAAAGGATTCTTCATGGTTGATATACGCACCGGCCGTCCGGCCACACTCGCACCCAACGGCATGGTTACATCGCCGCATTCTTTGGCGTCACAGGCGGGTGTCGACGTGTTGAGAGCAGGTGGATCGGCGGTCGACGCCGCCATCGCCACCAGCGCCGCGCTTTCGGTGCTCTATCCGCACATGACAGGCGTGGGCGGCGACGCGTTCTTGCTCGTCCATGAAGCCAAGACCGGTGCCGTGCGCTACATCGACGGCGGCGGACGTGCTACCGCGGCCGGCACGATCGACGCCTTCACCCGGCGCGGCCTGGCCGAGATACCCTATCGCGGCGTGCTGCCTGGCACCCTCACCGTTCCAGGCGCAGTCGCGAGTTGGGCCATGGCTCACGCCGCCTATGGTCGCTTGCCTTTGAAGCGCTGCCTGGAGAGCGCCGTCGGCTATGCCCGGAATGGCTTCCCGGTAACGGCACGGCTCGCCTACTGGCGCGAACTGGCGCGTGAGGAATTGGCGAAAAGCCCCGAAGCGGCAGCCATCTTCCTGAAGGACGCTGCGGTTCTCACCAACCCCGATCTCGCGAGGACCCTGGAGGCGATCGCCAGTGACGGCTGGCACGGCTTCTATGAGGGCGAAGTGGCAGGCGAACTGGTGCGTTGGTCGCAAGCCAACGACGGCTTCTTTACCCTGGATGACCTGAAGACGCAGAACGCGCTCTGGGGCGAACCGCTGAAAGGCAGCTACCGCGGCGTCACGATCTACGAAACGCCGGCCCCCACGCAGGGCTTCGCCGTACTGGAGATGCTGAACCTGCTCGAGCCCATGGAGATGAACAGGAAGCCCTTTCTGGGCCCCGACTATGTGCATCTGATGGTCCAGGCGAAGCAGCTCGCCTATCACGACCGCGACCGGTATCTCGCCGATCCACGCTTCGCGTCTGTACCGATGGAGCGCCTGATCTCAAAGAAATATGCCGATGAGCGGCGCGCCCTGATGGACCCGGCCCGAGCCTTGCCCTGGGACAAGATCCCCTCCTACGGCAGCCTGGCCGGTGACACGGTTTACATCGCCGTCGTCGACGCCGAGGGCAATGCGGTATCTATGATCCATTCCCTCTATGGTGGCTTCGGCGCCGCGGTCGTGGCGGGTCGCACGGGAATTGTCCTGCAGAATCGCTCGGCCTATTTTTCGCTCGATGCCAAGAGCCCCAACCGGGTCGAGCCCGGAAAGACGCCGTTGCACACGCTCATCGCCTCAATGGCGTTCCGCGACGACAGGCTGTGGGCTGTTGTGGGCTGCATGGGCGCGGACGGCCAGCCCCAGATCCATCTGCAAACCTATCTCGCCCTGATCGACCACGGTCAGGACATCCAGGAGGCGCTGGAGACGCCACGATTCCTGTCCGGCCGCTTCGCCATCGGTGAGCCACGCGACACGCTGCACGTTGAGGGACGCATTCCGGCCGAGACCGTTGCCGAGCTCGAACGACGCGGCCACATGGTCAATCGCTGGGGCGCCTGGAACGAACTCGCAGGCCACGCCCACGGCATCACCGTGGACCCGGTCAGCGGCCTGCGCGCCGGAGGCTCGGATCCTCGAAGCGATGGTGCGGCGATCGGATACTAACGGTCTGTGCCAAGCCCGGCTTGGTGGTTGAAACGACACGACCGAGTCGATCCAGTTGGCGTCTGCATCTCTGGGAAGTAATGGCGGAGGGGATGGGATTCGAACCCACGATACGGGTTATCCCCGTATAACGGTTTAGCAAACCGCCGCCTTCGGCCACTCGGCCACCCCTCCGCAGACCCGTTAAGACCCCGGCGACCATAACCACGACGGATGCCGGGCGGTTCTAGCGGTCGGGCACGGGAGTGTCAAACGAGCCCGCAATTTCGCGAGGTTTTACAGGCTCTTGGCGTTCCGACCTGAAGCGTGCGACGGTGCCGCCATGACTTCCAGCTCGATCGACATGCTCCAGCGCCTGGTGGCCTTCGACACCACCTCGCGCAACTCCAACCTCGACCTGATCAGATACATCCAGGGCTATCTGGACCAGCACGCCGTCCGCAGCACGCTGGTCCCCAACGAGGAAGGCACCAAGGCCAACCTGTTCGCCTCTATCGGTCCCGAGGCCGAGGGCGGCATCGTCCTGTCCGGCCATACCGACGTCGTGCCGGTTGACGGTCAGCCATGGGACACCGACCCGTGGACGCCGACGGAGAAGGCCGATGGCAATCTCTACGGCCGGGGCACCTGCGACATGAAGGGCTTCATCGCCGCCTGCCTGGCCCACGTGCCGGCGCTCAAGAAGGCGAAGCTCAAGGTGCCGATGCATTTCGCCTTCAGCTACGACGAGGAGATCGGCTGCCTTGGCGCCCATTCGCTGGTCGAGAAGCTGGTCGGCAACGTGCCGCGGCCACAGGCCGTGGTCGTCGGTGAGCCCACCATGATGGGCGTGGTCAACGCCCAGAATGCCGGCGGCGGCATTATCGCCACCTTCACCGGCGTCGAGGCCCACTCCTCCATGACCCATCTCGGCGTGAGCGCCATCCACTTCGCCGGCGACTTCATCCACTGGCTGAACGAGCTGCAGGTCGAGCTGGCCGGGCGCAAGCGGACCGACATCGACACCGTGCCCGGCCACACGACGATCAACGTCGGCATCGTGACAGGCGGTACTGCGGGCAACATCCTCGCACGCGAATGCACGCTCAACTGGGGCTACCGCACCCTGCCCGGCGACGATCCCTGGGAAGTGCAACGCCGCGCCGAGGCCTATGTCGCCGAACTGCTGCTGCCCAAGATGAAGGCCAGGCATCCCGACGCCGACATCCAGCTGAAGCGCCGCTCCTTCGTCCCCGGCCTGCTGCCGCAGGAGAACGAGGAGGCCGCGAAGCTCGCCCTGCAATGGACCGGCGGCAACAGGACCTACGCGGTGCCCTACGGTACGGAGGCCGGCATCTTCCGCAGCCATGGGATCCCGACCGTCATCTGCGGACCGGGCGACATCTCGCAGGCCCACCAGCCCAACGAGTTCGTCGCCAAGTCGCAGATGGACGCCTGCGACGCCTTCATCGGCAAGATGATCGGCTGGGCCGAGCGCCAGTAGGCGCCTGCCGCGCCCCTCGCCTCACCCTTCGGTGCGGCGGGTCGTCTCGAACAGGAACCAGACGCGCTTCTCGGCCTCGTCGATCCAGTTCTCGATGAGGCTGGCGGTCGCGATGTCGCCATGCTCGTCGCAGAGCTCGTGGAGCGTGCGCATGTGGACGCAGAGCTGCTTGTTGTCGTCGCGCAGCTCCGCGAGCATGTCGAGTGGCGTCACGTAATCGGCGTCGTTGTCGAGTATGCGCTGCAGGCGGGAGATGTGTCCGATCGAGCGCAACGTCGTGCCGCCGAGCTTGCGCACGCGTTCGGCGATCACGTCCGTCATGGCGTCGATCTCGGTCGCCTGCTCGTCCAGCAGCAGGTGATAGTCGCGGAAATTCGGCCCCGACATGTGCCAGTGGAAGTTCTTGGTCTTCCAGTAGAGCGCGGCCACGTCCGCCAGCAGGATGTTGAGTCCGCCGCTCAGGTCCTTGGTGGCGTTCTCGCCGAGATCGGTCGGGGTGGCGAGCGCGGCCTTCTTGCGCTCCTTGACGTCCTTGCTCATGGGCTGACTCTCCTGGATAGGGATCCCATTGGAAATCTAGCGCGCCTCTTCGAACCCGTCAGCCGGCGCAGACCGGCTGCTCGACCCGGAACACCTCATGTTGACCGAAGCGCTTCGTATAGGTCTCGACGATAGAGGCCACCCTCGCCCGATGCGCCGGGGCATCGTAGACGACGACCACGACCAGCTTCGTGCGCTCCGATCCGATGACGCCCGCCGGGTCGCGATGCTGGCCCCGCGCGTCGATCACCGTGAGCCCGGCGGGAAACCGGGGCGTCACGGTATCGGCGACAAAGGCAGCCCACTCCGCGTCGCTCACCTCGCCGCCCGCCGGCTTGTCGCGGCCAAAGTAGAGATTCACCTCGACGGCCGGCTTCAGGGGCGCGGCACAAACCGGCGATGCCTCTGATGGCGCGCAGGCAGAAAGCGCCGGGCAGACGAAGGCTGCCCCCAGCAACCCGAGCCAGGATCCCCGCGGCATCCTAGTTGAGGTACGGAACGGCCATGCCCTTGGTGACGGCAGGACGCGCATTCACGATATCGTACCAGCGCTTGACGTTCGGATAGTCGGAGAGGTTCACGGTGTGCCACTCATGACGCGCGGCCCATGGGAAGATCGACATGTCGGCGATCGTGTACTCCTCCCCCGCCACGAAGGCGTTGCCGGCGAGCTGCTTGTCGAGCACGCCGTAGAGCCGCTTGGCCTCGTCGACGTAGCGCTTCATGCCGTACTCGATCTTCGTCGGGGCCGCCCGCAGGAAGTGGTGCGCCTGGCCGAGCATGGGGCCGAACCCGCCCATCTGCCACATCAGCCATTGGATGGCATCGTAGCGCTTCGCGCCTTCGGCCGGCAGGAACTTCCTCGTCTTGTCGGCGAGGTAGATCAGGATCGCGCCGGATTCGAACAGGCTGTACGGCTTGCCACCAGGACCGTCGGGATCGACGATCGCCGGAATGCGATTGTTCGGGCTGATGCGCAGGAACTCGGGCTTGTGCTGCTCGCCCTTGGAGATGTCGATCCGGTGCACGCTATAGGGCAGCTCGCACTCTTCGAGCATGATGGAAATCTTGCGGCCATTCGGCGTGCCCCACGTGTGAAGCTCGATCATCTCTTCGGTCCCCCTGCTGAATTCACAAAGTTCCGCGGGGCTTCAGGCCCAGCTGTCGTCGTCGCCGCCAAAGCCACTATCGTCGACAGCAGCGGTGTCGTAGTCCCCCGCCCCCGCCTGGTCGTCGGCAAAGACCTGTTGCTGCTGCGTCGAGGAGTCCGGTGGCAAGAGTTCGGGCGGCGTTGTTCCGCCCGCCGCGGCCTGTTGCTGGCCGAACGGATTGCTACCCATCAGGCCGCGAATGCCCTCGAACAACAGGGCTCCGCCAGCCACGCCCGCAGCAGTGGCCATTGCCGTTCGCAGGAAGCTGCCGCCCGCCGCCGGCTGCGTCGGCGGCGCAGGCTGCTGTTGCGGCGCAAGTGCGGCCTGCAGAGGTGAGCGGCTCGACGGCCCCGACGTGCGCGGCGCCGCGGCGGCGGCAGTCGCGCCCCAGGGTCCGATCGCTGGCGCACTCCCGAGGAAGCCTGCGGCCGCCGGCCGGGCGGTACTTGCGTTTGCCTCCAACTCCGCGATGCGTTCCTGTGCGGCCTTGAGGGCCTGCTCCTGCACGAGAACAGTCTGAACCAGAAGGTACGGCGCGGCCGGCTGTTGCACGGCGAGTCCCCTGATGAACGATTCGGCTTCGCCGTCGCGCGGTTGGGACTCGAACGGCTTCAGCCGGTCGAACAGACCCGATATCAGATCGCGTTCCTGCTGTTGCATGGCCAGTCTCCCGCCCCTTCGACCTAGGCTCCGCCAAGGTGGTTGTCCGCCGGCAGAGCGTCAAGGGCGGCTAGTTTACCATCGCCTGATAGACGAGGTCGCGCATCAGATAGCGATAACGCAGACGCGCCCGCGGCGACTGCATCATGAAAACGACATACAGGCGCTCGCGCGGATCGTGCCAGAAATAGGTCCCGTAGGCGCCGCCCCAGTAATAATCGTTGGGCGATCCCGGCAGCGGGTTGACACCCTGCACGTTGCGCACAGCGAAGCCCAGGCCGAAGCCCTGGCCCATGCGGGCGCTCGGCTCCAGCGCCTCGAAGCGGAACATGTCGGCCCCCATCCTGATGTCGGGCGGCAGCGCGTCGGCGGTCATCAGGTCGATCGTCTTGCGCGAGACGAGGCGCACACCGTCGAGTTGGCCGCCATTGGCGAACATCTGCAGGAAGCGGGCGTAGTCGGCCGCCGTGGAGACCATGCCGCCGCCGCCCGACCGCCAGTTGAACTTCTCGGTGATGTCCGGGATCGCCGGCACCTCGTTCTTCGGTCCTTCCTTCATCGGCTTGGCCCCACGCGCCTTCTTGTCGGCGCTGACTTCGAACCCGGTATCGCCCATCTTGAGCGGCTTGGTGATGCGCTCCTCGATGAACTTGTCGAGCGGCATGCCCGATGCGACCTCGACGACCCGGCCTAGCACGTCCGTGGACATCGAGTATTCCCAGGTCGTGCCGGGCTGATACAGCAGTGCGAGCTTGGCGAGCTTGTCGGCCATTTCGGCGTTGGTCTGACTGCGGTCGGCGACCTTCATGTCGACATAGGACTGTTTCACCGGATTGGCGCCCACGGCGCCGTAGGTCAGGCCGGACGTGTGGCGCATCAGGTCGTGCACGGTCATGGGCCGGAACTGAGGCTCGAGCACCGTCTCGACCGTGCCGTCCTCCTTCTTCTTCTGGACCGCGACCTTGGTGTCCGCGAAGGCCGGGATGTACATCGACACGCGGTCGGCGAGCGTGAGCTTGCCCTCCTCCATCAGCATCATCGCCGCCAGGGTGACGATCGGCTTGGTCATGGACGCGATGCGGAAGATCGTGTCGTTGGTCATCGCGACCTTGGCTTCCTTGTCGCGGAACCCGTAGGACTCGAACATCACGATCTTGCCGTTGCGGGCGATCAGCACGACCGCGCCAGGCAGTTCGTTGTTCTTCACGCCCTCGTTCAGCCTGTCGCTGAGCCGCTTCAGACGGGTCGAGAGAAACCCTACCTCCTCAGGGGACTGTACCCTTGGTATGCCCTGTGCGCCGGCCGGCCAGGCCAGCGCGACGCCGAGCGCCGCCGCGGCGGCCATACGAACGATCGACATCTGCAATCTCCTCCCGATTTTGATTCATCAAAGCAATTGACCGGCGGCGAGCGCAAGCTTAACGAATGCATATCGACGGTCCTCCCTAACCGGAGGCTAACAGGGAATGCCGTGCCGCTCCCTTCATTGGGAGCCAATCGGCAGCTGTACCCGCAGCTGTGAGCGGCGAGCGAGAGCCCATATGTCACTGGACTTCGGTCTGGGAAGACGGGCAGGAGCTGCGACCCGCGAGCCAGAAGACCTGCCGGCGATAGCGTCGCTCTTCCGATGGACGGGATGATCCAACGGGACGGTCAACCGAGCGGTGACGCGCTTTGTGCGAACCGTTTGGGAGATCGTCATATGACGTCGATCCGAGGAATCCTGCCTGCGCCTCATTCAAGTGCCACGCTGGCCGATGGCGCGGCTGGCCGTATGCAACGCTATGCGTCGACCCTGCAATCGAGTCCGGATCGCTGGGTTGCAATCCCGACTCCCACCCAGAACGCGTCCCTGCCCTTCCGTCGCGGCGGCTTCACTAGCCTCTGCGAGGCATTGGACTATGCCGCGAGGGGCGAGACCGGCTTCAACTTCTTCGATGCCCGCGGCAGGCTGCTAACCCGCCTGTCCTACCGGCAACTCCAGGCCGACGCGCATTCATTCGCCCGACGCCTGATCGGCACCGGAGTTGCGCCGGGCGAACGGCTTGTCCTGATCGCCGACACCTGGCCGGGCTTCTGCATCGCCTTCTTCGGCGCGCAGTACGCCGGTGTCGTCCCGGTTCCCGTTCCCGTGCCCGTCGGTCTTGGCGCCAAGGCGCACTACATCTTCCAGCTCAGGAAGCAGATCATGGCCTCGCAGGCCGTAGGCGTGCTCGCTCCCGACGAACTGGTCGAGTTCGCCCAGACCGCAGCCGAAGGCACGACAGCGCGCCTTGCCGGAGGGATGGCGATCTTCAACGCCCTTCCCGAGGCCAAGGCCGACCTTCGGCCGCTCGGCGCGGGTATGCCCTGCTACGTGCAGTTCTCCTCGGGCAGTACCCGCGCGCCGCTCGGTGTCGACATCCGCCAGGACCAGCTCATGGCCAACATCGATGGATCGATCACCGCGCAGAAGCTCGACGAAAACGATTCCGGCGTGAGCTGGCTGCCGCTCTATCACGACATGGGCTTGATCGGGTTCATCCTGGCGCCGATGTGCGCACAGCGCAGCGTCGACCTGCTGGCGCCCCGTGACTTCGCCCGACGGCCGATGCAGTGGCTCTCGCTGATCTCGCGCCGCCGCGCCACGATCACCTACAGTCCCAGCTTCGGCTACGACCTGCTCACACGGCGTGCCCAGGCCATGGCGGTGGGCGAACTCGACCTGTCATGCCTGCGCCTGGCCGGCGTCGGTGCCGACATGATCCAGTTGCCAATCCTGCGGCGCTTTGCCGAAGCCTTCAAGTCGGCGGGCTTCGACGAGCGCGCCTACATGCCGAGCTACGGCATGGCCGAAGTCTGCGTCGGCCTGAGCTTCGGTGCGCCGTTCGGCGGCGTCAAGGTCGACAGCTTTGCCGATCCGCAATCGGGCCGGTCGCGAGACTTCGTCGTCTGCGGCAGGGTGATGGCCGGACACGACGTCGAGATCCGTGATGAGCACGGTGCACCCCTGGGCGAGCGCCATGTCGGTCGGTTGTTCGTCCGTGGGCCCAGCGTCATGCCCGGATACTTCCAGATGCCCGACGAGACCGTGCGCGCGCTTCGCGACGGCTGGCTCGACACCGGCGATCTCGGCTACTGGCACAGAGGTGAACTCGTCATCACCGGTCGCGCCAAGGACCTCATCATCGTGAACGGCCGCAACATCTGGCCGCAGGACATCGAGTGGGCGGTCGAGGCGCTGCCGCAAGTCGGCCGCGGCGACGCTTGCGCCTTCTCGATCGACGAGGGCGACGCGGAGACGATCGTGGTCATCGTTCAAGCCTATCCCAGCGATGCGGCAGAGCGTGAGGCCCTGGTGGGCAACATTAGGCAGGCGGTCAAGGAGGCTGTGGGCGTCGACGGCCGGGTCGTGCTGATCAAGCGTCAGCCCGGGCTTCCACGCACCTCCTCCGGCAAGCTGAGCCGCACGCACGCCAGGTCGAAGTTCGCCTCCGGCGACTACTCGACCTAGCGCACGCTGCCGCGGTCCCCGATCAGGTCACCGCAATGGGGCCGCCATTCGATCCCGTCGCGCCCCTGATGGGAGCGGGCGAGAAGATGTAGGCGAACTGGTATTTGCGATCGGCAATCAACCCCGTGAAGTCCAGGTTCTCGTGGTTGAAGATGCCGTTCTTGGTGATCAGTTCGCCATGGACCGGAAACGCCAGGTCCTTGTTGGGATTGGGCACGACTTCGGTTCCCCAGGTGTCGGCGCCAGTCAGCGCGATGCCCTTGTCGATGAACCACTTGGCGGCTTCCAGCCCGATGCCGGGCTCCCCGGCGTTGAACTTGTCGTTGTTCTTCATCCAGAGTTTGCCCCAGCCGGTGTTGAAGAACACCGCATCGCCCTCCTTGATGTCGGCTTCCTGCATGTTCTGCTTCTGCAGCGCCGCCTTCAGGTCGGCGATGGTGATCTCCTGCCCGGCCTCCATCATGCCGCCTTTCACCGCCTCGACATCGAACAGATGCCCACGTGTGAAGAACGGCTTCACCTTCTCGATGCCGAGCTTCTTCATGCCGTAGGCGCTGTTCATTTCCTGGTCGGTGACGCCGTTGTAGTAACGCATCTCGTTCTTGTCGCCGTCCTTGCCCATCTGGATGCCGATATGCGCCAGACCGTCGAACTGCGTTCCTGTCTGGCCGATTTCCGTCGACAGATACTCATCATTGTAGACGAGCTTGTTGACGCCAAACGGGCCGCCGGTCGGGCTGCCCGGGATTCGCAAGGTGAAGGCACGCTCGCCGAACTTCGGCATGGCCGATTCGTAGATGCGGCCTATGCGGTAGACCTTGCCGTCCTTGATCAACTTGACCGTTTCGAGGACCTTCGCCGGCGTCATGTAGTTGGAGGCGCCAGCCTCGTCGTCCTTGCCCCACTTCGGGTGCGGCCACCAGACCTTGTCCGACAGAGCCGGTGCCTGGGCGACCTGTTGCGCGTGCGCGACGCCAGCGGCCAGCGTCCCGGCGGCAACGGCGCCGCCGATCAGGCCCGCCGCCAGGAACGAGCGACGGTCCTCGTCGACCTCCGGCTGCGGCCGCTTGAGGTGTTCCTTGTCCTGAAGATACCTCGAGTCCATGAACGCTCCTCCCTTTCCTTGTTGATCCGGAAAGCGTCATACCCTCAGGTTGCACCGTCAAGCGGAAGCGTCATCGTTACTTTGTTACATATGCGTATGTGAAGGTGTCACCGATGAGCCTGTTCGATCCCGACAAGTCGGCAAAGCGCCTGCCGGTGACGCTGATCACCGGCTTCCTCGGTAGCGGCAAGACCACCCTGCTCAACCGCGTGCTCGGCGATCCGCGCATGGCCCGCAGCCTGGTGCTGGTGAACGAATTCGGTGAGGTCGGGCTCGACCATCTGTTCATGGAGCAGGTCGGCGGCGACATGGTGCTGCTACAATCGGGCTGCGTGTGCTGTACCATCCAGGGCGATCTCGACAACACCCTGCGCGACATCGCCCGCCGTCGCGCAAAGGATGAGATTCCCCCCTTCGACCGGGTGCTGCTGGAGACGACGGGCCTCGCCGATCCCGCGCCGATCCTCCAACTCCTGCTAAACCACCCGATGATCAGCCACGACTACCGGCTCGACGGCATCGTGACGACGGTCGATGCCGTCAACGGTACGCGCCAACTCGACGAGCATCCCGAGGCGCTGAAGCAGGCGGCCGTCGCCGACCGGCTCCTGATCAGCAAGACCGACCTCGCCGAGATCGCCGCCAGCGCCGGCCTGCGTGCGCGATTGGGCGAGCTGAACCCCGGCGCGCCGCTTTACGAGATCGTGCAGGGCGACGTCGATCCGGCTCTCCTGTTCGACTCAGGCCCGTTCGATCCCTCGGGCAAGAGCGACAAGGTCAAGGCGTGGCTCAATGCGGAAGCCCATGACCATGGCCACGCTCACCACCACGACCGGTCGCGGCATGACGCGCACATCGCCTCGTTCTGCCTTACCTTCGACGAGCCGCTGGATTGGGACTTCTTCAATCGCTGGCTGATGGCCGTGCGGGCCGCGTGGGGCGACAAGCTGCTGCGGGTCAAGGGCGTTCTCGAGGTCGTGGGCGAGAGCCAACCGCTGGTAATTCACGGCGTGCATCGGACCTTTCATCCGCCCACACTTCTTGCCCGCTGGCCAGACGAGGACCGCCGCTCGCGCCTGGTATTCATCACGCGGGACCTCGACCGCGCCGCGGTCGAGGCGAGCTGGGCGGAAATGAAGGAAGCCGCGCAGTCCTAGGCGGCGTCCTGCTTGGGCAGCACGTCCTCGTACTTCTTGAAGCCCGGCAGCTTCTCGACGCGGGCCATCCAGGCCTTCACGTTGGCGTAAGGCGCGAGATCGATCGCGGCCTCCTCGGCATAGGCCACGTCGCCATAGACGGCGACATCGGCAATGGTCGGCTCGCTGCCGACCAGGAAGTCCGTACTGGCAAGCGCGCCGTCGAGCACCTTGAGCGCGTCGCCGGCCTGGTTCAGGTACATCTGATGGACGTTGTCATCGGCCTTCATGAAACCGCGCTTGATCGCACGCGGCCGATAGATGTTCGACGCCAATCGGTCGAACTCCCAGAACAGCCACTCGCGCACGCGGGCCTTCTCCTCGACCGTCTTGCCACCCATCTTGCCGAACTTGTCGGCGAGATAGAGCAGGATCGATCCCGACTGGCAGAGCTTGAGGTCGCCATCGATCAGCGCCGGCACCTGGCCGAAGCGGTTGATGGCGAGAAAATCCGGCTGCTTGTGGGCGCCGGCCCGCAGGTCGACATGCTTGTAGGCGAAAGGCTGCCCCATCAGCGAGAGCGCGAGCCCCGCCTTGTAGGTCGGGCCGCTCAGCCAGATGCCGTAAAGCGTCAACTTCGACATGTATTCATTCCTCCAGTGATCCAGTCCCCGCCAGCATTGCACTTGAGTGGGGTGGGGGTAAGCCTATATGAGCGGGCATGAAGATTTCAGCACGCGACATCGACCACATTTCCGTGATCGCTTCCGATCCGGCGGAGATCGCCTCCCGGCTGGGGCGGCTCGGGTTCAATCTCACCCCCGAAGGCGTCGAACCGCGTTGCATCTGCTTCCAGCCCGATCGTGACGACATCCCCAACTACATCGAATTGCTGCAGGACGATCCGGCGCAAGTTTCACTCGCAATGAACGTGGCCGAACTCGAAGGCGAGGAGCGCACCCATGCCTGGGAGACCGAGGACGGCTTCGAGGTCGACGCAGGCGTTGTGGTCGGCGAGAGCGCCGGCCCCCTTGCCTGGTTTCCGGTGAAGCACGAGACGCCCGACGCGTTCATGGAGCCGGAATGGATCGTCCATCCCAACGGCGCACTTGGCATGATGGCCGTTCACGCCATCGCCGAGACACCGAAGGAGACTGCCAAGGCGATGAAGGCCGCCTGGGGCGCCACCGTCGAGGAGATATTCGACGGCTGCACGATGGTGAAGGCCGGCTCGGTCGAACTGCTGATATGGTCGCCGCTCGCCTTCCAGCTCGAATACAAGGCGCTCGAGATGATGCCCCCGAGAGAGCTGCCGGCGGTCGTCGGCGCTGCCATTGCCATCGAACGGGCGCGCCCGCTGCAGGGGCTGCTCAGCGCCAACAACGTGCCTTTCGCCCTCGCCGAGGACGACCGCGTCCTCGTGGGGCCGGAACAGACCGGCGGCCTGATGATCGAGTTCATCCCGCAGAACTGACGCGCGCGCTCCTCAGAACGCGGGCACCGGCGCCTGCGGCACGTCCTTCCAGAAGTCCGGATCGTGGCCGAAGAACAGGCGGGCGCCGCCTTCTTCCAGCGCTCCGAGCCGGTCGAGCGAAGCCAGCATCTGCTCGCGGTCGTACACGAAGCGCGGGAGGCGGCGTTCGCGAAGCGTACGGCAGAAATAGCAGGCATCGCCCGTGATCACGATCTCGCCGGCCTCGGTGCGGACCTTCAGCGATTGATGACCCGGCGTATGCCCGTAGGTCGGAATGCAGACCACGGAGCCGTCGCCGAACAGGTCGTGCTCGCCCTCGACCTGCTTCACCTTATGGCCATGGTCGAAATCGGCGCGGAAAAAGCCGATCCTGGCGGCAAGTTCGGGATCCTGCGCGGCTTCCCATTCGCGTTTCTGCACGACCATGGTGGCGTTGGGCACCAGTTCGTTACCACCGGCATGATCGAAATGCAGGTGGCTGTTCACGATGAAGTCGACCTTGCCGGGATCGCGGTCGATCGATTCCAGCCGCGACTTGATATCGTCATCGGGGCCGAACCCCTCGAAACCGAATATTCGCGCCACGCCCGCCCCCATGCGGCCGGCCGCATCGGTGCGGCATTGCGGGTGCATGCCGGTGTCGAACAACGCTCGTCCTTTGGGGTGCTCGATCAGATAGGATGGAATGGGCAGTACAACCTGCCCGTCCTCGCCCTCTATCATGTCCTTCAGGCGACCGACGAGCCGGCCGCAGGTCATGGCATAGATCCTAGCGGTCATTTATCCCCTCCGTGCCGCCGACGTTAGCACAACAGCACTTGGTGATTGGAACCCGACAGATGGCCCCCCGTTCAAGTCGGTGCCCGACCAACGAGCCAAGGATTGGGGCCCGCCGTGAAGGTCATTACCGTCGAGCCAGGCGTAGCGGGCTCAGTGCGAATGGAAGAACGTGCCGAGCCGCCCCCTTGTCCAGGCCAGCTTCTGGTGCAGTCTCTGGCCCTCGGAGTCTGTGGCACCGATCGCGAAATCATTGCCGGAAGCTATGGATGGGCACCCGAGAGCACCGATCGCCTCGTACTGGGGCATGAATCCCTCGGCCGGGTGCTCCATGCGCCTGATGGGTGCGGCCTCTCGGCTGGGGATCTCGTGGTCGGTATCGTCCGACGACCCGACCCGGTGCCCTGTCGGGCCTGCGGTGTCGGTGAGTGGGATATGTGCCTGAACGGCCGTTACGTGGAGCGTGGGATCAAATCGCTGGACGGCTATGCCGCCGAGCGCTTCGTTCTGGAGCCGGACTATGCCGTCAAGGTCGCACCATGCCTTGGTACACTGGGTGTGCTCCTCGAACCGGCCAGCGTTCTGGCCAAGGCCTGGGACCACATCTATCGAATCGGCCAGCGGACGCGGAGCTGGCAGCCGCGAACCGCACTGATCACCGGCGCCGGACCGGTTGGACTGCTGGCAGCCCTGATGGCAGTACAACGCGGACTCGACCTTCATGTGATGGACCGGGCCGAGGGTGGTCCGAAGGCGGATCTCACACGGGCCCTCGGAGGCACCTATCATCCACGGGAACTGCCAAAAGACCTCGCGGCCGACATCGTGGTCGAGTGCACGGGAGCACCGCAACTCGTGGTCGACGTCATATGCGGAGCCGGCGGCCGCAACGGCATCGTGTGTCTCACCGGCGTGTCCAGTGGCGGGCGCCTGCTGCCTTTCGACTCCGGGAACTTCAACCGAAGCATGGTGCTGCAGAATGATCTCGTCTTCGGCTCGGTCAATGCCAATCGCAGCCACTATGAGAGCGGAGCAGATGCACTGGCCGCAGCCGATCCCGCCTGGCTTGCGGGGCTTCTCACCCGCCGCGTGTCGCTTGCAGATTGGCGTGAGGCCTTCGAACGTCGCAGGGGCGACATCAAGGTCATCTTACAGATCGCGCCGACCGATTCATGAACGCAGGGATCGAAACCTACGGGCTGATCGGAGACTGCCAGACGGCCGCCTTGGTCGGGCTTGATGGCTCGATCGACTGGTTGTGCTGGCCGCGCTTCGATTCGGATGCCTGCTTTGCGGCCCTTCTCGGAACGCCCTCGAACGGTCGCTGGCTGATCGCAACTTCCTGCGGAACAGCCGAGGTCACCCGCCGCTACAGGACGAACACCCTGATTCTTGAAACGAGCTTTCGGACGAGTGGCGGGACCGCAACGGTGATCGACTTCATGCTGCCGCGCGGACAAACGTCGGACCTGATTCGCCTCGTGCGCGGCGATGAGGGCGAGGTGCTGATGTGCATGGAACTCGTATTGCGGTTCGGCTACGGGGCGACGATCCCCTGGGTCAGCCGCCTGGACGACGGCACTCTTCGCGCGGTCGCCGGGCCCGACATGGCCGTCCTGCGTACACCCGTCGCCACGTGGGGCGAGAACTTCAAGACCTCCGCCATGTTCAGGGTGAGAGCGGGCCAAACGGTGCCGTTCACACTCAGCTACGAACCTTCCCATCTGCCGCTGCCCGAGCCGATCGATTGCAAGCAGGCACTTGCCGACTGCGAGAAGTTCTGGTGCGACTGGACGGATGCCACCGAAGCCGACGGCCTGTACGCTGAGGCCATCGAGCGGTCGCTGATCACGCTCAAGGCGCTCACCTATGCACCCACTGGTGGAATCGTCGCCGCACCAACGACCTCCCTCCCAGAACAGGTGGGCGGATCCCGCAACTGGGATTACCGCTTCTGCTGGATCCGCGATTCGACGCTGACGCTTCTCGCCCTGATGAACGCAGGGGTCTATGACGAGGCGAGCGCATGGCGAGACTGGCTCCAACGTGCCGTCGCCGGCAGCCCGGCCGACATGCAGATCATGTACGGGATCATGGGCGAGCGGCGGCTCGCGGAGTGGGAGGCCGACTGGCTTCCCGGCTACCTCGGCTCAAAACCCGTGCGCATTGGCAACGCCGCTCACGGGCAGTTCCAACTCGACGTCTACGGCGAGTTGATGGACACGTTCGAGCAGGCCCGCGAGGGAGCGCTGGCGCCGACGGACAGCGGATGGGCGCTGCAACTCGAGCTGGTCAAGCATGTCGAACGGTCGTGGAGGAATCCCGACTACGGCATCTGGGAGATGCGGCGGCCGCCGCTCCATTTCACATACTCCAAAGTCATGGCATGGGTCGTTTTAGACCG
>JBKBLH010000004.1:0-315871 GCA_046296475.1 Reyranella sp.
AGACGGCCGCGGTGCGGCCTCCTCAGGGTGAGGTCTGTTCTTGTGGCAGGCACACGGTTTCGACACACCTTGCCGTCATCATGCGGAGACGCAAGCCCCCGCGACAGGAGACACGCCATGACCGCGCCGCGCCCGTCCCGCACCCATGTCGGCAACCACAAGCTCCACCCCGAGACCCTGATGCTGTCCTACGGCTACGACCCGGCGCTGTCGGAGGGCGCGGTGAAGCCGCCGGTGTTCCTGACCTCGACCTTCGTGTTCGGCTCGGCCGAGGAGGGCCGCGACTTCTTCGACTATGCCGCGGGCCGCAAGACGCCGCCCGCCGGCAGCGCCGCCGGCCTGGTCTATTCGCGCTTCAACCATCCCAACAGCGAGATCGTCGAGGACCGGCTCGCGGTCTACGAGGGCGCGGAGACCTGTGCCCTCTTCTCCTCCGGCATGTCGGCCATCTCCACGACCCTGCTGGCCTTCGCCCGCCCCGGCGACGTGGTGCTGCATTCGCAGCCGCTCTATGGCGGCACGGAAACCCTGCTGGCCAAGACCCTGTCGGGCTTCGGCATCGGCGCCGTCGGCTTCGTCGACGGGGTGAGCGAGGCCGCCATCCGCACCGCCATCGCAGAGGCGGGCGAGAAGACGAAGGGCAAGGGACGCATCTCCGTCATCATGATCGAGACGCCGGCCAACCCGACCAACACGCTGGTCGACATCGCCCTGCTGCGCCGCCTCGCCGACGAGATCGGCGCCACCCAGCCCGGCGGCCCGCCCGTGCTGGCCTGCGACAACACCCTGCTGGGGCCGGTCTTCCAGCGCCCGCTCGACCACGGCGCCGACGTCTCGGTCTATTCGCTCACCAAATATGTCGGCGGCCATTCCGACCTGATCGCCGGCGCGGCGATGGGCCGGAAGGAGATCATGGCCCCGATCCGCGCCCTGCGCGGCAGCTTCGGCACCCAGCTCGACCCGCATTCCTGCTGGATGCTGGGCCGCTCGCTGGAGACGCTGGGGCTGCGGATGGAGCGCGCCGACTCCAACGCCCGCCTGGTCGCCGACTGGCTGGCCGCGCATCCCAAGGTGGCGAAGCTCCACTATCTCGGCCTGCTGCCGGCGGGCTCGCCCGAGAAGGCGCTCTACGAGCGGCAGTGCACCGGCGCCGGCTCGACCTTTTCCTTCGACATCAAGGGCGGCGAAAAGGAAGCCTTCGCCTTCCTGAACGCACTCAAGATCTTCAAGCTGGCGGTGAGCCTCGGCGGCACGGAGTCACTGGCCAGCCACCCCGCCGCCATGACGCATTCGGGTGTGCCGCTGGAAGTGCGCGACCGCATCGGCGTGCTCGACACGACGATCCGGCTCTCGGTGGGCATCGAGCATCCCGACGATCTGATCGCAGACCTGACGCAGGCGTTGGCGGTGGTAGATGCGAATGATCGAAAAGACTGATTGGCTGACGAATTCCAAGCATTGCAATCAGCATGCGCCGAGCTCGGAAAATGCTTCGGCTTGCCGCGACCAGACCGGTGCATTACATGTAACCGAGGTATGGAGGCTGAACGTGCCACCCTCTAGAAGCGCCAAGTCGACAAGGATAAAGGTTCAGCAGCACCGCGACCGATTGCGGGCGCTGGGGCTGCGGCCGATCCAGATCTGGGTGCCGAACGTGCGGGCGGCGTCATTCCGGAAGGAGGCGCATCGCCAGTCGCTGGCCGTCTCGCGGAGCGCTCGGGCACGCGAGGATCAGGCGTTCATCGATTCTGTTTCGGACTGGCCGGACGAGTGAAGCGCGGCGAGGTCTGGACCGTCTCGGGCGGCAAGAACTATGCGGGCAAGCCTCGGCCGGTGGTCATCCTGCAGGACGACAGTTTCGACGCCACCGACTCCATCACCATCTGCGCCTTCACGACCGATCCCAGCGAAGCGCCCTTGTTCCGGCTGGTCGTGGAGCCGAACGAGCGCAACGGGCTGCGGTCCCCGTCGCGGTTGATGGTGGACAAGATCACCACGGTTCCCCGGTCGAAGATGGGCGAGAAGATCGGGCGGCTCGACGACGAGGACCTGCTTCGGCTCAACCAAGCGGCGATGGTCTTCCTCGGCCTCGCCGTGTCGCCGCGGCACGGGCGAACGCAGGCGTAGCGCGCCCCCTCACCGCTGTACCGCCCCCTCCCGCGTCTTCCAGAGCGACCAGGCGATGCCGGCGGCGATCAGGCCGAAGGTGACGGCGAGGCTCGCGACCGGCGGGAACTTCGCGTCGCCCAGCAGGAAGTCCGAGACGAAGATCTTCGAGCCGATGAAGATCAGCACCGCGGCCAGCGCGTGCTTCAGGTAGTGGAAGCGGTCGATCATGGCCGAGAGGGCGAAGTAGAGGGCGCGCAGGCCCAGGATCGCCATGATGTTCGAGGTGTAGACCACGAACGTGTCGGTGGTGATGGCGAAGATCGCCGGCACCGAGTCGACCGCGAACACCAGGTCGGCGAGGTTGATCACCACCAGGGCGAGGAACAGCGGCGTCGCGGCCAGCGCCATGCGGCCGGTGCGCTCGTCGGCCCGGAAGACGAAGAACTTGTCGCCGTGCAGTTCCTTGGTCACCCGCATGCGCTTCGAGATCCAGCGGATGGCGGCGTTGTTGGCGAGGTCCGGCTCGGAGTCGGTGGTGAAGAACATCTTCACGCCGGTCACGATCAGGAAGGCGGCGAACAGGTAGAGCACCCAGTAGGCCTCGCTCACCAGCGCCGCACCCGCCGCGATCATCAGGCCGCGCAGCACGATGACGCCGACGATGCCCCAGAGCAGCGCGCGATACTGGTACTTGGCCGGGATGGCAAAGAAGGTGAAGATCAGGCTGATGACGAAGATGTTGTCGATCGACAGCGCCTTCTCGATGAAGAAGCCGGTGAAGTACTGCATGCCGAGCTCTTCGCCCTTCTCGACCCAGACCCAGACGCCGAAGGCCAGCGCGATCGAGATGTAGAAGGCCGAGAGCCTGAGCGATTCGCCGATGCCCATCACCCGGTCCTCCTTGTGCAGGAGACCGAGGTCGAAGGCGGTGAGCGCCGCCACCAGCGAGATGAAGGTGAGCCAGAACCAGACCGGCGTGCCGAGGAAGGGCTGGACCAGAAACTCGGTCATATCGGGGTCCGGGGGGTGGCGCGGCGCATGTTCGTTCGTCCTCTGCGGGTGTGACGGCCCAAGATGGGCGAGGACGCGCGATTGCAGAAATAGATTTAACGTGGCGGTTTTGATAGTCTTGGACTATCACCTTTCGTGAGCATGCCGTGACCACCTTGCGCCAGCTCTCCTATCTCGTGGCCCTCGCCGACAGCCGCAGCTTCCGGCGGGCGGCGGATGCCGTGCACGTCGCCCAGCCCACGCTCAGCCAGCAGCTGCGCGCGCTGGAGGCGCGGCTGGACGTCACGCTGGTCGAGCGCAACGAGAGCCCGGTCCAGCTGACGCCGATCGGCCGGGACCTGGTGACGCGCGCCCGCCGCATCCTGCTCGACGTCAAGGATGCCGAGGAGATGGTGCAGCGCTCGCGGGCCGGGCTCGCGGGCACCATCCGGTTCGGCGTAACGCCAACGCTCGGCCCCTACCTGATGCCGCGCATCGTGGCCTCGCTGCACCGGCGCTTTCCCGACCTGCGGCTCTACATCCGCGAGGGTATCCCCGACGAGCAGGCGCGCGAGTTGGCGCGCGGCGAACTCGACATGGTGCTGTCGCCCCTGCCCGTCTCCGGCAGCGACCTGCACATCGAGCCGCTGTTCAGGGAGCCGCTGCACATCGTCTGCCCGCCCGACCATCCGCTGGGCCGGGCGGCGAAGGTGCGCCGCGGCGATCTGGCGGGAATCGGTTTCCTCAGCCTCGACCGCCGCCACCATGCCCACCGCCAGGCCCGCGAGATCTGCGAGGACCTGAAGGCGACCCTGCTCGAGGATTACGAGGGCACCAGCCTCGACAGCCTGCGCCAGATGTGCGGATCGGGTCTGGGCTTCGCCATCCTGCCGGAACTCTATCTGCGCTCTGAGGTCGGCGGCAGCGACATGGTCACCCGCCTGCCGATGGCCGGCTGGAGCGCCACGCGCTCCCTCGCGGCCGTCTGGCGCGACGGCTCGGCCTATGCCGACAGCTACGCCACCATCGCCGAGACGATCGCCGCGGAAGCGCGGACCATCCTGGCGGGACCGGCGCTTTAGCCCACCGTCGTCCCGACCGGAGCAGAGCGACGGGTTGCTTCGCCCTACACGCCCTCGTTCGGGATCGGCAGGACGATGCCGCAATGCTTGCAGTGGACCGCGTCGATGTCGTGCACCAGCAGGGCGCAGGACGGGCATTCGAAGCGGACCTTGTTGGGGCGGAAGATGGCCTGCAGCAGGCGCAGGAACAGGCCGACACCGACCACCATGATGACGACGGCGAGCAGGCGGCCGCCGGGGGTCTTCAGCGTGATGTCGCCGAAGCCCGTGGTCGTGAGCGTCGTGATGGTGAAGTAGAGCGCGTCGACATAGTTGGCGATCTGCGGGTTGATGTTGTGCTGCGTGACGAAGACCACCGACGTCACGATGAAGATGAAGACGCCGAGATTGACCGTGCGCTGGATGATGTCCTCGTTGCGCCGGAACCACGCCGAATCCTGCCGCAGGTCGCGCAGCAGGTGGTAGGAGCGCAGCAGGCGAAGCGCGCGGGCGATGCGCAGGAAGGCCAGGTTCTCGATGAAGACCGGCAGCAGCAGCGACAGGATCACGATCAGGTCGGCGGCCGAGGACAGGCTGAACAGGTGGCGCAGAGGCCGCCGCTCGACCCACAGCCGCACCGCGAACTCGGCCGACAGCAGGATGCCGAGCACGAGGTCGAGGGCGATCATCCAGGTCTGATGCCCCCCGAACGGCGCGATGAAGAAAAGACCGATGGTGGCGAGGTCGAAGCCGACCAGACCGTAACGAAACCGTCGCGCTTCCGGCCCGTCGCCGAAATAGAGATCTTGGAACTTTTCGCGCAGTGCCGTCGTTTCCATGCCTCCAGATACCACGGCCCCGGCTTCGGGGCACCGGGAGCGCCCGTTCGACATGTCCCCGCCGCTGCAGGCCCGTCGTCACCCCAACGGCCGCCCGAAGCGCGATCGAGGCGCCGCGTCGGAGCCAGAAAGCACCGAGGGCGCCCGGTTCTGGCGGCGGGAGAAAGCGACCCGGGCGGGGCTGATCGTCGACGCGAAGGCTTATTTCGAGATCTGCCGTGAGGCGATGCTGAAGGCCAAGCAGCGCATCATGCTGATCGGCTGGGATTTCGACGCGCGCATCGAACTCACCGACGAAAGGCTGCCCGGCGAACCGCGCACCGTCGGCGACTTCATGCTGTGGCTGGTGAAGCGCAATCCCGAACTCGAGGTCTTCCTGCTGCGTTGGAACGTCGGCGCGCTCAAGGCCATGGCCCGCGGCACGACGATCTTCACGCTGATGCGCTGGATGGCCCATCCCCGCATCCACACGCGGCTCGACAGCGCCGTGACGCTAGGTGCCTCGCACCATCACAAGATCGTCGTCATCGACGACTGCGTGGCCTTCTGCGGCGGCATCGACATGACCAGCAACCGCTGGGACACGCCGGAGCATCGCGACCACGACCCGCGTCGGGTCGGCCCCGACGGCACCCCCTATGCGCCGTGGCACGATGCCACCACCATCCTGGAAGGTCCCGTGGCGGCGGCGCTGGGCGAACTGTCTCGGCATCGCTGGCGGATGGCCGGCGGCAAGGAGCCGGCGCCCGTGCAGGGCGGTGGCGATTGCTGGCCCGACGGGCTCGACGCTGGGTTCCGCGACATCTCGGTCGCGATCTGCCGTTCGCGACCCGAGGGCGACGGCGAGGCACCGGTGCGCGAGATCGAGGAGACCTATCTCGCCCTGATCGCGCGAGCCCGACGCTACATCTACGCCGAGAGCCAGTATTTCGCGTCGCGCCGCATTGCCGAGGCGATCGCGCACCGGCTCGACGAACCGGAAGGGCCCGAGATCGTCCTGATCAATCCCTTCAAGTCCCACGGCTGGCTGGAGCCGGTGGCCATGGATACGGCCCGCGCCCGGCTCTACGGGGCACTGCACCGGCTCGACGTCTACGGGCGGCTGCGCATCTATCATCCCTACACCGAGCAGGGCGAGCCGATCTACGTGCACGCCAAGATGACCATCGTGGACGACGAGGTGCTGCATGTCGGCTCCTCGAACATGAACAACCGCTCGATGCGCCTCGACACGGAGTGCGACGTCACGATCGATGCCGCCCATCCCGGCAACGAGCGCGCGGTGGACCAGATTCGCTCGCTGCGGGACAGCCTGCTCGCCGAGCATCTTGGCGTCCCGGCCGAAAAGGTCGCCGCGACGATCGAGGCCAAGGGCTCACTGATCGGGGCCGTCGAGGAACTTCGCGGCGACGGCCGTTCGCTGCGGCCTTATGAAATTCTCGACCTTGAGGAGGTCGAGAAATGGCTGGCCGACAACCAGGTGCTCGACCCCGAAGGCCCCGAGGAGGTGTTCGAGGCGATGACCAACGGCGGCCTGCTGCGCGGCCTGCGCCGGCGCCTGCGCCTCCCCGAGCGCGCCCGGCACCTCTTCAGCCGCTAGGTCTTCGGCCACGCGACGGTCAGGCGCGGTCCGCTCAGGCGGAAGATCAGGAATCCCACGATCAGGAGGTTCACGACATTGAAGGCCACGCCCGAGGCAAAGGCCGGCGCGTAATAGCCGAAATGGTCATAGAGCAGCCCCGCCCACCAGCTTCCCACCGCCATGCCGCTCATGGCGGTGAACAGGGTGAGCGGGATGCGCCAGGAGGCTTCCGACGACGGGTAGAGGTCGCGGATGGTCACGGCATAGGACGGGATGATGCCGGCGAAGCCGAGGCCGAAGGCGGCCGAGACGGCGAACAGGCCGGCCTCGCCCTCAGTCACCGAGAAGGCTGCGATGGTGACTGCCTGGAAGGCCGACCCCGCCATGACGGTGCGCAGGCCGCCGATCCGGTCGGCCAGCGCCCCCCAGGCCTGGCGCGCGAGGAAGGCGGCGGCCAGCATGATCGACAGCATGGTGGCGCTGCGCGTCGGCGTGATGCCCATGTCGCTGCAGAAGGCGACGAGATGTGCCTGCGGGATCGCCATCGGCATGCAGCAGCAGAAGCCGGCGATGCAGATCAGCAACTGCGCCAGGTTGGGATGCAGCCCGGCGACCAGGCGCCTGCCCTGCGGTGTCGTGGCAGCGGCATGTGCCTTCGGGGCGGCCGGGGCTTCGACCGGTGGCGCAGGCGCCGGCTTCAGCAGGAAGGTCGCCGGCAGGATCAGTGCCAGCACCACGCCGGCATAGGCCAGCATCACCGCCTGCCAGCCCCATGAACTGATGCCGGCCTCGAAGATGGTCGGCCACAGGATGCCAGCCACGTACTGGCCGGACGAAATGAGCGCGATCGCGGTGCCGCGGCGGCGGTCGAACCAGCGGCTGACATAGACCAGCAGCGGCGGGTACACCCCGCCATTGCCCAGCAGGCCGAGCATCAGCCCGTGGCCGACATACAGCGCCCAAAGCGAGCCGTGTGATGAGAGGGCGAGCCCGCCCGCGATCATGCAGGCGCCGATGGCGACGGTGGCGCGCACACCGATCCGGTCGGCCAGCCAGCCCATCAGGATGCCGCCCGCGCCGGTTCCGACCCAGGCGAGCGAGCCGGCGAGCACCAGCACCGACCGCTCCGTACCCAGCGCCTCCTCCATCGGCTTCAGACCCACGACGATCAGCAGCGGCGAACCGAAGGAGACGGAGAGGATCGCAAGCGTCAGCCACGCCGCCCGCCACGAGCGCGGGCCCTCGATGCTGGTCATGTCGTCCCCCTCCGCCTTCTCATTGGCGCCCCCGTGGTGGTGGCGCGGACGGCAGTGTCTGCGGGACGACAGGAATTGGCTACGGCGGCGGCTGCATGGCGGCTAGGCGATGCGACGGTTCAGCCCTGGCCTTTCTGCGGCTTCTCGAGACGGCGAAACGGCTTGCGCAAGAAATCGGGCACGGCCCGGCGCATCTTCTCGAAGGCGACGTAGAGACCGGGGATCACGAAAATGCCGAGGCAGGAAGCGGCCAGCATGCCGCCGAACACGGCGGTGCCGACCGCGCGCTGGGTCGCAGCGCCTGCGCCCGAGGCGATCACCAGCGGCACGAGGCCCAGGATGAAGGCGAAGGAGGTCATCATCACCGCGCGGAACCTCTGCCCGGCGGCCGAGGTGGCGGCCGTCACCGGATCGCTGCCGCCCGCGCGTTCGTGCATGGCGACCTCGATCACCAGGATGGCGTTCTTGGCCGCCAGCGCGATCAGCACGACGATGCCGATCTGGGCGTAGATGTTGTTGGCGAGGCCGGTCAACCACAGCGCGCCCAAGGCGCCGAACAGGCCGACGATCACCGACAGCAGAGCCGCCACCGGCAGCGCCAGGCTCTCGTAGAGACCGACCAGGAACAGGTAGGCGAACAGCACCGCGAGGGCGAGCACGAAGCCAGTCTGGCTGCCCGCCTGCTTCTCCTGCTGCGCGGTGCCCGCCCACTGGAAGCCGTAGCCCGGCGGCAGGCTGGCGCGCGCCACCCGCTCCATCGCCGCGATCGCCTCGCCCGAGGAGTAACCCCGGGCCGGCGCGCCGTTCAGAGTAACCGAGCGCAGGTTGTTGTAGCGGGTGATGGTGGCCGGCGCCGTCGTGAGTTCCAGCGTCGCCATCGCCTGCAGCGGCACCAGCGTGCCGCTCGACGAGCGCACGCGCACGCGGTTGACGTCGTCGACGGTGCGACGGTCGATGGCGTCGGCCTGGACGCGCACCGTCCAGGTCCGGCCGAACATGTTGAAGTTGTTGACGTTCTTGCTGCCCATCGCGGTCTGCAGGGCGGCGAAAATGTCGGGGATCGCAACGCCCAGGGTCTCAGCGCGGTCGCGGTCGAGGTCGAGCCTGATCTGCGGCGTCGAGGCGCTGTAGGTGGTGAAGACGCCGGCCAGTTCGGGCGCGCTCTGCGCCGCGTTGATGACGCCGCGTGCCACCGCCACGATCTCCTCCGGCGGCGCACCGGTCAGGCTCTGCACCTCGAACTCGAAGCCCGATGAGTTGCCGAGCCCGGCGATCGGTGGCGGGTTGAAGGCATAGACGTTGGCCGCGGCCACGCGCTGGAACGCCCTGTTCAGCCGCTCCAGGACAGCGAAGGCCGAAAGGTCGTGGCCGCGCCGCTCGGCATAGGGCTTCAGCGAAACGATCATCATGGCGCGGTTGGGCAGGTTCAGCCCGTCGAGCAGGCTGGTACCGCTCACGGTGAAGAAGTTCTGCAGCCACGGCTGGCCGGTCAGCATGGCCTCGACCTCTGTCACCGCCTCGAGGGTGCGGCTGGTCGAGGCGGCGTCGGGCAGCTGGATCTCCGCCATGAAGGAGGACTGGTCCTCCTCGGGCAGGAAGCCGGTGGGCACGATTTTCAGCAGCCCGCCGGTCGCGAGCGCGAACAGCGCGACCAGCCCGACCGCCAGCACGCTGCGCCGGATCAGCGGCGCCGCGAGCCTCAGGTAGCCGTTGCGCGTGGCGTCGAGGCCGCGCTGGACGCGGGCCATCAGGCCGCGCGGCGCGCCGCGACGGACGAGCAGCAGCGCGCACAGCGCCGGCGACAGCGAGAGCGCGTTGATCGCCGAGATCACCATGGCGACCGAGATCGTGAGCGCGAACTGCTGGTAGAGCTTGCCGGCGATGCCCGGCATGAAGGCCGTCGGGATGAACACCGAAAGTAGCACCAGGGTGATGGCGATGATCGGTCCCGTGACCTCGGCCATCGCCTTCTCGGTGGCCTCGGACGGCGTGAGGTGCGGCTCCTTCTCGAGCGTGTGCTCGACCGCCTCGACCACGACGATGGCGTCGTCGACCACGATGCCGATGGCCAGCACCAGCGCCAGCAGCGACACGGTGTTGAGTGAGAAGCCCATCATCTGCATCACCGCGAAGGTGCCGATCAGCGCCACCGGCACGGCGATGATGGGGATCAGGGTCGCGCGGACGCTGCCCAGGAAAAGGAAGACGACGATGGCCACCAGCACGAAGGCCTCGATCAGCGTCTTCACCACGCTGTGGATCGTCGCCTCGACGAATACCGTCGTGTCGTACATGACCTCGAAGGCGACGTCCTCGGGCAGCCGGTCCTCGAGATCCTTCAGCACCTGGCGGACGCCCTCGGCGGTCTCGAGCGCGTTTGCGCCCGCGAGCTGGTAGATGTTGATGCCGGCCGCCGGCTTGCCGTTGTAGCGCGTGGTGACGTCGGCATTGGCCGAGCCCAGCTCGACCCGGCCGATGTCGCGGATACGCAGCAGCGCGCCGTCCGGATTGGCGCGCACGGTTATGTTGCCGAATTCCTCGGGGGAAGTCAGGCGACCCTTGGCGGTGATGTTGAGCTGGAAGTCGACGCCGTCGAGCAGCGGCGCCGCGCCGACCCGGCCGACGGCGGCCTGCATGTTCTTGGCTTCGATCGCCTTCACCATGTCCTGCGAGGTGACGCCGAGGCTCGACATGCGGTCGAGGTCGAGCCACACGCGCATCGCGTAGTCGAGTCCGCCGAACAGCCCGGCCGAGCCGACGCCCGGCACCCTCTGCATGGCGTCGAGCACGTTGATGGTGGCGAAGTTCGACAGGAACAATGCGTCGCGCGTGCCCCTGGGCGAATAGACGGCGACCACCTGCAGCAGCGCCGAGGACTGCTTCTTCACCAGCACACCGTTGCGCTGCACCTCGTCGGGAAGCTGCGGCATGGCACGGTTGATGCGGTTGTTGACGTTGACCGTGTGGTCTTGCGGGTTGGAGCCGACCTTGAAATAGACGCTGAGGCTGTAGCTGCCGTCGCTGCCCGAGGTCGACTTCATCGAGATCGAGTTCTCGACGCCGTTGACGTTGCGCTCGATGATCTGCGCCACGCTCTCCTCGACCACCTGGGCCGAGGCGCCGGGATAGCTGGTCGTGACTGTCACTTCCGGCGGCACGATGTTGGGGAACTGCGCGATCGGCAGGCTGCCCAGCGCCAGAAGGCCCGCGATGACCATGATCGCGGAGACTACGAAGGCGAGCCGCGGACGGCGGATGAAGATGGCGGCGATGCCCATGGGATCAGCGCCTGGGCTGGCCGGGGGCGGCCGGCGCGGGCTGCGCCTCGACCGCCATGCCCGCACGCACCCGCTGCTGGCCCTGCACGATGACCCGGTCGCCCTCCTTGAGGCCGCTCGCCACGGCGATCATTCCGTCGCGCACGAAGTCGACGGTGATGCGGCGCTGCTCGACGACACCCTTGCCGTCGACGACGTAGACGTAGCGCCCGGTCTGGTCGATCGCCATGGCGGCCTGCGGCACCACCATCACCCTGGCCGGCTCGTTGCCCTCGACGATCACCCGCACCGTCTGGCCATCGGTGAGCAGCTCGTCGGCATTGTCGAACACCGCGCGCGCCATCTGGCCGTCGGTGGTGGGATCGACCGCGACGTCGATGAAGTCGACCTTGCCCTTCTCTGGGTACAGCTTGCCGTCGGCGAGGCGCAGCCGCACGGCCAGCGCCTCGCCGGTGCGCAGGTCGCGGCGCACGTTCAGCAGGTCCGCCTGGGGGACCGAGAACAGGGCCCGGATCTGGCGCTCGTTCACGATGGTGGCGAGCACCCCCGATTCCGGCCCGACCAGGTTGCCGGGCGCCACGCTGGCACGGCCGATCAGGCCGGCGATCGGTGCCGTGATCCTGGTGTAGGAGAGCTGCAGCTCGGCATCCTCGAGCTGCGCCTCGGCATCGTCGAGGGCGGCCTTGGCCTGCAGCTGCTCGGCGAGCCGCTGGTCGTAGGAGACTTGCGAGACGTTGCTGGTGCGCAGCAGCTCGGCTGCGCGCTTCAACTGCGCGTCGGCGTTGATCAGCGTGGCCTGCGCACCGTCGCGCAACGCCCGTTTCTGGTTCACGGCGATGCGGTAGGGCGTGGGGTCGATGGTGAACAGGAGCTGGCCCTCCGTCACCTTGGTGCCGTCGGCGAATTCCCGCTTGCCCAGCACGCCCTTCACCCGCGCCCGCAGCTCGACCTTGTCGAACACGGCGAGCCGGCCGACATATTCCGACTGCGGCGCCAGGGTCCGCACCTCGACCGGCTTCACCAGCACCACCGGCGGCGCATTGTCCGCCGCCCTGGTCTGGGCAACAGCGGGAAAAGCAAAAGCGATTGCGAGCAGGAGACCGGGCGCCAGGTGCCGCAGGCCAAGGGAGAGGTGTCCAACACCGCGCGGCCCGTATCTCATCGCTCAACTCCGGATTATCTCGAAGCCACGCCAGATCGGCCGGGGGGCTTCGCAAGCCTGACGTCCAACGTGGACAGGCTGCATGACGTATTCAATAACCTTGGGCGATGATCCAGATCAAGCGGTGCGTCGCGGCCGCTGCAGCCGCAGCATTGCGTCCGGCGCGCGGAACGATGACGCGCACCGCGATTGCGGTGCACCTCCTTCGTCGATAGCACTGGCGGGCGAGACCAACGCACCGCCGGCCCGGCCGGACGAGAAAGCGGGAATGGAAAGAGGAAGCGCTTCGTGACGTCGCCTGGCACCAGTAGGGGCATCCGGCGGCAGGCCGTCATCATCGTGGCCACGCTGGCGACGGCCTATGTCGCGAGCCACTTCTTCCGTGCGGCCAACGTCACGATCGGGCTCGACCTGATGCGCGACCTCGGCATCGGGCCGGAAGCGCTCGGTGCCCTCACCGGCGCGTTCTTCTTCGGCTTCTCGGCCATGCAGATCCCTTGCGGCTTCCTGTTCGACCGCTATGGGCCGCGCCGGACGGTGACCGGCATGCTGGTGCTCGCGGTGATCGGTGCGACGCTGTTCACCCTGGCGGCGGGCTGGCCGCAGCTGCTGGCGGGCCGGGCGCTGATGGGCGCGGGCTTCGGCGTCATGCTGATCGGCAGCATGGTCGTGATCTCGCGCTGGTTCCCGCCCGACCGGTTCGCGACGCTGGCGGGAATCGTGCTGTCGGTCGGGCTGCTCGGCAACCTGCTTGCCACGACGCCGCTCGCCTGGGGGACCGAGATGATCGGCTGGCGCGGCGTGTTCGGACTGATGGTCGCCTTCACCGCGCTGACGGCGCTCGGCGTCTGGGTGATCGTGCGTGACGCGCCGCCCGGCCATCCCTTTCTCGACCGCAGGCCCGAGACGGCGGCGGAGATGATGCGGGGGCTGGGCGAGGTGTTGAAGAACCCGCAGCTCAAGTTCATCCTCGCGCTCAATTTCTGCAATTACGCCTGCACCTTCACCGTGCAGGGCCTGTGGGGCGGGCCGTTCCTGCGCGAAGTCCATGGGCTGAGCCGCGTCGAATCCGGCAACGTGCTGCTGGTCGCGGTGATCGCCTACCAGATCGGGATGCTGACCATCAGCCCGCTCGACCGGGTGTTCGACACCCGCAAGCGCATCGCCATCACGGGCACGCTGCTGATCGCCGCAATCCTGGCAACGCTCGCCTTGTGGTCGAAGGCGCCGCTCTGGGTCGCCGTCGGCGCCATCGTCGGCATCGGCTTCCTGAGCGCTTCCAGCACCATGGTGATGACCCATGGCCGCGGCATCTTCCCCGACCGGCTGATCGGGCGCGGCATCGCCGCCATGAACACCAGCGTGATGCTGGGCGTCGCCTGCATGCAGAGCCTGTCCGGCGTCATCGTCGGCGCCTTCGCCCCCCTGCCCGACGGCGCCCGCTCCGAGGACGCCTACCGCACCCTGTTCGGCTTCATGGTCGCGGTGCTGCTGGTCGCGGTCGCAGTCTATGGCCGCTCCCGCGACATCCGCCCCAGCGACGAGCTGCGCGCCCGGCAGGCGGCGCTGAAGGGCTAGGCCAGACCCAGCCCCATGCCGCCGTCGACGCGCAGGATCTCACCGGTGATGAACTGGGCCTCGTCGGAGGCGAGGAACAGCGCGGCATAGGCGGTGTCGTAGCCCGTTCCCATCTTGCCCCGCAGCGGCACCATGGCATTGCGCGCCGCCCGCACCTCCTCCGTCGAGCGGCCGGTCGCCTGCGCGATGCCGGTAATCGCCATCGGCGTGTCCATGAAGCCCATCATGATGGCGTTGGCGCGAATGCCGTAGCGGGCATTGGACTGCGCCACATGCGTCGTGAGCCGGTTCACGGCCGCCTTCGACACTTCATAGGCCATCTGCGTCGCGCCGCTGGTGGCGGCGAGCGACGAGATGTTGACGATCGAGCCGTACTTCTGCGCCCGCATCACCGGGATGGCGGCCTTGATCGTATGCCACATGCCCTTGAGGTTGACGTCGAGGATACGGTCCAGGACCTGCTCCTCGATACGGTGGGCTGGAGCGTCGCCACCGCCGCCGATGCCGACATTGTTGATCAGGATGTCGACACGGCCGTAGCGCGTAACCGCAAGCTTGACGATGCGGGCGCAATCCTCGGCAACCGTGACGTCGGCCTCCATCGCCGAGACGACGGCTCCGGTCGAAGAGATGTCCTTGGCCGTCTTCTCCGCGCGTTCGCCGCTGCGGTCGACGCACAGCACCGTCGCGCCCTCTCGCGCCAGCAGGCCGGCGATGGCCGTGCCGTTGCCGATCGTCTCGCCCGGCGTCTGCCCGGCCCCGACGACGACGGCGATCTTTCCCTCAACCCGCTTGGTCATGACATCTTCCTCTGCGACAGCATCTCGACATGTTCGGTCAGGTGACGGTGGAAGTGTCCGATCGCCTGCTCGTAGTGGCCGAAGGTGAAATGGGTGTTGGCGCCCGACGCCAGCCCGGCCTGGATCTCGCGGGCGGCATGACGGTCTTCCAGGAGGCCGCTCTCCTGCACGAAGTTGGCGTCCTTACGCGCCTGCTCGATGTCGAGCGGCTTGCCGTTCTTGATGCGCGGCGCCAGCTGGTAGACGACCCAGTGCGTCTCTGACGGCGAGACCGGCTCGAGAATGATCAGGATCGCGTGGCTCGACAGCACGCTGACATGGGTGTTCGGGAAGAGCTGATGAACGTCGGTGATGCGCCCCTGCGTGCTCCATTCCTCGCGCGGCACGGTGCGCAGCTTCTCAATGCGGCGGAACGGGAAGACGATGCGCGAATTTCGTCCATGCAGCTCGACGACATTCAGGTTGTCGTAGCCGTAGGGATAGAAGGACTGATTGTGCAGCGCCTTGATGTGGTAGCCCTCCATCGAGGTCTCGCCCAGCACCTTCCAGTTCGCCCTGTCGTCGAACTCGATCTTGTTGAACAGCACGTAATCGTCGGTCAGCACCTCGGGCAGGTCGCCCAGCGGCCCATCAGACAGCGGCTCTTCCTGCGTCACGAAGACGATGCCGTTGCGCTCCTGCACCGCCGCCACCGGCACCAGCCCGTGTTCCGCCTTGTCGAGGCCGGGGAAGCCGTCTTCGCCCGGAACATGTCGCAGCGCGCCGTCGAGACCGTAGGTCCAGGCATGATAGGGGCAGGCGAAGGCGCGCTTGCAGCCCTCACCCTCCTCCAGCTTCATGCCGCGATGGCGGCAGGCGTTGCGGAAGCCGCGCACCACGCCATCGGTACCACGCACCACCAGCAGCGGGGTGCCGACCGTCGTGCGCGCGATGTAGGAGCCCGGCTCGGGCAGCGCCGCCGACGGGCAAAAGGCCATCGGCACGCGCCGCAGCACCTCGATCTCTGCCGCAAACCGCTCGGGCGAATGATAGTTTTCGACCGGCTCTCGCCACACGACCGTTCCCTTGTCGGTCGCCTTGCCGTCGATATGCGCGAAGATGCGATCGATCAGGTCGATCTCGTTCAGCAGCGCGGCCATTCTTGTTGCTTCCTCTGCAAGCGGGCGGGCGATACTAGCCCTCAGGTCGTCGCGTGCAACAAAGGTCCGAGCCGCGTTGCGAGACGGGAGCGATCCGGCCCGTTTACGCCCTCCCAACGCTCACGCGGGCGACCCGCGCGGGATCGTCGAGACTGCCGGCCGTGAGTGCAATGTCCTTGCGGCCGCCATAAGCGAGGGCAAGCGGGATGCCGCACCGGGCACAGTGGCTGCGGATCGCGATCGGCGAGGAACGAAACAGCGTGGCAAGCCCGCGCGACCTGACGGCGCCGCCCAGCCAACGGCCGGAAATGTCTGGGCTCGGCGTCGTCTTTCCCACTCGAGCCTCCGAGAAAGAAGACCCGCTCCGGACGAATCCAGACGCGGGTCAAGGCACGCACAGGCAGACTAACGCACCGGCTGGACTTCCTCGAAACCGAACTGTCCCGGATGGGGGATGTGGCGAGCGATGCGGAACGGGACCTGCGCAAGAACCCGACCGACCAAGCGGCGAGCGACCGCCTTTCGGCGATCTATGACCTGGCTCGTAGCGTCTGGCACTCGATCCAGGAGCTCCGCCGCGATCTGCGGGCGTCTCCGGGCTGACGAACAAGGGCCCGATCGACTGACCGGGCCCTTCCGTCCTCAGGATCCTGCGGAGGTCGAGGCGTTCTTGCCCGACGACTTTGCGGCGTCGCGCTCCTTCACCCGAATGTTGTTCTGAACGTCCTTCACGCCGCTCACGCGCTCGATCATGTCTTCGGCGTGGCGCTTGGCGAGACGATCGGAGACTGTACCGGAGAGTGTCACATCGCCGTTCTTGACCTGGACCTCGATCTCACCGGCATCGAGCATCGGATCGTCGGTGAGACAGTCGCATACATCCTCGCGAATCCGGTCGTCGGAGCGGGCGTAGCCCTTCGGACCTTTGCCGCGATGATGTTGCTGGCCCGAGGCGCCGATCCCGAATCCGCCGCCCATGCCGGCATGTTCGCTGCCGTACCGTCCGGCACCGCCGGGTCGAGTGCCGAACCAGCCGCTGCGGCCATGATCGCGATCGTAGCGCCCCATGCCCTGGGAATGACTGCCGCCCATCTCGTCGCTCATGCCACCCAGCGAGCCACCGCGACCCGTGTAGCGGTCACCACCATGGCCCGGGCCCTGGGCGTAGCCATAGCCGCGAGCCCCGCCGGCGAGGCCACCCGAGGACATATCGTCCTGTTCGTAGTTGCCGCGACCGTAGGACGAGCCACCCCCATAGCCGTATTCGCTCCCGCGGCGGCCGCTCGGTGCATAATGGTAGATGTCGCCGCGCTCGCCTTCGTAGCCGCCATAGCGGCTCTCCTCGTTGCGCGAACCGCCGTACGACCGGCCGCGATCGTCGTCATCGTCATCGTACGAGCGTCGGCCGGCCCGGCTGCCCGACATCGAATCGCGATAGGAGCCTCTGTCGTCGCGGGCAGGATTGTTGCGGAAGCGATAGTCGTCGTCATGGCGTGCCATTGAGTTCCTCCGTGGGTTAGGCCGGCCTCTCTCCTCCGCCGGCACCGGAGGAATGCACCTGTCCTGCTCCAGTTGCCGACGTCGGCAACCGATCCCACCACCTGCGCATTGGGAGAAGGCAAGAGAGCCAAACGTTTCGTCGGCGATGGTCGAACGCTTCGTCCCTGGCGTCTCTTGCGGAAAGCCCGCACCCTTCGCCCATCCGACAATGTGCAAGGGGGTCGCGGGCTTTCTCATGCGTCCCGCGGGAATGCGCAGCCAGGAAGCGCCTGTTGCGTTAGGCGCTGAACCGGTGAGGAGGAGTCATGGCCAAGTACTCGCGAAGCGCCAGCAAGGACGTCGAGAGCGCCATGGAGCGCCGCAAGAAAGGCACGTTGAAGAGCGGACCGGGTGGCAAGGGCGGCACGGTGAAGAGCCGAAAGCAGGCCATCGCCATCGGCCTCTCCGAGGCACGTGCCAAGGGCAAGAAAGTGCCCGCGAAGAAGAAGACCACTGCCAAGAAAAAGACGGCAGCGAAGCGGAAGACCGCGAAGCGCAAGACGACGACGCGTCGAAAGAAGAAGGTCTGAGTACGTCCTACGGGCGACTGAGAAGGCGCACGAGACGGGACGGCCGGTCCTCCCGCATCAGCTGATCGAACGAACAGTCGCGCGGCGCCTTGTCGGGGCGCCAGCGCAGGAAGCCCGTTCCGTGACGGAAGCGGCGTCCGGTCACATGGTCGTACTGGACTTCCACCACGAGCTTCGGTTTCAACGCCACCCACTCGGCGGTGCGTTCCGTCGACCAGCGGCTGGGGCCGCCCGGCGCGTCGCCGCTGAAGCCGGTCCCCTTCAGCCTTTCCAACTTTGCCGTCAGCGCCGCCCGATCGAGACTACCGAGCGCAGAGGTGAAGCCCACGTGATCCAGCAGGCCCGATTCGTTGTAGAGGCCGAGCAGCAGTGACCCGACTTCCTTGCGGCCACCCTTCCGCGCCGTCGCGTAGCGGAAGCCGCCGACCACGCAATCGGCGCTGCGCAGGTTCTTGATCTTGAGCATCACCCGCTCGCCCCGCTTGTAAGGTTCGTCGAGCCGCTTTGCGACGACACCGTCGAGGGCACCGCCGCCGGCGCGGCTCAACCACCTGCGGGCGTCTGCCAGGCGCGTCGTCGTCGGCGAGAGACGCAGTGCGCCGGCTTCGCCGAGTGTCGCGAAGAAGCGTTCCAATGTGGCGCGGCGTTCGGACAGCGGCTGCGGTTGCAGATCCCGCCCCTTCTCATCCTCCAGGAGATCGAAGGCGATCAACACGGACGGCGTTTCTTCGGCGAGGCGCCGGATGCGGCTGGCAGCCGGATGGAGACGCATCTGCAGCGCCTCGAAGGACAGGCTCTTCCCCACGGGAATGACCAGCTCTCCGTCGAGGGCAAAGCGTTGGTGCTTCAGACCCGTCAATGCCGCGGCCATTTCTGGGAAGTAGCGCGACAGGCTTTTGCCCGAGCGGCCCAGCAATTCGACGGCGTCGCCGTTCCGTCGCGCCAGGCAGCGGAAACCGTCCCACTTGGGTTCGTATTGCCAGCCCTTGCCCTCGGGCAGGCTGTCGACCTGCCGCGCTTCCATTGTCGTGGCGTGCCTGCGCGCCATGCTAGACGGCGATGTCGGCGATCACCGGCAGATGATCCGAAAGCTCGCGAGCGCGATGGTCGGTGCAGGTCCCGATCAGGGCCGAGGCCGGGGACAGATAGATGCGGTCGAGCTCGAAGACCGGCAGCCGCGCCGGAAAGGTTCGGTGGCGACTGAAGCCAGGCAGGGCGCGCCCGAGGCTGCGGCGCACCGAACCGGCCCAGAGCCAGTCGTTGAAATCGCCCAGCGCCACGGTCGGGCGGTCGAGCCGCCCCAGCATCTTCAGGAGCGCGATGGCCTGGCTGCGCCGCTCGCGCAGGGTGAGACCGAGATGGGTGGCGATCACGCGCAACGGGCCAAAGGGCGTCGCGACGTCCGTGCAGATGGCACGACGCGGCTCGCGCTCGGGAAATGAGAGATCCTGGATCTCCGTGTTCTCGAGCGGCCACCGGCTGATCAGCGCCTGACCATATTCGCCGTCTGCGGTCACAACCGTCTTGGCGCCGATCCCGTGCGAACCCAACGCCGCCTGGAGCACGTCGAACGGATTGCCGACATGCGCCCGAACGCTCCGCGAGTCGATCTCCTGCAGGGCCACGATGTCGGGCGCATGGCTCTTCACGAGGGCGATCACGCGATCGAGGTCGAAGCGCGGATTGCGGCCGAAGGCGCCATGGATGTTCCAGGTCATCAGCCGCACGGAATTCAAGACGTCCGTTCCCCGAGCCGGGAGACGACGGCTTGCGCGCCGAAGCAAATTCCGATCCAGCCCGCCACGCAGAGCGCCAGCACGGCGATCTGGCCGGCGCTGGGATCGGCCAGCACCTTGGCGATGCGGTCGCCCATCAGCGCGATCGCCGCAATACCGGGCCCCATGCCGATCAGGGTGCCCAGCCCGAAATCGACGAAGCGGATCGAGCCTGCACCGGCCGCGAGATTGACGAGGGAGAATGGCGCCACCGGCACCACCCGCAGAGCGACCATCGCGAGCATGCCGCGGCGTTCCAGACGATCGCGCAGCGGGGCCCAGCGCCTGCCGAGCAGACGCTTAGGCACACCCTGTCCGAACTTCGCGCCCACCGCAAACATGAGGCCGGCGCTCGCGGCGACCCCCACCGTGGAATAGAGCATGCCCCACCACGGGCCGAACACCGCAGCCGTCGCAAGGATCAGGATGGTGACGGGGAACGCCACCGCTCCCGCCAGCAGGAACAGACCGACGACCAGCCCCAGCGCCCAGGGCTCACCTTCGGCGCCCGCGAGCAGCCCACGAATCCGATCGGGCTGCGCCAGCTCCTTCAGCCCCGTGAACTGCCAGGCGAGCGTGAGCAGCACGATGAACGCCAGCGCGCCCGCCACCAGGACACCCGCTCTCCCGAGTATTCCCTCCTCCTGCTCGGGATTCGTGCCGGCGCGCGCGGGCGGTGTAGTCCGGGCCATGCGCCGGTCCTCACGCTTGGCCAGCCGGCGACCGATGGTGCGGCTGCCAAGGAAAAGCAGGCGGGGGAGGAAGCGGCCCGCCAGCCGCCCCAGCCGCAGCGGTCGCGCCGGATCGGCAACCCGCTCGGCCAGCCGGGCGAGAACCGTACGATCGGGTTCGCCATCGTCGACGGGGGCGAGACGGTGCCCGTTATCGCAGAGCCTGTCGGCCACACGCACGAGCGAACCCTCCCGCGCCAAGGCCGTCGCGACGTCCTCCGCCGATACACCGCAATGCTCGCCGAGGAGGCGATTGCGCAGCCTCGTGATGGTGGCGCGCTCACGTTCCGTCGCTGCTTCGATCGTGAGATCGCACTCGGTGTCTGCCCCCATGGAACGGTTGTTGAGGTTGGCCGAGCCCACCCGCAGCAACCAGTCGTCCACAACCATGATCTTGGAGTGGATCATCGTGTAAGTGGATTCACCGCCCTGTTTCTCGATCGACGGATAGAGCAGCCGGACGCGCTCGCCGCCCGCCGCCTTTACGGTGCGCCAGAAACGGATGCGGCCGTTGCGCATGGTGCGCCGCTCGATGAAGGAGTCGTGGCTGCGCGGCGCGACCAGCAACACTTCCAGCTCAGGGCGCTCGCGCAGCCGGCGGGCGAGCGCCGCAGCGACCACGCCCGACGTCATGAACTGGTTTTCCATGTAGATCGAGCGCTCGGCGCGGGCGATGCTTTCCAGGAAAAGCGCCTCGGCCTCTCGTACCTCCTCCTCGCGGTGGTAGCGCGGCTGGGTACGCGCGATCGCGACCTCGACATCGGTGAAATCAGGCTCGAAGCTTTCCGGCCAGGGCGCTCCCAATGGCCGGACCTCCGGTTCGCCGCCGTTGGCATGGCACCAGCGAGCCCGGGCCAGCAGCGCCAGCGCCCGCGCCGCCTCGCCGTCGACCATCATCTGCACGTCGTGGAAGGGCCTGTAGGGCTCGCCCGCCGGGTCCACGCGCCGGGGATTGTCGGGGTCGTGGCGGCTGGTGTCCCAGCGACGGATCGTGACATCGAGGCCGCCCGAGAACGCCAGCGCGTCGTCCACTACCACCAGCTTCTGGTGCTGTGAGGAGCCGAACGGGACGGTGGAGTCGAGGCAGAAGGTGACCTGCGGCGGCATCTGCCAGTTGAGGGAGAACCGCGGGAGCGGCTCGCGCTCGTGCGCGTAGACCAAAGAATAGTCCCAAAGCAGCAGATGAATCTGCAACTCCGGCCTCCGCGCAGCGAGTTCTGTCAGGAAAGCCGCGAACCCGGTCGGAAGCCCGTCCGTGGGTGGCTGCTCGCCGGCCAGCTCGGTACGGCTGTCGATGTCCCAGCCGACAATGAAGATGGTGCGCCGAGCCTGCAGGAAGGCCTCCCGCACCGCCGCAAAAAAGGCGGCGCCATCGATCAACACGGCGGCCCGACGGGCGCGTTCGACCTTCCACACCGTGCGTCCAGGCTGAAAAAGAGGCGACATGGCGCCTATAACGCTGATCACCGCCCAATGATCCACGGCAGCGAGCAGTGGAGGCCGGAACGCCCTGCCTCCGGGACCGTTCCCGCATCATGCTGGACTTCCTGGGCAACCTCCTGTGGCCGGTCGTCATCGTGGTGTCGACCGTGTCGGTAGCCGTCGCGATCGGCGTGTTCATAGCGACGCGAAAGCTCGACTAGGGTATCTCTGCCGGAAGCCCCGTCCGGACCACCATGAGTACTTCCGCCCAATCAGCAGATCTGACCGCCGAGGACGTCGACCGCTTCGGTCCCGACCCTCTCGCACTGTTCAGCCGCAACCTTGCCGCTGTGGAAGAGCGCATCGTGCGCGCCTGCGCCCGTGCAGGCCGGGCACGCGAGACGGTGCGCCTGCTGCCGATCACCAAGACGGTGCCGGCCCGCATGCTGCGCTACGCCCACGCCGCGGGCATCCGCGATTTCGGCGAGAACAAGATTCAGGAGGCGGTGGCCAAGCAGGCAGAACTCGCCGATCTCGACATCGCCTGGAGCATCGTCGGGCATCTTCAGACCAATAAGGTCAAGTACGTCGCCCGCTTCGCCCGAGAGTTCCACGCACTCGACAGCGTGCGGCTGGCGGAGATGCTCGACGCGCGCCTCGACCGCGAGGGCCGCTCGCTCGACGTCTATGTGCAGGTGAACACGTCGGATGAGGAGAGCAAGTACGGGCTGCGGCCGGATCAGCTCCACCCGTTTCTCGGCGAACTGAAGCGCTTCCCGCGCCTGAAGCCGCGAGGGCTGATGACGCTGGCGGTGTTCAGCACCGACCTCGACAAGGTGCGCCCCTGTTTCGAACGCCTGCATGAACTGCGCGATGCGGCGGTCCGAGACCATCCTGCGATCGCGGAACTCTCGATGGGCATGTCGAACGATTTCGAGGAAGCCATCCTGCAGGGCGCCGATGTCGTGCGCGTGGGCGAGGCGATCTTCGGAAAGCGCTCGACACCCGACGGGCATTACTGGCCGACGACGCAAAAGGGTGAATGACATGACGAATGACAGTGTCGCGATCGGCATCATCGGCGCCGGCATCATGGGTGAGCGTCTGCTCGGCGCGATCCTCCAGCAGGACCCCTCCCTGGTTCACGCGTGCGGCGTCTGGGATCCCTCACCCGAAGCGATGCGGCGCATGGAGCGCAGCTTCCCGAACGTCCCCCGGATGCCCGACGCGGCGGCGGTGATCGCGGCCGGCGATTGCATATACGTCGCGTCGCCCCCGGCCTCGCATCTCGGTCACGCGCGCGCGGCCCTCGCGGCCGGCAAGAGTTTTTTCGGCGAGAAGCCGCTTGCGGTCGATGTCGCCGACGCCCGCGCCTTCGTGGCCGAGGCCGGCAACCGGGGTGCGGTCAACTTTCCCTTCGCCTCGTCGTTCGCCGTGGCGGCCCTGCGCGAGTGGATCGCCGGGGGCGAGATCGGCACGCCGCAACGCATCGAGATCGAAGTCGGCTTCAGGACCTGGCCGCGCCCCTGGCAGGCCGATGCCGCGGAATGGCTGGACAGGCCGGCACAGGGCGGTTTCACGCGGGAGGTGATCTCGCACTTCCTCTTCCTGGCGCGGCGCCTCGCCGGGCCGCTGCACGCGCTGGATGGCAAGGCCTGGTTCCCGGAAGCCGGCAGGTCCGAGCGGCGCATAGCGGCGACGTTGCGCGCCGGTGACCTGCCCGTCACGCTGTCGGGCAGCGTGGGCGCGACGGCGAAGGACGATCACAATGTCTGGAAGCTGGAGGGCGACCGCGGTGCCGTTCGCCTTTGCGACTGGTCGATCGCGGAGCGCCGCCTGCCCGACGGACTATGGCAGCCCGCGCCGGATGCCATGCCCAACGAGCAGGCCCGGCCGCTTGCGCTGAAGCGACAGCTCGAGGGCGTTGCCAGGCTGGCGCGCGGGGAAGCCCATCATCTCGCGACGATCGAGGAAGCACTCGACGTCCAGGAGATCGTCGAGGGCATTCTCAGTCGTTCTTCCTGATGACGCTGATACGGCCGTCGGCCTCGATACAGGCTTCCTTGACCTGACTGCAGTCTTCCAGACCCTGCTCCCGAAGCTGGGCCATGAGTTCGCCCTCGGTGACGTATTCCCGCCGCATGTTGCGGCGAAGCAGGCGGCCATCCTCGACGAGCTTGACCTTCGGCCCCCGGGTCAGACGTTCAAAGGCGGGAAACCTGAACTGCAGCCATTCGATGGAATAGCTGCACATCAGGATCACCAGCACCACGAAGGCGCTTTCACTCACCGACTGCGTCTGGGGCACCAGGCCGTTTCCGGCGACTTCGGACACAAGGACGATGACGAGAATGTCGGAGGGTCCAATGCCGCCCAGCTGGCGCCTGAGCACCAGCCGCATCAGCGTGAAAATGATTGCGTAAAGCAGCACCCCCCGCAAAGCCAGGTCCGCCAGGGCGACGGTGGGCACGAACATCGCCTTCCAATCGATCGACAGCAGCCAGTCCAACGGGTGCCTCCGGCCCCGACCTGCGGGGTTGCAGATGACGCAACGCCAGGACCAGGCGCGCGTTGCCGCGACCTCCGGCCCTCACCGCGGGTAGAACGTCGATCCGTAGTCGAAGGTGATCTCCTCCCCTTTCGCGATCCCCTCGATCCCGGCGACCAGCCATATCCTGCCCGCGTCGCGAAGGACGAAGGCGTTGGGATTCCGGCGACGGTGATTGGCGTAGCGCGCTTCGTTGCCTCCTGAAGAACCGTCGATGTTGGTGTTTCTGCCCAACTCGAAGACGCTGTCGGCTCCCGCCGCGATCCGCGCAAGGGCGACGTCATCGGCAATTCGTTCTCCCTTGTACTCGATGATCTTCGTTCCCCACGGGATCTCTTCGGCGGCAAACAGGCCGTTGCCGTGAATTCCCGACTTCCTCACGACTACCTTCGCCACGTGTGTCTCATCCTCTATCGGTGAGTCCCCTTAGCATCGCGACGACACGGCGAGAACACGATCATCCATCACCTCCGGGATAGGCCGCGCAGGAAACCGAAATTGCCGTACCGCGGCGACTATTCGGGTTTGTTTGCCGCCGACGATGCCCTATGCTCGCCTCGCGTGGGATTAGTCTTTTTCCGTCATTCGATTGGGTAAATTGGGATGGATTCGACCGCACTCCCTGGTGCGACGCCATCTAGAACCGCTTTCCTCGGCAGACGCTCTCGCGAGTACCCGAGATGAGCATGAGTCTCCGCAACGCCAGCCTGCGCCAGCTGGCCTTCCTCGTCGGCGGCTTCGTCGCCCTGATCTGCCTGACGCTGCTCACGCTCAGTTCCCTGCGCGAGTTGGGTTTGCGGCGCGATGCACTGAAATCTGCGGAAATCGACGTCGCAAACATCGCGCAGTCGCTGGTCCAGCATGCCGACGATTCCTTCGAGCTGGCCGACAGCCTGGTCATCGGCCTCGTCCACCGTCTGGAGGCCGACGGCATCGGCCCCACCGCCGTCCAGAGGTTGAGAGACGACATGGACCTTCGGAAGGGCACGATGGGACGCGTCCGCGCATTGTTCGTCTATGACGCAGCCGGCCGTTGGCTAGCGACAACGGAGTCCGTAAATCCGGCGTTGTTCAACAACAGCGACCGCGAGTATTTCAAGCAGCACCGCGCATCACCGGACAAGGGCCTGCTGATCGGCAGCCCGATCAGGAGCCGCGCCGGCGGACAGTGGGTCATCACGGCGTCACGCCGCTTTGATCATCCGGACGGGTCCTTTGCCGGTGTCGTGCTGGCCACCATCGACGCCAGCTACTTCGCGAACTTCTACAGGCGCTTCGACCTCGGTTCCACGGGCACGGTCACCCTGCTCGACAAGAGCGGCATCATCCTGGCGCGTAGCGTCGACAACGAGTCCGCGGTCGGCCGGGACGTCTCCGCCACACCGCTGATCCAGGAAATGGACGCGCGCCGGCCGGCGGGTCTCTACTACTTCAGATCGCCTTTCGACCAGACGCTCCGTCTCAGCTACTACCGGCTGAGCGACCGCTTTCCGATCCTCGTCCTCGCAACGGAGGCAAAGGACGAAGTCCTCGCGCCGTGGCGCGAAGAGGCAACCGTTCGAATGGTCCTCGTGCTTGGCCTGGTGATGCTGATCGCCGGCACGGGGGTCTACCTGGTGCGGCAGTTGCTGAAGGGCCAACGCGTTGCGGCGGTACTGGCCGCCAAGGAGGCCGACTTCCGCCTTCTCGCGGAAGAGTCGAGCGATATGGTCATGCGCATCGGCTTCGATGAGCGCATCATTTACGTTTCGCCCTCTTGCGTTCGTATGCTGGGCTGGAGCGCTGAGCAGCTCGCCGGGACGCTCGCGCTGGCGGGCGTCAATAAAGAGGACCTGCCGCACGTGCGCGAGACCGTCGAGGCCCTGAAGCAGGGTCAAGTCGAGGAGACACGGCTCGTCTACCGGACGCGCCACCGGCAGGGTGGCGAGATCTGGCTGGAGACGGCCCTTCGCGCGACCCGCGATCCGGAAACCGGCCGGGTCAACGGCGTCGTCGCGATTTCAAGGGACATGACCGCGCACAAGGACCTCGAGGAAAAACTGGCGTCGCTGGCCACCAGGGATGGGCTGACGGGACTGGCGAACCGGCGTCACTTCGACGACATGCTGCAGCAGGAGTGGCGCCGTGCGGAACGCGCCGGCAATGCGGTGTCCCTGCTGATGATGGACGTCGATAACTTCAAGAAGTTCAACGATCAGTACGGTCACCAGACTGGCGATGCATGCCTCAAGGCCTTGGCCAAGGTGTTTGCCGCCGAAGCCCGACGTCCGGCGGACCTTGCCGCACGGTACGGCGGCGAGGAGTTCGTCCTGCTGCTGCCGAACACTGACGAGGTCGGTTGTGCGATCGTCGCGGAGCGAATTCGTGAGGCCGTGGCGGCCCTCAACCAGCCACACGCCCAGAACCCACCCACGAGGCGGGTGACGCTTAGCATTGGCGGCGCAACGGCTTGGCCAAATCCCGACTCCCTGAGCAACCATCCATCACTGATCGCAGCGGCCGACCGCGCTCTCTATGCTGCCAAGCACGCCGGCCGTGACCGCTTCGTCATGTCAGGCCAGGTCGTTGCCTGGCGGGGCGCAGAGAGTGCCTGACCGAGGTAAGCCCCGTACATGTCGATGTCGATCGACGTCCTGACGCTATATTTGCTGAACTTCGTGGTCACGCTGGTCATGTCCGGGATTTTCTTCTTTTCCTGGGCCGATCATCGCGACGTCCGGGGCGTGCGCGGCTGGGCCTCTGCCCTTGCACTGGGAGCGGTGGGCTCGCTTGAGCTCAGCCTGCGGACGAACAGTTCGCCGCTTCCGCTGGTCATCATGGCCAATTCGCTGATCGTTGCAGCTTACGCAACCCTGTGGATGAGCGTGCGGTGGTTCAACACTGGTGAGCGCAACGTCAAACTTGCCGTCCTTCCGACGGCCCTTTTCGTCGTGGCATTCACCGCGGCCCTGGTCGGCGGCACCGATGTCAATGTCCGTGTCGCGCTCTGCTCGATCGCGATCGCCATTCTGTCGCTGCTCGCCGGATGGGAAGTCATCCGGGTCCGGACCAGTGAGCCGCTGAGCAGCCGGATTCCAACCGCGCTGGCGCTTCTCGTCACCTCGCTCGCCATGGTCGTGCGCGTCGTCTTCTCCCTTCTGGAGGATCCGCCGCAGGACCCGACGGCGCCCTTCTACGACCCGACACAGGGCATCACCCTGCTCGTCAATACGATCTGCGTCGTGGCCATGACTCTGGGCTTCCTGATGATGGCCCACGAGCGGCTGAGGCAGCACTACGCGAGGCAAGCGAGAACCGACGAACTGACGACCCTCCCGAATCGCCGTTTCCTGCTCGAGGAGGGAAAGCGCCTGAGGGACCCGGCGTGCGTTCTGATGATCGATCTGGACCACTTCTCAGAGGTCAACAGGGCGTTCGGCCATGCCGGCGGCGACCGGGCGCTCGTCGCCTTTGCGGCCCTGGCACGCAGCCAGCTACGCCCCAGCGACCTGCTCGCCCGCTACGGCGGCGAAGAATTCTGCGCGCTGCTGCGCGACGTCGACGAGCCGGAAGCGCGACGGATCGCCGAACGGCTCCGCGCCCGTACCGCCGAGCTGTCGATCGACGTGCACGGCCGGCCCCTCCGCATCACCGCCAGCATCGGACTGGCGCGCCTCGACGGAGACCTGGAAATGGCGATGCGCAAGGCCGACGGGGCGCTCTACCGCGCCAAGGCTTTGGGCCGCAACCAGGTTCAATGCGTGGAAGACGATCCCCAGTCGAACGCTTCCTGAAGGACGGTCAGCGGAGCACGCGGGTTTTCGTCGTCATTCCACTGCCGGAGGCGGCAGGAACCGCCCGGTCGACGCCATTTCCGCGATCCAGCCCGCCACGTCGCCGGCGGGCATCGGCCGCGCAATCAGGAACCCCTGGGCGAAGTTGCAGCCGATCGCCTCCAGCGTATCCCATTGTTCCTGCGTCTCGATGCCTTCTCCGGTCAGGGTCACCCCCTCGCGCGCCGCAAGGGACGCCAACATCGAGGCGATGTCCATGCTCTGCGAGTTGTGCGGCAACCGAGCCACCAGGCCACGATCCATCTTGAGATCGCTGAACGGGTAGTATTGCAGCCGTCCAAGATCTGAATAACCAACGCCGTAGTCGTCCATCGATATCCCCACGCCGGCCGCGCGCAACTGAGTCAGCAGACTGCGGGCGACGGCGGGATATCGAGCCCTCTCCGTTTCGGTAATCTCCAGAATGAGGGCGTGCGGATCCATTCTCCGTGCGTCAAGCAGCGCGAGAATCTCCCCAGCGGTCTCCACTGCGGTGAGCATGAGGGCGGATACATTCACCGAGACCGAAAGGACCAGCCCTTCCTTCTTCCAGGCCACCTGCTGCTCGACGGCCCGGGCCAACACCTCCCAGGTCAAGGCAACGATGGCGCCCGACTTCTCGGCAAGGCCGATGAACTGATCCGGCCCGATCAGGCCATGCTCGGGGTGCCGCCAGCGCACCAGCGCCTCGATCCGGCTGACCACCCGGCCCGGCATCGAAACGATGGGCTGGTACTGGACCTCGATCTCGTTGGCTGGGATCGCCTCGAGCGTGCGCCGAGACAGGTCGTCGTGCGGGACCTGCGCCTCCCGGGCGACCAGGAAGGACAACGTCGCAGACATATCGGCGAAAAAGGAAGGCTTGGCGAGAACCCGGACTACGTCGAGACCGGCACGAAGGGCACTCCGTCGAACAATCTCTCCGTCCGCGGCACCGATCGCACCGACCAGGACGGTACGGGGACGCCAGCCGGCGGCGAGCGTCTCGATGATCTGGAGACACCGCTCGCGCCCCAGATCGACGTCGAGGAAGAGCCAGTCGAAATGCCGTCCCTTCAGGAAATCCGGAAGTTCCTCGCTCGAGCCGATGGCCCGCACGGAAAAATCGAGAGTAGTCGCGCTTTCGACCAGCTCTGTCCGGAATTCATCATCACCGCTGACCACCAGGGCGCGGAACTTGTGCGGCATCAATCGGGTCCGATAGGGATTGGCCGGAAGCTGGCCTCCGGTCCGCAAACAGCAACGTATCGAACCGCGATGCCCATGTCATGGCCTCGTGCGGTCCGACAGAAGGTGCAACCGGCGGTCGCACCGACCCGGTTAGGAGCGCTTCGCACGGGGCGCTTCCTGGGCGGCCAGGTTCGAGAGCAGCTTCAGGCTGGCCGAATAGTAGTCGTCGTCGTCGCCGATTGCGGCAACCGGCGCCGTTCCCTTGAACTCTTCGGCCACGAACCGCGTGACCGCCGCGACGGCGGCGTAGCCGCCGCTGGATGGATATGGCGCAACGGAGCCATCGTCGAGGTTGATCCAGGCTGGCGGCCTGCCCCCGAATCTCGGCGTCCGCCAGGCCGTCACGAATCGGCCGAGGCGCGACGCCTGATTGTGCCACGCCAGATAGAGCGGAATGCGTATGGCATCGAAGCCGAAATACGGCTTCCAGTCGTCGGCGACCCTGAACGCCTGCTGCCCGACCAGCAGCCAGTCCGGCGGAAGCCTGTAGTCGCCGAAGGCGGCATTGTCGCAAAGCCAGAGCCCGTCGGCTTCGAGGCGCCGCCATTTTCCCCGGTCACCTGCTCCCTCGGCAAAATCGTGGAGCGCGGGCCATACATAGTAAGACAAGTTGACCACATAGCGATTGCCGCGTGCAAACCCCTGAAGCCCCGGCAGCAGGATCAGTCGTCCATGGAACTCGACTGCCAGCCGCTCGAGAACCGCCGACTGGATGCGCCGGGACGGCTGGAGCCAGCGCGGCTCGTTCCATCTTGCGGCGGCGCGCATGAGCGCCCAGGCGATCAGGATGTCGCCATCCGCCGCATTGTTCTTGTCGGGGACGGGGTCGGATGTGTTGGGTGACCACTTCCATGAAAAGAGACCGTCGCCACGCTGCAGCGATCTGGAGGTCCAGTCCCAGATCCTCCCAAAGGTTTCCTTGTCGTCGTAGCTCTGGGCAAAAAGAAGGCCCCAGCCCTGGCTCTCGGAATGGCTGACGTTGTTATTGCCGCTGTCGATCACCCGGCGGCCGTCGGCGAGGAAGCGGCGTTTGAAGGTCTGCCAGTTCTGATCCGCTCGGGCCGCCGTGGGACAAAGGGCAAGCGCCGCGAGGCCGATGCCCGCCTTCAGGAGCCGCCGTCGCGAACGATCGGTCCTCCGCCACGGGCCCATCGTCAGATGCCGGTCCGCTCGTAGCGGAAAACCAGCGGTGGATAGGTTCCGCTGCCGCGCTCGGCGAGCCGCATGGCGAGTCCGGGCCGCGCCGCCTGCTGGGTGAGCCAGCCTTCGAGAAGCGCCTCGAGGATCGCCGCGAAGGCCGTCTGCGCTTCGACCCCGTCAAAGAACGGATAGCCGACGACGACGAACTCGAGCGCCTTCTCGACCTCGTAGACGTCGACCTGCCCCCAGTCGAGACCCTGCAGCCCGGCGTTCATCGCCGCCTTGAGTTCGCCCAGGGAGTTGGAAGCCGGAATGGCGTGTTCCCGGGCGATGGCCGAACCGGCACCGGCCAGGATGCGTAGCGCCTGCTCGTCGCCAGCGACCTGGGAAAGCACGGCCGCCAGTCCCTCCATCAGGCTCCGCAGCGAAGCTGGGCAGGAGCGGCGGGCGGCGACGTCCAGGGTCAACGGATCGAAAGAATTGTTTGCCGGGCGGACAGCCATAAAAAGTCCGTTCTAAACCAAGGCTAGTTAAATGCGCTCTTCAGGAATAGCAGAATTGTGCCCTGGTCGTACTGATAGGCGTTGTCGAAATTGGCCTTGGCGCCGATCGAAGTTCGCTCGGTCGCTGCATATTCGAACCCAAGGCGCAGGCCGAAGGCGATGCCCGTGTTGCTCTGCGCCGGGAAGATCGGCGCGAACGCCGCCGCTCCGCTTGAGGCCAGGATGTTCGCCGCATTCTGGAAATAGTAGTTGGTTGGGAAGAAAAGCGCCGAATTCTGCTGGAAGCTTTGGACGCCGAGCGTGGCGCCGGCATTGTACGTGAACTTGCCGGAAGTCTCCGTCCAGTCGATCGGGAATGTCAGGCTATAGAAGGTCTGTGGGCTGAAGTAACCGCCCTGCCCGTAGGTGAAGTAGCTGAGATTCTTGTCGTAGCTCAGGTAAGTCGCCGAAATTCCGATCTTGAGTTCCTGGCTCTCGTCCTTGATTGGCCGGAAATAGGCGCCCGCCGTGAACTCGTAGGACTGATTGGCCGCGACGTTCGTGCCCATGTAGTAGCCGTAGGCGACCTTGGTGTAGACGCCGATCGTCGTATCGTCGTAGCTGATGATCGCTTCGCCGCCATTGCGCGTCACGCCGCCCCAGGTCAGGCCGGTGATCGGATCGGTCACACCGGCATAGGAGAGTACCGAGTCGGTGACCGACCGGCGCGACGCTTCGAGCTTCAGGTTCATCTTGTCGCCGAGAGGCTGATTCCAGACAAGGCCGCCCACGATGGTGGTGAGCGGGAAGCCGAGCGGTGTGCTGCCTACGTCGACGGTGAGACGTCCCCATTCGAGGCCCATCCCGAAGGCGATGCCCGTCGCCAGTGAATTGTTGGGCTGCCGAACGCCGGCCAGGCCCGCGAGCGCATTCGCGCCATAGCGCGACAGTGTAGAGGGATCGCCGCCGATGGCCCCGGCGTTGATCGTCACGGGCATGATGGCTGGAAGGAGGGCAGCGTTGCCGATCGGAATGCGGGATTTGATCGGCACGCTGAATTCGTTGATGCGGCCCAGGCCCGATTCGCCGGACCGGCCGCGAAACCCGATGCCGCCCTCCACGAGGATCGCCGTGGACTTCTTCAGCGAGGTGAGTTCGCGTTCGATTTCGCGGCTGAGCGGGTCGTTGTCGCTCATGGAGCCCGAGGGTGCGGCCGGCGTTCCCGGCAGCGGCGGCGGCGTCATCGCCGTCACCGAAGTGCTCGCGCTGCTCTCGCCACCCGGGCGCCGCAGCGGCACCAGGGGATTCTGTGCCACCTGGACCGGGGGCGCGGCGCGTACCGGGCCCGCCTGGGCCGTCAGGACGGCGGGCGTCGCCAGCGACGGCCGATCCAGCGACATCACGTCGGCCCGGCCCGGCGCGCCGTCCGTGCCGGTGACCGCGGCCTTCCTTGCGGCGACGCGTCGCTCGAACTCGGCCATCAACTCGGCCTCCTCGCTCCCGGCGGGAGGCCGCAGTGAAGCGACTTCCGGCGCTCCGGCCCTTGTGCGGTCCGGAGGGACGACAGCCGCTCGCTGAATGGGCGCATCGTGGGCCGCGGCCGGCGCGGGCGGAACGAATTCGGTCTGCCCCAGACCGCGGTTGAGCTGCTGGGCGGTCTCGAGCGCACGCTTGGCACCCGTCGTGTCGCCCTGCGCGCGGAGCAGACGTGCCTGGACGATGTAGAGCCGCGGATTCTGCGGTTGCAGGCGCATCGCCTCTGCCAGCCAGACGTCGGCCCGTTCATATCTCCTGAGATCGATGGCGATGTTCACCGCCTGCTGCAGCGTGTCGGGATCGGCCGGCGACGAAACCATGATGCCGTCGAGCACCTGGATCGCCTGTTCACCGAAGTTCGAATCCTTGTAAACACGCGCCAGCGCCAGCCGGGCGCCGACGCTGGGTGACGGGCCGGAAACATACGGTAGCAGGACGTCGTAGGCCGCGGTCAGGTTTTTCTGTGCGCGCAGGCGGTCGGCCTGCTGGATCGCCAGCGACTCTTGCAGGTTGGCCACGTCGCGGCCGCCGGTGCTCTTGGATATGCGTGCCAGCAGGGTACTGGCTTCGGCGTCCTGGCCTGCCTCCGACGCTGCATAGAACATCGTCCGTAGCGTATCGGCGCTGAGGTCCTTGCGGGCGGCGAGGCGGCGAACGACCGCCATCGCCTGCGCCCGGTCGCCGATCTTGGCCAAAGCCAGGGCTGCGTTGGCCTGCTGCGACGTTGTAGCGTTCGGCGCGTTGGCGCGCGCCGCCAGCGTGGCTCGCGCGCCGGCGTCGCCCGCCTTCGCCGCGGCGATCAACTGATCGGTATCGCCGGCGTTGCGCAGGTCGTTGCGCAGGGTGTTCATGCGCGCGGACCGCTGGTTGACCGGAATCCGGTCGAGCAGGGCCACGGCTTCGCCGGTGCGTGACTGCTCGGAATAGTAGACAGCCGCCGCGTAGATGCTTTCTGGGCGTCCGCTGGCGACCAGTTCGTCGATCAGCAACTGCGCTTCGGCAACCTTCCCCTGTCTGGTCAGGAGCTTCGCGAGGTCATAGCGCGTCCACGGGCTGGACGGATCCAGGCGCATGGCCTCGCGATAGAGCTGTTCGGCCCGCTCGGGTTGAGAACGCTCGAGGCCGGCCGCCTGCGTCCGCAGCCGCTGAGCGGCCTGCTGAGCGCCGTCCGACTGGATGCGGGTTCGCACCGACGGATCGAGGTTGGCTAGGAGCGGCTCGCTGCGCGTGTCGCGCCCCTGGGCGGTCAATACCTGGTAAAGCCCGGCCTGCGCTTCCTTGTTCCCAGGATCACGGCTCAGGGCATCGCGATAATAGCCTTCGGCCTCGCGCTGCTTGCCCTGGCGCCGCAGCAGGTCGCCCATCAGGGCCTGCGCCGTGCCGCGCTCCTTCGGTGTGCCGGCACGGTCGGCCAGGGGCCGGACGATCTTCTCGGCCTGGGCCAGGTCTCCCCGATCGCGCAGTGCGACCGCTTCCCGGTAGGACAACCAGAAATTCGCCGCTTCTAGAGCCGATGCCCAGTCGGCCGCCCGGCTCGGCGCCATCTTCATCGCCTTGTCGAGCTGGTCGCGCGCGTCGGCGAAGCGCTCCTGGCGCAGTCGGACGATGCCGATCCCGGCGACCGCGTCGACGTTCGTGGGATCGGCCTGCAGGACGCCCTCGAAGCGTGCCACCGCCTGGTCGTTCAAACCCTGGTCGGAGAGCCGATAGGCTTCGGCGAGGGCGGCACCCAGCGGATCCTGCCGCACCGGCCTCTGGGCGTCCATGAGCTTGTCGCGCACCAAGGTGTCGCCGGGGAAGCGCTGAAGATAGGACTCGAAGAACGGCTTGTCCTGCGGCCCCACCGTGAGCCACAGCATGGCCTGCCGCATGGCCTCGAAGGAGGCCTGCCCCACCGCAGGGTCGCTGGCGAGTTCGGCAAGCAGGACAATGCCTTCGCGCCGCGTCTGTTCGTTGTAGGTAAGGATGCGAGCATAGGCGAACTTGGTGCGGGAGGTCGCATAGCTGCGTTCGGCCAGGGCCTTCAGCCTGAGCCTCGCCTCATCCCAGCCGGCCCCCGTTCCCGCCAGCGTCTCGTAGTACTCGACGGCGAGATCGAACGGGGGCGGCCCGCCCCGGAAGGCCCTCCGATACTGGGCGATCGCTCGGTCGTAGGCGCCGGCCGACGCCAGCCGGCGGGCTTCGGCCAGAGCCACCTCGTCGGTCTGGCCCAGCGCCATCGCGCGTTCGAGCTCGGCCGCGCGCGCATCGTTCGGATCGATCTGGCGCAGGCGCTGGATCGTGGCCCGGACCTGATCGAAGCGCTGGCTCTGCAGGTCGATCGAGCCCAGCTGGAATAGCGCCTCGGTATTGTCGGGCTGGCTCTCGAGGATCTTTCGGAGCGATTGCGCTGCAAGGTCGGGGCGGTTGCGTTCCCGCCACATCGACGCCTGCTCGAACAGCAGCCCGTAGATCGACGAAGACGAAGGCTCGGCCGTCGTCGGTGGCGCCGCCACGCCCGGGCTCGAGAAGGACAGGACGACGAGAGCGCCGGCAAGAACGCTGCCGACCGCCCCGCTACGCCCGCCCGATCGCTCCGACCTTGCCATAGGCCCCCAAAACTCGATCAGCTTCCGTCCGACACCGTCCGGGAAAGAAGCCGGTTAGCCCTGTGTGCCGAGAAACGCTCGATCGCCACGGCGAGGACCAATATAACACAAACCAAGCAAATGAATGCAGCAAGTTCAAAAGACCCCGCAAGCCATTGAATTCTCCACCAGATTGGAAGCCCGCCCACGAACTTCCTGATGCCGGACGTGTAGAATTCGCCCTTACTGCCTGACAGATAATAGAAATCGCCCTGTATGTTGGTCGCCTTCTCCGGATCGCCGAGTTGGCTGCTCAGGTCGACCAGGGATGCCGGCTGCGTACCGGCGACCATGACCACCAGCCGGCTGTCGTCGAGCGGCGACCAGAAACTCGAGAGGTATCCGTAGGGCTTACCGAGGTTGGCCTTTGCGAGTTCCGGGGCCGCGCCGCGATAGTAGGGCGCGCGCGGATCGGTTGGCTGGAACTGGCGCTGCAGGAACGAGAGACCCGGTGCGGCCGTCACGCTGGTCGGCGTGATGTGGACCGAGTTGTTTGCCTCCCATTGCGTCAGCAGCGGCTGGTTCGATGGCAATCCGATCACGATCAGGTCGCGATCGGCAACCTGCTCGACCTTCCCGGCATCGACGACCAGATAGCGGGTCGGCGGCACACCCGTGGCATCGGCCATCATGCCCAGCAGGTTCAGCAGCGCCTGCACCTCCTGCGGTGACGACTTCTCCGGCATCACGAACGCCGTGGTCGCGAGATCGGCATGGCGAGTAAACGGAAATCCGGCATTGGCGAACAGCGCCAGATTGGGAAAGGCGGCGAAATGGGCGACACGGCTGAGGTCGATCGTAGAGTCCGGGTCGATGCCGGTCCGATCGCTCCAGTCGAGCATTTCGCAATCGGCATCCGCCTTCGCCCGCAGCTCGAACAGGAAATCGAGCTGATTTTGGCTGGCAAGCTGGAATCCGGGGAGGAGCACCTGGCTGACGCGATCCTCGGCCTTCCCGGGGAACAGCCATTCCTTCAAGCGCGACAGCACTTTCAGCTTGGGTTCCAGGGGGATTTCGCCAACGGTGCGCTGGTTGAGATCGACGAAGACGCGCGAATTGCCTGGATCGACCCAGCTGTCGTCGGCACGACGGACGTGCACGTACATCTTGCCACCCGACAGGGCGCCGAAGAACAGGTCTGGCGCGGTGCGGAACGACACTTTGGGCGTATCGAGGAGCCGGCGGCCATTGATGGCCCCGCCGCCGGACAGTTCGCCGAGACGCACCGGCCGATCGCTCGGAATCCACTTCGGTGCATCGTACGGACGCCGGAGCGGCGGCAACGGCTCGCTGGCGACCGACCAGCCCCCGCTCAGGCGGGATGTCGCGGTCGCCAGCGTCCCCGCCGCCGCCTGCAACTGCTCGGCATCGTCGCCGATCACCAGCAGGAGCTTGCTGTCGACCTGCGAGGGATTGGCGACCACCGCGACACGCGGGCCTTCGCCCGGAACGGCGGCGACACCGGGTGGATAGTTCCCGCCGGCCACCAGCACCCCGGCGCTGCTGGCCGGCAGGCCGGTATACTGCACGGGAAAGGTGGCGCCTTTGTTGCCGGCGACGAGACCGAAATATCCGGCCACCATGCCGGCCGCCTGCATCACGCCGGGCTCGGGATCGGGCGGCAGGACGAAGGGCAGGTTGAGCGGCAGCGGATCCTTGGGATCCGCGAACGGGCGCGGCAGGGCGGCCAGATCGTCGGCGATCGGCAGCCGGGTCGTGCTGAGATAGATGAAGGTCGCGGGTTCGATGTTCACCCAGACCGCCCTGTTGCGATCGAGCGTGCAGGCCTTGGCCCCCTGCCCCTTGAGGGTGAAGCGGAAATGCAGTCGGTTGTCGGTCGACAGCAGGGCCGGCGTGAAGGTGAACTCGGCACGCGCCTTCGGGCCGCTCGCCTTGCCCAGCGTGACCGAGCCGATCGGCTCGTTGTTGAGGCAGACCTGGAGCACCCCGTCGTCGCGCGCGACGGCGTTCGAGTAGCTGAAGACGAGGCTGATGCGTGCCGCGACGAAGGCGTCGTCCTGGCGGGTCGTGAAAAGGATTCCGGCTTCGGCCGCGGCGCCTTCGAGATGAAGCGCCTTGCTGCGCAGGTCGCTCAACCGGATCAACTGGCTGCGACCGTCCGCGGTGCCGGTGAACATCGGATAGCTCGCCATCGGAAGCGGCGACGGGGTCGGCAGAATGTCGGGCCGGTTCGGACCGGGCGGCGGGACGGGCGTGGTCGTGACGGTGGGGGCCACCGGCGGAAGGCCGGCCGGCGGCGCTGTCACGACCGGCGGCGGGGCTGACGGCGCTGCAGTCGGTGCCGGAGCGCCGGGTGGAAGCGCCTGGGATGGCGCCGGCCGCTGGGCCCCGGCCGGCACCGGCGCATTCGAGCCAGGCGGGATGGTCGGCGGGACGATTGGCGTCGCGACATCGGCCGGCGGCATCGGCGTGGTGGTCGGCAGGGGTGTCTGCAGTCGGGGACTCTGCGACTCGGGAGGCGGAATGATGGCGACTCCCGAGGGGATGGACGGCAGGCTGGACGGGAGTTCGAACTTCGGCGTGAGCTGCGTTGGCTGGGTGAGCTGGACCGCCGGGCTGTTCGCCTGCGGCGGAAAGAATGACATCGGCTGGGAACCGCCTCCTGTCCGCGGACCGAGATCCTGCTGGGCCGCGGCAGGAGCCGCGATCGTGAGAGCCAGAGCCATCGCAGCGCCAAGGACCGCTGCAGGCCTCACGTCGCCCCCGGTGCCGCCGATAGCGGTTGCTGCACGGGCTCGCGGGGCCGGCGGATATTGCGGGCCGCCATGCCCGCCAGGCCACGAATCGCGCCGGACAGATCGATCAGCGACTTGCCGACGGTGTCGGGCGGGCGGTCGTCCCAGTTGAGCCAGGCATCGGCGCGTCCGAATACGGCGCTGACGATCGTGCGCTCCTCCTCGAGGTTCGTGGGCATGAACTCCAGGCGCACATCACGACCCTTGACGGCGACGACGCGCGCCGGGACGGCGGAAATGTCCTCGATCTGCTCGAAGTTGATGACGACTTCCTCGTTCACCCTCACGTCGGTCGCGACGTCGTCCATCCGCAGCAGGCCGCCGCCGAGGGAGAGATCTTCGGTGCGCCCCATCAGCGAGCGCCTTCCGTCGAAATAGAGCGCGATGGGCTGGCGACTTCGGACGCGCGGCTGCGCTCTCACCTGCCGCCGTTCCCGGCCGACCGCGAGAGCCGCGAACACGGTGAAGGCGCTGTAGAAGCACCAGAACAGGTTCATCCACAGCACCGGTGCGTCGCCCGGGAACAGCTCGGTGAACAGCAGCCGATAGAAGCCGACGCCGATCGCCGCCATCAGGACCACGGCCAGGATCATCAACGGCCGCATGATGGGCGTATCGTAGAGTTCTTTCTCGAGCACGCCGCCCTTGCTGGTGACGTTGAAGCTGCCGGCCTTGGGATTGATCAACGCCAGCAGCGTCGGTCCCATGATGTGGAACAGCAGCACGTTGTCGTAGATCTCGCCCCAGAAGGAATAGCGGAACTTCCCGTCGAGCCGCGACTGCGTCGCCAGGGTATGGAACAGATGCGGCCCGGCATAGGCCATGACCATCAGGGCGCTCGCGACGATGATGTTCTGCGATGTCACCAGATAGGCCACGGGCGCCGTCAGGAAGACGAAACGCGGCACCGGAAACAGAAAGTACATCATCGCATTGAGGTAGCAGATGCGCTGACCGAAGCTCAGGCCCCGCCCCAGCAGGGGATTGTCGGTGCGGAAGATCTGGATCATGCCGCGCGCCCAGCGCATGCGCTGGCCGATATGAATCGACAGACGTTCGGTCGCCAGGCCGGCGGCCAGCGGCCAGCGAAGATAGGCTGTGTTCCACCCCTTGCGGTGCATGCGCAGCGAGGTGTGAGCGTCCTCGGTTACGGTCTCGACGGCGATTCCGCCCACCTCGTCGAGCGCCTCGCGGCTCAGTACGGCGCACGAGCCGCAGAAGAAGGTCGCGTTCCAGAAATCGTTGCCCGGCTGGATCAGGCCGTAGAAGAGCTGGCCTTCGTTGGGCACGCGGCCGAAGGTGCCGAGATTGCGCTCGAACGGATCGGGCGAATAGAAATGATGCGGCGTCTGCAGCATGCCGAGCTTGCGGTCGCGCAGGAACCAGCCAACGGTCATCTGCAGGAAGGCGCGCGTCGGGATGTGATCGCAGTCGAAGATGGCGATCAGCTTGCCCTTGGTGATCGTCAGCGCGTGATTGATGTTGCCGGCCTTGGCGTGCTCGTTGCTCGGCCGGATCAGGTAGCCGCAGCCCGCCTCTTCGGCGAAACGCTTGAACTCCGGCCGGCGCCCGTCGTCGAGGATGTAGACCTTGAACTTGTCGGCCGGGTAATCCATGACCATCGCCGCCAGCACCGTCGGCTTAACGACGTCGAGGCTCTCGTTATAGGTCGGGATGTAGACGTCGACCGTTGGCCATTCCCGGACATCGGCCGGCAAGGGCGCCGGCTGGCGCTCGAGCGGCCACAGGACCTGGAAGTAGCCGATCATCAGAACGATCCAGGCATAGACCTCGGCGGCGTAGAGGCCGTAGCCGAACATCATGTCGAACGGGTCGACGAAGCCCAGCGTCTCGGTCGTTCGCCACCACAGATAGCGGGTCGACACGAGCGCCGACAGGACGACGATGATCAGGGTCGCCATGCGGCTCTTGAACCGGTTCACGATCAGGAAGATGAAGGCCGTGAAGACCGCGAAGATGGCCTGCGTCTGCAGATCGAACGGCGTGATGATGACGAAGGCCGCCGGCCCGAGAGCCACGATCCCGACGAACAGGTAGAAGAGCCTCGTGGCGAGTGGGACGCGGCGGTTTGGCGTGAGCTCGACGGTGCCCGCCGGGGTCATGGCTGCCCCGGCTCCATGCCGTCGAGAAGCAGCCCCTGGACCGAAGCCGCCAGGCCCCGCACGTCGGCCGCCGCCTTGCTCGTCGGCGCACGATCGATCACCAGCTGCTGATGGGCCACCGCTTCGCCGAAGCTGTCGTCGTAGTTCACGATCCCGATCATGGCCTGCCCCAGCCTGCGCCGCAGCAGGGCGATCACGTCTCGCGTCAGCTTGCGACGCATGTCGACGAGATTGAACACGTAACGCACCTGACGGCGGGATCCTTCCGCCACTCGCCCGAGGAAACTCTGCGACTCCACCGTCGACAGCAGCGACACGGAGGTCGCGTCGGCCTGCAGGACGACGATGTCGAGCGTCGAGATCGCGCGCGTCTGATCGAGGAAGACCGAGGGCCCCGGAGGCGTATCGATGACGACGACGAAACCGCGCTCGACGAAGGGAGCAAGCGTGTTCGCCAGCCAGCTCTCGTTGCGCGCCAGATGGTCCGACACCGCATGCAGTTGCGCCCCGCTGACCTGCCCGAACGGCAGGACGAGGAGATTGGCGCCGCCCGGCAGCACGCCCTCGCGAACCGAGCGCCCATAGACCAGGCAGTGCGCCCAGCCCCGATCGTCGGCGAGCTGGATGCCGGCATGCAGGCGCATCGAATTCTGGACGTCGAGATCGACGACGAGCACCCGCAGCCCGGACCGGGCCAGAACACCGGCGACGTTGATGCTGAGGGAGGTCTTGCCCACACCGCCCTTGGGTGAGCAAAAGCAGACGACCGACATCAACGGGCCAGTCGGTCGAATAGTCCGTTCAGGCCGCCGGGCGAGGGTGGTTGCACCGCCTGCCCGACCGGCTGGCTGATGATGCGACGAATGTCGGCCAGTGTTCTGTGAGGTCCGCGAGTCGCCGGGGCGGGAGACGGCCCCGCGCTCGCGGCGTGCTGGAACGCCTCGTCCCGCCAACCGCCGCGGTCGGCAGGCCGTGCCTCGCCGATGGGCGGCGAACGGTCGAAGACGTCGGCCAGCAGGTCGTTTCCCGAAGCCGCTCCAACCGCGAGCGGAATTTCCTGCCGCTGGGACGGCGGCGGATCCTTGCCGAAGATGGCATCTATCAAGGGTGCCGACATTTGATCCGTCGTAGTGTCGAACTCGCGATAGGGCGTCCCGGTACGGCCTGTTGCGCTCAGAAGATGGGCGACATCGTCGTTGTTCTTGATGGCCATGATCGTACTCCACCCTTGGAGTCTGATACACCATCAGTCGCGGCACGTCACGTCCACAGCCACCAGATAAGCTATAAAACTGCTGGGGTTAGCGCTCTCTTCTCATCCTCCGCGGACGCCTCCGGGGCCCTCGGCCTCGAAGCTGCGAAAAACGCGCGGTATCGAACGATGGCAAGAAACCCAGGTCGCCAATGTAATTGCTGGCCCCAAGGAAAGCGGTGGCCTGCAGCACCCAACGCGTTGCCGACATGAAAAAGCCGGCGACCCGAAACGGTCGCCGGCTTCATTCTGGACGGTCAGCGCGAAGTCGAACTCAGGCCACGGCCTTGATGGTCCTGGCGGTGATGTCGACGATCTCCTCGATCTGGGCCTTCTCGATGACCAGCGGCGGCGACATGGCGATGGCGTCACCGGACTGGCGCACCATCAGGCCGAGTTCAAAGGCCTTGGTGAACGCCCTGTAGCCGCGCGTGCCGACTGGGCCTTCCGGCGCCAGATCGATCCCGCAGGCCATGCCGAGATTGCGGATGTCGGTGACGTTGGGCAGGCCCTTCAGTGAGTGGATGCCCTCCTCCCAGTACGGCGACAACTCGGCGGCGCGCGCGAACAGTTCTTCGTCGCGATAGATGTCGAGCACCGCCGACGCCGCGGCGCAGGCCAGCGGATGCGCCGAGTAGGTGTAGCCGTGGAACAGGTCGATGGCGTTTTCCGGCCCGTTCATGAGGCCGTCGAACACGTGCTTGCGCACGAAGACGCCGCCCATCGGCACCGTGGCGTTGGAGATGCCCTTGGCCACCGTCATCAGATCCGGCACCACGCCGAACTTCTCGGCGGCGAAGCTGGTGCCGAGGCGGCCGAAACCGGTGATGACCTCGTCGAAGATCAGCAGGATGCCGTGCTTGTCGCAAATCTCGCGCAGTCGCTTCAGGTAGCCTTTCGGCGGCGGCAGGAAGCCCGTCGAGCCCGCGCAGGGCTCGACGATGACGGCGGCGATGTTGGAGGCGTCGTGCAGGCCCACGATGCCCTCGAGCGCGTCGGCCAGATGCGCGCCGTTCTCCGGCTCGCCCTTCGAGAAGGCGTTCTCCGGCAGATGCGTGTGCGGCAGGTGATCGACGCCCGGCAGCATGGCGCCGAACCACTTGCGATTGTTCACCATGCCGCCGACCGAGATGCCGCCGAAGCCGACACCATGATAGCCGCGCTCGCGGCCGACGAAGCGGGTGCGGGTGCCCTGGCCGTTGGCGCGGTGATAGGCCAGAGCGATCTTCAGAGCGCTGTCGACCGCCTCGGAGCCCGAGTTGCAGTAGAAGGCATGGTTGAGGTCGCCCGGCAGAAGCGCGGCATGGCGCGCCGCCAGCTCGAAGGCCTTGGGATGGCCCATCTGGAACGATGGCGCATAGTCCATCTCGTCGAGCTGCCGTGCGATCGCCGCCTTGATCTCCTCGCGGCCATGGCCGGCATTGACGCACCACAGGCCCGCCGTGCCGTCGATGATCTGGCGCCCCTCCGGTGTCCAGTAATGGACGCCCTTGGCCCGGGCCAGCATGCGCGGGTTCTTCTTGAACTGCCGGTTCGCGGTGAACGGCATGAAGAAGGCTTCAAGATTGTTGGCGGCAGGCGCGTTGTTCGACGACATCCCCATACTCCTCTGAATTCCGGAGCCCTATACTGAACCGCTTTCTATCCAGAACAAGATGATATCTTCCAACTGCGGCGTTGACGGTAAATTGCAGACAAACGACCTCGTCCGCTCACTATACTGAACACAGTAAGCACCATGGACATCACCACCGGCGAGAGACTGAAGATCGCGCGCCAGCGGGCCGGGCTCTCCCAGCGCGCGCTGGCCAAGAAGGCGGGCGTCGGCAACGCCACCGTCTCGCTGATCGAGAGCGACCGGATCAACCCCTCGGTCAGTGCGCTCAAGCGGATCCTCGATGCGATCGCCATGCCGCTGTCCGACTTCTTCGCGATCGACGAGAAGGCCAGCGAGGAGAAGGTCTTCAAGGCGGGCACCCTCACGGAAATCGGCCGGGGCGGCATATCGTTCCGGCAGATCGGCAAGGATCTGTCCGGGCGCTCCCTGCAGCTTCTCTACGAAACCTATCAGCCGGGCGCCGACACGGGAAAGATCATGCTCCGCCACGAGGGCGAGGAAGCGGGCTTCGTGATCTCAGGGCGCATCGAACTCACGATCGGCTCGACACTTCACATCCTCAACGCGGGCGATGCCTATTACTTCAAGAGCATCGAGCCTCATCGCTTCAGAAACGCAACCACGAAACCGGCGGTGATCGTGAGCGCCTGCACGCCGCCGACTTTCTGAGAGGCGCGGAAGGATCTCGCGGGCCGGGCGCCACTCCGGCTGACCATGTTCGCTACCTACGCACCGTGAGGTCATGGTCGCTGCTGTCGGATATCCGCTTTGGGCGTGCCCCCGCTCAAGGTGGGCCCTCCCCGGCTCCCGTGCGTCGAGCTGCGTGTCTGCATTCCACGCCGCCGCGAGTGACATCGCCATTACACTCGATGCGATGCACTCGCCAGATGCGTTATCAACAGACGTCTAGTCTGGCGAAATTGAAGAAAGAAGCGCCACCGGCAACTCGCCCCAGATTCGATCGAGACCCGGGCGCGGCGTCAGATCCCTGCTGCACCCGCGAAGAACGTCGTACATGGATCTGGCGCAGTCATCCTCGAGCCTGAGCGAGGTGCCCGCCCACGCATCTGTCCGGAACGCGAGACCGCCCTCCTCGGCAACGATTCGCGAGACAAGCCGCGGCACCGCCACCAGCAGCCAGTCGTCCCCGGCCTGTCGAACGAAGGCGACGACCGACTCGCGCAAAGCCCCCTCGACCTCGACAGGACGGTAGCTTCCCTCGGCGAACAGGTGCGGTGCCCGCCTGCGCAGCGCCAACGCGCGCCGGATCAAGGCCTGCTTGATGCGGCCGTCACGCCAATGCCGGATGAGCTCAGTGAGCGGGGCGCTGGACACCATCGCGCGCGCAGCAAAGTCGACCGGGCGGCGATTGTCGGGGTCGACGAGGCTGAAGTCCCACAAGTCCGTTCCCTGGTAGATGTCGGGCACGCCTGGCACGGTGAGCTTGAGCAGGCATTGCGCCAGACCGTTCACGGCGCCGGCCGGCGCGATGCGGCGCACGAAGGCAAGGAGATCGTCGAGGAGATCGGTCATGTCGGCTTGCGCCACGAGCCGCATGGTGAAGTTCCGCGCGGCCTCCTCGTAGCTCTCGTTGACCGCAGCCCAATCGCTCTCCAGCTTGGCCTCACGCAAGGCCTTCTGCTGCCAACCACACAGGCGCTCCGCCAACGCCGTCCTGCCGGCGGCGTCGTCTTGGTGGAGATCGAGAGGCCAGGCGCCGACGACCATCTGCAGCAGCATCGCCTGGTCGCCCGGGGTCAACGGCGAGGCCGGGTCGACCCTGCGCGAAAGGAGCTCGGTCCACTCAGTGGTGAATTCGCTAACCACCGCGAGCCGGGCCCGGAGGTCCTCCCCGCGCTTGTGGTCATGCGTCGCCGTCGCGAGCATCGTGTGCGGATAGTCGAAGCGCCGCCGCTGCATGCGCGCGTGGAAGCCCTTGGCGTCGAGCGAAAAGGTCTCGATGTCGAAGCCGACGTCGTTCCGCGACAACAGGCGGCCGTAGCGATAGAAGCCGGTATCCTCGACCGCCTTGGCGGCTACTGGCGCGCTGAGTTGTTGAAAGCGCGCCATGGCACGCGGCCACGAGCCTCTCGTCGATTGCGGCGTCACCATCGCGGAGAGCAACGGTTCCACGGCCCACCGGTCGGTGGCGAGGCAGCTCTTCGTGGCCTTGCGGGCGACTTCGCGCAGGATATCCGAGTCATGGTCGGAGAGGACCTCGCCCGTTCCGTAGGTGCGATAGACCGGAACATGGGCGAGGAATTCGGCCAGCAGCCGCCGGAGAGTTGGCGGTGGAACTAGATCCCCGACCATGTCCTGCCACGCAGCGGCGCAGGCTTCGAGCTGCGCCGAAAAACTCCGCGCCACGATCTCACGTCGTGCCACGAGCTCTTCGTCGGCGAAACCCGCCGGCCGACCGCTGAGTCGCGTCCAAGACTTCGCGAGTGGCGCCTCGCCCTCCGGATCGTGCTGGAGGGCGCTGACCTCGTCCATGAAGTCGTAGCCCGTCGTGCCGTCACAGCCCCAGTCCCTGGGCAGCGTCTCCCCCTTCAGCAAAATCTTCTCGACGACGAGCCACGCGCGCGGTCGCCCGTGTTCCCTGGCCAGGGTGTCGAGCCGTTCGCGCAACCGGCGGCAATAGCCCGCCGGATCGGTGAGCCCGTCGACATGGTCGATGCGGAGACCGTCGATCACGCCCTCGGCATAGAGCCGCAGCGGCAATGCGTGGACAGCTTCGAAAGCTTCCGGCCGCTCCATGCGCAGGCAGACCAGTTCGTTGATGTCGAAGAAACGGCGCCAGTTGATACGGTCGCCCGCCACGCGCCATGAATCCAGCCGGTAGTGCTGGCGAGCGAGCAGGTTGTAGAGACTGCCGCGGCCTTCGACGCTGCCGTCGCTGAGCGGAAAGACGTTCTCGAAGTAGCGTAGTTCCGGCCCGCCCTCGGGGTCGTTCGCGATCGACAGCTCTCCGGCGTCAATGACTTCTACGAGAGGGCGCCCGAGGACCGGGAGCAGAATCCTGGCCGGACGGTCCCCGTTCGCCTCCCAGTCGATGTCGAACCATTCGGCATGCGGGCTCGCACGACCTCGGCGCAGGACATCCCGCCACCATTCGTTGCGCGTATCGACTGCCATGTGGTTGGGCACGATATCGATGATGAGACCGATCCCGTCCTCGCGCAGGCGCTCGGCCAGCACGAGCAACCCCTCCTCTCCGCCGAGTTCGGGATTGACGATCGTCGGATCGATCACATCGTAGCCGTGCATCGAGCCCGGCCGGGCGACGGCGATCGGCGAGGCGTAGACGTGGCTCACGCCCAGCCGCGCAAAGTAGCCAGCATGAGCCGCCGCATCGGCGAAAGTGAAACCGCGGTGGAACTGCAATCGCAGCGTCGCGCGCGGGCTCATGGGCGTCGCGCGACGATGGCGGCGGCTCGACGGGCGACCACGGGATCGTCGAAGAGTTCCGCGGCCGGTGGCTCGAGGCGGCGCCGCCAGTTCGGATGCTCGTCGATAGTGCCGGGAAGATTCGGCTGGTCGGCAAGGCCCAGCAGATCTTCCAGAGGAGCGAGCATCAGAGGCGCGGGCGAGCTGGCAACGAAACCCAGGGCGGCATCCACCACGGGTGGCGGATCGTCAGCCGCAGGCGCCGCACCTTCCGCCGTTCCAGCCGCAGTGAAGGCTTGCCACAGGCGACGACGGTCTCCCTGCCGCTCCGCGGCCTCTCCCGCGCCCGACAGGCCGAGCGCAGCCCTCACTTCGATGTCGTTCCCGCGCCACCAGCCGGCGACAGTCGGAAGGTCATGAGTCGTCGTCATCGACACGGCGTCTCGGCGCCAGCGCGTCGGCGCTCGGAAACTGCCCCTGTTCCGCTCGAACCACATCACATCCATGCCCGCAATACCCGCCTGAGTAAGACGGCGGCGGAAGCCGCGGGGCACGGTGCCGAGATCTTCGCCGATCACCACGGCGCGATGCCGATGCGATTCGAGGGCGAGCAGGCGCAGGAAATCGTCCAGCGGATAATCGAGATAGGCACCTTCGGCGGGAGACGCTCCCTCCGGCACCAGCCAGAGACGCTGCAGACCCATTATGTGATCGATGCGCACGCCTCCCGCGTAGCGCATTGCCGCCCGCACGGTCGAAAGGAACGGATCGAACCCGGTCGCGACAAGGGCCTGCGGCGAGAAACCCGAGAGTCCCCAATCCTGACCGGCGCGATTGAATTCGTCCGGCGGCGCACCGATGTTCAGCCCCAGCAACAGATCGCTCTGCCGCGACCAGGCATGACTGCCGGCGCGGTCCATGCCGATGGCGAGATCGCTGATCAGCCCGATCTTCATGCCTGCGCCGACCGCCGCCTTCTGGGCCGCTTCGAACGATTGTGCGGCCAACCACTGCAGGAACTGATGGAAACGGATCGAGGCGCTCTCGGCGGTCACGAACGCGGCGATTTCCGCATCGTCGAGCCGCGTGAGGCCATGACGGAAAGCCGGCGGCCAGTCGCGCCAGAAGCCGAGCGCGGGCTCGCTCTGCAGCCACTTGCCGTGCAGCGCCTCGAACAGCGCATGCCCCTGCAGCAGTTCGCCGCTCTCGCGTACGAAGTTTTCGAAGGCTTTCGCGAGTTCCGTGCCGGTCGCAACGTCGTGAGCCTCGAAGTCGTCGAACAGGCGGCGCATCAATGCAAGCTTGGCCTCCGCCGCCGGACGCCAGTCGACCAAGGTCGCCCGCTCGACCGGCCCGCCGTCGCGGTGATGCTGCGCCACCCTTTCCGCGCCGAAGACGATCGCGGGGTCAGCAAACAATGGATTGAAGAAGAGGCGGCTGGAGGGCGAATAAGGTCCGTAGCGGCCGGGATCGGCGGCGAAGAGGCTGTGAACGGGACTGAGCGCAATGGCGTCCGCGCCGTGCCGTGCCGCTCCCTCGGCGAGCTGACGCACCGCAGTTGCGTCACCGATGCCGCCGTCGCCGGGCCGACGCAAGCTGTAGATCTGAGCCGCGACACCCCACAGGTGCTTTCCCTTGGCGCGATCCTCGATCGTGAGACACCGGGACGGGGCGACAGCGACGGTCATCTGGCGGTCGCCGAACTCCAGGCGGTGATAACCGATGCGGTCGACCGCAGGCCCGACGAGCTTGTCGCCGCGCCTCGAGAAGCGCAGCGTCGCGACGCCTCCATCTTCGTAAGTGAGCTGTCCGCGGGCAGCACCCCCGGCGCGACCCGGCAGAGTGAGGCGCCCTCCGGCTGTAACGGTGATGAGGGGTGGCAAGCTACTCAGCGGCCCAAGCCTCCGCCGACTGGCTTCGATCTCGCCGGATGTCGCCGCGGGCAATCCAAGGGCGTCGAGGATGCGGCGGAGCGACTCGATCGAGACCTGCTGGGATATGCCCAGCCCGTCGGTCCAGGTTTCGGCAATTCCGGCCGCACGGGCGAGTTCGCGGATGCCCTCGTCGCTCACGACGGTGACACCAGGAGGGCTACCGTCGTCGTCCCCTCAGCGCGACCGCCGCGCACCGCGTCCGCGGCACCGGGATTTGATTCGTACAGGAGGTCCCCTTCGAGCTTCTCGATCTGCGTGGGTTCGTGTCCCAGATTGCAGGCAAGGATCAGCGTCGACCCGTCACCCATCCGCCATCGGGCGACGACGGTTGCCGGCTCGACGAACGCAGCGCCCAGGGAAGTCGCGCCTTGGAGCCTGGGAATCAGCGAGGCGCGACGAATGGCAAGGAGGTCGCGGTACAGCCGACGCCGCACCGTCCCTCCGTCGCCGTCCGGAGCGAGCCGGCTCCGCGCAAACGTCTCGGGCGCGTTGGGATCGGGTATGTCCGAGGTCCCTTCTCCCGGCGCAAATCCCTCGAAGCCGGCAAACTCCCGGCGGCGGCCTTCGCGCACCGCTTCGGCAAGTTCGCCCGCATGGTCGGTGAAATACAGGAACGGCGAACGGGTGGCGTCCTCCTCACCCATGAAGATCATCGGTATGTGCGGACAGAGGAGCTGCAGCGCGATGGCGGCCTCCAGCACCTCCGGCGCAACATGCTCGGTGAGACGGTCGCCGAACGGGCGGTTGCCGATCTGGTCATGGTTCTGGAGGAACAGAACGAAGGACGTCGGCGGAAGATCGCTGCTGGGCGTTCCGCGCGTCTCGCCGCTGCGATAGGCGGAGGGATCGCCCTGGTAGACGAAGCCCTCGGATAGCGCGCGCGCCAGGTGCCGGGCCGGCCTGTCGGCGTAGTCGGCATAGTAGCCGTCGCGCTCGCCTGTCAGCAGCGTATGCAGAACATGGTGCGCATCGTCATTCCACTGCGCATCGAAGTCGCGCCGCAGGTGATCGGCCACGTTGCCGTCATGTTCGAGCACGAGGTGGACGTGGCGGCCGGGCTCGACCGAGCGCCGCACTTCGCGCGCCATCTCGTCCAGCCAATCGGACTCCGAGATGGCATGCACCGCGTCGAAGCGCAGCCCGTCGAAGCGATATTCATGGAGCCAGTAGAGCGCGTTTTCAGTGAAGTAGCGACGCACCTCTGGACGGCGGAAGTCGATTGCCGCGCCCCAGGGCGTCGCGATGTCGTTGCGGAAGAACTGCGGGGCGTAGGCGGAGAGGTAGTTCCCGTCCGGTCCGAAGTGATTGTAGACCACGTCGAGGAACATCATCAGCCCGTTGCCGTGCGCCGCATCGACCAACGCCTTCAGCTCGTCGGGCGTGCCATAGCTGTGGTCGGGCGCGAACGGGAGCACGCCATCGTAGCCCCAGTTTCGCGTCCCCGGAAAATCGTTGACCGGCATCAGCTCGACCGCCGTGACGCCGAGGTCCGCCAGAATGGGCAGGGCGGCCTGTACGCCCGCGAAGCCGCCGAATGCACCGGTGTGCAGCTCGTAGAGCACCGTCTCGTGCCAGGGCCGGCCGCGCCACGCCGCTTGCCGCCATTCGTAGCCGTGCGGATCGACTACGAGGCTGGGCCCGTGCACGTCGTCGGCCTGCCCGCGCGAAGCGGGATCGGGGACAGCCATCCCGTTGCCGAGACGATAGAGATAGCGCGCACCGGGTCCACAGGAGAGCTCCACCTCGAACCATCCCTCGCCAACCATCTTCATCGGCACCGGCGGCGCGCCTTCGACCTCGACGCTCACATGGGCCTGAGCCGGCGCCCAGAAGCGAAAGCGCGTCGCACCAGACGGAAGGAGCGACGCGCCGAACGGCAGGTCACGCATGAACTGCTTCTTCATTCCTTCGCCCTGGTCGCCAAGGCCAGCACGACACTGCGAGGTCCGACCACGACTTCCATCCCTTCCAGGTCCCGCTCAGGCGCATCGGGCGCCGCGCTGTCCAGCACAATGCGCGTCGGCCAGTGCGGTTCCGGCAAAAGGAACTGGCAGGCCCCGGTCCCGGCGTTGAAGAAGGCGGTCAACATCGTGACTGAGCCGTCGTCGTTGGGACCCACCCGCCTGAGGGTGAGGCAGCGATCTTCGGCATTGTTCCAGGATTCGGCCGAGACGATTTCACCGGAAGCATCGAACCAGGAGATATCGGGCACGCCTTCGACCGGGAACTCCCGTCCGTGCAGGAAGTACGGGGATCGCAGCACCGGATGGCGATGGCGCAATGAAACGACGCGGGCGACGAAGGCCGTCAGGCTCTTGCCTTCCGGCCGCTCGAGCAGGCTCCAGTCGATCCAAGACGTCTCGTTGTCCTGGCAGTAGGCGTTGTTGTTGCCTTGCTGGGTGCGGCCGAATTCGTCGCCGCCCAGCAGCATCGGTGTGCCCTGGGCAAGGAACAGCGTCGCGAGCATGGCCCGTTGCAGCCGTTGCCGCGTGTCGAGGATGGCGGGGTCCGTCGTCGGCCCCTCCTCGCCCCAGTTGGCGGAGTAGTTTTCGCCGTGGCCGTCCTTGTTGTCCTCGCCGTTCGCCTCGTTGTGGCGTTCGGCATAGCTCACCGCGTCCAGCAGGGTGAAACCGTCGTGCGAGGCGGCATAGTTGATCGACGCCCAGGGCCGCCGGTGCCGCCGGTCGAAGAGATCGCTCGACCCCGCGAGGCGCGCGGCAAAGTCCGCCCGCTCGCCCGGATCGCCGCGCCAGTAGCGCCTGACCCCGTCCCGGAATCGGTCGTTCCATTCGGCAAAGCCCGGCGGATGATTGCCGACCTGGTAGCCGCCCGGTCCGATATCCCACGGCTCCGAGATCAGCTTGACCGTCTGCAGCACCGGATCCTGGCGTATCGCGTCGAAGAAGCCCGATCCCGGATCGAAGCCGTGCGCCTCGCGACCGAGCGTCACGCCGAGGTCGAAGCGAAAGCCGTCGACATGGAACGCCGTCACCCAGTAGCGCAGCGAGTCCATGACCATCTGCAGCACGCGCGGCGTCGACAGGTTGAGCGTGTTGCCCGTGCCGGTGTCGTTGATGCAATGCCGTGGATTGTCGGGAAGCAGCCGGTAGTAGCTCGCATTGTCGAGGCCGCGGAATGAGAGCGTCGGTCCCAGCTCGCTGCCTTCCGCCGTATGGTTGTAGACGACGTCGAGTATCAGCTCGAGGCCCGCCGCGTGCAGGCGACGGACGGCGATGCGCAACTCGTCGAGCGTGCCGTCGGACAGGTATCGCGGCTCCGGTGCAAAGAAACCGATGGTGTTGTAGCCCCAGTAGTTGCGCAGGCCTTTTTCAAGCAGGGAGCGGTCCTGAACGAAGGCGTGGATCGGCAACAGCTCGACCGTCGTAACCCCCAGCCGACGCAGATGGTCGATGAACACGGGATCGCCCAGTGCCGCGAAAGTCCCACGCTCGTTCGGCCGCAGGTCCTGCCGCAACATGCTGAGGCCCCGGAGATGTGTCTCGTATATCACCGTATCCGACCACGGAACCGCAGGCGGCCGGTCGTCGGCCCAGTTGAAACTCTCGTCGGCGACCACCGCCTTCATGACTCCCGGCGCACTATCGCGTCGGTCGAATGACAGGTCGGCGCGTGGAGAGTTGATGCGATAGCCATAGAGCGCATCGGCGTTACGCAGCTCTCCCGTCAGACGGCGCGCATAGGGATCGAGCAGCAATTTGTGCGGATTGAACCGGTGGCCCGCCTGCGGCTCATAGGGCCCGTAAGCGCGATAGCCATACACCAGGCCAGCGCGGGCGTTGGGGAGGTAGCCGTGCCAGACCTCGTCCGTGCATTCGGGAAGATCGAAGCGTGCGATCTGACGTCGACCGGAGGGGTCGAACAGGCACAGTTCGATACGGGTCGCATGTGCCGAGAAGACCGCGAAGTTGGTTCCCAGCCCGTCCCATGTGGTGCCGAGCGGATAGGGTGCGCCCGCCAGCAGCCGGTCGGGCCAGGAAGACATGGCCATCCTAGTCCTCGCCGCGCAGGATTACCGTCGCAAGGGGTGGGATGGTGAGTTGCACCGACTGGGAAAGCCCGTGGGACGGCTGGTCGACCGACAGGACGGCGCCGTCATTGCCCAGATCGCTGCCGCCATAGAAGCGGGAATCCGTGTTGGCCACCTCGCGCCAGCGACCCGGCGTGGGCACACCGATGCGATACCCGTGCCGGGGGACGGGCGTCATGTTGCAGACGACCAGCAGCGGTGCGCCCAAGCCCGAGGTCCGGAAAAAGGCAAAGACCGAGTTCGCGCGATCGTCGCCCACGATCCACGAGAAGCCCGACGGGTCGCTGTCGGTCGCATGCAACGAGGACTCCGCAATGTACAGACGGTTGAGGTCGCGAACCAACCGCTGGACCCCGGCATGCAGCCCGTCGTCGAGCAGGTGCCAGTCGATCTCGCCGTCGTGGTTCCACTCGCGCTCCTGCGCTATCTCGCTGCCCATGAACAGGAGCTTCTTGCCGGGATGCGTCCACATGAAGCCGAAATAGGCACGGAGGTTGGCGAAGCGCTGCCACCGGTCACCGGGCATCTTCCCGAGCAGAGATCCCTTCCCATGCACGACCTCGTCGTGGGAGATCGGCAGCACGAACCGTTCCGAGAACGCGTAGACCAGGCCGAACGTGAGCTGATCGTGGTGATACGCGCGATGGATCGGCTCGTGCTCGATATATTGTAGCGTGTCGTGCATCCAGCCCATGTTCCATTTGAACGAGAAGCCGAGACCCTCCGGCAAGGGGGCGCTGACGCCCGGCCAGGCAGTCGATTCCTCGGCCACCATGATCGCGCCGGGACAACGCTCGGCCACCACGGCGTTGAGGTGGCGCAGGAAGCCGATCGCCTCGAGGTTCTCGCGGCCGCCATGGACGTTCGGAATCCACGCATCGGCCGGCCGGCTGTAGTCGCGGTAGAGCATCGAGGCGACGGCATCGACCCGCAGCCCGTCGACATGGAAGCGTTCGAGCCAGTGCAGCGCGCTGGCGATCAGGAACCCCTGAACCTCCCGGCGTCCGAAATTGTAGATGTAGGTGTTCCAGTCGTGATGGTAGCCCTCACGCGGATCGAGATGCTCGTAGAGCGCGGTGCCGTCGAAGCGCGCCAGCCCGTGCGGGTCGGTCGGAAAATGCGCCGGCACCCAGTCGAGCAACACACCGATGCCGGCGCGATGCGCGGCATCGACGAAGCGCGCGAACGACTCGGGCGGACCGTATAGCGCGGCTGGTGCGAACAATCCGAGTGGCTGGTATCCCCAAGAGCCGCCGAACGGATGCTCCGTCACCGGCAGCAGCTCGACATGGGTGAAGCCCATCTCCTTCACGTAGGGAATCAGGCGCTCCGACAGGAAGTCCCAAAGCGGACGCTCCCGCGCGCCCGCGCCAGCCTTCTGGCGCATCCAGGAACCGGCATGAACTTCGTAGATCGAGATCGCAGCCGTCGCCGATTGACGTTCCGCGCGACTGGCCATCCACCCCTCATCGTTCCAGCGCAGAGCGGCGGCTGGCGCGGCGACGACCGATGCCGTGGCTGGCGCGAGCTCGGCCTGCTGCGCGATCGGGTCGGCCTTGTCGGGCAGGCGAACGCCGCCCGGTCCGACGATGTCGAACTTGTAGCGTGCTCCGGCACCGAGGCGGGGGATGAAGATCTCCCAGACACCGGCGGAGGGCCGAAGGCGCATCGGGTGCCGCCGCCGGTCCCACGAATTGAAATCGCCGATCACCGCGACGCGCTGGGCATTCGGCGCCCATACGGCGAAGCGCACGCCTTCAACGTCCTCCATCGAGGCGACGTTGGCGCCCAGCGCCTCGGCCAATTCGAAGTGTCGACCCTCGTTGAAAAGGTGGAGATCCAGATCGCCCAGCGCCGGGCCGAACGCGTAGGCGTCTTCCGTCTCCTGCAACGCGCCCGGCCACTGGATGCGCAGGATATAGGCGCCGGATCGCTCGACGGGCCCCTCGAACAGGCCGGCCGCGGCACCTTCCGTCAGCGCCGCCCAGGTCCTTCCATCGTCGCGCCCGACCACTTCGACGGACTGGGCACCCGGCACGAAGACCCGGACGATCCGTCCCGCCCTGCCCTCATGCGGACCCAGCACCGCGAACGCGTCCAGTGGACGGCCTGCTTCCAACGCTGCCGCCGTCTCGCGGTCGAGCCTGATGTCGCGGGTCACGGCGTTCATGCGCTGTCCTGCGGCGGCGTCTCGCGAAGCAGGCGCGCAGCCAGACGCGACAAGCCCGACAGGGGAATCGGCAGCCAGGCCGGCCGGTTCGCCGCCTCGTAGCAGATCTCGTAGGCCGCCTTCTCGGCCAGGAAGAAATCCAAAAGCTCGCTGCGGTCCATGCCGGGCAGGCCGGCGGCAGCTTCCTGGTAAGCCGCAAGGAAGGCGCGCTGGGCGCCCATCCGCAGACGGGTGACGAGTGTCAGGCGCCGGGACGGGGGGATGCGGTTTGCGATCAGGTTCTTTGGATCCAGGGTCGCCGCCGCCGCATAGTCGAACGACCGCATCAGCCCCGCGACGTCGCGCATCGGACTGGCCTTCTGCCGGCGTTCCTCGAGAGGCCGCGCGGGTTCGCCTTCGAAGTCGATGATGTAGGCATCGGCGCTGGCGATCAGCACCTGACCGAGATGGAAATCGCCGTGGATGCGCGTGACGATCGAGTCGATCCCGCCCATCACGAGTTGCTGGAGGAGCGCGATCAGGTCCTCGCGCCGATCGAGCAGGCGCTTCGCGTCGGCCGCAGCCGCCTCGCTCTCCCAAGTCTCGATGGCTGCGATCGCGTCCAGTGCCTTGTTCAGCAGGCCGAGGCCGCGCTCGCTCCACGCCGAGACATCCTCGGCTAGTGCCTTGCGCGGAGAGAAGGCCTCGTCTTCCGTCGGCTTAGCCAGGACCTGATGCATGGCGCCGAGCTGACGCCCGATGGTGCCGGCAAAGGCGTGGTAGTCCTCGATGTCGTCATCGCGGGATTCGGCGGTCGCCTCGCGGCTGGCGAGATTGTCGAGCGCGCGATTGAACTGGTTGAGCGTCCAGGTCCAGGCGTCACCCTGGTTCCTCACGAACGCCTGTGCGATGGCGAGAGCGTGTCGTTCGCCGTCGGGTGCGATGCGGACCACCTCGCCCAGCAACGATGGCGAGTTGGTGAAGCCGTGGCGGGTCAGATACCGGCTCATCTCCGCTTCAGGATGCTCCCCCGCCTGGATGCGGCGAAAGATCTTCAGCATGACAGCATCGTCAACGACCAGCGAGCTGTTGGACTGCTCGGCGGTCAGCCACATGACGTGAGCCTCCGCTGGCCGTTGCAGGAGCTCGATCGCTTCCTCCATCGGTTCGAAAACGATCTGGCCCTCGGGGCCGCCGATCTTCGCGCCCGCTGCCAGTGCCGCCAGCATTTCACGGGCGAACTCCGGCAGGGCGAAGGCATCGGTGAGCAGCCCGATGCGGCGCCCGCGCCGCACCCGTGCCAACGCAAGCTGAGACGGGAGTGCGGACGCGGGCTCGTCCTCCCAGCTTATCGACAGAGGCAACAGCCAGCGGCTCTTCTCATCGCTTGCCTCGACCTCGATCTCGCTGAGAAGTAGTTCCCGTTCCGAGCCTGGCAGCCGCGCCAGAGAGGAGAAGCGGGAAGATTTGAGCGTCTTGTCCTTGGCGCCGAACCAGCGACGCTTGGCGAGGTACGGTGGCAGAGACTCGCGTTCCAGCGTCGGCGCCGAGCCCGATACCCCTTCGGCGAGAGGACCCCGCAGCACGACGGTCACGTAGTCCGGCAGCGGTTCGGGTGCGGGCGTGTGCCACGATGGCGCTTCCGCCTCGCCGGCCAGAATGAACCAGTAGAACCCGTAAGGCGGTAGCGTCAGCAGGTAGGTCAGTTGGCCAATGGGCGGGAACAGCGAGCCGCCGTTCAGTTCGACCGGCACGCGGCCCGCGAACTCCGAGAGGTCGAGTTCGACGGCCTGCGGCGTCCGCGAAACGTTGGCGACGCAGAGAATGACTTCGCCGTCCAGCTCGCGCAGGTAGGCAAGCACTTTCCGATTCTTCGGATAGAGGAAGCGCAGCGTGCCCCGGCCAAAAGCGGCATGAGTACGCCGCACGGCGATCATCTTCCGCGTCCAATGCAAGAGGGAATGGACGTCGCGCGTCTGTGCCTCGACATTCACGGTTTCGTAGCCGTAGAGCGCATCCATGATGGCCGGCAGCGCGAGCGCCGCCGGATCGGCCCGGGAGAAGCCGCCGTTGCGGTCTGGTGACCATTGCATCGGCGTACGCACGCCATCGCGGTCGCCCAGGCGGATGTTGTCGCCCATGCCGATCTCGTCGCCATAGTAGATGACCGGCGCGCCGGGCATCGACAACAGCAGGCAGTTCATCAGTTCGATGCGACGGCGGTCGCGCTCCAGCAGGGGCGCGAGGCGGCGGCGAATGCCGAGGTTCAGGCGCGCCCGGCGGTCCGTGGCATAGGTTTCCCAGAGATAGTCGCGCTCGGAGTCCGTCACCATCTCGAGCGTCAGCTCGTCGTGATTGCGCAGGAAGATCGCCCACTGGCAGTTGTCGGGGATCTGCGGAGTCTGCCGCATGATGTCGGTGATCGGAAAGCGATCCTCGCGCGCCAGAGCCATGTACATGCGCGGCATCAGCGGGAAATGGAACGCCATGTGGCATTCGTCGCCCTGACCGAAATACTCCTTGGTGTCCTCGGGCCACTGGTTGGCCTCGGCGAGCAGCATGCGGCCGGGATAGGCTTTGTCGATTTCGGCGCGGATGCGCTTCAGTACCTGATGCGTTTCGGGCAGGTTCTCGTTGTTCGTGCCCTCGCGCTCGACCAGATACGGCACCGCGTCGAGCCGCAGCCCGTCGATGCCCATGTCGAGCCAGAACTGCATCACGCCCAGTACAGCCTCGAGCACGGCGGGATTGTCGAAGTTGAGATCGGGCTGGTGCGAGTAGAAGCGATGCCAGAAATAGGCCTTGGCCTCGGGATCCCACGTCCAGTTGGAGCGGATCGAATCGATGAAGATGATGCGGGTGCCGTCGTATTTCTGGTCGGTGTCGGACCAGACGTAGAAGTCGCGCTCGGGCGATCCCGGGGGCGCGAGACGCGCCCGCTGGAACCAGGCATGCTGATCGGAGGTATGATTGATCACGAGTTCCGTGATGATGCGGATCCCGAGTTTGTGCGCTTCCTCGATCAGCCGCTTAACATCGTCAAGCGTGCCGTACTCGGGGTGCACGGCCGTGTATTCGGCGATGTCGTATCCGTCATCTCGACGGGGTGACGGGTAGAACGGCAGCAGCCAGATGGTGTTGATGCCCAATTCGGCAATGTAGGGCAACCGCGATATGAGGCCGGGGAAGTCACCGATGCCGTCATTGTTCGAATCGAAGAACGACTTGACGTGCAGCTGGTAGATGATCGCATCCTTGTACCATTGAGGATCGGTCGCGACCGGCAAGGTGGCGGGCGTATCGGCGACGGGGGCGTTCATGCGGCGTTCCGGGGCGACAGGCGCCAGATGGCGAAGGGAAGGACGGACGGATCGAGGCGGAGATGCTGGGTCTTGCCGTGCCAGGTGAAGCGATGGCCGGCCACCAGATCCTCGACCTCGATGGTGCCGTCATCCGGCAGCTTCCATTCCCAGAGCGGGATCTCGAAGTTCGTTGCCTGGGGTTGATGGGGATCGAGACTGACTGCGACCAGAACCATGTCCTGGGCATCCGGCGCCCGCTTGCCATAGACGAGGATGCGGTCGTTGCCCGCGTTGTAGAATGTGATGCCGAGATGACTCTGGAGGGCGGGGTGCGACCTTCGCAGGCGGTTCAGCATCGTGATCTCGGCCACGATGTTGCCCGGCGCCGCGAAGTCGCGCGGCCTGATCTCGTACTTCTCCGAATCGAGATATTCCTCGCGGCCCGGCAGGGCGGCCGATTCGCAGAGTTCGAAGCCGGAATAGACTCCCCACAGGCCCGACAGGGTGGCAGCGAGCGCCGCCCGGATCAGAAACCCCGGCCGGCCGGAGCTCTGCAGGAAGAACGGGTTGATGTCGGGCGTATTGACGAAGAAGTGCGGCCGGAAATAGTCCGAGACCTCGGTCGTCGCCAGCTCGCGCATGTAGTCGGCGATCTCCTGCTTGCCGTTGCGCCACGTGAAGTAGGTGTACGACTGGGAGAAGCCGACCTTGGCCAGGCGGTACATCATCTTCGGCCGGGTGAACGCCTCCGACAGGAACAGCACGTCGGGATGCCGGCCGCGGATGTCTGCAATCATCCAGTGCCAGAACGGCAGCGGCTTGGTGTGGGGGTTGTCGACGCGGAAGATGCGAACGCCCTCCTCCACCCAATGCAACACGACGTCGCGCAGCGCCAGCCATAGCGACGGCACGGCGCCCTCCGCGTAGAAGTCGACATTGACGATGTCTTCGTACTTCTTGGGCGGGTTCTCGGCGTACTTGATGGTCCCGTCGGGCCGGCGCTTGAACCAGTCCGGATGCTCACGGAGCCAGGGATGGTCGAGCGAACACTGGATGGCGAAGTCGAGCGCGATCTCGAGCCCCTGCTCCCGTGCTGCCGCCACGAGTCTGCGAAAGTCCTCGGGGGTGCCGAGTTGGCGATGGATGGCGTCGTGCCCGCCGTCCGCACCCCCGATGGCGTAGGGGCTGCCGACATCGTCCGGTCCCGGCGTGAGAGTGTTGTTCCGGCCCTTCCGATTGACCTTGCCGATCGGGTGGATGGGCGGGAAGTAAAGCACGTCGAAGCCCATCGCGCGTACACGCGGCAGGGCCTCGATCACGTCGTCGAACGTGCCATGCCGCTTGGGGTCATCTGTCAGGGATCGCGGAAACAGCTCGTACCAGGAAGCGAACTCAGCCTGTGGCCGCTCGACGTCGACCGCGAATGGCCCCTCGTCGATTCGGAAGCGGCGTTCTGCGCCGGCCGCGACGGTAGCGCGGGCGTCTGCGGACGTGAGCAGACTGACAGCGGTCGTTGGTTCCGCCGCCTTTGCCTCTGCCAGCAGCGATCTGACGCCAGGCTCCCTGACCAGTCCTTCGAGAAAGAGAGCGGCCTCGAGCAGCTCCACGGAGACATCGATGCCGGCGCGATGCTTGACCTCGAGACCGTGCGACAGGCTGCCATATTCGTCGCGCCAGGCCTCGACCGAGAAATAGTGCCTCCCGATCCGCTCCGGCGTCACGGTCGCACGCCATCGGTCGTTGGCGATATGTGTGAGCGGGACGGCCTTGCGCTCATCCTCGTCAGCCGCCCACCACAGGACCTCGGCACCCAACAGGTCGTGCCCATCGGCGAAGATGTCGGCCTCGATCACCAGCGACTTGCCAACCACATGCTTGGCAGCGAACGCACCGCCGTTGACCGTCGGCGCCACGCGCTCGATGACGATGGGCGACTGCGCCGCAGCGGCGTTTACTTCGCGCTTGCCCGGCTTCCTGATGCTGCGCACGGGCCGGGTTGGAGTGACATCGACCACGCGGATTTCTCCCGGTTCCAGGCTGGCGCACGAACCTGTCTCCGCGACGGCCAGCGCGGTTCCTGCCGCCGGCGGCAGGATCGCGGCGTCGAAGGGCAGCGCCCGTCTGCTGAAGAGATCGTTGTTGATGGCGATGGCCGCGTTCCGGCGCGCATTGCAGGCCGCCGTCCCGTCCGTCCTCAGGAGGACGGTCACAGGCTGCGAAGGACTGGTGAGCGACCGAAGCCCGCCGTGAGGAACCTTCGACGCCATCTCTTCCGACAGTTCCGCAGCCCGTCGCAGCGTTTCACCGTCGACCGCCTCGTCCGGCACGAATAGACCATCGGTGGTCGCCGCTGCCAGCATCAGGGAGCGGACCGTGCTGGCCCGCGACGCTGGCTGCGCTTCAAACGGCACCGCGGCCACACCAACCACGTGGCCAATCCGACGAAGCGCTTCATGTTCCTCGACGAACCAGGCGGCCCGCCCGTCCCACCACGAGGTCGAGGCGAACACAGCCGACAATCCCGCAACGGCGAGTTCGCCATGTCGGGTCCACGGCACTCCGGGTGTCCAACCCCAGAAGGCGCAGGCCGTCTTCGTCCGGACTCGATTCAGGATGGTGTGCAACGCATGCGACGGCAGCCGGTCGAGGCCGAGGAGGCGAAACCCTTGGGCGCCCGCGGTCACCAATTCAGACAGAAGCTCTGCCCACCAGTCGGCGGCGCCCTCCTCGGATCCACCGCGCAAAAAGGCGGATGTCGCCGCACCCCGGTCGATCCGCGGATCGAGCAGATTGAGGCCGGGCATGCCATCATACAACCCGGCCAGCGCCTTCGCCGAAACGCCCCCTAAGGCGACGCGATTGAGGACCACATCGACGAAGAGGGCCAGCCCAGCGCTCTCGCAGATGCGCCGCAGTGCCCTGATCAACGCTGGCGGCGCGCCAAAGGACCTCATGTGCGCGATCGAAAGACGATGATCGGAAACGAGCAGAGGGTCGCGGCCGTCGCCGATGTCGAAGACGGGACCGACACAGACGTGATTGAATCCCAGCGCCCCGATGCCGCCTACGGCAAGTTCAAACGCGCTGAGGTCGGGCTGGCGCCGCAAATCGATATGCAGCACCTTTATCGCGCGCCCCCTCACGGCAGCGGGCACGATCGCCCCCGAGATTGAACTCTCCCTCATCAGGGAGGAACGGCCCGCGCGGCGCTTGGTTCCGGCACAACGGACAGGTCACGCTACGGACGCCCGCTGGGAACACTCCCGTGCACGCTCAGAATGACGTGCGAAACCCGCGCGGAAAGCGTCCGCCGTCGGATCGGCCGCGCCATCCTACTTTTCTCGTCAGGTCGCTGAGTGAACCAAGTCTTATGAGCGCGGGAGGTTGATAGGGCTTCTTGCGCGGCTCGGGTTGCTCGCACGGCACGTGCTCGACCTTCTCATTCATGATTTTGTCTCCCGGCTAACGGGGGCGTCGCACGCCCCAGACTTTCACCTCCACCTCCCGCTCCATACGCGAGGCTCTTCCGATAAATTCGATGGCTGGGAATTGCGTCCAGTTCATGGCACGCGGGGCCGCGCGCGTTGAGGGGACATTGCCACAGGAAGGCGATTCAATCGCCGAGAGGAAATTTCGAGCAAATCGATACAATTGCAGCGGCAGAAATCGAACGACGTTCGAGCACCCTCATTCGGAAGGCGTGCTCGTCATCTTCTCGATCTGACACCACGAACACCGAAGCGGGATCGAGCCGCTGACGGGGTCGGCGCGCTCGGTGCCGATTGCGCCGTTCAGGTTCGCTGCCAACGGATGCTTTCGATCGTAGGGCGTACCGTCACCGCCATCGATCCACCAGCCGTGCTGGCCGAATGCGGCACCGGCTGCGAGACCCGACACGACGGCGGCACGGGCGGCGAACTCACCACTCCGCGTCCTGACGCGAACCCAGTCGCCCTGCACGATCGAACGAGCGGCAGCATCTGGCGGCGCCATTTCCACGACCGGGTCCGGCGCAAGCCGGCGCAACGAGCCAATGTTTCGATGCTGGCTGTGGCAGTAGGCGACGCTCTTGGCGCTGCCGAGACGCAACGGGTAACCCGCCTCCGGCGGTACGAGATCCTCGGCGTCGAGTTCGGGGGTCGGCCGATAGCCGGAAAGCATCAGCCGCTCCGAATAGATTTCGATCTTGCGGGTCGGCGTCGGGTACCCGCGCGGATGGCCGTCGTGCGGGATGGACTGTGCATCGAACGGCACAACTCCCTCGACCAAGACGCCTTCGGGCGAACGGCGCAGCCTCTCGACGGTCAATCCCGTCCTGCTCAGGACCGCATCGTGGCCGCGGTCGACATCGAGACCGAACATGCGATCGGCGAGGCCGAGCCGCGAGGCGAGTCCCATCACGATATCGGTGTCGGAGCGAGCCTCGCCGACAGCCGCGACCACCGGAGGCCGCAGCTGGACATGTCGCAGCCCTTCGAGGCTGCCATCGAAGCCAGTCCGCAATCCTTCCCGCTCCCACGACGTGGCGACGGGCAGGACGATGTCGGCGTAGCGTGCGGTCGCGTTGACGAAGAAATCGGCATGGACATGAAACTCGAGGGCCGACAGTGCCTTGCGGGCCTTGTCCGTGTCGGGTTGCGACACCAGGAGGTTGGTGCCGAAAGACATCAGCATGCGCACCGGATAAGGCGCCTTCTCGAGCACCGCCGTGTAGACGTCGCGGGCCGTCACCCAACCCTGGAGGCCGGGCCCGAGCGGCCGTTCGGCCAGTCCGAGCGCCTTGTCGCGCTGTGTCGCCGGCAGCAGATCCTGACCGGATATATCGACGAAGGGCGCGGCCCCGCCGGGTACGTTGCCGCCCTTGCGGCCATAGCTGCCGGTGAGGGCGTAGAGGATCGAGATCGCGCGATCGGTCTGCGTGGCCGTGATGCTCTGCCCGACGCCGTTCCACACGTAGTAAGCCACAGATTCGGCACCGGCGATGATATCGGCGGCCTTCGCGAGGTCGCCGGGCTCGATGCCGCTCACGTCGGCGACCCGCTGCGGCGGAAACTCGGCGGCGACCCGTGCAAACAGTTCGAGTGCGGTGTGACACGGGACCGGCCCGGACAGGGTCCGGACAGTACCCTGCCAGCGCAGTGCGGGCGTGGTGCTTGCGACGTCCCAGCTTCCGCGCGTCGCATCGAACGGCAGAAGACCACCGCCATTATCGGCGTGTGAGAACAGAATGTCGGTCCGGCCATCGGCCCGAAGGTCGCTCTCGCGCAGAAAACGGCCGGTATCGGCGCGCACCAGCAGGCTAGCATTCGTCCAGATGGCCGCAAAGTCGTGATCGAATCGGCCGCTCGAAATCAGCAGGTTGGCGAGCCCGAGGGCAACCGCCTGGTCCGTGCCGGGACGCACCCGCAGCCACTGGGTCGCGCGCCTGGCCAACACCGTCGGCCGCGGGTCGATGACGATCATGCGCGCACCGCGCCTGAGGCCCTTCTGTATTTCCACCTGCCGAGCCAGCCAGGTCGCCGTCGGATTGTTGCCCCACAGCACGATGCAACCGGTGTGCGCGAAATCCGGCGTGCCGATGTCATGGCCATAGGTGAAGCGGGAAGCGTAGTCCTTGTGCCAATTGCAGATCTCGGTTCCGTAGATCGTGTTCGGGCTGCCGTAGGCACGAATGAAGCGCTCGACCCATGAGATCGAATCCGAAATGTGCGAACCGCTCGGCGTGGTCACGGAAAAGGCGACCTGTTCGGCCCCGTGCTTCTCCCGGATCCCCGACAGGCGACCGGCGATCTCCACAAGCGCCTCATCCCAACCGATCGGCTTCCAGCCGGGATCGGGCGCGCCCTTCGGTTGCGTACGGCGCAACGGCCGCGTCACCCGTTCGGGATGATGGACGAGTTCCGGCGCCGCCCGCCCCTTGGGACAAAGCGCCTGCCCCGTCGGATGATCCGGCTTGGGTTCGACGCCTATCAGCCGCCCACCCTCCACAACAGCGATGCAGCCGCAGCGCGACCGACACTGCGTGCAAAAGGCCGCGATCCTCTGCGCTTCCGACATCCACCCTCTCCTTTGCCAGCACCAAACGAAAAAACCCCGCGCCGGGCAGCCGGGCGGGGTTTCCGGGGTGTTCGCCCGCGCTATGCCTTGAGGTTTGCGGCAGCGTCCTTGCCGCGCTCGTTCACGACATCGTAGGTGATCTTTTGACCCTCATTGAGGCCGTTCAGGCCGGCGCGCTCAACCGCGCTGATATGGACGAACACGTCCTTGCCGCCATTGTCCGGTTGGATGAAGCCGAACCCCTTGGTGGCGTTGAACCACTTGACCGTGCCTGAAGCCATCGAGCATTTCCTGACTGCGAGTTGTTTGCCGCGGGAGGGCGACCCCTCTAATGCACGCCATCCGGCGAGGTGGCAAGGCGGGGAGCCGAGCGACTTGATGGTCGCGGGACCGACTTCGCGCCGACATTGATCGCAGACACCGCCGTCACTTCGACCGGGCGGCCTCCGAAGCGTTTGCGGCGAAGGTCAGGACGCGGCACGTGGCATTGCCCCCGACATAGTCGTCGATCATCGGCCAGCCGCGATCGCCGCGCGCAGGCAGCAGCGCGAGAAGGCGCACCGACTCGGCACGTTCCGGGAAGCGGGCGCGATACAGTTCGGACCAGGCCATGTAGTGGCGGCCGTTGCCGCGCGGCACGAGAAATCCCATGTCCTGCCGGAATTCGTCAGCGCCGGTGAAAGCCGCGAGCCGCTCGGGATCGTCAATGGCATCCAGCAGAAAGGCGATCGCGCGATGCAGGTCGGCGCCGTCCGGACGGGGCCGCCACAGGTCGCGGCCGAACGGCCGCAACAGCTCGGCCATGTAGACAAGTGAGGCGATCGCATGCCTCTGGTACCACAGCGCCCTCGACCCGCGCGCCATCTCCAGCGGCAGGCTGCCATCGGCGCCCATCGCGGCGATGGTCTCCCACGCGGCACCCTCCGCGGCGTCGGCGAATTCACGTCGGCCGGTCAGCACCGCCCACTGGGCGGCGACGGTGGCGCGCAGCAAGGCATGATTGTTGTGGTTGCTCATCCCTTCACCCTTGGCGCGGCTCTTCCGTCCACCGGTATTCACGTCCTGGAGGGCGACGAGACGAGCAAGCCAGCGCTCGATCTCGTCCGCATGAGCCCTTCCGACCGGCGCGTGGCGCAAGTCCATCCACACACCGAGCATGGCGATCAGCGCGCGGCGCAGGGAATAGATCGAGTTTGTATTGCTCGAGTCCGGCCCTGCATCGACGATTTCGGAGAGCGCACCGGCGCGCGCCCAGCGCAGCATGGAATCGACAGCCTGCGCGGCGGCATCTTCATCGCGACGGCCGCGCCACGCTGCAGCGGCTTGCATCTGCAGCAGGGCGAAAGGTTCGATCCGGCGGTCGGTCCCCTTGTGAGCGGGCCCTTCCACGGCAACGATCGGCGCCGGATCGAGCTGGACCGGCGGCGGGCGGCAGGCATCCTCGGCCAAAGACCCGGCATGCCCGGGCCATGCGGCGAGCACCAGCAGGACAATGACGATGCAACGGGTCATGGCAGCACCGCCAGCCTGAATTCATGCAGCGTATAGAGGCTCGGCAGGCGCAGCACGCCCGCATAGCTCACGATGGTCAGCACGAGGACCGACATGGCCACCGCCGTCAGGTAGAAGGCGACGCCGTTACGGATCTGGTCGGCCAGGCCGCCGCCGAAGCCGGCCTTCTGGTCGCCGCGGTTGGTCCAGCGCTGCTTGGACAGGCGGAACAGACAATAGACTTTGACCGCCGCGTTCACGAACTGGTTCACGTAGAGCAGCAGCGGGTAGACGAGATGGACCTCGCGCGAGTAGCCGAACAGGACCATCGCCTGCCACAGCCGCGTGATCGCAATCCAGATGAAGTATGTGACCAGAAACGCTGGCGACACCAGCAGTGCGCCCATCACGCCCAGGATCGGGCTCACGAGCATGGTCCACATCGCGATGCGCTGGTCGACGATGCACCACCAGATGAAGAAGCCGGTTCGGCGGGGGCCCAGCGCAATGGCGCGGGCGCCGTTGCGCAACATGTTGCCCGACCAGCGGCGCAGGTTCTGCACCATGCGCTCGTAGCCCGAGCCCTCGATATGCTCGACGGTGTAGGCGATCGTGTCGGGCACGTACATCATCTTCGCGCCGACGCGCAGCATGTAATACCAGGTGGTCTTGTCGTCGCCCGACAGGAAGCGGAAGCGACCCCACAGCCAGTGTTCGAGATGGTCCTCCTCGACCAGCTCGTAGAACTCCGGCCGGATGACGTGGTTGACGCGATACAGCGACAGGCGCCCGGTCAGGGTCAGGACCTTGCCGGCGAGCGCGTGGCTCTGCATGGCGATGCGGCGCTGCGCGAATCGCATGGTCAACCACAGCTGAATCCATTGCGGGCCGAAGCAGATCACCTCCTCGTCGGTCGTCATCGCCTCGAGCGCCGGATCGGCGACGAACAGCGAGGTGCATTTGGCCAGCATCCCGTCACCGATGATCGAATCGCCGTCCATGAAGACCACGACATCGTCCTCGCGGACTTCGCCGCGCTCGCGCCCCTTCGCCATGGCGCGGAGCGACGCACCGATGCCGTAGCGTTTACCGGGCTTGATCTGGCGGGCGATCTCAAAGCGGATCTCGATGTCGGCCGCATGCTCGGCCAGGAAGTCGGCGATGATGATCTCGTCGCTTTCGTCGCCGGACCCCAGCCAGATCGTGCCGGGCAGGCCGGTCGATCGCAGTTCGCGCACGATACTGTCGACCACCGCGTGGGTGATTTCGCGCTTTTCGCGGAAGGTCGTCATCATGAAGTGAACCCGGCGCGGGCGGTGACCGTCCTGCCACGCCTGGTCGGCGAGCCGCCGCAGCGCCGGATAGCGCACGAAGGCGTAGATCCAGGCCCGCACGACATGGGTGGTCCACCAGCCGAACCGCCAGAGGCCGAGCCCGCCGATCACGATGGTGACGTGACGTGCCGCCGGATCCCACAGCGTGTTGGGAACCGTCAGCAACAGGATGAGGCAAAGCGCGGCATACGCCATCAGGCCGCCGAGCACTGTCGGATTCCACTTCGCCCAGAAGCCGGGCTGGGGAAGCATCTCGGCATACTGGATGACGCCCGACGTCGGGGGGGCCGTGGGCACGCCGTTCACAGCCGCTTCTCCGCCGGTTGATCGGCGGGCCGATGCGCCACCGTGCGGAAGTCGCCCAGCACGGTGTCGAGCGAGCGACGCTGGAAGGAGACCACGGCGGGCGTACCGGGCTCGAGCTCGCGACGCAGCTGCTCGGCCTGGTCGTTGTCCAAGCGCAGAACCGCGCGCGCGGTGCGGTCGAGATCGCCCTGGCGCACGCCGCTGTCGCGTGCTTGGCGCCAAGTGTAGCGGCTCTCGACATCGTCGAGGAACCCGGCAGCGCGGTCGATGGCGACGACGTGCGCGGCCAGGCGCAGGCGCAGCGCGGGAATGTAGACGGTGGCGGCGTCGCCGACGCTGACGCGCAGAATTTCGTTCTGGGTCAGGAAGGCGTTGATCGTGCGTTCGCCGTTGCGTTCGTAGACGGCAACCGTGTCGCCGGCCCGGACAGCGCTGCCTTCGCCGTGGAGCACGCGCATGATGCGGCCATCCCCCGTTGCGGTGACGATAGCGGCGGCGCGACGCTCCTGCCACACGCGCAGTTCCTCGGTGGCCACGTCGATTTCAGCGCGGGCACGCTGCACGGCAGCCTCCAGCTCGGCGAGATTCCCGGTAATGCGATTGCCATCGAAGAAGCGGCCCGCTGCCGCGGAGGCGACGAGGGCACGGCGCTGCTCCTCGACGATGCGCGCGCGCTTGAGCTGGGCATTGAGGATGGCGTGCTGGTTGGTATGGTCTTCCAGCTTCTGCCGGGCGGCGAATCCCTGGGCGAACAGCCCACCGACGCGATCGACCCGCGCCTTGGCGGTGACGAGCTGCTCCTCGAGAGAGGCGATCTCGGCCTGCACAGCCTTCAGCTCGGCCTGCGTGATGACCAGTGTATCGTCACGCTTGGCCTTCTCGGAAGCGAGATGCGCCTCCTGTTGCCGCAGGGCATGGCGCGCCCGTTCGAGCTGGACGCTGGCGAGCGACACCTGGCGCTCGACCTCGGGATCGTGGATCTTTGCCAGCCGGCTGCCGTTCGTCACCGTACTGCCGGGCTTGATGCCGACGCCCAGCATGACACCGTCCGACGGTGCGCGGATGGGCTCGACGGCGCCGGCGATGACGGCAGCGTCGACCTCGAGCCGCACCACGTTAGCATAGACCAGGGCACCGCCGTAGACGATCGCGGCACCGCCGGCGATCGCCCACAGCAGGCCCATCGTCATGCGACGGACCAGGCTGCGCTTGGTGGTGGTCGGCTTGGACATGGCACCGATCCTTCGGATCCCACGACTTACCAGCAGACGCCGCGATAGCCCGGCTGGGCCTGGACGGCCGCCGGAAGGCGAACCAGGTCGATGACGGTGCTGTCGGGATGACGCGCCTCGAGGGCGGCGATGAAGTCGGGCGTGCCGTGCGACACGACGATCACGTCGCAGGCGCTGACCAACTCGTCGGCCGTGTCGGTCAGCAGGTCCGGCAGGACCTGCAGCGCGACCCGGGTCGCGGGGTTCGCAGCCTTGAGGTAGCCGCCAGCCAGGCGGACACCCGCCGTGTTGACGTTGCGGTCATGGGCCAGGACCTTGTAGCCGGCGTCGATCAGGCGGCCGAGCAGGTCGATCTGCGGGCTCTCGCGCAGGTCATCGGTGCCGTCCTTGAAGGTCACGCCGAGCAGGCCGACCCGCTTCGCACCGGTCTCGGCGATGAGGCGGAAGGCGTGGTCGATGTGCGAGTCATTGGACCGCAGCAGGCTGTCGATCAGCGGCACCTCGACACCGTTGTTGTGGGCGAGGCCGGTGATGGCCCGCACGTCCTTGGGCAGGCACGAGCCGCCGAAGGCGAAACCGGGCTTGAGATAGTACGGCGAGAGGTTCAGCTTCCGGTCCTGCACGAAGATGTCCATGACCTTGTGGCTGTCGACGTCGGCCGACTGGCAGATCTTGCCGATCTCGTTGGCGAACGCGACCTTCACGGCATGCCAGGTGTTGTCGACGTACTTCACCATCTCGGCCGCCTCGATCGAGGTGCGCAGGAGCGGCGCCTCGATGGAGCGATAGACGCGGGCCAGCATCTCGCCGCTGCGCGCGTCGTGTTCGCCGATCACCGTCTTGGGGGGCGCGTAGAAGTCGGCGATGGCCACGCCCTCGCGCAGGAACTCAGGGTGGAAGCACAGGCCGAAGTCGCGGCCGCAGCGCTTGCCCGACACGCGCTCGATCTCAGGCAGCACGATGCGGCGGGTCGTACCGGCCGGCACGGTGCTGCGTACGACGACCAGGTGATAGTCGCTCTTGAGCGCCAGGGCGCTGCCGATCTCGCCGGCCACGGCCTTGAGGGCCGAGAGATCGACAGCGCCATCGGTGCGGCTCGGGGTGCCGACGCAGACGAAGGTAATGTCGGTCTCGAGCACGCCGTCGAGTGCATTGGTGTGGGCGGTGATCAGGTCTTCCGCGACGCCGTCGGTCAGGGCTTCACCGAGACCGGCCTCGACGATCGGCGAGGAGCCGGCGGCGATCTGATCGACCTTGTTCAGGTCGAGGTCGATGCCGACGACGCGATGGCCCAGCTGGGCGAAGCAGGCGACCGACACGGCGCCGACGTAACCGAGGCCGACGACCGAGATCGACGGCAGAGTGAGCGCTTCGTCGGCGATCGACGCGGCAGGATTGAGGGCGGTGAAGGTGCGGGTCTCGTAAAGCATGGCGTTTCTCCAAAGGGGTGGCCGGTATTGGCCTGTGCCAACCCCTTCCCAAGACGCGTGCCAACCGCGCCGGGTGGAAAAATCGTCACTAATTCAATGACTTAATAAATTGTCGCCGGATCCGATCGTCGCTAATTGCAAATCGCGGCGGGCCGGCGAGCGCGTCGTGCTTCGCAGGTTGCAAATCGCGCCGCGCGACGGTCAGGCCGGGTCGGCCTGCCAAGCCTGGATACGACGATAGAGGGTCGAGGGGCTCACCTGCAGCGCTGCGGCCGCCTTCGGGATGTTGCCGTCGCATTGTGCGATGGCGCGCTCGATGGTCCGGCGCACGACGGCATCGAGAGGCTCGATGGGCATGGTCGCTTCCGGAAGCAGAGCCGCGATGGGCCGCGCCCCCACTACCGGCGCGCCCCCGCCGGCACCCTGAAAGGCGCGCGGGAGCATGTCGATTTCCACGGTTTCGCCCTCATTCAGCACCACGATGTTGCGAATCGTGTTCTGCAGTTCGCGAACGTTTCCGGGCCAGCCATAGCTCAGCAGCACCGCCTCGACGGCCGGCGAGAAGGCTGTGAACCTCTTGTCGTCCTCCTGCGAGAACTGCCGCAGGAAATGTCGGGCGATCAGCAGCACGTCGTGGTCGCGCTCGCGCAGCGGCGGCAGATCGACGGGGATTACATTGAGGCGATAGAAAAGGTCCTCGCGGAAGCGCCCGGCCGCGACTTCCGCCTGGGGATCGCGATTGGTGGCGCAGACGATGCGCACGTCGACCGGACGGGGCTTGTCCTCGCCGACCCGCTGTACGGTGCCGGTCTGGAGGAATCGCAGCATCTTGGCCTGCAGCCCGAGATCCATCTCGCAGATCTCGTCGAGGAACAGCGTGCCGCCGTTGGCCTGCAGTGCGGCACCGGCGCGGTCGGCCGTCGCTCCGGTGAAGGAGCCCTTGGCATGGCCGAAAACCTCGCTCTCCAGCAGGTCGCGCGGGATGGCCGCACAGTTGATGGCGACGAAGGGCTTCTCGCGTCTCCGGCTGAGTTTGTGCAAGGCATCGGCACACAGTTCCTTGCCGGTGCCGCTCTCGCCGGTCACGAACACGGTCGCCTTGCTCGCGGCCGCGTTCTGCAGGATGCGATAGATGGACTGCATGACCATCGACTGGCCGATGAAGCTGCAGAAGCGGTCGCGCCCGGTCTCCTCCTGGATGGCGGCGACCTGGGATTCGAGCTTGCGGCGCTGCAGCGCGTTTCGCACCGTGACGCGCAGCCGGTCCGCGCTGAAGGGCTTGGTCAGGAAGTCGAGTGCGCCTTCCTTCATGGATTCGACAGCCAGTCGGACCGACGCCTGTCCGGTCACGATCACCACCTCGGTCGGCAATCCCCGGCTGCGCACCTCGCGCAGCAGGTCGATGCCGTTCATGTCGGGAAGATTGACGTCGAGGACGAGAACATCGGGAGGCAATACGGCAATGGCCGCCAACGCCAGCTTGCCGCTGCCGAAGATCTCCACACTGCAATTCTCGCTCTTCAGATATTCGGCGTAGGTCTCGGCCAGGGCCGGCGCATCCTCGACGATCAGGACCCTGCCACGCGTGTTCTGCACGGGGCCCCCTTCCCCTGTTCTCATGTCTCCTAGTTAGTCGATTGCAGCGGGGCGGGCCAGCGGGTCCGTTACACGGTTTGGCGAGCCCGATGCATGACCGCGAGGCCGAGTGCCGCCGCATGCGGCATCAGATTGAAACCGTCGTGGCCGACATGCAGGGCGAGCTGGTCGAACGGCAGCAGCAGGCGCCGGGCGCCCTCGAGATCGGTTTCTGTCGGGGAGCCGGTCAGGCGCGCCCCGGTGCCATAGAACATGTGGGCCTTGGCGCAGCGCTGATTGCCATTCACGACGAACGAGCCGAGCGATGCGATCTCGTTGCACTCGAAGCCGGTCTCCTCGCGCAGCTCGCGGCGCGCGGCCGCTTCCGGATCCTCGCCGGGCTCGAGCAGGCCGCCCGGGAATGTGAGGCAGGGGCGTCTCGCGCCGTGCTTGTAGCCGCGAAGCATCACGGCGCAGTCGTCGGCGGTCAGGGCGACCAGGACGACGAAGTCCGGCAGCGCAACTTGGAAATAGTCGTCGATCTCGCGCCCGTCGGGCAGCTGGACCCGTTCGCGCCACACCGACAGGCGCGGACCGGCGTCGAACGCCAGCGAACGATCGAGTACTCGCCACCCGGGATCGGCTGCACGCATGGAAATCTCCTTAAGAAAGTGGCCCGGCGGCGCGGGGCGCCGCCGGGCCCCGGCCGGATCAGACGATGAAGATGTCGTGATCGATGTTCGCCAGCATGTCTGCCGGGCCCTTGATGGTGGCGATGTCGACGAAGTTCTTCTTGCCCATGTCGAGCACGACATGCAGGCCGTTGTCTTCCATGACGAAGGAGATGTCCTGCGCTCCACGCTTCAGCATGTAGGCCGAGACATCGATGCGATCGTATCCGACTTCGAAGTCGTTGATCACATCGCCCGGGGACGTGCTGTCTTCCTTCAGGAAGACGAACGTGTCGTTTCCGGCGCCGCCCGAAAGCGAGTCCTTGCCCGCACCGCCGATCAGCACGTCGTCACCGCTGCCGCCCTTGAGCGTGTCGGTTCCCGAGCCGCCGACGAGCCGATCGTTGCCCAGTCCGCCGTCCAGCGTGTCGCTGTCGGCGCCCGCCGTCAGCGCATCGCGCTCGGCAGCCTCTTTCTTGCCCAAGGGCTCTTCCACGCGCTTCGGCGCGTACTCCGACCAGCCGGCGCGCACCTTCAGCCAGAAGATTGCCGCCGACAGGCCTTCGCGCGTCGGCTTGCACGCCATGGTGAACAGGTTCTGCGCGACCTTTGCCGTAGCCTTGATGCCTCCCAGTTCAATCTGGTCGGCGTAGTGGAAGCGGAGAGTCTTCGGGTCGATGCCGACCAGGCGGGCGATCTCGTCCTGGGGGATGCCGAAGCCGGACAGCGACTCCACGAGGTTGCGGGTTTCGTCGGTCGGCGTGTGCGCAGGCCGGCCGCGTCCATGGCGGGTCAATGAACAAGTCCTGTACTATCAGAGTTGCGAACGTGAGGGCGCCATTGCCCTCGCACGGGGGTGAGGAAGAACTTAGATGCGAGCAACCGGCCGAGAAATGCAGCTCACTCGCCAGATCGGCGAACACCTCGTTGCGGCAGAGCTGGGGCGGCTAGGCTATGTGGCGGCGCCCTTCGCCGGCAACGTTCCTATGTTCGATCTACTCGCAGCCAATGCCCTAGGGCATGCCACGCCGGTTCAGGTCAAGACGATCCGGGGTGGGTCCTGGCAGTTCAGCATCGACACCTTTCTGACAATCGAATTCCAGGGCCGTCGACAAGTTGTTCGTGGCAAGAAGGCTTTGCCGGTCCCCAACCTTCTGTGCATTTTCGTTCTCTTGGTCGGGCAAGGCGCGGATGAGTTCTTCATCTTCGAGCTCAAGGACCTGCAGAACCACTTCGTGCGGAGCTACAAGGGACGCATTCGGCCAAAGAACTTCGAGTCCATGCACTGCGCAGTTGGCCCCAAAGACCTCAAAAGGTTCGAAGGCAATTGGCAGCTGATCGAAAAGTTCATCGGCCCGTCCAAATGACCGCTCGGCAATACCATCAGGAAGATGGTGTTATCTTGCAGCCTTCTCAGCCTTCCTCCCTGACATTCCTTCCCAGCGATTGACGATAACATCGGTGTATCTTGGATCCAGCTCCAGCAACCGCGCTCGCCGCCCCGTCCGTTCGGCTGCGATCATCGTTGTCCCCGAGCCGCCGAACAGGTCCAGCACGATATCCTGGCTCTTCGAAGAGTTCCTGATCGCACGCTCAACCAGCGCCACCGGCTTCATGGTAGGGTGCAGATCGTTCTTGACCGGCTTGTCAAAGAACCAGACGTCACCCTGGTCACGCGCGCCGCACCAATAGTGGTCGGCACCGTCTTTCCAGCCATACAGGATCGGCTCGTATTGCCGCTGATAGTCGGCGCGACCGAGCGTAAACGTGTTCTTGGCCCAGATCACGAAGGTCGACCACTTGCCGCCGGCCTCGCGAAACGCCTTCTGCAGCGTGTCGAGTTCCGACGACGACATGCAGATGTAGATCGCGCCCTTGGTGACGGCCAGCATGTTGGCGCTGGCGGCGTGGAGAAGTGCCTCGAACCCCTCGCCCAGTGCATCGTTCAGGATCGGACGGTTCTTGCCCCGCAGCTTGTCCTTGGCAGAGTTGGCGTAGTTCACGTTGTAGGGCGGATCGGTGAACGCCATGTCGGCCAGTTCGCCGTCCAGCAGTTTCTCGACGTCGGCGCGGACCGTCGCGTCGCCGCACAGCACCCGGTGCTCACCGCAGATCCAGAGATCGCCGGGACGGCTGATTGGCTCGGCTGGCAGTGCGGGCGCCTCGTCGGGGTCACCATCGCCATCGGCGCTGATGAGCAACTTCCCAAGTTCGAGTTCGCCGAAGCCGGTCAGTTCAAGGTCGACGCCCAGGCCTTTCAGCTCACCCAGTTCGAGCCGCAGTAACTCCTCATCCCAGCCCGCATTCAATGCCAGCTTGTTGTCGGCGATGACATACGCCCGCCGCTTCGCCTCGGACCAACCAGCCGCAACCATCACCGGGATCTCGGTGAAGCCCAGTCGCTGGGCCGCCAGCACCCGGCCATGGCCGGCGATGATGGTGCCCGCCTCGTCGATCAGCACCGGCACCGTCCACCCCCATTCTCGGATCGATGCCGCGATCTGGGCGACCTGCTCGTCGGAATGGGTCCGGGCATTGCGCGCAAACGGCACCAGTGCCGCTACGGGCCGGCGTTCGACGGCGTCGGCTGGCCACCTGGCCTCCGTCTCGGTGACCGCGCCGGTTTCTTTGCCGGCACGGCGGCTTGTCGCCCTCTTGGCGGTCATTGTCCCCTTTCAGGTCGAGGCCCTGTACGGGCGAATTCCTGGCGGTATTGGCGGGCGGGAAAAATTCTCCGCGTGAGCCCCACGCCGGCAGACGGCCCCAAAGGCCCCAAGGATCAAGATCCCCCCAGCCTCCACGCCGCGCGCTTCGCGCGCTCGACGGCAGTCTTTGCTCCATGATGTGACATGCACATCAACATCGTGTTGCTCCGCTCCAGCGGCGCGCCACCATCCTTCAGCTCCACGATGTGGTCGACGATGGCGCCGCGTTGCGTGCAGCCTTGCACCTGGCATCGCCCTCGTGCCTCACGGCGCACACGGTCACGCAGCGCGATCCACGCGGCCGACGAGTAGAACGGGTCCGCGACCTTTGGCGGTAACGCCGCGGTCTGCAGGCTGAGCGTCGTCAAGCGCGGACGCAGCGCCTGTAATCCCATGATCGTGATGCTCCGCAGAAAGCAATGCGATGATCGGCTTGTTCACTTGGCTCGTGCCGTGAACGAAGCGCTTATGCGGTCACCAACGACGGAGACCGACATGCGCCGCACCGCCCTCGACGCCTACATCGCCAAGAAGAACAAGATCGACACGATGCTCGCGCGCCTCTCGGCGCTGAGCGACGACCACTTCAACGTGGCCCCCGACGAGGTCGACTGGAGCCACGTCGGCGCCCTCGCCCACTACGCCGAGCTGCTGAAGCGCATCACCGACCGCGCCTTCAAGGAGGGCGAACACGCCGAGTAGCGCGACGCACAACATCACCGCCCCGCGTTGCTCCGGCAACCGGGGCTCGGACCCGTAGTGGGGCTGCGATGGTCGTGGCCCGCTTCATCGATGGGTCCACGTCATGTCGAAAGCTTCAACCGCCACAAGCACCAGCAAGAGGGCCGCTCGCACCAAGGGTGCCGCCAAGCCGAAGGCAGCAACCAAGGCGGCCAGCACTCCTCGCGCCGAGAGCAAGCAGGCCCGGCTGATCGCCATGCTCAAGCAGCCGGACGGCGCCACCATCGTCGAGATCACCAAGGCGCTCGAATGGTTACCACATACGATCAGGGGCGCCATTGCCGGCGCGCTGAAGAAGAAGCTCGGGCTCAAGGTGGAGTCAGAGAAGGTCAACGACCGCGGTCGCGTGTACCGCATAGCCGAATAGCGGCTGATGTACCGCATCATCCTGCGCTCGCTCGGCAATCCGGACTTCGGCCAAGACCCGAATCAGGCGATGTCCCCGACCGAGGAGATCATGGTCGAAACGCTGCAGCAAGCAGCCGAAGCCGCGCGCGCCTACATCGTGTGCCATGACCTCGGTGGCGGGAACTTCCCCTCACCGCACGTGTTCAAGGGCAATCAGGTAGTCGCCCGGATCTCCTACAACGGTCGCATATGGCTACCGCCGGAGGGCGGCTGGAGCGACAACGACCCCGACGACTGGAGACGGTGGCGGGAGGCGCCACGATAGTCCTGCCGCCGACAAGGCGGCTCAATCAATCAGCCGGTGGTCGCGTCGATGCGTGGTCGCCGGCTTTTTCGTTCGTATTGTGGGTGAAGCCTGCCGCGCGCGCCTCTCGCGATCATAGCAAGAAATCTACCTTGTCCGGCCGAATCCGTCTGCGCGAAAAGTGTCTGCAAGTGAAGTTTGCCAGACGTCGCCGGCCGCCAGACGTGTTCGCCGTCGTGACGGCGGGATTTCAGCTGCTCTACGCTGTGGTCATCCTCGGCCATGAGCGAAGAAGCGTCATCTTTCTAGGCCAGGACGGCCCCCAATCCGGATGTCCAAGTTAATCAAGGCTGGAAGGACCAGAGCAGGCGCGAGTTAAGATGAGGTCACCACCCTCCGACCAGATCTCGATGCGAACGCCTTCTATAGCCCACGGCTGTCGGCACAGCATCTCAACATCGAATCCTTCAGCCATGACGGACCTAGCCCAGCACTTGGATGAGTCTCGCCAGTGATAGCCCAGTTTCTTCAACAGATCCTTCACCTTAAAACCGAAGACACGAACCTCTAGTCGTGCCCCGTCGAGAGAAGGCGCCGGTGGCAATTTCGACCAATCAATCGCGGCCAGATGCATGTGCTGGCCGATTTCGACAAGGTAAGGACTTCCGCGCCACGAATCACAACTCAAAATCACCAGTGAATGCTGCGCGCGAGTCAGCGCCACATAGAACAGGCGCCGTTCCTCGGCCTCGATGCGATCAACGCTATCGCCGAAAAGACGCAAGAATAGCTCGCCGAATCCTTGTCCGAGAACAGATGCGTCGAGAGTTCGTTGTAATAGCCGCCGTAGACCGCGAGGATCCGGCGCAGATGACCTACCGCTTCGCCTTAGCATTTCAGCGGATTCAGAAGATTCAGACAATCCCCCTGCTACCCAGGAGGCCCGCTTACGGCTCCAAAGCGCACCTGGGCAATCAGCCGCCGCCTGCCAATGTGCTTCACTTGGTCCTTGCCATTCAGCCGCCACGCGATGAGGCAGAGCGCGTAGAGCCAGTGCTCGTGCGCCGCAGCCCGAGCCAACCCTACTCGCCAGCAGACGTCCTTCCAGCGCATGCCTCCGGCCCGCAGCCAGACGATCTTTGAGTCCCTAGGCTCGAGCCAGGAGAACCATTGCAACGCCTGCTCCATCCGGCTGATGGCAGCGGCCGACGGTGGCGGCAACCGCATCGGCTCCGGCGTTTGCCCGACCAGGTCCGAGAACTCGACGAACATCTGCGGCCACGTGCTGAAGTAACCTTGGCCCCGTTGCGCGGGGAGCCGCCGCAGGACGGCGACCGCTTCAATCAGCCATTCCTCGACCATTTGCGGCGTCCACTCAGTCATGCCGTCCCTCCTGCCGCTGCGTCCTGCCGTACAAGCGCTCGCCGAGCTGACGCACCATCTCTCGCTCGGGCCAGGTCAGACGCTCGTCGTCGGCCTCGATCACCAGTACGCGCTGCGCCTGCCAGCCCTGCCGCTTGATCTGCTCGGGCGGCCGACGGTCGCCGCCAAAGCCTCGGGGCGCCCATCTCATCGGGTCACCTCACTCAGCAGCGCCGCATAGCCGATCACGTCGACCATGCTGTCCTGGTGGCCGGGATCGCGGCACAGCCGGGCCAGCTTGAGGTCCAGCATGCACAGCACGACCTGCGCTGGGGTGATCGGGTGCCCGAGCGTGACAGACCAGCGGGCCGCAATGGCGGCCATGCTCTGGCGCGGCTCGCCGTAGGTCTTGCTGCGGTCGGCCAAGACGTCGGCCGCGCGCTTCAGCATCGCTGCACTCATCGTACCCCTCCCCGGGTTTCCAGAGCCCACAACAGGATCGCGATGGCGTCGGCCTCATTGTCGTCGGCCGGGCTGTAGCCGCGCTCGCGGACAGCGGACATGACCGCCGCCTTGTCGGCGTTGCCCTTCCCCGCGATGAACCGCTTGATGGTGCCGATGGGCACGCCCTGGTAGGCGATGGCCTGCTCCTCGCACCACGCCGTCATCGTCGCCAGCAGACCGCCGTGGACGTGGGCGGCGTCGGTGCTGAGATGCCGGCGGACCTCCTCGAAGTGGATGGTGCCGATGCCGGGGGTGTCCTCAGCCACGCCGGCGAGCCAGGCACGGAACCGGAGGTACCGCATCCCGCCGCCGTCGTAGCGGCTCGGCCGGAACGAGACAGTGCCGCTCACGATGGCGCCGTCGGGCAGCGCCATGGCCCAGCCGGTCGTGGTGCCGAGGTCGAGGGCCAACAGGCCCACCTCGGCCAGTCGGGGTGGGTGCGCCGATAGCGACCTTGCGCCGCCGGCATGAGGGGTCACAGTCGTCTCAGCCATGATGATCTCCGTCGAGGGGGTGGTCGTGATCAGGGCGGCGACGGAGCGGTTCTTGGCGGAGCTCTCCGTCGTCGTCCGGCTTGGGCGATGGGCAGGCCGGTGGCCCGGTGGCATTGGGGCGGCGCATCACGGCACGCCATCCAGCCAAGCGAGTGGATCGAACATCGGTGAACGTTCCTTCAAACGTTCACCGCCACGTTCACCGGCGTAAGGCTTTGATATTGTTGGGTCCGGTGAACGTGGTGAACGTCGTGAACGTCTTTCGGTGTCCTCACTCACACGCGCGTGCGCGCACGCACGTGTAAGGGTCGGAAAACGTTCACGACGTTCACGATGTTCACGGGCGGAGTCCAAGTCATTGATTTCGCTCGATATGTTTTCGTGAACGTCTGAATCACCACGTTCACCAACGTTTCCAACGTTCACGAGATCGGCCGATTCCGGTGAACGTCGTGAACGTTTACCCCTGCCTATTTCTTCACCAGTGCCCAAACGCCAGCGCTGCGCGCCCTGATAAGAGCCGCAAGTCTCGATGCGGACTATCATCGTGCCGACTTCGAAGATGCGGTCGCGCATCCGCCCGAGCGCCTTGCCAAGCCGGGTACGCTGCGCACGATCGTTGCCGGAACCAAGTGGCAGGGGCGGCTCGGCAGCCACCGCGAGTTCATACAGGTTCGAGGTTGCCACCTCCGCTGTCCCGAACCGGTCCCACCACGCCGACACGAAGCTGCGCCAGGCACCGCCCTCGCTGTCGGACGCCTCCATCATCTCGTCGAGGTTGCCCAGGAAGCCCGCGATGCCCGCCACCTCAAGCACGCCGCCCATGATCTGCGCCCAGGACTCGTAGCTGCCGATCGTGCGTTTGCCGGACGGACGGCCGGCGGCGATCCAGGCGCGGCCGAGTGTGAGACACGCAGCGACGAGACGCGCGCGATTGGCGCGGACCCAGACCATGAGATCAGGATGACGAAATCCGGTGCGCAGCCCCGGGCTTGCCACCCCGGCATCGAGCCGGATGCGCACCAGGCGGCGCGCTATCTCGTTGGAGAAGGTCGGGTTGTTGCCGGTGGCGACCCAGAGACTGCGGATCGGCAGCCGTGTGATCTCCGAGACCCCGAGGACGCGGTCCTCCCAGAAGGGTGCGGTCAGCGCGGCAGCGAGGGCGGACGCATCGAGCTGGCGCTTCAGGTTGTCAATCAGCACCAGCGTCGGGATCTGCCGAAGCTTCGCGGTGATGCGCTTGCGCCACTCCTCCTCGTCGCTGCCCTCGGTCATCACGCCCGCGCCCGAGCCGGTGAGAATGGTGGCGATCGCGTCGACCATGAGCGTGGCGCCGGTGCCGGGGGTTGGCTTCTCGATCAGGTGGAGCGGCGTCGGTCCATCGACCATGGCCCGCAGGAGGCCAAGCAGCAGGAGCGCCACGGCATGGGCCCGCTCGGCCGGCGAGGTGAAGGGGAACTCGCCCAGGAGGTCGTCCACGATCAGCGCGCGGGCGGCGGCAATCTCCCCGGCGGTCGGCTGCTCGGGGATCGGCGGCACCTCGAACCCGGGCACCGGCTGGTAGAGGAGCCGCGCATCGGCGTGGTAGCCCGGCTCGGTGAGCAACACGCCGCCCCGCCCGAACACCGGCGTGGTGACGATGCCGGCCAGCACCGGAAGAGCGGGATCGGGCGTCGCCAGCAATGACTTCACCTGCGACATCGGCGGATGCGCCGGAACGATGTCGCCGCGGCTGTCCATGCGACGCCAGTGGGCGAGCCTCGCCAGGACATGGCGCAGGCGTTCGTCGGTGATCGGTGCCACCATGGGGCGACCCTCGTCGTCGGGCACGACCCAGCTCGGCAGGCCACCGGCGCGGAACAGCCACGGCGTGCGGTTGGACGCCAGCAGCACGCTCCAGGCGCGATCGACGGCTCGGGCGAGGTCACCCTCGTCAGCGCGGAGGACCTGCAGCTGGCCGTTGGGCTCAGCGAACCCGACCGGGAGATGGCGCCCCGTAAAAGCGGGGGCAGGAGTTGCCTGATCCTGCGCCTTCACCACGAACGCCGCCTCAACGATCCCGGCCACGGCCTCGGGCCCCTCTCGCAGCAGCATATCGTTGAAGTCGGAGTCCGGATCGGGCGGGAGCGCGATCACGACCTGCCGGCCCTCGTCCCGGAGCCGCCGGGCGGCGGTTTCGGCGGCCCTCATGCCGGCACCGGAGGCATCGTGATCGGCCAGGATGACGACGCGGCGTGCCTCCGGCGGGAGTTGCACCTGCTCCAGGCCCGCCGTCGACAGCGTGGCCCACACAGGGAGGCTTGCGCAGGCGGTCATGACCGCGAGGCCGCTCTCGATGCCCTCGCAGAGCCCAAGAGCGGCATCGGGATTGATCGCGGCGAGCCGCACGGCACCACCGGCCACCTTGCCCAGCATCATTCGCGGCTTCGCCACCGGGGCCTTGATGACCTTGCTCGGCTCGTCGGCATCCACATCCAGGTACGTCCGGTGCAGAGCCACCGGCTCGCCGGCCAGGTTGCGCACCACGCCGACCATGGCCGGGTAACCCCGCTTCGAGTCCCAGTGCGTCAGGTCCGGGTGGGCAAGCAGATCATGGACGTCGAAGTCTACGATCCCCCTTCCCGCCAGGTATGCCGCGACCGGACTACCCGTGAGTGGAACCGTGTGCTCCAGGATGAAGGCGATCTCGCGCGACGGATCGCGCTCGGCCTTGGCCGCAACCGGCGCTGGCTCCACTCGGGCCGGGGCACCGGGCAGCCACCCCACCAGGTCCGCGGCATAGGCGAACAGGTCCCGGCCGCTGAGCTTCCCTGCCTCCTCCAATGCGCTCAGCGGGCCGCCCCCCTGCCCGCCGTCGAACTCGTGCCAGTCGCCGGCCCGATCGCCCTTCAGCGCGATGACGCAGGAGCCGTTCCGGCGCGGAACAGCACCCTGGATGTTGGCCAGCCGCCACTCGTCACCCACGCGGCGCCCGTTGGGGAAGTGCCGCGGCACCCAGGATTCGGCCGTCGCGCGCAGCCGCGCCACGATTGCGTCGAGGTCATAGTGGACCGGCGGCTCGGAGGCGTAGGGAACGCCGTTCAGGTCAATCAAGCAGCACCAGCCCGCGCTCGGCGCGCGTGATGGCGGTGTAGAGCCAGCGGCTGCGATCTTCCGCCGTCCGCCCGAGACCGTCGTCGTAGACGATGATGTTGGGCCACTGCGAGCCCTGCGCCTTGTGGCAGGTGATGGCGTAGCCCCAGACGGTCTCGATCAGGTTGCGCATGTCCCGCCAGTCTCGGCGGGAACGCTCGGGATCGAGCTCGACGTGGTCGTCGTAGTGGCCCTTGTAGAACCGGTGCCGGCCCGCGACGGTTATGCCGTCCTCGGTCGACAGGGTGGCGCTGAACGACAGCCGGTCGATGTCCTGGATGTCGTCGAGCGTGACGAACATGCCGTTCACCAGGCCGAGGTCATGGCGGTTCCTGAGACAGATGATCTTCTCGCCACAGCCTTGCGGGTGAACGCCGTCGAGGCCCTCGGCCCGCATCATGGCGCGGTTGAGGTGAAGGCGGGTCGCATTGCGGCCGCAGATGACCTGCCCACCGCGCAGCAGCTGATCCGGCGCCACCTCGCTCCGGCGCATCTTCCACACATGGTCGTCGTGCGAACCGTACGGGATCGGCTCCCCCTGCCGGGCCAGGGTCGCGAGCCTCAGGATCGCGCTCTCCTCCGCCTGGCGATGGACCTCGGTCAGCATCACGTCGGGGGCGGCATCGGTGAACGCGCCCGCGCCCTTGATCGGCGGCAGCTGGCCGGGATCGCCCAGCACCAGGATCGGCTTGCCGAAGGCCAGCAGGTCGGCTGCCATCTCTGGGCCGACCATGGAGACCTCGTCGAGCACGATCAGGTCGGTATCGCGCACCAGCGACTTCTCGTTGAGCAGGAACTGCGGCTTGTGAATGTCGGCCAGACGGAGCTGCAGCCGGCGGATCTGCGTCTCGGCGAATGCCCGCTCCACCGGCGGCATCCGGTGCACGGTCCGCTGCAGGTCGAACAGTTCCTTCTCGACCCGGGCGATCTCCTCCGGCGTTGCCTCCGAGACCCGGTAGATCAGGCTGTGGATGGTCGAGGCCGGCGTGCCCTTGCGGGTCATCACCAAGGCTGCCTTGCCAGTGAAGGCCGCAAACAGCACGCCGCCGTCACAGTCACGACGATTCATGGGCTCGAGGCCCAGTTCCTCGATCACGTACCGGGTGATCGTGCTCTTTCCTGTTCCCGCGTACCCCCAGATCCTCGCCACCTGCTGATGCTGTTGATTATTGCGGTACCAATCGACGATCGTACGAATAGCAGCAGCCTGCTGCGTTGACGGCGTGAGCTGGTTCATGACGCGGCTCCAGTCGTGATGCGGTAATCCTTGACCACGCCGCCTCGTGCCACGTCTCCGACCTCGCAGGCCCGCACAAAGACCCGCCGACCGTCAGGCAACCCCCGCCAGTGTCCCCGACGGATATGCCACCGCGGGCTGGCGTGAGACCCGCCGCCTCTTGGCGTCGCAGCCCGAACCTGCGCGAGGTCAATATTGACTGTCCGAAAGATCCAGCCACTTACGCCGGCGCGGGCCAGTTTCGGTCGCCGCGTCACAGGGAAAGGCACGTCGCGAGTCTGCGCTGAGGCCGCCAACAAATTGACTCCACGCCAGACCAGGTGCGCTAAAACTGCCGCGTGGGGATTGGCGTGCTCCGCACTGTCGAACCTGCTGTTGAACTCGATCTCCACGGCTCCGTGGTCGGTGAATTCGGCACAGGCATGGATATCGCCCCACTTGGAGCCATCACGCATGCGATAGAAGAGGTACCCCTCCACGAGATCACCAACTCGGCGGATGTACGCTACTCGTGCCGCGATCCGGGGATCCCAATGCGGGAGTTCGAACAGGACCTCGTTGTGTGGAAGGCATAGCGGCTGGTCGTGCCTTTGCACCACCAGATCCCAAACCGGGTCCGAATCGAACTGGTCTTGATCGAGGAACTGGTACACCGGAGCCGCCGGCAAATCAGTCAGCGCGGCCGAGCGCCAGAACTTGTCCTGCTGCCTCGCGACGATGGCCTTGAGCTCATACGAGTAGGGGGTCATGTTCCTGCTCCCCAGCAACGCTGCGCGTAGGCGCACCAGCGACAGAAGTAGAAGTCGGGGCTTGTGGCAATGCGGGGTGGCAGCTCCCCGGCTTCGGCGGCCCGGATCACGTCGACGGCCTTGTCAGACAGGGCCTGGGCGGCTCGCGGATCGAGGACCACGAGCTCGTGGTGGAGTTCCTGGGTGTCCTTGTTCAGCACCGTGAACAGGGCGGCCCGCAGGTCCATGTAGGCCATGTAGATCTGCAGCTGTGCGCAATAGACGGGCTTCGACAGGAGAACCCCGCGCCGGACGGTGTCGGACCACGACTTCGCGTTCAGCGCCTTGTGCTCCCACAGGAGCGGCCAGCTGGCGCCGATGTCGGGTCCCCCGACGATGACACCGTCGATGTGACCGCGGATACGGCCGTTGGCGGTCACGAAGCCGAACTGCTCGCCATCGGACCGGTGGGTGCGCAGGTCGAACCCGGCGGCGCGCAGCCATTGCACCGTCAGCGACTCGAACTGGTGACCCGCATCGAAGATCCTGAGCGTTCGCCCGTCGAACCCCTTGCCGGCATCGACGGCCGAATGAGCGTATTCGTAGGCGAGCTTGCGCGCACAAGGTTCGCCGATGCGGCTGCCGCCAAGATAGTCGCGGGGACGCCGCGCCCGATTACGCTCGACCAACGCCTGGTCGATCAGGGCGTTGACGCGATCAGCGACAGCAGGCGCCGGGGGCGTACCGTACACGGCATGCGAGCCATGGTTCAGGTCGATCATCGATGGCTCCTCAGAACGGGACGTTGCCCCTGGCGGACTGGCGCTGCATCGAGTCCTGGAAGCCATCGACACAGGCCTCGATGATGCGATCGATGTCGGCGGCGGCGCGGTCGTGGAACGCCGCCAGCAGCCCCAGTTCCGTCAGCGTCTCGGCCAGGAACCGTCGGGCGTCCCTGATGGCCTTCTGCTCCATGTCCGTCTTGTCGATCATGCCGTTGTTCCTGTTGGCGAGTGCCGAGCCGCCGTCGAGGCAGCGCATCGAGCAGAAGCGGTAGTAAGGAAAGTGTTCCCAGAGCAGCCGGTGGACGTAGCCGAAGCCACGCCCTTCCCGGCCGCACAGGGCGCAGGGCGTTACGCGAGCAAGAACCGGGTCAGGGCCTCGGCGTTGTCGGCCTTGGTCCTGCTCCGCTCCATGCCCAGCACGACGAAGCGCGAGATCGCGTTGGCGGCCATGGCCTCGAGGTCCGCCAGGGTGAGACTGGCGATGGGTTGGTGAAGCCTTCCGCGTCCTTCGAGCCATGTGCCGATCGCCCTGGCTGCTTCCCGGGTCATGTGTGCCTGCCATTCGTCCGAGGTCATGGCGGTCAGCCGTTCAGCCAGCTCGGACCCGACACCGCTGCTGCCGCAGGGGCCGCCTGAGGTGCTTTTGCCGGCGTGGCCGGGTTCCAGGCGGGCGCGGCAGTGGCAGCAGCAGCCGGCGCGGACCGTGCGCGGGGCTTGCTCGGGGCGGGGGGCACGCACTCGCCGCCGAGGACACGGCGCCACTCAGGCTCCGTGGGCAGCACCACGCGTGCGAGCCTGTTGCTGTCGCCGTAGCGCGGATTGCTGCTGGGCTCGACCGAGATCACACCGACGAAGGTCACGCCGGACAGGTCCGACAGGCCGCGCAGGATCCGCTTGGCCTTCGTAGCTTCGCTCATGTCCCGGGGATCGAGCCCGAGGCCGCTGTCGATCATGGCGCGGAAGATGCTCTTGCTGATCTTCCAGCCGATCGACGCGCCCTTCTCGTCCACCTTGCCTCCCGACACGGTGAACAGTTGCCAGAACTTGCGCCGAGCGTAGGGGCCCTCAGTCACCGTGAACTCGCAGTCGAGCGACTTGACGTCACTGCCGGGCGAGTTGGACGCCTTGAGCAGAGCCCGGTCGATCTCGCTGTCGCCGTCGGAACCGCCGCGGCGGATGGTCATCGTCACCTTGGCGAAGGTCCCGTCGGGGATCAGGTCACCGCCGGCCTGGGGCTCGGCATCGTTCATGTCGAAGGTCATCGCAGTCATCCTCTGTTGGGGGTGTTGATCTTGGCGAGCAGCGCGCCGAGGTCGGGCGGCTCCGTCACGTCGAGGCGGCCGGAACGGTCCTTGGCCGGCAGGCCGTAGGGATTGCCGGCGCGGCACACCAGACGGCGGGTGTCGGCGCGTTCGGGATCATGGCGCCAGCCGTCTCCCTCGGGCTCGAACAGGCTCATGGAGATCACCTGGTCGACGATGCCGGGAAGCTCTCGGCCGGCCTTGCCGCCCTCCATCTGCGGCTGCCAGCTGGTGCGGTTGAACTCGTCAGTGATGCGTTCGAGGATGCCAACGAAAATCACCGTCCTGCCTTGGGCATGCTGGAGGTGCTTCAGCAGCCCGATCACCTCCCGGGCGAGCAGGCCATACGCCCCGCGCGAGTCGGCCTTGCCCGTCTTCTCGGAGAACGATTCGGGCCGCGTCTTCGCCCACGCCATCGCCTGACGAGTGAGATCGGTGATGCTGTCGACGAACACGATGCTCTTGCCGGCCAGCAGGCGGACCAGGTCGGGGTAGGTCTGCGCCAAGTGCTGGTAGTGGCCTTCGGAGAAGAAGCCGTTCGGATCGGCGGCGGGATTGATGCCGCCCACGAGGCAGCCGATGTCCAGGGCGTCCGTGAAGGTCCGCACCGGGATGCTGTCGCCGGGCCAGTCCTGCACCGACTTCATGCCAGCTTCGAGATCGAGGCAGAGCGTCTCCTTCGGCGGCAGCGTCTTCAGCAGCGAGGTCTTGCCCGCTCCCGGAGGGCCGAAGATCGCGGCCGAGGTCTTGTTGTTGGCGGACGACAGGCGCTCGTCGGCGGTAACGATGCGCAGGCTCATTGTCTGTGCTCCCCGAGATGGAGCGAGATGCTGGGCTTTCCCGTCCGGACCGTGCGTGCCGGCTCGAACTGGCGGCGGATATGATCGGGCCAGGCCGTGTACTTGCGCTCCGGCACCTTGATGGCGATCTCGACGTACTGGTCGGGGTCGTCACCACTGGCGCGGACGCGCTCGACCACGCCGGCGATCAGTGCCTGGTCCCAGTCGACGCGCTTGGGGAGGTCGGCCACGACGGCGACGCCGTCACAATCGAAGCGGACAGTGCCGGTGTCCTTGCCTGCCTCGCGCCGCAGCGCCTGGGCGCGGTCGGCGAAACGCAAGGCGATGGCGCCGTCGATCCAGTCCTTGGCCTTTCTGCTGGCGTCGAGCGCCACCGTGGCGTCCTCCTGCAGCAGGGCCAGATGCTCGGCCGGCAACTGCGCGATCTCGCCGATCGGCAGGTTCCGGATCGTCTCCAACTGGGGACGATTGGTCGTCACGGTCTTCACTAGGCAGCCTCCTTCAGCAGAACCGATGACAGCGACGCAGAGGCCTCCGGCGTGCGAGGCCGCGCGATCGCGATGTAGGTGAAGTCGTCAGCGCCGTTGCGGCGCTGGACCAGGTGGACCAACCCTTGCTGTGCGGCCCACCAGGCGCGCCGGGCGACACGAGCGAGCTCACGGCGCTCATCGCTCTTGGGAGTCTGGCCGTCGGGACAGGCGTCCAGAGCCAGAAATCCGCGATGATATTCGAGAGTGTCACCAGGGCTCGCCTGGGCGATCCTTGCGCAGAACTGAATCGCGTCGATCAGAAGTTCGCGTGCCGGCGCCGCCGACTGATACGCGTGCTTCTCTCTGTTACGGCCACGAACCGGTGGGATAAAATCATCGCCGATCGGAGCACAACGCTTCGTCAGCGCACTCACAGCGAAGTCTCCGTGCGCTTGGCCGTCTCGAAGGCTTCAATGTCGCCGAGCAGGTAGACGACACGCCCGCCGATCTTGATGTATTGAGGCCCCAGACGAAGCCAGCGCCACCGCTCGAGAGTGCGTGGACTGATCCGCCAGCGTTCGGCCAATTCGCCCTGGGTGAGATGCCGAACCGGCATGTCCCCTCTCCTTCTCTACAAGTTCAAGACCTGCCGAGAAGATGAACGAATTGAAAATATTCCTCCCGCGGAGCGGTGATGGATCGGTGATGGATGGCTGATGGATGGGTAACGGATGACTGATGGACGGATTTACGCAGAACTACTCTGTTCTTAGGCGATACTGTCCACGGCCATTGGATTGGATGACGGGGCCCCATGCCGGATGGCGACGGAACAGGTTGGCCATGCGCATGCTGACATCGTTCGATCCCGCCTGCCGCAGCAGGATCTTGCCGGTCAGCCAGGGTTGCTCCGACTGCGCTGCGGCATGAAGGATTCGAATCGCCGAACGCTGGATCTCACCCGTGAACAGGTAGAACTCCCCCTTCAGCGACACCTGCGAGTAGTCCGGCAGATGCGAGAAGCACCCGTTGCCTGACGGCCGCTCAGTTTGTCCCGCCGCCTGCCGCGTCCGCGCCTCACACTGAGCATGGTCGGTACGCCCCGCCTTCTGCAAAGCCAGCCGAATCTGGTTACCCACGTCCTGGCCGTGCGCGCCGAGCGGCTTCACGATGAAGTCGTCGATACCGTCTCTGAAGGCGCCGATGATGTCGTGCGGCTCCTTCCCGTGCCCGCTGATGACGATGACGGGCATCAGGTGCGTCCCTTCGGCGCTCCGCACCGGAAAACGCTGGCGGATCTCGCGCAGCAACGTCATGCCCGATTCGACTCGCGGTTTGATCGACTGGCTGTCGGCCTTGATCTGCAGGTCGAGCAGCACGTAGCAGAAGCCGCCCTCGCCCAGGCGCGCTCGGGCGTCGGCCAGCGTCTCGACATGACTGTGACCGTGACCGAACGAGCGCAGCAGATCGGCGATCTCGGCGGCCATCTCGGGCTCGTCTTCGACGATGAGTGCTGTGTGGCCTGGAATCATCCGCCTATTCCTCGCAGGTCGCCTGATCGACGGGCAGCACGAGTGTCACGACGGTGCCCTCGCCAATGCGGCTCTTGATCGACAGCGTGCCGTGGTGGTCGATCTCGATGATCTTCTTCGCGAGCGGCAGGCCGAAGCCCATGCCGCCGGGCTTGCCGGAACTGAAGAGCAGGACGCAGTCGCGAAGCGCCTCCTCGCTCATGCCGCATCCATCGTCGGCGATGACGACGCGCACATGCGTCTCCCCCTCGGCCGTGGCCGAGATGGTCATCATCGCCTGCCGCCCCAGATCGGCGCATGCCTCGACGGCATTGACCACGATATTGATGAGCGCCTGCAGGAGACGTGACCGGTTGGCGTCGATCTTCAAGGTGCGGCTCACGGACTGGCGCACATCGATGCCGGCCGCGCTCCCGTCCATATGGCTGAGCGCGAGATCGACCGCCTCCGCCACGATGGGATGCAGCGCCTCCACCGTGAACTCGGCCGGCGTGTGCGTTGTGAATGCCCGGAGGTTGTCGAGGAAGTCCGTGATCAGGACGACGCGCTCGCGGGCACGCCGCACGTGCGCAAGCGTCTCGTCGGGTACGCGCAGCGCCGCGAGCTGCCTTTCGAGATTGAGCAGCGCGGCATCGGTTGGCGCGATGATGCGCACAATCTCGTGGTAGGCCTCGCGCACGAAGCGATAATTGAGCCGGTCGGCGACATTCAGCGCTGCCCGCTGGGCACGGGTGCCGTAGCGCGTTTCCAGAGCCGAAAGCAGGCCGAGGATTTCCTCGCCACGATTGTCGGTGTGGTTGTCGGTGCGCACCAGACCATCCCGCCGCTGGAGCGTCTTTCGGGCAGTCTCCCGCACCCAGACATTCTCGTCCTCGATAATGTGAGCGATCACCGAATGAAACGATTCGTGACGCAAGAACAGTACGGCATGGGCGACGGCCTTGCGCACCTCCCACTTGGGATGGCCCGCCAGGCGCTGCAGGCGGGTGGCGAGGTCGGATTTCAGGGTATCGCCAACCGGCCGCGTCTTCAGCCAGGTTCCGGCCTGCTCGACGCCGTCGCGCACCCGCCCCCAATCGGCGGCATCGAGGTCAGCCAGAAGGTCGCCTTCTTCGACTTCCGCCACGGCTGCGCCTCAGTGGCCGTATTTGTGCATGCGCAGGACGAAGGCTTCCTTGCCGCCTTCGAGCAGATGCTCGATCTGCTCCTTCACGTCCTCTACCGTGCCCCTGTGGGTGACCGTGCCCTGCCGCCCATCCGAGGCAAATACGAACACCCGCTCCGCTTCGCCAAGAACCGGGATGTTGGGATTGTGGGTCACGAAGATGAGCTGCCGGCCGCCCTTGGCGTTGCGCAGGCTCTTCACGATCGTGTCGTAGACGAAGGCGTTATCGAGATTGTCTTCCGGCTGGTCGATCAGCAGCGGCCGTTCACTCTCCAGCAGCAGGATCGGCAGCACGACGGTGCAGCGTTGCCCGGTCGACAGGTCCGCCGAGTTCTTGAAGTCGGCGCCATCCTTCAGCGCGATCAGCGGTTCGTCCTCCAGGTCGACGGTCTCCAGCTTGCCGATCTGATCGCTCTCTTGCAGGTGGCCGACAATCCGGGCCGCCTGGTCCGCAGCAATGCTGCCGTCTTCGGCCAGGCGTGCCGCGTCGCCCTTGCGGACGATGCGCGACAGTTCCTCCGGGGAGAGGTTCTCGACGATGCGGGCGGCGATGCGGTTGTACTGCAGGCCGCAGCCCTTCAGCATCTCCTTGAGCAGGGCCTCGTAGTCCGACCGGTCTCCTGCCTGGGTGACCACGACCTTGATGGTCGGCGCGAGGGAGCGGGAGAGCCGCTCGGCGACCTGCTTGCGCAACTGGAAGCGCCGGTCCCGCAGCTCCGACAGCTTAACGTTCATCTGCCGATGCGCTGTTTCCAGCTTCTTGCGCTTGCGGACCAAGCCATCCAGCTCGTGCCGCGCCTTGGTCAACATCAGATGGCGCTGCTGCAGCTTGGCCCGCTCCGATGCCCGTTGCTTCTCCTCGGTCGACCGGGCGACGACGTCGCGGTAGTTCTGCTCCTGGCGCGCGTGGTCTCCGGCAAGCCGGGCGGCGACATCGTCGAGCTGCGCCAGGAGGTTGGTGGAGCGCCCCTGAACGTCGGGGACGAGCGCCTGGAAGGCGTCGACAAATTCCTGGGCCGCTGTCTCCAGTTCCTCGAACAGCGCGTTGTTGGGGCCTTCGCGAACCCCCTCGCCGATCGCGTGGCTACAGTTCTCGGCGACCGCGTCGACAAATCTCTTGAAGCCCGAATTGGCCGACGTGACCGCCGTCCGCAGGTCGGCGATCATCTCCGTCTCGCGCGTCCGCAGCGCCTTGTGGACGTGAGCGGTATTGATGAGGTCGGCGTCCTCGCCTTCCACCACCTGCATCTCCTGCAGGCGCTTGGCCACGATCTCGATATCCGGAACGACCTCCTCGATCTCGCGGATGCGGTGATCGAGGTTGCGCAGTTCCAGCGCGCTCTGCTCGATCGCCCGCTTGGCCTTCTGGATGTCGGCGCTGGCCTCGCGGATCGCTTCCTCGGCGAACTTGTCGATCAGCGACAGCTGAAACCGGGGATTGGTCGCGATCTCCTCGATCTCGTTCTGGCTGTAGATGTCGGCCTTGAACACCAGGTCGCGATCCAGCGAGACCGGAATCGGCTCGCCGTCGCCGTCGAGCACCTGGACGTCGTCTCCCCACGGTCGCTCGGCGCGATAGCGGGTGCCGTGGCGGGTCTCGACCTCAAGCTGGATTGTGCCGCTGCCGAGATTGCCGCGCACGTGCCCCTCGATCGCCCGCGAGCGCGGCCGCCCGTCGGCCGCATCCGGCATCATGCCCAGGATGTAACGGACGAACTCCAGCGCCGTGGTCTTGCCCGTGCCGCGGCCGCCGATGATGCAGTTGAGGCCGTCGCTGAACTCCAGCCGCGCGCCGTCCAGGAAGCCGCCGGTCACGGCCAGGCTGAGGATGCGGTGATGAGACTGTCCCACCCCCGGGTCGGCCGAAAAGTTACCCACGTCGCGCACCGACAACTGCATCTGCTGCTCCCGCGGAGGCGACCGCAGCCAGCGCCAAGGTCGAGTTATCCACGAATAATGTTCTATGATTGTTCTGGCGCCTCGTGGAGTCAAACGCACCCACTGTGAACAACTTCGCAGCCCTTCCTTTGTTTGCGAAGGACCACGTTAAGCAATTGATTCTTCTATGGTTTTGCAATCGAGGCGCTACCCTCTAGCGGTTCCAACCGTCGCTAGTTATCCACATGGTCGCCGCTCCCATTGCCCTGCACGCAGATCGACCCACGCCCGCCGAGCGCCTGGCCGAGATCGGCGAAATCCTGGCGCTCGGCCGGGACGATCTCCTCGGCCAGAAATCGAGAGCCTCGGCAGCGACAGTCTTTGGTGATGTCAGACCCAGGAAGTGGGTCCGACTGTCCGACTGGACTGTTCGCGCAAACGAAGCATGTCATTGGACGCGGAGGCTACCTACTGCCTCTGCCGGTACTGGGAGGCGGACATGAACCGCCGCATCACCCCCCGGGCCGCCACGCAACCCCGCCGCGGGCTCGATCGTGAGGAGGCAGCGATTTACGTCGGCATTACCTTGGCAACATTTGACCAGATGGTGAATGACGGCAGGCTGCCGAAGCCGAGCGAGTTCGATGGCGAGTTTGTCTGGGATCTGGTGCAGCTCGATCGGGCATTCGACCGGTTGAGTGGGCTGCGCCGAACCACGCTGTAAGAGCGCAACGATGTCGCGGCCGAGGAAAAACTACCGCATCAAGCTGCAGGGCCATCGAAACGGACATCCATTCTTCGACCTGATCGTTGACGGCAAGAAGTATCGCCTCGCCGCTACCAGCAAGGAGGCCGCCGCGATCGAAGGTGCGGTCCGCTCTCAGGAAGTCGCCGCGAAGCGACAGGCGCTCCGTGCCGCTCGTGCAGCGCCAGGCCCCCGTCAACCGGCGCTGAAGCCGGAAAAGGGCTCGCTGCGCGAGGCAATCGCTGCCTACCTGGGGTCGGACACTTTCGGGCTCTACAAGCCGGGAACGGTCAGGCAGCGCCGCAGCATGTTCGACGTGATCATGCGGTCGCCGGCATCGAGCGGGCGACACGTCCTTGGCGACAGTCTTCTGGTCGATTGGCTGCATGGCGCCGACGCCCGCGATGCCGTGCTGCGCATTATGGGGGCTTGCGGCGAGAAGGTCGAAGCGGCGCGCCGTCGGCTTATCGCTCTCGACCAATTCTTCACATGGTTACTGGGCGACGAGCCGCAGGCAGCTGAGGCCCGATCAACTCTCCGCATCAACGTCAAGACCGCCTGCAACCCGTGCAAAGACGTCGAGCCGCCCAAGCGTAAACGTACCAAGGGCGGCGTGATGCGTCGGGGCCACACGCCCTTCACCAATGATCAGGTCGAGGAATGGTTGGAAGCCAGCAAGGACGATCCCGAACAGCACCGCGCGGTTCGCTTCCTTCAAATGACCGGGGCTCGCATCAGCGACCTGCACAGGCTCAATCGCGGAATGATCAAGAGCACGCCACACGGCCGCGTGCTGACTTATGTTCCTGCCAAGGGGGATGACAGCGCCTTTCGGGAGGGCCGGCCCGATCCCGCGGTAGTCCCGCTGGTGCCAGAATTGCACGCGCTGATCGAAGAGCTGCCGGTGGACCGCTTCACCTTCATCCACTCCGAGTTCGACCGCCCCTATCAATCCGCCGCGAGCTTCGGCAATCGCGTGCGCAAGTGGCGGCGGGAAGCTGGCCTTCCCGAGGGGCTGAGCGCCCACGGCATGCGCAAGGCCGCCACGCACTGGTGGCTGCGCAACCATCGCGATCTGATCCCGAATACCTTCGCGCTAAAGACTATTTTCGGTTGGGTCACCGACAAGGAGCTGAACCGGTACACCCGCGACTTCGATCGCGAAGCCGAGGCTGACGGCATGCTGATCGCGCTCAACGAGCGTCGGAAGGTAGCTGGATCCGGCCTGACATAGTTTCTTCCGAAAGCTGCTCTAAGCCGCGCACTCAAAGCCGGGCGTGAACGGATCAGAGCATTTTCGCGCCTAAGCTTAAAACGGCCTCGAGGTAGGTACCCTGCCAAGTGCCAGAGCGGTTAGCTATGGCTGCCGAATACTCGCGTCGCCCGCCGATTGTGTTCTCCACGTGCCTTCGGTCTTCAGGTCGATGATTCGGATCCGGCCAGCACCTGCCGGCACTCCCATTTGTGCAGGCGGTGACGCGGCGCCGGCCGTGGAACCACGTTGCGCCGTTCCACCACTGCCACTCGCGACATTTGCCCCGGCGGCGATGATTGAAGTCAGGGCCTGGATCTTCGCCAGTCCGGCGTTATGCTTACGAATATCATTGGCCTCTCGCTCCAGCATCGCCGCCAGTTCCTTTGCCTTTTGCGTACCCTCCCTCATCTGCCTCTCGATGTCGGCGAGTTGCGCGGCGGCCACACCGTTGGCACCGGGCGAAAACGACCCTTCCCGGGGCGCTGGCTGGGGAAGATCGGAAAATATCGCCGAGGCGAAGGCACGCGCCTCGTCGAAAGACTTCAAATCGCCCTCGGCCGCAACAACTACTCGATTCAGTCGCACAAGCGCAGCATCGGCCGCCGCAACCCGCTCGCGCAGCGCCGGAATGAGATAGAGTTGCAGGTCGATCCAGCTCAAGACGAAACTACGCCCCGTCATGCGAGCGAAGAACTCGACCGTCGGCTCGCCTGCCAGTTTTTCGACGGACGATGCCAGTTTTTCGGCCCTGTCGGCTGCCGCGGCATATGTGTCGCGAACGTCCTTCAGCTGGTCTCGCGCAGACTTCAGGCGAGCTATGTCTTCCTTTCGCTGTTCTGACGCCTGCTTCAGCCGGTCGAGCTCGACAGTTGCGCCGGTGACTGTGCCTGTCCCGCCACTACCGATCTCCCGAAGTGCCTCGCGACTATTCAAGTCGGGCAGAGGCTTGGTCGCAATCTTGTTGAGTGCCTCGACGTCCTTGGAAAGCTGGTCAAGGGCCTTGTCGTCAACCATTGATGACGGCAAGGAGTTCTGCAGATGGTCGGACAGCTTGCCGAGAAAGTCGCCCATCGATCCGGCCTTTGGCGCTAAGTCCTTAATCGCGTTGTCCATCAGGCGGACGAAGTCGCTGCCATGCTCGACTGATTTTGCCGAGACCGGGGCAGTCGAGAGGAAGAGGCTCGGCAAGATCGCCAGCAAGACGATGCGACGGTCCCACAGGTTCGGGGCATGCTTACCGCTTGAGACCATTGAGCACCTTCACATGTTCTTGCGCCAGTGTGTAGTCAGCCCGAGCTACCGTCTTGACCGCCAATAAGAAGGCTTCCTCCTCGACCAGTGCGTTATGCTGCGTCAACAACGAATTGAATTGGGCAAGAATTTGCGGCGCGCCATTATCAAGGTCTGGAATCTCCGTCAGTCCCTTGAACTCATCACGCGATTGGCTTCCATTCTTAATCGTAGCACCGGCAGACGTGTGAATGGTGGTGGCTGACCAGGCCCGGTGGACCCATTCTTCTTTTTTGGGCGTGCCGTCGTCCTTGCGCTGGAGGTCGACAGCAGCAAGCGGCTTGCCGCCGTAGGCGTAGGCGCTGAATACTGAGTAGGCGATCGTCTTGATGTTCCGCAATTCCGTCGTCTCGTACCAACGGCTCTCATTCAGTCCGCCGCCGACCGGATCGGTGGTACCGCCGCCGCCCCCTCTTTTGCCTGGGACGTTGCTTGGTGGGCTAACGAAGGTTAGTTTAAAGACGTCCGAATAAACCTTCCGATCGCCGTCCCTCTTGGGCTCGAGCGGCATGCCAAAATCCTTGGGCAGCAACGGCCGGAGCGGCGATGGATCGAGCAGCGCACGTATCTTCGCGAAGGACGGTTGGAGCTCGCGAACCTGAGCATCAATGCCATTAGCGTCCGTCATGGCCTCGGCGAGATAGCCTGCATTCTTGGCCGCCTCGATTGTATGTTCCAGTTCGGTGCGCTGCCAGATCTCGAGGCGACGTTCGTCCTTCAGCCGCAGCAGCAGGCCGATGGCGTTGAGTAAGTATTTATTGGCAAAAACGAGCTCGACAGGGCGAAATGTCTTTGCTGCGGCAGCCTTGAGCAATCTAGAAAGATCGACCAGCTCCCGTTGATGCCGCTTGAGATCTTGCCTAGCCGACAAATCGCTGGGCCGGCTCTGCAGCACCTGCAGATCCGCGGCAATACCGAGCCACAGCTGATTGGCGATATTCTCCCGATCCACGGCTAAAGTGACGAGGGGGACCCGTTCTATCTTTCTCTGAATGTCTTTTAATTGGTCCGAGAGAACGGTTACAGCCTTCAGCAGAAGATACTGATTCTCAAGGATCTGATCGACCTTTATGTTAAGCGCAGCGATGCTCATCTGCAGATCGCCTGACCTCTGGAGCATCGACAGGGCAGCCGACGCTGCGGAGGCAATAGCGGCAATGGTCATCGGATCCTGGGCGTTGGCAGGCGCCACAAAGCCCGGCAGCATCCCAGACGGAAGAAGCAGCAGCCCAAGAGCGTTTCTACGGCGCAGCGTGATCATGCCTACTCCCCCGAGCGGTTACGCACGATGCCGGCGGCATCCTTGTGCCGTCGAGACTCAATCCGTAATGGTGATGCAAGGTGGAGCATCGGCAGCAAGCCATCACGGCGGCCACCAGCATTCCGCAGTTCCAGCATTTGTTCAATCAGAGATTGTTGCGGGCAGGATCACTGCATACCGCCAACCCTTAGCCAATAGCTCTGAACGGCTCTCCGCGCGATGCACCAGAGAGTGACCGCAGACTATATCTGCCGGCAGTCCAAGCCCTCCTAGGCGGTCAACAACAGCATTCGACGCGACTGGAAAACGTGGCTTGCTTGTGCGCGAATTGTCACCGCGTAACACCCCGCGAACTTTCTCTCCAGGAAGACAGTTCCTGACAGACACATGCATTTGGATAAATATTCGCGAACACCTGAGAACGAGCCAAGCCGTCGCCAAGGACCACCGTTGCCGGTGATCCCCGTGATGAACGAGCGGGTTCATCTCGTCGGAAGGTGAGATTTGCCTAGGTCCTTAGAACGCCGAGCGAACGAATAAACGGCCCTCGTCACGAGGGCCGGAAACAACCCTTTGATATTAAAAGGGAACTTGGCCAATGGTGCCCAGGGGCGGAGTCGAACCACCGACACTGCGATTTTCAGTCGCATGCTCTACCAACTGAGCTACCTGGGCACACGTTCGTTGGCGGCCGGCTTATAGGACGGGCTAGCTCCGCTGTCCAGACTCGCCACCGCCTCTCCCGTCGAGGTCATCCTCGCCGGGTGCCTCGTCAGTTGGCACCCGGTAGCCCTCCTTCAGCCAGCGGCCGAGGTCGATATCGGCGCAGCGCTTGCGGCAGAAGGGCTTGTACGTGGGGTCCGCGGGTTTTCCGCAGACCGGGCACTTCGCTTCGATGCGCACGGCGCGCAGCGGCGGGGTACGGTCAGACATCGCTCTTTTCCAGTGCCTCGAGCTGGGCCGCCAGCGTCGGGCCGCGCCGGGCGCGGGTCAACTCGAACAGGCCGAGCCGGGTGAAGCCGTAGATCTGGGTCGGCACCGGGTCGCTCGCCAGATGCTCGGCCAGCAGCGTCTGGACCTTGTCGCGGTCGTAGGCGCTGCGCATCGTCACGAAATCGATCACCACCGCGCCCGCGATGTTGCGCAGCCTGAGCTGCTGGGCGATCGCCTGCGCCGCCTCCAGGTTGACATCCACCGGACGGCGCGGGGCGCGGCCCTGACGGCCGCCTGCACCCGCACTGTCGACGTCAACCGCGCACAAGGTCTCGCCGGGCTCAAACAGAACCTCGACGCCGCTTTGCAGGGCGATGCGAGGCGCCAGTGCGGTGTCGATCTGGCCCGCGATGTCGTCGATGTCGAAAGCCGGCATCGCCCCATTGTGCCACCGGACGCGGATTTTCTCGCCCAGCCGGTCCATCTTGTCCTGGAGCGCCCGCGCCATGGCGCGATCGTCGAGGATAACCTCGTCAAGGCTCGCGCCGTGATCGCGCAAGGCCCGCGCGATCGGATCGCGTTCGCCCGGCATGCGCGCCGACAGGTCCGCCGGCGGCTCGACGTCGAGGGCGAGGCGCCGAATCTTCTCCCAGCGTTCGAGCACGCGCGTGGCATCTGCCTGCAGCACCTCGGCGTTGGCGCCCGCCGCGGCGGTGCGCAGCACGATCCCGCCGTCCAGCAGGCCCTCGACGTGGCCGCGTAGCCGCTCGCGCTCTGATTCGCCCTCGATGCGGCGGGAGAAGGTCACGCCGGAACCGTTGGGATGATAGACGAGATAGCGGCCGCTGACGGCGATATTCATCGACAGGCGCGGACCCTTGTCGCCCTCGCCGTCGTTACGCACCTGGACGAGCACCGGCGCACCCAGCGGCGGCCAGCCATCGACGCCCGACAGGTCCTCCGCCCGCAGGAAGCCCGCACGATCGATGCCGATGTCGACGAAGGCCGCATCGAGATCCGGCATCACGCGCTCCAGGCGCCCGAGGAAGATGCCCTCGACCCGGGACGGCCGGTCGCGGCGCATCACCTGTAGCTCGACGAGGCGGCCCTCCGTCACGAGCGCCACGAGGAACGCCGTGGGCAGGACATGACAGACGAGCCGATCGAGACGGCTCACGGCAGCGAACTCTTCAGAAGCGCTACCGTTTCGAAAAGCGGCAGGCCGACGACATTGCTGTAGGAGCCCGACAGGAAGGCGACGAAGGCGGCGGCCCGGCCCTGGATGGCGTAGCCGCCGGCCTTGCCGTGCCATTCGCCGCTCGCGAGGTAGGTCTCGACCTCACGTGCCTCCAGGCGCTTGAACCCTACGATCGTCTCGACCACGCGCGTACGCACCCGGCCATCGGGACCAGCCGCGGCAACGCCGCCCAGCACGCGATGGCGGCGGCCCGAGAGTCTCGCGAGGCAATCCCGCGCCTCGGCCTCTTGCTCCGTCTTCGGCAGGATCCGGCGACCGCAGACAACGACGCTGTCGGCCGCCAGCACGAGGGCGCCAGGGTGGCGCTCTTTCACGACACGGAGTTTCGCCTCCGCCATGCGCAGCGCATAGGCGCGCGGCAGCTCGCCCGCCCGGGGCGTCTCATCGATGTCGGCAGGGTCGATCGTCGCGGGCTCGTATCCGACCTGTCGCAGCAGGTCGAGCCGTCGCGGAGACGCGGAGGCCAGTACGAGCGGGGGGATTGGCGAGGCGCGCAACGCCTACTTGAAACGGAAGGTGATGCGGCCCTTGGTCAGGTCGTAGGGCGTCATCTCCACGGTGACGCGGTCGCCTGCCAGAACGCGGATGCGGTTCTTGCGCATCTTGCCCGACGTGTGGGCAAGAATGACGTGGTCGTTGTCGAGCTTCACGCGGAACATCGCATTGGGCAGCAACTCGGACACGACGCCCGTAAACTCGATCAAGTCTTCTTTGGCCATCCGGCCTCCGGCTGGGGTGAATTTCTGGGAAAGCGGCCGGAAAATGGGCCGCAGGCGGGGGTAAGTCAATGGCGGCGCGCCGAACGGACGGGGACGGCCGGCCTTCTCACGCGACCCTGCCTCCCCTATACAGAGCGCGGCTACGGACGCCCGGGAAAGAAGGACCAGCAGAAGATGAACTCAACGTGCATGTCCGGCCTTGTGGCCGCCCTGCTCCTGGCGCCGACGCTGGCATTCGCCCAGGCGTCGCCGCCTCCCGCTGCGCCGCCCAACGCCATCACCCATCCGGCCCAGAAGACGATCGGCAAGCCGGCCAAGCGGCAGTATTCGACGGCGCTGATCGTGATCAATGCCCGCGGCGCGAAACTCGACGGCCAGAAGCTGGTCCTCGACGGCGTCATGCCCACGGCGACGCTGTTCACAAGCCGCCCCAAGCGCTCGGTCGGTCACATGGTGACGCCGGACATGGCCGACATCTGGCGTACTGGCAGCTTCGCGAAGGATGCACCAAACGCCACTGTCTCCGTCTTCCACAAGGACGGCGGGAACGTCTCGGACCTGGTCGTGACGCTGAAGACCGCGAAGCTCGAGGGCGAGAAGCTCACCTTCGACGTCGACGTGCTGGAGGGCAGCCTCGGGGCGGCCGACGGTCCGGCCTCGGTATTCATCGACACGATCTGGTTCGGCATCGGCTCGCACGGCGCCCAGTATTATGGCCAAAGCCAGACGACGGGCGGCGAGACGCCGGCGATCGGCGATCCCGACGGCACCAGCACGTTCAGCGGCTGGTCCAATCCGTCGCCCACGCACCCCGTCAATCCGTATGGCGGCGGCTATGCCGGCGGCGGCTACGGCGGCGGCGCCACCGCGCCGCCTCCGCCCGACATCGATCCGCGCTACCAGCAGCGCTACAACGCGCCGACCTGCGGCAAGCCGCCCCTCCTGCCCTGCTACTGAGCCGCACGGTGAACCCCATGAAGACCTTCCGCCTCTCCGTCGCCCTCGCGACCGCCGCCGCCACGCTCGGGCTCGCCTTCGGCGCCGCCGCGCAGACCCAGCCCGCCGCGCCCAGCCCTTCCTCGGTGCAGGGCCTGCCCAAGGTCGTCGGCGCGGCGCGCCATCCGCGCCTGATCCCCTCGATGTTCGTGCTGAACGCCCGCGGCGCCAAGCTCCAGGACAACAAGCTGATCCTCGAAGGCATCGCGCCCAGCGTCATCGTGTTTGCCGACCGCCCGGTGCGCTCGGCCGGCCATGCGATGCTGGCGCACGTCCTAGAGGAGTGGACGCTGAAGGCGCCAAACTCGTTCGCCAAGGATCCGCCCAATGCCACGGTCTCGGTGCTGAACAAGGCGAAGGCAAGCGTCGTGGATGCCGTGGTCACGCTGAAGTCCCCGAAGCTAGAAGGCGACAGGTTGACCTTCGACGTCGACGTGCTCGAGGGCGACCTCGCGGGCGCGGACGGAGGCGCCTCGGTGTTCATGGACCTCGTCAACCTGCCGGCACGGCATCACAGTCCGCATCGTGCGGCCTGGTACGCGGGCGCCGACAGCACACGCTGACGCCGAACGTTCTCAGACCGTGGGCGTGATCGGGATTCCGAAGCGCGCCTTCAATCGGGCCAGGACCTGGTCGCGGGCGTGGCGATAGGCGTCGAGCCGCGTCTCCCGTGATCCTTCCACGGCGCTGGGGTCTGGCATCGGCCAGTATTCGACCTCGGTCGCCGTCCCGCGCGTGAACTCGAGGGCGCTGTGATGCGCTTCCGGAGACAGGGTGACGATCAGTTCGAAAGAGGCCGGATCGACGTCGTCGAAGGTCTTGGCGTGGTGCCGGTGGACGTCGATGTCGATCTCGTCGAGCGCGGCGACCGCGAACCCGTCGACCTCGCTCGCACGTACGCCCACCGAATCGATATAGACCCTGTGACCGTAGAGTCGCTTCGCCAGCGCTTCGGCCATCGGCGACCGGACGGAATTCTCGCTACAGGCGAAGAGCAGGCTGGCGGGCAGTCCGATCATCGCCCGTTCCCGCTCAGGACTTGATGTGAAGAGCGCAGATCAGCGTGAACAGTCGCCGGGCCGTGTCGTGGTCGACCTCGATCTTGCCGTCGAGCCGCTCGCGCAGCAGTTCCGAGCCCTCGTCGTGCAGTCCGCGCCGCCCCATGTCGAGCGCCTCGATCTGAGACGGGCCGAGCTTCTTGATGGCGGCGTAGTAGCTCTCGCAGATCAGGAAGTAGTCCTTCACGACCTTGCGGAACGGGGTCAGCGACAGGACGATGTCGCGAAGCTTCTCGTCGGCCTGGTTGCGCACGTCGAACACCAGACGCTGCTCGAAGATGCCGATGCGCAGGCGATAGGGGCCGGGCTGGCCACCGACCAGATGGAAGTCGTTCTCCTCGATAAGGTCGAACAGCGCCACCGCCCGTTCGTGCTCGACTTCCGGCGTTCGGCGCGCGACCGAGTCCTCGTCCAGCACGACGTCGACGATGCGCCGCGTCTTGTCGGTCGCTGCCGTGGGCATGGCTAGCGGCCCAGCCGGAGCGAGACCGAACGCCCATGGGCGCCGAGTCCTTCGGCATCGGCGAGGGCCACAGCGGAAGGGCCGAGCGCCGCCAGTGACTGCGGCGTGCAGCTGACCAGCGATGTCCGCTTCAGGAAGTCGGCCACGCCCAGCCCACCGGAGAAGCGCGCGGCGCGCGAGGTGGGCAGCACATGGTTGGTGCCGGCGACATAGTCGCCGATCGCCTCGGGTGTGTGGCGGCCAAGGAAGATCGCGCCGGCATGACGGATCTTCTGCGAGAGAACCTCGGCCTCCGCCATCTCCATCGCCAGCTCGACATGCTCGGCGGCGATGGCGTCGACGATGGGTGGCGCAGCGGAGAAATCCGGCACCAGGATCACGGCGCCATTGTCGCGCCAGCTCGCCGCAGCGATCTCGGCACGCGCAAGAGTCTTCAGTTCGACCTCGACGGCGCGCATGACGGCCTCGGCAAAGGCCGCATCGTCGGCGATCAGCACCGACTGCGAGGATGGATCGTGCTCGGCCTGCGACAGGAGGTCGGCGGCAATCCAGGCCGGATCGTTGTGCCGGTCGGCCACCACGAGGATTTCCGAGGGACCGGCGATGAGATCGATGCCGACCTGGCCAAACACTCGGCGCTTGGCCGCCGCGACATAGGCATTGCCCGGCCCGGTGATCTTGTCGACTGGCCGGATCGATTCCGTGCCGTAGGCCAGCGCCGCCACCGCCTGCGCGCCGCCGATGCGCCAGATCTCGTCGGCGCCGGCAATTCTCGCGGCCAGCATGACCAGCGGATTGAGCGCACCGCCGGGGGTCGGCACCACCATGACGATGCGGCCCACGCCCGCGACCCGGGCCGGCACGATGTTCATCAATACCGAGGACGGGTAGGCCGCCGTACCGCCCGGCACGTAGACACCGGCGGCATCCACCGGCCGGTAGCGCGCCCCGAGACGCGTGCCGGTGGCGTCGGTGAAATCGACATCCTTCGGCATCAGCGCCCGGTGAAAGGCCTCGATGCGCCGGGCGGCGAAGGCCAGCGCGTCGCGTTGCCCCGCCGGGACCTGCGCCGCGGCTGCGTCGCGCTCGGCCTCGGAGACGCGCATGTTGGACGCCGTGATGCCATCCCAGTCGAACTTCGCGGTGTAGTCGACCACGGCCGCATCGCCACGCGCACGCACGTCGGCGACAATCCCGGCGACCACCCGGTCGACGTTCTCGTCGGTGTCCCGATTGCGCCCGAGGAAGGCCGAAAATTCCTTTTCGAAACCCGGCGCCGAAGCGTCGAGCCTAAGCGGCACGGGGCACCCCGAGGGCGACTTCGCGGAAGCGGTCGATCCAGTGCCCGACCCGCTCGGGCCGCGTCTTGAGGGCGGCGCGGTTCACGATGAAGCGCGAGGTGATGTCGGCGATGTGCTCGATCTCGACCAGGCCGTTCTCCTTCAGGGTGCGACCGGAATCGACGAGATCGACGATGCGGTGGCTGAGGCCGAGCGACGGCGCGAGCTCCATTGCGCCCGACAGCTTGACGCACTCCGCCTGCACGCCGCGCGCGGCGAAGTGCCGGCGCGTGACCTCGGGATACTTGGTGGCGATGCGGACGTGACTCCAGCGGCGCGGATCGTCCCGGCCCGCCATCTCCACCGGCTCGGCGACGGCCAGCCGGCACTTGCCGATGCCGAGATCGATCGGCGCGTAGATCTCCGGATAGTCGAACTCCATCAGCACATCGGCGCCGGCGATCCCGAGATGAGCGGCTCCGAAGGCCACGAAGGTCGCCACGTCGAAGGAGCGGACTCGGATGATGTCGAGGTCGGGATGATTGGTCGCGAAGCGGAGCTGGCGGGACTCGGGATCGGCGAAGGCGGCCTCCGGCACGATTCCGGCGGCCGCAAAGACGGGGCCCGCCTCCTTGAGGATACGGCCCTTGGGCAGCGCCAGGATGAGTTTCTCGTTAGCGTCGCTCGACACGACTTGTCTCCAGTAACGAATGCCCGCCCCTGACCGGAGCCGGAAAGGCTATTCGACCGGGTGGGCGGGCTTCCACGGGGTGGGCCAAGGCTCCCCGACATCCCCCAAATGGCATGCGAGCCGGCCGATTTCCAGCCGTATGGCCCGGCCGGCTGAAAAGCGCAGCAGGACTGAATGGTCGTTCTCCAGCGCCACGGCGAGCAATTCCAGCATCCGGTCGGGCTCGGCCGTGGGGATGTCATGGTGCCGCACGGCCGCGACCTCGTTGAAAACGAGCGCGGAGTGGGTCCGGGTGTGGCCGGTTTCCTGCCCGGGATCGGCTTCCCACCGGAAGCGGTTGAGCAGCAGGACGAAGCGGCCCTCGTCCTTCAGAAACGCGCAGTCGCGGACGGCCACCAGCGCGTCCTGGACGGCGGCGGAAATGATGGCCAGATCGTCGGCGTCGAGGGCGGACAGTTTCAGCTTCGCCGTCATGCAGCCTGGCCCTTCAGCCGCTCGATGTCGGCACCACAGGCGCCGAGCTTCTCTTCCAGCCGTTCGAACCCACGATCGAGATGGTAGACGCGATGCAGCATCGTCTCGCCCTCGGCCGACAGGGCGGCAATTGCGAGCGACACCGAAGCGCGCAGGTCGGTGGCCATCACTTCGGCGCCGCGCAGCTTCGGCACGCCGCGCACCAGTGCCGACTGGTGGTGGATGGTGACGTTGGCGCCCATGCGCGCGAGTTCCGGCACGTGCATGAAGCGGCTCTCGAAGATCGTCTCGGTGATCATCGAGGCGCCCTCGGCCCGCGTCATCAGCGCCATCATCTGCGCCTGCAGGTCCGTCGGGAAGCCGGGGAACGGCTCCGTCATGACGTCAACGCCGCGCAGCGCGCCGTTGGTCCGGTGCACCCGCATGCCGTGTTTGGTGTCCTCGAGCGTCACGCCGGCCGCGCGCAGACTGGCGGCCACCGTGTCGATCAGGTCGACCCGCCCGCCGATCAGTTCGACGTCGCCCGCCGTCATGGCAACGGCCATGGCGTAGGTGCCGGTCTCGATGCGGTCGGGAATCACTGCATGCTCGACGGGCTTGAAGGAGGTCACGCCCTCGATGGTGAGCGTTTCGGTGCCGATGCCGCCTACCGGCACGCCCATGGCCGACAGGCATTCCGCGAGGTTGGCGATCTCGGGTTCGCGGGCTGCGTTGTCGAGGACGGTCGTGCCCGTGGCCAGCGCCGCCGCGATCATCAGGTTCTCGGTGGCGCCGACCGAAACCTTCGGGAAGGTGTAGCGCGCACCTTTCAGGCCCTTGGGTGCCCGCGCAACCATGTAGCCGCCATCGATGTCGATCTCGGCGCCCATGGCGCGCAGCCCGGCGATGTGCAGATCGACAGGGCGTGCACCGATGGCGCAGCCGCCCGGCAGCGAGACCCTGGCCTGGCCCTCGCGCGCCAGCAATACGCCCAGCACCAGCATCGACGCGCGCATCTTGCGCACGATGTCGTACGGCGCGGTGGTCGAGGTGATGTTCGCGGCCTTGAGCACCATCGTCGTGCCGTGCGTGTGGCCGTTCTCGCCGGCGGTGGCCTCGATCTCCACCCCGTGCTGACGCAGCAGCTGCATCATGGTGGTGATGTCGGCGAGCCGGGGCACGTTGTGCAGCGTGAGCGGCTGGTCGCTCAGCATCGACGCCACCATCAACGGCAGCGCTGCGTTCTTTGCGCCGGAGATCTGGATCTGGCCCTTGAGCTGGCGGCCGCCCCTGATGCGAATTCTGTCCATGGTCGCCTCCGCTCAGATTTTCGGCAGGGTGACGCCGCGCTGGCCCTGATACTTGCCGGCCTTGTCGCGGTAGGAGACCTCGCAGGGCTCGTTGCCTTGGAGGAAGAGGAACTGGCAGGCGCCCTCGTTGGCGTAGATCTTCGCGGGCAGCGGCGTGGTGTTGGAGAATTCCAGGGTCACGTGGCCCTCCCACTCCGGCTCGAGCGGCGTCACGTTCACGATGATGCCGCAGCGCGCATAGGTGGACTTGCCGACGCAGATCACCAGGACGTCACGCGGAATGCGGAAATATTCGACGGTCCGGGCCAGCGCGAAGGAATTGGGCGGAATGATGCAGACTTCGGTATTGCGATCCACGAAGCTCTGCTGGTCGAAGTTCTTGGGGTCGACCACCGACGAATTGACGTTGGTGAATATCTTGAAGTCGGTGCCGACCCGCGCGTCGTAGCCGTAGGACGACAGGCCATAAGAGATGACGCCTTCGCGCTTCTGGGCGTCGACGAAGGGCTCGATCATGCCCTTCTCCTGCGCCATGCGGCGAATCCAGCGGTCCGAGAGAATGCTCATGTGAGGGCGCTTCTAAACGAGGGAGAGTGTCGGCTCAACCGCCGGTCTTGGCTGGGACGGGGCGGACGTCCGGGCCGGAACTCCGGCCCGTATCCGCCGGCTTCGGGACGTCCCCCTTGGCACGCGCCTGCGCCTTGCGCCGCTTCAGATTTTCGCGCAGAGCAGCGGCAAGCCGTTCGGCGCGTTCATTCTTCTCAGGAACGGGTTTCGAGGGGGCCGCCATGCTCGGGAGGATACACCATTGATCGAGGCCCTGCGCACGCCCGATGAACGATTTGCCGATATTCCCGACTGGCCCTTCGAGCCGAAGTACCTGGAGCGGCCCGATGCGCTGCGCCTGCACTATGTCGACGAGGGCCCCCGGGGTGCCGGGAAAACCTTCCTGTGCCTGCACGGCCAGCCCACCTGGAGCTATCTGTACAGGCGCATGATCCCGCACTTCACGGCGGCCGGGCATCGGGTCGTCGCGCCGGATTTCCTGGGCTTCGGCCGCTCGGACAAGCCGACGGACGAGGCCCTCTATACGTTCGGATTCCATCGCGACACGATGCTTGGCGTGATCGAGGCGCTCGACCTCCGCAACATTGTGCTGGTCGTGCAGGACTGGGGCGGACTGATCGGCCTGACCCTGCCGATGGCCGCGCCCGAGCGCTACACGGCGCTGTTGGTCATGAACACCGACCTCGGCACCGGCGATCGGCCGCTCGGCGAGGGGTTCCTCGCCTGGCGCGACTTCTCCAACCGCAATCCCGACCTGAACATTGCCGGCCTGATGAAGCGTGCCTGTCCGCATCTCTCCGATGCGGAAGCGGCCGCCTATGGCGCGCCCTACCCCGATTCGTCCTACAAGGCGGGCGTCCGGCGCTTCCCCAACCTGGTGCCGGACAGGCCGGAGGCGGACGGCGCGGCCCTGTCGCGTGAGGCCCGGACCTTCTGGCGCGAGCGCTGGTCCGGCAAGAGCCTGATGGCGATCGGCATGAAGGATCCGGTCCTCGGCCCGCCGGTCATGCGCGAACTTCACACCGTCATCCGCAATTGTCCGCCGCCCCTGGAAATCGCCGACGGTGGACACTTCGTGCAGGAGTGGGGCGATCAAATCGCCCGGGAAGCCCTGAAGAACCCGTAGCTCAGTCGCCCGCCGCCGGCGCCTCGATGGGCTCGCCGGCGCCACGCTTCTTCGAGTGATCCTCCGCCAGCATCACGTACACCGCCGGCACGACGAACAAGGTGAACAGCGTGCCGACCGCGAGGCCGCTCGCGATCACCAGGCCCATCGAGAAGCGCGACAGGGCGCCGGCGCCGGTGGCCACGATCAGCGGCACGACGCCCAGGACCATTGCGGCCGTCGTCATCAGGATCGGCCGCAGGCGGATGCCAGCGGCCTCCTGAATCGCTTCCAGCCGCGACTTGCCGGCCTCCTGCAGTTCGTTGGCCACTTCGACGATCAGGATGCCGTGCTTGCTGATCAGGCCCATCAGGGTGACCAGGCCGACCTGGGTGTAGATGTTCAGGGTCGCCCCCGGCATCCCCACCGTGCTGAGCGCCATCAGGAAGATGAGCGCGCCCGCGATCGACATCGGCACCGAGAAGAGGATGATCAGCGGATCGCGAAAGCTCTCGAACAGCGCCGCGAGCGACAGGTAGATGATGATCAGGGCGAAGCCGAAGGTGACGATGAAGCCGCCGCTCTCCTGGATGAACTGACGCGACGCGCCGCCATAGTCGATCGAGTAGCCTTGGGGCAGCGTGCGCTGCGCCAGATCCTTCAGGGTCTGAAGCGCCTCGGCCTGCGACACGCCAGGGAAGGCGACGCCCTGGATGGTGGCGCTGTTGAGCTGTTGGAAGTGGTTGAGCGACTGCGGGATCGCCTTGGTCGCGATCGATGCCACGGTCGACAGCGGCACCGTCGTGCCGTCGCCGGCCTTGATGTGATAGTCGAGGATCTGGTCGATGTTCTGCCGCGAGGACTGCTGGACCTGCGGGATCACCTTGTAGGAGCGGCCGTCGAGCGCGAAATAGTTGACGTAGCCGCCGCCCAGCATCGAGCCCAGCGCGCCGCCGATGTCGCTCATCTTGAGGTCGAGCGCCGAAGCCTTGTCGCGGTCGATCACGACGGTGGCCTGGGGCGCGTCGATCTTGAGGTCGGTGTTGAGGAAGATGAAGCGGCCGGTGGCGAGCGCCTCCTGCAGGAACTTCTGTGCCACGTCGTTCAACGCCTCGAACCCGCCGGTCGTGTTGATCACGAACTGGATCGGCAGGCCGGTCGAGCCCGGCAGTGGCGGTGGCTGGAAAGCCACCACCTGGGCGCCGGCGATGCCCGCCAGCTCCTGCTGCACGATCGGCTGCAGCTGGTTGGATGTCATGGCGCGCTGGTCCCACGGCTTCAGCACGTAGCCCGCGATCGACTGGCCGGGCACATCGAGCTGGAAGACGTGATCGGTTTCCGGATGGCTGGCGCCGATCTTGTAGATCTCGCGCGAATAGATCTGGCGCTGGTCGATGGTCGAGTTGGGCGCCGATGTCGCGAAGCCGATGATGATTCCCTGGTCTTCCTGTGGCGCCAGTTCGCTGCTGGTGGCCGAATAGAGGAAGTAGATGCTGCCGAGCACCAGCACGGCGAAGGTCGCCGTTACCGGCAGATAATTGAGGCTGCCGGTCAGCCAGCGTGAATAGCCGCGCCGCAGCCGGTCGAACACATTGTCGATGCCGCGGATCAGGCGCGCCTCCCACCCGCGATCCTCGCGGCCGTGCGGCTTCAGCATCCGCGAGCACATCATGGGCGACAGCGTCAGCGCCACGACCGCCGAGATCGTGACCGCGCCCACCAGGGTGAAGGCGAACTCGGTGAAGAGCGCACCCGTCAGGCCGCTCTGGAAGCCGATCGGCACGTAGACGGCGATCAGCACCACGGTCATGGCGATGATCGGCCCGCCCAGCTCGCGGGCCGCCTGGATCGCGGCCGGGAACGGTTTTTGCCCCTCCTCGAGATGGCGGTTCACGTTCTCGACCACGATGATGGCGTCGTCGACCACCAGGCCGATCGCCAGCACCAGCGCGAGCAGGGTCAGCAGATTGATGGAGAAGCCGAAGGCCGCCATCATCGCGAAGGTGCCGATCAGCGACAGCGGAATGGCGATCACGGGAATGATCACCGAGCGGATCGATCCGAGGAAGGCAAAGACGACAAGGGTCACGATGACCAGCGCCTCGACCAGGGTGCGGACCACCTCCTCGATCGAGCTGTTCACGAACTCCGTCGAATCGTAGATGATCTGGCCGTTCAGCCCCTGCGGAAGCTGCGCCCGGATATCCGGAAAGACATCCTTCACCCCCTTGATCACGTCGAGCAGGTTCGCGGCCGGCGCAACCTGGATGCCGATATACACCGCCTTCTGGCCGTCGAAGCTCACTTCCGATTCGTAGTCGTCGGAGCCCAGCGTCACGTTCGCGACGTCGCTGAGCCGGACGATCGCGCCCTTGTCCTGCTTCAGCACGAGGTTGCGGAACTCCTCCAGCGAACTCAGCGCCGTCGAGGCCTTGAGGGTGACCTGCACCATCTGCCCCTTGGTCGTGCCGAGCCCGGCGATGTAGTCGTTCGCCGTCAGCGCCTGTCCGACGTCGGCGGCGGTCAGGCCGTAGGCAGCGAGCTTCTGCGGGTCGAGCCACGCGCGCAGCGCGAAGTTCTTGGCTCCCAGCAGCTCGGCGGTCTGCACGCCTTCGACCGCTTGCAGCCTCGGCTGGACGACACGGACCAGGTAGTCGGTGATCTGATTGGGCGCCAGCTCCGTGCTGTTGAAGCCGATATACATCGCGTCGATCGTCTGGCCGACCTTCACCGTCAGCACCGGCTGCTGCGTGCCCGTGGGGAGCCGGTTCAGCACCGAGCTCACCTTGGTGTTGATCTCCGTCAGCGCCTTGCTCGAATCGTAGTTGAGTCGCAGGTAGACCGTGATCGTGCTGACACCGCTCTGGCTGGTCGACGTCATGTAGTCGATGCCGTTGGCCTGGGCGATCGCCTGCTCCAGCGGCGTCGTGATGAAGCCCGCGATGACGTCGGGATCGGCGCCGTAGTAGGTCGTCGTGATCGTCACGACGGCGTTCTCGGTGCGCGGATACTGCAGCACCGGCAGGGCGCTGATCGCGCGCAGGCCGACCACCAGGATCAGCAGGCTCACCACGCTCGCCAGCACCGGGCGGCGAATGAAGATGTCAGTGAACTTCATGGGACGAGGTCCTGTGGGCTGGCTACTTGTCGACGATCTTCGGGGCGGCGTCGTTGGTCGGCACGGCGCGGTTGTCGACCACGACCGGCACGCCGTTGCGCAGCTTGATCTGGCCGGACGTGACGACGGTGTCGCCTTCCGAGACGCCCTTCAGGATCGCCACCTGGTCGCCGCGCGTCGCACCCGTCGTGACGAAGACCTGCCGGGCGGTGAGCTCCGGCTTGCCATCGGCGGCCTTGCCCTTGTCGTCCACGATGTAGACCAGCGAGCCGTAGGGATTGTAGCTCACCGCCGTCTGCGGCAGCGTGACCAGACGCTGCGGTGAACCGGTGTCGAGCTCGACCGCGGCGAACATGCCGGGCAGCAGCTTCTGGCCCGGGTTGGGCAGGGTGGCGCGCACCTGCACGTTGCGGCTGCTGGTCTCGATCTTCGGGTTGATGGCGGTGATCTCGCCTTCGAACGTCTGACCCGGGAAGGCGTCGACTTTCGCCCTCACTCTGTCGCCGACGGCAATCTGCGCCACGGCCTGCTGCGGCAGCAGGAAGTCGACATAGATGGGATTCATCGACTGCAGCGTGGCGATCATGGTGCCGGCCGCGAGGAACTGGCCGATATCGACCTGGCGCAGGCCGAGCTTGCCGTCGAACGGCGCTCGCAGCGTCTTCTTGTCGAGGATCGCCTTCTGGACGGCGACCTGGGCACGCGCGTTTCGAAGGTTGGCTTCATCGTTGTCGACGATCGCCTGGCTGATCGCCTGCGCCTTGAGCTGCTTCACATCGCGGTCGTAGGTGATCTGCGCGAGGGACGCCGAGGCTTCCAGGGACTGGAGCCGGGCTTCCTCGTCTTCCTTGCGCAGGGTCAGCAGCACCTGCCCCGCCTTCACTTCGTCGCCCGACTGGAAAGTGATGGTCTCGACCACGCCCGGCACCTCGAGCGACAGCTCGGCGCCGCGCACCGCCCGCAGGGTGCCGACCGCATCGATCCGCGGTTGCCATTCGCTGGTCTCGGCCTTGGTGGCTGAGACGGTCTGGGGCATGTTGGCCATGCCGGCCATGGCTTCCTTGATCTTGCCGTTGACGAAAGCCTTGAAGCCAAACAATCCGCCGAGCACGGCCCCGACGAGAATGAGCATGATGAGCATTCGCTTGATCATCGTATGCCTCTTGGACTGATCAGATGGATTGGTGGAGGAGAGGAAGCGGCCGGTCAGTGCCCGGCGCGCGGAAGCTTGATGTCCTGGACGGGCGGCAGCGCGAAGCGCGTCGGCTTGCCCATCGACTTCGGATCGACGTCGCTGCGGTTCCACCAGCCACCGCCCAGCGCCTGGAAGAGAGCCGCCGTGTCGGAATAGCGCGCGGCCTGCGCCCGCAGCCGGTTGATGACGGCGGTCTGGTAGGTCTGCTGGGCGTTGAGCAGGATGAGGTAGTTCACGGCGCCCAGCTGGTATTGCTGCTCGGAAAGCCTGAGGCTTGCCGCCGCGGTCTGCTCGGCGGCAACCTGGGCCCGCAGCGTGTCGGCATCGTACTGCACGGCCCGCAGAGCGTTGGCGACATCCTGGAAAGCCGACAGGACGACGCCCCGATACTGCGCGGCGGCGCGCTCATACGCGGCGATCGCGGCCTGACGCTGATGGTCGAGCTTGCCGCCGTCGAACACGGTCTGCGCGATCCCCAGGCCGACGCTCCACACGCCCGCACCGGGCACGATCAGCGACCCGAGGCCCCCGGACGTGAAGCCCAGCAGCCCGCTGATGGTGAACTGCGGCATCTGGTTGGCGACCGCGACGCCGATGTCGGCGCTGGCACCGCGGAGCTGCTCTTCGGCGGCGCGCACGTCCGGGCGCTGCTCGACCAGGGATGACGGCAGGCTGAGCGGCAGTTCCTGCGGCAGCTTGAGCCGCGCGAGATCGAAGCTCTCGCCGCGATCCTGGTCGGGCGAGCGGCCGACCAGCCGCATCAGCTGGTTGCGCTGCTGGGCGAGTTGCTTCTGCAGCGGCGGCAAGGTCGCCTGGGTCTGCGTGAGAACCGCCTCCTGGGCCAGGACGTCGGCGCGCGAGGCGCCGCCCAGGTCGAACTGGCGGCGGACCACCGTCAGCGAATTGTTGAGAATGTTGATGATGTCTTGGGTTGCTTTGATCTGGGCCTGCAGCGAGGCGACATTGATCGCGGCGACGACCACGTTGGAGGAGAGCGTCAGGTAGGTCGCCTCCAGTTGGAAGCGCTGGTTCTCCGCCGCCGCTTCCCGGGACTCGACCTGGCGGCGCACGCCTCCGAAAACGTCCGGCGAATATGAGATGTTGAGTGATGCCGAGGTGACGCCGAACATGACCCCGGAGCCCGCCTGCCCCTGGGAGGCTGGCGAGGAAAGTTGCTGCTGCCCCGAGCCATTGCCGCTCAAGGTCGGGAACAGCGCACCCTGCTGGGCGAAGTACAGTTCCCTCGCCTGCCGCAGCGCCGCCTGCGCAGCATCGACGTCGGGATTGGCGCGCAGCGATTCACGCACCAGCGCGTCGAGCTGCGGCGACTGGAACAGTGCCCACCATTCGCCGGGAATGTCCTGCTCCGGCACGAAGGTCTGCGCGGCGCCGCCGGGGCTGGCCGCGGCACTGGTCTGCAGAGTCAGCGGCTCGGGCGTGTAGCCGGTCGATGTCGGCTTGTCGGGCTTCACGAAATCAGGACCGGCGGTGCAGCCGGCTAGGAGGAAGGCCGTGAAGGCCACGAGGAAGGGTGACCGCCTGTGCATGCTGGTGCTCTTGCAACTAGTTCGGGGATTCGACGGCACGACAGATGGCAAGCGTCTGTTCGCGCACGATCTGCTTCATCAACAGAACGTTCTCTCCCTCGAGTCCGACCGCTTTCAGGATGGGTCGCTTGTGGTTGTTGCAGAAGATGACGACCTGACCGATCAGCGCCATCGTGCGCATCGTCATCTCGGGGTCGCTTTCGGACTTGCCGTGAATGCGCGCGAACAGGGCGAGGCAGGGATTGAAGATCTGCCGCATGCCGTTCTCATGCAACCGGTCGAGGCCGGGCGTCTCTTCCACCTCGGAGCGCGCGAAGATGAGGCGCCGGCTGTCGACCTGCGGACCGCTCGTCACCACGGTGATGAAGGCTTCGAGCGTCTGGCACAGAAGTTCGGTCAGTTGCGCCGGCGTGGCGTCCGGATCGTCGAGCGCGGTGCGGACGCGGGGCAGCACCACGGACATATGCCGCTCCGTGTCGGCGACGATGTCCTCGACGATCGCGCGATAGAGTCCTTCCTTGTTGCCGAAATAGTACTGGATGGCCGGAAGGTTCACGCCCGCGCCCTCGGCGATCTGCCGGGTGCTCGCGCCCTCGTATCCGTGGGCGGCGAAGAGGTCGAGCGCCGTTTCCAGGATGCGCCGACGCGTATCCTCGCCCCTCGCCTGGGTCCCGGGACGGCCACGTCCAGTGGTCTGAATATTGATCATCGCTACCATGAATAGTGCGGACCCGGGCAATTAATATCAATCGATAAATTATGTCAATCGATAGATATTTTCGTGAGTGGCGCGAATTCACAGGCTCGATGGAACGGCACAAGTGAAACAACCGAAATAATCGAAACAAATGGCGTGAACGGGGGCTTCCTTGCCCCACGCGGGCCCGCAACATGTTGGGATACGCCCCTATCGAGGCGCTTTCCCTAGCCCAAGGAGCAAGGGCATGCCTGTGTTCGGGCGAGCGGATGCGAGGCTCGCTCCGATGAGGGACTCAGCCGGTCCCGCCTGTCTGGGTAGCCCTTAAGCGTCGAGCTTGGCCGCCAACGATTTCGGCACGCGCACGGGCATGTCGAGCAGCATCTGGGCGAAGGCCTTGGCGAGTGGATCCGCCTTGAGCGAGGCCATGCCGCCTCCGCCCAGCGCCTTGCGCAGCAGGAAGTTGAAGCCCTTGATGCCCGGCAACCGCCATCGGGTGACCGGGCCCTCGATCCGGTGGGCGAAGTATCGGGCCACCGCCTCCTCCGTCACCTCGGCATCGAGGATCGGCTCGTACTCGGGCGCGCGCGCGAAGATGCCGACATTGGCATTGTCGCCCTTGTCGCCGGACCTGCCGTAAGCCAGCGCAATCAGCGGCACGGTAGTCGAATCTCCGGCCGGCGGGGCGTGCGCCGGCGGCGCCTCATCCGGAAGCTGCGCCGTGGTGAAGCCGCCACTCAGCGCGCCTTCCTGCATCGGGATCCTGTGGCCATCGACATCGACCGTGACCGGCACCATCGACTTCGGCACCAGGCAGGAGAACATGCGAATGACCGGCGAAGGCGAGACGCGGCCCGCACCGAAACTGCCCGTCATTCCAACGACACCGCCCGTGGACATCGGCGAGATCTCACGTCCCAGCAGCGCCAGCGCTTCCTTCTGGTCGTGCTTGGCGGCGATCTTCACGACCACCTCGCGCGCGTCGGGCACGCGGCCGTGCGGCCCGTAGGTCGCCTCGCTGCCGATCACCTCGATGCTGACGTCGCGATAGTCCGCCATGCCCTTCTCGGCAAACAGGCGTCGCGTCTTCCTGATGATCGACTCGGCGCTGTGACGGCCCTTGGCCACCGCCTCGCGTCCACCCATCATGAAGATCGAACTGAACTTGTAGCCGTCGGGCCAGGTGGTCGAAACCTTGTAGGTGTCGGTGGGCGGACGCCCCCTTGCGCCGCTCACGCGCACGCGGTCCTTGCCGACCTGTTCGTAGGTCGCCTGCGTGAAGTCGCAGACCACGTCCGGCACCATGTAGGCGCGCGGATCGCCGATCTCGTAGAGCATCTGCTCGGCCACCGTCGCTGTGGTGATCAGGCCACCGGTATCGTCGGGCTTGGAAAGCACGAAGCTGCCGTCGCTCGACACTTCGGCGATCGGAAAGCCCATATTGTCGTAGTCCGGTACCAGCCGCCAATCGGTGAAGTTGCCGCCGTTGCACTGCGCGCCGCATTCGATGATGTGGCCGCAGAGCGTGCCGGCGGCGAGGCGATCGAACTCCTCTGGCGTCCACGAAAACGCGTGGATCAGCGCGCCGAGCGTGACGGCGGAATCGACGCAGCGCCCGGTGATGACAACGTCGGCGCCTTCGGCCAGAGCCCGCGCGATCGGAAAGCCGCCGAGATAGGCGTTCATGCTGGCGATCTTCGTCGGCAATTCGGCGCCGGTATCCATCTCTCGGATGCCGGCAGCGCGGAATTCGTCGACGCGCGGCAGGATATCGTCACCCAGCACGACGGCGACCTTGAGCGTCACGCCCGCCGCCTCGCAGGCCTTGAGCACCGCGTCGCGGCAGGCCAGCGGATTGACGCCGCCGGCATTGGTCACGACCTTGATCTTCTTCTCGGCGATCTCGCGCGCCAGCGGTGCCATGACGACCGACACGAAGTCGACGGCGTAGCCCGCCTGCGGGTTGCGCAGCTTCTGCGCCGCCATGATCGACATGGTGACTTCGGCGAGATAGTCGCTCACCAGATAGTCGACGTTGCCGTGCCGCACCAGCTGCACAGCGGCGGTCTCGGTGTCGCCCCAGAAGCCCGAATGGCAGCCGATGCGGACCGTTTCCTTGCTCATCGCGCAGCCCCTTTCTACGCCCTACTTCTTCTTGCGATTGACGAAGGCCGTCATGCGCTCGACGTGCTCGCCCTCGGCGACCGACTGGGCGAAGGAATCGATGCCGGCCTGCACCGCCTCGTCGAGCGGCAGCCGCTCCCAGCGGCGCATCAGCCGCTTCTGCGCCCGCACGGCGAGTGGAGTCGCATCGACGATCGAGTTCACACAGCGTTCGACGGCAGCGTCGATCTTTGCCGTCTCGACGACTTCCTCGACCATGCCCCAGGCCTCGGCCTTGCGCGAATCGATGTTCTCGGCAGTCAGCAGCATCCAAGAGGTGCGCCCCCAACCGATCAGTCGGGGCAACAGCGCCGCCTCGACGACCGAGGGAACGCCGACCTTCACCTCGGGCATGCCGAAGTGGGCGGTGTCGGTGGCGATGCGCAGGTCGCAGGCCGCCGCCACTTCGAGGCCGGCCCCCAGCGTGTAGCCCTCCAGGCGGCAGATCACAGGCACCGGACAGTCGCGAATCGACTGGCAGAGCTCGTGGACCATGGTGATGAAAGCGCGGCCGTCTTCCGACGTGCGCATCCCGGCCATGTGGTTGATGTCGGCGCCGCCAATGAAGGCGCGACCGCCCGCCCCGGAGAAGACGACGACGCGAAGGTCCTCTTCGGCCGACAGGGCATGGAAAGTCGCGGTGAGATCGTGCAGGGCGGGCGGGTTCAGGACGTTGAGGCGCCGCGCATTGTCGAACACGAGATGGGCCACCGTGCCGGCATCGCGCTTGTCGCGCCGGATCTCGATCTTGTGCGCCGACTCCGCCATGACGTTTCGCTCCGTGGGTCTTTGTGATTGGCCGATTCTCCCCTATTAGAACCCGCCAACGACGCTTCACAAGAGCCAATGCCCGATACGATCGACCTCTCCCGCTACACCGTGTTCGTGCCGCCGGATCCGTTCGAGGATCATGTCGGGCCGTTCTACTTCGACATTCAGGGCGATGCCCGGAAGGCCGGCACCGTGCACTGCGTCCTGCCGACGCTCGCACGGCATGGCAACTACAGGGGCGGCGTGCACGGCGGCGGCATCCTGACCTTGGCCGACTATGCGCTCTGCCTGGTTGCCGGCCGCGCCGCCGACGGCGGCACCAACACGTCCTTCGCCATGACGGTGAGCATCGCCGTCGAGTTCCTGAACGGTGCCGTCATCGGTCCGCCGCTGGAAGCGCGCGGCGAGCCGCTGCAGGTCACGGGCCGCCTCGCCTTCGCGCGTGGCTCGATCACTCAGGAAGGCCGCACGATCGCGCTGTGGTCAGGTGTGTGCCGCCACGTCGCGCGCGCCAAGGCGATGGCGCGCAAGGACGAGCAGGCGCCGTCGAGGGTCGACCTGCCGCCGCAAGCCGTCCCCGACGGGTTCGAGCCGTTCAAGGCCAGCGCCTATTCCACCCATATCGGCCCGGCCTTCGTGCGCAAGGAAGCCGACGGTGCGTCGCTGGTCCAGCCGACGCTGGCGCGCATGTGCAACTCCGGCGGCGCGCTCCATGGCGGCTACATGATGAGCTTCGCCGACACCGCCATTACGCGCGCCGCGGCGATGACCACCGATCTCGCGCCGAGCACAGTCTCCTTCGCCGCCGAGTTCCTGGCCGCGGGCGACATCTCCGCGCCGCTGGTCACACGGGTCGAAGTACCCAAGCGTGGCCGCTCGATCGCCTTCCTGCGCGGCCTGCTGGAACAGAACGGCAAGGCCCTGCTCTCCTACTCCGCGACGGTGATGCTCCGGCCGCGGGCCTGATCCACGCCGGCCTGGGCAGCAACGCGCACCACTTCGTGCGCCAAGCCATCGTCGAGGCGACGCACGCCGGGCAGATCCCCGCCCTTGGCAGCTCGCTCGACAGCGGCCGCGACCTGGCTCAAGGCATTGGCGCCGATCATGCCGGCAGCCCCTTTCAGCAGGTGCGCCGCCCGGGCGATCGTAGCGAGATCGTCGGTGCCGCGAATTTCCTCCTGGGCGCTCCAAGTGGTGCCGAGAAATTCACGCTCGATTTCGGCGAGCGTGGCCGCATCGCCGCCGAACAATTCGATCAGCCGGTTGCGATCATAGGCATCGCTCATGGTGCACTCTGCCGGCGTGCATCCTTCAGCCAGACTTCGAGGGTCGCCTTCAACTGCTCGATGCCGACCGGCTTCGTGATGAACCCGTCCATCCCCGCCGCCCGGCTGCGCTCCTCCTCCGCCTCAAGCGTGCTGGCGGTGACGGCGAGGATCGGAAGGCGTCGGCCTCCGCTCGATGCCTCGCCCTGGCGAATGCGCCGTGCCAACTCGAAGCCATCCATGTCGGGCATCTGCAGGTCCGCGAGCATCAGGTCGTAGCGCCCCGAACGCCACATCGCGAGCGCCTCTTCGCCGCCGGCCGCAATGTCGGCGGAAGTTCCGGCCAGTTCGAGCTGCCGCGCCAGGATCTTGCGGTTGACCGAATTGTCGTCGACCACCAGGACGCGGCCGCCCAGCCGTCCGACCGGAGCCGGCGCGTGCGCCGCCGCAGAGCTACAACCCGCCCGCCCGGCAGCCTGCGCGATCGTCCGCACCAGCACGTCACGCCGCCACGGGCGCTTCAAGTCGGTGAGGCTCAGCTGGTTCTTCGCTCCATCGATCGTCACCGCCATCTGCGAGGACACTACTATGTCGACCTCGGCGCCTGCGTCGCGCAGATAGCGGGCGATGGCGGCGCTCTCCTCCGGGTCCGGCAGGGAGACAACCAGAGAGAGGTTCTCGAGTGGAAGCCCGGAGCCAGCCTGAGCCGGCGGCGCAACCTCCAGCCGCACGGTGACGACGAAGGTCGATCCGACACCTGGCGCGCTGTGCACCTCGACGGTGCCGTCCATCGCCTCCGCGAGTCGCCGCACGATGGACAGGCCGAGCCCGCTGCCACCGAAGCGGCGGGTCGTCGAACTGTCCGCCTGGACGAAGGGGTTGAACAGTCGATCGCGCTGGGCGGCCGTGAGACCGATTCCCGTATCGACCACCCGGATGCGTAGCGCCAGTGAGCCGTTCTGCTCGCCGCCCTCCCCCTCGAGGAACAGGCGGACGCCGCCCTTCTCCGTAAACTTGATGGCGTTGCCCAGGAGGTTGAGCAGGATCTGCTGGAGGCGCAATGGATCGCCGATGGCACGCGCGGGCACCTCGGGCGCCACATAGGCCGACAGGATCAGCCCCTTCTCGGCGGCCCGGGCGGCCAGCGCCTCGGCCGCGCCTTCGATCAACTCGACGGTCGAGAACTCGACCCGCTCGAGATCGAGACGCCCGGCCTCGATTCTGGAGAAGTCGAGGATGTCGTCGATGAGCCGCAGCAGAGTTGCCGCCGAGTAGCGCACCGTGCCCAGCTGGTCGCGCTGGTCGAGCGAGAGTTCGGTGCGCTCGAGGACGTCGATCATGCCCAGCACGCCATTCATCGGCGTGCGGATTTCGTGGCTCATCGTGGCGAGAAAGGTCGACTTGGCCTGGTTGGCCGTCTCCGCATCGCGCTGGGCGGCCAGCGCCGCGTCGCGGGCCTGGCGCGCCTGGTCGTAGGCGGCCTGCAGCCGGCGCGCCAGGTCCTCCTTCTCGTAGGCCAAGGCGATGTTGTCGTACTGCCAGCGATGCACGTCCCGCACATAGGCCATCAGATGGCCCACATAGGCGGCCCCGGCGAGGCCCACGAGCTGATAGAAGGGGCCGCCAGACACGATCAGGACCATCAGCAGCGGTGCCGCGGTCGCCACGGCAAAGGCGTGAAAGGTCGGCGGGTGGGCTGAGCGGATCGGAACCGCCGTGGTGACGGTGGCCAGCAGCACGAGTCCCAGCAGCATGCGCTGAAGCTCGAACTCCCGGGAGGCCAGCAGATACCCGGCCCAACCCCAGCAGGCACCGCCGAGAAAGGTGAAGGCAGCGAACCACCAACCCCAGTGCAGAGTCTGTTCGTCGTCGGGCCGGGCCAGCGCGAATCTGTGGCGGAGAAGGTCGAACCCCAGCGTGACCGCGAGGTAGGCGATGAAAGGGCCGGCCAGTTCGGCCAGGTCGATCTGCCGCCAGTAGATGGCAGCGATCACCGGCCACAGGACGAAGGAGAAGTAGCGGGACGGTGCAGATCCCTGGAAAAGGCGCCGCACCAGTTCCGCACGGACGAACAGGTCCTGGCGGGCAGCCGCCTCCGCCTCTTCGATCCGAGGGGCGGCCGGGTCAGCGGCGGCCAACGACATCAGACATCCTAGTACCAGCGTTCGAAGCGCCGCCCACGTCGAGCGACCGGAGCTTGCGCAATTTCAGCGGCACTGATCGTATCAAATTTATCAAGAAATCGATACAATCCTTTGAGAAATAGTGTTAATTTGAAGGCATTAGAAGTCATTCATTAGGTTAAGTCATGCAGCTTCCGTCCGTGTTGTTGGTCGAGGACGACGCATTTCAACGCAGAGCCGCCGAGACCTATCTTTCGAACCACGACCTCGAGGTCACCGCCGTCGAAAACGGTGCCAGGATGCGCCGCCAGATCGCCCGCGCGATGCCGGATCTCGTTCTTCTGGACGTCCAGTTGCCGGGACCCGAGGACGGCTTTGCCCTGGCCCGCTGGTTGCGTGAGAGCAGCCCGCGCGTCGGGATCATCATGCTGACGGCGTCCGCCGATCCTGTCGACAAGGTGCTCGGGCTCGAAAGCGGCGCCGACGACTACGTCGCCAAGCCCTACGAGCCGCGGGAACTGCTCGCACGCTGCAAGAGCGTACTGCGCCGGTCGGTGAACAAGGCCACGCCGTCGCGACTGGAGCGCATACGGATGGGCGGGCACATGCTCGACCTGTCCAAGCGCCAGCTTCTGGACGCGGAAAACGGCGACGTGCCCCTGACCTCGGGCGAGTTCGATATCCTGAAGACCTTTGCCGAGAACCCTAACCGGCCACTGTCGCGCGATTGGCTGCTGGAGACCACCAGCCACCGCGCCCGCGATCCGTTCGACCGCGCGATCGACCTCCGGATCACGCGCATCCGCCGCAAGATCGAGCCGGCGCCCGACAAGCCCACGGTGATCCGCACCGTGCGGGGTGTCGGCTATATGTTCGTGCCCCCCGCCGAATAGCCGCGCTATAAGGGCCCGCCCCGGCACGTCCGGGGCGCAGCCCGTCGGTTGCGGGGGCCCGTAGTTCAGCGGTTAGAACGAGCCGCTCATAACGGTTATGTCGCAGGTTCGAATCCTGCCGGGCCTACCACCGCCTCGCGTTCAGCGGGCCGTCCGCCCAACTTTCCAGATTTCATCCGCTTGCCGACGATTTCGGCGAGCACCTCCTGGCTGGTTAGGCCGGACCGGACCAGAAATCCGAAGGAGCGATCGGCGCCGGTTATCGGCCACGAACTTCCTCGCTTCCCCAATCCGCTCGGCATGGGTCACGGCCGCCACGCTTCAGCAAGAGATTTTATTGGTTGGGGGTCACCACCATGAAAAACTCAGAGAACGGATTTATGATCAACGCGTGGGGAGGACGAGTTCGAGGGGCGCATGCGGAAGCACGACGCGTTGGTCTGTGGGCTGGCAATTCTGGCCTGCTGTGAGACTTCCACGGCTTTCGGCCAGACACCGATACAACCGGTCAGCATCCCCCTGCTCTACGTCTTCGACGCCGAATCCTACGCTGCACGCCTCTCGATCAACATCGGCATCAACGGAGGCGCGCCGAGACCCTATTTGTTCGACACCGGCTCCTCCCTGTTCAACGCGGCCTTCGACCCGAAGACCTGGGGTGACAAATATTCCGGGTATACGTCGTCCGTTCCGCCCTCCAGCCTTCCCAACGGCAACGGTGTCGAGCTCTGCTATTCGGAAGACGGTGGCTGTCGTGGATATCAGGGAAACATCCTGCAGATACCGTCGCTCAGCTTCTACAAGCCCGACGCAAAGACGACGGAGGCAACCCCGGTGGCGACCCTCACCACCCCCGACGGGCCCGGCCAGGGCTTTCAGATCAATGCTGCCTACCGCTATACCGATCCCACGACCGATCCCAAGACACACGATTTCTTCCCTCACTATTTTTCCGACCCCACGACCAAGGATACTGCTCCGCAGGAGGGCCTGTTCTACGGCGTCTTCGGCTCGCGCATTTCCGTCGATCAGCTTCCCAAGGCGAGTTGCCCCGGCTCGCCGGACTGTTACGTCGCAGGAGGCATACTCGGGCAGGTGAGCATTCCGGGAGCGGCCAAGCAGGGTTTCGTCGTGGCAGCGAACGGCCTAGGCTATGTGATAGACCCGAATGGGCCTCAGCCCGATCCGTCCCCTCCTCAGAAAAACGCTACCGTCCGGATCGGCGGCAAGACCAAGGAGTTGTCCTGCAATCCGTGCGTGACGGTGGGTCTGTCACCGGAGGTTATCGGCCAGTTCGCCCCCGTCGCGATGCCGACACCGAGTTCGGCTCCGGGCCTGATCCCGTGGGTGGCGCCGAAGTCGCCCGATGAAGCGCCTGCCTTTCCGAATCCCTACGGCAGCGGAACCGGGAACAACTCGGCACCGACGGATGCCATGTATTTCACGGTTACCGTGACAGCCGGCGAGGATGGCAAGAACAAGACAAAAACGGCAACGGCCTTTACACTGCTGGATACCGGGACGAAGTACTATTCCTTGAGCAAGGATTTCAAAGACTTTTCCGATAAGGACACCGGCACGATCTCGATCACGGGCCTGACACCGGACCAAGCGTCGATCACCGGCCTGCCGGCAGAAACAAGCTCACTCCTCGGCAAACCCAACCCCAACTACTATGTCGAAGGGAGCGGAAAAACCAACACGATCGGCATCCCGTTCTTCACGCTCTATTCGGTGATGTTCGACCTGACCGACCAGGCGACCGGCTACACGTCGTTCTTCGTCACCACCGAGAAGCTCGACACCAACGCCGGCGGCCCCCTGATCGTCACCAGCAGCAACGTTCCCCTGGGACTGGCCGGCGTCGTTTCCGGTCAAGGGGGCCTCAAGATCGAGAGTGGAGGAAGCGTACAGCTCAGTGCCACGAACACCTATATCGGCCCGACCAGAATCGATGGCACGCCCACCGGGATTCCAGGGACGCTGTTGATTTCCGGGCCGGGCAGCATTGCCACCTCAAGCGGCGTGGTGAACGATGGCGTGTTCGACATTTCGCGAGCCTGGGCGGCGGTCAGCATCAAGGACCTGAGCGGCACCGGGCAGGTCAATCTCGGCGGCCAGAATCTCACGATCACCGAAGGCAAGAGCAGCTTCTCAGGCATCATCGCCGACGGCGGTGAATATCCGGGAAGCGGCGGCAGCGTGACCATTGCAGGCGGCACGCAGACCTTCTCCGGCGCGAATGGCTATACCGGCGGCACGGTGGTGAGCGGGGGCACGCTCAATCTCACGGGCACACTTCTTGGTGGCATGACCGTGATGCCGGGTGGAACCTTCAATAATGCCGGCATCTTCACATCCGCCGGCGGCCCGGGCTTCTGGAATCAGGGCATCACCACCAATTCAGGCATCTTGGCCACGAACGTGCTCAATAGCGGCCTATTCGTGAACAACGGAATCTTCGCGGGCACCTTCGCGAACCTTGGCACCTTCTCCGGCACCGGCACGCTGGCGGGTACGCTTGTCAATGCGGGCATCGTGGCGCCGGGCACGCCCTATGGCACGATGATGGTGAACGGTACCTACACGCAGGCATCAACCGGCGCATTTCAGGTTGCCGCTGCGCCCTCGGGGCAGGCGGGCCGGCTGAACGTGACAGGGGCGACGGGCACCGCATCGGTCGCCGGCTCGGTCCTCGCCCAGGTGCAGGCCGGCGGGAATTACGCGGCCCGTTCGACCTACAAGATCCTCCAGGCCTCCGGCGGATTGAACGGCAGCTTCTCCAGCGTCGCGAGCAGCTCGCCGTTCCTGCTACCGAGCCTCAGCTACGACGCCAACAACGTCTATCTCACCCTGGAGATCGGCGGCTTTGCCACCGCGGCGCTCAATCCGCAGCAGCAGGCGGTTGCGAAAGTGCTGGACAGCACGGCGGCCACCGCGACCGGGGACTACGCCACCGTGCTGGGCTCGCTTTCGACGCTGACGCCGGCCCAGGTCCAGCCGATCCTGACAGCACTCTCGGGCACCAACTATGCGGGCTTCTCCTCCGCCATGGTGCAGGGCGCACAGCTCTTCATGAACAATTTTGCCGGCCAGGCCACCGGCGGCGGCCCATCGGGCAGCGCCCGCGTGGCGCTCGCCGAGGCCTGCGAGGTCGCCTGCGATGTGTCGGACACGCCACGCTGGGGCGCCTGGGGCGGAGCAATCGGCGGCCTCGGCACGATTGGCGCCGGCATCCCTCAGGGCGCCGTCACCTACAATGCCGGCGGGTTCGCTGCCGGGCTCGACCGGACCTTCACCGAGAACTTCCGCGCCGGTGTGACGGTGGGTTACAGCGGCGGTACCCAATGGGTCTCGGGTTTCAGCGGCCAAGGCTATAGCGACACGGTGCAGGCCGGTCTCTACGGCAACTTTGCCAACGGGCCGTTCTACGCCGATGGGCTGATCGGCTACGCCTACAGCAACAACCGGATGACGAGGCAAATCGTCATCCCTGGCCTTGGGACACGCACCGCCTTCGGCCAGACGGGCGCCAACCAACTCTTCGGCCAGTTCGAGACCGGCTACGGCTTCGACATCGGCACCCGTGCCGATGCCTTCTTCAAGCCGTTCGTGCGCCTGCAGGCCTACACCGGCACCCAGAACGGCTTCACCGAAACCGGGGCGCAGTCACTGAACCTCTCGGTCGCACCGCAGACGACCAACTCGCTGCGCTCGGTGATCGGCGCACAACTGGGGGCGTCGATGGACATGGGCTGGCGGGACAGGCTGGCGATGCGGTTCCGGCTGGGCTGGAGCCACGAATATGCCGACGTCGCCCGGCCCGTGACCGCCGCGCTCGCCGGCGCGCCGGCATCGCCCTTCACGACCTTCGGCATCTCGCCGGTTCGAGACGGTGTGCTGCTGGGTCTCTCCGCCAGCACCGCCATCGCCGCGGCGACGTCGCTGTACCTGCGCTACGAAGGCACGCTGGCCGGGCAGGATGGCAACCAGGCCCTCACGGCCGGCATGCGCATGACCTGGTGAGTCGCGACAAGGCTTGCTGGACCTGCATTCGCCAACGGACGTCACCCTCTCTTCAGGTCGGCGGCGGTCATCCTGGGTGGCGAGCCGAGCTTGCCGCCGAGCATGGGCCGCAGCCTCTGCCGGAGTCGGCTGGGCGGTTCGCCGGCGAGATCTTTGGCGACCTCGTGGCTGACACATTCGAGGACCGGCTTGGCCAGGAGGCCGCGTAGCTCGCCGAGACTGCGGCGGGGCGCCACCAGGATGAGATGGTCGAAGGCGCCACGCCTGCGCGCATCCTCCAGCACGCCCGCGACCACCGCCATGAACGCGTGTTTCTCCAGCTTGTGATAGTCATGCGGCGGCTCGAACGCATGCCGCGCGCCGCTGCGTGCGGCACTGAAACCGCGCCCCGGACGATCGCTCTTGAGTTCGCGCGTTCGCTGCCGACTCGCCGGCGACACGAGATCCGACGGGCCAGCCGGAACGAGCTTTCCGAGCTTGCTGTCCGGACAGAAAATGCGGGCGCGGGCGCCATCGGCGACGACGACCCAAGTTTTCCCAATTCGCGTGGCCATGATGGTCTGCCTACGGGTGACGATCGGAAGTGCAACCGCATTGCAAGCCTAAGCCAAGGGCCGACGGGTGGACTTGATCTGCCTCAATCATCGACGCACGCCTTCACCAGGGACATCGACGATCGGCGCCGAACAGCGTGGCGAACTGTTGCGCGGTGCAGGCCAACGGCTGGCCGGCGCCCGCGCCGTCCGCGACACGCGAGAACTCGATTGTCCAGGCAGAGAATCCCGCCATGAAGAAGCGGCCGACCTTTTCCACCTCGGTGTCGCCATGCCCTTTCTCCAGTCCGACGGCCTGCGGATACCAGGCGCCGCCGCGGACGATCCGCAGGGGCGCGCTCCACGCTTGCGGGTCGGCGAGGTCGCGATTGACGCTTGCGTAAATGCCCTCCTGCACCAGATCGCCAGCGCCGCCGGCGGTGCGGTTGAGCAACATGACGAAGGCGCCGAGTGCATGGTTGTAATGGACGGCAGGTCCCCAGAATCCGTCGGGGTCGGCATGCCGCCAGCCGCGCCGCATCGGCCAGATCGGGCGAGGCGGCCGGCCGTCGTGGGTTGACCATCCCCGTCCGGTCCAGAGCATCGGCGGCGCGGCCAGGTCGGTGACCGGCAGGCGCAACACGGCGACCCTCTGTGCCGGCTCGTCGGGATGATAGCTGGAGAAGAAAACATAGAGCCACCGGCCCTCACGATCCGGAAGCGCGCAGAGATCGCCATAGCCTCCGGCGAAGAAGCCATTGCGCCACGTGCGGTCGATACGTTCCGGCGGCAGGCGCAGCAGGTCGCCTCGATGGTGCCACGTCAATCCGTCGTCCGCGGACAGCGCGCGCCCCATGTGGGGCATGAACAGCCGCTCGGAACCCCCGGCCGGCGTCTCGACATGGAACCAGCCGTGCAAGGGGCCGCCGGGCTCGCGCCAGACCGCTTCGATCCATTTGCCGATCCCGGGCTCGGGATCGTCGAGGAACTTCACCGGCATCGGCGGCGCGTCGAAAAGGAGATCGGGCCGCCCGATACGCCTCAACGTGTGCCCCACGGGCTCGTAGCGGGAGAAAAAGGCGACGGCGGCGTCGCGGCCGACGCGGACCGGACTGTTGCCATCGGTACGCCAGCAGCTGTCGTCGTGCAGGGTGAGCGGAATGGCTGTGCGAAAGCGCACGCTCAATTGCCCGTTGGCCACGGTCGCGACGGCCGCATCCCGATTGTCCGTCATTCCGTTCAGAGACACGCTGCTTCTCATCGTTCGCGCTTTCAATCGGCTGGCCGAGTCGATCCAGGCCAAGAATCGAAAGTCCGGGTTGCAATATCGTTGCAGAACCGCAATCGGTGGATCGAGACATGTTCAAGCACATCCTCATCCCAACGGATGGCTCGGCACTCTCCACGATGGCCATTCGGAATGCGATGCAGTTATCCCTGACGGGTCAGCGGTTCGGGATTGCGAGCGCGACCGTCTGTGCGGCCGGGCTCGTGGCGCAGCGGCGCACCGCAGCGACGGCCTCGCCATGCGTGCCGGCCGGACCACTCTGAAGGTCGACCAGCGCCGCGCCGTCGAAGGCCGCGGGCCTTCCGGGCGGTTCGGCAACGAGGTCGAAGCGCAACCGCATCGTCGTCCCCTGCTCGATGGCATCGAGCAGGCGCTCCGAGACTCGCGGGAACATCGCCTGGGTCTCGTCGCTCAGCACGACATGATCTTCGGCGAACAACAGGCCGACCGGAAAGACATGGTCGTCGATGACGATCTCGGCGCGCGGGTCGGCCTTCGCCCGCCCCGCCGCCACGCCATCGGGCATCAGGAGACCGCCATTCGTGAGGTAGAGCTGGAGCTGCAGGACACGGCGGTCCTCGGCCTGCTCGCAGGCCAGCACCACGACGTCGAGATTGAGGTTGCGGCGGCGCGGCTCGATCAGCGCATAGCTGGGCGGATCGATGCCTTGCTCCAGCGTCCAGCCCGACCCGGTCTCAAACGCGCCCGCCAGGGCCGGACACGCACCGGCGACAAGGCTGGCCACCAGAACCGTTCGCACAATCCGCCGCAGAGCCTGCATGATGGAAGATCCTTCCGAATTCGACCTCACGCTAGCCCCGAACGACACGGCCGGGGCTGATCCAGATCAAACCGGCACCCGGTCCGCGACCGTTGATGCAGGTCAATGAAGCAGCGGCAATTCCGGGCAGGCTCGATCGTCGAACGCCGGCATCCGCCTGCGAAGGGGCCCCCGATGACCAAGATCCGCCGACTCCTCCCGGCCCTGCTCGTGGCCCTTGTTGCGGCCCCGGCCTTCGCGGGTCCCGATGGCGGCATCTCCACCCCGATGCTCTCGCGTTGCGCCGGCAAGGCCGGTTTCGAGACACGGCAGTCCGACGCGGCGTTCGGACTTCTCGCGCTCGACGGCGTTCCCTGGCTCTCGATCGAGCGAACCGACGAGGCGGTCGGAATCCAGCCGATCATGACCACGGTCACGGGGACCGGGTCTCGACACCGGCGAAACGGCACCGCAGTGCCGTTCCGCTTCACCTGCGTGCTCGATGCCGACGGACAGGCCCTGATGTTCCATGCGAGCCTTCTCATGCCCAAGCTGGGCGATACGCTGCCGCCGGCGACGGTCATCTCCGGCACCGCCATACTGGCCGAGAAGATCGCGCTGCCGCGCGGCGTGGAGCTGCAGCTTCAGCTGTTCGACATCTCGCGCTCTGCGGACGGCGAACTGCTCGCCGAGCAGGTGGTTCGCAGTGGCTGGCAGGTTCCCATCCCCTTTGCCCTCCGTCTGCCCGCAAGCTTCTCGACCGAGGGCCGCAAGCTGATCCTCACGGCGCGGCTGGTCGCGGCCCATCGGGTCCAATACCGGCTGCCGGCGCCTCGCGCCCTGACCGACCGGGAACTACTCGCCCCGATCGCCCTCACGCTCGAGAAACCTTAAGCGAAGGCTCCCTGATTGCCCCGGCGCTAGACCCCCATGCCGACAGTGGCGGGCATCGAGCGCAGGTGGCTCCTGACCTTCTTCACGCCGGGAACGTTCTCGGCGGCCACGCGGTAGGCCTTCCGCACGTCCTCGCCCCCGACGAAGCCCCAGAGATGGACCACGCCGTCACTGACGACGACATTGACCGGCCACCGCGACTTCCAGGCCTGCTTGTCGAAGGCCGCCACCACGGCCTGGCGCAGCTTCTTGTCGTCGGGAAGGTCGACGGCACCCTCCGGCTCGCGGGACAGCAGTGCGCCGAGAATATTGGCGCGGCTGACGATGCCGACCAGCTTGTTGTCCCTCACGATCGGGATGCGCTTTACGCGGTGCTTCTCGATCAACTCGACCAACTCGCCCAGCGTGGCCTCGTCACTGGCGGTGACGACGTCGCGGGTCATGACATCCGATACGTTGCGGGCATGCGACGTGACGTACTCCCGCGCGACAGTCGCTTCGCTCTCGAGAAGACGCAACAGCCACGACTTGCGCGGCGCCGTTTCGATCTCGGCCCGATGGATGAGGTCGGCCTCGCTCACGATACCGAGGACGTTGCCCTGGTCATTGACGACCGGCGCTGCGCTCACGCCCGCCCCCAGCAGCAGTTCTGCGGCGTCGAACACGGTCTCCTTGAAGTTCACGCTGACGATACTCTCAGTCATGATGTCCTTGGCGCGCATTTCCCGGTTCCTTTCGGTCGATCTGTCGATGCACGATCGCCCGGTGCTCGATCGGCTGCATTGCGCCATGTCAAATCCCGCGGGCGCACACCGGCGGTCAGGGCACCAGGACCGCCGCGCCCTGGAAGGCGCCAGAACGCAGATCGGCAACGGCCTGGTTGGCAGACGCCAGCGGGTAGACGGTCGTCGTCGTCCTCACCGGCACCAACGGTGCCAGCGCCAGAAATTCCCGCGCATCCTCGCGCGTGAGGTTGGCGACGGAAAGAAGCTGTCGCTCCTCCCAGAGCAGCCGGTAGGGAAACGAGGGGATGTCGCTCATGTGGATACCCCCACAGACAACGCGCCCACCTTTCCGGACGACCTTCAGCGCCGCCGGCACCAGGTCGCCGACCGGCGCGAACAGGATGGCGGCGTCGAGAGGGTGGGGCGGGCGCTCGTCGGAGCCACCGGCCCAGAGGGCGCCCAGCGAACGCGCATGCGCCTGTGCCGCGCTGTCGCCCGGCCGGGTGAAGGCGTGGACCTCCCTCCCCTGCCACCGGCACACCTGGGCGATGATGTGGGCGGCGGCGCCGAAGCCATAGAGACCGATCCGGTGCGCGTCGCCGCAGAGCTTGAGGGACCGCCAGCCGATCAGTCCGGCACACAGGAGCGGCGCCGCGGCCACCGGGTCGTCGAAGCCCTTCAAGGCGAAGGAAAATTCGGAACTTGCCGCGACATGGGTCGCGAACCCGCCATCCCGGGAGAGACCAGTAAAGACCGGCCGGTCGCACAGGTTCTCCCTGCTCGCCGCACAGTACGGACAGCGACCGCAGGTCCCCCCGAGCCATGGCACGCCGACGCGCGTGCCGAGCCGGGCGGTCGGCACGTCCGCACCTACCGCTTCGACGATTCCGACGATCTCGTGACCGGGCACGATCGGATGCCGGATTCCCGGAAGATCGCCGTCGAGAATATGGAGGTCGGTCCGGCATACGCCGCAGGCCTCGATCCTGATCAGCAGGTCGCCGGGTCCCGGCCGGGGGTCGGGCCGCTCCTCGAGCTGGAGCGACCCGCCCGCGGAAGAGAGAACCATGGCCTTCAAGGAGGACTCCCTCTTCCTTTTGAGTGCCGGCGCCTCAGGCGGACTTGATGGCGACCTGCTTGACCTGGGCCGGCGGGTTGGCCGTCTTGGCGATCTCCAGCTCCAGCACGCCCCTGGCGAACTTCGCGGAAATTCCGTCGCGGTCGGCATCCGCCGGCAGCGTGAAGGCGCGCGTGAAAGAGCCGTAGCTGCGCTCCGTGTAGTGCATCTTGTCGTCGGTCTGCTCGACCTTCTTCTCGCCGGAGATGGTGAGAACGTCGTCCTCGACCTGGACCTTGACGTCCTTCTCGTCGAGACCGGGCAATTCGATCGTCACGGTGTAGGCCTTGCCATTCTCCTTCACCTCGACCTTCGGCACGTGATCGAATGCCCGCAGCGCCTTGGGCGCGCTGCTGGGCGCCATCTCGGGCCAGCCGAACGGCCATCCGCGCATCATCCGGTTGAAGACCTGGTCGAAATCGCCGCCGAACGGCAGTGCGCTACGCGGCGTCGTCAGAGACTTTGCATCTGTCATAGGAACTCCTTTCCGGCTCGCTGTGGTTGCAGGTCTCTCATACCGCGTTGCCCACCGTCGCGACTTGATCAGGATCAATCCATGGTCCCGCCACCCGAAGTCTCAACAGCGAGACCCAGGCCGAAAGACACCGGCGGCCGCGTCATGCCTCAGAACTCCAGCAGATTGTCACGCAGATGCTTGTGTGCGTACTGCTTGCGGGTCACACCGCGGCGCTGCAGTTCCGGCACCAGACCGTCGCACACTTCCATGATGTAGCGGCGGTCGAAGTAGCTGTTGAAGATCAGGAAGCCGTCGCCCCCCACCTCCTGCATGATCTCCGCCATCAGGCCGGCGACGTAGTCGGGCGTGCCGGTGAAGTCGATGCCGCCCTTGCGCGCATAGCTCTGCAGGATCGAGCGCGGCGTCTTGCCGATCCACTTGGCGAGCGACGACTGGTGGCCATTGGTCGTGAGATGCGATGGCAGCGGCTGGTCGAGGTCGAACTTCGAGAAGTCGATACCGGTCAGCCGTGACATGCCCGACAGATGCAGGTCGAGATGCTTCTCCGCCTCGGCGGCTTCCATCCGCGAGCGTTCGCGCGCGGCCTCCATGCTGACGTCGACGATCGGATGGGCGAGGAACAGCACTTTGATGTCTTCGGGATTGCGGCCGTATTCGAGCGCCTGCTTCCGGACCTTGTCGCGATAGGCCTTCATGCTTTCGACGCTGCCGCCGCCCTCGGTGATGATGGTATCGGCCCAGCGTGAGGCAAATTGCTGGCCGCGCGGCGAACCGCCGGCCTGGCAGATCGGAACGCGACCCTGTGGCGAGCGCGGCGCGTTGATCGGCCCGCGGACCTTGAAGTACTTGCCCTCGTGGTTGATGGGATGGACCTTCGAGCCATCGGCGAACATCGGCTTCTCGCGGTCGAGCACGACCGCGTCGGGCTCCCACGCCTCCCACAGCTTCGTCACGACGTCGGCGAACTCGTCGGCCACATCGTACCGCTCGTCGTGCGGCCGGTGCTTGTCTTGGCCGTAGTTCTGCGCCGCGCCGTCATTGCTGCCGGTCACGCAGTTCCATCCGATGCGGCCCTCGGTCGTGTGGTCGAGCGAGTTGACCAGGCGCGCCAGCAGGTAGGGCGGATATTCCGACACCGACAGCGTCGGCACGAGGCCGACCGTCTTGGTTGCCATGGCAAGATAGGGCACCAGTACCGCCGGATCGAGCTTGGGCGCGCTCGCCGCGTACTGCAGGTAGGAATTGTGCGAGCCCTGGTAGGTGTAGGGGACGTTCGAGGAATCCTCGATGATCATGTAGTCGAAGCAGGCCCGGTCCATGCCCTTCGCCAGATCGACGAAGATATCCGGCATCATCCAGCGGGCGACGTCGCTGCCGGGAAACGCGCTGCGCCAGCTCTTCGGGCCATAGCCCTGCGACAGGAACCACGCCAGGTGGAATGGCTTCTTCATGAATGAGACCTCGCGCTACGATGGTTGACGGTCGCCGCCTCCGGACCAGCTGGCATCGGACGCGCCAGCCGGACATTGAGATCGGCGTAGTAGATCGCCGCGCCCTCGACATCGAAGCAGCTGCGCTGAAGCACCGACAGGGGTGCGCCGGGCTCGCTAATTCTCACCTGGCCTCCTAGCCTGGCCTCCTCGCAGGACATGATCCGGCATCCCAGTCTAGGCAGCAAGGACGCTCACCTTCATCGTGGCCAGCTTGCGGTAGAGCCTTCCATGGTGACGCACCGGCCACCAGTCGTAGAGGAAGAGCTGGAGCGGGCGCCACATCGCCACCCAACCCAGGATCAGCAGCCCCTCCTGGAAGACCTGCTGCAGAGGCTGGGGCGCGATCGAGCCGGCGAGCTGGCGGAGCAGAATGCACACCGCGAGGAAAGCCACGCCCATGGCGAGGGCGAAGCGGCCCTCGCGCAGCTGAAACCGGATCCGCCTCGCGCTCGTCACCGCGCGGTAGGAGAAATAGTTGTGAACCGCCTGCGGGATGTTCGACTGGCGCGCCTGATCGAGCTGCTCTCCCGGCACCCGGATGACGAGTTCGAGGGGACTCTGCAGCGGATACTCGTCCGCCCATCCGACGATGAACTCTTCGGCCTCCCGGTCGAGATCCCTTTCATGAAAGGGCGAAGGATCGAGGGAGTTGAAGAGCTGCCGGAGGTCGCTGATCCGGATGTCGATGATCTGTGTATTGGGCATGGCTCCCTCCGGCGCTGCATCGAGGCGGCGCTGATGAATACCGCGATCAGGCTAGAGCGCGCCCTGGCAGGACCCGGGAATGGCCTCACCCGACGCGGCGGCGGCAGTTTGCGACCGGTACAGGTCGGGATAGTCGGCCAGTCGGCCATCATCATCCGGGAACCGCGTGCGATACACCAGTGCGACGGGAATACTGGTCGCCAGGATCTCCCGGTGCGTTCCGCCGCGCGCGATCGACCGGTCGATCTCGGCTTCCGTCGCGTCGAGCGCCCAGGCGGCCAGGGCACGGGCCTTCTCCACCCGCACGCATCCGTGACTGAAGGCGCGCACCGGCCGGTCGAAGTATCTCCGGTCGTTGGTATCGTGGAGGAAGATCAGCTGATCGTTGTCGAGTTCGAAAAGGATGCGGCCGAGCGGATTGTGCGGCCCGGGCGGCATGTGACGCGCGCCTTCCCAGCGGACCATCGCGGGCGTCGGTGTCCAGGACGGATTGAACGTGACCGCCCAGATCGCGGTCGACAGTTCGGGTGTCGGGGTCGAGGGCCGCCCGACGACGACGCGGCTCCGCAGGACCGGTTTCCCGTCTTCGAGTGCCACGAGTTCGAACGACGGGACGTTGACGACGACCAGCCTGCCGCGTGTCGGCACGGCGATCCCGATCCCCTGCAGCGCCGCCGCCAGACCGGAGACCGCCGGCGCCGGCGCGTGCGGCACGACCGGAGGTCTGGGCGCCGGATCGCTCGTGCAGCCTGCGATCAGCGACAAGCCGAGGACTGCCACCAGCCTCGCTAGTGCGAGAGGAGCACGCATCGGCTGCCCGAGAGGAGTTCGCTCGTGATCCCGCCGAGCGTCCAACGCCCCTGGCGATTGTGTCCATAGGCGCCGGCGACGATCACGTCTGCGTCGTATGTCCCTGCCAGACCCGAGAGCTGGGATGCGTTCGCCATCTCCGCCGCGACCACCTTCTCTTCCGCCGCAATACCGTGCCGGGCGAGCCAGCGCGATACACGTGCAACGCTCTGCCATGCCGCGGCATGCTCGTCCGCCGCATGGATCTCGACGATGAGGACATTCCTCGCCTTGCCCAGCAGAGGCAGCGCATCGCAGACCGCCCGCCGCGCCTCGCGCGTATCCTTCCACGCGACGAGGATCCGCTCGAACTTCGCGCTGCGGGACGCTTCCGGCACCAGCATGACCGGCCGCCCTGCCTGCATCACCAGTTCACACAGGTCCGGCTGCCGCGTCGCGTCGTGCGGTTCGCCGATCTTGGGGACGCCGGCCACGACGATATCGGCCGCGGCGGATTCCCGTGCAAGACGTTCGGAAAGCGGCTCCGTGCTGCTCTCGCCCTGCCAGTCCGCCGTATGGTCGTTCTTCGCGGCAATCGCCCGGAAGTCCACTTCCGACGCCTTGAGATGGCGCTCGATCTGCCGACGATCCTCCTGGAACAGGGCCGCGGGGACCGAATAGTCGCCGCAGATGCAGTGGATCGGCCGGCAGTAGGCCCGCGCCAGCAGCATGGCATCGAACTGCCGGGCAAGGGCGATGGCGGCGCCGGCAACACCCTGGCAATCGCGACCGGGCGAGAGCGCCACCATCACGGACCTGTATGTCATCGCCGCGCCTCCTCCCGATCCGGCAGATCGCAGGGCACGTTCGGGTGCCACTGACCGCCCGGCATGACGTGGTAGTGATGCCTCACGGCCGCCCATGCGGCCCGGCCGGCATTTTCCTCGCGCCCGGCATCGGCGGCGTGCAGGGCCCAGCTTTCATTGAAGGCCTCGCGGTAGAGATCCTGCGCTCGCGGCGGAAGCTGCTGGCGAACCGAGATCGGCAGAGTGGCGTTGCAGAGATAGAGCATGACGGTCGCGACCCGTTTGGTGACAGCACTCGACGATGGCCGCGCCGGCCCGACTGTGCCTTGACCTATCTCAACATCGGACGCGTCAGTTGCGCAGGCTGTGCCGCCACCATGGCTTCACCGCCTCCAGAGAGAAGACGAGGCCCGCCGTCGCGAGCACCGACACGCCGAGGTCGTCGGCATGCAACGGGCCGAACCGGAAGAGATCCATGGCCGGCGACCAGGTGAGGGAGACCGTCAGCACACAGGCGACGAGCAACAGAAGGAGCCACAGGAAGAAGTTGGGCCGCCGCAGCGCCATGGACAACGACGACGAGAAGGAGCGGTTGACGACGATCAGCCCGACGTTGATCAGGACGAGCGAGGTGAACATCAGGGCGCGCAGTTCGTCGGTCGGCATCTCCCGCCCGAGACCCACCGCCAGGACCACGGCGAGCGCCACGAGCGCCAGGCCGCCCTGCACGAGACTGAATGTCATCATCGCACCCGACAGCAACCGGCTGTCCGCGGCCCGGGGCGGCCGCAGCATCAGATCCCGCTCTTCGGCCTCGGCCTCGAAGGCGATCGAACACACCGGATCTATGACCATCTCGAGAAACGCAATGTGTATCGGGCTGAGCATGAACGGCAGGCCGAACAGCAGCGGGAGCAGCGCGAGCCCGGCGATGGGTACATGCACCGCCACGATGTAGGCGCTCGCCTTGCGGAGATTGTCGTAGATTCGTCGTCCGAGGCGAATTGTCCGCACGATCGAGCCGAAGTCGTCATCGAGCAGGACGATGGCGGAAGCCTCGCGCGCGACGTCGGTGCCGCGGCCTCCCATCGCCACGCCGATATGCGCGGCCCGGAGCGCCGGGGCGTCGTTCACTCCGTCGCCCGTCATCGCCACGATCTCGCCGTCGGCTTTCAGGACCTGTACGAGCCGCAGCTTCTGCTCCGGCATGATGCGCGCAAAGACGTTGGTCGTGCGGACGGTATCGCGGAGCGCCGTATCGTCCATGGTCTCGAGCGACGGTCCGTCGACCGCCTGGGCGGCATCGATACCCGCGCGCCCGGCGATCGACTGCGCCGTGGCCGGGTAGTCACCGGTGATCATGACCACCCTGATCTGCGCCGAACGGCATTCGCCTATGGCGGCCGGCACGTTCTCCCGCAGCGGATCGGCGAATCCCACAAGGCCGAGGAACTCGAGTTCGAAGCCGGTCTGCTCGTCCGGCAGGGGACCGTCCGGCACTCGTCCTCGGGCGACACCCAGCACCCGCATGCCGTCACCGGCCATCTCCTCGACCGTCCGCTGCAGCCATGCCTGGGCCGTGGCATCCAGTCGACAGAGGGCGCCAACCGCCTCTGGGGCGCCCTTCGTCGCCACGTGCCGGCCGCCGCCTTCGTCCTGCCAGACATGGCTCATCGCCAGCAGCGTGGGCCGCAGACCATAGCGGCGCAGGAGTGTGCCGGCCGCCTCACCGCCCGCCTGGGCCGCGAGGGCCTTCTCCATCGGGTCGGACGGCTCGGGCGAACTCGCACTCCGGGCCGTCCTGATCAGGGCGGCAGCCCGGGCATCCGCGTCGCCCTGACCGGCCTGCCACGTCGTGTCTAACGTGCGTACCTCCGCCAGGGTCATGCGGTTCTGGGTCATGGTGCCCGTCTTGTCGGAGCACAGGACCGTCGCGGCGCCCAGCATCTCGATCGCGGACGCCCGGCGCGTCAGCACCCGCACCCGCGACAGGCGCCACGCCCCCATGACCATGAAGGCGGTGAGCACGAGGGGAAATTCCTCGGGCAAGAGGGACATGCCGATCGCGATGCCGCCCAGGACCGCCTGCAGCCAGTCGCCTTGCAAGATGCCGATCAGGAACACGACGGCCAGGCTGGCCGCGATCCCCACAGCGGCGAAGATCCGGACGAGCCGCCGCGTTTCCACCTGCAGGCGCGGCGGTTCCGGTCTGATGGCCTTCAACGACTGGCCGATGCGGCCGAGTTCGCTGTTCGGTCCGGTCGCCCTGACCACGGCAATACCCTCGCCATGGACGGCCAGGGTCCCCGAATAGAGATATGGCGTGTTCTCGCCACCGGGGCGCGCCATGGCGGCCGCCGTGTCACCGGCACTCTTGCTGACGGGAACCGATTCGCCGGTGAGGAGCGATTCGTCGACGACGAGGCCGCTGGCTGCCACGACGACCGCGTCCGCGGGAATGCGATCGCCTTCGAGCACCACGATCGTGTCGCCGCGCACCACTTCCCGACCCGGGATGCGTCGCCGCTCGCCGTCGCGCACGACCAGGGCGCGCGGGCTCGCCTGATCGCGCAGCGCCGCCAGTACGCGCTCGCTGCGGGTCTCCTGCACGACCGTGATCAAGATCGACAGGGTCGCAAAGGCGAGCAGGACGATTGCCTCGCCGAGATCGCCGAGCAGAAGGTAGATGGCGCCCGCCGCCAGCAGCAGCGAGAACATCGGCTCGCGAAGCACGTCGGCCACGATGCGCAGGATGCCCCGCCCGTCGCCCGAGGGAAGCTCGTTGAAGCCCTCCGCTCGCAATCGCGTCTGCGCGTCGGCTTGCGAGAGGCCCTTCTGCCACGAGGCCGACGCCATCCCTGCAAAAGAACCACTCCTCATCACCCGGACACAGCCTCGGCGGCCGCCGGCCCCCGCGGTTGGCCCAGCTGGTCGACCGCGAGCAGCAGGACGCCCACCCGGCTGGCCGACGACGCCCACTCCGCCAAACGGGGATAGTTGTCGACCAGCCAGTTGAACGCGATCTGGACGGCCGCGAAGGCTGCGGCAGCCTGGGTCACCTCGCCGAGCGACAGGGAACCATCGATGTACTTGGGCACGGACAGGATCAGGCCGATGATAGGCGCCAGAAGCGTATTGCCGGAAGATACCAGAGTGGTCCGTACGTGCTGGCCGCACAACGATCGCCAGGTTCGCAGCACCTCGTCGAGCGCGAAGCTCACCGACCCCGCCGGCACGCCGGCCGCCGGCGCACCCACGGGCGTCGTGCGCAGCCGGGCGACCGCGAACTTGAGTTCCGACTCGGCCTGGTTCTTCCGTTCGATGACATGTGCCATGCGTCGCCCGACCAGCAGCATCGCGCCCGTCGTCAGCATCGCATAGACGATGCTCGCGAAAACCAGATAGCCCGGCAGTTCCAGGCCGAGGCGCGCAGGCCCGATGGCGATCGCGCCGCCCACCGTCCACAGGACCACCACGAAGGTCGCCGCGGTCAGCACCGAAAAAAGCAGGCCGGTCACGAGGTCGATCGGGGCATCGGTGGCGATGCGCGCGTCCTCGGCGATCCGGTATTCCGCGAGTTGGGGTTCCTCGCTCGCGGCCTCGAGACGCCGGTAGTTGCCGTTCTCCAGCCACAGCGCCACGAGATGCGTGGTCAGCCAGCCGCGCCACCGACGCTGGAAGGTCATGCGTGCCCAGACCGCGAAGGCGGCGAGGAAGATGCTGCAGGCCGCGAGACCGGGCAGCAGAAAGGTCTGGTGGCGGATCCCGGCGCCGTTGCGCCTTTCCAGCGCATCGAAGAAGTCGCGATTCCAGACGTTCAGCCGGTACTGCACCAGGAGTTGCGCCACGACACAGAGGATAAGAAGCCCGATCAGGGTCCAGGGCAGCCACGCCCCCTTGCCGCGGCCGAACCCCAGGGCGCTGTGCCAGAAGCGCCTGAGCGGGCCCGGGCCGACGGCGGAGACGCCATCGTCGGTCCTCATCCGTCGGCACGCGAAGCCAGCGCCGCCAGACCAAGGAAAGTCGGCTCCGGCCGAACGATGACCGCAGTGGGAATCTGCCGGACATATTCGCTGAAGCGGCCCTTGGCGGCGAAGCGCGTGCGGAACGACGAACCCCGGAGAACGGGAACGATGTGAGGCGCAATCCCTCCGCCGATCAGAACGCCGCCGCGGGCGGCGAAGGCGAGCGCCATGTCTCCGGCGAACGAGCCCAGAAAGCCGCAGAACAGGTCGAGCACCGCGGCATGGCGTGGCACGGTGCCGGACAGTGTCCCACGGACGATCTCCTCGGGCGTCGGCGTTGCCGGCACGCGGCCGTCCTGTGCCGACAGCACCGCGTGGAGGTTCACCATCCCCGTGCCGGACAGGACCCGCTCGGCAGACACATGACCGAAGCGGCGGCGCAGCGTCTCCAGAATGGAGGTATCGCCTTCCTCGCTCGCCGCAAGCGTCGCGTGCCCGCCCTCGCTGGCCACGGCCCGCGGAGCCGTCCCGGGAAGATGGCAGGACAGGCCGAGGCCCGTGCCCGGCGCGATGATCAGGACGGGCTCGCTCGTGACGGCACTTCCTTCGCCGACCGCCACGACGTCGTCGGCGCCGAAATGCGGTACGGCCCAAGCCAGCGCCTCGAGGTCGTTGACCAGACGAACCGACCGGAGATGCAACCCCTGACGCAGGCTTTCCGCGTCGAGCATCCAGGGCGCATTGGTGAGCTTGCAACGACCGCCCGAGACGGGACCGGCGGCGGCAATCACCGCGCGGTCCACGACGGTGCCCTCCGGCTGACCGTTGAGAAAGTGATGCGCGGCATCCTGCATGCTGGCATAGGCGCCGGTGCGCAGCGATTCGATCGGCCCCACGCGCCCGTCCGCGAGCAGAGCAAAGCGGGTGCGCGTCCCTCCCACATCGGCGAGCAGGCAGTTCACGACACGCCACCGCCGACCTGGGCGGCGATGGTCGCCTTGTACCAGCGGGCCGAGGCCTTGGGGATGCGGCGCTGCGTGCGGTAGTCCACGCGGACGAGGCCGAAGCGGTTGGCGTATCCGGCGCCCCACTCGAAATTGTCGAGCAGCGACCAGACGAAGTATCCCCGCACGTCGGCGCCGAACGTCACGGCTTCTTCGAGCGCGTCGATGTAGCGCGACAGATAGTCGATCCGCTCGACGTCGTTGACGCCGCCCGCAGCATCGCCGTTCTCCTCCGCGCCGGCACCGTTCTCGGTGACGTAGATCGGCAGCCGATACCGGTCGCAGGCGTCGAGCAGCGTATCCCGGAAGGCTTCGGGATCGATCTGCCATCCGATCGGCGACCGGGGGACGTCGGCGGGCGCGTCGCTCCAGGCAAAGCCCAGGCGGGACGCGGCGTCGGCGCGCGCGTAGATCGGCGAATAGTGGTTTATGCCGAGCCAGTCGATGGGACGCCGGATCCGCTCCATGTCGCCCGGATGGACGAATGGCGCGATGCGGTCGGCCAGCACGGCGGAATAGGCACCGCGGATCTGCGGGTCGGCGAAGGCGCGGTTCCAATATTCGTCCAGCAGCACGGCCGCTCCACGGTCAGCGGGCGTCTGATCGACCGGCCGCACCGGCTGCAGGTTGCAAATGGTCCCGAGCGACGCGCCGGGAAGATAGGTCCGAAGCACGTCGATCGCGGCGCCATGCGCCAGGTTCACGTGATGGATCGCGGCATGGTGCTGCGCGGCATCGTCGACTGCCGGCGGATGCCAGCCGAACGCATAGCCGAACAGCGTGAAGACACCCGGTTCGTTGAAGGTCGCGAACCGCTTCACGCGGTCGCCGAGCCGGCTCGCAACGAGACGCGCATAGTCGGCAAACCACTGGGCGCTGTCTCTGTTGGCCCAGCCGCCGCGATCCTGCAGCGCCTGCGGCAGGTCCCAGTGGTACAGGCACAACCAGGGCTCGATCCCCGCTGCGAGGAGCCCGTCGACCAGCCGGTCGTAGAAGGCCATCCCGCGCTCGTTCACTCCTCCCCGTCCCTGCGGCAGCACGCGCGGCCAGGCGATGGAGAAGCGATAGGCGCCCACTCCCATGTCGCGCATGAGCGCGATGTCCTCGGCGTACCGATGGTAATGATCGCAGGCGACGTCGCCGGTATCGCCGTTGGCGATCCGTCCGGGCTCATGGGAAAAGCCGTCCCAGACACTGGGGCCTCGCCCCTCCTCCCGGGCCGCGCCCTCGATCTGGTAGGACGACGTCGAGACGCCCCACAGGAAGTCGGGACGCAACAGGCGCCGGCCGGGCCGCTTGGGCGCGACCCGGCCGTCGAAGCCGGAACGAGGACTGACCATCGGAGTGCTCGGCGTCAGGGTGTAAGGGCGACCTTGAGGACCCCGTCGCGCTGATGCGCGAACAGCTCGTAGGCCTGCTCGATGTCGGCGAGCCTGTAGCGATGCGTCACCAGGGCGCCCAGGTCGGCGCGCCCGGCCGCGATGACGTTCATCAGCCGCCGCATGCGCTCCTTTCCTCCCGGGCAGAGCGAGGTGACGATCCTGTTGTCGCCCAGTCCGGCCGTGAAGGCGTCGAGCGGGATCCGCAGGTCGGAGGAATAGACGCCGAGACTAGAAAGCGTACCGCCCGGCCGCAGCACGCGAAGGGCGTTCTCGAAGGTCTGTTGCGTCCCCAGCGCCTCGATCGCGACATCCACACCCCGACCCGCGGTGAGGTCGCGGATGGCCGCCACCGGATCACCCTTCTTGAAGTCGACGACGTGGTCGATGCCCAGCCTGCGAGCGACGGCCAGCCGTTCCGGAACCGTGTCGACGCCGATCACCGTGGTGGCGCCCATCAGCCGGGCGCCGAGCGCCGCGCAGAGACCGATCGGACCGAGAGCAAAGACCGCGACGACGTCGCCGATACGGACACTGCCGCTTTCGGCGCCCGCGAACCCCGTCGACATGATGTCGGGACACATCAGGACCTGCTCGTCGGTGAGGTTCGGCGGGACCGGGGCGAGATTGGTCATCGCATCCGGCACGAGCACGAACTCCGCCTGGCAGCCATCGATCGTGTTGCCGAAGCGCCAGCCGCCCGCCGGCTTGAAGCCGTGGCGCGTCCCCGGCCCGTCCTGCGAATGCGCACCGCAGAGACAGGCATAGCTGTGACCGCTCGGGGTGATGGCACCGGCGATCACGCGCTCGCCTTCCTTGTAGCCTTTGACCTGCGATCCCAGCTTCTCGATGATTCCGACCGGCTCATGGCCGACGATCAACCCCCTCGCGACGGGATATTCTCCCCGAAGGATGTGCACGTCGGTGCCACAGATCGTCGTCGTGCTGATTCGCAACAGCGCATCCAGCGGACCGACATCGGGCACGGGTCGCGATTCGAGGACGATCCGGCCCGGCTCGGCAAACACTGCCGCCATCATCTTTGGCATGGGTTCCTCCGTTGTTCGCCGCCACGGTAGGCGCGACGGGCGGACGGGGAATTGATGTGCCTCAAGCCGCGGCGACAGGACCGACGAGGCGACCCGCGGGAGTCCCGCCCGCTACGGGCCCGTCCGGCCGAGCCAGTAACCCACGCCCACGAGCAGGCCGCCTACCGCCGCCGCAAACCATCCGATCAACCAGAGCAAGGCCTCGGCGCGCAGATCCGGCCAGAAGGCCAGCGCCAACCCGAACAGAAGCGCGCCCAGCCCGTCGGCCACCAGGATCCAGTCGCCGTCGACCGCCTTGCGCACCTCGAGTGCCGCCCACACCTGCATCGCGCCGGTCGCGATCGCCCAGATGGCGATGATCCCGACCAGGTGCGCCGAGACCTCGTCGAGCGCAACCAGTGTGCCGACGGCACAGAGCAGCCCGGCCGATCCGATCAGGCCGAACCACAAACGCGGCGCGCGGCTTCTCCCGCGGAATGCCGCCGTGAGGGTCAGGACGCCGTCCACGAGCGAATAGCCGCCCCAGAGCATCGCCAGACCGGCAATGGTGAGCCTTGGCCAGAAGAAGACCAGGAAGGCGAAGAGCAGGGCGGCCATGCCGCGCAGCAGCAGCAGGCTCGAGTAAGCGGATGCCACGGCCTCGAAGGCGTCCGTCTCGGAGTCGATGGGGACCTGACCTGGCAGTCTGTTCATGAAGCGCTTTCCGCCGGACGCCGCCGACGCCCCCTGATACCGCCGTTCCGGACCGGCCGGCAATTCAACCGGCAAAGCCCGTGCGAATCCGTGATCCAGATCAAGCAGGCGGGAACGAGGCGGGCGGTGCCTCCTGCGGAGAAGCGCGATCGCCATGGCCGCCGGTTTGATCTGGAACAAGGCAGGGAGAGCGAAACTCCAATGAACTGGCGTTGCGGGCGGTCCTGCATCGGGGCGCCGGCATGTGGCGTCGACTTCGTTGCCCGAACGCAACGATCGAGAGGAGACGGTTGGCATGGGCTCCGGGCGGGCATTGATCACGTTGTGGCTGGTCGGCAGCGCCATGTCGTGGATCGGCTGGATGCTCTTCATCCGCATGTCCTGCGTTCGCGAGGTCGACGGGCGCCTGCTGTGCCAGACGGAGCGGACATGGCTCGCCTTCCTGTCGCGCTCGACGAGGGACCCTCTCGAGGTGGCCTTGATGGGGCTGATACCGGCGCTGCTGATTCTCATCGTGGGCATCGCGCTCTTCCAGGCGATGCGCCCCTCGTGAGCGAACTCGATCGTCAAGATCATCGAATGACGGAGAAATCCATGAATCGACTGTTTGCCCTGCTGGTCGTTCTCCTGCCGCTGCCCGCAGCGGCACAGGGACCCGGCTATGGCGCGGCCCTCGCCCAACGCTGGTGCATGGCATGCCACATCGTCGAGGCTGCACCGAGGACGGCCAGCGCAAATGGCATTCCTAGCTTCTCCGCCATCGCGGCCAAGCCGGAAACCAACGCCGAGCAGCTCAAGGCCTATCTTTCTACGGGGCACACCCGCATGCCCGACTTCTCCCTCAGCAATCGGGAACGCCAGGCGCTGGTCGACTATATCCTGAGCCTTCGCTAGCCGCCCGCCAGGTGCCGGACGGGCGGGGGCATAAAGCACGAACCATGCAAAATCCAGGCGGCCAGGCCCGCGGCGCCGGGGGAGGGCCCTTTCCCCGTGGGTTATTTCGTTTATTTCGTTTGTTTCGTCTACATGGCCGGAATCGCCGTCGATTCCGCCTCGAGTCGCTCTTTCCGGCGTCGATTGAACCATCGGAATTGGGATCAACTTCTTCCCCCCCTTCAGAGGCAGGGCTGTCCGGGAAACTGGTGCACGATGTGGATCAAGGCAAAATTGTCATCCCGAGCGCAGCGAGGGACCCTTGAAGGCCATGAATAAAGGTCCCTCGCTGCGCTCGGGATGACAAGGTGCGCAATTATCAGAGCGGTCAGGCAGAACGGAGAATCCTGAGCAGGGACTCTCCTGAATTCGGTTTGTCCTTTCCGCCGCAAGATTTTGGAGTGGTCTCCAATATTTTCCCCGGACAGCCCTGCATTCGAATGGGGAGGAGAACGATTCCACTTCGTTCGGAAAGACCCTAGCCCAGAAGCCGGGCCGCCTGCTGGGCCTCGGGGGTGGCTCCACACACCGTCACGCTGGTGATGAGCTGCGCGAGACGGTTGGCTTCCTCGGAATAGTCCTCGACCGCACGAACGCCCCACGCGCCTTGAGCCTGCCAGACGCTGGCCGGGTCACGCGCCGACAGCAGCGTCAGGCATGTCGAGACATTGTCCTTCAGGCGGCGCTCGGCGAACTGCGAGAGTTCGCTCTGCCAGGCCGCGCCGACGGCGGCCCATTCCTCGAAGCAGTCGGCATAGGTCGAGAGCGCCGCATTCACCATGTTGCTCGCCGGCAGTGACTCCACGCTCGGCAGGTTTTCCGCATGCATGTCGTTCATCTTACCCTCCGCTTCCGGCGCCGATTGTAGGCCCGGAGGGAGCACGGGCCGTTGATCTGCATCAACCCGGCGCTCGGTCACGACCGGCCGCCGTTGCCCAGGGCGCGACGGAGTTGCTGCAGGAGCCGGTGCCGCTCGGCATCGTCGGGCGCAGCCTGCAGGGCTCCCCGTATGTCCAGCAGCATCTGGGCGTAGTCGTTGTGCCAGTCGCGTCGCGCGTTGGCAGCCTCGGGCGGAAGACGCGGCACACCGTCCGCCGCGGGAATCGCCCGCCAGCGCCCGTCGCGATGGACGAACACGAAATGCTCGTCGAGGGTTGGCGCGACGATGCTGCGCCGGTCGACCCCGGCGCCCACGAGCCCGTCGCGGAGCCCATCGATTCCCTCCGGCTCTCCGTGTACCAGCATGAGCGAGCCGAGCCCGTCGAGCATCGGACTGCACCAGGCAACCAGCTCCTCGCGATCGGCGTGGCCCGAATAAGAGTCGATCGATCGGATGCGGGCCCTGACCCCTATTTCCTCGCCGTGGATACGCACGTGCGCGGCGCCGCCGCGGATCAGGGCTCCCAGCGTGCCAGGCGCCTGGTAGCCCACGAAGAGGACGGTCGAGTCGGTCCGCCAGAGATTGTCCTTGAGATGATGCTTGACCCTTCCGGCGTCGCACATGCCCGAACCGGCCAGGATGATCGCGCCACCGTGGATGCGCCCGATGGCACGGCTCTGATCGACCGTCTCGCTCAGCCGGAACTCGCCGCCGCTGAACGCATGTCCGTCCTCCGAACGGCTGAGCGAGGAGCGATGGGTCCGGAACACTTCGGTGGTCCGGCCGGCCAGCGGCGAATCGAGGAACACCTGCGCCCCTTGCAGCTTCCCGCCGCGCTTCAGCTCGGCGATATCTTCCAGGATTTCCTGGGTACGCTCGACCGCGAAGACCGGCACGACCACATTGCCACCGGCCGCCAGGCCGGTCTCCAGCTCACCCCCCAGGACGGCCCTGCGGGCGGACTCGGAGATGGGCTCGCGTGAACGATTGCCGTAGGTGGCCTCGACCAGCGCCACGTCGGCGAGCCCGGGACGCGCGGGATCGGGCTGCAGAGCCTTGTCGAGGGGGCCGACATCGCCCGAGAAGACCAGTCGCAGCGGACGCGGTGTGGCGTCGACCTCGATCTCGAAGAAGGCACTGCCGAGGATATGGCCGGCATTGCGCATCCGCGCCCGCACGCCGGGCAATGGCTCGAACCAGCGATCGTAGGGCTGGGCGTCGATGAAGGAGAGCGAAGCCTCGGCATCGGCCCGCGTATAGATCGGCACGACCTCGGGGTCGGCCCGGCGGGCGTTGCGGCGGTTCAGGCGCTCGACGTCGTATTCCTGGATGGCGCCGGCGTCGGGCAGCAGCCAACGCAGCAGGTCGCGCGTCGCCTCGGTGGCGATGGCCCTGCCCTGGAATCCTCCCAGGGTCAGCTTGGGAAACAGGCCGGTATGATCGATATGGGCATGCGTGAGCAGCACCGCGTCGATCTCGGCCGGAACGAAGGGAAACGCCCGATAGTTGAGCGCACGCAACGATTTCGGCCCCTGGAACAGGCCGCAGTCGACGAGCAGCGTGCCGCGCGGCGTCACCAGGCGGTTGCAGGACCCAGTGACGGTGCCGGCGGCACCATGGATGTGCAGCGACAGGCTCATGCGCGCCGCCCGATCGTCATGCCGTCGCCGGCCGCCGCGAGCTGGGTGGCGAAGCGGAAGTCGGCCTCGAAGGCGGCATGGATCCGGTAGAGCGGCTCGCCCCGCTCCACCGGGTCTCCGATCCTCTTGAAAAGATCGACGCCCGCGCCCTTGTCCATCGGCGCACCGGCGAGGCGGGCGACGCGGGCCAGGCGAAGGCAGTCGATCGCCGTCACGACCCCGTCCTCGGTCGCCGGAACGTCATGCGTGAGCGTGCCGAGGCTGGTCGGGTGCGGGGGCGCTCCCTGGGCGGCGATCAGGCGCCGCATCTTGGCGAGCGCGGCGCCGCTGTGGAGCAGCTCGCGGGCCCGCACGATTCCCTGGCCGCCGCGCAACGCGGGATCGAATTCCAGCACGTGGCCGGCCAGCAGCACCGCACGCTCCTCGAGGTCGCGCGGCGCCTCGGGATGCCGCTCCAGCACCCGCATCACGTCGCGGGCCTCGAGCCACGGGCCGATGCCGCGGCCGATGGGCTGGCTGCCGTCGGTCGCCAGCACGGTCGTGCTGATTCCGACCTGATCGGACACGTACTCGAAGAGCTTGCGCAGCCGGACGAACCGCTCACGGTCCCGCAGTTTCGCCGTCGGTCCGACCGGCAGGTCGAGCACGAGATGGGTGGAGCCAGCCGCCAGCTTCTTCGACAGGATCGAGGCGACCATCTGCTCGGGCGTGTCGATCGCCAGCGGCCGCTCGACCGAGATCAGCACATCGTCCGCCGGAGAAAGGTTGGCGTGGCCGCCCCAGACGAGGCAGCCTTTCTCGGCGGCCACGATCTCGTACATCTCGTCCGAGCCGACATCGACCCTTGCGAGCACTTCCATCGTGTCGGCGGTACCGGCCGGCGAGGTGATCGCGCGCGACGAGGTCTTGGGAATGGTGAGGCCGTGCGCGGCCACGATCGGGACGACGATCATCGAGGTCCGGTTGCCGGGAATGCCACCGATGCAGTGCTTGTCGACGACCATGTCGCTGCCCCAGGACAGGCGGCCGCCGACGGCCGCCATCGCGCGCGTCATCGAGAGCACCTCGGGCGCCGTCGTGAAGCGCGCGCCGGCGATCAGGAAGGCCGCGATCTCCATCTTGGAATAGCGATGCGCGGCGAGGTCGCGCGCGATTTCCTGGTACGCGACGGGATCCAGTTCGGCGCCGTCGATCTTGGCACGAACATGGTCGAGGCTGGGCGGTGGCCCGGCTTGGGCGATTTCCACGGGCGTTCCCGTCGGCAGACCGAGCTGGCGGTAGGCGAGTTCGGACAGGCCGAGCTCGTCCCTCGCCATGATCGATTCGTCGTCGACGATGTTCAGGGTGGCGACGATGCGCCGGCCGCCGCCCCAGATCTCGATCCGGGCGAGGGCCACGAATTCCTGGGCGCGATAATGTTCACAGCGGCGGGCGAGGTAGGCGACGGTCTCCTGGCAGGCGTCGATCCCGAGCTTCCTGACCTTGAGCATGACCCCTATCGACGGCGCATCTGGGCGACGAGGGCCGCGATCAGGCCCGCCACCAGGTAGAAGCAGCCGACGATCAAGGGAGCATAGATATCGCCGACCGACACAATGATCGCACGATAGGCCGACAGGGTCAGGAAGGCCAGACTGACGGCCAGCAGCAGGCCGACCAGGACGTAGGCAGCGACAGTGGCCGCGAGGCGCCGTCCGGATGCGACGAGGATACCGGCGCCCAGGGTCGCGGCCGACCGGACCAGGGCAACCAGCAAGGTTCCGGTCTCCGAGGCCACGCTCATTTACGCCGCACGAGCAGCGCCAGCACGAAGCCGGCGGCCGTGGCCAGCCCGAGCGCGGCAAGCGGCTTGCGGCGAACGATGTCGGCCAGTCCTTCCTGCCCGGCATCAACCGCTTGCGCCGCGCCCTTGGCCTTGTCGACCCATTCGTCGGCCAGCAGGGCCGCGCGCGCCAGCAGTTCACGGGCCGCTTCGGCTGCCGCCGTCGCGGCCTCGGTTCCCTCGCTCTGCGCGGCACGGGCAATGGCCGCGGATGCCTGGTCGAGATGTTCACGCAGGGCCGCCGCCTCGGTCCCGAGATAGCCGAACCTGTCCTTGGAAGCGCACTTGGTCATTCGAGATCCCCTTTGGGGGAAAGGGTCGTCGATTCGACCCATCCTCGCTTTGACCTGCATCAAGGCGCATCCGCAGTGCAATAGTCAGCATGATCAAGTGCGCACGTTCGTCTTCCGCTGCCCGACCACGGGCTACAATGTCCAGGGCCGCTACGAAGGAGGCACCGGTCCGCTGCCCATGTTCATCGGACAGCACTGCCTCGCCTGCAACGGGATGCACGTCGTGGATCCGCGGACCGGGAAAGGGATGGGCGAATTGCGCGCGGTCGCTGCGCGCCGACAGTCGCCGGACCCGACATCGTCCGAGGATTGACCTGCATCAACGCGTTGCCGGACCCGCCGAGCCACCATCCATACATTACCATTGGGAGAAACCATGACCCACAGTCACGCCATCGTCTGGATGGACAGCAAGGAAGCCCACGTGTTCCGCTTCAACGCCGACGACGTCGAGCGGGAGAACATCAAGGCCCACAGCCCGTTCCGCAAGGTCCATCACAAGGCCGGAGTGATCGGCGCGGGCCATGCGGCCGTCGATGTCAGCTTCCTCGATCATATCGTCGACGCCCTGCGCGGCACCCAGGAGTGGCTTCTGGTCGGCCCGGCACAGGCCAAGCAGAAACTCGTCCGGCATCTCGACAAGCACCTGCCGCACGTCAGAAAGACCCTCGTCGGTGTCGAGGCGATGGATCATCCGACCGACGGAGAGCTGCTCGCCTACGCGCGGCGGTCGTTCAAGTCGATCGACCGGATGCGACCCAACGCTCCGGTCGGGGCCGTCTCCCACTGATCATCGTGCAGGCAGGGAGGGTGCGATGAGCGATATCCCGATCTACGTCCTGCTGCTCGCCTGCGGCTCGTTCATGATGCTGGGCGTTTCCGTGGCCTCGGCGACCGCGCAGTATCTGCGGTCGCAACGGGCACAGGCGGCCCGCGTCACCGTCAGGCGGCCTGCCAATCGCTGACCGGCGGGCCGGACAGGCCCGTCCGGAGAATCGCCGGATCAGGCGTCGAGCTGGCGCAGGGCGGCGAGGTTGCAGAGATCGACCGACCGGCTGCCGGCCTGCAACCGGATCAGCCCCTGGCGGGCGAACTGGGTCAGGGTGCGCGAGACCGTCTCGATCGTGAGGCCGAGATGGTCGGCAATATCGGAGCGCTGCATCGGCAGTTCGAGATGCTCGTCGTCCGCGGAGATGCGCTTGGCCATGTCGAGCAGGAAGGTCGCGATCTTCTCCTGGGCCGTCTTGCGACCGAGCAGAAGCATGTGGTCCTGGGCGCGACCGAGGCACTTCATCATCGACGCGAGCACCTGGTTGGCGAAGGCCGGATCGGCAGCCGTGAGTTCGGCCAGGCGCGAGCGGCGAAAGGCCACGAGGGTGGCGTCGCCCAGCGCTTCGGCGGTGAAGCGGTACTCAGGGCCGGCTTCGAGGCCGAAGATGTCGCCCGGCAGGTGGAAGGCATCGATCTGCCGACGACCGTCGCTCAGCAGCTTGCAGGTCCGAATCGAGCCCGAAACCACCTTGTAGAAGTAGTCCGCCGGATCGCCTTCGGCGAACAGCTCCTCCCCTTTCGCCAGCATCCGCGGCTGGCCGGCTGCCGGGGTACCGGCCGGCTGCATGTTGGCAGCTCCACGAAGGGCAACGGCAGCAGGAATACGGGCGGAAATCGCTGAATTCGTATGCATGGCTGGCTCCGGGCTGGGTGTCTGTGACGGACACAGGGATAGGGCCCGGGCGGGCGGCCGACCATTTGGGTCTTGAACTAAGTGATTCTACGTAGGCTGACCGTTGGAAGGGGTCGCGAGGCCCTCAAGGACACCCGCGAACAGCCGGTATTTGACCCCGACGACCGCCAGTTCGCGGGCCCAGTTGACGAGGTCTCCCCAGGGGTCGTTGAGCTTGCCCAGCCCCGCCACCACCGCGACCACGGTTCCCACCTCGATCGTTCCCTGCAGGACCTGCCAGCCGCCGAGGCAGAGCGCCGAGGCGACGGCCAGGTGATGCATCATGTTCATCAGCAGATTCATCGTGAACTTGATCCGGTAGATGCCCATGTTCAGCGTGAACACGCGCTCGATCGGGTCCTGCGTCCAGCCCCAGCCGACGCGTCCGCCGGGGCTCCCGCGGCCCGCGATACGGCTCACCAGCCCGCCGCTGATGCCGCGCTTGACCAGAATGCGCGACTGGGCGCGCCGGTTGATCGCCCGCTGCAGCAGGGGAACGAAGAGGACCTGCGGCAGGAAGAACGCGAGGCCGAGAAGCGCCATTCGCCAGTCGAGATAGAGCATGTAGACGATGACGCTCGTCAGCACGCCTCCCTGCAGGAGCGGCTCGGACAGGCTGACGCCGGTGAAGCCGCCGATGGGTTCCGCCTCCTCGAGCACCATCGAGATCTCGACGCCGGCCTCCTCGCCGCTGACGTCCCGGCGCGCCCGGTCGGCATATTCGCCGACCAGGCCGCGGAGGCGGCGCACCGAATTCTCGGCGACCCATCCGCGGTACACGTTGAGGCAGAGTTTCAGGCTCTGCTCGGAGAGCACGACCCCGACATAGGCTGCGGCCAGCCACAGCACGGTCTCGAAGGCGCCCCGATCGACCAGGACGTTGATCACGCGGCGCTGCAGCTCCAGGGGAGCGGCGCTCAACAGGAAGACGAGGACCGAGAGCAGGGCAAGAGCCGCCTGATGCCGTCCCGACGACCGGAGCACGAAGCCGAGTATGGTCGATGGCATCGAGAAGGCACGGTCAGGGCCTGGCATCCAGGACCCGCCTGATGCTGCCCACCAGATCGGCGAGGGGCTTCTCGAGCACGTCGCTCACACCCAGGCCCAATGCCCGAGCCCGCAGGGCGCGGGTCACGCGGCCGCTGATGATGAAGACCGGCAGGGTCACGCCTCGCTTGCGCAGCCGTTCGACGAGTTCGAGTCCGTCGATCTCGGGCATCCGGTAGTCGATGACGAGGCATCCGCCGTCCGGCAGATGCTCCTCGGCCAGCAGGGCTTCTGGCGTGGCGTAGAGCCGGACGCTGAAGCCCTCCATCTCGAGCGAGAACTTGAGGGCGTTGCGCACGGCCGCATCGTCATCGACGAGCAGAATGACATCGGGAGCCTTCGACATGCGCCAACGTCGCCCACCGCATGCGGGGCCGCGTTGATCCAGCGCAAATTCTAGGAGTCTCCCTCCACCATGAGGACCATGCGCACCAGTTCGGACAGGCTGTCGGCCTGCATCTTGGTCATCACGTTTGCGCGATAGACCTCGACCGTGCGGGCGCTGATGCCGAGGTCGTAGGCGATCACCTTGTTCGCCTTACCGGCCGCGAGTCCCCGGAGAACGTCGCGTTCCCGGCCGGACAGGGCGTCCAGGCGCCTGCGTATCTCCAGGAGGCGCTCCTCGCGCTCGCGGTTGCGGGAATGGCTGTCGAGGGCGGACCTGATCGCCGACAGAAGGGTCTCGTCGTCGAACGGCTTCTCGATGAAGTCGACGGCCCCGGCCTTCATCGCCTCCACGGCCATGGGCACGTCGCCGTGGCCCGTCATGACGATCACGGGAAAGCCGGCCTTCAGCTCGACGAGGCGGCGCTGCAACTCCAGCCCGTCCATCTCCGGCATGCGGATATCGGTGACCACGCAGCCGGGCTGGGCATCGGGCAGGGCCTTCAGGAACGCGACCGCGGAGTCGTGGACGCGCACCGCCAGGCCGGCGGTGCTGAGCAGGAAGGCGAGCGACTGCCGGACGTCGACATCGTCGTCGATCACGTGAACGACCTGGCTAGCCATGCTCGTTTTCCCGATCGTGTGGCGCCGCGCGCAGGGTGAAGTGGAAGATCGTGCCGCCGGCCGACGGCGACTCGACCCAGATCTTGCCGCCGTGCGCCTCGACGATCGTACGGCAAATGGACAGGCCAAGCCCCATGCCCTTGCGCTTCGTCGTGACGAAGGGCTGGAAGAGCTGCCTCGCCACCTCCGGCGCAAGACCCGACCCGGTGTCGGCAACGGTCACCTCGACCTGGTCCTCGGGTCCGGCGGACGTGGCGATGTCGAGGCGGCGGACCGCGCCGCCCTCGCTCATCACGTCGATGGCGTTGCGCATCAGGTTGACGAGTACCTGCTGGATCTGGATGCGGTCGGCGAGCACGAGATCGGCGTCGGGATCGAGCCGGAACGTGACCGCAATGCCGTGTTCCTTCGCCCCGACCAGGGCGAGGGTGCTGGCATCCTCGATCAGCTTGGGAAGACTCTCGATGCGACGTTCGCTCTCCCCGCGCGCCACGAACTCGCGCAGGCGCCGGATGATCTGCCCGGCCCGCAGCGCCTGGTCGGCGGCCTTCGAGACCGCATCGCGGAGCATCTCGACGCTCTCCCCCTCCATGCGCTCGAGCAGGCGGCGCGAGCCCTTCAGGTAGTTGCTGATGGCCGTCAGCGGCTGGTTGATCTCGTGCGCCAGCGTCGAAGCCATCTCGCCGAGCGCCGTGAATCTCGACATATGCGTCACTTCCGACTGCAGCTCCTTCAGCCGGTCCTCGGTCAGCTGCTGGTCCGTCAGGTCGCGGATGAAGCCGGTGAAGTGGTGGCGGTCGCCGGTGCGCAGTTCGCCCACCGTGAGATGCATCGGGAAGGTCGTTCCGTCCCTGCGCTGTCCCACCACGATTCGGCCGATACCGATGATCCGGCGCTCGCCGGTCTGGAGATAGCGCCCGATATAGGCATCATGCTGCTCGCGATAGGGCGACGGCATGAGCATGCTGATGTTGTGGCCGCACGCCTCGTCCGCCGCGTAGCCGAACAGGCGCTCCGCGGTCGTGCTGAGCGATTCGATGCGGCCGCGCTCGTCGATGATGACCATGGCATCGGGGACGGTCTGCAGGATGGACCGCAGGCGCGCCTCCGCAGCCTCGAGCGCGAGCGCGATCGATGTTTCGCTCATTGGAGCATCCGGCTCATCGGCGCATCACCATGACGAGGTTGCTTATAGCATGCGCCCGCTTGCCGGGGTCATCCCAATCAGGGTCTTATGAAGGAAAGCGGCGCATCCTCGTCGAGATTGTCGATCGCCGCCGTCAGCTCCGCCGCGATGTCGTCGATCGGCCGGTCCGTCCGGAAGATGCGAATCGCCTCGGAGAGCAGACAGCGTGCGACCACGTCGTCGGCTATGCCCTGCTTCGATGCCTCCGCAAGCGCTGCTTCCACGTGCCGGGCGACCAATTGATGTGTGCTCATGACAGTTCCTTCTTCAAATCCCGCGAGAATGCCTGCCGTCGACATGGCCGAGATGGGTGTCGAACGCGGCGCAGACGAAGCGCACCAGCGGGCGTCCACGCTCGGTGACGTGCAATGACTGGCCGTCGCGCTCGACGAGCCCGTCGCTGACCAGTCGAGGGAGTCCGGCCACCTCGGAGATGAGCGCCTGGGTCGAGGCGCCATGCCGGTGGCAGACATCATCCAGATCGACCGAGAAGTTGCACATCAGCCTTTCGATGATCTCGCCGCGCAGCCGGTCCGACGCGGTGAGCTCGAGGCCCCGCGTCGAGGCGAAGCAACCCGCCTCGATCAGCGCCTGGTAGCGCCCCGGATCTGCGACGTTCTGGGTGTAGCCGCGCGGCAGGCTCGAGATCGCCGAAGCACCAAGCCCGACGACGGAGGGCTGTTCGACCACGACATAGCCCTGGAAGCTGCGGCGCAGCCGGCCGCAATCGGCCGCGGTCGAGAGAGGGTCGTTCGGCCGCGCATAGTGATCGAGGCCGACCTTCTTATATCCACCCTCGACGAGACGTTCCGCCACGAGCCGGGCCATGGCGGCGCGCGCCTCCGCGCCTGGCAGGCTCTCGGTGTCGATCAGGCGCTGTCGCGCCTTCATCCACGGCACATGCGCGTAGGCGAAGACGGCGAAGCGATCCGGCGCAAGTGCGAGCGCGGCGTCTAGCGTGCGGGCAAGCGTCTCCGGCGTCTGCTTCGGCAGGCCATAGACGAGGTCGATGTTGATGCGGGCAATGCCTGCCCCTCGGATCCTCGCCATGGCCGCGGCCGTATCCTCGACCGACTGCAGCCGGTTGATCGCCTTCTGCACGTCGATGTCGAAGTCCTGGACGCCGAAGCTCACGCGATCGACGCCGATCTCCCGCATCGTCGCAACGAACTCCTCGTCGCAGAAACGCGGATCCACCTCCATCGAGGTCTCGGAGCCACTGCGCCTGTCGAAGCGTGCCGCCAGCCGCCTCGCCACCGCGGCGATGTTCGCCGCGCCCAGCTGGGAAGGCGTTCCGCCGCCCCACTGGATCTGGCCGACCATCATGCCGGGAACCGCCTCCGCCACGAGATCGATCTCTCTGGCCAGTGCGCGGCCATAGGCGGCGAGCGAGTCCGAGCGGTTCATTGCCGCCGTGTGGCAGGCACAGTACCAGCACAGGCGCGCGCAGAAGGGCACGTGGAGATAGACCGTCGAACAGTCGCGCCCGAGATCCGCGAGCCAGTCCCTGTGCTGCACGGCGCCCACGGCGCCGTGGAACTGGGCGGCCGTCGGATAGCTCGTGTACCGGGGAACCGACCGGTCGTAGGCCGCGATGGTGGTGGCGTCCATCAGTGCGAGATCAGCACGGGGATGGTCATGCTCGACAGGAGCGTGCGGCTGACGCCGCCCAGCACCATCTCGCGCACCCGCGAATGGCCATAGACGCCCATGACGATGAGGTCGCTGCCGATATCCGCAGCCCGAGACAGGATGACGCCTCCCACGTCGCTGTCGGCGGCGACATCGCGCTGCACCGTGACCTTCACCCCGTGACGGGTGAGCCAGAGCGCCACGTCGGCGCCCGGCTCGGCGCCGTGCCCTTCCGGAGACGTCCGCGGGTCGACCACGAGGACGACGACCTTCTTGGCCATGCGCAGGAACGGCAGGGCATCGGCCGCGGCACGGGCGCTCTCGCGACTGGCATTCCAGCAGAGAAGCACGGATTCGCCGATCGGCGCGCGCACGCCGATATGCGGCACCACGAGGGTCGGCCGGCCGCTCGCCAGGACGACGGCTTCGGGTAGGTCGGACGGCGTGGGCGTCTGGGCATCGGGATCGGTCTGACCGAGGACGAGAAGATCGGTGTAGCGCGCCTGGATGACGAGCTCGGAATCGATGAAGCCGTCGGTCACGCGCCATTCGTGCGACAGAACGCGGCGCTCCTTGACCGCCTTCTGGAACGCCGCGGAAGCGGCGGCCTGATCGGCATCGGCGCTGGCCTCGTAGCTGGCGAACAGCGAGTCCATGGCGACGCCGCCCTCGAAGAAGATCGGCGCCTCGAGCGGCGGACGGGCGTGCATGCCGACGAGATGGGCGCCGTAGCGCTCCGCCAGCTCGGCCGCCACGGTCAGCCGCTGGCCGACCTTCGGACTGGCATCGCAATGAACGAGAATCGTCTTGTAGGCCATGGACATCCTCCTGAAAGTCCGTCGATCGTGCAGGCCCGCGAGGCGCGCGACCTTGACGCAGGTCAATCGCCGCCACGGAAATTCATGCTCCATTGCCGCCGATGGACATCATCTCCGGCTTCCTCGCGATGTGCGGCGACGGTCTCATGACTGCCGCTGCGATGCCGCTCGGCCTGCCCGCGGCGCTGCTGCTGGCCGGACTCGCCGGCAGCCTCTTGCATTGCGTGGGCATGTGCGGTCCGTTCGTGCTGGGCCAGGTGATGGCCTCGGTCGAGCAGCCGGGGGATCGCTTCTACGGCGAATGGCACCGGCTGACCGGCGCCCTGCTGGTGCCCTACCATCTCGGCCGATTCACCACCTATTCGGTGCTGGGAGCCCTGGCCGGAGGCGCGACCGCTGTCTTCGCCTCCCTGGAGATGTTCAGCTGGCTTTCGGCCATCCTCTTGACCGCGGCTGCCGCTCTGCTAGCGGCCCAGGCGCTCGGCATGGCATTGAGCGCCGCCTCTCCCGCCACGAACCTCGTCGCCCGTCTCGCCGGCCCCCTCTCCGCCTCGCGCAGCGTGCTCGCACGGTACGGACTGGGCGTCGTCCTGGGATTCCTGCCCTGTGGCTTGCTCTACGCGGCCCTCGCCGCCGCAGCCGGCACCGGATCGGTCGTGTCGGGGGGGATCGCCATGGCCTGCTTCGCGCTCGGGACCGTGCCGGCGCTGGTCGCGGTGGGCTGGGGCGGCTTGATCATGCGGCGACACCTGCGGACCATCGCGCGATGGGTCAGCCCGCCACTCCTCGCCGGCAATGCGCTGGTCATGCTCGCCCTGGCGAGCCAGCGGCTCTGACGGACGCTGCCATCGAGTCTTCAGCGGGTCGCGACGGTCTCGAGCACGGCGGCAACCGCCAGAACGAGCAGGATGGCGGCGAACAGCGACAGGCCGGTGGCACCGAGGTGATGGACCAACTCCCTGGGCGTCATCCCTCTCGATTGCCTGGCCATGTCGCCCTCCCTGAAATTCACGCCGTCGCTGTCCCGAGCGCGTCCCTCTCTGCACATCTAGCTATGAAGATGCACGCAACCCGGCAATTCGGGAATTGAACTAGGCAATTGTACGTAGCCCCGAAGCCCGCACGAAAGCACTAGCCGTTGGACTCCGGTTCGAAGTGGATGACATCCCGATAGGCATGCCACGTCGCATGGGCGACCAGCGGCAGGGTCACGACCAGCCCGAGCAGCCCCGGGATCATGCCGACACCGACAAAGAACACGATCAGGCCGGCCCACAGGAGCATCGGCCGGAGGTTGAGGCGGATTGCAGCAACCGACGTCGCGATCGCCTCGAACATGTTCGAGTTCCGCCGGTCCAGGAGATAGGGAATGGAGAAGGCGCCGATTGCGAAGGCGATGGCCGCCAGGATGGCGCCCAGGCCGATGCCCATTGCGAGGAACGGCAGGCTCTTCGAAGTCGTCCAGACGAGATCGAGGAAGCGGTCCCAGGAGGGGACGGTGCGAAACTCGAAGAGCGCGAACAGGAGCTGCGCCATTCTCATCCAGGCCAGATGGAAGAGGAGGAGAAGCACCCCCATGAGGGCGATCTGCTCGGGATTGCGCCGCCAGGCCATCAGGGTGGATTTGCCATCGACGGGCTGCCCGGCCTCGAGACGGCGGCTGATCTCGTACAGGCCGGTCGCAATGAAGGGACCGACATAGAAGAAGCCGGCGCTTAGCGGCAGCACGAGATAGGGCAGATCGAAACGCAGCATGAGCAGGATCGCGAGCCATCCCGCCGCGACCGGGACGACACCGTAGGCGAGACTGGTGCCAGGGGCCGCCAGGATGTCGCGCCAGCCGGCGGCGAGCCATTTCCAGGGACGATCGACGGGAACCCGCCGGATGAGTGGCCGGGGCGTCGGAAACACCGCAATGGTCTCGCTCATGGCGCCTCACATTCAGCTTGCATGCGTCATTCTGATCCGCCGATCGGCGGGGCGGCCTTGACCCAAATCAAAGGACCTCCCGGCACCTCATCCTAGTGTCCCCGCGACCATTCGGGGAGTGAGCATGCCGAGCCAAGCCGTATTGACAGCCGACCAGCGTCCGGCGCCGCGCTACGTCGAGGACGTGATCCGCGCGGCGGTCATATTGACGATGTTCTGGGGCATCGCGGCCTTCCTGGTCGGCGTGGTCATCGCGGCCCAGCTCGTCTGGCCCCAGCTCAGCTTCGACAGCCCGTACCTGACGTTCGGCCGGCTGCGGCCGCTGCATACCTCCGCCGCGATCTTCGCCTTCGGCGGCACCGCGCTGATCGGCACGGCCTTCCACGTGGTGCAGAGGACCTGCCGCGCGCGGCTGTTCGGCGGCGAGCCACTCGCCTGGTTCGTGCTGCTGGGCTACCAGTTCTTCATCGTCGCCGCGGCGCTCGGCTATCTCTTCGGCATCACGCAGAGCAAGGAATACGCCGAGCCCGAATGGTTCGTCGACCTGTGGCTCACCATCGTGTGGGTGGCCTATCTGATCGCCTATGTCGGCACGGTGATGAAGCGCGAGGAGCCGCACATCTACGTGGCCAACTGGTTCTACCTGGCCTTCATCATCACCATCGCGATGCTGCACATCGTCAACAACCTGGCCCTGCCCGTCTCGATCACCGGCACGAAGAGCTATGGCGCCTGGTCGGGTGTCCAGGATGCGATGATCCAGTGGTGGTACGGCCACAATGCCGTCGGCTTCTTCCTGACCGCGGCCTTCCTCGGCATGATGTACTACTACATCCCGAAGGCGGCGAACCGGCCGGTCTATTCCTACCGGCTCTCGATCATCCATTTCTGGTCGCTGGTGTTCCTCTACATCTGGGCCGGACCGCATCACCTGCACTACACCTCGCTGCCCGACTGGGCCCAGACGCTGGGAATGACCTTCTCGGTGATGCTCTGGATGCCCAGCTGGGGCGGCATGATCAACGGCCTGATGACCCTGTCGGGCGCGTGGGACAAGCTTCGCACCGACCCGGGCCTGCGCTTCTCGGTGACCGCCGTCGGCTTCTATGGAATGTCGACCTTCGAGGGACCGGTCATGTCCATCAAGGCCGTCAACTCGCTGAGCCACTACACCGACTGGACGATCGGCCACGTGCACTCCGGCGCGCTGGGCTGGGTGGCCTTCATCGTCTTCGGCACGCTCTACTACCTGGTGCCGAAGATGTGGAACCGGCCGGCCATGTGGTCCACGCGCCTGATCAGCTGGCACTACTGGGTCGCGACCGTCGGCATCGTGCTCTACATCACGGCGATGTGGGTGAGCGGCATCATGCAGGGCCTGATGTGGCGCGCCTACGACGAACTCGGGTTCCTCCAGTACTCGTTCGTCGAGACCGTCGCGGCCATGCATCCCTTCTACCTGATCCGTCTGCTGGGTGGCGTCTGCTTCCTGAGCGGCGGGCTGATCATGGCCTACAACATGTGGCGAACAATCCGCACCGAAACGGAGACGCTCGCCACCCAGACCCGACCGGCACTCGCGGCGTAAGAGGAGTCTTCGAATGTTCATCCGCCACGAGACGATCGAGAAGAACGTCATCCTGATGCTCGTCCTGACGCTGATCACGGTATCGATCGGCGGCTTGGTGCAGATCATCCCGCTGTTCACCGTCGAAACGACGATCGAGCGCGTCGACGGCATGCGCCCGTACACGCCGCTCGAGCTGATGGGCCGCAACATCTACATCCGCGAAGGCTGCTACCTCTGCCACAGCCAGCAGATCCGTCCCTTCAAGGACGAGGTCGAGCGCTACGGTCACTACAGCCTCGCGGCCGAGAGCATGTACGACAAGCCCTTCCAGTGGGGCTCCAAGCGCACGGGACCGGATCTCGCGCGCGTCGGCGGCCGCTACTCGAACGACTGGCACGTCGCCCATCTCGTCTCGCCGCGCGCCGTCGTGCCCGAGAGCGTGATGCCGGCCTATCCGTTCCTCGCGAACCGGCCGCTCGACTATTCCGACATCGCCCAGCATCTCCGCACGCTGCGCACCGTCGGCACGCCCTACACCGACGAGATGATCGCCAACGCGCGCGCCGATCTCGAGGCGCAGGTCGATCCTGACCGCGATCCGACGGCGATGCAGAAGCGCTATCCCCGCGCGCCGGTCGCGAAGTTCAACGGCGATACGACGACGATCACCGAAATGGATGCGCTCGTCGCCTACCTGCAGATGCTGGGCACGCTGGTCCAGTTCGGCGACATCCCGCCCGACCGGCTCAAGCAATAGAGAGGAGCCCGCCATGACCCTAGAGAGTCTGCACGAACTCCTCGCCTCTTTCTGGACGGTCTGGGCCGTCATCATCTTTCTCCTGATCGTCTTCTGGGCCCTGCGGCCGCGCAACAAGAAGCGATTCGAGAAGGACGCCCGGATCCCCCTCGACGACGACCGCTGAAGGACTGGCCATGCCAACCAAGATCGAGAAAGACACACTGTCCGGCCAGAACACCACCGGCCACGAGTGGGACGGCGTCAAGGAGCTGAACACGCCCCTGCCGACCTGGTGGGTCTATACGTTCTACGCCACCATCGCCTTCGCCGTCGTCTACTGCGCCCTGTACCCGTCCTGGCCGTGGCTCTCGGGCCATACCCAGGGCCTGCTGGGCTATTCCAGCCGCGCGGAACTGCGGCAGGAACTCAGCGCGCAGGCGAAGGAGCGCGCAGGCTTCGTCGACCGCATCCGCACCGCCTCGCTCGCCGACATCCGCAAGGATCCGGAACTCTTCAACTTCGCGATGGCGGGCGGTCGCTCGGCGTTCCAGACCAACTGCATGCAGTGCCACGGCGCCGGCGGCGGCGGCAGCACGGGCTTCCCCAACCTGGTGGACGACGACTGGATCTGGGGCGGCAGCATCGACCAGATCTACGCCACCATCGAGCACGGGATCCGCAACAGCGACGACAAGTCCCGCCAGTCGATGATGCCGCGCTTCGGTGTCGACGGGCTGCTCACCGGCGCCCAGGTGGCGGCCGTGACGGACTATGTGCTCAGCCTGTCGGGCAAGGCGAAGGCGACGCCCGAGGGCGCGAAGATCTACGAGGAGCAGTGCGTCGCCTGTCACAAGGCCGGCGGCAAAGGCGACCAGGAACTCGGCGCGCCCAACCTCGCCGACGGGATCTGGCTCTATGGCGGCAGCCGCGACGCCATCTACCGCTCCATCTTCTATGCCCGCAACGGCAGCATGCCGGCATGGAGCGGCCGCCTCGACGAGGCGACCATGAAGATGCTGGCCGTCTACGTCCACTCGCTGGGCGGCGCCCGCTAGGGGTGATGCAGGTCGAACCATGGCTTCCCCCGCCCGCCAGGCCGACAGGGCCCCGCCACGGCCGCCGACGCCGGAACCGCCGCTCTACGCCCCGCGCGCGCGGGTCTATCCGCGCGCGATTTCCGGGAAGTGGCGGCAGATCAAGTGGGCCACCCTGGTCGTGCTGCTCGGTCTCTACTATGTCGTGCCCTGGCTGCGCTGGGATCGCGGCCCGGGCGCTCCCTCGCAGGCCATCCTGATCGATCTCGACCATCGTCGCGGATGGTTCTTCGACGTCGTCATCTGGCCGCAGGAAGTCTATTTCGTCACGGGCTTCCTGATCCTTGGCGCGTTCGGCCTATTCTTCGCCTCGTCCCTGTTCGGCCGCGTCTGGTGCGGCTTCACCTGCCCGCAGACCGTCTGGACCGACCTCTTCATGTGGGTCGAGCGGATGATCGAGGGCGACCGCAACGAGCGCATGCGGCTCGACCGCCAGCCGATGTCGGCGGGCAAGGCCATCCGCAAGACGCTGAAGCACACGGCGTGGCTGGCCATCGCCGCCGCCACCGGCGGCGCCTGGGTCTTCTACTATGTCGACGCCCCGACCACGCTGGTGAAGATCTTCCGCGGCGAAGCGTCGATGGAAGTCTATGCCTTCGTCGGCCTGTTCACCGCCACGACCTACGTCCTGGCCGGCTGGGCGCGCGAGCAGGTCTGCACCTACATGTGTCCGTGGCCGCGCTTCCAGGCCGCGATGCTCGACGAACAGAGCCTGATCGTCACCTATCAGAAGTGGCGCGGCGAGCCGCGCGGAAAGCACAAGGCCGGCGACAGCTGGGACGGCCGCGGCGACTGCATCGACTGCAATCTCTGCGTCGCTGTCTGCCCGACGGGCATCGACATCCGCGACGGCCAGCAGATCGAGTGCATTGGCTGCGGCCTGTGCATCGACGCCTGCACGCAGACGATGGAAAAGGTGGGACGTCCGACGGGCCTCATCCGCTGGGACACGCTCGCCGCCCAGCAGGCGAAGGAAGCCCGCAGCGCACCCGTCGCATGGCGGCCGGTCCGGCCGCGTACCCTGCTCTATGCCGGCCTGCTCACGGTCGTCGCGGCGGTCATGCTGGTCGTCTTCGCGCTGCGTGCCGACACCGAGCTGACGGTCCAGCGCGACCGCAACCCGAACTTCGTGCGCCTGTCCAACGGCGACATCCGCAACTCCTACGCGGTCAAGGTGCTGAACAAGCGGCGGACTCCGCAGCACGTGCGTCTCGAGATCGGCGGACTGCCCTCGGCCCAGCTGGGCTTCGTCGGGGCCGACGTCGAAGGCAGCGGTGCGACGGCGACGCTGAACGTGCAGCCCGACACGGTGGGGACCTTCCGCGTCTTCGTCACCGTGCCGGCGTCCGCCGCGCCCGCGGGCGCGAAACCCATCACCTTCACCGTGCGCGACGAGGCCGGCGGCGGGCTTGCTTCCCACGATGCCGTGTTCGTCGGCCCGGGACGCTGAGGACACGATCATGAACACTGCCGACGTCACACGCAGCCGGTACATTCCCTGGCTCTTCGTTGCCGGATTCGCGCTCGTCTTCGCCGTCAACGCGACGATGATCACGTTTGCGGTCGGATCCTTCTCCGGCCTCTACACGCCAAAGCCGCGCGACCGCGGTCTGCGCTTCAACGAGGTCATCGCCGCGCAGCAGGCGCGCGATGCGCTGGGCTGGCGGGTCGAATCCACCTGGCGGCCCGGCAGCGACGATCTCGAAATCGCGGTGTTCGATCGCGCCGGCCAACCGCTCGCCGGCGCGCAGGTCGCGGTGGCGCTGGTGCGACCGGCCGAGAAGGGCGCAGTGGTGGGCGTTGCGATGACCCCCGTCGATATCGGCCGCCACGCCGGTCACGTCGTCCTGCCCGCACGTGGCAACTGGGACGTCGACATCTCCGTCGAGCAGGGCGGCCAGCGCTTTGCGCAGACGCGCCGGATGTTCCTCAGGTGACCGACGCGGTCCTCTACGCGCCCTCCCTAACCGCTTCCGCGGCCGCGCGAACCTGCGCGCATTGCGGCGAGAGTCTGCGCGGTGCGCCGGACACGCTATTCTGTTGTCCGGGTTGCGCCAGTGCGCACGCCATCATCGGCGCCGCCGGACTCGGTGCCTTCTACCGACGTCTCGAACAGACGCGTGCCCACCGGCCGGAACCGCTCGACATCGACTTCGCGACCTATGCCAGGGCCGACGGGCACGGCGGCGCCTCTCTGGAGCTTCTGGTCGACGGGCTCGACTGCGCCGCCTGCGTCTGGCTGATCGAGAGCCTGCTCGCGCGCAATCCCACGGTCACGCGCGCGCGCGTCCACCTCTCGACGCGGCGCCTGTCTCTGGCCTGGCGGGGCACGATCGGCGACGCCAACGGACACGCCGGGCTGGTCGCCGCCCTCGGCTTCCGGCTCGCGCCCTACGACACCATCGCCGCGGCGGCCGGCGACGATCGCGAATCCCGCGAGTTGCTGCGTGCACTGGGCGTGGCAGGCTTCGCGGCGGCCAACGTGATGCTGCTCTCCGTCGCCGTCTGGGCGGGCCATGACGGCTCGATGGGCGACGCCACGCGAACGCTCTTCCACTGGCTGTCGGCCGCCATCGCCCTGCCGGCGGTCGCCTACGCCGGCCGGCCCTTCTTTCGCTCGGCGCTGAGCGCTCTGCGCGCCGGACGCACCAACATGGACGTGCCGATCTCGATCGGCGTCACGCTCGCCTGCATCGTCAGCCTGCACGAGGCCTGGGTGGGCGAGCAGCATGCCTATTTCGATTCGGCGATCACGCTGCTCTTCTTTCTCCTGATCGGCCGCTATCTCGACCGCCGCGCGCGCGGCCGCGCCCGGCAGGCGGTGCATGCGCTGCTGGCGCTGTCCAGCCGCAACGCCACGGTGGTCGGTGCCGACGGCAGCACGCTTTCGCGTCGCGTCGACGGTCTCGTGCCCGGCGACGTGCTGCTGGTCGCCGCCGGCGAGCGGCTGGGCGCCGATGGCATCGTGAGCGATGGCGTGTCGTCTCTCGATACCTCCCTGGTGACCGGCGAGAGCCTGCCGCAACCCGCGTTTCCCGGCGTCAAGGCCTTCGCCGGCACGATCAATCTCGGCGCCGCCCTGCGCGTGACGGTGACGGCAGCCGGCGAAAGCACGCTGCTCTCGGAAATCGTTCGCCTGGTCGAGGCCGCCGAACGGGGGCGGTCGCGATTCGTGGCGCTCGCAGATCGGGTCGCGCGCGCCTACGCGCCCGTGGTCCATACGACGGCCCTGCTCACCTTCCTGGGCTGGACCCTGCTGGGCGGCCTCGCCTGGGATCGGGCGCTGCTGATCTCCACGGCCGTCCTGATCATCACCTGCCCCTGCGCGCTGGCGCTCGCGGTACCGGTCGTGCAGGTCGTGGCCAGCGCGCGGCTGCTACGGTCGGGTATCCTGCTCTTGTCTCCGACGGCGCTGGAGCGTGTGGCGCAGGTCGATCACATCGTCTTCGACAAGACCGGCACGCTCACCCTCGGCCGCCCCGAACTGGTGGCGGCGCCGGACGACCCCGAGGGCCGGCAATTGGCCGCCTCGCTCGCGCTGAACTCCCGCCATCCGCTGGCCCGCGCCCTCGTACGGTCCGTGCCGGAGGCAACACCGGCCGCCCGCGTGGTCGAGCATCCGGGAGCGGGCCTCGAGTGCGACGGCGTGCGTCTGGGATCGGCCGCCTTCTGCGGCGTCGCCGATCCGGCCGACGACGGAAGATCCGAACTGTGGCTGTCGCGCCCCGATCGGCGCCCGGTCCGCTTTGCCTTCGCCGACCGTCTGCGTCCGGATGCGGCGGCGACGGTTGCAGCCCTGCGCCACCAGGGCTTGAGCGTCGAAGTCCTCTCCGGCGACCGCCAGGCCGCAGTCGCCGATGCCGCATCGGCCGCCGGCATCGCCGAGTGGCGCTCCGGTGTCACGCCGGCGGAGAAGGCGCAGCGGCTCGCCGAACTGACCGCCCAGGGCAAGCGCGTCCTGATGGTGGGCGACGGATTGAACGACGCGCCGGCGCTCGCGGCGGCCCACGCCTCGCTCTCACCGACCACCGCAGCCGAGGCTACCCAGTCCGCCGCCGACGCCGTCTTCCAGGGCGACGCGCTGGGACCGGTCGCGGAGATCCTCGACGTGGCGCGCCGCGCCGACCGGCTGGTCCGGCAGAACCTCACTCTGGCGCTCGTCTACAATCTCGGCGCCGTGCCGCTCGCGATCCTGGGCAGCGTGACGCCGCTCATCGCCGCCGTGGCCATGTCCTCTTCTTCGCTGCTGGTGATCGGCAACGCCCTGCGTCTCGGCGGCGGCGGAATCAAAGCCCGGAGGTCGTGATGGACAGCCTGCTCGTCCTCGTTCCGGCGGCCCTCATCCTCGGCCTGACGGCGCTCGCCGCCTTTCTCTGGGCCCTGCGCAACGGGCAGTACGACGATCCCGACGGCGCCGCCGGCCGCATTCTGTTCGACGACGACGATACAAGGAGCAAATGATGTCTTACTGGATCATGGGGACCATGGCCGCGGTGATGGGCCTGGTCGGTCTGTTCATGGCAGGCGCCGCGAAGGACACGGGCATCCTGGCCTTCGGGCTCGGCCTGTCGCTCTTCGGTGTCCTGTTCTGCTGGTTCATGATCAAGACCGCCTTCGACGAGGCCGAACGGAAGGCCGCCGAAAGCAACTAGCCGGGATTGATCTGGATCATGGGCCGTTGAATCCTGCCGGGCATAGTGAGGCATTGCCCAAGGAGAACTCATGCCGCTCAAGAAGATCATCCTCGAACTGGCCCGCACGCCGGAGTTTCCCAACGGCAGTTCGAACCATGGCTATGAATTCGTTGCGCCGCTCGATCCGGAGGGTCACCTGCAGGCCGACGGCTGGGCCAAGCACAAGGCCGCCTGCACGGTGCGCCGCTTCTGGCAGGGAGCCGATGACGAGACCGGCCATCTGATCCATCGCCGCGACGGCAAGTGGGCCTTTTCCTACGCTCCGGGTGACGACGACGACGAGCCGATCTTTCGTTTCGACACCCACAGGTTCGTGACCGGCGAATACGTGTCCGTCACCGAACATGACGGGGTGCAGCGGCCGTTCAAGGTGGTGAAGGTCGTCAATCACGCCCTCTGAACCGGCCGGTCGAACCGAGACCGTATCGACCTGACGGATTGCGCAACGCCGGGTGTCGCGAAGGGAGGGGCCGGAGGTCCCGAGCACGGCGAAGCCAGCGGTGTGCGGTATGCCGGCCGGGTTAGCCCGCGAGATCTTTCAATTGCGCCGTGGAGGCCGCCAGTTCGGCCGTCAGCGCCGTGCGCTCGGCCTTGCGCTCGTCTATGTAGCGGCTCAGATATCTGCGACGCCGTCGTATCGTGCCGGCGTCTTTCTCGTCGGTGGTGGTTTCGAGCCTGCGCTTCAGTTCACCATCCTCCGCCAGGCATTTCGCGATATCCGCCTTCACCTCTGCCAGCCGATCGGTGCAGTAGTTCCGGGATTGCACGAGGGTACGAGTCGCATCACTGTTCACCGCTCGCTCCATGCACGCTCATGCTCAAGGACGGAAACAATTCCGTATGAGAGGTTGTAACCTGACGCCCTTCAGACGACGGCTTGAAGAGCAATCGCCCATGATCATCGCTCTATAGTAGTTGCACTCGATCCGCAACATCGACCAGGTCGGCACCGAGACTTTGCAGTGGAAACGACACGTGCGGGCAAAGTTTCCTCGGATGGCCACACGCAGACGCTGTGTCGGGAAGCTGGTATGCGTTCCCGCTATCTGGCTTGAAGGTCCGCCGATAGAGCCTCTGGCAACCGCTCGAGGCCGTAGGTCCGCATCGCCGTGCCGCTGTAGAGCGCGGTCTTCTCGTCGGCACCCGCGCCTGCCGTCAGGCGCTTGAAGGCGTTCCAAAGAACCGGGTAGCTGCACTGGCCCTTGTCGACCGGGAAGTTGCTCTCGAACATGCAGCGGTCGACGCCGAACGCTTCGATGCACGGCTGGATATATGGCGCCCAGCTCTTCGCGAGCTCCTCCGACCCCGGCGGCTTCGGCTTCTTGTGGAAGTCGAAGCCGTTCACGAACATGGCGAGGCCACCCAGCTTCACCCGCACGTTGGGCAGCGCCGCCAGTTCCATCATGCGCCGCTTCCAATCGGGATAGACCTCGTCCTGCCGGCCGCGGAACGGACCGATGCCGAGCGGACCACCCACGTGGTCGACGACGATCGTCAGTTCCGGCACGGCACGGGCCAGCGTCGCGACGTGCGGGAGCTGAGTGTGATAGGCCCAGACGTCGAGCGGCAGTCCCTGCCTGGCCAATCGCCGCGCGCCCTCGGCAAAGGCCGGGTGTTCGAGCGGTCCCGGCGGATTCATCACCAGGTTCGTCGTGACGTCCGGCGAGGGATGCCAGGCCGTGCGGTTGCGGATGCCGCAGAAGCGGCCGCCCGCGGCCGCGCGATGCAGGTCGAGCAAAGGTTCGACGCGGTCGCCCAGCGTCAGGTCGACCATACCGATGATTCCGGCGCAGGCGCGCGTCGGTCCATGGCGGCCGCTGGCGCTCATCGCCGCGATGCCGGTCACGAACTCGGTCTCGCCCAGCGACCGTTCGTCGTCGGGTCCTGAGGCGCGGTACATCTCCCCGCACTGCACGAAAACGGTTGCGCGCACGTCGTGGCCGCTCGACGTATCGGCAAGCAGATGCGGCAGCAGGTACGAATGCCCGCCATCGCGTTCCCAGAGATGATGATGCGGGTCGACGATCGGCAGGCCGGGCTCGAGGATCGGCTCCTGGGTGTGCCCGAGCCAGTCTTCACGCACGATGATCTGGCGGCCGTGTCCCAGCAGCGGATCGTCTTCGGCCATGGGTCACCTGTTCGATGCGGACGTTGGCACTCTTCACCATGTCGGCAAAGCACGCGGGGCCGGCCGGTGCAACCAGGCCGTTGCATCTCCTGATGTTGCATCTCCTGACGGAGCCGAAGCTCGCGACCACGACAGGGGCGAAGAACCACCACGAAAATTCGCCGTGGACATGGTTTGCAACCGGGACCATGCTTCCTCCAATCACTACAGAAGCAAACACAGGGAGGATAAAGATGGGCGTCTTGTCGATCCGTTTCGGCATTGCCGGCGTAATCCTGGGCCTCAGTGCGACCTCGGCGCTCGCCGTGGATGGCCCCAAGGTGTCCTGGAACCTCTCGGTATGGGGACCGCCCCGGGCCTTCACCGCCGGCATCGAAACCCTGTCGAACTATGTCAGCAAGGAAACGGACGGCAAGTTCACCATCAAGATCCACTACGGCGATTCGCTGTCCAAGGCCTCTGACAACCTCGACAATATCAAGCTGGGCGCCTTCGAGATGGCGCAGATCTGCACCGGCTACCATCCCGGCAAGCATCCCGGCATCAACGCGCTCGACCTGCCCGGCCTGCCGCTGGCCGACCCGGAAGTCCACGCGATGGTTCACGACGTCTTCTACAAGAACCCCTACATCGTGAACGAGTTCAAGCGCTGGAACGCCATGGTGCTGATGTCGGTCCTGCAGCCGCAGTCGGAATTCATGGGGACCGGCGACGCACCGACCAAGATGGCGGACTTCAAGGGGATGCGCGTCCGTGCGCTCGGCGGCACGGGTGCGGCCATGAAGAATCTCGGCGCCGTCCCGACCTCGGTGCCGGCTCCGGAAGTCTATACGTCGATGGAACGTGGCGTCTTCCGGGCCGCGGCGTTCCCCTACACCTACGCCTTCGCGTCGTACAAGATTCCCGAGATCGCGAAATGGTACACGACGAACCTGTCGCCCGGCGCAAACAACTGCCCCACCATCGTCGCCATCGATGCCTTCAACAAGCTGCCGCCGCAGTACAAGGAACTGTTCGACAAGGCCAGGCCCCTCGCCTACCAGGCGCTGATCAAGGCGCATAGCGAGACCGACAAGAAGAACCTGGCCGACTGGGAGAAGAAGGGCCTGAAGGCGATCGTCTATTCGCCGGAGGAACTCAAGATCTTCGAGGAGGTCGGCGCCGCTCCGGTCTGGAAGGCCTGGGTCACGGAGAACGCCGCCAAGGGCGTGCCAGCCCAGGAGCTGCTCGATCTCATCCTGAACGAAGCGAAGAAAGCCAAGGCGAAGCTCAAGAAGAGCTGAGGCGGAAAGCAACGTGGCTGCGATGGCCGCTTCCGGTCGGGAGATGGGCGGTGCCCTCCTCGACCGCCTCGACCGCGCCCTGCAGGTCGTAGAATTCGTGACGGCCGTGATCGGCGGCGTCGTGATCTTCGGCGTGATGTGGGTCGGCGTCGCCGAGATGGTCATGCGCAAGGCGTTCAACGCACCGCTCTACGGCCAGCTCGACCTCATCGAGCAGACCATGGCGACCTACACCCTGCTCACCATCTCCTTCTGCTACCGGAAGGCGGGGCATATCAGGGTCGACGTCCTGGTCGGACACTTCAAGGGGCGCCGAAAGTGGATCGCCGAGTTGATGGCCTCGATTGCCGCCTTCGCGCTGATCGTCCTGCTTCTGCCGGGCGTCCTGCACTTCTTCGAGAACGCCTACTACATCGGCGATTCGACGATCAACACCCAGTGGCCGACCTGGCCGTCGAAGCTGGTTCCCGTCATCGGCTTCAGCATTCTGGCGCTCAGGATCGCACTGGAGATCTGGGCCTATGTTCGGCTGGTCGCCGATCCGCTGGCTGAACCGATCGCCGTACCCGTCGCATCGCACCTGCCCGAGGACGCCTGATGGAGCCCATTACCATCGGCATCATCGGGATGATCGCCCTCACCGTGATGATCGTCGCCGGCATCCGCATCTTCGTGGCGGCCGGGCTCGTCGGCTTCTTCGGACTGTGGGCGCTGCGCGGCTTCGACAAGGCGGTCGGCATCGCCGGCCACATTCCCTATTCCGACACCACGAACTACGCGCTGTCGGTCCTGCCCCTCTTCATCCTGATCGGCCACCTCGCCCACCATGCCGGAATCGTGCAGGGCGCCTATCGGTGTGCCCGCGCGTGGCTGGGCTGGATGCCGGGTGGACTGGCGGTCGCGACGATCTTCGCCGCAGCGGGTTTCGCCGCCGTCTCGGGTGCCAGTACGGCGACGGCCGCGGTCTTCGCCCGCATCTCGATCCCCGAGCTGCTGCGCTACAAGTACCAGCCCGGCATCGCCGCCGCCGTCGTCGCCGCCGGCGGGACGCTCGCGTCCCTGATCCCGCCCTCGGCCATCATGGTCGTCTACGGCATCATCACCGAGACCTCGATCGGCGGCCTGCTCCTGGCCGGCTTCATTCCCGGCGTCATTTCCGCGGTCCTGTACGCCTCGATCATCCTCGTCCGGTTCAAGTTGAATCCGGAACTCGGCCTGTCGGTGCGCGGCATCCCGTGGCGCGAACGGTTCGTCACGCTGCCCGACGCACTGCCCATCGTGTTCGTGATCGGCGCCGTCATCGGCGGCATGTACACCGGCTGGGCGACGCCGACCGAGGTTGGCGCGCTGGGCGCCTTCATCGTCTTCGTCATGGCGCTGCTCAAGCGCTCGCTGACCGGACGAGGCCTTCTCGACTCACTGCTGGATACCGTGAAGCTCACGGTGATGATCTTCTCGATCATCTGGGGCGTGCTGATCTTCGTGCGCTTCCTCGCCTTCGCCGGCGTTTCCAGCAGCTTCTCCGACTGGATCGTCGCCATCGGCGTGTCGCCCTATCTCGTTCTGCTGTTCGTGATCGTGCTCTACACGGTGCTGGGCATGTTCATGGACGGGATCGGCATGCTGCTGCTCACGCTGCCGGTGATCTTTCCGGTGATGATGAAGCTCGACTTCGATCCGATCTGGTTCGGCATCATCGTCGTGAAGATGGTCGAGGTCGGCCTGCTGACGCCGCCGGTCGGGCTCAACTGCTATGTCGTGAGCGGCGTCCGGCCGGACATTCCGCTGCAGGCGATCTTCCGCAACGTCTGGCCGTTCGTGCTCATGGACTTCGCCTGCGTCGGTCTGTTCACGCTCTTTCCCGGCATCGTCACGTTCCTTCCCAGGCTGACGATGAGCGGGACGTGAATGGCTGCGCTCAGGCCGTTGCAGCGCCGCCCAGCGCCCGCACCACATAGCCGTTGAGGCGCCGCGCGAAAGCGGCCGGATCGGACGGGATCTCGCCGTCCAGGATGCAGGCCTCGTCGAGCAACAGGTTGGCGAGGTCGTCGACGTCCTGCGCGCGGTCTTCCTTCTTCGCCGCACCCAGCGCCCGCACCATCGCGTGCTTCATGTTGAGCTCGAGGATGGGCCTGGCGCCGCTGCCGCGATTCTGGCGCTCGAGCAGGCGCTCCAGCTCGCGATCGCGACCCTGCGCACTCGCCACGAGGCAGGAGGCGCTGTCGGTCAGGCGGGTCGAGGCCTTCACGTCCGCCACCTTGTCGCCCAGCACCTGCTTCGCGGCCTCCAGCACGGCGGCATCGTCCTCGACGGTCTCGGCGCCGGCGTTGTCGGTCTTCTTCTCGTCGACGAGCGGGATCAGTCCGAAATCGACCTCGCCCTGGCTCAGCGACTTCAGCGGCTTGCCCTCGAATTCCTGCGGCAGGGTCGTCCAGAAGGCATCGACCGGATCGGTCAGCAGCAGCACCTCGACGCCGCGGGCCTTGGCAGCCTCCAGCTTGGGATTGGACTTCAGCCGGTCGAGGCTGTCGCCCACCAGATAGTAGATCTCGGTCTGGTTGGGCTTCAGGTCGGCCACGTACTCCTTGATCGAGCGCGGCGTGTCGCCGGCGGTCGAGGCGAAGCGCGCAAGACCGAGCAGCTGGGAGCGCCGCTCATGGTCCTCGTACAGCCCTTCCTTCAGGATGGCGCCGAATGTCTCCCAGATCTTGGCGTAGGCCTCGGCGTCCTTGCCGGCCGTGCCTTCGAGTTCCGACAGGACGCGGCCGACCAGACCCGAGCGGATCTGGCGGACCTGCGGATTGTTCTGCAACATCTCGCGCGACAGGTTGAGTGGCAGGTCCTCGCTGTCGACCACGCCGCGCACGAAGCGCAGATAGGCCGGCAGCAGCTCGGCATCGTCGGTGATATAGACCCGGCGGACGTAGAGCTTCACCCGGCCCTTGCGCGCGGGATCGGTGAGGTCGAACGGCGGCGTGCCGGGCACGAAAAGCAGCACCGCGTAGGACTGCCGGCCCTCGACCTTGTAGTGCAGGGTCAGCGCCGGCTCGTCGAAGGCCATGGCGAGCGAGCGATAGGCCTGCGTGTAGTCCTCCGGCTTGACCTCGGACTTCGGGCGCTGCCACAGCGCGCTGGCGGCATTGATCTGGCGGGCCTCGCCCTTGTCGTCGATCAGCTCGATCGGGAACAGCACATGGTCGGAATAGGTGCGCACGATGCGCTCCAGCTCGTAGGGCTGGAGGTAACGGGCCGAGTCCTCCTTGAGATGCAGCACGATCTCAGTACCGCGCGGCACGCGCCCGGCCTGCTCCGGCGTGGCGGGCGACACTTCGAAACCGGCGCCGCTCGCCGATGTCCAGGTCCAGGCTTCCGCCGAACCGGCGCGGCGGCTGGTCACCTCGATGCGATCGGCCACCATGAAGGCGGCGTAGAAGCCGACGCCGAACTGGCCGATCAGGCCGAGCCCGTCCTTGGCGTCCTTCAGCCCCTTCAGGAAGGCCTTGGTGCCGGACCGCGCCAGGGTGCCGAGATTGTCGATCAGCTCCTGGCGGTCCATGCCGATGCCGTTGTCGGCGATGGACAGCGTCTTGGCCGCCGCATCGGGCTTGATCCGGATCGCCAGCCGCTCATCGCCGGCCAGCAGCTCGGGCCGGGCGATGGCCTCGTAGCGGACCTTGTCGCAGGCGTCGGAGGCATTCGACACCAGCTCGCGCAGGAAGACGTCGGTCTCGGAATAGACCGAGTGGATCATCAAGTTGAGGAGTTCGGCCACCTCGGCCTGGAACTGGTGCTTCTCCGGGCCGCCCTGGGCCGCCGAACCGTCGCCGTTCATTGCCTCGCAGTCCTCATGCTGGATTTTCCGGCGGTGGATATAGGAAAAGCGCCGCGGCCGGCAAGGGGTGCTGCAAGGCCAGCGGCCTTAGCGCTTCTGCCGGGCCCGCTCGATCGCTTCTGTGATGAGCCGCCTCGCCTCGTCGACATCGCCCCATCCCAGCAGCTTCACCCACTTGCCGGGCTCGAGATCCTTGTAGTGGATGAAGAAGTGCTCGATCTGCTGGCGGGTGATCTCGGGCAGGTCGGTGTAGGTCTTCACGTGCACGTAGCGCTTCGTCAGCTTGGGTGACGGCACGGCGATGATCTTCTCGTCGCCGCCGCCATCGTCCTCCATGCGCAGCACGCCGATCGGGCGTACGTTGATCACGGCGCCGGGAATGATCGGACGGGTGTTGGCCACCAGTACGTCGATCGGGTCGCCGTCGTCCGAAAGCGTGTGCGGCACGAAGCCGTAATTCCCGGGATATCGCATGGGCGTGTACAGGAAGCGGTCGACCACCAGGGTGCCCGCCTCCTTGTCCATCTCGTACTTGATCGGCTCGCCGCCGATCGGCACTTCGATGATGGTGTTCACGTCTTCGGGCGGCCGGTGGCCGATGGCGATGGCTTCGAGTTTCATGCCGCGATACTTACCGAAGCCGGGCCCAAAAAGGAACTGGAGGCCGCGATGATCACCATGTCAGACGTCTTGCGGCGTCAGCCGCGAACGAACCACACGACCGCAGCGCCGATGCAGAGCGCCAGCGTGACGACGCCGGCCATCTCCGCGTAACGCAGGTAGGTCTTGCGCAGCACCTCGAGCAATTGCTCGGGTGGATAGTTCGGCGGGAGATCCGCCCCCTTGTCGAGGAGCACCCAGAGTTCCGTCGACCTGTGGTTCCACTTTGGCGCGTTGTACGCGAACAGGCCGAGCACGACCCCATGCAGCGCCTGGAGGATCGCGCCGGACTTCAGGCAGAGCAGCAGGTCGTAGGACAGGCCGAGCATGACCATGCAGATCGCGAGCAGCGCGAAACCGCAGCCACGACGGACGCTGACATCCGCGAGATACTCGATCCTGTCCATGCCGGCCTCGGGTCCAGACTATTGCACGGCACCCGAGAGGAGCAAGACGCGGACCAGGGCGGGGAAGCAGAGCACCAGTGCGACCAGCGCCCACACCCAGTTCGGGCCGGGCGCCTCGCGCGACGCGGGGACGGCGCGCTCGATCAGGGCGGCCGGCACGCCCGACACGAGGAGCGTCGTCGTCGCCACGATCAGGCTCGAGAAGTAGTACGTGATACTGGGGTCGTTCGGCAGCCAGGGCGGCGCCCAGACGATGCTGTAGGCCGCGATCAGGTAGACGAACGGGGAGAAGATGCCGTTGAAGACGGCAAGGCCGAGAACGAGGGCGAAGACCTGGTGGCGCAGCATCTCAGCCTCCGCCCGCAAGGCGCGGCGTGAGGCCGGCGGACGCCATCGCGAAATAGAAGCCGGTGCGCACCCAGAACAGCCAGAACGCGGTGATGAGGGGCAGCCAGCGTTGCCCCAGCGAGACCGGCGTGACGAATCCGACTGCGGCGATCGCCCAGTCGGTGAGCCAGACGAAGGATCGCCAGATGTAGTTCTGCGGCTGCAGGGCCGGCACGAAGAACGAGAGCATCCAGCGCCCGATGCAGGCCCAGGCCACGAGCGAGAGCCCGTAGTTCACGATCCAGAAGGGCAGATAGCCCCAGAAGAAATCGGGTTGGTTCATGGTCCCAAATGGAAAGGGCGAGGCTCGCGCCCCGCCCTCACTCTCATTGGATCGCGGCGGCCGTCAATGGGCCGCCTCGGCGTTGCGCACCGAACCCGCGGGGATGCGGATCGAGTCTATGAAGTCCTGCATCTCGGGTGAGGCCGGCTTTGCAACCAGTCCCGCGATCAGCATCGAAATGAATGCCGCCGGGATGCCGAAGATGCCGACCGAGATGTTGTTGATGCCCCAGATATAGGCAACGTCTCGGCCGCGGACCTTGACGATATTGATGTCGCCAAGCCAGCTCATGCTTTCCTTGACCCACGGCCCGTAGAACTCGGTGGCGATCAGGAAGAACATGCAGACGCCGAAGCCGCCGATGACGCCCCACACGCCCGCCGCGTTGCCGGCGCGCTTCCACCAGATGCCGAGCACCAGGCCTGCGAACAGGCCGGCGGCCGCCATCGAGAAGGCCCACGATACGAGGAACAGGATGTTCGCACCGAACGTGCCGGCCACGTAGGCCGCGACCACCGCCACCACCGCGAGGAGCAGCCGGCTGATGATGAGGCGACGCTTGGTGTCGGCGTTGGGGTCGACCATCTTGTAGTAGATGTCGTGGCTGAGCGCGTTGGCGATCGCGAGCAGCAGGCCGTCCGCGGTCGAGAGCGCGGCGGCGAGGCCGCCGGCCGCGACCAGCCCGGAGATCACGTAGGGCAGGCCGGCGATTTCCGGCGTCGCCAACACGACGGCGTCGGTGTGCAGGCGGAACTCGTTGAGCTGGAGGATGCCGTCGCCATTGCCGGTCACGCCCTTGCAGAGCGCGAAGGTATCTACCGCATTGGCCGCGTCGCAGGCACCGGCCAGGCCGATGCTGCCCCACGAGGTAACCCAGGCCGGCAGGCTGGCGATCGGCTGGCCGATCACGTTCTGGTACACTTCCAGCTTGGCGAAGGCCGCATAGGCCGGCGCCGTGAAGTAGAGCAGGAAGATGAAGAACAGCGACCACGCAACCGAGTCGCGCGCCTGCTTGACAGAGGGCGTGGTGAAGTAGCGCATCAGGACGTGCGGCAGCGACGCCGTGCCGACCATCAGGCAGAGGATCAGCGCGAAGAAGTTCCACATCGCCGTCGGACTGTAGGCGCCCTTGGCGTCGACAAACGCCGCCGTATAGGGCTGTGTGACCCCGAGCGTCTTTTCGAGAGCCTCGATCTTCTCGAGGGCCTGGCCGTACATGAACTGCGGAATCGGCACGCCCGTGATCTTGGCCGACAGCACGACGACCGGGATCATGTAGGCGATGATCAGGATGATGTACTGGGCCACCTGCGTCCAGGTCACCGCCTTCATGCCACCCAGCATAGAGCAGAGCAGGATGCCGAGGAGGCCGACGAAGCAGGCGACCTGGAAGGGGATGCCGAGGAAGCGCGCGGTGATGATACCGACGCCGGCGATCTGCGCCACGACATAGGTGAAGGACGCGGCGATCAGCACCACGACCGCGAGGGCGCGCGCGGTGTTGCCGCCGTAGCGGACGCCGAAGAAGTCCGGGACGGTGAACTGCCCGAACTTGCGCAGGTAGGGCGCCATCAGGATCGAGACCAGCACGTAGCCGCCCGTCCAGCCCAGCACGAAGGCGAGGCCGCCATAGCCGCCGAAGTAGAGAGACCCCGCCATGCCGATGAACGAGGCGGCGCTCATCCAGTCCGCGCCCGTGGCCATGCCGTTGTAGAAGGCGGGAACGGAACGGCCGGCGACGTAGTATTCGCTGACCTCGGCGGTCCTCGCCAGCCAGCCGATCAGCGCGTAGACGCCGAGCGTCAGGAAGATGAAGAGATAGCCGAGGATCCGGTTCGGCACGCCCATGAGTTCGAGCAGGCCGATGAACAGCGTGAACCCGATGAAGGTGCCGGTGTAGAGGGCGTAGATGCGCCCGAGATTGGCGAGAAACCCGCCTTGCATGGCTGCCATGGTCGTTCCCCCGTCACTCGTCCTGGACGCCGAATTCGTGATCGATCCGGTCCTGCGCCCTGGCGTTCCAGACGCACATCAGGACGAAGGCGATCAGCGAGCCCTGGGCCGCCATGTAGTAGCCCAGCGGAAATCCGATGATCCTGATCTGGTTGAGCTGTGGCGCCCAGAAGTGGATCACGAAGCTGAAGAAGAACCATACGGCCAGGATGACCAGCATCAGCCGCTTGGTTTTTTCCCAGTATGCAGCCTGTTGCGAGGCCGTCAGTTTGCTTTCCGCCATGCGCTCGTTCCTCCAAGGACACGTTGGAGGCGCCGCTGAACCGTCACCGTCGCGATGAGTCGGGGTTATTCCCCGAACGTACGCTTACTCCCCATCGCCCGGTTGTTCGGGCGCCTTGTTTCTTGCTTTTCGTTTACTCAGACTGCGTGAATGTACATCACTGTCGGGGAAGGGCGCTCCCCTACCTTAGTCGAATAGCCATTCACAGGCGGCGCAGCCCACGAGACCGAGGATGCTGACAGGGCTCAAGAGCTATCTCTTTCCGACGCGGATCCGATCGCGTGCTCAACTCACGCGCTTCGTCAGCGGCGAGGCGTCCTACGTCGCGCAACGGTCCACCTACGAATTCTCGCGCAACACGCTCGCCTGGTTCGGGCAGTCGGCCTTCGGCGATCCCGCCTTCAACGACGCCTTCGCGGTCTGCCGCTGGGAAGCCTTCGCCGCGATCGCCGCCGACATGACCTTCGTCGTGCGGTCCTTTCTCGATGGCGGCCCCGACCTCGATCCGGCACTGGTCCGAATCTACGCCGACGCGCTGAGCGAGTATCCGGCGCCGGTCCATCGGCCCGAGGGCTGGAGCGATCGTCATGCCGCCCTGCTCAGCCGCTTCGCCGGCATCCCGTCCGATCATCGGCTCGACTTCAAGGCGATGGGGCACCGGACCGGCATCATGATCCACGAGCACGTGCCGGCACGCTCGAACAACGCCGAGGAGGAACGCCAGGTGCTGGCCGCGGCCGTGACCTTCGGCCTGATCTCCTTCAACGATCGCCTGCCCCGCCGCCTCGACACCGATGCGTTGCGGAAGGCGCTGGGCCCCGCAGCATGATCCTCGCGGACATCTTCGATCGCTTCCTCGCCGCCCGGCGCAGGCGTCAGCGGCCACGAACGCCGGCCCACATGCCTCTCGAGGCGCTCGAGATGGTCGCCATCGACAGCGAAACCACCGGACTGGAGATCAGGTCCGCCCGCATCGTGTCCTTTGCCGTCATCGGCATAGCAGCGGGCCTCGACGTCCAACCTCACCCGAGGCTCGACCTTCTCGTCGACCCGCACGTTCCCATTCCTGCCGGTGCGACGGCCATTCACGGAATCGACGCCGGGCGGGTGGCCGGCGCACCGTCGATCGCGGATGTCTGGGACGAGCTGACGGCGGCGCTGGCCGATCGCATCGTGGTCGGGCATCACGTCGGCTTCGACCTCGCGATTCTCGCGGCGGAGGCACGCCGGACCGGCTTGCCGTGGCACGAGCCGGCGAGCCTCGATACTGCCGCCATGGCCGCCGGACTGGGGCTGCCGGTCGATCGGCTGGACCTCGCCGATCTGCTGGCGCGCCTCGGCGCAAGACCGCGCGGCGAGCGGCATACGGCAGCCGGCGACGCCCTGATGGCGGCCGATCTCTTCGTCGCGATTGCCCACCGGCTGCGCAGCCAGCAGCGTGCCACGCTGGGTGGTGCGGTCGGCCTGCAGCGTGGGCCGCTTGCGTGACGCCATGCGTACCGACGCGCTCCGCAGGATCGACAGCTTTCCCTATCGCCACCGCGTGGCCGAGCTGATGTCGACGCCGCTGGTCTCGGCCCTGCCGGAGGCGACCGTTGCCGAGGTATCGCGCCTCATGGTCGGGCGGCGGATCAGCTCCGTCGTCGCCGTCGACCACCTGGGCCGCCCGAGCGGAATCCTGACCGAACACGACATCCTGCGCATCGTCGCGTCGGACCCGGAACTGTTGTCGCGGCCGTTCGGGGACGTCATGAGCAGCCCTGTCCGCACGGTCGGATCCGGCGCGCTGGCCTATCGTGCGATCGGCCGGATGTCGCGCCACGACGTGCGGCATCTTGTGGTGGTCGACGACGACGGACGCGCCGTGGGGATGCTGACGGCCGGAGCGCTGCTCAAGCAGCGCGCGACTCTCGCGCTCACCCTCGGCGACGAGATCGAGCAGGCGACCGACGCGGACGCGCTGCGCGAGGCGTACGGAAGACTGTCGTCCCTTGCCGCCGCGCTGCGTGTCGAGGAGGTGCCGGGGGTGCAGGTCTCGGCCGTTGTCTCCGGCATCGTTTGCGATCTCACGGCCCGCGCCGCGGCGCTCGCGTCAGCCAGCATGACTGCACCGGCGCCTGCGCCCTGGTGCCTGCTGGTGCTTGGCTCCGCAGGCCGAGGAGAATCCCTGCTCGCGGCTGACCAGGACAACGCGTTGATCCACGAGGGAGATGAGCACGATCCCTGGTTCGGCACGTTCGCCGACCGTCTCAACGAGATGCTGGCGACGGCCGGCATACCGCTCTGTGCCGGTGGCGTCATGGCAAGGAATGCAGCCTTCCGTGGCACGCCCGCCGCCTGGCGGACACGGGTCGAGCAATGGGTCGGCAAACCACAGCCAGGTGCGCTTCTCAACGTCGACATCTTCTACGACTTCGTTCCCGTCGCGGGCGAACGGCGTCTCGCCGCCGAGCTGCGGGAGCACGCGATGGCTGCGGCCTCCGGCTCGCCGTTGTTCCTCCGCCTGCTCGCCGAGGCCGGCGGCGACGCCAGCGGTGCCTTCGGCTGGTTCAATCGACTGCGCACCGAGGACGGGCGCATCGATCTCAAGCGTCATGGGCTGTTTCCGCTGGTGGCCGGCGCCCGCGTGGCGGCGCTTGCCTGGAGGATCGCCGCGACGGGCACCGATGCACGGCTCACCGGCGCCGCAGCAAGGGCCGGCGTGGCGGCCGACATGGCGGACGATCTGGCCGCCGCGCGGGCGGTACTGATCGAGGCGATCCTCGACCAGCAAATCGCCGACATTGCCGAAGGGCGGCCACCATCGAACCGCATCGAGCTCCGCCGCCTGGGCCGGCGCGGCGGGCGTCGGCTGGCCAAGGCGCTCCGGACGGTCTCGACGATCTCCGACTTCGTGCAACGAACCTTGAGCAACCGCCGGCCCGAACAAGCGGCTTGATACTGGCGATGACAATGGCCACCCTGCCGGCATGGCCGATGGCGAGCGCTTTCTCGTTGCCGACGATCACCCGATGGTGCGCGATGCGCTGGCGTCGGCGCTTGGGCAGACTTTCGCCGGGGCGCAGTTCAGCATGGCGGGAACGCTGGCCCAGGCACAGGCGGCGCTGGACCGGCAGCCCGATACCGACGCCGTGCTGCTCGACCTCGACATGCCGGGCATGGACGGGCTGACCGGCCTCGCCCGGCTGCGGGCCGAGCATCCGACCGTGCCCATCATCGTCGTATCGGCGGCGCGAGAGGCCGGTGTCGTGCAGCGCGCGTACGAGTTCGGCGCCTCCGCCTACATCGACAAGTCCGCCTCGCTCGACGAGATCGCGGGCATCGTGCGCGCCGTCCTCGACGGCGAGATCTTCGCGCCGCCGGACGCCGTGGCGGGCGACGGCTTCGCGCAGCGCGCCGCCCAGCTCACGCCGCAGCAGTGGCGCGTTCTGGCGCTGATGGTGCAGGGCGACCAGAACAAGCAGATCGCCCACAAGCTCGGCGTCGGCGAAGCCACCGTGAAGGCGCATGTGACGGTGATCCTGCGCAAGCTCGGCGTGCGCTCCCGAACCCAGGCCGTGATCGAGGCCCGCGGGCTCGCGCTGCCGGCGGATCCAATCAGGCCGTAAGGCGACCTGCCGCGGCGCTGCGCAATCTCAGCAGCGCGCGCAGGGAGGCCGGCTTCACCGGCTTGTGCAGCAGTTCTACCTGTCGCGCCCGGGCGCGCGGACGCAGCGTGGGGTCGCGGTCGGCGGTCACGAGCGCGGCCGGCACGGCACGGCCCCAGGCCTGCCGCAGCGCGACCACGGCCTCGAGCCCGTCCGCCCCGTCGTCGAGATGCAGGTCGGCCAGAACGAGGTCGGGCAGGCGGCCGGCTCGGGCCACCGCCGCCAGTGCCTCGGCTTCGCTGGCCGCCGTCTCGACCTCGCAGCCCCAGCCGCCGAGCAGCGCGGCCATCGCCTCGCGCACCCGCGCTTCGTTGTCGAGACACAGCACGAAGCTCTCGGACTCGATCGACGGCGCGGGGTGCGGTGCCGGCGCGGCTGCGGGCTCGATCGCCACCGCAGCCACCCTCGGCACGGTGACGGAGAAGGTCGCCCCGCGGCCCGGCGCCGAGGACAGTGCGACGGGCAGCTCGAGCATGCGCGCAATACGGTCGACGATGGCGAGGCCGAGGCCCAGCCCCCGCTCCTCGCGCGGCCCCTCGTCCTCGGGCTGCAGCCGCACGAACTCGTCGAAGATCACCGCCTGCTTGTCGGACGGGATGCCTGGCCCGTTGTCCCTCACTTCGATGCGCAGGGAATCGCCCGCGCGGCGGCAGCCCAGCAGCACCCGCGCCGGCCTGCCCTCGCTGCGGCCGTAGCGGAGTGCATTCGAGAGAAGGTTCTGCAGGATGCGGCGCAGGAAGGCCGGATCGGTGTCGACGAAAGCGGAGGTGGGCACGATCACCAGCTCGACGCCATTGCGGGCCGCCGTCGGCGCGAAGGCGGTCGCCAGCGACTCGAACAGCGGCTGGAGCGCGAAGGCGCGCCTCTCGGGCTTGAAGGCGCCGGCATCGAGCTTGGAGATGTCGAGCAGCGCGTCGAGCAGCGATTCGACGGCGCCCAGGCTCGCATCGATCTTGCCGCCCAGGTCGTTGCGCGGATCGCGGTCGATCATCGCCGCCGTGAACAGGCGCGCCGCGTGCAGCGGCTGCAGCAGGTCATGGCTCGCCGCCGCGATGAAGCGCGTCTTGCCGAGATTGGCCGCCTCCGCCTCGGCGCGGCTCGCCTCCAGCTCGGCCGTGCGCTCGGCGACGCGCTGCTCCAGCGTCTCGGCGGCACGTCGCAGCTGCCCGTCGCTGTCGCGCAACGCCTGGGCGGTGCGCACGCGGGCGGTCACGTCGTTGCAGGTGGCGACGAACCCGTCCTCGGGCAGCGGATCGAGGCGAAGCTCGATCACGCGGCCGTCGCGTGTGGCGATCTCGTGCGTCTGCGGCGTCTCCGGCCGGCGCAGCAGCGCGATGACCTCGGGCGTGGCGCCGAACTCTCGCGGCGCGGCGCCGACCGCCACGGCATCGTCGTCGAGCGCCAGCAGCGAGGTGAACCGTTCGTTGAAGATTTCGAGCCGGCCCTCGCGATCGAAGGCGGCGATGCCCATGCCGACATGGTCGAGCGTGTTGCGCAGGATCTCGTAGTTGTATCGGATTGCCTCGGACGCCTCGTCGATGATGGCGCGCGCGCTGCGGGTCAGCAGCCGGCCGCGCCGCACCGAGGCCGCCACGATCACGCGCGCCGAGGCGGCGCCCAGCGTGCCCGACAGCATGCGCTCGGTGCGCGCGAGCGCGGTCTGCAGCGACAGCTCGCCTGCCAGCGTGCGGGCCGCGCGCTCGACGCCGACGAAGCGCGCCAGCAGCTGGCGCAGCTCCTCGATGCGGGCGGCGTCGGCCGGCGTGCGGCGAGTCGGCGGCCTGGCTTCCGCGCCCGGAACGAAGCCGCCCGACACGAAGGCCTCGGCCTGCTCGCGATCGCGCCCGACCGGCCGGACTGCAAGCGACACCCCGACCAACAGCGCCGTATTGACTGCGATGCAAACCAGGAAGCCCTGCAACACCGGATCGAGCGCAGCCAGCGGCCCCGGCAGCCACGGCATGAACGGCGCCACCGGCCCCCCCTCGGTCCCCGCGCCCGCGCTCTGGTGCAGGGTCGGCAGCAGCAATGCGTAGAGCCAGACGACGAAGCCACCGCCCAACCCCGCCACCACGCCGAAGCGGTGGGCGCGCTTCCAGTAGAGGCCGAGGATCAGGCCTGGCGCGATGTTGGCGACGGCACAGAACGAGATCATGCCGATCGAGGCGAGCGGCAGGTAGCCCGAGATGATGCGCTCGTAGGCATAGCCCGCCATCAGGATCAGCACGACCGCGGCGCGACGCACGAAGACCACCAGCGGGCCCATGTCGCGCGCCACGCCGGCCTGCCGACGCAGCAGGTAAGGCATCACCAGCTCGTTGCCGATCATACCCGACAGCGCCATGCAGGCCACGATCACCATCGAGGTCGCGGCGGAGAGGCCGCCGATGAATACGAAGGCCGAGAGCCAGCTCTCGCCGTTCACCAGCGGGAGCTGCAGTACGTAGAGGTCGGGACTGACGTTCGGCCCCAGCAGCAGCAGGCCCGCCGCCGCGATCGGGATGACGAAAAGATTGATCAGCACGAGATAGGCGGGAAACAGCCAGCGCGCCGTCCTGAGGCTCGCGGGATGGTCGTGCTCGACGACGGCGACGTGGAACTGGCGCGGCAGGCAGAGGAACGCCAGCCCGGACAGCAGCGACATCACCACCCAGGTGGCCGGCGAAGCCTCGCGCGTCAGGCGCTCGGCCACGGCCGGGACCTCGGCCAGGCGCCCCATCATGTCGGCCGGCCCGTCGAACAGGAACCAGACCACGAAGGGACCGACCGCCAGCAGCGCCAGCAGCTTCACCACCGATTCGAAGGCGATGGCCAGCATCATGCCGCGATGCTGCTCGGAGGCCTGCACGTTGCGGACCCCGAACAGGATTGTGAACAGCGCCATCAGCGCCGCCACGATCAGCGAGGTGTCGGCATGCACGACGCCGGGCGCGCCACCGGCCCAGGGCGCGGGCGCGGCGATGGTGCGGAAGGACGAGGACACGGCCTGCAGCTGCAACGCGATGTAGGGCAGCACGCCCACGGTTGCGAACAGGGTGGCGGTGACGCCGACGGCCCGGCTCTTGCCGTAGCGCGAGGCGAGGAAATCGGCGATCGAAGTGACGTTGTGCTGCTTGGCCACCCGCACCATCTTGGCGAGCATCGGATAGCCCAGGGTCACGACCAGAACCGGGCCCGTATAGATCAGGATGAAATCGATGCCCGAGGTCGCCGCCCGCCCGACCGCGCCGTAGAAGGTCCAGGAGGTGCAGTAGATGGCCAGCGACAGGCCATAGACCACCGGCGCCACGGAGTTCTTGGACCAGTCGCGCGCATACCGGTCGCCGAAATAAGCCACGGCGAAGAGCAGCCCCAGATAGGCCAGCGACAGGGCCAGAACAGCCGGTTCGACCAGCATGCGTGCGCGTTTCTCCCCGCCGTCATTGAACCGTCTGGGCGGGGCCGCTACAAGCACCGCCACACAAGGATTCGGTCACAATGGCTTCTTATCAGTACATCTACGTGATGAAGGGTCTGAACAAGACCTTTCCCGGCGGCAAGCAGGTCCTGAAGGACATCTGGCTGTCGTTCCTGCCCGGCGCCAAGATCGGCGTGCTCGGCCTCAACGGCTCGGGCAAGTCGACCCTGCTCAAGATCATGGCCGGCCGCGACGACAGTTTCACCGGCGAGGCCTGGGCAGCCGAGGGCGTGAAGGTCGGCCTGCTGGAGCAGGAGCCGGGCCTCGACCCCGCCAAGGACGTGCTGGGCAACGTCATGGACGGCGCCGGCGACATGGCCAAGGCCCTGGCGCGCTTCGAGGAGGTGTCGAACGCCTTCTCCGATCCCGACGCCGACATGGACGCGCTGATCGCCGAGCAGGCCGAGCTGCAGGAGAAGATCGACGCCGGCAACGGCTGGGACTTGGGCCGCACCGTCGAGATCGCCATGGACGCGCTGCGCTGCCCGCCGTCCGATGCCGACGTGACCAAGCTCTCGGGCGGCGAGAAGCGCCGCGTGGCGCTGTGCCGCCTGCTGCTCTCCAAGCCCGACATGCTGCTGCTCGACGAGCCGACCAACCATCTCGACGCCGAGTCGGTGGCCTGGCTGGAGCGCCATCTCGCCGAGTTCCCCGGCACCGTCGTGGCCGTGACCCACGATCGCTACTTCCTCGACAACGTGGCCGGCTGGATCCTCGAACTCGACCGCGGCGCCGGCATCCCCTGGGAAGGCAACTACTCGTCCTGGCTGAAGCAGAAGGACAAGCGCCTCGAGCTGGAAGAGAAGACCGCCGACGCCCGCCGCCGCACCATGCAGCGCGAGCTCGAATGGATGGGCACCAGCCCGTCGGCCCGCCGCTCCAAGAGCAAGGCGCGAATCGCTGCCTACGAGCGCATGGTGGAAGAGGACAGCCAGCAGACGCTCGACCGGGCGCAGATCGTCATCCCGGCCGGCCCGCGCCTCGGCGACCATGTCATCCGCGCCGAGGGCATCTCCAAGGGATTCGGCGACCGGCTGCTGATCGACAACCTGTCGTTCAACCTGCCGCCGGGCGGCATCGTCGGCGTCATCGGCCCCAACGGCGCCGGCAAGACGACGCTGTTCAAGATGATCACCGGCCAGGACAAGCCCGACAGCGGCACCTTCTCGGTCGGCCCGACTGTGAAGCTGGGCTATGTCGACCAGAGCCGCGAATCGCTCGATCCCAACAAGACGGTGTGGGAGGAGCTCTCGGGGGGCCTCGACATCATCAAGCTGGGCAGCCGCGAGATTTCCAGCCGCGCCTATTGCGGCTCGTTCAACTTCAAGGGTCCCGACCAGCAGAAGAAGGTCGGCCAACTCTCGGGCGGCGAACGCAATCGCGTCAACCTCGCCAAGATGCTGAAGAGCGGCGCCAACGTGCTGCTGCTCGACGAGCCGACCAACGACCTCGACGTCGACACGCTGCGCGCGCTCGAAGAAGCGCTGGTCGATTATGCCGGATGCGCCGTGGTGATCTCCCACGATCGCTGGTTCCTCGACCGCATCGCCACCCACATGCTGGCCTTCGAGGGCGACAGCCACGTCGAGTGGTTCGAGGGCAACTACCAGGACTACGAGGCCGACAGGCATCGGCGCCTCGGCACCGACGCCGACCAGCCGCACCGCATCAAGTACAAGCCGCTGGTCCGGAGCTAGGACGACCAGTGCGGGGGCCGGTCATGAACCCGCTGAACGAGGTCCAGTGGGGCGCCGACTGGGCGTGGGGCATCCCGTTGATCGCCTTTACCAGCGTCCTGCATGTCCTGTGCCTGGCGCTGTTCACGGCACGGGTGGAGTACGCGATCGATCATGTGAAGAGCCGCCGCCACTTCGCTGTCACCTTCGCCCTCGTGATGGCGCTGGCGATCACGCTGGTGACGGCGCTGCACATCGTCGAAGGCGGCATCTGGGCGCTGGCTTACCGCTTGCTTGGCGCCATTCCCGACAACCGCTCGGCCATGCTCTACTCGCTGGGCGCCCTGACCACCTACGGCGACACGAGCATCCACCTCGAGCACAGATGGAAGATGCTGGGCGCACTCGAGGCGCTGAACGGTATGCTGCTGTTCGGCCTCACGACGGCATTCCTGTTCGCAATGATCCAGCGGGTGTGGCCTGCAGCAACGCGGCTGGGTCCGGATCGCCGGCGGGATTGACGCCGGCCATCGCCGACAAGAGGCAAAGCTCCGCCTACGCCGCCTCCCGCCGGCACAGGCACGACGCCCGCACCGGCATCTCCGTGCGGGCAGCCGCGAGGTCGAGGCGGGCCTTGATCAGCGGGGCCTCGACCGTCTCGCCGCGCCGCGTCAGGCATTCGTGGAGGCCGTGCAGGCTCCAGACGTTTTCGGGGTGCCAGCAGGCGCGGTTGGTCTTGCCGTCGAAGCCGAGGTCGGCGCGATAGACGGCCTCGGCCTCGGCGAGATGGCCCTGCTCCAGCAGCAGCGCGCCGAGCGCATGGCGGGTCGGCTGCATCCAGCCCCAGGGCTCGTCGTAGGGCAGCGAATCGTCGAGTTCGACGGCGCGGCGCAGATGGGCGAAGGCCAGGTCGAAGTTGCCGCGGCGATATTCCAGCTCGCCGGTCAGCATCTCCTCGGCGATGGCCAGCAGGTCGACCATGGTGTTGTTGTGCAGGCGCCGGCTCTCGGGCACGCGCGCCTTGGCGGCGCGGAAGGCCGCACGGGCCTGCTCGGCCTGCTCGATCTCGCCCAGCACGGAGTGCGCCACGCCCTTGGCGTAGAGCGTCATCGCGGTGGTCGAGCAGTAGAGTTCGGGGTCCTTCGGCAGTTCCTGCGCGATGATCTCGCGCCACTTGCCGAAGCGCACCAGCACGTGCTGCTTCATCGAGAGATAGCCCTCGACGAAATCGGCCATCGGCGGCGACGGGATGCGCAGCAGCTCTTCCGGCGTGGTGTCGATCAGCTCCTGCGCCGCGGTGATGGCCGGCGTGTACTGGCCGAGGAACATCGCGCCGTAGACGATGAAGTGATGATCGTGGCTGCGATACATCGAATAGACGTTGAGGGCGCCCTCGCGCGCAAGGTACTTGCGGTCCACGACGACGGCCTTCTGGTTGTAGACCACCACATCGCGATAGTTGCCGCACAGCACGTCGATGTGGGTCGGCATGTGCACGAGATGGCCGGAGTCGGGCACGAGGTCGCGCAGCCGGTCGCCGGCGCGCAGTGCGCGCTGCGGGAACGGCGACATCTCCATCAGATGGACGTAGAGGTGCAGCAGGCCGGGATGATCCCAGCTCGCGGGGATGTCGCGGAAGGCGCTTTCCAGCACCTCGACCGCCTCCTCCGTGCCGGCGCCCGGCGTCGGCTGGCCGGTCCTGAGGTCCCACATCTGCCACGGCGTCTCGTTCATGATCGCCTCGGCGAACACCGAGCGCAGGTCGAGATCGTGCGGATGGGCCTGGAACAGCTTGCGCATCTCGACCGTGAAGGCCTTGTCCCAGGTCGTCTGGTCCTCGATCGCCTCGCGCTGCGGATAGCGCGCCGGCAGGGCGCGGATCAGCGCCTGCTCGACCGGCGAGGCGTTGGGCACGGCGGCCAGCGCGCGCTGCATGGCGTCATAGGAAGCTTCCAGGGCGCGCTTCTTGCCGGCCGGATCGTAGCGGTGCCAGGGGAGATTGTAGTTGGGCCCGGCGGCGTAGGAGATGCCCCAGTGCGCCATGGCGCACCCGGGATCGGTCTCCAGCGCCTTCTCGAAGCACTTGATCGCCTCGGCATGGTTGAAGCCGTAGAGCCAGTTCAGTCCGCGATCGAACCAGAGCTGCGTCTGCGGCGACGAGGTGGTGACGGTGCGCTTGTAGGCGCCGAGATCGTAATAGTCGTCCATGGCCCATGCTCCCGCTTCGATGCAGGGCATGGTGCCGCCGTCCGCTCCATTGCGCTAGTCTCGAACGGGCATGCACACGGGAAAGCGGATCGTCATCTGCGGCGGCGGCGCCATCGGCGCGGCCATCGCGTGGTTCCTGAGCCGCCGCGGCGCCCGGCCGGTCGTGGTCGAGCGGCATGAGGTCGGGGGCGCAGCCTCCGGCAAGTCCGGTGGCTTCCTGGCGCTCGACTGGTGTCGCGGTACGGCGATCGACCGCCTGGCGCGGCGCAGCTTTGCCTTGCACGCCGAACTGGCAGACGAGTTGGGCAACCAGTGGGGCTACAGGAGACTCACGACCTTTGCCGGCCATGCCGCCGAAGGGCGGCGCGCACACCGAAGCCCGGGGCGGCCGTGGCTCTCATCGGACGTGACCATGACGGGCCAGATCGGCTCGCCGGAGACGACCGCGCTGGTGGAGCCGCGCGCCTTCACGAACGGATTGATGAATGCCGCACGGGCGCAAGGCGCCGAATTGCGTCACCGTATCGTAACGGGTTTGCTGCGAAGCGCGTCCGGCGCGATCGGCGGCGTGATGTTGGACGGCGGCGAGAAGGTCGAGGGCGACGGCGTGGTCATCGCGATGGGGCCATGGTCCATCCTGGCCTCGCGCTGGCTTCCCCTGCCCGCGGTGTACGGCTTCAAGGGCCACAGTCTCGTTTTCCGCACCGGCGATGCGGTGCCGGCCGAGGCCCTGTTCCTCGAATACGAGGAGGCGAGCGGCGAGACGCTGACGCCTGAAATCTTCGCGCGTGCCGACGGCACGGTCTGGGCCTGCGCCGTTTCGAGCACCGCGGCACTGCCGGTCGATCCGGCCGAGGTCGCGGGCGACGAGGGCGCGCACCAACGGTTGGAGGCGCTGTGCCGGGCGGTATCGCCTGCGCTCGCGGCCGCGCCCATTGTCGCCCATCAGGCCTGTTTCCGTCCCGTCACCGAGGACGGGCTGCCACTGATCGGCGCCGTGCCGGGTGTCGCCAACGCCTGGGTCGCGACCGGTCACAGCGTCTGGGGCATGCTCAACGCGCCCGCGACCGGCGAGGCGATGGCCGAACTGATTCTCGACGGCGCGACGAGCCACGTCCCGTTGCGGCATTTCGATCCGCGTCGGCTGAAGGCTTTCGCCGGTCGGCGTTAACCGTCCGGCCGGCTGGTCCAGCGTGGCGGCAGAAGCCTCGTGTTGAGGAAGAAGGGCACGCTGTTGTCGCTCAGGCGAATCGTGCCGACGAACGGCAGGTCGTAGGTGGCGCGGAAGTAGATCTGCGAACGCTGCACCACGCCGTAATCCTCGTTCATCGGCGGCAGGCCGAACAGGGCGCGGAAAGGACACCTGAACGTCGCCTGCTCGCCAGGTTTCAGTTGCCCGGCCGCGCCGGCCGGAAAGCGCACGTCGGTCGCCTCGATCAGGGTCGGCTCGCGGCCCGACGCGCGCACGTGATCGAGCACGCAGGCAAACTTCAGACCCTTCATCGCAAACCAGGGACTCCGGTTCTCCGCCGTGAAGGTCGCGTCGAACGGCGAGCCGGCCTTCTGCTCCTCCGACGCGTAGACCGGCACCGGCCGGATCGCCCAGGCGCCGATGCCGACGCCTGCGATCACGACCACAACCGCGAGGAAGACGATCAGGCTTTGCAGCGACTGCGCGCCGCTCTGCGCCATCATGCGCAGCTCCTGCTGCAGGGTCGTGGTCGGCGCCGGCAGAGGTCTCGGCCCGGAGGGCCGAGGTGCAGGCTTGCGCGCTCTCGGTTTCGCGCCGGAAGACGGCGGTCGGGCGCCGGAAGCGGCGCTCTTCCGGGACTTGCTCGGGGACTTCTTCTTCGGCGCCATGGTGTAAAGTCGTAGCCCCTCCGGCCGGCGCCATCCATCCCGCCGCTGGTCGCAGGCAGCTCAGGCGAAGGCGGTCTCGATCGCGCGCCGCGTCGCCGTGGCGCCCTCACGCGCGACATCCACGGCGGGCCTCGCCCAGTGGGCGGGGTTGGGCGCCTCGTAGCTCACCCAGCCCTCGTAGCCCTTGGCGGCGAGAAGCTGGAAAAGCTCGTTCCAGCGCACCACGCCCTTGCCCGGCGCAAGACGGTCGACCGGCGGCACGCCGTTGGGCGGTGCGTCAGGCACGTCGCTGTACTGCACGTACAAGATCTCCTCGGCCGGCACGTCCTCGAAGCCGCGGCCCGGGCGACCGCCCCGCTGCAGATGATAGGCGTCGAGCAGCAGGCCGACCCTTTCCTGGCCGGCCTTGGCAATCAGCTCGCGCAGGATTTCGAGGCGGCTCACGATCGGATGCTGGAACTGGTATTCGAGCGCCAGACGCAAGCCATGCCGCGCGACGACTTCACCGGCACGCCGGATGTTGGCGACGGCGTCCCCCATCGACGCAGCGCCGGGGCCGATGCCGCTCATCACCGTCGCGCAGTCGAGCATGACGGCCCTCTCGCACGCCTCTTCCAGCGACGCGAACAGGCGCTCGCGATCCTCGGGGGCCGCAAAGGTCCAGCCATACTCGCAGCCCACGGCACTGACCGGGAGTCCGGTTGCGCGGACGCGGCCCAGGATTTCCGTGTTCGACAGGCCACTCTTGCGTGCCCGTTCGAAATCGACCCGGCGCAACTCGACCGCGTCGAAGCCGCCGTCCCTGGCGGCACCCAGGGCTTCGTCGAACGGTGTCGTGTCGACCGTCCAGAGATGGAGTGCGAGACCGCGGAACCCGTGATGCATGTATTGATCCCCCCGGCCGATTATGGCCGGCCGGGAGAGAGGCTCAAGCGGCCGTGACTATATGCGATGATCCATGTCGAGTGCCGGCTCCGGCACGTCGACGCAGCCGATGATGCGGGCGGGGACTCCCGCGGCCGTGCAGCCGGCCGGCACGGGGTCGAGCACGACGCTGCCGGCCGCGATCTTGGCGCAGGCGCCGATCTCGATGTTGCCCAGCACCTTGGCGCCGGCGCCCAGCAGCACGCCGCGGCGCACCTTCGGATGGCGGTCGCCCCGTTCCTTGCCGGTGCCGCCCAGTGTGACGCCGTGCAGCATGGAGACGCCATCCTCGACGACGGCGGTCTCGCCGATCACGACACCGGTGCCGTGGTCGATGAAGATGCTCTTGCCGATCACCGCGCCAGGATGGATGTCGAGGCCGAACAGGGCGCTCGACCGGCTCTGCAGGAAGTGGGCGAGCGTGCGCCGTCCCTCCCTCCACAGCCAGTGGGAGGCGCGATAGGTCTGCAGCGCGTGATATCCCTTGAACCAGAGCAGCGGGTCGAGATGGGACGTGCAGGCCGGGTCGCGGTCGGCCACCGCCACGATGTCGGCACGCGCGGCGACGCCGATGCCGGGGTCGGACGCGAGGGCCTCGTCGAAAGTCTGACGAATCAGCGCGGCCGGCACCTCGGTCGTGCCGACGAGCCGGGCGAGGTGATAGCTCAGCGCACTCTCGAAGCGGGGCTGGCTCAGGATCGTTGCATGGAGCGTTCCGGCCAGCACCGGTTCGGCAGCGGCCGCCGCATGTGCCGCTTCACGAATGCGGTCCCAGACCGGATCGACCGAGCGCAGCTCGTTCTTGGCAAATGCGCTGTCCATGGCGCTCTCCTCCGCTCCGCTCTCGTCCCCTGCGACGCCCGCGAAAGCGATCGACGCGCCTCCCTCGGAGGACAGACTACGCCGACCGGGCTGCTGGTGCAATTCGCGGCTTCAGCGCGCCGCCCGGGCTTCCAGCTCGCTGACCAGCGGCTCGACCTTCCCGCCATGGTTCTGGATGTAGGAATTGAAATCCGAACGTCTAGTCATCACCATGCTGACGCCCTCGACCTTCACGTCGGTGATGCGGTCGCCGCGGACCTCCCACTCGAGCTTGATCGGCTGGCCGCTGGTCTGGTTGAGGCGGCTGTCGACGATCGTCACGCCGTTGGCGCGCGGCGTGACCTTGCCGATGGTCAGTGTCTGGCCGCCATACTGGCCGAAACGCTCGCTATAGGCCTTCGCCTCGGCGGTGGCGACGGCCTTGAGGAAGCGCGCACGCTCCTGCTCGGTCGCCGTGTTCCAGTGCGTGCCCAGCGCCGCGCGGGCCATGGCCGGCATGTCGAACCTGCTCTGGAGAACGCCCAGGATCGCCGCCTGCCGATCGGCCCCGGTCTTGGTCTTCACGATCTCGATGACCTGCTGTGCGGTGCTCTGCACGAGCTGTGAGGGATCGGCGGCAAACGCCGGCCCGACCGCGGACACGGCGGTGGACATCGCGGCCGCGGCCACGAACTGAAACACGACACGACGAGAGGCGAGGTTCGGCACCGTGCACTCCTATGACGAAACTTGGGAGAAGCGTTCTAGCGTGGACGCCCGATCAACGCACCCTCCGCCGGGCTCGTTGCGCTAGCGGACCAGTGCCAGGTTGTCGCGACGTTCGAGTTCGCTGCGGGCGTTGGTCTTCTCGCGCTTCTCGCGAATCTGGTCGGCACGGTTCTGGGTGTAGGCCGACCGCAGCGCCGCGTAGTAGTCGACGCTGTTCTTCTCGAGATCGTCGAGCGCGAAGATGGTACGGGAACGATAGTCGACGGCATTCATGCCGTAGCGTCCGATCTGCCAGACGTCCCAGTCGATGGCGAGATTGAAGGTCAGGATCCGGAACGGATCGACCAGGTAATCCATCATCAGGCCGGTGCCGTCGCGCGCGTTGGAGGGGCCGTAGGCCGGCAGCATGAGGTAGAAGCCGCCATTCTCCGGCTCGACGCCGGCCCAAAGACCGATGGTCTTGCCGAAATCCTCCTTGGTGCGCTCGAGGCCGAAGCTCGAGGCCACGTCGAAGATGCCGGCCACGCCGATGGTGGAATTCACGAGGAAGCGCGCCATCGTGGTCGCGGCGCGATTGGGATCGCCCTGGAAGACCTCGTTGATGGCCGTCACCGGCTCGCCGAGATTGTCGAGAACGTTGCGCACCCCGGTCTGCGCCCGTTCCGGCACGAGGTCGCGGTACATGACCGCCAGCGGCCGCAACGCAATCAGGTCGACGGCGCGGTTGATCGAAAAGATGAACCTGTTCGGGGTCTCGAGAGGGTCCCACACCTCGGCGGCACCCGTGTCGCCGGAAGCACAGCCTCCTACCACCGTTCCGGCAAGGGCGACCGCGACAATCGAGCGGCGAATGCTGGCAGCAAAGGCTCTCGTCAGACCGATCATCAACGCCGACCCCGGATCATGCGCTGGCCCGGGACGCCGGGCCAAGAAGCGTGACGCGACAGTCATCCGTCGCACCGACCGGAGTGTTGCACACGGCCGCGGTCGTTTGAAGCAATTCCGGGCCCATTTCCCCTCACCCCGGCTTTCCATTGTTTCTTGTGTTTCAGCCGCCACAAACTTCTCCACCTAACTCTTGCAGACATAAAGATATGCTTATATCATTCTCTTATGGAACATCTCCTCACCCTGCTACGGGCAGCCGCCGAGGACACGAGACTGCGCATCCTGGCGTTGGCCGCGCGCGAGGACCTGACCGTCAGCGATTACGTGAACGTGCTCGGGCAGAGCCAGCCGCGCGTGTCCCGGCATCTGAAATTGCTGGTCGAAGCCGGTCTGCTGGAGCGCTTCCGCGAAGCCCAGTTCACCCGCTTCCGCCTGACCAGCGGCGGCGAGGACGCCGCCCTGGTGCGTGAATTCGTGCGCCGGCTCGATCCCAAGCATCCCCGCATCGCGACCGACCGGGCTCGCCTGGACGCCGTCCAGCAGCGCCGTCAGACCGCCGCCGCCCGCTTCTTCCGCGACAACGCCCAGCGCTGGGATGAGCTGCGTGCGCTGCACGTCGCCGACCGCGAGATCGAACGGGCGCTCAGCCATCACCTGCCGCTCGGCGCGCGCCGTCTGCTCGACGTCGGCACCGGCACCGGCCGTCTGCTCGAAGTGCTGGCGCCCAAGGTCGAGCAGGCGATCGGCGTCGACCAGAGCCGCGAAATGCTGGCGCTGGCCCGCGCCAACCTCGCGCGCGCCGGCATCGACAATGCCGACATCCGCCAGGGCGACATGTATGCCCTGCCCTTCGAGTCCGACAGTTTCGACGTCGTCACGATCCACCACGTGCTGCACTATGCCGACGATCCGGCCGCGGCCCTGGTCGAGGCGGCCCGCGTCGTGAAGCCCGGCGGCTCGGTCCTCGTCGTCGATTTCTCGCCCCACGATCTGGTCGAGCTGAAGCGCGAGCACGCGCATGTCCACCTGGGCTTCGCCGACAACCAGGTTCAGGGCTGGCTGCGCAGCGCCGGCCTCACGCCACTCGAACCGATCCACTTTCCCGGCCGCCGCCTGATGACGGGCATCTGGCGCGGCGAGCGCGAGCTGCCGGCCCGCGTCACCCCGCGGCCTGCCGCCGTTTCCGCCCATGGAGAATCACGATGAGCCCCGATACCGGTCCGATCGGCAGTCCCCTCAGCTCCACGGGGAGCGCGACCGAGTTTCCCGCCCGGGCGCCGCAGCGGCTGGCCGTGTCCTTCGAGTTCTCGCCGCCCCGCACCGACGCCGCCGAGCAGACTCTATGGGAGACGGTGAAGCGCCTGACGCCGCTCCATCCCTCCTTCTTTTCGGTGACCTACGGCGCCGGCGGTTCGACGCGCCAGCGCACCCATGACACCGTGGCGCGTCTCAAGAGCGAGACCGGCATCGATGCCGCCGCCCACCTCACCTGCGTGGCCGCGACCCAGGGCGAGATCGACGACATCGCGCGCGCCTACTGGGATGCCGGCATCCGCCACATCGTGGCGCTGCGCGGCGACCCGCCGGGCGGCATGGGCGGCCAGTACACGCCGCATCCGGGCGGCTACGCCAACGCCGCTGCGCTGGTCACCGGCCTGAAGAGGATCGGCAACTTCCAGATCAGCGTCGCGGGCTATCCCGAGAAGCATCCCGCCTCGGCCGACGAGAAGGCCGATCTCGAGAACCTGAAGGCCAAGGTCGATGCCGGCGCCGACCGCTGCATCACCCAGTTCTTTTTCGAGGCCGACGACTTCCTGCGCTTCCGCGACCGCGCGGCGGCGGCGGGCATCAACGTGCCGATCGTGCCGGGCATCATGCCGGTGTCGAACTTCTCGGCGGTCAATCGCATCGCCGGCCTCTGCGGCTCCAAGGTGCCGCCGTGGTTCGCCAGCATGTTCGACGGGCTCGACGACGATCTCGAGACGCGCCGCATGATCGCCGCGACCGTGGCCGGCGACCTCTGCCGCCGCCTGCGCGACGAAGGCGTCGAGCAGTTCCATTTCTACACGCTGAATCGGGCCGATCTCACCTTTGCGATCTGCCACCTGCTTGGAGTGCGCCCGAAATGAATCGCGAGGAAAAGGCCGAGCAGCTGCGCGCCATCGGCGCCGAGCGCATCCTGGTCAAGGACGGGCCCTACGGCTCGATGATCCAGAGCTACAGGCTCGACGAGGAGGGCTTCCGCGGCGGCCGCAGCTTCAATCACGACCAGAAGGGCAATAACGACCTCCTGAACCTGACCCGTCCCGACGTGGTGGGCGAGATCTGCAACGCCTATCTCGACGCCGGCGCGGACATCGTGGCGACCAACACCTTCAACTCCAACGCCATCAGCCTGTCGGACTACGGCATCACCGGCATGGCGCGCGAGATCAACATCGCCGCGGCGCAGCTCACGCGCGCCTGCGCCGATGCCGCCACGGCGCGCGATCCCGCCAAGCCGCGCTTCGTCGCCGGCGCGCTGGGGCCGACGAACAAGACGCTGTCGGTGTCGCCCAACGTCAACGATCCCGGTTACCGCGCCGTCACCTTCGACGAAGTGAAGGACATGTACCGCGAGCAGATAGACGGCCTTCTCGACGGCGGCGTCGACTTCATCCTGGTCGAGACGGTGTTCGACACGCTCAATGCCAAGGCCGCCCTCGTCGCCGTCGACGAGGCGGGCGAGGCGCGCGGCGAGATCATTCCGGTGATGGTGTCGATGACGCTCACCGATCTCGCCGGCCGCAACCTCTCGGGCCAGACGGTCGAGGCCTTCTGGCATTCGGTGCGGCATGCCAGGCCCATCACCATGGGCCTGAACTGCAGCTTCGGCGCGACCGAGCTACATCCCTACGTTCAGGCGCTGAACCCGCAGGTCGACAGCATGCTGTGCATCTATCCCAATGCCGGCCTGCCGAACGAACTTGGCGCCTATGACGAGCCGCCGGAAATGACCGGCAAGCTGGTCAGGGGCTGGGCCGAGAACGGCTGGATCAACGTGGTCGGCGGCTGCTGTGGCACGACGCCTGCCCACATCAAGGCGATCGCCGACGCGGTCAAGGGCATCAAGCCGCGCACCTGGCACGTCCTGCCGCCGGCACTGCGCCTTTCCGGCATGGAAGCAGCGAGTTTCTTCTGATGAGCACTGAACTGAACACGGGCGAGAACAGGCCCGAGACCCGCGCCACCTTCATCAACATCGGCGAGCGCACCAACGTCACCGGCTCGGCCCGCTTCAAGAAGCTGATCCTCGAGGGCGACTATGCCGCCGCCATCGAGGTGGCGCGCCAGCAGGTCGAGAGCGGCGCCCAGATCATCGACGTCAACATGGACGAGGGCCTGCTCGACGCCGAACTGGCGATGGACACGTATCTGAAGCTGATCGCGTCCGAGCCCGACATCGCCCGCGTGCCGATCATGATCGACAGCTCCAAGTGGAGCGTGATCGAAGCCGGCCTGAAATGCGTCGCCGGAAAGCCGATCGTGAATTCGATCTCCATGAAGGAGGGCATCGAGCCGTTCATCGCGCAGGCTCGCAAGGTTCGCCGCTATGGCGCCGCAGTCGTGGTGATGGCTTTTGATGAGAAGGGCCAGGCCGACACCAAGGAGCGCAAGGTCGAGATCTGCTCGCGCGCCTACGACATCCTGGTGAACCAGGTCGGCTTCCCGGCCGAGGACATCATCTTCGATCCCAACATCTTCGCAGTCGCAACCGGCATCGAGGAGCACAACAATTACGGCGTCGACTTCATCGAGGCGACGCGCGAGATCAAGGCGCGCTGCCCGGGCGCCAAGATTTCCGGCGGCGTCTCGAACCTGTCCTTCGCCTTCCGCGGCAACGAGCCGGTGCGCAAGGCGATGCATTCGGTGTTCCTCTACCACGCCATCCAGGCGGGCATGGACATGGGCATCGTCAATGCCGGCCAGCTCGAAGTCTACGACCAGATCCCGCAGGAACTCCGCGATGCCTGCGAGGACGTGATCCTCAACCGCAACCCCAATGCGACCGAGCGACTGCTCGACCTGGCGCCCAAGTACAAGGGCACCGGCGAGGTCGCCGAGACGCAGGACGCCGAGTGGCGCAGCTGGCCGGTCGAGAAGCGGTTGGAGCATGCGCTGGTCAAGGGCATGGACCAGTTCGTGGTCGCCGACACCGAGGAGGCGCGGCTGCAGATCGCACGGCCGATCGAGGTCATCGAGGGCCCGCTGATGGCCGGCATGAACGTGGTCGGCGACCTGTTCGGCGCCGGCAAGATGTTCCTGCCGCAGGTGGTGAAGAGCGCCCGCGTGATGAAGAAGGCGGTGGCGCATCTCCTGCCCTACATCGAGGCGCAGAAGACCGAGGGTTCGCGGCCCAAGGGCAAGATCGTCATGGCGACGGTCAAGGGCGACGTCCACGACATCGGCAAGAACATCGTGGGCGTGGTCCTCCAGTGCAACAACTTCGAGGTGATCGACCTCGGCGTCATGGTGCCGTTCCAGGACATTTTGAAGAGTGCCAACGACAACAAGGCCGACATCATCGGCCTCTCCGGCCTGATCACGCCGTCGCTCGACGAGATGGTGACGGTGGCCGAGGAAATGTCGCGACAGGGCATGAACCTCCCGCTGCTGATCGGCGGCGCCACCACCTCCAAGGTCCACACGGCGTTGCGCATCGCGCCGCGCTACAGCGGCACCACCGTGCACGTGCTCGATGCCTCGCGCGCCGTCGGCGTCTGCTCGGCCCTCGTCTCCGAATCGGGCTCGCAGGCCGAGGATTTCGCCAGCAAGGTCGCTGCCGAGTACGAGGCAATCCGCGTCGAACGGGCGGGCGGCTCCAAGGAGAAGGTCGTCCCGCTGGAAGCTGCGCGCGCCAACGAGTTCAGGATCGACTGGTCGGGTTACACCGTGCCGAAGCCGGCGCTGAGCGGCACGCGCGTGTTCGCCGAGTATCCGCTGCACGAACTGGTCGAACGCATCGACTGGACACCGTTCTTCCGCGCCTGGGAACTGGCCGGCAACTATCCCGAGATCCTCGAGGATTCGGTGGTCGGCGAGAGCGCCAAGAAGCTCTACGCCGATGCGCGCAAGATGCTGGAGCGGATCGTGCGCGAGAAGTGGCTGACGGCCAAGGGCGTGGTCGGCTTCTGGCCGTGCCGGCGCGAGGGCGACGACGTGGTGCTCTACAGCGACGAGACGCGCACGAAGGAAGTCTCGCGACTGTTCTTCCTGCGCCAGCAGATCGAGAAGCGCGCACCTCGCGCCAACATGTGCCTCGCCGACTTCGTCTCGCCCGAGGCCGACTGGATCGGCGGCTTCGCCGTCACCGCGGGCCATGGCATCGAAGAGCATCTCGCGCGCTTCAAGGCCGATCATGACGACTATTCGGACATCCTGCTGAAGGCGCTGGCCGATCGTCTGGCAGAGGCCTTTGCCGAACGCCTGCATGAGCGCGTGCGCAAGACGCTGTGGGGCTACGCGCCGGAGGAGGCGCTTTCCAACGAGGAGCTGGTGCGCGAGAAGTATCGCGGCATCCGCCCTGCCCCGGGCTACCCTGCGTGCCCCGACCACAGCCAGAAGCCCGAACTGTTCCGCCTGCTGAACGCCGGCCAGAACGCCGGCATCCAGCTCACCGAGAGCTTCGCCATGGTCCCCACGTCGGCCGTCTCGGGCTACTACTTCGCCCATCCCGACGCCCAGTATTTCGGCGTCGCGCGCATCGGCAAGGACCAGGTCGAGGACTATGCGAAGCGCCGCGGCGTCTCGATCGAACAGGCTGAGCGCTGGCTGCGGCCGAACATCGGATACTGAGCCCCGGCCTTCGGGCGTCGGCAGCGGAAAGGCAACGACTCACCCGAACGCGCGTTGAACGGCGTATCACGCACGATCGGGGGAGTTGGATGTTCACCGCACGAAGCGCCGGCACCGTCGGCTTCATCCCGTGAGCGATGTCCGGCCGTCGCGGCTCAGCGAGGGACTTCCCTATCCGCTCGGCGCCACCTGGGATGGGCTCGGCGTCAATTTCGCACTCTTCTCGGCGCACGCGACCAAGGTCGAGCTCTGCCTGTTCGACCAGGCGGGCGAGCGCGAGATCGAGCGGATCGTGCTGCCGGAATACACCGACGAGGTCTGGCACGGCTACCTGCCCGATGCACGGCCGGGCACGATCTACGGCTATCGCGTGCACGGGCCGTACCAACCGGAAGCCGGTCATCGCTTCAACCCCAACAAGCTGCTGCTCGATCCCTACGCCAAGCAGATCATCGGCAAGCTGACCTGGAATCCCGCGCTCTTCGGTTACAGGATGGAGAGCGGCGACGACCTCACCTTCGACGATCGCGACAGCGCGCCGTACACCTACCGGAGCTGCGTGATCGATCCGGCCTTCAGCTGGGGGCGCGCACCACAGCGGCGTACGGCGTGGGAAAACACGATCGTCTACGAGGCGCATGTCCGCGGATTCACCAAGCTGCATCCGGCCGTGCCCGAGCCGCTGCGCGGGACCTATGCCGGTCTCGCGTCGGCGGAGATCACCGGCTACCTCTCCTCGCTGGGCGTCAGCGCCATCGAACTGCTGCCGGTTCACACCTTCGTCGACGACAGCTACCTCCTCGAGAAGGGTCTCAATAACTACTGGGGCTACAACACGATCGGCTTCTTCGCGCCGGCCCGCCGTTATGCCGCCAATCCCGACTTCGCCTTCGCGGAGTTCAAGGAGATGGTGGCGCATCTGCATGCCGCCGGCCTCGAGGTCATCCTCGACGTGGTCTACAACCACACGGCCGAAGGCAACCAGCTCGGACCGACGCTCTGCTTCAAAGGCATCGACAACGCCTCCTACTACCGGCTTGCCCCGGACCGTCGCTACTACATCAACGACACCGGCACCGGAAACACCGTCAACCTCAGCAATTCGCGCGTGCTTCAGCTCGTGATGGACAGTCTGCGCTACTGGGCGACCGACATGCGGATCGACGGCTTCCGCTTCGACCTCGCCACCATCCTCGGCCGTGAACCGCACGGCTTCGAGGAGGAAGGTCGGTTCCTCGATGCCTGCCGCCAGGATCCCGTCCTGTCCGAGGTCAAGCTGATTGCCGAGCCGTGGGATCTCGGTCCCGGCGGCTACCAGGTCGGCCGCTTCTCGCCCGGTTGGGCCGAGTGGAACGACGCATTCCGCGACACGGTGCGCGCCTATTGGCGCGGCGACGAAGGCAAGCTGCCCTCCCTCGCGGCGCGCCTGACCGCGTCTGCCGACCTGTTCGCCAAGCGTGGCCGCAAACCCTGGGCCTCGATCAACTTCATCACGGCGCACGACGGTTTCACCCTGGGCGACCTCGTCGCCTACAACGACAAGCACAACGAGGCCAACGGCGAGGACAACAAGGACGGCCACTCGCACAATCTCTCGAACAACTACGGCGCCGAGGGGCCGACCGACGATCCCGACATCCTCGACACGCGGCTTCGCCAGATGCGCAACATGCTCTCGACCCTGATCCTGTCTCGCGGCACGCCGATGCTGCTGGGCGGCGACGAGTTCGGCCGAAGCCAGAAGGGCAACAACAACAGCTACTGCCAGGACAACGAAATCTCGTGGGTCGACTGGCGGGGCATCGGGCCTGCCGAGCGCGAACTCGCGGAGTTCGTGCGCAAGCTGATCCTGATCCGGCACGCGCTCCCGATGCTGCGGCGTGGGCGGTTCCTCACCGGTGCCTTCGACGAAGAGCTGGGCGTGAAGGACGTGAGCTGGCTGACGCCGGCGGGTACGGAGATGACCGAGGAGAACTGGAACGACGCCAATGGGCGATGCCTTGGCGTGCTGCTCGATGGTCGCGCCCAGGAGACGGGCATCCGCCGCGTCGGCTCGGACTCGACCCTGCTCATCATCGTGAACTCCCACACCGACACCGTGCCGTTCACCCTGCCAGAGGCAGTCGGCGGCGCGCGCTGGGTGAGGCTGGTCGATACCAGCGACCCGGAGGGCGAGCCGCTGGCGCTGCGCGACTTCGGTCACGCCTACGACGTGCCGGCGCGCTCGCTGCATCTCTTCGTGCTGCAGCCCACCCGTACGCCGCATCGCAACACCGCCGCCGAGCGCTCCTTCCAGCGCGTGGTGCAGGCGATGGACGAGGCCTCGACGAAATCGGTGCGCTTCAGCTTCGACTAAGGTAGGCCCGGACCGGGCACGTGCGCGGCATGTGTCCCGAGCCGGGGAGACAAATGGTCAGCTACGCCCTCGTCCTGTTCGTGGGTTTCATCGCCGGGACGGTGAGTGGCGTCGTGGGCACCGGCGCGACGGTCATCCTGCTGCCGGTCCTGGTCATGGTCTTCGGGCCGCGCGAGGCCGTACCGATCATGGCGGTCGTCGCGCTGATGTCGAACTTCGCCAAGATCACCGCCTGGTGGCGTCATGTCGACTGGCGCGCCGCCGTTGCCTACGCCCTGGGCGGCATTCCGGCAGCGGCCCTGGGGGCGCGAACGCTGCTCGTGCTGCCCGAAAACACGGTCGAGACGGCTCTCGGCGTCTTCTTCCTCGCCATGATCCCCGGCCGCCGCTGGCTCGCGCGGCGCCACCTGATGCTGGGCCATGGCGGCATGGTCGCGGCCGGCATCGTCATCGGATTCCTGACCGGCATCGTGGTCTCGACCGGCCCGCTCAGCGTACCGGCTTTCGCGGCACACGGCCTCGTCAAGGGTGCGTTCATCGCCACCGAGGCCGCGGGCTCGCTTGCGCTGTACGTCAGCAAGGCGGTCACCTTCCAGGCGTTCGGCGCCCTCCCGGCCGACATCGCGATCAAGGGGTTGATCACCGGCTCCTCGGTGATGGCCGGCACCTATCTCGCCCGTCTGATCGTCGAACGTCTGAGCGTCAGCGCCTTCCAGCACATGCTCGACATCGTCATGGCCGTGTCGGGCGTCGCGCTACTTTGGCAGGCCGTGAGGTAGACGGGCACGGAATTGATTGGCAAGGAGGGGTCCCCTCCAAGGAGACGACGATGGCAATCACGAAGAAGCAGGAAGAACGGGCGCTGAGCGCCGACGAGAAGGAACTGGTCGGCATGTCGGGCGTGCGCGCGTCGCGGTCGCTGACGGACGCGGAGCTCAGCCGGCTGGTGAAGCGCCTGCGCACGAAGCGGGACCGCGCGAAGACGGTGGCCGAACGCCAGCGCCGCGAGCTGCGCGGCAAGTCACGGCCGCGCGGCGCGACCCCGGCCAAGGACGATGACGGATCCAGGGTGAAGCTCGAGGTCCTGTCGGCGGCGCTCGCCCGCCTCGACGCCGAGACGGCGCGACGGACCCAGGTCAAGGCGAAGGCCGATCTCGTCGCCAGCGCGAAGAAGGCGCTGGCGCTGAAGCAGAAGACCAAGCCGGCCAAGCCCGTGGCGAAGACGCGGGGCCCCGCAAAGGTCAGTCGCGGCAAGGCGCGCGTCATCGTCGAGAATCACGTGCCCCCATCGGTGCGCGGCAGCGTCCGCAAGCAGAATGCGCGGGTGCAGGCCAAGCGCGACTCCCGGTAGACGCCTTCCCCGGCAGACTTCGCCCGGCCGCCATGCGAGCAGCCGCCGCCGACACGGGCGGCGGATCGCGCTAGGCTGGCAGCAGGCTCCCAGGGAGGAACGCATGCTGGCCAACACCACGCGCAGGCTCACCGAGGCACAACGCGAACAATGGGCCGTCGACGGCTACCTTCAGATCGAAGGCGCGCTGTCGTCCGCCGAGGTCGAGTTCTTTTCGAAGTTGCTGGACGACAAGGTACGCACCCAGCCGGGCTACGAGCCCGCGCCGGGCACGCTGCCGCGGGGTCACTATGCGTGGAAGCTGCCCGACCAGAACAAGGACGCGTTCATGGACCGGCGCGACCTGCTGCCCTACCATCAGGCCTTCATCGACCTGATCGACCGCCCGGGGATATTCGACCTGATCCTCGACCTGATGGGCCCCTACATCCAGTTCTCGATGAGCCAGGCGATCGTGCGCGCCTCGACCGACCTGTTCCCGGGCTACACCCACACCGACGGCGGGGAGGCTCAGAAGGCGATTCGGGTCAGCGAGACCAGTCGGCCGCTGGCCGTGAAGGTCATGTACCTGCTGACAGACGTGTCCGCGCCGAACAGCGGCAACTTCACGGTGTTTCCGGGCAGCCACCTCCGGCCGTTTCCGGAGCGCGCCGGGCGCATCCCCTATCCCGGCATGCCGGGCGCCGTACCACTGCTCGGCAAGGCCGGCGACGCCTATGTCTTCCCGCACGCGCTGTGGCACGGCCCGTCGCCCAACCATTCGGGCAAGGCGCGCAAGACGCTGCTCTACAACTACTGCCAGATGTTCATGCGGGCCTACGATTTCAGCGGCCCCTACACGGCGATCCTCGACCGCTGCACACCGCGCCAGCGCCGCCTGCTGGGCGACCTCGGCCACGATTTCCACCCCGGCGACTTCTTCTACGCCCCCGAGGACCAGGAAGCGGTGATGACGGGCGCAACGGCCTGAGTCGTGCTAGTGGCTCCTTCCGGACGGGCGCCCCCGCGGGCGGCCCTCCCCAACAGGAGTATCCATGAAGAACGTCGTCACGACGGCCGCATTGGCCGCCCTCGCCCTCTCGACCGGCGCCTGCAGCATGCAGCAGCAGAGCGCACAACAGCTCAACACCACCAATGCCAATTCGCGGATCTACATCGGCTCGCTGACCTGCAACGTCGGCGGCAGCACGGGCTACGTGCTGGGCTCCGCCAAGCCGCTCGACTGCGTGTTCCTGGGCAGGGACGGCGTTTCGACGGCCCAATACACCGGCACGATCGACAAGGTCGGCATCGACATCGGCTACACCAAGGCCGTGCACACGATCTGGCGCGTCTACTCGCTGGGCTCGGACCGCGGCGTGACCCAGATCGGCGGCACCTATGTCGGCGAGCAGGGAACGGTCGCGGCCGGCAACCAGGCCGGCGGCAACTGGATCTATGGTGGTCCGAACGCCGAGATCGGCATGGTCTCGTCGGGCGTGATCAAGGATGCCGGCTACAATCTGGCGACCGGCGTCGCCGCCATGACGATCCGGCTGAAGCAGTAGCCCCTCAGGCCGTGGCAGCCGTCGCCGCCTGCAGCGGGCAGCCGGCGACGGTGATGCGGTGCATCAGGCGCCGCTCGCCCTGGTAGTCGTTGGCGGCGTAGTGCCAGGTCGCGCGGTTGTCCCACAGTGCGATCGAGCCCTCCTGCCAGCGAAAGCGGCAGGTGAACTCGGGCCGCGCAGCGTGCCGGTAGAGGTGCTCGAGCAGCGGCCTGCTGTCCTCGGCGGACCAGTTCTCGAACCGCAGTGTGAACGCCGGATTGACATAGAGCGCCTTGCGCCCGCTCAGCGGGTGGCGGATGACGACCGGATGCAGGACGTCGGCGCCGACCTTGTCGTGGTTCTCGTAGCGGCTGGCGCCCTCCGGATTCTGGTCGTTGACGCCACCCCTGCCGAAGATGTGGGCAGAGCCATGGACGGCGCGCATCCCCTCTAGCGTGCGCTGCAGGCCGGGCGACAGAGTCTCGAATGCCCGGTACATGTTGGCGAACAGCGTGTCGCCTCCCTCTTCCGGCAGTTCGCGGGCCAGCAGGATCGAGCCCATGGCCGGCTCGACGTCGTAGCTGTGGTCGGTGTGCCAGCCGCCGCCGATGTTGGTCTTCTGTTCGGGCTCCTTGCGTACCTCGGCGATCTCGGGATAGCCCTGAACCGCCTTGAAGAAGCGGTTCACGTCGATCGGCGCCCAGCGCCGCGCGAACTCCAGATGCTGCTCGGGTGTGAGATGCTGGTCGCGGAAGAAGATGACGCCGTGCTCGACGAAGGCGTGCTGAATCTCGTCCCACTGGCGGTTGCTCATCGACTTGAGATCGACGCCCAGCACCTCGGCGCCGCAGCCGCCCGTCACCTTCTTCACCTGAACCGTTTCGTAGGACATGGCATTTTCTCCCCGTTGCATCCTAGCGTGCCTGCACGCCGAGCAATAGCAGCGCTATTGAAAGCGTGGCGACGCTGGCCGCCGTCGAGATGACGACGGCATTGGTCGCGCGGGCGACGCCGATCCCATACATCTGGGCGATCAGGTAGACGTTGGCGCCTGCGGGAAGAGCGGCGTTCAGGGTCGCCACGGTGAGCCACAGGGGATCGAGCGGGAAGATGTAGCGGCCGATCGTCCAGACCAGCACCGGCAGCAGGGCGAGCTTGAAGAACGACGCCACCGCCGCCGACTGCCAGTGCCCCTTCAGGCCGACATGGGCGAGCGAGGCGCCGACCATGATCAGACCGCAGGGCGGCGCCGCGGCCGCAAGCGCCTGCAGGATGCGGTCGATCACCGCCGGCGTGGCGATTCCGGGAACGTGGGTCGTGATCTCGCCCCACAGGAGGCCGGCGAAGATTGCCGGAATCACCGGGTGCTTCAGCATCGAAAGGGCCGCGCCCCCGAGGCGCTTCAGCAGGTTGCTGCGCCGCCCCGCCGCGCCGTCGATCTCCATCAGGAAGCAGGTGAAAGTGAGCAGGATCAGCGAATGCACGCTGATGATCATCAGGAGCGGCACCAGCCCCTGCTCGCCGAAGCCGTAGCTGATGAAGGGGATGCCGATGCCGACGCCGTTGGAGAAAGAGCCACTGAGTGCAAACATGGCGCGGTCGCCCAGCCGGAGCCCCTGTAGGCGGCCCAGCACCATCAGCGCGCCATAGAGCACCGCCACGCCGCTGAAGAAGGCCAGCAGCACCTGCGGCTCGAGCGTCTCCAGCCGCACCTTGGCCATGGAGCGGAAAAGCAGCGCGGGGAACAGTGCGTAGAAGGTGACGGCGGTGAAGCCGCGCAAGCCCTCCGGACTGAGGAGCTTGCTGCGGCCGATCACCCAGCCGACAAGCACCATGCCGAATACCGGCACGATGATGTCGACGATGGCGTTCATGCGCTGGGGGCGCGCCAGCGCATATGAATGTGCTCTAAGCCGCCATCGCGAGGTTGCTGTAGCGGGTCAGGTGATGCTGCTGGTTGCCGAACATCAGGTCGATCATCGTCAGCCGCTTGAAGTAGTGGCTGACCGCCATCTCGTCGGTGACGCCCATGCCGCCGTGCATCTGCACCGCGCTCTGGCCGCAGAACTTGCCCGACTTGCCGATCTGGACCTTGGCGCCGGAGGCCGCCTTGGCGCGCACCGTCGGATCCTTGTCGTCGATCTTGAGCGTGGCCATCAGCGTCATCGAGCGCGCTTCCTGCGCGTTGGTGAAGCAGTCGACCATGCGGTGCTGCAGCACCTGGAACTTGCCGATCGGCACGCCGAACTGCTTGCGGGTCTTGATGTACTCGAGCGTCGCGGCGTTGATCGCGTCCATGCAGCCCGTCGCCTCGGCGCACAGCGCGACGATCGCGCGATCGACCGCCTCTTCGACGATCGGGAACGCCTCGTCGACCTTGCCCAGCACGGCGTCGGCACCGACCGAGACCTTGTCGAAGGTGAGTTCCGAGGCGCGCAGCGCGTCCTGGGTCGGGTAGTCGCGACGGGACAGGCCCTTGGCCTTGGCATCGACCACGAACAGCGTCAGCCCCTTGGGCTCGCGCGCCGAACCGCCGGTGCGGGCCAGCACGATGATCTCGTCTGCCGAGGCCGCGTTGTAGACGACGCCCTTGTGGCCCGACAGCGACCAGCCGTTGCCGTCCTTGGTCGCCTTGAGCGAAACGTCCGCCAGGTTGTAGCGGCTCTGCCGCTCCAGCCAGGCGAAGGCGAACTGCTTCTTGCCCTCGATCATCGGCGCCAGCAGGGCGGCCTTCTGGTCGGCAGAACCCGCACGGGCGATCATGCCGCCGCCCAACACCACCGTCGGCAGGAACGGCTCGAGCACCAGGCCCTTACCGAACTGTTCCATGACGATCATGGTCTCGATCGGGCCGCCGCCGTAGCCGCCGTCTTCCTCGGAGAAGGCCATGCCGAGCCAGCCCAGTTCGGCGAACTGCGCCCAGTTCTCCGGCAGGAACCCGCGCTCGGTCGCCGCGATCTTGCGGCGGGCGTCGAACGCGTACTTGTCGCGAACGAAGCGCTCGGCGGCTTCCTGAAGCTGCTTCTGTTCGTCGGAAAGGGACAGATCCATGTTTCTCCTCCGGAATTCTTGGATGCGGTTATAGCCCCCGTCAGAGGCCCAGCACCATCTTCGAGACGATGTTCTTCTGAATCTCGGTGCTGCCGCCGTAGATGCTGGTCTTGCGCATGTTGAAATAGCGCGGTGCGGCGGGCGGGGCGTGGTCGGGCCCGATCGGGGTCTCGTTCGTGTCGTGGAACAGCATGCCGGGCTGGTAGGGCTGGGCATATTCGCCCACCGCCTCCATGGTCAGCTCGGCAATGCGCTGCTGGATTTCCGAGCCGCGCACCTTGAGGGTCGAGACCTCGGGACCGGGCGCGCCGCCCTGGGCCATGGTCGAGAGTACGCGCAGCTCGCTCATCTCGAGCGCCTGGACCTGCAGGTCGATGTCGGCGATCTGCGCCGTGAAGGCCGGATCGTCCGCCAGCGTGCCGCCGTCCTGCGGCTCGATGCGGGCAATCTGACGCAGCAGCGAGACGCCGCGCTTGGAGGAAGGGACCTCGGCAATGCCCAGCCGCTCGTTGGCCAGCAGGAACTTGGCGCAGGTCCAGCCCTCGTTCTCCTTGCCGATCAGGTTCTCGACCGGGACCTTCACATTGTCGAGGAACACGTCGTTCACGTGATGGGCGCCGTCGGTCATGATGATCGGCCGCACCGTGACGCCGGGCGTCTTCATGTCGATCAGCAGGAAGGAGATGCCCTCCTGCGGCTTGGCATCCGGATTGGTCCGCACCAGGCAGAAGATCCAGTCGCCCCAGTGCGCGAAGGAGGTCCACGTCTTCTGGCCGTTCACGATGTAGTGGTCGCCCTCCCGCACCGCGCGCGTGCGCAGGTTGGCGAGGTCGGAGCCGGCGCCGGGCTCGGAATAGCCCTGGCACCACGAGACTTCGGAACTGCGGATGCCCGGCAGGAAGCGTTCCTTCTGCTCTTCCGTGCCGAAGGTGTAGATCACCGGGCCGACCATTTTCGGGCCGAACGGCAGGATGCGCGGCGCGCCCTCCTCCGCCAGCACGTTCTCGAACAGGAAGCGCTGCGTCACGTCCCAGCCCGGACCGCCGTACTTCTTCGGCCAGGTGTAGGCGAGCCAGCCCTTCTTCCCGAGCGCCTTCTGCCACACGATATGGTCGTCGCGGTCGTAATGCTTGCCCGAGAAGGTCTTCTCGCGGGTCGCGGGCGACAGGTTCTCGCGCGCGAAGGCGCGCACTTCGTCGGCGAAGACCTGGTGTTCAGGGCTGAGGGTGAGGTTCATTTCGGGGTCAGCTCGCAATTCGCATCTTGCCGAGAAAGTCGCGCTTTCCCAGCGGCACACCCTTCTGGCGCAGGATGTCGTATGCGGTGGTGGCATGGAAATAGAAGTTCGGCAGCGAGAACGACATCAGGAAGCCTTCCGCCTTGAATGGGATCTTCCGGTCGCCGAGAGAGAAGATCACGTCCTTGCCCTCGATGCCGTTCACTTCGTCAGGCTTGATCGCCTCGAGCGTCGCTTTCGCGTCGCTCACCAGCTTCTGCAAGCCGGCATAGTCCTCACCCGCAGGCTTAGGCGGCGAGAAGGCGCCGGCCATCGCGCCCTTTACGCCTCCGGCGGAGTGGTGCGCCGCCGAGACGATCTGGAAGCGGAACGGCGCCATGTCGGGAAACAACCTGGTCTCCACGATCTCGTTGGGATCGAGCCCCTTCTCCTTGCAATGGGCGAGGCCCTTGGCGAGGAATCCTTCGACGCCGCCCAGTACCTGCAGGAACGACACGACGCTGAGGTCGTAGAGGGAAATGGCCATGAAGCGGCTCCTCCTGTGTGGCGATGCTACGACTTGAGGACAGGATCGAGGCGCTGCGGGAAGTCGCTCACAGCCCCAACACCATCTTCGAGATGATCCCCTTCTGGATCTCGTTGCTGCCGCCGTAGATCGTGGTCTTGCGCGTGTTGAAGTAGCGCGGCGCGGCGAGGTGGGCATAGTCGGGACCGACCGGCTCCTCGTTCGTGCCCTGCCACAACAGGCCCGGCAGGTACGGGGCGGCATACTCGCCGACCGCTTCCATCGTGAGCTCGGTGATGCGCTGCTGGATCTCGGAGCCGCGGATCTTGAGGCCGGACACTTCGGGACCGGGCTGGCCGCCCTGCGCCATCTGCGACAGCACGCGCAGCTCGGTGAATTCGAGCGCCGTCACCTGGATCTCGAGATCGGCGATCTTCTCGGCGAAGGCCTGGTTCTCGATCAGCGGCTTGCCATTGTCCTGCTCGGCGCGGGCGATGTCCTTCAGCGCCTCGACGCCGCGCTTGGACTGCGGCACCGCGGCGATGCCCAGCCGCTCGTTGGCCAGCAGGAACTTGGCGCAGGTCCAGCCCTCGTTCTCCTTGCCGACCAGGTTCTCGACCGGAACCTTGACGTTGTCGAAGAACACCTCGTTCACCTCGTGGCCACCATCGGCCATGATGATCGGCTTCACGGTGATGCCCGGCGTCTTCATGTCGATCAGCAGGAAGGAGATGCCTTCCTGCGGCTTGGCCTTGGGATCGGTGCGGACGAGACAGAAGATCCAGTCGGCCCAGTGACCCATCGTGTTCCAGGTCTTCGAACCGTTCACGATGTAGTGGTCGCCGTCCTTCTCCGCCTTGGTGCGCAGGCTCGCGAGGTCGGAGCCCGACCCGGGCTCGGAATAGCCCTGGCACCACCACACGGTGCTCTCGCGGATTGCCGGTAGGTACTTCTCCTTCTGCGCCTCGGTGCCGAACGTGTAGATCACCGGCCCGACCATCTTGGTGCCGAACGGGATGATGCCCGGCGCATATTCCTCGGCGCAGATGTTCTCGAAGATGTAGCGTTGCGCCGGCGTGAAGCCCGGACCGCCGTGCTTCTTCGGCCAAGTGTAGACCAGCCAGCCCTTCTTCCCGAGCGCCTGCTGCCAGCGCATGTAGTCGTCGCGAATCAGGTGCTTGCCGTTCTTCACCTTGTCGCGCACGTCGGCGGGCAGGTTGGCGCGCACGAAGGCCCGCACTTCGTCGGCGAATTTCTGTTCTTCAGGCGTGAAAGCGAGATCCATGTTCCCCTCCCGAGGAGGCATTTTCGATTTGGCCGGAGTTTAGCCACGAGCCCTGACGGGACAAGCGCCGATAGATCGACTGGCGAGTGTCCGCGCCGAGATGCGGAACGCCTTTCCGTAAGAAATCCCCACGTCACACACCGGCGCTTGCAACCATTGATCCAGGTCAATTCCCTATTATTATTAGGGGTGTTCACTTTCCCTGTTTGAGTGGGAGAGTAGAATGCAGAGAGTTTCGGTTGTTGGAGCAATGGTTGCGGCAGCCTTGGTGGCCTGTCCGCTGGGACAAGCCGCCGGAGCAGACGATAGCCAGAGCCCGTGGCAGATCCGGGTCCGCGCGCTGGGCGTCCTTCCGGCCACCTCGGGCAGCACGGTTTACGTTCAGGGCGTTCCCGCGCTTTCGTCTCCGAGATCCGGCCTGTCGATCGGCAACTCGATCGTCCCGGAACTCGACATTAGCTACTACTTCACGCCGAACGTCGCGGCCGAACTCATCCTGGGCGTCACGCCTCACAACATCACGGGTACCGGCGCCCTGGCGAACACCAACATCGGCAGGGCGTGGCTCCTGCCGCCGACCCTGCTGGCGCAATGGCACTTCACCAATTTTGGTTCGTTCAAGCCCTATATCGGCCTTGGCCTCAACTACACGATCTTCTTCGGCCAGAGCGCCGGCTATACGCCGACCAACGGGCTCGGGGTAACGAACCTCACCCTCCACAACACCGTCGGCGGCGCCCTCCAGGTCGGCTTCGACTACATGATCGACAAGCACTGGGGCTTGAACTTCGACGTCAAGAAGTACCTGCTGCGCCCGACCTACAATGCCACGGTCAACAACACCATCCCGGTGACCGGGACGGCGGCCATCGATCCCTGGATCATCGGCGCCGGCGTGACCTACCGATTCTAGGCCCACAAGGAGAAGGCCCGACCAAGCACTCTGAAGCCGACCGCCACGTGCGGTACGGCTTCAGGGTACAATCAGCACCCTGTCCGCCTTGAGCTTCTCGATCGCCTCGTCGCTGAGGCCGGCCTCGCGCAGGACCTCGACGCCGTCGCGGCCGAGGGGCGGCGCGTGGCGGCGGAACTCGACCTTGGTCTTTTCGAAGTCGAGCGGGCTGGCGAAGGTGGTGATCGGGCCCTCGGTCGGATGCTCGCGCTCGGTGAAGAACCCCGTGGCCTTGAGGTGCGGGTCGTCCTTCAGCTCCTCCAGCGTGCGCACCGGCATGGCGGGAATGTCGGCCTCGTCGAACATATCGAGCCATTCCTGCGTCGGGCGATGCTTCAGCAGTTCTGCCAGCACCTGGTAGAGTTCGCTGAAATGCTTGGCCCGCTCCATGCGGTCGACGAACCTCTTCTCCTGCGCGAGATCGGGCCGCTCCGCCAGTTCGAAGAACTTGACCCAGTGCGCATCGGTATAGGGCAGCGCGCAGATGTAGCCGTCCTTCGTCGGGAACGGATGGCGGAACTTGTTGATGATGCGATCGTAGCCCATCGGCGCGCGCTCGGGCGTCCAGGTGGCGCCGAACAGGTGCTCGGTCAGCCAGAAGGAGGCCAGGGTCTCGAGCATGGGCACCTCGATCATCTGCCCCTCGCCCGTGCACTTGCGATGGTAGAGCGCGCCCAGCACGGCGATGCAGAGATGCAGCCCGGTCGTCTTGTCGGCAATAAGGCTCGGCATGAAGCGCGGCGGCAGGCCGTCGACCCGGCTCTGCAGCGAGGCGGCGCCCGAGACGCCCTGCACCAGATCGTCGAACGCCGGCTTGTGGCCGTACGGCCCCTTGCGCGCATAGCCCAGTGAATAGGCATAGATGATCGACGGGTTGATCTTCTTCAGTTCCTCGTAGCCCAGGCCCAGCCGCTCGATCGCCTGCGGCCGGCTGTTGTGGATGAAGAGATCGGCGTCCTTGATCATGTCCTTGAGGACCGCGCAGGCCGCAGGCTTCTTGAGGTCGAGGCAGATCGAGCGCTTGTTGCGGTTGGCCGCCATGTAGATCGGACCCATCGCCGGCGCGTTGCCCAGGCTGCCGCCCGAGGCGCGCAGCAGGTCGCCTTCCGGCGGCTCGACCTTGATCACGTCGGCGCCCATGTCGGCGAGGTGCTGCGTGGCGAACGGCCCCAGCAGAACCGCCGTCAGATCGATCACCCGCACGCCCTGCAATGGTCCCGGCATTTCCTCGTCCCCGCTATGACGTTTTGGTCTTGCCCGGACCGTGCCATCGCCCTTTGCGAAATGGTAGTCCTACAGTAACACCTCGTCCCGAGGCGCTTCGCGGTGCGATGCGCGGGGCATTTCTGGAAATTGGGGTCACGTGATGGCTGGAGCGCTGGACGGTCTGCTGGTGGTGAGTGTCGAGCAGGCGGTGGCCGCTCCCTATTGCGCCGCCCGGCTGGCCGATGCCGGCGCCCGCGTAATCAAGATCGAGCGCCCCGAGGGCGACTTCGCGCGCGGTTACGACGGGTACGTACACGGCCAGTCGAGCTACTTCGTCTGGCTGAACCGCGGCAAGCAGTCCCTCACCCTCGACTTCAAGGCCAAGGACGACCTCGCCCTGCTGCACCGGCTGATCGGCAAGGCCGACGTGCTGATCCAGAACCTGGCGCCGGGGGCGGCCGAGCGCGCAGGCTTCGGCTCCGCCGCCATGCGGGCGGCCCACAAGAAGCTGATCACCGTCGACATTTCGGGTTATGGCGACCACGGGCCGTACAGGAACCGCCGTGCCTATGACCTGCTGGTCCAGGCCGAGAGCGGCCTGGCCTCGATCACCGGCACCGAACATGCGCCCGGCCGGGTCGGCATCTCGGCCACCGACATCGGCACCGGCATGTATGCCCACGCCGCCGTGCTGGAGGCGCTGATCGCCCGCGGGCGCACCGGCGAGGGCCGCGCCATCTCGGTGTCGCTCTTCTCCTCGATGGCCGAATGGATGACGGTGCCGCTGCTCGGCATGGAATATTCCAACTACGAATGGCCGCGGCTCGGCCTCACCCACCCGTTCATCGCCCCCTACGGCGTCTATCCGACGTCGGACAAGGTGCCGGTGCTGATCTCGATCCAGAACGATCGCGAGTTCGAGCGCCTGTGCCATGGCGTCATCGACCGGCCGGGCCTCGAGAAGGATCCCGACTACGCGACCGGCAAGGCGCGCAACGCGCGGCGCGACGAGACCAACGCCATCGTGGCCAGGAGCTTCGCGTCGCAGACCTTCGCCGACCTCTCGGCCCGCCTCGAAGCGGCGCAGATCGCCTGGGCGCGGGTCAGCAGCGTCAAGGACCTGACGACCCATCCGCAGCTGCGCCGCACCGGCTTCAACTCGATCGACGGCAAGGACGTCTCGATCCCGGCGCTGGCCGCCTCCTATACCGGCGAGCCCGAGCGGCTGGGCGACGTGCCGACGCTCGGCCAGCACAGCGAGGCGATCCGCAAGGAGTTCGCCGCCTGATGTCCGACCGGCCGACGGGCCGTCTGCTTCGAGGGGCAAGGCTCGCGGCCTATGGCGCCGCCTACTTCTTCGCCGCTGGCGCCTTCATGAGCTACTGGCCGGTCTGGCTGCGCGACCGCGGGGTCAGCGACACCGAGATCGGCACGCTGTTCATGTCGCGCCAGATCATCACCGTCATCGCCACGCTGTCGGTGGGCTGGATCGTCCACCGCCTGGCCGGCCCGCGCGGGGTCATCGTGGCGCTGGGGATCGGCGCCATCGTGATGATGGTCGCCTACCAGTTCTCCTATTCGTTCCTCGCGATCTTCGTGGTCACGATGATCTGGGGCTTCCTGTGGTCGCCGCCGATGCCGCTCTACGACGGCGTGCTGGTGACGGAGACCAAGAAGCACGGGCTCGACTATGCGCGCGTCCGCATGTGGAGTTCGGTCGCCTTCATCTTCGGGACCTTTCTCGCCGGCATCGCCGTCGACCGCTACGGCCCGCCCTGGGTGCTCTATGTCGGGATGGCGAGCATCGTGCTGCTGGCGCCGTTCGCGTTGCTGCTGCCGGCCACGCCACCGCGCGCCGCCGCCACCGCTCACGACCATGCGCCGTTCCGCGTGTCCGAGCTGCTGCGCCAGCCGCCGTTCCTGCTCTTCCTGTTGGCCTGCGGCCTCTGCCAGGCCAGCCATTCGGTGCTCTACAGTTTCGGCACCCTGACCTGGCGCGGCGCCGGTATCCCCGACGTCACCATCAGTGCGCTATGGGCCGAGAGCGTCGCCATCGAGATCGTGCTGATGCTGTTCGGCGGCTGGCTGCTGGCGAAGCTCGGTGTCTGCGGCCTGATCGGCCTCGGCCTCGCCGCCGGCCTGGTGCGCTGGACCGGCATGGCCTTCACGACCGAGCTGTGGGCGCTGGTGCTGCTGCAGGCGTTGCACTCCTGCACCTTCGCCGCCTGTCATCTCGGCGCCATGGCCTTCCTGCAGCGCGCCCTGCCGGCGCACGGCGCCGCCATCGGCCAGAGCCTCTACTACGCGCTGGGCACCGGTGCCACGCAGGCCGTCGTCTACCAGTTCTCCGGCATCCTCTATTCAGAGTACGGCCAGCATGCGTTTCTCGCCATGACCGTCGTCAGCGCCCTCGGTATGTGCGCGCTGCTGCTGCTCGCAACGGTGTGGAACGGCGGACTGCTGGTGGGGCACGCAGAAGCGAAAGGTCCCTCGCTACGCTCGGGATGACAATCAAGAAGCAGTTGTCATCCCGAGCGGCGGCGAGGGACCCTTGTCTTCAGCGTGACCGGCCGCGGGCCGTGACCGGCCAGATCTCGACCAGGGTATCGCCCTTCACCACGTGATAGCTCTCGTAGAGATTCACGGTCGGGTCGCAGTGCGGCGGCGTCAGCACGACCTGGTCGCCGAGCTTCGGCGCCTCGTGGCCCTCGGGTGCGATCACCGCGAGATGCTCGTCGCCCATGAAGCGTGTGGTCGCGCCCTCCACCGCGCCCTTCAGGATGATCGGCGGGCCCTTTTCCGTGGCCATGGCCTTGAGGCCGGCATCGACCGTCACCATCCCCGGCGTGTTGGCGCTGACCACGCGCGAATCGATCTGCAGCGCCTGCTCGAAGGTCGGCTTGTCGAGGCCGCGCAGGTCGCAGACGTTGTAGTCGTGGTCCATGAACACGTAGGAGCCGACCTGCAGCTCGGTGAAGACGCCGAGCTTGGCATCGATGTAGTGCGTGCCGGTGCCCGAGCCGGTGACGATGCCCGGTTTCAGCCCCGCCTCTTCGAGCTTCGCCAGGATGCCCTGCAGATACTCCGTGCGCTCCTTGATCTCGGCGGTGCGCTGCTTGAAGTCGACGATGTGCTGGTGACGGCCGCAGTAGAACTGGGCGCCGGCATAGGTGAGCGACCGGAAGTTGGCGATCTTCTGCACGAGTTCGACCGTGGCCTCTGGTGAGGCCGTGCCGGTGCGGTGGATGCCGGGATCGATGTCGACGATCACGGTGAGCGGCTTGCCCGCCTTGGCCGCTGCGGCGGCGAGGGCCTCGGCATTGGCAGGATGGTCGACCACCAGCATCAGGTCGGACACCTTCGCATTGAGTTCCACCAGCCGCTGGATCGCCTGCGGCGTCACCACCGGCGAGGTTATGTGCAGGCTCTGGATGCCGGCCTCGCCCAGCGCTTCGGCCTCGCCGAGCTTGGCGCAGCACACACCCAGCGCGCCGGCCGCGATCTGGCGCCGCGCGATGTCGGCCGACTTGTGGGTCTTGGAATGCGGCCGCAGCTTCACGTTATGGGCCTTCGCAAACGACGCCATCTCCGCGATGTTGCGGTCGAGCATCTCGAGGTCGAGCACCAGGGCCGGCGTGTTGAGCGAGCCGCGCGAGCCCTGCTGTCCGATCAGGTGCCCATGCAGGCGCCTGGCTTCACTCGTTGCTTCACGGGAGGCTTCGCTGGTCATTTCTTCTGATCTCCGGATTGCAGGGTGCGCACGACCATGGCTTCGCCGGTCGTGCCGCGGTTGACGCCGGCGCTCTTCATGAAGGTGTTGTCGGCGCCGGTGCCCCAGAGCGCGACGCCCTGGGCCAGCAGGCCGCCATCGACTTTCACCGTCTCGCCGGTGATGAAACGTGCCTCGTCGGAGGCGAGGAAGGTCGCCACGTCGGCGATGTGCTCGGGCTCGCCGCGGTCGGGCCAGGGCTGCTGGGCGAACTGCTTCTCGTATTTGTCGGGCCGGCCGCGATGGACCAGAGGCGTCGAGATGACACCCGGCGCGATGCCGACCACGCGGATGCGATGGGGCCCGAGTTCCGTCGCGACGTTCTCGATCAGGCTGATGCAGGCCGCCTTCGCCGCCGAATAGGCATGGCTGCCGCCACCGCCCACCATTCCGGCGATCGAGGCCGTCACCAGGATGACACCGCCCTTCCCATGCGCCTTCATCGCCAGCGAGGCGTGCTTCATGCCGAGGAACACCGACCGCGTCAGCACCGCGAACGTATAGTCCCAGTCCTCGACGCTGGTTTCCGCGATCGGCCCGAAGGCGCCACCGACACCGGCATTGAGGTAGGCGATGTCGAGGCGGCCCAAACGGCTTTTGGCCTCGGCGACCATGGCCGCCACATCGGACTCCTTCGATACATCGCAGCGCACGAAGCCGACGCTGTCACCGTGGCCCTGCGCCTTCGCGACGGCCAATGTCTCCGCGCCGTTGGCCTCGTTGAGATCGGCCACCATCACCTTCGCACCCTCGGCGAGGAAACGCATCACGGTGGCCCGGCCCATACCGCTCGCTCCACCCGTGACGATGGCCACCTTGCCCGCCAGTCGATTCATGCTGCTTCGATCCTCCGATGCCATGGTGGTGTTGCGCTGAGCTCGAGGCAAGCCTAGCGTTTCACGGATGAGATTCCTGCTCCTCCTCGCCGTGATTGCCGCTGCGCTGCCTGCCGCCGCCCAAACGCCGGCTCCCGATCCGGTGATGACGCCGCTGGTTGCAAGGGTGCTCTTCTCGCCGCAGGCGGTGCCGGGCTCTGACGGCAGGCAGCATCTCGTGTACGAGCTCGATCTCGCCAATGCCAGCCCGGCCGCGGCGGCGTTTCAGAAAATCGAGGTGCTTGAGGCCGATACGGCGAAGACGCTCCTCACCCTCGATCGCGACGCCATCGCCCGGCGCCTGTCGATCGGCGGCCGGCGCGGAGCCGAATCGGCCGATCTCGGCACCGGCCAGTTCGGCGTGATCTTCCTGCACGTGCCGCTTGATGCCGGAGCCCCGATCCCCTCCTCGCTGGTGCACCGCCTCTCGTTGCGGCTCGCTTTGCCTAACCCGGTCGATATCACCGAGACCGGAGGCGGGACCGACGTGAATCGGGCGCCACCACCGGTACTCGGGCCGCCGCTGATCGGCAAAGGCTTCGTCGCGGCGGACGGCTGCTGCGATACGATCCGCCACGTGCGCGCGTTGCTGCCCTTGAACGGCAGCTTTGCACTCGCACAGCGCTTCGCCATCGATTGGGAGCAGGTCGACGGAGAGAACCGCCTGGTGAAGGGCGATCTCGCCGACCCGAGGAACTACACGATCTACGGCCAGCCGGTCCTCGCCGTCGCCGACGGCACGGTGGTCTCCGCGCGCAACGACCTGGCCGAGCAGGTCCCCGGCGCGCTGCCGGCGAACCTGCCGATCGCCGAGGCCGACGGCAACTTCATCGTGCTCGATATCGGCGGCGGGGCCCATGTGCTCTATGCCCACCTCCAGCCCGGCAGCGTCCTCGTCGGCACTGGCGCGCGAGTGAAGAGAGGCGACATCCTCGGCAAGGTCGGAAACACCGGCAACAGCCAGGCGCCGCACCTCCACCTGCATGTCATGGATGGGCCCTCTCCGCTGCTTTCCAACGGCATTCCCTACGTCCTCGACACCTTCACCATCACCGCGGTCGATGCCGCCGGCACGCCGGACTTCGACAAGGCGGAGGCCACCGGCACGCCGCTCACGCTGACGCCTCGCACGCCGCCGCAGCATCTTCACAAGGTGCTGCCGCTCGATCTCTCGGTCGTGGAGTTCTCGCGCTGACGGCGGGACTCTAGCCGCTGTTGCGCAGGCCCGCGGCGATGCCGTTGATGCTGAGGTGGATGCCCTGCACGACCGCGGGATCGGGATCGCCGGCGCGGTGACGCCGCAGCAGTTCGATCTGCACGTGGTTCAGCGGATCGATATAGGGGAAGCGGTTGCGGATCGAGCGCGCCAGAAGTGGGTTGAGTTCCAGCAGCGTCTCCTGCCGGGTGATCGCGCAGACCGCATCGATCGACGATTGCCATTCCCTCTTCACGTGGGCGAAGACGCGCTCGCGCAGGTCCGCATCGGTCACCAGCTCGGAATAGCGCGAGGCGATGGCGATGTCGCTCTTGGCCAGCACCATGTCCATGTTCGACAGGATGGTGCGGAAGAACGGCCAGTTGTCGTGCATCTCCTGCAGCATCGCCATCCCGTCGGCCGGCCGCGCGGCGGTCCACGCCTCGATCGCGGCGCCGAACCCGTACCAGCCCGGCAGCATCAGCCGGCATTGCGCCCAGCTGAACACCCAGGGAATGGCGCGCAGATCCTCTATGCCCTGCTTCTTCGAGCGCGAGGCCGGGCGGCTGCCGATATTGAGCGAGGCGATCTCGTCCAGCACGGTCGATTCGCGGAAGTAGCGATCGAACCCCTCGGTCTCGTAGACCAGCGCGCGATAAGCGCGGAAGGCGTGCTCGGACAGCTGCTCCATGACGGCGAGATAGTCGGCGGGCGGCGGCGGCCGGTCGGCGTCGAGCAGCGAGGCTTCGAGGGAGGCTGCCGCCAGGGTTTCGAGATTGCGTCGGCCGACTTCGGCGTTGGAATACTTCCCGGCGATCACTTCGCCCTGCTCGGTGATCCGGATGGCGCCCTGCACGGCGCCCGGCGGCTGCGCCAGGATCGCCTCATAGCTCGGCCCGCCGCCGCGACCGACCGAGCCGCCGCGACCATGGAAGAGGCGCAGCCCGACCTGGTGGCGCTTGAAGGTTTCGATCATGACCAGCTCCGCCTTGTACAGCTCCCAGGTCGAGGTGAGGTAGCCGCCATCCTTGTTGCTGTCGGAGTAACCCAACATGACTTCCTGCGTGTCGCCGCGCGACGCCAGCAGACGTCGGTAGGCAGGCAGGGCGAAAAGCTCGTCCATGATCCGTCCGCAGCGCTGCAGATCGCCGATGGTCTCGAACAACGGCACGATGTCGACGTCCAGCCGGCCCTCGCGCGGATCGAGCAATCCGCCCTCCTTGAGCAGCACGGCCACTTCGAGGATGTCGGAGACGCTGTCGGCCTTGGAGATCACGTAGTTGGGAAGGGCAGCCCGGCCGTAGCGCCGATGCGCATCGGCCGCCACGCGCACGAGTTCCAGCTCGGCGGCCGTTTCGTCGCCATAGGAAAGATAGGGCGATGCGAGCGGCCGCATGTTGCCGAGTTCGGCGCTCAGAAAAGCGACGCGCGCCTTCTCGTCGAGCCCGGCATAATCGATGCGGGTCCCAGTCGCCGCCACGAGTTCGGCCATGACGCGCGCATGCACGTCGGAGTTCTGGCGCAAGTCGAGCGATGCCAGATGGAAGCCGAAGACATCGACGGCGCGCCGCAGCGCGCGCAGGCGCCCGCGCGCGAGGTCTGCCGAGCCGTTCTCCGCCAGCGACCGGTAGAGCGTATCGAGGTCCGCGCGCAGGTCTTCCGCTTTCTCGTACGCCGGCGCCGGCCCGACCGGCGGCTGCGGCGGCTCCAGCCTGTCGAGCGCCCAGGCGGTCGCTGCCAGCCGCGCATAGATGCCGACGATGGCGCGCCGGTAGGGCTCGTCCTTGCGCTCCGGCGCGCGGTCGGCCGAGCTTTCGACCAGCCGTTGCAAGCCTTCCGAGACGCGCACGATGCGGCCGTCGAGCGACAGCTCGCTGCCCAGCCGGTGCAGTTCCTCAAGATAGAACCGCAGCGCCCGCTGGCTCTGCAGGGTGAGCGTCTGCCGCGTGACGTCGGCGGTGACGTACGGATTGCCGTCGCGATCGCCGCCGATCCAGCTGCCCATGCGCAGGAAGGACGGCACCTCGATGTCGCCCCACGCCGCATCGACGCCGCCGAGCCGATCCTCGAGGTCGGCGTAGAAGATCGGCAGCGCGCGCAGGAACGTATGATCGTAATAGGCGAGCCCGTTGGTGACCTCGTCGATCACCCGCAGCCGCGTGTCGCGCAGGATGCTGGTCTGCCACAAGGTGAGCACGGCGCGGCGCAGCGCCTGCCGGTTGGCCCGCAGCTCCTCCGGCGTGAACTCGACCCGGTCGCGCTCGTCGAGCAGCCGCGCGATCTCCATCTCGCGGTCGATCGAACTCTTGCGCCGGATCTCGGTCGGGTGCGCCGTCAGGACGGCGCTGCACATCGCGTGGGCGAAAAAGCCCTGCAACCGCTCTCGGGAAATGCCGGCCTTCGCGGCGCGGCCCAGCGCATAGGCCATCGTACCCTGCGCTGGCGGCGCCTTGGCGATGGCGAGGGCGCGGGTGCGGCGGATGTGGTGCTGGTCCTCGGCGATGTTGGCCAGATGCGAGAAGTGTCCGAAGGCGCGGATGATTCGTACGGCCCGGTCCATCGGCAGGCTGGTCATCGTGGTCTGCAGTTCCTGACGCGCCGCCTCGTCGGCCTCGCGGTGGAACAGCACGCCGGTGCGGCGGATATGTTCGACCAGGTCGAACACGTCGTCGCCTTCCTGGTCGCGCACCGTCTCGCCGAGGATTCGCCCGAGAAGCCGGGTGTCGTAGCGAAGCGGCACGTCTTTCTTGGCTGCTTCCCTGTTGGGCGTATCGAATTGGTCCATGGACTGCCCTTCGTTCCTGTCCCGAGACCCAAGCACGGTCTAGGCCACTTCGATGACGCCCTCGCCGCCAGCATAGAGTTTCTCGACCAGCGCCTTGCGGCGGTCCAGCGTGGCGCGCTGGTTGATATAGCCCTTGTCGGTGATCTCCTGGCCGTCGACCTGGGGCGGCTCGGTCATCAGCAGGACGCGCTTCACCCGCATCGACGAGCCGCGTCCTTCGGCATTCATCTTCGCGAGACCTTCCCTCAGCGTACCGACGACGGCGGGATGGGCCAGCAGCTCAGGCAGCGGCAGTTGCGCCCCGGTGTCGCCCGCGAGCTGGCGGCAGGCCGCGACGTTTGGGAAGCCCAGCAGCCCGACATATTCCCGGTCCTGGCCGCAGACCACGGCGTCCTGCAGCACCGGCGAAGCGGCTGCGATGGCGGTCGTGCGCAGGGTGCCGACGAGAACGAAGGTGCCGCTGGACAGCTTGAAATCCTCGACGACCCGCCCGTCGAAGGCGATGCCCTGGCTGGGATCCTCAGGATCAACGAAGCGGCCGGCGTCGCCGATCTTATAGAAGCCCTCCTCATCGAACATCTGGGCCGTCAGGTCGGGCTGCTTGTAGTAGCCGGGCGTCACGATCACGCTCTTGAGACGCAGCTCGTAGCGTCCTGCCGCGCCGGTCGGCACCATCTTGAGCTGCACGCCGGGATACGGCAGTCCGACCAGCCCGACGCGCTCCGAGGCCCAGTGCACGCTGGTCGCGGTGGGTGCGGTTTCCGTGGAGCCCCAGCCGGTCACGAAGGGAATGCGATAGCCGGTGTGCTTCACCGCCAGAGCCTCCATGCGTTCGTAGAGATCGCCCGGCAGGGTCGCGCCGCCATAGGAAAGCACGTTGATGTTCTTGAAGAAGCGCCGGGCCAGCGCCTCGTCCTTCTCCAGCGCCGTGGCGAGCATCGCGTAGCCTGCCGGCACGTTGGAGAACGACGTCGGCGAGACCTCGCGCAGGTTGCGCAGCGTCTCCTCGAACAGGCCGGGCAAGGGCTTGCCGTCGTCGATATAGGTGGTGCCTCCCTCGTTCAGGTTGCCCTGGAAGGTGGCGTTGCCGCCCATCGTATGGTTCCACGGCAGCCAGTCGAGCATGACGGGCGCCGGGTCATCTGGCTTGCGCACGCGCGCCATGCTCATCATGGCGACGTTGGCGCACATCATTTCCTGCGTGTTGATCACGGCCTTCGGCATGCCGGTGCTGCCCGAGGTGAACAGGAACTTGCCCACTGTCTTCGGCCCGATCGCCTTGATGGACTTCGCCACCGCATCGGTCGCCGGCGTTGCCACCAGCTCGCTCCAAGGCAGCGACCGCATCCCGGGCGGCGGCTTGTCGACATGCACCAGCAGCACGCCCGTGAGATCGAGCGCTGCCAGGGCACGCGCGTAGATCTCGCCGTTCTGCACGAAAACCAGGCCGGGCTTGATCAGGTCGAACACGTATTTCAGCTTGGCGTGGTCCTGGCTCATCACCGAATAGGCCGGTGAGACGGGCGCGACGGGCGCCCGCGCCTGCATGGCGGCCATGGTGAGCAGAGCGAACTCGATCGAGTTCGAGGACAGGATCATCACCGGCCTGTCGGGACCGAAGCCGCGGTCCAGCAGTGCCTGCGTCACCGAATCGACCTGACGCTTGGCCTCGCCATAAGTGACCTTCAGCCAGTCGCGCTCGGGCCCGCGGCGCTGCGCCAGCCACAGGCGGTCCGGCACCTCGGCCGCCCACCTGGCGAGCAGCGCCGGCACGTGCCGGGCATAGGGTTGCAGGGCGTGATTCGACTGCAGCACCACCGTCCCGTCGGGACGGCGCTCGACCTCGATGTCGCGACTGAGGAATTCGATGGGCTTGAACGGAACCTGCATCACACTGTCCAACGACGTTCTCCCCCGGCGCTTGTTCTGTAGACGCGATTTAGGGACGGGAACGGGACATCGGCAAGGGAGCGGCGGCGACCGCCGGCGAGGCGTCCCGGCTCGGCCTCGCCCGCCGACCGCAAGTCGAAATCGGGATGCGACCTGAATGCCCGTTCACATCGTGCCGGTTTTCGGCCAGAGTCCGCCGCAGCACAGAGGGAGAGAGCGATGGACTTCGAATACTCGGATCGCAGCAAGGCGCTGCTCGAGAAGCTCAACAAATACATGGACGAGGTCATCTATCCGGCCGAGCCGATCTACGAAGAGCAGATGGAGAAGGCCAAGGATCGCTGGCAGCTCCCGCCGATCATCGAGGAGTGCAAGGCCGAGGCGAAGAAGCGTGGCCTGTGGAACATGTTCCTGCCGGCCGATCGCGAGACCGGCGACACGCACGGCACGATGGGCCTCAGCAACCTCGACTATGCCCCGATCTGCGAAGTCCTGGGTCGCTCGTCGATCGCCTCCGAGGCGGTCAACTGTTCGGCGCCCGACACCGGCAACATGGAAGTGTTCGCCCGCTACGGCACGGCTGAGCACAAGGAGAAGTGGCTGAAGCCGCTGCTCGCCGGCGAGATCCGCTCCTGCTTCGCCATGACCGAGCCGGCCGTGGCCTCGTCCGACGCGCGCAACGTCGAGTGCCGCATCGAGTCCGACGGCAACGACTATGTGATCAACGGCCGCAAGTGGTGGTCGTCGGGCATGGGCGACCCGCGCTGCAAGGTCATCATCCTGATGGGCAAGAGCGACCCGAGCGCCCCGGCCTACCGCCAGCAGTCGATGATCGTCGTGCCGCGCGACACGCCCGGCATCAAGATCGTGAAGATGCTGCACGTGTTCGGCTATGACGACGCGCCGCACGGCCATGCCGAGGTGGTCTACGACAACGTGCGCGTGCCGAAGTCGGCCATCCTCCTCGGCGAGGGCCGCGGCTTCGAGATCGCCCAGGGCCGCCTCGGACCGGGCCGCATCCATCACTGCATGCGCGCCATCGGCGTCGCCGAGCGGGCGCTCGAAATGGCGATCAAGCGCGCCAAGAGCCGCGTCGCCTTCGGCCAGCGCATCTCCGAGATGGGCGTCACCAAAGCCCATGTCGCCGACATGCGCATGGAGATCGACATGGCCCGCCTGCTGGTCCTCAAGGCCGCCTGGGCGATGGACAAGTTCGGCAACAAGGAAGCCCGCCAGCAGATCGCGATGATCAAGGTGGCGGTCCCGAACATCACCTCGAAGGTCGTCGACCGCTGCCTGCAGCTGCATGGCGCCGGCGGCGTCAGCCAGGTGTTCAAGCTCGCGAGCATGTACGCCCACCAGCGCACGCTGCGCCTGGCCGACGGCCCGGACGAGGTCCATCGCGACCAGGTTGGCCGTCTCGAGATCGCCAAGTACAACTGACCCCGGTACCGGGACGGAACGAGGCGCGATCCCCAGGGATCGCGCCTTTTTCTTTGAGGTCTCATACTCCTCTCCCCCGGTAGGGGGAGAGGTTGGGTGAGGGGGTTGCGCACAAGCCTTAGACGCCCCTCACCTAGCCTCTCCCCCTAACGGGGGAGAGGAACATGAGAAGAGCTAGGCAGGAGCCACCGTGGACAGTCCGAAAACGAGCCGGCACGTCACCGATCATCTGGCCAACGAGCGCACGTTCCTCGCCTGGATCCGGACGGCGATCGCGGTGATGACGCTGGGCGTCGCCATCAACCGCTTCGCCCTCTTTCTGGTGGAGATGCATCAGGTCGTGCCGACCGTGCGCGACCTCGCCAACCGCCATGTCGAGAAACTTGGGATCGGCCTGGTGATCCTGGGCATCCTGATGCTGGCCGGCTCGACCTGGCACTATCTCCATGTCGGCAGGACGATCGACGACGAAAGTTATCGCCCGTCGATCAAGGTCATGGTCGGCACGGCTATCGCGATCGGCCTGATCGGCGGCTCGACGCTCGTTTGGCTATTCTAAGGGACTTTGCCAGGCCCCGATTGCGGCGCGGCGGGCGGACCGTCGGGCATCTCCAGCAGCTCGCTCTCCGGCGCGCCGGCTTCGTAGGCCTGCACCAGCGCCTCGGGATCGAAGGCAACGCCGATCGGGTTCCTGCGGAACGCTTCGGTCTGGAAATAGGCCGCGGTCGCCTCCTTCGTCGCGTAGCGGTCGACCTGCAACTCGACGCCGTTGCCGTCGGGATCGCGATAGTAGATCGACACGGTCGGGCCGTGATGGATGCAGCGTGATGGCTCGATGCCCAGTCCCTTCACCCGGCGATAGGTCGAGAGCAGTGCGCCGATGTCGGCGAACGTATAGGCGACATGTGCCAGGCCCGACGTCTTCGCATCGGGCGCCTTCAGTCCCGCCAGGTTCACGATGCCCAGGCGATGATGCTCGTCGTCATAGGTCAGGAAGCAGATGTAGTCGGTGCGCTGGACCACATGCATGTTCAGCACCGCCGAATACCAGTCGATCATCGGCTGCACGTTCGACGAGCGCAGCACGAAGTGCGCGAAGAGGACTGGCGTGGCCGGCTTGTCCGACAGGGTCCGGCGGCGCGATGCGGTGTCGATCAGGGTATCCATGGCAAACTCCTCGCTCGGGGCGCGGTTAGCCGACGCAGCAGCTCATGCTGCTGGCAGAGGGCGGAACGTCGAGTGCCGGATTTTCCGTGAAGAACCCGGCGGGGTGAAGAGCGAATCCTGCGGTGATCACGGGCTGGACCGGGAAATCCTCGGGCCGCGGGATGTGGTGCAGACCGAAGCTGTGCCACACCACGAGATCGGTATCGACCAGCGGCCGGTCCGCTGCCGTCCAGGCCGGCAATCCGTCGCCGCCGCTGCTCTGGTTGGGGTAGCGGCCCGCGGCGTAGATCTCGTCGGGATGGTAGGCGGTGACCCAGAGCTGCCGGGTCATGAAGGCGGCGCGCCGGGAGACAATCGACTGGGGATGCGAGAAGGTGGGGATCGGGCTCAATGGCAGCAACTTGTAGGCGGTGGGCTGACCCAGCCGGTTGCGGGCCTCCGCGCTCTCGATCTTCCAGAACCGCGCCGCGTTGAAGTCGACGTTGCGCTGGGCGCCCTGCTCGGTCTCGAGAACCGTCTGGCGGGTCGTGAAGGCATTGCCGTACGGATTCTCGTCGCCCATCGGCAAGGCCACGGTGTCGACCTCGACGACGCGATTGCGCTCGCCGTCGACCGCCATGTCGAGGCGCATGTTGAAGACGTGCTGATGGTAGTGGGCATAGACGCCCGGCGACACGATCGTTCCGTAATCCGGCGCCTCGCCGGGCCGCAGGCCGGCGGTGTTCACGATCCCGGTCGCCTTCATCTCGAAGTGGATCGAGCCGTCCTGGTGGAAGTACCAGAACGAGCCGTACTCGTAGTTGCCGACCGTCGAGATGGACGACACGACCAGCCGCCGGGCACGCCTCACGTCGACTTCGCCCGTGAACAGGTCGGTGTGCTTCCACAGGATGCCGAAATCCTCCTCGTGCAGGCAGACCGCGCTCTCGATGCAGTAGGGATCGCCCTTGCTGTCGGCCAGCCAGGCATCGAAGTAGCGGATGGCACCCAGGCAGTCGCAGCCCAGCGTAAGGGAATTGGCCAGCACACCGATGCCGTACTCGCCGACATCGAAGGCGTTCTTGCGGAAATGGCCGCCGCCGGGGTGGCCGTAGGGCACCACCATCTCTGACAAGGCTGCCCGGTGCAGCACCGATCGCAGGCGTCCGTCGTCCTCGTAGCCGATCGCATGCAGCACCAGCCCTTCACGGGCATTGAAGCCGACGCGGAAGCGCCATTTCTGCCAGCGTACCTCGTTGCCCTCGACGGTGAAGCTCGGGCCGGCCGGCTGGACGATTTCCAGCGGCTTCACATCGTCGCGAAAGACGCTTCGATAGCGGGCAGCATAGTTGCGATCGAGCCTCGGGACGTCGGCTACGCCATAGTCGTCGACACGCAACACCTCGGCCCGGTCGAGATCGACCACGGCGCAGAGCCCCTCGATGGGGTGGGCATAGCCGTTGTCGTTCTTCTCGCTGCGGTACCAGCAGAAAGTATGGGAGAGCCGCCGCCCCTCCTCGTCAGGCAGCCCGTAGTTGCCGGCCGACCAGGGGTCGACCTGGACGTTCTCGATGTCGGTAATGCCGCGCCGGGCCAGGGCCTCGCGGAAGCGCGGATCGGCCCGCGCCACCTCGCCGACCAGCATGATGTCGTCGACCAGGATGCGTGGCCGCACGCCGGGGACGTGCCGCCAGTCGACGACCTTGTCGGCAATGAGGTCCACCCGGGCCTCCCAGACCTGGCCGTTGGTGCGGTCGAATGCGCAGACGAACGCCTTTCGCGGGAACGACGCACCGGCCCGGAAGTCCGCCACGACGCTCTTGTCGGGTTCGTGCAGGCTCACCGTCTCGAACATCATGCCCGGCCCGAGATCGTGCGCGGCGCGCACCGCCGCCGACGCTCGGCGGATCTCGTCGGAGGTCAGGGGATCGAGCGGATGGCGAGGGGCCGCGTGCTTCACAGTCTCGGCGATGGCATCGGGCATGGTTTTCCTCTCAACATCATTGTCACGGTGATGCTTGCGGCACGCAAGAACCCCACCAGAGCAGGCCTCCCCACATGAGGTCACGTGCGCCGCCTGCCGCACCCGCACGCTGACTTGCCCAAGAACTTTCTGACTGGTAAGTTAGTTTCATGAAAACGGTTAAACAACGCCGCGCGCCCGCCGCTCGGCCGCAGGAAATCATCGACGCAGCCCTCCTCCAGTTCGTCGAGACGGGGTTTGCGGGCACGCGCCTAGACGACGTCGCGCGGCGTGCCGGCCTGTCCAAGGCCGCGATCTATCTCTATTTCGAAGACAAGACCGCCCTGTTCAAAGGGGTGGTCCAGCACGCGATCACCAGCAATCTCGGCCAGGTCGAAGCCATGCTCGCCAGCCATCGCGGCCCCGTGGCGCCGCTGCTGTCGCGCATCCTGGAATTCATGGCGCTGCGGATCGAGACATCGCCAATGGCGTCGGTAGCCAAGCTGGTCATCTCGGAGTCGCGCGCCTTTCCGGAGATCGGCCAGTACTACCTGACGGAAGTGATCGGCCGCGGCCTGCCGCTAATGGAAGGCCTGATCCGGCGCGGCATCGACCAAGGAGAGTTCCGCGAGGTCGACTCCTTCATGACCGTACGTTCGCTGATGGGCCCGATGTTGCTCGCCATGGTCTGGCGCACCGTTTTCGAACCGATCGGCGCCGAGAAGCTCGACGTGCAGGCGCTGGCGCGGCACCACGCCGACCTGATGCTGCATGCATTGCGCCCCGATGCGAGAGATGCACCATGAAACGCGCCCCGCTGATTGCGCTCGCAGCTGTGGCCGCCGCGCTTCTCGTCTCCTACGTCGTCTTCGGCGACCGTCTTCTCGCCCTGGCCGGAATCGGCACGGACGAGAACAGCTATCTCGGCTATGTCGAGGGTGAGACCAGCCTGATCGCGCCGCCGATAGCTGGCCGCCTGATCGAGCGGCCGGTCGAGCGCGGCGACCGCGTGAAGAAGGGCGACCGGCTCTTCGTCATCGACCCCGTCGCCGCCAAAGCCGAGGTCGCACGCGCCGAGGCGATGCTCGCCGAAGCGAAGGCGCGGCATGAGAACATGCTGACCGGCAAGCGGCAGGAGGAGCAGGACGTCGTGCGCGCCCAGCGCCGCGAGGTCGAGGCGGCGCTGGTCCAGGCCGAAGCGGAACTCAAGCGCCAGACGGAGCTGGTAGCGCGCAACATCTCCACCCATCAGGCCTTCGAGCAGGCCGATTCGCAGGTGCGACAGCTCAGGTCGCGTGCGGCCTCGCTGGCGGCGCAGGAGCGTGTCGGAGACCTGGCGGCGCGCCAGGCCGAGATCGCCGCCGCCGCCGCCCTGATCGAGCAAAGCGAGGCCAATCTGGCTCAGGCCAGGAAGCGCCTCGAGGATCTGATGCCCGTCGCGCCCGAGGATGCACTGGTCGAGAACACGTACTTCAATGTCGGGGAATGGGTGCCGGCCGGCTCGCCCGTCGTGTCCCTGCTCCCGGATTTCCGCGTGAAGCTGCGCTTCTTCGTGCCAGAGGAAGATGTGGCCCATGCTCGCGCCGGCCGCGAGGTCGCCTTCACGTGCGATTCCTGTCCCGGCGGCCTCAGGGCGACGATCATCTACGTCTCGCCCCGTGCCGAATATACGCCGCCGGTGATCTATTCGCAGAGTGCGCGGACGAAGCTCGTCTTCCTGGTCGAGGCTCGGCCGCTGAATGCCGGCACACCGCTGCCGCCGGGGCTACCCGTCTCCGTCGAGCCGTTCGGTTCCGGCCCATGACCCTGGCGATCGACGTCCATGACCTCGTGAAGCGCTACGGCGCGCGCACGGTCGTCGACCGGTTCAGCCTTGCGGTCGAACAGGGCCGCATCTGCGGCTTCCTGGGGCCCAACGGGTCGGGCAAGACCACGACGCTGCGCATGATCTGCGGCCTGCTCACGCCCGATGGCGGCGGCGGCACGTGCCTCGGCTACGACCTCGTGCGGGATCGCGAGCAGATCAAGCGCCAGACCGGCTACATGACGCAGCGCTTCGGTCTCTACGAGGATCTCACCATCCGCGAGAACCTCGAGTTCGTCGGCCGCGTCTACGGACTCGATCGGCTAAAGGAGCGGATCGACCGGTCGCTGGAACGGCTTGGCCTCACGACGCGCCAGCGCCAGCTCGCGGGCTCGCTGTCGGGCGGCTGGAAGCAGCGGCTGGCGCTTGCCGCCTGCGTGCTGCACGAGCCCAGGCTGCTGCTCCTCGACGAACCCACCGCCGGCGTCGATCCAAAGGCGCGACGCGCCTTCTGGGACGAGATCCACGCCTACGCCGCCGACGGCATCACAGTGCTGGTCTCGACACACTACATGGACGAGGCCGAACGCTGTCACGAGATCGCCTATATCGCCTACGGTGAGTTGATGGCCCGCGGCACGGCCGAAGACATTATCCGCCAATCGGGCCTCTCGGCCTACGTCGCGAGCGGCCCCGGCGCCGACCGGCTGGCCGCGACGCTGCGCGATGTACTCGGCGTCAGCGCCGCCGCTGCTTTCGGAACGACGCTCCATGTCTGTGGCCCCGACCGCGCCAAACTCGAACAAGCCATCACGCCCTATCGAAACGACCCCAACATCGTCTGGCAAGAGGCCGAACCAACGCTCGAAGACATCTTCATCCACCTCATGGGACGGGCGCGCGACAATGCGCCCGGCGCCTGACGATGCGCTGGTTCCAGGCACGACGCGGCTTCCTGCGGCGACTGGGAGCCATGATCGCGAAGGAGGTGCTGCAGCTCCGGCGTGACCGGCTGACCTTCGCCATGATGTTCGGAATGCCGATCGTCCAGCTCCTGCTGTTCGGCTACGCGATCGATACCGACCCGCACCGCCTGCCGACCGCGGTGATTGCGGCCGACCAGAGCCAGATCACACGCACCGTGCTGTCGGCGCTGAACAACACCGGCTACATGCGCTTCACCCATCACCTGTCGAGCCAGGACGAGGCGGACGCGCTGCTGCAGCAGGGGGAAGTGCAGTTCGTCGTGACCATCCCGTCCGACTTCACGCGCCGCCTGGTGCGCGGCGAGCGGGCGCAGATCCTGATCGATGCCGACGCCACCGATCCGATGGCCGCCGCCAATCCGCTGGCCGCCGCCGGGCCGTCGATCGCCCAGGCGCTGGCCCGCGATTTCGTGGGACCGCTCGCGGGCCTGCGCGACAAACCCGACTCGGTCGAAGTGGTGATGCAGCGCCGCTACAATCCCGAAGGCAAATCGCGGCTGAACATCGTGCCGGGCCTGCTGGCCGTGATCCTCACCATGACCATGGTGATGATGACGGCGCTCGCCGTCACCCGCGAGCGCGAGCGCGGCACCATGGAGAATCTACTGGCGATGCCGGTGCGGCCCCTCGAGGTCATGGTGGGCAAGATCGTGCCCTATATCCTGATCGGCGCAATTCAGGTCACCGTCATACTGCTGGTCTCGCGCCTGCTGTTCGATGTTGCCATAGAAGGCAGCGTCCCGTTGCTGGCGACCGGAACGGCCCTGTTCATCACGGTGAACCTCGCCATCGGCTTCACCATCTCGACTCTGACGCAGAACCAGCTGCAGGCCATGCAGGCCTCGTTCTTCATGATGCTGCCCTCGATCCTGCTTTCGGGCTTCATGTTTCCCTTTCGGGGCATGCCGGTGTGGGCGCAGTGGATCGGGGAGGCCCTGCCCGCCACCCACTTCATGCGGGTCGTTCGCGGCGTCATGCTGAAGGGTGCCGGTTTCGAGGACATTTCGGCCGAGCTCGCCGCGCTGCTCGCCATGTTGCTGATCGTCTCGCTGGTCGCCATCAGCCGCTACAAGGTGACCCTGGATTAGTTCATTGCGGGGCTGACCTGCGAAAGCAGTGGCTTGACCCCTGTCGCGTCTCGGCTTCCTCTGCCGGCGCATGTCCGCTCCCGCCATCGACCAGCCCGACACGCTGTCGCGCCTGATCCCCTCGCGCACGGCCCGCGGCTTCTTCCTGGCCGTGCTGTCGGGGATCTTCTTCAATTTCCTGAACGCCTCGGTGAAGGAACTGGCGAGCGAGATGCCGCCGCTCTACGTCGCGTGGGGCCGCTGGGTGGCCGGCGTTGCGCTGATCGCGCCCTATCTCTTCTGGCGCGCCGGCCTCGCCGGCATGAAGACGCAGGACCTGAAGCTCCACTGCTTCCGCGGCCTCTTCCACACGTCGGGCTATGCGCTGTGGTACGAGGCGGTGGTCTGGCTGCCGCTCGCCACCATGGCGGCGCTGGGCTTCACCGGCCCGATCTTCGTTACCCTGGGCGCCGTCATCTTCCTCAGGGAGACCGTGCACTGGCGCCGCTGGATGGCGGTCGGCATCGGCTTCGTCGGCATGCTGATCATCGTGCGGCCGGGCCTCGTCACCGTGAACCCCGGCATCATCATGATGCTCTGCGCCGTGCCGCTGATCGCCGGCTCCAATCTTGTGGCCAAGGTCGTGTCGGGCCGCGACAAGCCAGCCGTCGTGGTGCTGTGGCAGAGCGTGATCGGCGCAATCTGCTTCACGCCGCTGGGCCTATGGTTCTGGCAGACACCAACCCCGGACCAGCTGCTGCTGTTCCTGGCGGCCGGCTTCTTCGGGACGATGGGCTACTTCTTCATCACCTGGGCCTATCGCCTGCTCGACATTTCCGCCCTGCAGTCGATCACCTTCCTCGGCATCGTCTGGGCCGCCTTGATGGACGTGGCGGTCTGGGGCAAGACCTCGGATATCTGGACCTTCGTGGGCGCCGCCATCATCGTGGCCTCCACGACCTACATCGCCCACCGCGAGGCAAAGGCGGGGGCCGCGGGAGGAAAGAAGACATGACGGATCGTCTGGCCGGCAAGGTTGCGCTCATCACCGGCGGCGCCTCGGGCCTCGGCGCCAATGCCGCCGAACTGATGGCCAGGGAAGGCGCCAAGGTCGTCGTCGCTGACGTCGCGGTCGATCGCGGCAAGGCGGTCGCCGACCGGCTGGGCTCGGCCGGCCATTTCGTGAAGCTCGACGTCACCAGCGAGGACAACTGGAAGGCCGCCATTCAGGAGACGGTCGACAAGTTCGGTGCCATCCACGTGCTGCTGAATTCGGCCGGCATCGGCCTCAGCAAGACGGTCGAGGAGATCGAACTCGCGGAATGGCGCAAGGTTCACGCGATCGACCTCGACGGCGTGTTCCTGGGCTGCAAGCACGGCGTGGCCGAAATCAAGAAGCACACCCAGCGGCTGGGCGGCTCGGTGATCAATATCTCGTCGATCTCCGGCATCATCGCCGGCGCCAACATGGCGGCCTACAACTCGGCAAAGGCCGGCGTCCGCCTGCTCTCGAAGTCGGTGGCGCTGCACTGCGCCAAGTCGGGCTACAACATCCGCTGCAACTCGGTGCACCCGACCTTCATCGATACGCCGATCCTCGACAAGTACCGCGACCGCTTCGGCCAGGACCTGATGCAGCAGAAGCTCGGCAAGCAGGTGCCGATCGGCCGCCTCGGCCGCCCGGAGGAGGTGGGCTGGGCGCTGGTCTTCCTCGCCTCCGACGAATCGAGCTTCATGACCGGCTCGGAAGTGATCATCGACGGCGGCATCAGCGCGATGTGATCGCTGTCCTCGCGACGCTCAGGATGACATGAGGGGGCTGCATGCTGCTCAATCTCGACGGACGTAAGATCTACTTCGACCTGGCCGGGCCGCAGAATGCGCCGACGGTCTGTTTCACCCATTCGCTGGCGGCCGACGGCGGCATGTGGACGGAACAGTTGGTGCCGCTGCTCGCCGCGGGCTATCGCGTGCTGCGCCTCGACATGCGCGGGCATGGCGGCAGCCAGCCGGTCGAGGGCGACTACACGATGGACCAGCTCGCAGGCGACGTTAAGGGCGCGCTCGACGTGCTGGGCATCTGGAAGATCCACTACATCGGTCTGTCGATCGGCGGCATGATCGGCCAGGGCTTTGCGCTCGCCTATCCCGAGCGGCTGCAGTCGCTGACCCTGTGCGACACGCATCCCTCCTCGCCCGACGATTCGGCCGGCCTGTGGGACCAGCGCAAGGCGGCCGTGCGCAAGGGCGGCGTCAAGGCGCTGGCCGACGGCAACATGGAACGGTGGTTCACGCCGGAGTTCAAGGAGGCCAATCCGGCGCGCTGGAAGGAGATCCATTCGACGATCTGCGGCACGTCGGACGCGGGCTTCCTGGGCTGTGCCGCGGCCATCCAGAACTTCGACTATCTCGACCGGCTGCCCACCATCAAGATCCCGACCCTCGTGATCTGCGGCGACGACGATCCAGCCACGCCGCCGGACCGCAACAAGCTGATCGCCTCGAAGATTCCCGGTGCGCGCTACGAGGACATCGCCAAGGCGCGCCACCTGCCCAACGTCGAGCGGCCCGAGCCGTTCAACCGGCTCATGCTGAGCTTCCTCGGCCTCAACCGCTGACTCAATTGTCATCCCGAGCGCATGCGAGGGATCCTTCCCCTGACCCTAAAGATCCCTTGCTGACGCTCGGGATGACAGAGGTTTCAAAATGGATTTCGCCTTCTCCGAAGACCAGCTCGCCATCAAGGACAGTGTCGCGAAGCTCTGCGCCGGCTTCGACGAAAAATACTGGCTGAAGAAGGACAAGGACGGCGGCTTTCCGGAGGATTTCTACCGGGCAATGGCCGACGCCGGATGGCTGGGCATCGCCATGCCGGAGGAATATGGCGGCTCGGGACTCGGCATCACCGAGGCCTCGATCATGATGCAGGCGGTGGCCGAGTCGGGCGCGGCGCTGCAGGGCGCGTCGGCGATCCATCTCAACGTGTTCGGCCCGAACCCGATCGTGGTCTTCGGCACGGAAGAGCAGAAGAAGCGCATCCTGCCCGACATCATCAAGGGCAAGGTGAAAGGCTGCTTCGCCGTCACCGAGCCCGACGCCGGCCTGAACACGACCGCGCTGGAGACGCGGGCCGAGCGTGACGGCAACGGCTACGTCGTCCACGGCAAGAAGACCTGGACCACGACGGCGCAGGTCGCCGACAAGATGCTGCTGATCGCGCGCACCACGCCCAAGGAGAAGTGCAAGCGCCCGACCGACGGGTTGTCGCTCTTCTACACCGACTTCGACCGCAGCAAGATCGAGGTGCGCGAGATCGAGAAGATGGGCCGCAAGGCGATCGACACCAACCAGGTGTTCATCGACGGGCTGAAGGTGCCGCTCGAGGACCGCATCGGCGAGGAGGGCAAGGGCTTCCACTACCTGCTGCACGGACTCAATCCCGAGCGCATCCTGATCGCCGCCGAGGCCATCGGCATCGGGAAGGCGGCGCTGGCGCGGGCGACGCAGTACGCCAAGGAGCGGGTCGTGTTCGGCCGGCCGATCGGCAAGAACCAAGCGATCCAGCATCCGCTCGCCGAGAGCTGGATGCAGCTCGAGGCGGCCAACCTGCTGACCTTCAAGGCGGCCTGGCTTTACGACAGCGGCAAGGAGTGCGGCGCCGAGGCCAATTCGGCCAAGTATCTCGGCGCCCGTTCCGCCTACGATGCCTGCGAACGCGCGATCCTGACCCATGGCGGCTACGGCTACGCCAAGGAGTTCCATGTCGAGCGCTTCCTGCGAGAGGTCATGATCGCCCGCATCGCGCCGGTCAGCGAGCAGCTCATCCTCTGCTACGTCGCGGAGCGGGTGCTGGGGTTGCCCAAGAGCTACTGATCGATTCCCGATTGAGGCAAAACAAGGGCAGACGCAGGCGATTGTATCGTTTGTTTCAGCAACCCCTTGGCGATTCAGGACGTTTGTTGGGTGTCTGATCGCAACCAGTCCAATGGGGAGCCGAACGATGACTCGCAACCAGCTGCACGCCGGTCTGGCGCTGGGAAGCGTGATGCTGATGGCTGGCGTCGTGGCTTTCGCGCCTCCCGTGCCGCCGGCCTCCGCCCACAGCCACGCCGAGCGCATCTGTCGCGAGCAGGGGATCACGCCGAAAAGCGAAGGCTATGAGTACTGCCTGTCGCAGGCGACGCGCGCCATAGAGTGGGGCAAACCCGAGATTGCCCATACGATGGCTCGGGTGACGGCGAACGCCCGAGACGCCTGCCTGGATTACGGGCTGTCGCCGGCAACCTCGGGCTTCAAGAGCTGCATGGAACGGGAAACCCACGCCCGCCGGCTGCTCGTTTTCACCGACGAGCCGCAATATGACCGGGACATCGCTCACCAGTAGCCGCCAGAGTGGTCATGCACGGGAGCCAATGAGAGACGGCAGCAACGATCGTGCGGACGCCGGCGTTTCTTGAGAGAAACCGGAGGATGTCATGAATCGTCGGACCACGACTTTCATCGCCGTCGGCGCCGCAGTAGCAGTCGCGGCCTTCGCTACCGAGGTACAGGCCCGCTCGAGCCGGGCATTGGCGATCGCCGAAAAGGCCTGCTTCGCGCAGGGCTTCAAGCCGCAGTCGACTGCCTTCGACTCTTGTGTCGAGCGGGTCGCGGACGCTTTCGATCGCACCGGTCAGATGCCGAAGGTGACCTGGCCCACCGCTTAGAGTGGACCGTCAGCACCTCCGTGAAATGCTCGCATAGCGGTTCGGGCACGCAGCGACCTGCGCGAGCGATCTGCCATTCCTGTGGCGCCCGGCGTAGGCTTGGCCCATGCAACCGCTCCCCGCCCCCCTCCTCCCCGCCGGCGTTCGCGCCCGCATCCTGCCCGGCATAAACGGCCTGGACATTCACGTGCTGGAAGCCGGCTTCGACCGGAAGGCGCCCGCCGTCATGCTGTTCCACGGCTTTCCCGAGATCGCCTACAGCTGGCGCAAGGTCATGCCGGCGCTCGCCGACGCCGGTTATCACGCGATCGCACCCGACCTGCGCGGTTACGGGCGTACCACGGGCTGGAGTGCCGACTTCGACGCCGACCAGATCGGTTTCCGCTTCACCAACCTGCTGAGGGATGCCATTGGCGTGCTCTTCGCGCTCGGCCACCGCACGGCCGAGGCCGCGGTCGGCCACGATTTTGGCTCGTCGGTCGCCTCCTATGCTTCCCTGGTGCGACCCGACATCTTCAAGCGCATGGTGCTGATGAGTGCGCCCTTCCCGGGCCCATCGGCAGTTCCCTTCGATACGGCAGGCAAGCCCGCTCCGCCCAAGGCACCGGACGTCCACGCCGCGCTGGCGGCGCTGCCGCGCCCGCGCAAGCATTACCAGTGGTACCAGTCGACGCGCGAAGCCAACGAGGAACAGTGGCATCCCAAGCAGGGCCTGCACAATTTCCTGCGCGCTTACTATCACTACAAGAGCGCCGACTGGAAGGCGAACAGGCCCTACGAGCTGGGGGGCTGGACCGCCGAGGAACTCGCGAAGATGCCCACCTACTACATCATGGATCTGGCCGAGGGCATGGCCGAGACGGTCGCCAAGGAGATGCCGACGGCCGAGGAGATCGCGGCGGCGAAATGGCTGACCGATGAGGAACTCGCCGTGTATGCCGGCGAGTACGAGCGCACCGGATTCCAGGGCGGGCTCAACTGGTATCGTGCCCGCACCAGCGGCCGGGTGACGCCCGAGCTCGAAATCTTCACCGGCCGCACCATCGACCAGCCTTCGACCTTCATTTCGGGCAAGAGCGACTGGGGCAACTACCAGTCGCCCGGCGCGCTCGAGAAGATGCAGAAGAGCGCCTGCACCAACATGAAGGAAATCCACATGGTCGAAGGCGCAGGCCACTGGGTGCAACAGGAGCAAGCCACGGAAGTGAGCAGGCTGCTGATCCGGTTCCTGAGGGAGACGAACGCCTGACCGGACCGTCCGGCGTTTCCGCGGGCGACGAGGCCGCCCTGTCGGCAATCTGACACAGGAGCCATCCGTCATGTCCGGACTCGCCGCCGTCGATTCACTGATCGTCGACGTCATCACCGACAATATGAGCGACACCTATGCGAGCAAGCCCGCTTTCGCGACCTCGGAGATGGCGAACATCCTGAAGGCCGGCGCGACGGAGATTTCCGGCGAGACGCTGCTGGTCGCCAATCTCGGCTACGGGCTCCGTCTGCGGACCAGGATCGGCGCCCGCCAGCACACGCTGCTGTTCGACACCGGCACCGAAGGCGCCGCCTTCATCCGAAACTGCCGCAACATGGGGATCGATCTCGGCGCGGTCGAGGAGATCGCCATCACCCATGGTCATTGGGATCACATGGGCGCACTACCGGCGGCGCTCGACGCAATTGCCGCCCGGCGCGGCCGGGGCAGCGTGACGGTCAACGTCAATCCGGAAATGTTCAACGAGCGCGGCGTGCTGCTGCAGGACGGCACGATCTTCCCGGCCGCCCGTGTCCCCACGCCGGCGCAGATCGAGGCGCTGGGCGCGCGTGTCCACAACGATGGCCAGGCGCGGACCCTGCTCGACGGTCACTTCTACTACAGCGGTGAGATCCCGCGCGTCAGCGCCTTCGAGAAGGGCCGCGAGGACCATCTCTGCCGCAAGGACAATTCGGAGGAGTGGCGGCCCGACCCGTTCCTGATGGACGAGCGTATGCTGATCGTGAACGTGCGCAACCTCGGGCTGGTCGTCTTCAGCGCCTGCTCGCACGCCGGGATCGTCAATGTCTGCACCGAGGCGAAGCGACTGTTCCCCGATATTCCAATCCATGCCGTCATGGGCGGCCTGCACCTGGGCGGGGTGATGGAGCGCCTCATCCCGCAGACGGTCGAAGCCTTGAAGTCCTTCGACATCGCCTGGTTCATCACCGGCCACTGCACCGGATGGCGGGCGCTCCATTCGCTGGCCAACGAATATGGTGATAGGGTCAGCCAGTCCGCCGTCGGCACCACCTACACGTTCGACGCCGGCACCCCGCCGCGGGACCGCGAAACCAGGGCCACGACGAAATTCGAAGCGAAGCCGACCTTTTGACAGCTCCTCCACCCGGCCCCTTCTCCCTCGGCGCGTTACGGGCCGCCGCTTTTGAAGGCCGGGAGCCGCCGCCGCTGCGGGCTGTCGCGCGCCTGCCATCCTATCGCTGGTTCGTGGTCGGCACGGTCTGCATCGGCGCCGTCATGGGCCAGGTCGATGCCAGCATGACCCAGGTGCTGCTGCCGCGGCTCGAGGTCGAGTTCGGCGCCCGCCTGGCCAGCGTGAGCTGGGTCGCCGTCGCCTATCTCCTGGCCCTGGCATCGTTCATGCCGATCTTCGGGCGGCTGTCGGACATGTTCGGCCGCAAGCTGCTCTATACTGCAGGCTTCCTGCTGTTCATCGCGGGCTCAGCCCTGTGCGGCTATGCGACGAGCCTGCCCTGGCTGATCTTCTTCCGCGTCCTGCAGGCGATCGGGGGTGCACTGATCACCTCGAACAGCGTCGCCATCGTCGTCATGATCATGGGCCCCGAGGAGCGCGGCCGCGGCCTCGGCCTGCAGTCGGCGGCGCAGGCGGTCGGCCTCGGCGCCGGACCGGCGATCGGCGGATTCATCCTCGACACGTTGGGCTGGCAGTGGGCCTTCTGGATCAACGTGCCGCTGGGCATCGCCGGCGCGATCATCGGCTGGTTCGTCCTGCCCCAGACGGCGGTCGCCTCAGAACACGAACGCTTCGACTGGCGCGGTGCGATCCTCATCGCGCCGGCCCTGACCGGCCTGGTCGCTGCCTTGAACGAGCTTCATGCGCTCGGACCGAGATCGCCTGTCCTGCTCGCCTGTCTTCTGGGCGGCATCGCCTGCGCCCTGCTGTTCGTGCGCACCGAGCATCGCACGTTGGCGCCGCTGCTCGACCTCAAGCTGCTCGCCAAGCCTGCGTTCCTCCTCGGCAACACGGCGAACTTCGTGTCGTACGCCACGCTGTTCGGCGTCTTCTTCCTCGTCCCCTTCGCGCTGGTTCGCATCTACCACGACACGGCGCTCGCCGCCGGCCTCCGGCTGTCGATCCTGCCGGTGATGCTGGGCCTGGTCGCGCCTGTGGGCGGCATGCTCTACGACCGGCTGGGCCCCCGCCTGCCGACCTGCCTCGGCATGGCGATCTGCGTCGCGGGCTTGGCTACTCTCTATCTCTTCCTGGATGGCGCTCCCGCCAATCTCTGGCTGGTGACCGTGTCGCTTGCGGTCATAGGCGTCGGACAGGGCCTCTTCATCTCGCCTAACAGCAGCGCCATCATGTCGGCGGCGCCGGCCGGCGAAACCGGTCAGGCAGGCAGCGTCCTGAACGTCATGCGCATGCTCGGCATGAGCACCGGCATCGCCGGTGCGTCGACCCTTCTCTCGCTTTCGCTCGGAGGCAGCAGCGGCAGCACGCTGAACCTTCCGACGGGAGCGCTGGTCGCGGCCAGCCGCGACGTCATCGTCCTTCTCGTGTGCCTCGCCGCACTCGCCGGCCTGATCTCGCTGATCCGGCCGGGCGGCGCCGTTCGCAACGCCGCCGGCCGCGATCCCGTCGTCGAGTGAACGGCGGGGCGTGATCAGGCGGCGAGCTTCTTCGCCGTCTCCGCGATCCGGCGGCCCTGGTAGCGGGCGCCGACCAGCTCGTTCGCCGAGGGCTGGCGCTGGCCGCTGCCGCCGGCGATCGTGGTGGCGCCATAGGGGCTGCCGCCGGTGATCTCGTCGAGCGTCATCTGGCCGGCATGGCCATAGTCGAGGCCGACCACCACCATGCCGAAGTGCAGCAGGTTGGTGATGATGGAGAAGAGCGTCGTCTCCTGGCCGCCATGCTGGGTCGCCGTCGAGGTAAAGGCGCCGCCCACCTTGCCGTTCAGCGCGCCCTTGGCCCACAGGCCGCCAGCCTGGTCGAGAAAGCTCGCCATCTGCGAGGACATGCGGCCGAAGCGCGTGCCGGTGCCGACGATCACCGCGTCGTAGTCGGCCAGATCCTCGACCTTGGCGACCGGCGCCTTCTGGTCGAGCTTGAAGTGCGCGGCCTTGGCCACCGCTTCCGGCACGGTCTCGGGAACACGCTTGACGTCGACCTGGGCGCCGGCCTCGCGCGCGCCGGCAGCGACGGCCTCCGCCATCGTCTCGATGTGGCCATAGCTCGAATAATAGAGAACGAGAACCTTGGTCATTTCAGTCTCCTGTTGTCGATTGAGGTTGAGAGGTTGGGGATGAGGAAAGAGAAGCGTCAGGCGATCTGGCCCATGCGGCCGGCGTGGTAGTCGCGGACCGCCCGTTCCAGTTCGTCGATCGAATTCATCACGAAGGGACCGTGGCGCAGGATCGGCGCATCGAGCGGGTCGCCGCCGACCAGCAGGACCTCGCTGTCTCCTGCCGCGACGATTTCGAGAGCGTCGCCCGCCGTCAGGCGCGCGAGCTGGCCCGTCTCGATCCGCCGTTCGTCACCGCCGATCCGCGCGGCGCCGACCATGACGTAGACGCCCAGCTCGACCGGACTGCCTGCCGGGAGCTCGACCGTGGCGCCATCCTTCAGCGAGGCATGCACGACGAAGGGCGCGCCCGACGTCGTGATCGGCCCCTTCAGATCCCCCAGGCTGCCCGCCACGAGCCGCACCAACGCGCGACCTTCGTCGGCCGTGACCGTCGGGATCTCCGACGCCTTAATATGGCGATAGGCTGGCTCGGCGTGCTTCCGGCCCTTGGGCATGTTGATCCAGAGCTGGACGCCGTGGACGTGACCGCCCTCGCGGCGGAGCTGCTCGTCCGGGCTCTCGTCATGGACCACGCCGCGGCCGGCGCGCATCCACTGGACCTCGCCCGGCCGCATGCTGCTCGTATTGCCGAGACTGTCCTTGTGGGTCTGGCTGCCTTCCAGCAGCAGGGTCAGGGTCTCGATGCCGGCATGCGGATGCGCCGACGCGCCCTTGGCCTCGCCCGGGCGGACATCGATTGGACCGAACTGGTCGAGGAAGATGAACGGGCCGATCGCCTCGTAGGCGTTGGACGGAATGGCCCGGCGCACTTCGAACCCGTCGCCTTCAAGGGTCCGGAACGCCTCATGGATGGAAATGATCTGGCGCTTGCTGCTGTTCATGGTCGCCTCCTTGGCTGCGACGGCTATGTAGGAACTGTCTCTTGTCCTGAAAATCCGTATAATTCTGAATGATCTTTTCAGATATATAGAAATGCCGAGCACACCCGGCACGCCTTCCTTCGCCCAGCTTCAGGTTCTGCTCGCCGTGGCCGATGCAGGGAGCTTCGCTGGCGCAGCCCGACGCCTGAACCGCGCCACTTCGGCGATCACCTACGCCATCGACAACCTCGAGGCGCAGCTTGGCCTGCCCCTGTTCGACCGGGTCGCGACCCGAAAGCCGGAACTCACCCAGGCAGGCCGCGCGGTGCTGGCCGAGGCCCGTTCGGTGTCCCACGGCGTCGACATGCTGCGCGCCAAGGTGAAGGGGCTGCTCGAAGGCCTCGAAGCCGAGGTCTCGCTCGCGGTCGACGTGATGCTCCCGACCGCCCGCCTCGTGGATGCGCTGCAGGCGTTCCAGACGACGTTTCCGACGGTGCCGTTGCGGCTCCATGTCGAGACCTTGGGCGCCGTCACGCAGCTCGTGCTCGACGGCACGGCCAACATCGGCGTCAGCGGGCCGAACGTGGCGGCGGACGGCACCGAAAGCATCGCCATCGGCGGCGTCCAGCTGGTGCCGGTCGCCGCCCCCTTCCATCCGCTGGCGCGTCTCGGCGGGCAGGCCCGCGGTTCGGCGCGCGAGCATGTCCAACTCGTCCTGACCGACCGTTCGAAGTTGACCGAGGGCCAGGATTTCGGCGTGGTCGGCCCCAAGACCTGGCGGCTGGCCGATCTCGGCGCCAAGCATGCGCTGCTGCTGGCCGGCGTCGGCTGGGGCAGCATGCCCGCGCCGATGGTGAAAGGCGACATCGAGGCCGGGCGCCTGGTCGAACTCGATCTCGCCGACTGGTGGGCCGCGATATATCCGCTGCGTGTCCTGCACCGCATCGACAGCCCGCCCGGACCGGCCGCGCAATGGCTGATCGAGCGCTTCAGGACTCAGGTGTGACGGCGACGGAGTTTCCAGCCTTGCCGTGGTAGAACGCCGCCGTGTCGTTCTTCACCCGCCGTCGCATCGCCTGGACGCTGCTGCTGCTGACGCCTGCGATGTTCGCCGTGAACATGCTGGGCGCACGCTATGCCACGTTCGTGCCGCCGAACGCACTCGCCCTGGGCCGCTGGTTTTTCGTCGCCCTGCTGCTGCTGCCGTTCGCCTGGCCCCGCCTGATGCGTCATCGCCACGCAATTACGCGCGAGTGGCGAGACCTGCTGCTGCTGGGCGCGCTCGGCATGTGGATCTGCGGCGCCTGGGTCTATATCGGCGCGCGGTCCGTGCCGGCGCTCAACATTGGCCTTATCTATGCCGCCTCGCCCATCCTGGTCGTGGCGCTGGGCCGCCTGCTCTATCGAGAGCGGCTGACGACGGGCCGCATAGCGGGCATCGTGCTCTGTCTCGCCGGCGTCGCCGCGGTGTTCGCAAAGGGTCGCCTCGAGAACCTCCTGTCGGTGCAGTTCACCGAGGGCGATCTGTGGATCGCTGCCGCCTCGGCCTGCTGGGGCTTTTATTCCGTGCTGCTCAAGGCCCGGCCGAGCGCGCTCGATCCGCTGACGCGGCTCTGCGCCATCTCCTTTGCCGGCTCGCTGGTCCTGTTGCCCTTCTCGATCGGCGAGGCGCTGCTCTGGCAGGCGCCCGACCTGGCGGACTGGCGCACATGGGCGTCGTTCCTCGTCCTCGCCATCGTTCCTGGCGTGGGCGCATATGGCGCCTTCGCCTATTGCGTGCGCGAACTCGGCCCCTCGGTCAGCAGCGTGTCGATGTATCTCGGTCCGCTCTACGTCGGCATCCTCGCCTGGATCGTCCTTGGCGAAGCGCCGCAATGGTACCATCTCATCGGAACCGCTCTGGTGCTGCCCGGCCTTTTCCTCGCGACACGTTCCGCCCCCAAAGGAGTCTGACATGATCCGCGCGATCCTCACCGTCCTCGCTCTCCTCGTCGCGCTCCCTGCCGCGGCCGAGGAAATCGGCTCGGTCGGCTATCGCTTCAAGTGGCTGGGCCCCAACGACAAGATCGTGGTCGAGGCGTTCGACGATCCCGACCTGGCCGGCATCACCTGCTACCTCGCGCGAGCCCGCACCGGCGGTTTCAAGGGCATGGTCGGCCTGGCGGAGGACCCGCCCTACGCCTCGATCTCCTGCCACCAGGTCGGCCCGATCGACGGCGAAAAAGCCGAAAAGCTCAAGAGCCCGCACGAGGTCTTCAGCGAACGCGCCTCGCTGATCTTCAAGACCACGCAGGTCGTGCGCTTCTACGACCCGAAGCGCCGCGCGCTCATCTACCTCACCTATACCGACCGCGTGATCGAGGGCAGCCCCCAGAACTCGATCAGCGTCGTGCCCGTCGGCCTGCGCTGAATTCTTCCGGAGATCCCTGAAATGACCACCCGTCCTCAGCCCAACTGGCGCTCCCTGATGTTCGTGCCGGTGCTGGCCGAACGCTTCATCGCCAAGGCCCATACGCGCGGTGCCGATGCGCTGATCCTCGACCTCGAGGATTCGATCATCCCCTCCAAGAAGGCAGAGGCGCGTGCTGCCATTGCCGCCGCCGTGCCGCGCGTCTCGCAGAACGGCGCCGACGTCGTGGTCCGCATCAACCGGCCGCTGGAGCTGGCGGTACCCGACATCGAGGCCGCCGTGATGCCCGGCGTTTCGGCCCTGATGCTGCCCAAGATCATGGGCCCCGAACATGTGCGGCTGCTGGCCGAGCTGGTGACCGAACGCGAGCGGCAGCTCGGCATGGAGATCGGCCACACGCGCTTCCTGGTGCTGATCGAGACGGTGGCGGCGCTGCCGCATCTCTTCGCCATCGCCGCCGAGCCGCGCATGGCTGGCATGTCCGTAGGCGGCGAGGACTTTGCCACCGACATGGGCGCCACACCCTCGGCTGACAGCATGTACGTCTTCGCCATGCAGGGGCTGGCCGCCTGCCGCGCCGCGGGCATCCTGCCGATGGGCTCGATGGGCCAGCTCGCCAAGATCGACGACCTGGAGTCCTATCGCGCCGGCCTGAAGCGCGGCCGCGAACTGGGCTTCACCACGGCCTCGTGCATCCACCCCGCGCACGTCCCCATCATCAACGAGGAATACGGCGCCTCCGAAGCCGAGATCGACCGCGCGCGGCGTCTGCTGGCGGCTTTCGAGGTCGCCAAGGCCAACGGCGAGGGCGCGGTGGCCTTCGAGGGCAGCATGGTCGACCTGCCGATCGTCATTCGCGCGGAACGTTTGCTCGCCCGCGCCGCTTCCTGGAAGAAGTCCGGCTGAACGGGAGCCCTCGGCAATGTCGCTTGCGATCTACGGCCACCTCTTCTCGTCCTACACCCAGAAGGTGCTGATGGCGCTCTACGAGAACGGCACGCCGTTCGAGTTCCGTGCGCTGGGGCAGGACGCGCCCGAACATGTCGGCGAATGGCTGAAGCGCTGGCCGCTGCGGAAATTCCCGGTCCTGGTCGACGGCGACCGTACCGTCGTGGAGACCAGCATCATCATCGAGTACCTGCAGCTTGCGCATCCCGGCCAGGTGCGCCTGATCCCTGCCGACCCGATGGCGGCTCTCGACGTGCGTTTCCTCGACCGCTTCTTCGACCTGCACGTGATGAACATGATGCAGCTTGCGGTCGACGGCGCGCTCACCGGCGACCCCATCAAGCGCAAGGACGGCCACGACGCCGCCATCGAAAAGCTCGAGCGCGCCTACGCCTGGCTCGAAAACGAACTCGCCGGCCGCGCCTGGGCCATCGGCAGCGACTTCACGATGGCCGACTGTGCCGCCGCCCCGTCGCTCTTCTACGCCGACTGGGTGCACCGGATTCCCGAGACCTATCCGGTCCTGCGCGCCTATCGCACGCGCCTGCTCGCAAGACCATCCTTCGCCCGCTGCGTCGACGAGGCGAGACAGTTCCGCCCCCTCTTCCCGCTGGGCGCCCCGGACCGGGATTGATCATTGGACCGAAGATCCTCGCTTCACCGGTACAGGAACGTCCCCAGCAGGACCCAACGTCCCGCCTTCGGCGTGCCGACCAGCGGGGTCGTGTAGTGCCAGAAGGGCAGCCGATAGGCCGTGACGGTCGACGGGCCGGCCACCGAGACGATCTCGCTGAAATGGCCGGCGCGGCTGTAGACCAGCCACTGGTGCTCGACGCCCGGCGTACACAGGCTGAGATGAAGGTCGATGTAGCCGGCCTTCGCCACCGCGTTCTCGGGATGGTGGTCGTTGTGCGGGCCGGCATAGTCGCCCGGCCCGTAGCGCAGGACCTGTAGCCCCCACCCCGCCCTCAACTTGCGACCCGCCAGCGCCTCGGCGAAGGCGCGGTAGCTTTCCGACCGCATCATGCGGGCGAGGCCGATCCGCTCGGCGGCCTTCACGCCGGGCTCGCGGCGGCTCTCGAAATAGATGGTGCGCGCCCGGCTGCTCTTGGGCAGCAGCTCGGCATAGTCCTGCTTCATCCCGAAGATCGTGTCGGGCGGGATGGGCTTCTCGATCGGCTCCAGTACCTCCGGCAGTTCGGATTCCAGCGTGCGCCGCACGCGTGCCACCTTGGTCCGGTCGAGCAGGTCTTCCGCCGCCAGAAAGCGTGTGCGCGGATTGGCCAGCGCTCCGCAGAGAGCATGCGTGCCCGCCAGCACGCGCTTGCCGGCGCGGCTCAGCAGGTCCTCGAACTCCGCGGGAATGTCGTTTGATCTCATCCGTCCGCCCCTCTAAACGACGTCCCTAGCATGCCTTACGCCTCGCTTCGCGACTTCATCGACCGGCTGGAGAAGAGCGGCCGTCTCGTACGCGTGACCGCGCCGGTCTCTCCGCACCTTGAGATGACCGAGATCCAGACGCGCCTGCTGGCCGAGAAGGGCCCGGCGGTGCTGTTCGAGAACGTCGTACGGGCCGACGGCACGCGCTCCGACATCCCGGTGCTGGTCAACCTTTTCGGCACGGTGGAGCGCGTGGCATGGGGCATGGACCGCGAGCCGGGCCAGTTGCGCGCCGTCGGCGAGACGCTGGCCTTCCTGCGCCAGCCCGAGCCGCCGGGCGGCTGGCGCGAGGCGCTCGAGATGCTGCCGATGGTGCGCACGGTCATGGCGATGAAGCCCAGGACGGTGAGTTCCGCGCCCTGCCAGGAACTCGTCCTCACCGGCGACGACATCGACCTCGGCAGGTTGCCGATCCAGACCTGCTGGCCGGGCGAGCCGGCGCCGCTGATCACCTGGCCGCTGGTGGTGACGCAGGGGCCGAATCCCAAAGGCGACAAGCAGGACAGTTTCAACCTCGGCATCTATCGGCTGCAGGTGACGGGCAGGAACACCACCCTGATGCGCTGGCTGAAGCATCGTGGCGGCGCGCAGCATCATCAGCGCTGGCAGAAGTCCGGCAGGCGCGAGCCGCTGCCGGCCGCCGTGGTGATCGGCGCCGATCCCGGCACGATCCTCGCCGCCGTGACGCCGGTGCCCGATACGCTGTCGGAATACCAGTTCGCAGGGCTGCTGCGCGGCAGAAAGGTCGAGCTGGTCCAGTGCAAGACGGTGCCGCTCAAGGTGCCGGCCGAAGCCGAGATCGTGCTCGAGGGCCATGTCAGCCTCGACGACTATGGCGACGAGGGTCCCTATGGCGACCATACCGGCTACTACAACAGCGTCGAGCCGTTCCCGGTCTTCACGATCAGCGCCATCACGATGCGGCGCAAGCCGATCTATCTCTCGACCTTCACCGGCCGCCCGCCGGACGAGCCCAGCGTGCTGGGCGAGGCGCTCAACGAGGTGTTCATTCCCCTCTTCCAGCAGCAGTTTCCCGAGATCGTCGACTTCTGGCTGCCGCCCGAGGGCTGCAGCTACCGCATCGCCGTCGTGTCGATGAAGAAGGCCTATGCCGGTCACGCCAAGCGCGTGATGATGGGCGTGTGGAGCTATCTGCGGCAGTTCATGTACACCAAGTGGGTGATCGTGGTGGACGCCGACATCGACGCGCGCAACTGGAAGGACGTGATGTGGGCGATGTCGACCCGCATGGACCCGGCGCGCGACATCACCGTGATCGAGAACACACCGATCGATTATCTCGACTTCGCGAGCCCGGTGTCGGGCCTCGGCTCCAAGATCGGCCTCGACGCCACCGACAAGTTCCCCGGCGAAAGCAACCGCGAATGGGGACGGCAGATCCGGATGGACGACGCGGTGATCGAAAAGGTCGACGCAATGTGGAGCGCGTTGGGCCTGCCTGGCAGCGGAAAGAAGATCTGGAAGTGAAGCGAGAGCGCGTTGCGAACGCCGTTGCAGGTAACGTCGGTCGTCGTGATGGACTTGCTATTGTGCTGAAGATCAATCCCTCTTCGCATTCTGCACGATCTGCGTCAGCCTCTCGCCGTCGATATCGGTCTTGATCTGCACCCAGACCGGGAAATGGTCGGAGAGCTGGTAGGTGAACTGGGTGCGCGTCATTTCCTGTCCGGGGAAGAGCTGCCCGATCGACGCGTCGGAGACATGGAAGTCGAGCGTGCCGCCGAAGTTGGTGAAGCGCTTCTTCGCCGTCGGCAGGTGCAGGATCTGGTCGTAACGCATCGTCTTGCCGAGATTGGAGCCCTTCACCGCCACGTCGCCCGCCTTGAGTTCGAGCAGCGAGTCGGGCACCTGCAGGCCGCGGCGCGTCAGCGCCCTGAAGGTTCTGTCGTCGAGGCTCGGCGTGTTGAAGTCGCCCATCACGATCAGGTCGTGGTCTTCCACCGACTTGTCCTTCTGGCGCGCGTCGATCCAGTCGGCCAGCATCCCGAGCTCGGCTTCCCGGCCGGCCAGGCTGTCGCCCCATCTCGTATGTGTCGCGATGGCGATGAAGTCGAAATTGCCGGCGCGGAACGAGCACATGTAGGGCGCGCGCCAGAACGAGAGGGCCGCCAGATACTCCGTGTCCTTCTTTGCGCGAGGCGCATCGACCTCGGCCGCCAGCCCGTTGAAGGTGACGGCACGGCGATCATAGAGAAACGCGGTGCGCTCGCGGTTGCCGCCGGCATCGGACATCCAGTCGGAATAGACGAGGTCCCAGCTCGGTCCCAGGAAACGGCAGACCCTGCCGAAATCCTCGAGATTGTCGCGCAACTCGACCAGCGCGATCAGGTCGAACTGACCCAGGATCTCGGCGATGTAGTGAAGCGCCGCCACCGTGCGACGCTTCCTGCCGAACTCGCGGATGTTCCAGACCGCGACGTTGATCGTCTCGTCGAGCTTCGAGGGTGGAATCTTCGCGGCCTCGATGCGCTTCTTCAGGGCGAGCAGGCCCGCCGCAATCTCCGGTGACACGTCGCCATGGTGCATGGGGAGCCCCGCTCTCGTCTTCGCGCAGGCAGAGCGTAAGAACTCCCTGCGGCCGCGACACCGCCCATCTCCGCATACCCCGCGGCTGTTGCAGCTTGGGCGTTTAATGTAAACTGGCTTAACATGAGCTGGAAGCGCAACGACCGTGAGGAGCGGAAGTATCACCACGGCAGTCTGCGCGAGGCGCTGATCAAGGCCGCCCGCGAGCTCATCAAGGAGAAGGGTCCGGCGGGCTTCACCTTCGCCGACGCGGCACGGTCCGCAGGCGTGAGTCCGGCCGCGCCCTACCGCCATTTCCGAGATCGCGACGCGCTAATGGCAGACGTGGCCCGCGAGGGTTTCGAGCGCTTCGCGGCGATGCTGGCCGCCGGTTGGGCCAATGGGAAACCCGATCCCATCACGGCTTTCCACAATATCGGTAAGGCTTACCTCTCGTTCGCGCGCTCCGAGCCCGCCTACTACGCCGCCATGTTCGAGTCGGGTATCTCCCCCGATACCAATCCCGACCTGCGGGCCGCCTCGGAACGGGCCTTCGCCGTGCTACGCGCCGCGGCCGACCAGCTCGTCGTGCTGCTCCCGGCCGGCGGCCGTCCTCCCGCACTGATGATGAGCCTGCACATCTGGTCGATGGCACACGGCATCGCCTCCCTGTTCGGGCGGGGCGATTCCGGCCGGCGCGCGCTGCCCATGTCGGCCGAGGAGCTGCTGGAGTCGGAAGTGCTCATTTATCTGCAGGGACTGGGTTTTCCTTCGGCGCGCTGAAAGTTTTCGTCGAGCCCTTGACTCCCGGGGTGGCCAACCCCAATGTAAATGTCGTTAACATTCACATCGTTAACATCAGCAAAAGGGGGCTCCCGCATGGGCCTGATCGAAAAAATAGACGACCTCGGCAAGCCGGCGTGGATCGCGCTCCTGGTGCTGAGTTTCATCCTCTTCTGGCCGATCGGCCTGGCCCTTCTCATCTATCTCAAAGGGAGTGGACGCATGTTTTGCTCGAAGCGGTACGGTCACTGGAACATGCCCGATGGCCGTTCGTGCCGTGAGGAGTTCCAGGGCTGGAAGCGCCGCTCCGGCTGGGGCCGCCGCAGCAGCAGCGGCAACGTCGCCTTCGACGAGTATCGCGAAGAGACGCTCAACCGGCTCGACGAGGAGCAGCGCGAGTTCCGCGACTTCCTCGACAAGCTGCGGGCCGCCAAGGATCGCGCCGAGTTCGACCAGTTCATGGCCGAGCGCCGCAACCGTCCGGCAGCCACCGAACCGCCGCCGGCGCCCAGCGCGACCTGAGGCATTCGGACGAGACCCGTCCAACGACGACGCCCGCGGCTCACACCGCGGGCGTTTGTCGCTAGTGGTCCAGCTTCATCGGCAGGCGGGCACTTTGCGCCCGCCGGGCCAGCTCCGTCAGGACCGCAAAGGCAAAGCGTGCGCGCCCCTCCACAGATCCCTCCTCGGCCGGCATCCCGGCCCACGCCGCCACATCGGCAGTCGAGGCATTCCAGGTCGCGACATTAAGGTCGGCGAGCTGACGGCGCAGGGTCATCACGGAGCCCATGACGACCCGGCGGCCGTCGACATCCTCGCCCTCGAAGGTGATCTCGAAGGCGACCGGCAGCCACATCTCCACGTTGCGGACCAGATGCGAGTAGCGCGACCGGAAGCCTTCCGCCGTCGATCTCATCAGGGCGACATCGTGGTCCCATTCCTCGGGCAGAGTCTCAGGCAACCGCAGCGTCGGGTGCTCTGCATAGGCCGCCCACAGGACCAGCGACCCGAACCCGTCCCATCCGGGACGGTCGGTGAACCAGGGCGCCGCCTCGGTCTCGTCCCACTCGAGCGGCCCGTCGAGACGATTTCCCAGCGATTTGGCGAGGGCCTGACGCCATGCGATCACCCTCGCACGGATCCGATCCAGGCTCTTCGCGTCGTCAGTTTGCTTGGCCGATCGAGGGGATGACGAAGCGCCCCGCATACGCGCCGCTTTCTCCCCTGGGTTTTCCCAGCCGCTGGCGTAGTAGCGCGTAAGCGACCCGACATACACGTCGAGAGCCATGAAGAGGCGACTTCCTTTCCGTACGGTCGCTGACGCAATCCGACATTTGCAGTTGCGGTACAAGTACAATTTCCGCGTGCAGGGATGCAATCGCAAAGCGGCGATTTGCTCGATCAATTTCGATTGTCGACATGAAAAGGGCGGGGAATGACCCCGCCCGAATGCCTTTGTCGCGGGGCCACGCCCTCACTGCGGCTCGATATTGAGGCTCTTCACCAGCTCGATCCAGATCGGTCCCTGCTCGGCCACGATCTTCTCGAAGAAGACGTGGTCGCGCGCGGCGTTGTCGATGCCGAAAGTGGCGAGGATTTTCTGGATGCGCTCGCTCTTGCCGCCCTCGACCATCAGGTCCGAAAGCTTCTTCACGATCTCCTTGGGCATGCCCGCAGGACCGACCAAGCCGATCCAGCCCTGCACTTGGAACGCCTTGTCGGTCACGCCCTGCTCGTAGAAGGTGGGGACGTCGGGAAGCTTCTTCATGCGCTCCTTTGTCGGCACGGCGATGGCCCGGCCATTGCCCGATTGCAGCACCCCGGAGGCCGCGGCGAAGCTGCCGCTGCCGCCCTGCACCGCGCCCGAGGCAACGTCCTGCCACATCGGCGCTTCCCCGCGATAATGCACCGCTTCCATGCCGAGCTTGTAGTGACGGTTCAGCGCCTCGACGGCGACGTGACTGTAGGAGCCGGCACCGTAGGTACCGAGGCTCGTCTTGTTGGCGCGGGCATAGTCGGCGAGCTCGGCGAGGTTCTTCACCGGCACCTTGCTGTTCACGATCAGCGGCAGGTGCCCCGCGTCCATCCAGGAGATCAGGACGAAGTCCTTGTCCGGGTCGTAGGGCAGCTTCTTGAACAGAACCTTGTTCATGATCATCGTGGTCGAGATGGTCCACATCAGCGTGTACCCGTCGGGCGCCGCCCCCTTTACCTGCTCGGCGGCGATGGCACCGCTGGCGCCGGTCTTGTTCTCGACCGAGACCGGCTGGCCGGTCTTCTGGGAGATATACTCGCCATAGACGCGGGCGAATGTGTCGGTGAGACCGCCTGCCGGATATCCGCAGATGATGCGGATCGGTCGATTGGGCCAGGCCGCCTGCCCGATGGCAGGAGCCGGCAGGGCCGCCGCAGCGGCAGCGGCAGAACCATAACGCAGCACATCACGCCGCGACGCACGCACGATCATCGATAGCCTCCCTATGGCGCGATTTCTTTTGTGACGGTCGGGGCCGTCGTGGACGCGCCAAGGGAGGAGCATGGCCGCGATTTCGCACTGCGTAAAGCCATCCCGACAGAATGGCCGCTGTCAGGCGGGCGGCCGCCGTTGCGTGTCACCGAGCGGCGTCAGGCCGTCCGGGTCGCGCCCGACTTCAACATGGAATCGATCTCGCCCTGCGTGAATCCGGCCTCCCGCAGCACCTCGACACTGTGCTCGCCCAGCCGTGGCTGCAGGCGGGTGATCTCGGGCATCGTCTTGCTGAAGCGCGGCGGAATGTCGGGCATGCGCAGCCTGCCCTCGGTCGGATGATCGACGTCCTTCCAGAAGCCAGTCGCCTCGAGTTGCGGATCGACGAACAGGTCATCGAGCGTGTTCACCGGCCCGTGCGGCACGTTGGAGTTCTTCAGCAACGCCACCCATTCCGCATTGGTGCGTTCGGCACAGAGGCCCGCGAGCGTCGCATAATACTGCTCGACGTTCTTCAGGCGGTTGGCCAGGCCCTGGAAACGCTCGTCCGCGGCCAGATCCTCGCGGCCGACCAGGGTGCAGAACTCTCGCCAGTGACTGTCGGTGTAGGGCAGCAGCGCGAAATAGCCATCCTTCGACGGATAGGGTCGGCGCTCCTTGTTGAGCACGCGCTTGTAGCCCGCCGTATCGAGCGCCGGCTTGAAGGTTTCGCCATAGAGATGCTCGACCATCACGAACGAGACCAGCGTCTCGTACATCGGCACCTCGACCGACTGGCCCTTGCCGGTGCGCTCACGCGCGAACAGGGCGGCCAGCAGGGCCGAGACCACGCCGTTGGAACTCGTCTTGTCGGCGACGATCGTCGGCAGGAATCGCGGCTGGCCGGCGACGACGGTCTGGAGTGCGGCGAGGCCGGAGCCGGCCTGGATGATGTCGTCATATGCGGCCTTCGCGCCCATCGGCCCGGCGGCGCGATAGCCGTAGGTCGCGAGATAGACGATGCGCGGATTGACTTTCTCGAACTTCTCGTACTCCACGCCCAGCCGCTTGGCCGGCTCGGGCCGGTAGTTGTGCATGATGACGTCGGCGGTCTCTGCGAGCTTGAACAGGGCGGCGCGCCCGGCCTCCTGCTTGAGGTCGAGCACGATCGAGCGCTTGGAACGATTGCAGCCCAGATAGAACGCCGCCATGCCGGGATTGCGGGCGGGCCCGAGCTGACGCGTCGTGTCGCCCTCCGGCGGCTCGATCTTGATCACGTCCGCACCGAGATCGCCCAATTGCTGCGCCGCCCACGGACCCAGCACGACGGTCGTGCAGTCGAGAATGCGGACGCCGTCCAACGGACCTGCCATCTGATGATTCCTCCCGTTCTTGCTTCCCGCTTACCACAAGTTGGTCACCATCCCAGGGCGAATTCACAGGCAACATCCGGTGCGCGCAGGGCGTTTCATCCTGCAGCAAAGGAGACCGGAAAATGAACTTCGAGGTCCTGCGTCTGGCTGGTTCGCTCGCCGTGGCGGGTGCCGTCATGCTCACCGCCTCCGCCGCGATGGCCGGCGACTGGAAGAAAGGCCGGGGGCACCACAAGCATCATCATCTCCACTACTACGATCGCGAGGTCGTGGTCGTGCGGCCCCCGCCCCGCGTCTACTATGCGCCTCGCCCCGTGGCCGTTTATCCGGCGCCCGTCTATGCCCCGCCGGTGGCCTACGCGCCCGTCTATGGTCCGTCCTATCCACGCGGCGGAAATCTGAGCATCGGCATCGACGTGCCGCTCCGGTAGTCCGCCGGCAGGGCCACGAACGAGCCGGTTGACGGGCGCGACCAAATCGACGATTGTCGCGCCCAACATGCTGCGACTGACGACGCTACGACTTATTGGCTGATCCGCCGCCCGACCGGTCACACCGGAAGGGCCCTGCGGATCGCTTGTCGTTCGTCTCTGTTCACCCAACCAGTCGCCGCCACCTTTTCCATCCATCGCAGTGTTCGTTTGAGCCACACGGCCGTGCGCGGCGCGAGGAGCTACCCGTCATGTCATCCGCAAATCCCCAGAAGCCCATGATGCCGAACGCGGCCGAGAAGTACGTGCCCTTCAAGCCGGTGCCGCTCCCCGACCGCAAGTGGCCGAATGCCGTCATCACCAAGCCGCCGATCTGGTGCGCGGTCGACCTGCGCGACGGAAACCAGGCGCTGATCGAGCCGATGGACTCCGACCGCAAGACCCGGATGTTCAAGCTGCTCTGCGACATGGGCTACAAGGAGATCGAGGTCGGCTTCCCCGCCGCCTCCGAGACCGACTTCGACTTCGTGCGCGAGCTCATCGAGAAGAGTATGATCCCCGACGACGTCACCATACAGGTGCTGACGCAGAGCCGGCCCGAGCTGATCGAGCGCACCTTCGAGGCCTGCCGCGGCGCGCGCCGCGTCATCGTTCATCTCTACAACTCGACCTCGACCCTGCAGCGCCGCGTCGTGTTCGGCCTCGACTATGCCGGCATCATCGACATCGCGGTCTCGGGCGCCAAGCTGGTCAAGCAGATGGCCGATGCCGATCCCCGGACCGAATGGGTGTTCGAATATTCGCCAGAGAGCTTTACCGGCACCGAACTCGAGTTCGCGCGCGACATCTGTGCTGCCGTCGGCGACGTCTACCAGCCGACGCCCGAGAAGAAGATGATCATCAATCTGCCGGCCACGGTCGAGATGTCCTCGGCCAACGTCTATGCCGACCAGATCGAATGGTGCCATCGCAATTTCAAGTACCGCGACTCGATGATCCTCAGCCTGCACCCGCACAACGACCGGGGGACCGGCGTGGCGGCGGCCGAACTCGGCTACATGGCCGGCGCCGACCGCATCGAGGGCTGCCTGTTCGGCAATGGCGAGCGCACCGGCAACGTCGACCTGGTGACCCTGGGCCTCAACATGTTCACGCAGGGGATCGATCCCGAGATCGACTTCTCGAACATCAACGAGATCCGCCAGACGGTGGAATACTGCAACCAGCTGCCGGTCCACCCGCGCCATCCCTATGGCGGCGACCTCGTCTTCACCGCCTTCTCCGGCTCTCACCAGGATGCGATCAACAAGGGCTTCAAGTCGCTCGAAGCCTCGAACAGCAAGGTCTGGGAAGTGCCCTACCTGCCGATCGATCCGGCCGATCTCGGGCGCAGCTACGAGGCGATCATCCGCATCAACAGCCAGTCGGGCAAGGGCGGCATCGCCTACATCCTGAAGAGCGACTACGGCATCGACATGCCGCGGCTCCTGCAGGTCGAGTTCTCCAAGGTGATCCAGCAGATCGCCGACGAAACCGGCAAGGAGATCCAGCCGGCGCTGATCTGGGATACGTTCCGCAAGGAGTATCTCGAGAACACATCGCCCGTGGAGTTCGACAGCCACACCACGGTGCCGGATCCCAAGCATCCCGACGTGCGGCTTCTCGATGCCCAGGTGACGTTCAACGGCAAGCCCGCGACCATCTCGGGCCGCGGCAACGGTCCGATCGCGGGCTATGTCGATGCGCTGGGCAAGAATTGCGGCATCCAAATCCGGGTCCGCGACTACCACCAGCATGCCACCGGCGCCGGCTCCGACGCCCAGGCCGTCAGCTTCATCGAGGCCGAGACGCCGAGCGGCAAGGTCCTGTGGGGCGTCGGCATGGACTCCAACATCGTCGCCGCCTCACTCAAGGCCGTGACCTGCGCCGCCAACCGCGCGGCGGCGCTCAAATAGCGGTACCGCCCCTTCCGGGCGAGCGTTAGCATCGGGCGCGCGGAAGACCTTTCCGCGCGTTCCGCAATCGCGATGGACTGAAGAAGTGGCACTTCCCGATCCTGTTGCGACTCGCCGGCGGGCCGAGGGGCCCTTCATGCGCGGCGTCCGTCACGTCTGGAACGCCGCGATCTCCCTCATGTTGGGCGCGATGATCGGCGTAGTCGGCCACCAGTTCGCGGGGGATGCGGTGGCCCGCCAGTGGCCTGAGCAGGCGATGATCGCCGACCTCGTGCGTGCCGCGTTCTGGACTCTCGGCATCGCCGCGACGGGCGTTTTGTTCTTCTCGTACTATCTCGACGACACGGGCCGATAGCGCGTAGAACGGCCTCATGGCCAAAGCGAAAAAGACCGCCCCAAAATCCTCTCCGAAGAAGCCTGCTGCGAAGAAGTCGGCGAAGCCCGCCGCCAAGGTCGCCCCAAAGGTCGCCCGCAAGACGAGGCCGGCCGGTGTGCCCGATGCCAACCTGCTCAACGACCTGCTGAAATGGGCGAAGGATTTCGGTGCCGATGCGGCCGATGCGCTCTACGTCAACGGTGAGTCGATCTCGGTGGCGCAGCGGCTGGGCAAACGCGAGAAACTGGAGAGCAGCGAGGGCCGCGACCTCGGCCTGCGCGTCTTCGTCGGCCGGCGCCAGGCCTTCGTCTCCTCGACCGACTTCGCGCCCGCCTCGCTGCGGCAACTGGCGAGCCGTGCCGTCGACATGGCGCGCGCCGTGCCGGAAGACCCGACCTGCGGCCTCGCCCCCGAGGAGTTGCTGGCCCGCTCGTGGCCCGACCTCGATCTCGACGACTGGACGCGTCCGACCGCGCGCAAGCTGCTCGCAATGGCAAGTGAAGCCGAAGACGCCGCACGCGCCGTTAAGGGCGTTACAAACTCCGAAGGCGCCGAGGCGGGCTGGGGCCGCACCTCCGTCATGCTGGCCGCCAGCAACGGCTTCTCGGGCGGCTACAGCCGCAGCGGCTTCTCGCTGTCCTGCTCGGTGCTGGGCGGCGAAGGCACCGGCATGGAGCGCGACTATGAATGGACCAGCGCGGTCCATCTCGAGGATCTGATGCCTGCGGCCAAGGTGGGCCGCAACGCCGGCAAGTTCGTCGTGCGCCGCCTCAACCCGCGCAAGGCGCAGAGCGCACGCGTGCCGGTGATCTACGATCGCCGCGTCTCGGGCGGCCTGATTGGCCATCTCGCCGGCGCCATCAACGGCCGCGCCGTGGCGCGTGGCACGTCTTTCCTCAAGGACAGGATGGGCGAGCGCGTCTTCGCCGAAGGTATCCGCATCCTCGACAATCCGCTGCGCAAGCGCGGCCTCGGCAGCCGCCCGTTCGATGCCGAGGGGCTCGCGACCTCGCGTCGCGCGGTAATCGACGACGGCGTCCTCACGACCTGGCTGCTCGACCTCGCGGCCGCGCGCCAGCTCAATCTCGCGCCCACGGGCCATGCCTCGCGGGGCGTCTCCGGCCCGCCCTCGCCCACCACGTCGAATTTCTATCTCGAGAAGGGCAAGCTCTCCGTGAAGGAGCTGATCGGCGACATCAAGAGCGGCCTCTACATCACCGACATGATCGGGTTCGGCGTGAACGGCGTGACCGGCGACTACAGCCGCGGCGCGTCCGGCTTCTGGATCGAGAACGGCGAGCTCGCCTGGCCGGTGAGCGGCATCACCGTCGCGGGCAACCTGAAGGACATGTTCCTCAACCTGACGGCCGCGAACGACCTCGAATTCAAGAGCTCGACCAACGCCCCGACCGTGAGAATTGAAGGGCTGACCGTCGCCGGCTCGTGATAAACTGCCGGGCATGACCCTCATGCCCAATGCACGAATTCTCGCCGCAACGACGGCGCTTCTCTGCAGCCCCGCCTTCCTCGGCGCCGCACCCGCGCAAGCCCAGGATGGCGGCTTCCGCGACTGCCTCAACGGTATCAAGGCCGATGCGCTGAAGCAGGGCGTGCCGGCATCCGTCATCGACCGCGCCTTTCAGGGACTGACGCCCGACCAGAAGGTCGTCGATCTCGACAACCGCCAACCCGAATTCTCGCTGACTTACGCCAAGTATGTCGGCGGCACCGTTTCGCTCGACCGTATCCAGAAGGGCCAGCAGAAACTGGCGCAGCACCGGGCCCTGCTCGACCAGCTGCGGGCCGAGTACGGCATCCCGCCGCAATACCTCATGGCGTTCTGGGGCATCGAGACCAACTACGGCACGTTCATGGGCGACTTCCGCGTGGTGCGTTCGGTCGCGACACTCGCCTGCATGACCAAGCGCAAGGACTTCTTCAGCAACGAGACCGTCCAGGCCCTGCGCATCCTCAACAGCAACCACATGACCAGCGACCAGATGCGCGGCTCGTGGGCCGGCGCCATGGGCAACATGCAGTTCATGCCCTCGACCTTCACGCGATGGGCGGTCGATCGCGACGGCAACGGCCGGATCGACATCTGGAACAGCCTGCCCGACGCCTTTGCTTCGGCCTCCAACTACCTGCGCGGCGTCGGCTTCAAGCCGGGCCTGCCGTCCAGCGAAGAGGTGATGCTGCCGGCGGGCTTCCCCCTCGAACAGGCCGACACCACCGTCGAGAAGCCGGTGAAGGCCTGGGCCGCGATGGGCGTAAAGAAGATGAACGGCGGCGCGCTGCCACCGGTCGACGATGCCGCCTCGATCCTGCTGCCTGCCGGCTTCCGCGGCCCGGCCTTCATCATCTACCCGAACTTCAAGGCGGTGATGAACTGGAACCGCTCGACGCTCTATGCGCTGTCGGTCGGCATCCTGGCGCGCCAGATCGCCGGCGGCCCGCCGGTGCTGCAGCAGGCTCCGGCCGACGATGCGCCGATCTCGCGCAACACCGTCATCGACATCCAGATGCGCCTGGCCCGCCTCGGTCTCTACAAGGACGAGGCCGACGGCCTGCTGGGTCCCAAGACCCGCTCGGCGCTGCGCCTCTTCCAGCAGCAGCAGGCTTTGCCGGCCGACGGCCATCCGACCCAGGAATCGGTGCGCCGCCTGCAGTCCGTCAGGTGAGCCGCGCCCGTCACGCCGGCTTCAGCAATCGCACGGCCTCGGCCGACAGGCCGATCGATACCGGCAAGGTCAGCGCGTCGTCGCCGTCGATCTGGACGGGCTGACGGCGCCCTTCGCCGGCGTCGTTCAGGACCTTGATCTGAACCTCGCGCCCGGCAACGACGCGGTAGCCGGGCGTCCGCGGCAGGGCACCCAGCACGAGGGCCGCACCGAAGCGTAGCGCGTGCATCCAGCCCCAGCGCTCGAACAGGCAGACATGCAGGAGCGGCGCGTCGAGTGAGGCTTCGGGGGCAACGACGTAGGGACCGGCATAGTGTCGGGCGTGCGTCACGATCACCGACGCGGCCTGGTAGGCCACGCCGTCGATCTCGACGCCATAGCGCACCGGCCGGTATCGCCGCGCCTCGACCAGCGAGCGCCAGACATAGGCGATCTTGCCCCAGCGCCGCTTGAGGCCCGAACTCACGCCCGCCACCACCTTGGCGTCGAAGCCGGCTCCGGCCATCAGCGAAAAGCAGCGCGGAAGCCCCGCTCCGCTGGCCCGTCCCGGATGCATCAGCACTTCACGTCCGGCGGTGATCGCATCTGCCAGCGCCGTGGCCGTCGAGCCAAGCCCCAGCTCGTGCGCCAGCACGTTGGCGGTCCCCAGCGGCACGAGCGCGAGCGGCGGTGCCGTGGCGGCGCGGGCAGCGAGGCCGTTCACCACCTCGTTGATCGTGCCGTCGCCGCCCGCGACCGCGATCACGCCATGGCGTCGGGCATCGCACCGTTCTGCATGGCGACGCGCATCGCCCGCCGCCGCGGTCTCGACGAGATCGACCGTCCAGCCCCGGGACTGGACCCGGCGGACGACCGCGTCGACGAGGCCACGGCGCCGGCGGCCGGCCGTCGGGTTGAAGATGAGGAGGACCGATTTCGCCGGGCCCGCGGTCGAGGCGAATGTCATCGAACAGTCACAACCGATACACCTCCACGCAACGGCTCCCATACACAATCCAATGCGTACCCTGCAATCGCGCACAACATATTTTGTGTCGGTCGAACATTATCCACATGACCGTGCCTTTCACATGACATCCCACGACCGCAACCAGCCTGCCCGCCACCGCGCAATCTTCCTGTCCGATATCCATCTCGGCACGCGCGGCTGCCAGGCCGAGCTGCTGCTCGACTTCCTGAGACGCAACGAGAGCGAGCATCTCTATCTGGTGGGCGACATCGTCGACGGATGGCGACTCAAACGGTGGTGGTACTGGCCGCAGGCACACAACGATGTCGTGCAGAAGATCATGCGCAAGGCCCGCAAGGGCACCAACGTCGTCTACATCCCCGGCAACCACGACGAGGCGGCGCGGCAATACTGCCAGCTCACCTTCGGTGACGTACGGGTCGAGGACGAGGTCATCCACGAAACGCCGGATGGCAGGAAGCTGCTGGTCATCCATGGCGACCAGTTCGACGGCATCGTGCGCTATGCCCGCTGGCTCGCCATCCTCGGCGACTGGGCCTATGCCGCGGCGCTGCGCCTCAACACCATCTTCAACTGGGGCCGCCGCAAGCTCGGCCTGCCCTACTGGTCGCTCTCGGCCTTCCTGAAGCACCGGGTCAAGAACGCCGTGCAGTTCATCAACGACTACGAGAACGCGGTGGCGAGCGAGGCCCGCCGCCGTGGCGTGGACGGCGTCGTGTGCGGCCACATCCACCACGCCGAGATGCGCATGATCGACGGTGTCCTCTACTGCAACGATGGCGACTGGGTCGAGAGCTGCACCGCGCTGGTCGAGGATTTCGACGGCCGCCTGCGCATCGTCCACTGGGCGGAGGAGATGGCCCGCCGCTCGTCGCGGCTTCCCCTGCCCCACGTTCAGCTGGCCGCGGAGTAGTCCTTGCGCATCGCCATCGTGTCCGACGCCTGGCGGCCCCAGATCAACGGCGTCGTCCGCACGCTCGAGACGGTGGCGCGCATCCTGCGGGCCGAAGGCCACGAGGTGGAAGTTTTCGGTCCCGACCGGTTCCGCACCCTGCCCTGCCCGACCTATCCCGAGATCAGGCTGTCGCTGTTCCCGTCCTCGCGGCTCAGCCACATGCTGAACCTGTTCGCGCCCGATGCCATCCATCTCGTCACCGAGGGCCCGCTCGGCTGGGCGGCACGGGGCTTCTGCCGGCGGCGCGGCATTCCATTCACGACCGCCTATCACACGCGTTTCCCGGAGTATGTCCGCGCCCGCATCCTCCTGCCGCTCGCGTGGAGCTATGCGCTCGTGCGCCGCTTCCACGCGGCTTCAGCGGGGGTTCTGGTCGTGTCGCCGGCGATCCGCGACGAACTCGGCGCGCGCGGCTTCAGGAACCTCGTGCCCTGGTCGCGCGGCGTCGACATCACCGCCTTCAAGCCGCAGCCTCACGAGGATACCGGCGAGCCGCGCCCGATCTGGCTCTATGCCGGCCGGGTCGCCGTCGAGAAGAACATCGAGGCCTTCCTCGGCCTCGATCTGCCGGGCACCAAGTGGGTGGTGGGCGGCGGTCCGCAGCTCAAGTCGCTGCAGAGCCGCTACACGAATGCACGCTTCTTCGGCTCAGTCGACGCCGACGAGCTCTCGTATCGCTATGCACAGGCAGACTGCTTCGTCTTCCCGAGCGTCACCGACACGTTCGGCCTCGTGATGGTCGAGGCGCTGGCCTCCGGCGTCCCGGTCGCTGGGTATCCCGTGCCGGGACCGCTCGACGTCGTGACCGATCCGAGAGTCGGAGCCCTCGACGAGGATCTTCGCAAGGCGTGCCTCGCCGCGGTGTCGCGTGACCCCGTGGATTGCCGGCGGCATGCGGAAACCTTCACCTGGGAACGCTGCGCACGGCAGTTCCTCGACGCGCTGCAGGTCATTCCGCGCAGCCATTGGCAACCCCTGCGCAATCGCGCCGTGCCCGACGCCGCCGCGCCCTGAGCGACGATCCGGCCTCTCTCATTGTGGGTTGCAGCCAACCCCGGTTGGAGAGTAGATGCGGCGTCCGCATTCCTGAAGGCAGACCGTCATGGCCATCCAGTACTTCGCCAAGGTGACCGCATCCGATCATGAGGTGCTGCAGCGCACTGTGAAGCACTATCCGCTGAGTTCCTATGCCGACTGGCACATGAAGGAGATGAGTCGCATGGCCGATTGGCGCAGCCGCCGCCACGCGATCAAGATGGTGCCCGTGACGCCGGAGGAGTTCGAGGCCTACTGCAAGAAGAAGGGCGTCCCCAGCGACATCATCACCTTCAAGGCCTTCGTCTGCGAAAAGGGCGGGGGCTGATCCTGCTACTCACCAGGGCGTAACTGGTTGAAGTCATCGGCGGCCTGCCTACGTTGAGGTCAGCCTGCAGGAGACTTCCATGCCAGCCCTCAATCATCTGATCGTCCATGTGAAGGACAAGGATGCGTCGGCCGAATTCCTGGCCGATATCCTGGGAATCGAAGCCGGACCGCAATGGGGCCCGTTTCGGCCGGTGCAGATGTCGAACGGCGTGACGCTGGATTTCATCGGCACGTCGAACCCCAGCACCACACATTACGCCTTCCTCGTCGACGATGCCGAATTCGACGCCTCGTTTGCGCGCATCCGCAAGGCCGGCATCCCCTACTACGCCCATCCGAACAAGAGCGGTGCAGGCGAGATCAACCATCTCTATGGCGGCCGCGGCGTCTATTTCGAGGATCCCGATGGCCACATGCTCGAACTCATCACCAAACCCTACGGCGACCATCCGGGTTAGCATCAGAAGGAATTGCAACATGGCCAGACGCGACGCGGTGTTCCCGGCGAATGGCCGGCATGCGCTCTACGATGCCCACAAATACTCGCCGGCCATCCGCTCGGGCGATCTTCTTTTCGTGTCCGGCCAGGTCGGCAGCCGCGATGATGGCTCGCCGGAGCCGGCATACGAGGATCAGGTGCGACGCGCCTTCGCCAATCTACGCGCGGTGCTCGAGGCCGCAGGCTGCACCTTCGACGACGTGATCGACGTCACCTCTTTCCACACCGATCCCGAGGCCCAGTTCGAGACCATGATGAAGGTACGCGACGAGGAGATCGGCGAGGCGCCCTATCCGAGCTGGACCGCCGTCGGCGTCACCTGGCTCGCGGGCTTCGACTTCGAGATCAAGGTCATCGCGCGCATCCCCGCGACGGCAGCCTGACAGATGCGTCATCCGCCGGCCGGCTCGCCGGCCTTGATCCACGCCTGATAGAGCTTCTTCGTCTCGTCGTTCGGCGGATAGGTGCCGGCGATCGGATGGCCCTGTCCCACGCGGATCGCGACGAACTTCTCCAGCCGCTCCTGCTCGAAGGAATCGCGCGCCACCTCGTCGGCGAGATGTCGCGGCACGACGATGGCGCCGTCCTCGTCGGCCACGATGACGTCGCCGGGATAGACCGGCACACCGCAGATCCCGACCGGAACCTGCACCTCGACAGGCCGCAGATTGGCCATGCTGGGCGGCGCAGCGGCGGCCGAGCAGTAGACGGGGAAATCGAACTTGCCGATCACCGGCGAATCGCGCATCGCCCCGTCGCTCAGCACGCCCGCGAGCCCGCGCACCTTGAGGCGCAGCGCCAGGATGTCGCCCAGCGTGCCCGAGCGCGTATTGCCTTCGGTGCCGATCACCAGCACGGAGCCCGCGGGCGATTCCTCGATCGCGGTACGCTGCGCGTTCGGCGGATCGCTTGGGCTGGGCGCCTTGTCGATATCCTCGCGGCTCGGAATGTAGCGCAGCGTATAGGCCGGTCCCACGATCCGCGCCGCCGCCGGATTGAGCGGCTTCACCCCGTTCACCGCGACATTGCGGAAGCCCCGCTTCAGCATCTGCATCGAGACGGTGGCCGTGCTGGCGTACATGAAATTCCTGATCGTCTCGGCCGACAACGGTTCAGCGGTCATTGTTGTTTCCCCCTTCGTATTCTTGTCATCCCGAGGCGAAGCCGAGGGACCTTTCCTGTCGCCGTAAAGGTCCCTCGCTACGTTCGGGATGACAATACGACTCGCAACGACAACACGACCTACAACAGTGAGCCCTGACTACCGCCGCCATCGCGGCGCTTGGGAGTCGCGGGTGAAACAGCAACCGGCTTCGGTGCACCTGCGCCATCCGTCACGCGCGCGCCCACACGGCCATCGTTGAACTCGATGCTGATCGTCTGGCCGACGCTCGTGCCAGCCGCAGCCAACACGGGCTGGCCGTCCTGGTCGCGCACCAGAGCGAAGCCGCGATTGAGGACGGAGTGGAAGGAGTAGCTCTCCAGCAGCTTCGCGGCCTGGTCGACATGGCGCTGGCCGTTCACGAGAAGATCGTTGCCGTGGCGCTTCAGGCGATCGCCGAGCTGGTCGAGCCGATCGAAGGCACGCGCGTACTTCTGCAACGCATCGCTCTTGAAGCGATCGACGGCGCGGATGAGCGCGCGGCCCTCGGCGACCAGCGCCTGTTCCTTGGCGGCAATCACCGCCTGCGGGCTAACAAGCCGCGCGGCCGAGAGTTGATGCGCGCGACGTTCGACGAGCTGGCGCGTCGCCAAGGCGAGCCGTTCGCCGCTGACATCGACCCTCTGCTGGCGCTCCTCGATCAGGCGCCGCGGATCGCCCAGCCCGCGCGCGAGGCCGGCCAGCTCGATCGACTGCTCGCGCAGCAGGCGCGTCATGCCCCCGACGAGGCGCTTGGCGTAGTCCAGCGTCTCGGTCATCAGGTCGGCGCGCACCGGCACCGCCATCTCGGCCGCGGCCGTCGGTGTCGGCGCGCGGCGATCGGAGGCGAAGTCGATCAGCGTCGTATCGGTCTCGTGGCCGACGGCCGAGATCAGCGGGATCTGGGAGTTCGCGGCAGCACGCACCACGATCTCCTCGTTGAAGGCCCACAGATCCTCCAGCGAGCCGCCGCCGCGCGCCACGATCAGCACGTCGGGCCGGGGCACGGGGCCGTCTTCGGGCAGTGCGTTGAAGCCGGCGATGGCACGGGCCACCTCGCCCGCCGCCTTCTCGCCCTGCACGGCCACCGGCCAGACCAGTACATGGCAGGGGAAGCGGTCACTGAGGCGATGCAGGATGTCCCGGATGACGGCGCCCGACGGCGAGGTCACCACGCCGACCGTTTGCGGGAGGTATGGCAATGGCCGTTTGCGGTCCGGATCGAACAGGCCCTCGGCCTGCAGCTTCTTGCGGCGGTCTTCGAGGAGCTTGAGCAGCGCGCCTTCGCCTGCCAGTTCCAGTCGATCGACCAGGATCTGGTAACGCGACGAACCCGCGTAGGTCGTGAGCTTGCCGGTGGCAATGACTTCAAGCCCCTCTTCAATCTTGAGGCCGAGCCGCGGGATCGTGCCCTTCCAGCAGACGCCGTCGATCACGGCATTCTCGTCCTTGAGGCGGAAATAGCAGTGGCCCGAGCGCGGGAACGAGGGCTGGCTGATCTCGCCGCGCACGCGCACACGCGGGAAGGCGCTCTCGATCTCGCGCTTCAGGGCAAAGGAAAGCTCGGAAACCGAGAATTCCGGGACGTTCGAGGGGGGAGACGGGGCGTCGAGGTTATCCATCCGGGCCCGAACCTAGCCGCTTGTGCCGCCGGCGCAAACTGTGGTCAAAGCCTCGCCATGCGAATCCTCGTCGTAGGCGGCGGCGGCCGCGAACATGCCCTGTGCTGGGCGATTTCGGCCTCGCCGCTCTGCACCAAACTCTATTGCGCTCCGGGGAATGCCGGCATCGCGCAGGTTGCCGAATGCGTCGAGGATGTCGGCGCCGAGGACATCCCGGGCCAAGTGGCGCTGGCGCAGCGGCTCGCGATCGATTTCGTCGTGATCGCGCCCGACGCGCCGCTGGTGGCCGGCATGGCGGACGCCTTTGCCGAGGCCGGCATCAAGGCCTGGGGCCCGTCCAAGGCGGCCGCGCGCATCGAGGGTTCCAAGAGCTTCACCAAGGAACTCTGCCGCGCCAACGGTATTCCGACCGCCGACTACGAGCGATTCACCGAGGTCGGACCGGCCGAGGCCTATGTCAGGGCCCAGCCCCTGCCGATCGTGATCAAGGCCGACGGGCTCGCCGCCGGCAAGGGCGTGATCATCGCCGAGACGGTCGAGCAGGCCATCGAGGCGGTGCGCGACATGCTCTCGGGCAACCGCTTCGGCGCCGCCGGCGCCTCGGTGGTGATCGAGGAGTTCATGCAGGGCGAGGAAGCGAGCTTCTTCGCCTTGACCGACGGCGAGCATGTGCTGCCGCTGGTCGGCGCCCAGGACCACAAGCGCGCCTTCGATGGCGACAAGGGTCCCAACACCGGCGGCATGGGCGCCTATTCGCCCGCGCCCATCTTCGACGCCGCCATGCAGCAGCGCACGATGGACGAGATCGTGCTGCCGACCGTGCGGGCGCTGGCCAAGGCCGGCACGCCGTTCCGGGGCGTGCTCTATGCCGGCCTGATGATCGACGCCAGGGGCCCGCGCCTGGTCGAATACAACTGCCGCTTCGGCGATCCCGAGACCCAGGTCCTCATGATGCGCCTCAAGTCCGACCTCGTGCCGGCCCTGCTGGCCAGTGCCGAGGGCGGCCTAAAGCATCTCGACCTGCGCTGGTCGCCCGACGCCGCCGTCACTGTGATCATGGCGACGAAGGGCTATCCCGACGCCTATTCCAAGGGCAGCGAGATTCGCGGGCTTGACGAGGCCGCGAAGGTCGAGGGCGTGCAGATCTTCCACGCCGGCACCAAGGCCGGCCCGGACGGGAAAATCCTCGCCAATGGCGGCCGGGTGCTGAACGTCAGCGCCATGGCACCCACCGTCGAGGAGGCGCGGGCCCGTGCCTATCGCGCGATCGACCGGATCGACTGGCCGGAAGGATTCTACCGCAAGGACATCGCCTGGCGGGCGCTCAAGAGCTGACCTTTCAGGCAACATCGACCGGCTGAAGCGGGCTTAAGGCCCTGGTCGCCTCCGTGCCGTCGACGGGCGAATGGGACAGCCGAGGGGGCGAATTTGCCCCTTGCGCCGGGGGATTTCAGCGGGCGTTGGGGTCGTAAGGCGTTGCCGGCAGCCCGGTCTGCATTTCGCCACTGCCACGGCCATAGCCTTGGTATCGGCTGTCCTTGGGAATGCCTTCGCAGCCGGTCGAACCGGCCAAGGCTGCGAGCAAGAGCACGATGATGGGAAACGCTGCCTTCATGTGCTGCTACCCGCTTGCCTCCTTGGGCTGGATGTCGGGCTGGCGGCACCGCGCTGGTCCACCGGCAGGTCACGAAACAGCCAGAACCGGCATTCCCTGGATGGACCCAACGAGTGAATCTATCATTCTGCATTTTCACCGGAAAGGATGATCGCAAACATTGCTTCCGCTGTTTGCCGTCGCTGGAAGCTGGCATGCGCCCTCCCCCGGAGACGGGGGCCGGAGAATCCTCTAATTTCCCGCCATGCCTGACGCCCTCTCCGAGTCCCAGCGCCTGCTGGCCCAGCTTCGTTTTCCCTGCGGCGACGTGCCGGAACCCGGCGACATCAAGAACGTCGCGCCCGGCATCCACTGGTTGCGCATGCCGCTGCCTTTCCAGCTCAACCACATCAACCTGTGGCTGATCGAGGAGAAGGACGGCTGGACGATCGTCGATACCGGTATCAATTCGCAGGACACGCGAACCCTGTGGGAGAAGATCTTCGCCGAGAAGCTCCAGGGCAAGCCGGTGGTGCGGGTGATCGGCACGCATCTCCACCCCGACCATATCGGCCTCGCGGGCTGGCTGTGCGAGAAGTGGAACGCGCCGCTCTACATGACGCTGGGCGAGTACATGAGCGCCCAGGCCGCGCGCAACGACTTCGTCGAGAGCGAGGAGACGCGGGCAGCCCACGTCGCGCGCAACGGCGTGCCGGCCGATCGCATCCCCAACTTCCACCGGCACAAGGGCGGCTACGCCAAGGGCGTGGTGCCACTGCCGACCGCCTTCCGGCGCATGATCCATGCGCATCCCATCACCGTCGGCGGCCATCGCTGGGACGTCATCGTCGGCCGCGGCCATGCGCCCGAGCATGCCTCGCTCTGGTGCCCCGAGCTCAACGTGATGATCGCCGGCGACCAGGTGCTTCCCAAGATCAGCACGAACGTCGGCGTGTGGCCCAACGAACCGCTGGCCGATGCGCTGACCTGGTTCCTCGACGGCTTCTCGCGTTTCCGCCGTCTGCCGGCAGACGCGCTGGTCCTGCCGAGCCACGGCTTCCCGTTCATCGGCCTGCATACCCGCCTCGACCAGCTCGTCGCCCATCATGATGCGCGGCTGAACGACATGGAGCTGGCGATCGCCTCCCGCGGCCCGGACGGCGCGACCGCCTGGGACATGGTGCCGGTCCTGTTCCCGCGCCACCTCGACAACAATCAGATCGTCTTCGCGTTCGGCGAGACCCTGGCGCATCTCCATTGTCTGGAGACCCGGGCGCGGGTGAAGCGGGTCGTCGTCGACGGCGTGCATCGCTTCGTCGCCCTGGCCGATCCCAACGCTCTGCCACCTGCCGACGACACCGACGGCGTGGTCATGGACATCGGCCAGACCTGATCGGGGCCAGATCCTCCAACAATGCGTGTCGATCTCTTCGATTTCGAACTGCCGGACGAGTTGATCGCCCAGCGGCCCGTCACTCCGCGCGATTCCGCGCGCCTCCTTGACGTCACCGGCGAGACGCTGCACGACCGCACCGTTCGCTCGCTGCCCGGGCTGTTGCGACGCGGCGACCTGCTGGTCTTCAACGACACCAAGGTCATACCGGCGCGCCTGAAAGGCGTGCGGCCGGGCAACGGCGTACGCCAGGACGTGGCCGTCGAAGCGCTGCTGATCCGCGACCTCGGCGACCGTCGCTGGCGGTCCTTCATGCGGCCCGCCAAGCGGTTGCGCCCCGGCGATGCACTTGTCTTCGCGGGCCTTGGTGCCACCGTCGAATCGAAAGCCGAAGACGGTTCGCTGGTGCTGCAATTCGACCAGGAGGGTCACGCCTTTCTCACACTGCTCGAACAGGAAGGCACGGTACCTCTGCCGCCCTACATTCGCGGCGGCACCGCCGATGCGCAGGACCGAAAGGACTATCAGACGCTGTTCGCCAAGCACGACGGTTCCGTAGCGGCCCCCACCGCCGGCCTGCATTTCACACCCGAGCTGATGGCGGCCCTCGCCGACGCCGGCATCTCGACGGCGGGGGTCACGCTGCATGTCGGGGCGGGCACCTTCCAGCCGGTGCGGGTCGACGACACCGACGCGCACACGATGCATGCCGAATGGGGCGAAGTTTCCGAGGCGACCGCACGCGCCATCGAGGCGACGCGCATCCTTGGCGGCAGAATCGTGTCGATCGGCACGACCTCGCTGCGGCTGCTCGAGAGCGTGGCACGCGAGCATGACGGCGCCATCAGACCCTGGAGCGGCGAGACCGACATCTTCATCACGCCGGGCTTCCGGTTCCGCGCGGTCGACCTGCTGCTGACCAACTTCCACCTGCCCCGCTCGACCCTGTTCATGCTGGTATCGGCCTTCGCCGGACTGGAACGCATGCGGCAGGCCTATGCGCATGCCGTGGCGAAGCGTTATCGCTTCTATTCCTACGGCGATTGTTGTCTGTTGCGCCGATGAGCCTTTCCTACGAACTGCTGGGCAGCGATGGCGCCGCCCGCCGCGGCCGCATCACGACCGCCCATGGCACGATCGAGACGCCGGCCTTCATGCCGGTGGGCACGGCCGGCACGGTGAAGGCGATGTTGCCGCAATCCGTCGCCGAGACCGGCGCGCAGATCGTGCTGGGCAACACCTTCCACCTGATGCTGCGGCCGGGCGCCGAGCGCGTGGCGGCGCTCGGGGGCCTGCACAAGTTCATGAACTGGCCCGGCCCGATCCTGACCGATTCGGGCGGCTTCCAGGTGATGTCGCTCAAGGAGTTGCGCAAGCTCGATCCCGACGGCGTCACCTTCCGCTCGCCGATCGACGGCTCGCAGCATCGCCTGACTCCCGAAAGCTCGATCGGCATTCAGCGCCTGCTCGATGCCGACATCACCATGTCGTTCGACGAATGCACGAGCTGGCCGGTCGAGGAGCCGGAAGCCGCCTTCTCGATGCGGCTGTCCATGAAGTGGGCCGAGCGCGGCCGTCGCGCCTTCGTCGCGCGGCGGGGTTATGGCCTGTTCGGCATCGTCCAGGGCAGCACCTTTCCCGAGCTGCGAGCGGAAAGCGCAAAGGCGCTGATCGACATCGGCTTCGACGGCTATGCGGTCGGCGGCCTCGCCGTCGGCGAAGGCCAGCCGCTGATGTTCGCCACGCTCGACTACACGGTGCCGATGCTGCCCGCCGACCGGCCGCGCTACCTCATGGGCGTCGGCCGTCCCGGCGACATCGTGGGCGCGGTCAAGCGCGGCATCGACATGTTCGACTGCGTGATGCCCACGCGCGCCGGCCGCACGGCGCAGGCCTTCACACGGCGTGGCGAGCTCAACATGCGCAACGCCCGCCATCGCGACGATCCGCGCCCGATCGACGAGCAGTGCGGCTGCCCTGCCTGCCGGCATCACAGCCGCGCCTACCTGCATCACCTCATTCGCGCCGACGAGATCCTCGGCTCGATGCTCCTCACCTGGCACAATCTCCACTACTACCAGGACGTGATGCGCGGGCTGCGCGGCGCCATCGAAACCAGGAACCTGGAGTCCTGGATCGCCTCGTTCGAGCGCGAGCAGGCGCTGGGCGACATACCATCCCTCTAACGGAGCGTACCGATGCCGAACGAGGCCCTGATCGTCGTCGACATGCAGAACGATTTCTGCGAGGGCGGCGCGCTGGCCGTCGCCGGCGGCACGGCCATCGTCCCGTTGGTCAATCGCCTGATCGCGCGCCACGATCACGTCGTGCTGACGCAGGACTGGCATCCGCCCGGCCATGCCTCCTTCGCAAGCTCCTGGCAGGACGCCGAGCCTTTCACCACGGTGCAATTCCCCTACGGGCCTCAGGTCCTGTGGCCCGACCACTGCATCCAAGGCACGCCGGGCGCTGCGTTCCATCCCGACCTGGAGGCCACCAAGGCGCAGATGATCGTGCGCAAGGGCTTCCACGCCGGCATCGATTCCTATTCGGCGTTCCGGGAAAACGACCGCATGACCCGCACCGGTCTCGATGGCTATCTCAAGGCGCGCGGGTTCACGAAGCTGGTCTTCTGCGGCCTGGCGCTCGACTACTGTGTCGCCTGGTCGGCCATCGATGCGCGCCAGGCGGGCTTCGACGTGGCCGTGGTGGTCGAGGCGACCGCCGCCATCGACCTCGACGACAGCCGCAAGCGCATGATGAGCGACATGCGCCGCGCCGGGATCAACCTGAACGCGACGGCTTAAACGCTGCGCCTTGGCGCAGCGTTGGCGGAGTGTAGCGCTGCAGGAAGCGCAGCGACCGAAGCGCGGGCGCCGCGCGCCTCAGCAAAGATCCCGGTGTCGAGACTTAAACACGCTCCAGCGCGAGCGCGATGCCCTGGCCGACGCCGATGCACATGGTGGCGAGCGCGCGCTTGCCGCCAGTGGCCTCGAGCTGGTTGAGCGCGGTGATCATGAGGCGGCCGCCCGAGGCGCCCAGCGGATGGCCGAGCGCGATGGCGCCGCCGTTCGGGTTCACGTGGTCGGCATCGTCGGCAAGGCCGAGCTGGCGCAGCACCGCGAGGGCCTGGGCGGCGAAGGCCTCGTTGAGCTCGATCGTGTCGAAGTCGCCGACGCTCATCCCGAGCTTGGCGAGCAGCTTCTGCGTCGCCGGCACCGGGCCGATGCCCATGACGCGCGGCGGCACGCCGGCCGAGACCGCACCCAGGATGCGCGCGCGCGGAGTCAGGCCGTTGGCCCGGGCGGCGGCTTCCGAGGCGATGATCATGGCGCAGGCGCCGTCGTTCAGGCCCGACGAGTTGCCGGCCGTCACCGAGCCGCCCTCGCGGAAGGCGGCCGGCAGCTTGGAGAGCGTCTCCATCGTGGTGTCGCCGCGTGGATGCTCGTCCCGCTCGACCACGATCTCGGCCTTGCCCTTCTTCACGCAGACCTTGACGATCTCCTTCTCGAAAAAGCCGCGATCCTGCGCGGCCTTGCAACGGCGCTGGCTGCGATAGGCGAAGGCGTCCTGGTCGGTGCGGCTGATCTGATGCTCGGTGGCGACGTTCTCGGCAGTCTGTCCCATCGGGTCGACGCCGTAGGCCGCCTTCATGCGCGGATTGACGAACCGCCAGCCCAGCACCGTGTCCTCGAGCTTCATCGAGCGGTCGAAGGCGCCTTCCGGCTTGCCCATCACGTAGGGCGAGCGGGTCATGCCCTCGACACCGCCGGCGATCATCAGGTCGGCCTCGCCGAGCTTGACGGCGCGTGCGGCATGGCCCGCGGCCTCGAGGCCGGAGCCGCACAGACGGTTCACCGTTGCGCCGGCGACCTCGACCGGCAGGCCCGCGAGAAGTCCCGCCATGCGGGCGACGTTGCGATTGTCCTCGCCGGCCTGGTTCACGCAGCCATAGATGACGTCGTCGACCGAGCCCCAGTCGACGCTGGCGTTGCGCTGCATCAGCGCCTTGATTGGGTGGGCCGCAAGATCGTCGACGCGCATGGCGCCGAGGCCGCCATTGTAGCGGCCGACGGGCGTGCGGATGGCGTCGCAAATGAAGGCTTCGGTCATCTTGGGTACTCCCGACTCCAGGCTAATCGTTCCTGTGGGGTTAGCACCCGCGGCGGGCCCTTGCCAATGGCCCCCGCGATGCCCCTGGGACAGGGGCGCCATGTCTTTGGGGGTATGCGGACTAGGTCGTGCGGCGGCAGATGGCGTACTGGGCGTAGCCGAGATGGGGCCGTTCGAAGCTGCGGACCTCGATCTCGCCGGAGAGCCGCGCCAGGGCGGCCTCCAGCGCGTCCCGCGGGATCACGTGGAACAGCGCCAGCCACTGGCGCAGGCCGCCCCGGAACCAGCGCGGAAGCCTCTCCTGACCGCCGAAATCGACGAGATGCAGCTCGCCGCCGGGCTGCAACCACAGGACCGACTGGGCGAGCGCCCTCTCCCATTCCGGGATCATCGACAGCGTGTACGAGAAGAAGATGCGCGAGAAGCCCGGCACGCCGAACAGCAGCGCCGGGTCGAAGCGCGTGGCGTCGGCATGGGCGAGGCGGATGCGGCCGCTGAGCCCTTCCCGCCCGACCCGGCGACGCGCCGTGTCGAGCATTTCGAGCGACAGGTCGATACCGAACAGCGGCGCGGCGGGATGGCGTTGCGCGACCGCGATCAGGTTGCGTGCCGTGCCACATCCGATCTCCAGCACGCGGCCACCCGGCGGCGGCGCAAGGTCTTCGATCAGCCGGTCGCGGCCGAGCAGGTAGTACTTGCGGCTGAGATCGTAGACGTGGCGCTGGCGGCGATAGATCCGGTCCATCAGACCGGCATTGGCGAGGGTCGTGCTCACGGCTTCAACACGTAGAGATGGAAGCCGCCATAGATGGCCGACCGATCGCGCGCGGTGAAGGCGCGCGACGCCTCGGCCTCGTAGTGCCATTGGTCGAGCAGCGCGGGCGCGACTCGACCGGGCAGCAGCGAGGGCTCGGCGGCGGTCCTGAAGATCACGCGGGCACCCGGTCGCGCCGTGCGCGTGACCTCGGACCAGAGCGCATTGAGCTGGGCGTCGGTCATCCAGTCCTGCGCATCCAGCAGCACGTAGCGGTCGCGCGAGCCGGCAGGACAAGAAGCGAGGTAGTCGGTCACCGAGCGGTTCAGCACCTCTACCCTCTCGGCGCCACGCTTCACCGCGGCAAAGTTTTCCTGCCGGAGATAGGGCGGCAATGGCCCGTTGGCGCCCCCCGCATAGCCGCGGCCGAAGGCCTGCCAAGCGAAGTAGTTGTCGTCGAGGCTGAATCCGCAGGCCAGCCGCTCGACCCGGTCGCGCAGCACCGAGCCCATGTCGCGTCCACCGGCCAGCGCCTCGTATTGCGCCGGCGGAATCCCCAGCCCGTAGAGCGACAGGCGGTTCGAGGTGGCCCAACGCACGGCCGGCTTGTCGAACAGGGGCGCCAGCACCGTGTCGAAGAAGCGCTGCTGCTCCTCGATGGTTCGCGCGGCGAGGAGCTTGCGGAAATCGACGCCATAGACCCGCGCGGCAACGTGCGCCGCGCCGATGAAGCGGCCCAGCACGCCGTGGCGATAGGCGTTCTGCGCAAAGATCGAGATGCGGCGGCGGCCACCCCGGTGCAGGCTGCGGCCTTCCCAATAGGCGCGGCTCGCCGGGTCGAGATAGGGCGCGATATGCCGGTCGTAGGCGCTCGGGTTGGCGCGGGAGTTGGCGGCACCAAAGAAGCGATAATAGTCCGACCAGGACGGCAGGTGCTGCGCCGCGGTCAGCTTCAGCCGATTGAGCGCGACATGGGCCTGGCTGAGATCGACGGCGGTGATGCGCGCCGGATCGGCGGTGAGATAGGACAGGATGTTGCAGCCGCCCGATGCGATGGCCACGACGTGGCAGTCCGGCGTCAGTGCCATCGCCTCCAGATCGACCTCGGGATCTTCCCAGATCTGGGCGTAGACGAGGCCGCGGAACAGCCGCTCGAACAGCTTCTCCAGCAACCCTTCGCGGGACATGACCTTGTGGCGGCGCACCGCCTGCTTCAGAAGCGAATGGCTCTCAGCCCGCGGATGGATCAACCCAGCGACTCCGGCTCTAAATCGAGTCCCCGACGCTAGACGCGGTCGGTGCCAGTTTGATGACGGTCGCCGAAGCTCACAGGGGAAGGAGGGAGATACCCAAGGTGCGCGCCGCCAGGGCAAGACGATCGTCGTAGGTCGCCAGCTCGACGGTCTGACCGCGCGACCGCAGGAATTCGATCGACGCGAGATGAAGCGCATCGAGGGTACGGACCGGAACGGGAAAAGGGTCGAGCGCGCGCGCCAGGATCGGGGGTGCAAGTTCGATCAGGGCAACGCGCCCGAGCAGCGCCCGCGCTTCCTCGCCATGGGAGAGACCAAGACCGCGGGCGTGCAAGCGGGTCCACATCTCGTATTCCAGCAACCGGCTCGACACGAGCGACTGCACCCAAAGAGCCTCCTGCGGCGCACGATCTTCCGCGAGCATGTGGGCCAGGGCGACCGATGTATCGAGGTAGATCAACGGGCGTCGCGATCCTCGCGCAGCTCGGCCAGGACATCGTCGAAGGGCGCCACGGGACGACGGGGCGGCATGCCGCTTGCGGCGAGCGGTGGTGGTGCGATCCAGCCTTGCCTCACGGCGTCCGCCAGCAAGGCATCGCCCGGAGACGCACTTCGCCCGGAGGCCGGCGGCACGAGCTCGGCAACGACCCGGTTGCGGTCGGTGACGAGAACGGTCTCACCGGCCGCCGCCACCCGCACATATTCGCTGAGCTGGTTCTTCAGGTCTTTTATGCCGACGATGCGCATGCCAACAAGGTAGCTACTCGTAGCCACCCATTCAATCCACCGCCGACCGAACCGCAGACTTGACGGGTTGACCGGTTAGAAGAGAACATCGAGCACCATGAGTGCCCGCGATTTCGCCCTGTTCGACACGCCGATCGGCACTTGCGCCGTCGTCTGGAGCGGTCGCGGCATTGCCGGGCTCCAGCTTCCCGAGGCGAACCCGGCGGCGACGCGCGCCCGCGTCAAACGTCGCTGGACCGAAGCCATCGAAGCGGATTCCGCTCCGCCCGGCGTGCAGCGCGCGATCGACCGCGTACAGACGCTCTTGGCAGGCGCCGCCGTCGATCTCGCCGACATCCCGCTCGATCTCGGCGCGACGCCCGGGTTTCATCGCAGGGTCTACGAGGTCGCGCGCACCATTCCGCCCGGCCACACCATGACCTATGGCGAGATCGCCCGGCGCCTCGGCGTGCCGCACGAATCGCGCGAGGTCGGCCAGGCGCTGGGCCGGAACCCGGTCGCCATCATCGTGCCCTGCCATCGCGTGCTGGGCGCCGAGGGAAAGATGGGCGGCTTCTCGGCCAATGGCGGTGTCTCGACCAAGCGGCGCATGCTGGAGATCGAGGGCGCGGCCGAGGTTGGCGCTGGACCGCTGTTCGCGGCCAGATGACCGGCTTTCCCTTCAGGCCCGCGAAAGCGGTTGCGCATCTCAGGGCCGCCGATCCTGTGCTGGCCGCGATCATCGATACGGTCGGCCCGTTCCGCATGCAGCTCAAGGTCTTGCGCAGCCTGTTCGGCTCGCTGGCCGAAGCCATCGTCTACCAGCAGCTCTCCAACAAGGCGGCCGCCACCATCTACGGCCGGGTCGAGGCGCTCTATCCCGACGCGCCCGACGGCTTCACGCCGCGCCACATCCTGAAGACGCCGGACGAGACATTGCGCGGCTGCGGCCTGTCGCGCGCCAAGGTCTTGGCGGTGCAGGATCTCGCCCGCCGCGTCGAAGGCGGCGAGCTGCCGACGCTCGACATGGCCCAGGAGATTCCCGATGCCGAGCTGATCGAGCGACTGGTGAAGGTCCGCGGCATCGGCCGCTGGAGCGCCGAAATGTTCCTGATGTTCCGCCTCGGCCGCCCCGACGTGCTGCCGCTCGACGACTACAGTCTGCGCAAGGCCTACGCCAGGGCGTTCAGGAAGCGCGCGCTGCCGTCACCGAAGGCGCTGGAGAAAGCCGGCGAGAAGTGGCGGCCCTATCGCACGGTCGCGTGTTGGTACCTGTGGCGCGTGCTGGACCTGCCGTGTTCATGACGGAGACGAGAACGTAAAGCCGCGTTCATCTGCCGCCACTGGAGTGACACGTTCGCTATGACATAATCGGCGCATGGCCCTCCTGTTTTCCAATACCGTCGACCGTACACTCGAACGACTCCGTACCGCTTTCGTCGACACCGCCCGCGGCGCCCGCGAGGCGGTGGGCGCGCCTCTCCGGCCCGATCTTCCCGACGACGACATCCCGCGGCTCAAGAGCCGCATCGACGCCTGCCTCGAAGGCAAGGGCGGCGAGACCGCGCGCCGCGGCCGCGCGGCGGAGCTCGGACAGGCCTACCTGTCGCTGTCGCCCGCGGGCCGCAAGAAATTCCTGCTGACACTCGCACGCGACTATGGCCTTCCGCGCGAGGCGGCGATGAAGACCGTCGATCGTTGGCGGGCCGGCAAGGACCCCACCCGGACGCTGCTCCGCGATCTGGAGCCACCGGCGGTGCGGCTGCTGCGCGAATTCGTTGGCGTGCCGCAGGGTGTGAAGTTCGTGGTGGATCTGCGCGCGGAGCTGCTGGCGCTCGGCCGCAGCGATGCCGCCGCAAAGGCGCTGAGCGAGGATCTGCGCTCGCTGCTGGGCGCCTGGTTCGACGTGGCCTTCCTCGACCTCGTTCGTATCGACTGGGCCTCGCCCGCCTCGCTGCTGGAAAAGCTCGTGACCTACGAGGCCGTCCACGCCATCCGCTCGTGGCGAGACCTCAAGAACCGGCTCGATTCGGACCGGCGCTGCTTCGCCTTCTTCCATCCCCGCATGCCCGACGAGCCGCTGATCTTCGTCGAGGTGGCGCTGGTCGACGGCATGGCGGGCAACGTGCAGCGCCTGCTCGACGCGCGCGACGAGACGAGCGATCCCCAACGCGCCAACACCGCGATCTTCTACTCGATCTCCAACTGCCAGCAGGGGCTGGCCGGCATCAGCTTCGGCAACTTCCTGATCAAGCGGGTGGCCGACCAGCTCTCGCGCGACCTGCCGAACATCAAGGATTTCGCCACCCTGTCGCCGATCCCCGGCCTGCGCCAGCATGTCGAGCACCGGTTCAAGACCGAGGGCGACGGTGCCCTCACCCAGGCTGAGATCGCCTCGCTGGGGCCTGTCATCGACGATGCCCACGGTGCCGCGGCCGTCCTCACGCTGCTCGGGCGGCCGAACTGGTGGGAGGTGCCCGCCATCGACAAGGCGCTGCGGCCGATCCTGACGCGGCTGGCCGCCGTCTACCTCACCGCCACCGACAAGGGCCGCGCGCTGGACCGGGTGGCGCACTTCCACCTCGGCAACGGCGCCGTCGTCGAGCGGCTGAACTGGCTGGGCGACACCAGTGCCAACGGCTTCAGGCAGTCCTACGGGATGATGGTGAACTATCGCTACAAGCTCTCCGACGTCGATGCCAATCACGAGGCCTATGCCACCGGCAAGGTCGTGGCGAGCCGCGAGGTGCGGGGGCAGGCGAAGGGGTGATATGCGCCCCGGCATCTGCGGGGATGTGGCCCGGCCACGCGATTGATGGTGTAGTTCCCGCCTGACCTGCGGGGAACGACGGATGCCGACGACGGAGATGGAAGCGGGCTCGCCCGCGTCCGGGAAGAAGCGCATCATCCTCCTTCTCGACGGCACGTGGAACGATCCGGCGGCCGGCGACAACGACACCAACATCGTCCGGCTCGAGGACCTCATCGTCCGCACGCTGCGGGAGACGTCGAGCGAGACGACCGCCACGCGGAGCAAGCTCACCCACGGCTACGTCACGGACGGTCAGGAGAACATCGTCCTGTACCAGCGCGGCGTCGGAACGGGTCCCTTCGACAGGTTCAAGGGTGGCGTGCTGGGCATTGGTCTGCACGACAATATCCGACGCGCCTACAAGTTCCTGTCCTACCACTACGAGAAGGGTTGCGACCTCTACGTCTTCGGCTTCTCGCGCGGCGCGTATACGGCGCGCTCGCTGGTGGGATATATCGGCGCCTCGGGTCTGCTGACCCGTGCGAATTGCAGCCGCAAGAACGAAGCGCTGGCCTGGGGCAACTACCGCACGCCACCGGCCGACCGTGTGCCGGCGGTCAGCGTGCAGCTCGACGGGCTGGTTCACGATCGCGCGGAAGTCCGCGTGAAGTGCCTCGGCGTCTTCGACACGGTCGGGGCGCTCGGAGTCCCGTTCGAATGGTGGTTTTCCCGTCTCAACCGCGAGAAATACGGCTTTCACGACGTCGAACTCTCGTCGATCACCGAGGTCAACCTGCACGCGATGGCGGTGGACGAACATCGCCGACCCTTCAGCGCCGCCGTCTGGCGAAGGCCCCGTTTCAAGAAGCTGAAGGGCATTGTCGAGCAGGTCTGGTTTCCGGGTGCCCATGCCGACGTCGGCGGCGGCTACGTCTCGGCCGAACGGCGGCGCAGAGATCCGGCGCTGGCGTCGCTGGACGACGTCGCGCTCGACTGGATGCTCAAGAGGCTGGCGGTCCATTGCCCAGATTTCCCCATCGACCGCACCAGGGCGCGTTGGCGGGACGCCGGCAGCGATTGTTCCCTGCTCGGTCAGCACGACCCACGCGGCCTTCCCTACAAGTTGTTCCCCTTCGCCTGGCGCGCGCTGGCGAACCGGCCGATCGCCAGCCCCGGCTGGCGTCAGGAGGCCGTTTCCTACGATCGTCGCGACACGACGATCGGCGAGGCCATCCATATCTCGCTGCTGGAGCGGCTCAACCAGGAGATCACGGTCAACGGCCGCAAGGGCATCTATGCGCCGCGCAACCTGCTGGAGATCGTCGAGATCATGCGGCAGACCTACACCTCGAAGGATCTGGAGTCGCCGATCAAGGTCGTCGACTGGAACGGCGAAATCCTCGAGCCCGATAACGACGCCGACGCGGCCAAAGCTCTCGCCGCCATCGAGAGCGCCGTGCCGGTCAACTGATCGGCCGGCGCTCTTCGCAGTCGTCTACTTGTTCAGATATTCGAGCTTCAGGCCCGGCCGCGGCCATTCGAAGCTGACGAGCTTGCCGGTCATCGACAGCGTGGCGTAGGCGGTGCGCAGGTCCGGCCCACCGAAGCAGACGTTGGTGACCATCGCGTCTGGGAACTTGTACTGCGTCACCGACTGACCATCTGGCGAGATGTCCGAGACCGCGCCGGTGATCAGGGTCGCGACGCAGACATGGCCGGCGGAATCGACGGCCAGCGAGTCGAACATCTGGTAGCCGCCCAAGCCTGCCACCACCCGGCCCTTCTCGCCGCGATAGGGGCCGTTGGCGTCCTTGATGACGCCCGGCGACGACAGGTCGAAGGCCCAGAGGCGCGCGGTCGGAGTCTCGACGACGTAGAGCGTCCTGCCGTCCGGCGAGAGACCGCAGCCGTTGGGGCGCTCCAGCGGGAAAACCTTCTGCTCGATCTTCGAACCGTCGGCCTTCGCGTAGTAAACGGCGCCGCGGTCGCTGTCGTAGTCGCGGGTCTTGCCGAGGTCGGTGAACCAGAAGCCGCCGGCATCGTCGAACACCAGATCGTTGGGGCCGTTCAGCTTGCGGCCATCGCAGCTGTCGTAGAGCGTCTCGAACTTGCCGGTCTCCGGATCGACCACCTGGATCGAGCCGCCTTTGTAGGAGGCCGGCTGCGTGCCGGGGAACAGGCGCCCGTCGGGCCGCTCGATCCAGTTGAAGCCACCATTGTTGGTCACATAGATCTTACCGCCAGGCCCCATCGCCGCGCCATTCGGACCGCCGCCCAGCTTGGCGATGACATGCTGCCTGCCGTCGGGCGTGACGCGCGTCAGCGTCTCGCGCGCGATCTCGACCAGGATGACCGAGCCGTCGGGCATGGCCACCGGGCCCTCGGGAAACTTGAGGCCCGAGGTGATCTCCTTGAACGGCGTCGTCATGGTCGTCTCTCCCGTGGTCGTTGTCTTTTTCTTCACTCGCCCTTGAAGGCGGGCTTGCGCTTGGCGAGGAAGGCCGCAACGCCTTCCTTGAAATCCTCGCTCTTGCCCAGCTCACGCTGGAAGTCGCGCTCGACGTCGAGCTGCTGGGAGAGCGTGTTGCCGCTGGCGCGGTTCATCGCCTCCTTGATGCGGGCGAGCGACATCGTCGGCCCGTCGGCGAGGCGGCGCGCGAGATCGCCGGCCGTCTTCATGAGGTCGGCATCCTCGACCACGTCCCAGATCAGACCCCAGTCCTTGGCCTGCTGCGCGGTGATCTGCGGCGCCAGCATGGCCAGCGCCCGCGCCCGCTGCTCGCCCACCAGGCGCGGCAGGAACCAGGTGCTGCCGCCGTCGGGCAGCAGGCCGATGCGCGCGAAGGCCTGCAGGAACGAAGCCGACTTGGCCGCGATGGCGATGTCGGAGGCGAGCGCGAAGCTCATGCCGACGCCGGCCGCCGGGCCGTTCACCGCCGCCACGATCGGCTTCGGCACGCTGCGCATCAGGCGGATCACCGGATTGAAGAACTTGTCGAGCGCCTCGCCGGAATCCGAGGTGTTGCCTTTCGCGCGATCGGGATCGGCGAGATCGGCGCCGGCGCAGAAGCCGCGGCCCGCGCCGGTCAGCAGCACGGCCCGCACCGTGGCGTCCGCAGCCAGCTCCTCCCAGCACTGTTTCAGCTCGGCGATCATCTTGCGCGACACGGCATTCAGCCGGTCAGGCGCATTCAGGGTCAGGGTCGCGAGTCCGTCTTCCTTGGCGATTTGAATCTTCTCGTACGTCATCTGTCTCTCGTCTCTCAACGGCCGGTGAAATTGGGGGCACGCTTGGCGAGGAAGGCCGCGACGCCCTCCTTGAAATCCTCGCTCTTGCCCAGCTCGCGCTGGCGGTCGCGCTCGAGGTCGAGCTGCTGGTCGAGCGTGTTGGTGGCGGCCGCGTTGATCGCGCCCTTGATCGCGGCATAGGAGCGGGTCGGACCGGTGGCGAGCCTCCGGGCAATCTTGCCGGCCTCGTCCATCAGCGCGGCATCGTCGACCACCTGCCAGACCATGCCCATGCGCGCGGCCTCCTCGGCGGGTACCGAGGTCCCGAGCATCGCGAGCGCCCGCGCGCGAGCATCGCCCACCGTGTGGGGCAGGAACCAGGTGCCGCCGAGGTCGGGGATGAGCGAGATGCGCACGAAGGCCTGGTCGAAGCGGGCCGAACGCGCGGCGATGACGATGTCGCAGGCCAGCGCCAGGTTGGCCCCCCCGCCCGCCGCCACGCCGTTGACAGCCGCCACGATGGGCTTGGGCAGATCACGCATGGCCCGGATCATCGGATTGAAGATGCGGTCCATCGCGGCGCCGACATCGCGGGGGCCCTGTGAAGAGGCATCGCCCGGCCCGCCGCCCGCCAGGTCGGCGCCGGCGCAGAAGCCGCGGCCGGTGCCGGTCAGGAGTACGGCGCGCACCGAATCGTCCTCGCGGGCACGCTTCAGCTCGGCGTTCATGGCTTCGATCAGCTGGGAGCTCATGGCGTTCAGCCGCTGCGGACGGTTGAGCGTCAGGGTCAGTACGCCGCCTTCGAGGGCGGACAGAACGGGCGTTTCATCCATGACCGCGAGACTGGCATGGCCGAATCGGCCGCGCCATCCGGTCGCGTCGCATCGCGGCATTCGGTCCCGTATCCGGGAGTATGGCCACGATCCTCATCCTGGTCGGCACCGAGTCGGGCAATGCCCAGATGGTGGCCGACGCGTTGCAACCCGTCCTGACGAGCGCCGGGCACGCCGTCGACGTCACCGACAAGGCCGCGACCGCCGCCGACCTGCAGGCGCACGACGTGCTCCTCGCGGTCTGCGCGACCCACGGTTCGGGCGACATCCCGACCAACATCCTGCCCTTGGTCGAGGCGCTGCACCGCGACAGGCCCGACCTGTCGGGTCATCGCTACGGCGTCATCGCGCTGGGCGACATGACCTATCAGGATACGTTCTGCGGCGGCGGCAAGAAGGTCGACCAGGCCCTGGAGCGCTGCGGCGCCCGGAAGGTCGGCGACCGCCTCGAAATCGACGCGTCCGAGCAGCCCTTGCCCGACGAGGAAGCCCTCACCTGGATCGAAGGCTGGAAGACGCAGGTTTGAGCCTCAGCTTCTTGGGGCAGCACCGGTGGAATCCGCCACGCGACTGAGGGCTCCCACGATGAACCGCTCGCTGAACCCGGCCAGGAGCGCCATGACGCAAACGACCGAGAAGTCCGCTGCCCATTCCGGGTTGAAGACCTTGATGTACTCGTTGGCCAACAGCAGCACGTAGGCCACGACCGCCGTGGTCGCACCGATCGCCGGCCGCATCCAGACCATGAAGGCCCCGACCTGCTGGGCGGTGATCTTTGCGCCGACATCGGTGGTGACGATGGTCTGCGCAACGCTGAGCGCTGCACCCAGTACCCCCAGCAGAATGACCGTTACCAGCCTATCCGGTGTTCCCTTGGATCCGCCAGGCAGGAAGAGTTCGATCGCGCCCGCATAGGACAGCCATACCAGCCCGATCAGCGAGGCAAGCAGCAGCCAGAACAGATTGATGAGATGTCGGCGCCGCAGCTCGATCCTGTAATACTGGGTGTCGAAATAGTCGTCGCGCAGGGCTGCCGCCTCGACGATCCTCGCGCGCTCGCCCGCAAGGCCGGACCGCAGCGCGCCGTTTTCATCGCAAAGGAGATCCGTCATTGCCCGACCACGCCGGCCGGAAAGACCCTCGGCCTCCCTGCGCAGAGTGGCGGCCTTGGCCTCCGCACCGGCGCCATCGGCCGGATCCTCGAGCATTGCCCGCGCCGCGGCCTTCACCTCGCGCCAAGCGATCTGGTACTTTTCATCGTCGAAGTGAGTGCGTGCCATCTCGAGATTCGCAGAGGCCGCCTTGAACCAGGCTGCCGATGTCCCACACTGTGCCTGCGTCGCCTGTCTCTTCTTGAGCTCGATTTCGGCATCTTCGAGAGCTGCCAGCATCCGCTCGGATTCAGGCGAGGGACACCAGCGGCGCATCATTCGCTTCAGGAAGCCCAGCATGTCCACCCTCCTGCTCGCCTTCGGAAATCCTAGGTTGCAAGAAGGTGGCGGGCAACCACCGCCCGCCGCGCGCGGGCGCCTCGATACCAGGCCGGCCGGTTGCGGAGGTCCGCACGTTCCCCTCCGACTCGCGGGAGGGCGACGCCAAATACGACCGCGAGGACGCTAATCCGGCAGGGTGAAGATCTCGACCGGCTCGCGGACCCCGCGCAGGCGGTGTTTGCCCAGCGACTTCATCGGGCGCGGGCAATCGGCGTTGAATTCGGCGGATGCACAGACGCGCACGCCCAAGGCCTTGGTGAGGCCCTCCAGTCGCGAGGCGCGGTTGACGGCGGAGCCGATGACGGTGAAGTCGAGCCGGTCCTCGGTGCCGATGTTGCCGAAGGTCACCGTGCCGACATGGAGCCCGATGCCGAACTTGATCGGCTCGGCGCCGCCCGCGGCGCGCGCCTCGTTGGCAGCCTCGGCATCGTCGATCAGCTGGCGCGCGGCGTCGAGCGCGGCTGCCGTCACCATCGGCATGAACAGCGCATCCTCGGCCGGGAAATAGGCCATCACGCCATCGCCGATGAACTTCAGGATCTCGCCGCCATGCTTGGCGAGTGCGTCGCCCACCAGCTGGAAATAGTTATTGAGCAGTTCGAGCACCTGATTGGGCGGCAGGCGCTCGTTGAGGCCGGTGAAGTCGCGCAGGTCGGAGAACCACAGCACCGCCCGGATCTCCTCGCCGTCGCCGCGGCGGATCATGCCGCGCAGGATGCGCTCGCCGACCTGGCGGCCGAGATAGGTCTGGGCGACCGTCTGGGCGACGCTCTCCTCGATGTGCATCTCCGTCACCGCGCCCATCATGTCGACCAGGCGCGTCAGATCGTCGATGTCGGCCTCGCTGAAACCACCCTTGCGGTCGGTCGCGAAGGCCACGACGGGCAGAGGGCCGTCGCGGCGGATGCGCATCGGCAGGGAGAAGTAATCGGTGCCACCGCCACTGCGCACCTCGTGCAGCACGTCGTGGTGCCGGTCGGTCAGGCCCTCGAGCCGGTAACGGACGGGAGTGCCGCCCTCCCGCACCTCCTGCAAGGGGCTGCCAATATAGGCTGGCGTGAACTGCACGCCATAGGCGCGCGCGACCGTCTCCACCATCTGGCCGCGGCGCCACAGGAAGCCCATCGCCTGGAGCTGCGGATGGACGAGCTGCAGGCCGATATAGGTGCGCCAGACCGGAATGCCGGCCTCCAGCACCCGCTTCATCAGCTGCTCGAGGAAGGCATCCGGCCGCCGCACGAGCCGCCCTTCCCTCAGCAGCCACTTCTCCACCGGCAGCAGGCGATCGGCTGCCGGTGCGCTCGAGGGAGGTGCCTCTTCGCTCAGGAGCCGCTCACGACGGCCGCGACTTCCTCGCCGGAGGTGCGGAAGACGCGGTTGGCCGAGACGTCGGCGATCTTCTCGATGTTGTCGGCCACGTCCTCGATGGTCGGCGCGCGGCCATCGATGCGCAGGCCCTCGGCCTCGCGATACTCGATGCGCGCGAAGGACCCGGCGCCAGCGCTCCAGATATCACCGGTGCGCTGGCACTGCTCGCTGCACAGATAGGCGACCATCGGCGAGACATATTCCGGCCTGAGCTTGGCCAGCGCCTCGGGCGTCATCAGGCTCTCGGTCATGCGCGTGGCGGCGATCGGCGCCAGCGCGTTCATCATGATGTTGTACTTCTGGCCTTCCAGGCGCAGCGCATTCATGAAGCCCACGACCGCGAGCTTGGCGCCGCCATAGTTGGACTGGCCGAAGGTGCCGTAGATGCCCGAGTTCGACGAGGTCACGACGACGCGGCCATAGGCCTTGGCGCGCATGATCGGCCAAGCGGCGTGCGTGACGTAGGCGGTGCCGAGGAAATGGACCTTCACCACGAACTCGAAATCCTCGGTCGTCATGTTGTGGAAGGTCTTGTCGCGCAGCACGCCGGCATTGTTCACCACGATGTCGACCGTGCCGAAGGCATCGACGGCGGTCTTCACGATGCTGGCGGCGGTCGCGGCCTCGGCGACCGAGTCGTAGTTGGCGACGGCCTGACCGCCCGCCGCCTTGATCTCGTCGACCACCTTGTCGGCCGCGGCGTGACCACCCCCCTTGCCGTCCACGGCGCCGCCGGGATCGTTCACGACCACCTTGGCGCCGCGGCTGGCCAGCAGGAGAGCGTGCGCCCGGCCGAGCCCGTTGCCCGCGCCGGTGACGATGGCGACGCGATTGTCGAAGCGGATTGTCATGTCTTTCCTCTACTCTTTCCTGAGAATCACAACCGAGGCCACGGCCTCTTCCATGCCGATCACGCCGCCACCGTTTTCGGCCAGCGCGACCTTTGCCCCTTCCACCTGACGGGCGCCAGCCTCGCCGCGCAGCTGCGTGGCCAGTTCGGCCAGCATCGACAGGCCGGTGGCGCCGACCGGATGGCCCTTGGAGACGAGGCCGCCCGAGGTGTTGACCGGCAGCTTGCCGCCGGGGCCGGTGGCGCCCGATTCGACGAATTTGCCGCCCTCGCCCTCGGGGCAGAAGCGCAGCATCTCGCACTGGTAGATCTCGCAGAAGCTGGTGGCGTCGTGGACCTCGGCGACGTCGATGTCCTCGGGGCCGAAGCCAGCCATCCTGTAGGCCTTGTCGGCGGCCGCGCGCGTCAGGCCGGGTTCGTCGAGGTTGCGGTACATGCCGCCGGAGAAGCCGACGCCGGCGATCTTCACGGCGCGGTCCTGCACCTGCTTCGGCTGCCTTGCGAGGTACTCGGCCGAGCAGAGCAGCGCGGCCGCCGCGCCGTCGCCGATCGGCGCGCACATGGCGCGGGTCAACGGAAAGGACACGGGACGGTCCTCCAGCACCGATTGCGGCGTCATCTGGAAGCGGTACTGCGCCTTCTCGTTCAACGCGCCGTAATTATGGTTCTTGGCCGCGCCGGCCGCGATCTGGGCCTGGGTCGTACCGTACTTCCACATGTGCCACTTGGCCTGCATGGCATAGGTATCCATGAAGATCGTGCGGTCATCGCCCGGCTTGAACTCGGAGCCGACCATCCTGCCGACCCGGTTCATCTCCTCGACCAGCCGGTCGTGCTGGCTGGTGATGTAGCCCTGGTTGAAGAGGCCCGCCGTGCGCTCAGGCGCCTCCGGGCTGAACAGTTTCTCGACGCCGAGGCAGAAGGTGAGTTCGTGGGTGCCGGCCAGCACGTCCTTCCAGGCGCCCATGAAGGCCGTGGAGGCGGTGGCGCAGGCATTCTCGACGTTGAACATCGGGACCCGCGCCGGGAACAGCCCCTCCTCGACCAGCGGCTGGAACAGCGCCTGGCCGCGGATCGAGTTCTGGCCCCAGAATCCCATGCCGCAATTGCCCAGCCAGCCGGTCTCGATGTCGCTGCCCTTGTCCATGCCGGCATCGGCCAGGGTGCCGAGATAGGCCTCCCGGGCGAGGTCGCCGAAGCTCAGGCCGGGGTGCTTCTTGAAGACGGTCGTGTAGGCGCCGATCACGTAGACGTCGCGCATGGGGCGGTTTCCTCAGGTTGGCTTTGGCTGCATTTGAGCGTATCCAAACGGCTTACGCTAGGAGAACGAACATGGCTGTAGCGGCCCAGGTGAAAGCCCTCAACGTCGATGCCACGATCGCCGAGCTGAAGGCGCTTTTCGGCGACCGGGTCAGCACCGCGCATGCCGTGCGCGAACAGCACGGCAAGGACATTTCGTACCACGAAGCCCACCTGCCCGACGCCGTTGTCTTCGCCGAATCGACCGAGGAAGTGCAGCAGGTCGTCCAGCTCTGCGCCCGCCACAAGACCCCGATCATCCCCTTCGGCACCGGCACCTCGCTGGAGGGCCATATCAGCGCCCCCAACGGCGGCATCTCGCTGGACGTCAGCCGGATGAACAGGATCCTGCAGGTCAACGAGGCCGACCTCGACGTGGTGGTGCAGCCCGGCGTCACCCGTAAGCAGCTCAATGAATACCTGCGCGCGACCGGCCTGTTCTTCCCCATCGATCCCGGCGCCGACGCCTCGATCGGCGGCATGACCAGCACCCGCGCCTCGGGCACCAACGCGGTGCGCTATGGCACCATGCGCGAGAACGTGCTGTCGCTGCAGGTCGTGACGCCGGACGGCCGCATCATGCAGCTCGGCCGCCGCTCGCGGAAGTCGAGCGCGGGCTACGACCTGGTGAAGCTGTTCGTCGGCTCCGAAGGGACGCTGGGCGTCATCACCGAGATCACGCTCCGCCTCTACGGCACGCCGGAATCGATGGTCGCCGCGACCTGCGCCTTCGACACGCTGGAAGGCGCCGTCAACACGGTGATCCAGACCATCCAGTCCGGCATTCCGGTGGCGCGCATCGAGCTGATGGACACCTACACGGTCGACACGGTGAACCAGTATTCCAAGCTCTCACTGCCGCAGAAGAACCTGCTGCTGCTCGAGTTCCACGGCACCGAGGCCGGCACCAGGGAGCAGGCCGAGATGGTGCAGGCCATCGCCGCCGAGCATGGCGGCGGCGACTTCGCCTGGACCAACCAGGCCGAGGAGCGCAGCAGGATGTGGCAGGCCCGCCACGACGCCGCCTGGGCCGCCAAGGCCTACAAGCCGGGCTGGGGCATGTGGGCGACCGACGTCTGCGTCCCGATCAGCAAGCTCGCCGAATGCATCCTCGAGACGCAGAAGGACATCCAGGCCAACGGCCTCTACGCGCCGATCGTCGGCCATGTCGGCGACGGCAACTTCCATCTCACCATGATGGTCGACCCCAACGATCCGTCGTACCTGCCCAAGGCCGAAGCGCTCAACGACCGCATGGTCGCCCGCGCCCAGAACCTCGGCGGCACCTGCACCGGCGAGCACGGCGTCGGCATCGGCAAGATCAAGTATCTCTACGCCGAGCACGGCGAGGCGATCTCGCTGATGCGCGCCATCAAGAAGGCGATCGACCCGGACAACATCATGAACCCGGGCAAGATCATCGGGCCGATCAATTAGTCATCGCGAGCAAGAAGGGCGGGCTTTCGCCGGCCCTTTCTCGCTTCATCTCACCCGCCCGAGTCGACGATGCATTCCTTGACGCGCTTCCAGGCAGCGGGGGCGCTCTTGCCGAGGTTGACGTCGTCGCGATCCTCGCTGCCGCCGAGCAACATGCTGTAGCCGCCCTTGGCGGCGATGATCTCGATGGCCGCCGGCGGCAGGATCGCCCACATGCGCTTCCCGTCGGCCTCGATCAGGAGATTCCATTGCATGCCGTTCGCCGGCTCGCGCAGGGGAACGACGATGGAGTTGGGGAACTTGCCCTTGCGACCTTCGGCGCGGACACTGACATAGGAATGCCCGTCGGTGCGCATCGCCATGATGTCGTCACGGCCGCCGACGCGGCGGAAGGCCCGGCAATTGGTGACACCGCCCGGTTCCTTCGTTCGATTGAACCCCCAGCCGTCGAAGCCCTTGCCGTAAGGCTGCGGACCGCTCTGCGCCAGTGCCACCGTCGACAATCCCGCGAGGCACAGGCCCGCGAGTACGCTCTTTACCAACATCCACCTCTCCCCGAAGTGCGGGCGAATGGAAGCCGACGAAGAAGGTCACCGTCAACGCTACCCGGGGCCGCAGGACACGAAGAAGGGCCGGGGATCAGATCAGAAAGTCGAATTTCGACGGGTCTGCCGGCCCTGTCGCGGTGAAACCGAAGCTCACGTCGGCCTCGGCATCGACGTGCCCGTTCCAGGCTGCATTGCGGACCACGTAGCCGGTGGCATCGAGCGAAACGATCTCCGCATTCCATATGCTGGTGATCTCGCTATCGGTCTCGATTTCGAGTTGCCAGCCGGAGATGGCTCCTCCGTCGTTATGGATGTTCACGGCCGCGTTGAAGCCGCCGTTCCACGAATCCACTACCGACATCAGGGCCTCCAGATCGCCCCCCGGCGTTCCCTCGGCGTGCGCGGCATCCGATATCGACGGGCTTGGCAGGACCGGCGCAGATGCCGGCGTCCCGCTGCCGGACGGCATGCCATTGAGCGTAAAGCCCGTAGCCGCTGTCCCGTCGCTACCCGGCGTTGCCTGGAAACCGAAGCTTGCCTCCTGATTGGCGCCGACCGTGCCGTTATAGGACATGTTCTTGATGACGTAGTGATTGCCAACGTGGCTTACGATCTGGGCGTTCCAGATGTTGGTGATGTCGAACGCCGCATCGAACTCGACGGTCCAACCTTTCAGGGCCGTGGCACCGGCGGCAACCTGCATGTGGCCGATGAAGCCTGCGCCCCAGTTGTCGCTGACCTGGTAAACAACAGCTGTCCCGCCGGGCGGGGCAGCTACGTCGTCGTTGCCAATCGTGCCTGTGCCCGAGCCGTCGGCAATCGTGGCACCGCTGGCGCCCGAGAGCTTCAGCGTCAGCGTCTCGTTCGCCTCGACGGTGGTATCGCCCGACACAGCCACCGAGACCTTCTTCGAGATCTCACCCGCCGCGAAGGTGAGCGTGCCCGACTTCGCCGTATAGTCGGAACCCGCACTCGCCGTCCCGTCGGCGGTGCCGTACTTGACCGTCACCGGACCCGTGGCCGCCTTCGACAGCGAGACGGTGAAGTCGAGCTTGGCCGTGCCCGAATCTCCCTCGACCCGCGTGGCATCCGATACCGACAGGCTTGGCAGGACCGGGGCGGTCACGTCGTCGTTGGTGATCGTGCCCGTACCCGAACCATCGGCAATCGTGGCGCCGCTGGCACCCGAGAGGTTGAGCGTAAGCGTCTCGTTCGCCTCGATGACCGTATCGCCGAACACAGCCACCGAGACCTTCTTCGAGGTCTCGCCCGCAGCGAAGGTGAGCGTGCCCGCCTTTGCCCTATAATCCGAACCCGCACTGGCCGTGCCGTTGGCGGTGCCGTACTGAACCGCAACCGGACCCGTGGCCGCCTTCGACAGCGAGACGGTGAAGTTGAGCTTGGCCGTGCCCGAATTTCCCTCGGTCCGCGTGGCATCCGATACCGACAGGCTCGGCAGGACCGGCGCGGCCAGATCGTCGTTGATGATCGTGCCGGTACCCGAGCCGTCGGCAATCGTGGCGCCGACGGGCGACGACAGCAGCACGGCAAATGTCTCGTCGGCCTCTGCGACGCTGTCGCCCAGGATATCAACGTGAATCATCTGCGAAGTCGTGCCCGGGGCGAAGGTCACCGTCCCCGTGACAGGCGCGTAGTCCACGCCGCCGGTCGCGCCGCCATCGACGGTCCTGTACTGCACCGTCACCGGCACGGAGGATGCCTTGTCCAGTGTCACAGCGAACATGAAGTGGTTGTGCTCGCCGTTACCCTCCCTGGTCGACAGGTCTGCGATGGAGATGGCGGGCAGCGTACCGGGCTGCGTATCGATATCGTCGTTGACGATGGTGCCCGTGGCCTGCCCCCGGGCGATCGTGGCTCCCGTGGGCGACGATAACGACAGAGAGAAGGTCTCGTTGGTTTCGACGAGGGTGTCGCCCAGAATGTCGACGCTCACCGTCTTGGCAGTCTCGCCTGCCGCGAAGGTCAGCGTACCGACAGCCGATGCATAGTCCTGGCCGGCAATGGCCGTACCGTTCCCGGTCGTATAGCCAACCGAAACGGGGGTGGTCGCTGCCTGCGAGAGCGTGACGGTGAAGACCATCTGGCTCCTGCCGGCATTACCCTCGGCAATAGTGCCGTTCGCGACCGAGAATTGCGGCACGGCGGCCCCAGGTCCCTCGGCTGAATCGATCAACTGCTGCCATTCCGCGCGCGCCGTGGCGTCGCGGGCGGCGATGTTGTTGTGGTCCAGTTCGGCGAGCGACACGCCGGTCAGAACATAGGTCTGCCGGTTGCCCTCGATGCTGATGACCGTCGAACCATCGACCTCCTTGACCGAGAATTCGCTGGCCTTGAACCAGCCGAAATCGAGCGTGTCCTTCGACGGATCGAAGGCGATGACGGTGTTGGTGCCATAGTCCCAGTCGATGACGGTCGTCGTTCCGGCCTGACCGGACGGAGGCGCCCCGTTGCCCGTGCCCGTCGGCCAGTTGTTCGTGCCGGCAACCGGCACGCCTTGCGGCTTGATCTGCGAATCCGGAACCGAGTCGAAGCCGAGCTGCAGGGCAACGCGGTCCTCGCGGACCTCGGCAAAATAGAAGATGAAATTCTCCACGCTCAGATCGGCGGTCGTGACCCCCAGCAGGATCAACGCCTGACCCGTTCCCGAGTTCGAGATGACAACTCCTTCCGGATTGTCGGTCATATAGATCTGTTCGCGGGTGCCGAAGTAGCGGAAGTCCACCGTGTCGGTGGCGGGATTGAAGGGGACCCGGTCGATCTGGCCGATCTCGTGGGAGCGCGCATAGACAGTGTGTTCGTTCGCCGCGACTCCCTGTTCCCAGGCGAGCGCGCCGGACAGGCATTCGCGCAGATGATCATTGATGATCGGCACGAAGTTGTCGATCGTGAGTTGGCCGAGCGAAACGCCAACGACAACCGCGACCTCGCCCGACCACGGATTCATGATCCCGACGCCGGTGGGGGTATCGACGATAATGCCGTTATGGACAGTGACGGGGCCGAGATCGAGCTTGTCGCGGGCCGGATCGAACCCCGTGATGTCTGCACCGTCCGACGTGATCTGGAAAATTCTTCCGGTCGCGCCTGCGTCGTTCGCCATGTCCTTGCCTCCGGCTCGTTGTCAGCGACAGTGTCTCCGCCGATGGGATGTCATGTTCCCAGACAGGGACAGGGGTCGACCAAGGGTATTCGACGAACGCGACCGATTAATCGGCGAACGCGCAGGAGGTCGGCACGATCGCGGCCCTGGACGGAACGCCCAAAGAAAAAGGGCCGGCGGATGCCGGCCCTTCTCCCGTGAAACTGACGCGTTTTACTTGGCGGCTTACTTGGCAGCCTGGACCATGATCTCGACCTTTAGGCCGGGCGCCGCGAGCTTGGCTTCGACCGTCGCGCGGGCCGGGGTGTTGCCGGGGGAGACCCAGGCGTCCCAGACCTCGTTCATCTGGCTCCAGGTCGAGATGTCGGTCAGCCAGATATTGGCCGACAGTACCTTCGACTTGTCGGTGCCGGCTTCGGCCAGGAACTTGTCGATCTTGTCGAGGATCTGCTTGGTCTGGCCCTTCACGTCGGCCTTGGCGTCGTCGGCGGTCAGGCCGGCGAGATAGACCGTATCGCCATGGACCACGGCGCTGCTCATGCGGGGGCCGGCGTTGATGCGCTTGATGCTCATGTTCTCTCTCCTCGATGAAACCGGAAAACGGGCGGGACCTTAGCAGAGGCTAGATCGCCGCGACGACCATGATTTCGACCTTCATGGCCGGGTCGTTCAGCCGGGCCTCGACGGTGGCGCGGGCGGGCGTGTGGCCGGGCACGACCCAGGCGTCCCAGACTTTGTTCATGGCGGCGAAATCGGCGATATCGCTCAGCCAGATCGTGGCGGTGAGGATCTTCGACTTGTCGCTGCCGCCCTTGGCCAGCAACGCGTCGATCTCGGCCAATGCCTGCTGCACCTGACCGGTGATGTCGGCGCTCGTATCCTCGGGGATCATGCCCGAGCAGTAGATGCGGTTGCCCAGGGTGACGGCCTCGCTCATGCGCGGGCCAACGTCGATTCGCGTGATCGTGCTCATGCGGACGACCCTAAAGGGACCCTTCCGCTCGCACAACGGACCGGAATCGCACTCCGCCCTCCCCGCACCGCCGGTTCGCGATACAGTCTCCCCAGCGCATCGGAGAAAACGCCCCCATGACCATCCGCCGCCCCCTTGACGGCATGCTCGTCCTCGATCTCGGGCAGATCTACAACGGCCCCTATTGCGGCCTGCAGCTCGCCTTCATGGGCGCGCGCGTGCTCAAGATCGAGCCGCCGGAAGGCGACGTGGTGCGCCGCCGCAAGCGCGAGGTCGAGCCCTATCCGCTGGTCATGCTGAACTCCAACAAGGAGTCGGTCGTCCTCGACTTCAAGCAGCCGCGCGGCAAGGAGCTGTTTCTGGCACTGGTCGAGAAGGCCGACGTGCTGATTGAGAACTTCGCCGCCGGCGTCATGGATCGCCTCGGCCTCGGCTACGACGTGCTGAGCAAGTTGAACCCGCGCCTGGTCTATGGCGGCAGCTCGGGCTTCGGCCTCGACGGCCCCTATCGCGACCTCGCCGCCATGGACGTCACCATCCAGGCGATGAGCGGCATCACCAACGCCACCGGCGATGCCGACGGACCGCCGACCAAGGCCGGCGCCGCGGTGTGCGATTTCCTGGCCGGCATCCATCTCTGCGCCGGCATCCTCGGAGCCCTGGTGCAGCGCGAGCGCACGGGCAAGGGCCAGCGGGTCGAGGTCGCCATGCACGAGGCCGGCGCCGTCTCGATCGCCTCGGCGCTGGGCGCCGTGATGGACGGCGACAAGAACGTGCCCGACCGCACCGGCAACCGGCATCCCGCGCTCGCCATGGCACCGTACAATACTTATCGCTGCAGCGACGGCTACGTCGCGATCTTCACCTCGGCCGAGAGGCATTGGGTGTCGATGTGCGAGATGCTGGGCCGCGAGGACCTGCTCTCCAACCCCGAGTTCATGACGACGCCGGGCCGCGCGAAGAACATGGCAACGATCGACGACATGGTCGGCGCCTGGACACTGCCGAAGACCAAGGACGAGGTACTGGCCGCGCTCACCCAAGCGCGCGTCCCCTGCGCCCCGGTGAAGACCGCGCGCGAGGTCGCCTACGACCCGCATCTCGAGGCGCGCGGCTTCTGGGTCGATGTCGAGCATCCGCGCCGCGGCAAGACCCGCGTGCCGATCTCGCCTATCCGCCTCCACGCCGGCGGCAAGTCGGAGATCAAGCGCGCGGCGCCGACATTGGGACAGCATACCGATGCGGTGCTGGGCGAGCTTCTGGGCCTGCAGGCCGACGAACTGGTGCGGCTGCGCGCCGATGAGGTCACTGTCCCGGTTACGGAACGGAAGAAGAAATAACCGTCATCCCGACCGGAGAGCCGAAGGCTCGCAGTGGAGGGATCTCTTTTCAACGGATAGGCTTCGACAGAAGAAAGGTCCCTCGACTTCGCTCGGGACGACAATTGAATAGAGGAAGCGCCATGCCGATCATCGATTCCCAGGTCCATGCGTACGAGGCCAACACGCCGAAGCGGCCGTGGGCCACGATCCCGAACTGGCCGCCTCACGTGACCGGCGACGAGATGGTCGAGGCGATGGACAAGGTGGGCGTCGACGGCGCGATCTTCATCTCGGCTTTCGCACTGTATCGATACGACGGAAGCTATGCGGAGGAAGTGGCACGCCGTCATCCCAAGCGCATGGCCATCGTGAAGCCGGTCAATCCCGACGACGAGAATGTCGCCGACGTGATCGCCAAGTGGAAGGAAACCCAAGGAGCGGTCGGCATCCGTATCTTCCTGCGCGAGGAGGAGAAGCGCGCCGCCGACCATCCCGGCCTCGACCGCATCTGCAAGGCCGCCGTCGAGTACGACCTGCCGCTCAACTTCCTGTTCTGGGGCCGGGTCGACGAAGGCATGCAGATCATCGACCGCCATCCGAAGACGCGCTTCATCGTCGATCATCTCGGCATCCTGCAGCCGCGCGTCCCGCCGGCGCCCGCAGAACCGTGGGCCGACCTGCCGAAGATCCTCGACCTCGCGAAGCGCCCGAACGCCGTGATCAAGATCAGCGGCGCCTGCACCCTCTCGAAGCAGCCCTATCCGTATCCCGATATCTGGGACCCGCTGAAGCGCATCTTCGACGCCTGGGGCTTCGAGCGCTGCCTCTGGGGCACCGACTGGACGCGCGCCTTCGCGGTGGTCAACTACGAGAACGCCGTGAAGCCGTTCCTGGAGACGAAGACACTCAGCGACAGCGAACGCGCCATGCTGATGGGCGGCGCCTGCGCCAGGGCCTACGGCTGGTCGCCCAGCTAAGAACGCTCCCTGATGTCCGAGAACTTCACCTTGGGGCTCTTCTCGGCGATGTAGCCCAGTTCCCAGGCATTGCGCGCCAGGAACACCGGCGAGCCGTCGCGGTCCTCGGACATGCCGCCGCGGTTGGCCGACATGAACTCTTCCAGATCGGCCTTGGTCTCGGCGGAGATCCAGCGCGCGGTCTCGAACGGCGCGGGCTCGAGGTCGATATGGACGTTGTACTCGGCCTCGACGCGGGTCTTGAGCACGTCGAGCTGCAGCTCGCCGACGACGCCCACGATATGGTCGCCGCCGATGACGCGGCGGAACACCTGTGTCACGCCCTCCTCCGCCAGGTCCTCCAGCGCGCGCCGCAGCTGCTTGGACTTCATCGGGTCCTCCAGCCGCACGCGGCGCAGGATTTCCGGCGCGAAGTTGGGGATGCCGGTGATCTTGAGCGTCTCGCCCTCGGTCAGCGTGTCGCCGACCCGCAGCACGCCGTGGTTGGGAATGCCGATGATGTCGCCGGGCCAGGCCTCGTCGACGATCTCGCGTTCGCGGGCGAAGAACAGGATCGGCGAATTGACCGACAGGGTCTTGGACGTGCCCATCTGCGTCAGCTTCATGCCGCGGCGGAACTTGCCGCTGCACAGGCGTAGGAAGGCGATGCGGTCGCGATGGTTGGGGTCCATGTTGGCCTGGACCTTGAACACGAAGCCCGAGACCTTGGGCTCGGTCGGCTCGATCGGCCGCGGCTCGGCGGGCTGCGGCCGCGGCGGCGGCGCCCAGGCGGCGATCGCGTCCAAAAGCTCCTTCACGCCGAAATTGTTGTAGGCCGAGCCGAAGAACACCGGCGAGAGATGCCCGGCGCGATAGCTTTCGAGATCGAAGGCGGGATAGCCCGCGCGCACCAGCTCGACCTCTTCCGCGAAGTTGGAATCGGCGATCTGGTAGTTCTCGATCACCTCGCCGATGCGGCTCTTGTCGGTGTTGTCGAACACCAGCATGCGGTTGTTGGCGAGATCGTAGGTGCCCTTGAAGTTCTGGCCCGAGCCGGTCGGCCAGGTCATCGGCGAGACGTCGAGCGCCAGGGTCGAGGCGACCTCGTCCAGCAGCTCGATCGGGTCCTTGGACTCGCGGTCCATCTTGTTGATGAAGGTGATGATCGGCACGTCGCGCAGGCGGCAGATCTCGAACAGCTTGCGGGTGCGCGCCTCGATGCCTTTGGCGGCGTCGATCACCATCACCGCCGAATCGACGGCGGTCAGGGTGCGGTAGGTATCCTCGGAGAAGTCCTCGTGGCCCGGCGTGTCGAGCAGATTGAAGACCGCGCCACCATATTCGAAATGCATCACCGAGGTGGTGACCGAGATGCCGCGCTGCTGTTCGATCTTCATCCAGTCCGAGCGCGCCCGCCGCGCCTCGCCACGTGCCTTCACGGCACCGGCGACATGGATGGCGCCGCCGAACAGTAGCAGCTTCTCGGTCAGCGTCGTCTTGCCGGCGTCGGGATGCGAGATGATCGCAAACGTGCGCCGCTGCCCGGCGGGATGGCCGGCCAGACGGGCGTCGGAAGCGGGAAGAGCGGCGGAATCGGGCACTTTTCGGGGGTCCTTCGGGGTGGCGTGGGGGTAGCGGACGGGTCGGTTGGCGTCAACTCGCGAGGTTTGTTAGTAGGGCGCGGGTTTTTCCGGCCGCGCGCGAGTCGGAGCGAATGGATTGGGGTCGATGGACAAGAGTAAGGCTGGCAGGACGCCAATCGCGCTACGCGTGCTGAAAGAGTTGGTGCTTCCGCTGGCCGGCGGCGGGGCCTACGGCACGCTCGTGGCGCAGGCCAAGCAGATGCCGCTCGACGGGGTGACGGCGGGCGGCGTGGCCTTCTTCTGCATCCTGGCGGCACAGGGCCTGGTCCTGCGCGCGGCACGGACGGCACGCAACGAGTCGCCGGCACCGGATTCCGTCAGCGCAGCGGCGCCGGAGCCGCTCAAGCTCCCCGCTCCCGAGAAAGCGCCGGAGAAGGAAAAGGAACCGGAGCCCACGCCCCAGCTCATCGCCGCGCCGGCTGTTGAGCCCACCGTCGCCCCTGTCGTCGAACCCGTCGCCGAGCCGGCCCCACCGCCGCCTCCCCCTGCGCCTCCGAAGCCCGCTAACGACTTCGTCAGCATCCGGGTCGGCATCGAGGAGCTGAAGGAGCAAGGCGCCCTGCCCGAACCCGAGCCGGAAAAGCCGGAAGACGGCCAGCGCCCGCTGTTCCGCAACCTCGCCCACGCCCCCACCAAGCGGACCCCCGTGGAAGCGCTGGCGCCGAAGCAGCTGCTCGACCTCAAGATGCCCTACCAGGCCGTGCTGAACGCCGCCGTGAACTTCGAACGCGAGGTCAAGCGCCAGGCCGCCATGGCCGACGACCGGACCGCCACGCTCGAAAGCCTGTTCGACGAGCCGCGCTTCAACCTGTCGAAGGACCGACTGCGCCAGCTCGATACGCTGCGCCGCATCCGCAACAACATCCTCCACGGCTTCGAAACCCTCGTCGATCCGACCGAAGCCGCCGCCCTCGTCGCCGCCTTCGACCGCGCCGCGTCCTGGTTCGATCCGGCCAACGTCGAGCCCGAGGTGGCTGCGAGGCCAGAGGCCGGGGCGACGGCAGAGGACGACGCGGAGAAGCCTGCCGCAGAAGAGGCAAAGCCTGTCGTAGAAGACGAGGAGCCTACGAACGCGGAAGCAGAAGAGCCAGCGAAGGACGACACTGAGAAGCCCGTGACGGACGAGGCCCTAGAACCGGTAGGGCCCGCCAAGGAAGAGACAGAAAAGCCGCAAGGGGGCGAGCCGGAGAAATCGGAAAAAGCGGAGAAGAAGCTCGGCGCCGCTCCAGAATCCAAGGTCACGGAGAAGACTGGAAGTGAAAAATTGCAGGAGGTCTAGTACTCTGGGTTGAGATGACTCGATTGGGCGAGGATATCGTATTGATGCGGAACTTTCAGATTGCCATTGAAAAGCCCGACGAAATCATCCCGCGCCTCGGCAAGAAAGAGCACTGGAAAAAGGGTCGTAGCGCCTACGAGCTCTCTACTTCCTGGATGCAGGCCAAAGGCTTTCCGCCTTCAGTGAAAGCTGTGCTCGACCAAGCTGATGACTGGCAGGACGCCAAGTTGTTAGAAGCGTTCTTCGAGCGAGAGACTGAACTGCCGGGACGAGGGAAGCCCAGCCAGACTGATTTGCTGGCACTCGTCCGACTCAAGGACGGCAACGCCATTCTGGGAATTGAAGGAAAGGTCGACGAGCCATTCGGTGAATTGGTTGACGATTGGCTCAAAGGCAAACCTGACGAGAAAGCCGGCGAACCGCCGGAAGCCACGGCAGCGCGCCAAAGAAGCAGACAGAATAGACAAGAACGCTTCAACGCGCTTTGCGGCGCCCTCGACGTCGATCCCGCAGGCTTGGGTAGGTTCTATTATCAGCTATTCCATCGAGCCTGCGCCTCCATCTACGAAGCCAAGCGATTCGAGTGCAAACGGGCCATCGTGCTCGTTCACTCCTTTGCTGCAATACCCGCGTCCTCGCTCACCCCGCCGTGCTTCGACGATTTCGAAGCGTTCGCCGCCAAGATCGGGATGCCAGTAACCAAAACTGGCACGATCTCCGCCAGCAGGTCCTGCAACGGGATTGAACTCCGCCTAGGTTGGGTTTCCGACAGGCCTGCGGGTTAGATACTCCGGGCTTACACGCACGACTTCCAGAGCTAAACTCCGCCCATGAACCCCGACCAGCTCAAGACCTTCATCGACAGCTTCTGGGACGACCAGATCCTGCCGTCGCTCACCGAGTACATCCGCATCCCCAACAAGTCGCCGTCGTTCGACCCAAAGTGGGAGGAGAACGGCTTCATGGAACAGGCGGTCACGCTGATGACCGACTGGGCGCGGCCGCATGTGGCCGCCTTCGCGGGGGCGACGATGGAGGTGGTGCGGCTGCCGGGCCGCACGCCGCTGATTTTCATCGAGATCCCGGGGGACGACAACGACGACACCGTCCTGCTCTACGGCCATCTCGACAAGCAGCCCGAGATGAAGGGCTGGGCCGAGGGCATGGGGCCGTGGATCCCGGTGCGCAAGGACGACAAGCTCTATGGCCGCGGCGGCGCCGACGACGGCTATGCGATCTATGCCTGCTTCGCCGCGCTCTTGGCTCTCAAGGAACAGAAGGTGCCGCGCGCCCGCTGCGTCATCATGATCGAGGGCTGCGAGGAATCCGGCAGCTACGACCTGCCCTTCTATGTCGACCACCTGCTCGACCGGATCGGCGACCCGTCGCTGGTCGTCTGCCTCGATTCGGGCTGCGGCGACTGGGACCGGATGTGGCTCACCACGTCGCTGCGCGGCATCGCGGCCGGCACGCTCAAGGTGACCGTACTGAACGAGGGCGTGCACTCGGGCGACGCGTCGGGGATCGTGCCCTCCTCCTTCCGCATCACGCGCGCGCTGCTGACGCGACTGGAGGACGAGGCGACCGGCGAGATGAAGCTGCCGGAGCTGTTCGTGCAGATCCCGCCGCAGCGCATCGCGCAGGCCTCGGAAGCCGCGCGCGTGCTGGGCGACGAGGTCTATCGCAAGTTCCCGTTCGCCGGCACGACCAGGCCGATGGTCGAGGATCTCGGCCAGATGGTGCTGAACCGCACCTGGCGGCCGCAGCTCGCGACGGTCGGCATGGCGGGCTATCCCGAGCCGGTCGATGCCGGCAACGTGCTGCTGCCCTACACCGAGGCCAAGATCAGCGTGCGCACGCCGCCGACGCTCGACGCCAAGGAGGCCGTGAAGGCGATCAAGAAGGCGCTGGAGTCCGATCCGCCCTATGGCGCCACCGTCGAGTTCGACGCCGGCGAAGGCGGCCAGAGCGGCTGGCACGCGCCGCCGCTGGCACCGTGGCTGGAGAAAGCAGTGAACGACGCTTCGCAGGAAGCGTTCGGCCAGCCCGTCGCCTACATGGGCGAAGGCGGCACGATCCCGTTCATGGGCATGCTGGGCGACAAGTTTCCCCGGACGCAGTTCGTGATCACGGGCGTGCTGGGCCCGCATTCGAATGCGCATGGGCCGAACGAGTTCCTGCACATCCCGACGGGCAAGAAGGTGACGGTCGCGACCGCGCTGATGATCGCGGCGCACTATGAGAGGAAGAAGAAGTAAAGTTCCGTCGTCCTGAGCGAAGCGCCCCCTCGAGTGTCTCGGGACAGGCTCCGTCGCGCAGTCGAAGGACCTTTTTTCGCCTCGACAGACCGTGCGCCGGAAAAGAGGTCCTTCGACTACGCCACCCTGCGGGTGGCTCCGCTCAGGACGACGGGCTTTTGTCTCAACCGCCCAGCTCTTCCTTCAGCATCTCGAGTTCGAGCCATTCCGTCTCGGCGGCTTCGATCTCGGCCTGGGCGGCGCCGATGCGGGTGGTCCTGGCCTGAAAGCTCTTGGGATCGCGGCGGTAGAGGTCGGGATCGGCCAGCGCCTGCTGCAGGGTGGCGATCTCAGCCTGCAGGGCCTCGATCTTCTTCGGCAATTCGACCAGGGCGCGTTCGCGCTTGTAGCCGAGGCGAGCCTTGGCCGGGGCGGCCGGCTTCGGGGCGGCGGGCGCCTTGTCCCGGGCGCGCGAGGGTGTGACGCCCGTGGGCTCGGGGCGCGGGCCGCGCTGGGCCACGTAGTCGCTGTAACCACCGGCATATTCGGTCGCCGTGCCGTCGCCTTCGAGCACGATGGTCGAGGTCACGAGCCGGTCGAGGAAGTCGCGGTCGTGGCTCACCAGCAGGACGGTGCCGTCGTAGTCGTCGAGCGCCTCCTGCAAGAGGTCGAGCGTGTCGGCGTCGAGGTCGTTGGTCGGCTCGTCGAGCACGATCATGTTCGACGGCGCGGCCAGCGCCTTGGCGAGCAGCAGGCGGTTGCGCTCGCCGCCCGACAGGGTGCGTACCGGCTGGCGCGCCTGCTCGTCGCGGAACAGGTACTCGCGCAGGTAGGTCATCACATGGGTGAGATGACCGCGCACCAGCACATGGTCGTTGCGGTCGGCCAGCGTGTCCCACGGCGTCTTGTCGGGATCGAGGCCGATGCGGCGCTGGTCGATCACCACCGGCATCAGGTTGGCGCCGAGCTTCACCGTGCCGCTGTCGGGCTCGAGCTCGCCCATCAGCATCTTGAGCAGGGTCGTCTTGCCCGCGCCGTTCGGCCCGATCAGGCCGATGCGGTTCTTGCGGAAGATGCGGGTCGAGAAATCCCGGACGATGACCTTGTCGCCCCAGCGCTTGGTGATGTTGCGCGCCGTGACGACCAGCGCGCCCGAGGCCTCGGCGCTGCCGGCCTCGATGGTGGCGCGGCCCACGGGGCCGATCTGTTGGCTGCGCTGCTGGCGCAGCGCCGCGAGCGCGCGCAGGCGGCCCTCGTTGCGGGTGCGGCGGGCGCGGATCGACTTGCCGGCCCACTCGGTCTCGCGCTCGATCAGGCGGTCGAGCTTGTGCCGCTCGGTCGCTTCGCGCTCCAGGATGTCGTTCGACCAGGCCTCGAACTCGCCATAGCCCTTGTCGAGGCGGCGCACGATGCCGCGGTCGAGCCACAGCACGGCACGCGTCAGGTTGGTGAGGAAGCGCCGGTCGTGGCTCACCAGCACATAGGCGCCGCGCCATTTCGAGAGCTTGTCCTCCAGCCACTCGATGGTCGGCAGGTCGAGATGGTTGGTCGGCTCGTCGAGCAGCATCACGTCGGGCTCGCCGATCAGCACGCGGGCCAGCGCCGCGCGCCGCGCCTCGCCGCCCGACAGCGTCGTCGGATCGCGATCGCCGGCAAGCTTCATGTCGTCGAGGATGGCGGCGACCCGGTAATCGTCCGGTCCCAGCGGATCGGTGAGCGCGGAGGCAACATAGGCGCCGACCGTGGCGTGGCCGGTGAAGTCCGGCTCCTGCGGCAGGGTGGCGACGGTGGCGCCGGGCTGGGCGAAGCGCTCGCCGGAATCGGCGATCGGCGCGCCGGCCAGGATGCGCAGCAGGGTCGACTTGCCCGCGCCGTTGCGGCCGACCAGCGACAGGCGCTCGCCCGGCGCGATGCCGAGATCGACGCCGGCCAGGATCGTCTGGTCGCCGAGATGGAAGCGGATGCCGCTGAGTGCCAGGAGAGGAGGATCGGCCATGGGAGCGGGCTGTATTGGCCGAACCCGTCTCCCGCGGCAAGGGCGAAGCCCGGGTTTGACGGGCCGGGCGGCGCCTTGCATGAAGGCGCCCATGGTCATGGGACTAACCACCGGACTCTGGGTCAGCGCGCAGATACGCCTGTGCGATCGCGCGTTCATTCCCGCAGCCGTCGTGCGGCGCGGCGACCCCGACGTCGGAACGGTGCTGCTGAAGATCAACCGCTTCGAGGCCGGCGTCACCGTCTTCACCCAAACCAGCACGCTGGGCGACGAACCAGCCTGGAGCCGCGGCACGGGTCCCTCGCCCGTTACCGAGCCCGAAGCCGACGCTTACATCGCCCGCCAGGTCGCCCGCGATCCCGACCTCTGGGTCCTCGAAATCGAGGATCGCAAGGGCGAGTACAAGATGGTGGGGAAAGTGGTGTGACGAAGACGCAAGGTCCTTCGACTACGCTGCGCTTCGCTCAGGATGACAAACTTTAAGCCAACAAATTGTCATCCCGAGCGTAAGCGAGGGACCTTGCCCGTCACTGCGGTCCGAGCACCGTCGTCGGATCGATGGTCTTGCCGGCGCGGCGGACCTCGAAGTGGAGCTGCGGTTCTGCGGTGCCGCCGGAATTGCCGACCCGGGCGATGGTCTGGCCCTTCTTGACCACGTCACCCTTCTTCACCGCGAGCGATTCATTGTTGCCGTAGGCGGTGATGTAGCCGCCGGGATGCTCGATCAGCAGCAGGTTGCCCATGCGGGCGACCTCGTTGCCGGCATAGACGACCCTGCCGCCCTCGGCGGCCTTCACCGGCGTGCCCTTGGCCGCGGCGATGTCGATGCCGTCGTTCTTCTGGCCGCCCGACGTGCCGTAGCCCGACACGATCTTGCCGTGGACCGGCCACATCATCTTCCCCGCGGGCGGCGTGGCCGGCACGGTCACCGAGGTCTTGCTGAGCGGCGTGGGTTCGCCCGTGGGCGCGGCGGAGCGCGGCGCCTCGCCCTGCGCGCCCGGCGGCGGCGCCAGGCCCTCGCGCTTCACCGAGGACGGCGCGTTGGGATTGGCGGCGGCGGTCTGCTGGCTGGCCGGCTCACCGTAGCTGTCCGGCACGAAGCGGGCGCCCGGCATGGCGAGCGTCTGGCCCGGCTTCAGCGTATAGGGCGCCTTGAGGTTGTTGCGGTCGATGATGGTCTGCGACGGCACGCCATAGCGGCGCGACAGGCCATCGACCGTGTCCTTGTTCTTGACGACATAGACCGGAACGGCGTTGGGGCCGGCGGCGGACCCGGGATATTCCATGGTGCCTTCGCGGGCACCCATGACGGTGTTGCAGGCGCCGAGCGCGACCGACAGCACCGCCATTGTACCCAGCGTGTGCATGCGGCCGGCCCATCGCGAGGGGGAGCGAAGGGCGTTTTTCATGTATGAAGTGTACCGCATAAGAAGGCTCCGCCAAAGCGCAGCCTCCCCGTCGCTCTTTCAGCCCTGCCCCAGGACAGGCAGTGGGCCCGCGACCAGGGGAACGAAACGCACCGGCATCAGCGTGTCGCGTTGCAGGCCCCTCTCCGTCTTCACGATGCGCTCGACGACCTGGGAGGTCGGATCGCGGCCCACCGGCACGATCAGGATGCCGCCGACGGCCAGTTGGTCGATCAGCGCCTGCGGGCGCTCCTCGGCGGCGGCGGTAACGATGATGCGGTCGAACGGCGCCTGGCCGGGCCAGCCCTTGCTGCCGTCGTTGATGTCGACCACCACGTTGTAGATGCCGAGATCGAGCAGCAGCCGCTCGGCTGCCTTGGACAGCGGCTTGAAGCGCTCGACCGAATAGACGCGGCGCGCGAGTTTCGCCAGCACGGCGGCCTGGTAGCCCGAGCCGGTGCCGATCTCGAGCACCTTCATGCGCGGCCCGACCCGCAGCGCCTCGGTCATGGCGGCGACCACCAGCGGCTGGCTGATCGTCTGGCCGAAGGCGATGGGCAGCGCGGTGTTCTCCCAGGCGCGCTCGGCGAAGGTCTGCGTCACGAAGCGTTCGCGATCGACCGAGGCGATGGCGGCCAGCACGTTCTCGTCCGTGATGCCCGAATTGCGCAGCTCGGCGATCAGGCGCTGCATGGCGGGAACGTTCACGGGCGGCCCCTAGTCGAGATCGATGGGCTGCGCCTCGAAATCCGCGACGAGCTTTCGGCGCATGCTCTCGTGGGTCAGGTCGAGGTGCAGCGGGGTCACCGAGATGTGGCCCGAACGGACGGCGGCGATGTCGCTCGCCTCGTCGATCTCGCTCTCCCGCGGGGCATACCCGATCCAGTAGTAGGTGCCGCCGCGTGGATCCTTGCGCTCGATGATGTGGCCACCGAAACCGCGCGTGCCGGTGTGGGTGACACGGACACCGCGGACCGAGGCCGCCACGACGTCGGGGAAGTTGATGTTGATCAGCACGTTGCGCGGCCAGTCGAGCGCCAGCACGCGGCGCGCCACGGCGGCGCCGTGGGCCGTCGCGGTGCCCCACTTCACCGGATGATCGTGCATGTAGGCCTGGCTGAAGGCGATCGACGGGATGCCGAGCAGGCAGCCTTCCATGGCGCCCGCGATGGTGCCGGAATAGGTCACGTCGTCGGCGATGTTGGTGCCGCGGTTGACGCCCGACAGGACGAGGTCAGGCTTGCGGTCCTTCATCAGGTGCTTGACCGCGAACAGCACGCAGTCGGTCGGCGTACCGTCGACCGCGACCTTGCCGTCACTGACCTCCCGCGCCCGGATCGGCCGCGACAGCGACAGCGAGTGGCCGGCGCCGCTCTGGTTGACCTCGGGCGCCACGATCCAGACGTCGCTCGACAGCTGCGTGGCGATCTCGACCAGCGCCTCGAGGCCCGGCGCATGGATGCCGTCGTCGTTGGTGACGAGGATGCGTGCCTTGGCGAGGTTGGCGACCTTCATTTCTTTGCCGGCGCAGACGCCGCAGTGGGCGCCGGAATGAGTTCGAGCCCGCCCATGTAGGACCGCAGCGCCTCCGGGACCGTCACCGACCCGTCCTCGTTCTGGTAGTTTTCCAGCACCGCCACCAGCGTGCGGCCGACGGCGAGCGCCGAACCGTTGAGCGTATTCAGGAAGCGCGTCCCCTTCCCTTCCTTCGGCCGATAGCGCGCGTTCATGCGCCGCGCCTGGAAGTCGCCCATGTTCGAGCAGCTCGAGATCTCGCGATAGGCGCTCTGGCCAGGCAGCCAGACCTCGATGTCGTAGGTCTTGCGCGATCCGAAGCCCATGTCGCCGCCGCACAGCACCACGGTGCGATAGGCCAGACCGAGGCGCTTCAGCACTTCCTCGGCACAGCCCGTCATGCGCTCATGCTCGTCGGCCGACTGCTCGGGGGTCGTGATGCTGACCAGCTCGACCTTCGGGAACTGGTGCTGGCGAATCATGCCGCGCGTGTCCTTGCCGGCCGAGCCCGCTTCGGAGCGGAAGCAGGGCGTGAAGGCCGTGAAGCGCAGCGGCAGCTCCTTCTCCTCCAGCACCATTTCGTACACCAGGTTGGTGAGCGAAACCTCGGCTGTCGGGATCAACCAGTAGCCGTTGTCGGTCCGGAACATGTCCTCGGCGAACTTCGGCAGCTGGCCGACGCCGTAGACCGCTGTGTCCTTCACCAGCAGTGGCGGATTGACCTCGGTATAGCCGCCCTCGACCGTGTGCAGGTCGAGCATGAACTGCGCCAGCGCGCGTTCCAGCCGCGCCAGATGCGATTTCAGGACGACGAAGCGCGAGCCGGAGATCTTCACCGCCGCGGCGAAGTCCATGTTGCCGGTCGCCTCGCCCAGTGCCACGTGGTCCTTCGGCGGGAAGCCGAAGTTGCGCTGGTTGCCGACCCTTCGGATCTCGACGTTGCCGGTCTCGTCGGCGCCCTCGGGCACCTCCTCGAACGGCAGGTTCGGGATCACTTCGAGGCGGATGCGCAGCTCCTCGTCGAGGCGGCTGGCCTCGCGCTCGCCGTCCTTCAGGCTCTGCTCGAGGTTGGCGACCTCCTCCATCAGCGCGTCGGCATTCTCGCCCTTGCGCTTGGCCATGCCGATCTGCTGGCTGAGCGCCTTGCGCTTCGCCTGAATGGATTCGCTCTCGGAGATCGCGGCGCGGCGGCGCCGGTCGATGTCGAGGATCTCCGCCGACAGGGGCGCGAGACCACGCTTCTTCAGACCGGCGTCGAACGCCTCGGGAGTTTCCCGAATGAACCGAATGTCATGCATGGCTAGCTGCCGGATCCTTCGCCGGCCTTGGCTGCTTCCTCGGCCTTCTGTTCGGCCTCTTCGGCCGCCTTCTCGGCGGCCGCGCGTTTCCGCTCGATCACGCCGCCGATCAGGATGCTGATCTCGTAGAAGGCCATCAAGGGGATCGCGAGCGCGATCTGGCTCACCACGTCGGGCGGCGCCAGCACGGCGGCGATCACGAAGGCCACGACGATGGCATAGCGGCGCTTGGACTTGAGGCCCTCGGTGGTGGCGATGCCGACCTGGATCAGCAGGGTCAGCAGGACCGGCACCTCGAAGGCGAAGCCAAAAGCGAAGACGAGCTGAAGGATGCGCTCGAGATAGTCCGACGATCGGAGCGTCTTCTCGATGTCCGGCGGCGCGTACTGCGTCAGCATGAAGTTGATCACGTACGGCAGCACGACATAGTACATCAGCGCGCAGCCAGCATAGAACATGAACGGCGTGGCGACCAGGAAGGGCACGAAGGCGCGCTTCTCGTGGCGGTAGAGGCCCGGCGCGACGAACAGCCAGATCTGTACCGCGATCAGCGGAAATCCGACGATCAGCGCCACGAAGGCCGACAGCTTAACCGTGACGAAGAAGAACTCGAAGATGTCGAGGACGATGACCTTGTAGCCGTCCGCAAGCGCCGGCTGGATCAGGAAAGAGAAGATCGGCTTGGCGAAATAGAAAGTGACGAAGAAGACCGCGAAGAAGCACACGAGCGCATAGATCATGCGCTTGCGCAGCTCGACCAAGTGATCGAGCAGCGGCATGGGCTTGTCGTCTTCGGGTCCGTCGTAGGCCTGGGTCACGGATTGGGTCGCCGCATGGGAGCCGCGTTATGCCGCCCTTTGGGGCGCAATTCAAAGCGCAAGTTGGCGCTCAGCCGGCCGCGACGGCCTTGGCCGGCTTTTCTTCGGCTGAAACCACCGGCGCCGGAGCTTCGGATACGGCCGATTCGGCAACGGCCGGCACCATCGCCGGCGTTGCCTCGGGGGCCGCGATGGGTATCGCCGAGCCGCTTTCGAGCGCCGGCTGGGGTTCGGCCGCGATCTGCGGCGCCGATTCCGGCTCGGCGAGCGGATTGTCGAGTTTGGCCTTGGCTTCGGCCATGGCCTTCTCGCCCTCTGCCATGCCCTCCTGAAGCGCGCTCTTGATCTCCCGGGTGGGGTCGAGCGCCTGCAGGTCGAGGCCCTGGGAGGCGGTGAGCTGCTTCTTCACGTCATCGATGTCGGCCTGGCGCACCATCTCATCGACATGGCCGCGGAACTCCGAGGCCATGCCGCGCATCTGGGCCATCCATTTGCCCCAGCTGCGCAGCATGCCCGGCAGTTCCTTGGGGCCGATGACGACGAGCGCCACGACCGCAATGACGAGCAGCTCAGGACTATCGATACCGAACATGGCCGTTCAGGCCCTCGCGTCGCGCGTGTCTCAGACCTTGGCGGCGCTGTCCTGGTGGTGGACCGTTCCGCCCGGCGGGGTGGTCGTCGCCTGAGCCGAGATCGGCTTGGCGCTGTCGCCCGGCTGCGTTCCCGGCTGAGCCTGCGGCGGTGTCTCTTCCTGTCCGCCCCCGACGCCCTTCTTGAAGGCCGAGAGGCCTTTGCCGAAGTCGCCCATGAGCTGCGAGACCTTGCCGCGACCGCCGAAGAGCAGCAGCACGACGGCCAGCACGATCAGCCAGTGCCAAATGCTGAAGCTTCCCATTTCACAATGCTCCCAAGATCTATTGCAATCGGCGTGTCGATTTACGAGAGCCGATTATGGCACCCGTCGCGAAGCCCCGGCAACCTGTCGAATAAGGCGCTTCCGGGGCGTCAGCGCCCTGATCCCGCGTGGCTCTCCTCGACGGCGAGCGGCTCGTCGGCCTCGTCCTCCGTCGGCTCGAGCGGCAGATCGGGCTCGTCCGGCCGGAATATGGGGGGCTGCGAGCGGGCATCCAAGAGGCCGGCGGCCTTAAGTTCCTCGTGGCCGGGCAGATCGTCGAGGCTTGGCAGGCCGAAATGTTCGAGGAAAAAGTCGGTCGTTCCCCAGGTCACCGGCTTGCCCGGCGCCCGGCGGCGACCCATCGGCTTGATCCAGTTCTGCTCGAACAGCAGGTCGAGCGTGCCCTTGCTGAGGCCGACGCCGCGGACCTGCTCGATCTCCGCGCGCGTCACCGGCTGGTGATAGGCGATGATCGCCAGTGTCTCGACCGAGGCCCGCGACAGTTTGCGCGTCACCGGCTTCTCGATCTTGAGCTTTTCGGAGAGGTCCGGCGCCGTCCGGAAGGCATACCCGCCTGCCACCTGCACGAGGTTGACCCCCCTGCCGGCATAGAGTTCGCCGAGATCGGCGAGCAGGCGCTTGACGTCGGCATCGTTGGGCAGACGATCGACCAGTTCCTTTTCGTCCAGCGCCTGGGCGCCGGCGAAGATCAGCGCCTCGAGCAGACGAAGATGCTGGGCATGATCGGGGGAAACGACGTCGGTGACGGTCTCGCCGGTCGCCGACGCGACAGCCGCCGATGCGGCAATGACCGCGACGGTCTCGACAGCGACGGCCCCGATTACGGCATCGGCAGACGATTCGACAGGCGCTGACGGTTCCGTAACGGCGGCTGCCTTTTCGGGCTTGTCGTCCTCGTTGTCGTCTTCTGCGTCTTCGTCTTCCTCGTCGTCGTCGTCGTCGCCCTCCGAATCCTCGTCCTCGTCGTCGTCGTCTTCGTCGTCGTCGAAATCATCATCGTCGCCGGATTCGTCGTCGTCGTCGTCGTCGTCTTTCTCGACGTCCTCTTCCTTTACGGACTTCTCCTGGGCGGCGGCATGGTCGCGGACGAGCGCGTCGGGTTCGTCGACGGCGGGGGCGGGCTTTTCGATGTCTGACATGGCAGGAACCGTCACGGTTGCTCGGTACGTTTACGCAGATGGATGGGGCCGAAACGCTCGCTCTGACGCAGCTCGATTTGACCGTCCTTGGCCAACTGGAGGCCCGCCACGAAGGTTGCGGCGATCGCCGAGCGGCGGCGGGCCGGATCGGTGAGGCCGACGGGCAGGAAGGCCTCGAGCGACTGCCAGTCGATGGCGATTCCCAGCATGCGCCCCAGTCGCTCCGCGGCCTCCTCGACCGAGAAAAACTGCATGGGCTCGATCTGGTAGGTGTCGGCGTCCTTCGGCCGGACCTGCGAGCCATAGGCGCTGAGCAGGTCGTAGAGCTTCACGTCCCAGATGGCGCGGCGCACGACGACGATGCCCTCGGGCTGGCCGCGCGCGAAGATGTCCCGACCGAGCTGCGGTCGCGCCATCAGGCGCGCGCCGGCCTCCTGCATCGCCTCGAGGCGGCGAAGCTGCCACTGCAGCGCGTCCGCCATCTCCTGGCCCGAAGGTTCCTCGCCGGCCGGCGGCTCGGGCAGCAGCAGCCGCGACTTCAGATAGGCCAGCCAGGCCGCCATCACGAGATAGTCGGCGGCCAGTTCCAGGCGCATGCGGCGGGCCTGATGGATGTGGACGAGGTACTGGTCGACCAGCGCCACCATGGAGATCTTGCGCAGATCGACCTTCTGATCGCGCGCCAGGCTCAGCAGCAGGTCGAGCGGGCCCTCGAAACCCTCGAGATTGACGATCAGCTCTCCCTCGCCCGGTGCGATGACATCGGGTCCGGTGGCGGCGAAGGCGTCGGTTGCGGCGGCCGGCATCGCGTCGGCCGGCGGAACGGCGCCATCGGCGACGGGCACCTCTTCGGGGGGCGGGCTGGCGGACTCGGTCATGGAGTCTTGGTTTAGTCAGCGAAAGCGCCTGCCGCCACAGGATTTGGCCCGGCCTTATCCCCACTCCGGAAGGAGTTCGGCGACGCGCCGGGCAGCTTCGGCGAGCCCCCGGGCGCCGGCGGGATCGCGATGGCGCGCGAGAAAGCTGCGCCCGTCCTGAAAGCGTCGATGGGCCGGTTCGGTCATCGGTCCGCTGCGGCCGGCGATCTCCACCATTTCGGCCATCCGCCCGTTGCAGTGGAGGGCGATGTCGCAGCCGGCGGCCAGCGCCCGTGCTGCCCGCTCGCCCAGCGAACCGCCCAGCGCCTGCATCGACAGATCGTCCGACAACAGCAGCCCGTCGAAGCCGATATGGGAGCGGATCACGTCTTGCACGGCACCTGCAGACACGGTGATGCAGTCCTTCGGATCGATGGCGTCGAACAGAAGGTGGCCGGTCATCGCCCAGGGAAGGTCCGACAGCAGCCTGAAAGGCACGAAATCGCTCCGCTCCAGCTCGGCCCGCGACGCCGTGACCCTGGGCAACATCTCGTGGCTGTCGACGGTGGCGCGGCCATGCCCTGGAATGTGCTTGATGACGGGCATCACGCCCTCGGCCATCAGCCCTTCCGCTGCGGCCCGCCCCAGTGCCGCCACGGGCTCGGGCCGGTCGGCATAGGCGCGGTCGCCGATCACCGCATGGGTTTCGGGGAAAGCGATGTCGAGAACGGGCAGACAGTCGACGTCGCAGCCGACCGACGCCACGTCCGCCGCAAGCAGTCGGGAATTGAGCCTGGTTGCCTCGAGCCCGGCATCGGGATCGCGGGCGTAGAGATCGCCCAGCAGCCGGGCCGGCGGCGCCTTGCGCCAGTGCGGCGGGCGCAGCCGTGCGACCCGGCCACCTTCCTGGTCGATCAGGACCGGCGCATCGCCTCGCGCGACGCACGAGCGCAGTTCGTCGACCAGGCGACGAGTGCTCTCGACCGTGTCGATGTTGCGGGCGAACAGGATGAAACCCAGCGGATCGGCGTCGCGAAAGAAGGCGCGCTCCTCCACCGACAATTCGGTCCCGGCGCAGCCCAGGATCAGGGCGCGCGGCCGGCTCATCCGGGCATCCTCACCGCGCGGGCGGGACCGATACGCAGTCGGCCTTGCGGGCCTTCAGCGACGCGCAGACCGAATGAGCCTGCTTCTCGTCGAGCGGACCGGCCTGGACGCGGTACCAGACGCCGCGCTCGCCGAGATCGACGCGGACCGCCTGCATGCGCAGATTCGCCAGCTGTTCGCCGTGCGCGCTCTGCAGCCGTGCCCAGGTCGACTTGGCGACGTCCTCGTTCTTCACCGACGCGACCTGGATGCGCCAACCGCCGGTCGGGCCGGACATGTTCTCGATCAGGCTGGCAATGCTGGGCCCGCTTTCGGTCGCCGTCGGCGCGTTGGTCGACGGCTGCATGTTCGGCGGATTCGCCGGTCCCTTCGGTTCGGTGACAGCGGGCGCCGGGGTGGGACCGCTGGAAGTCGAAGCCGACTGCAGCGGCGTCGGAGTCTTCACCGCCTCCGCCTCCCTCGGCGGGGAGGCCGGCAGCGGCAGGCCGCTGGCCGGCAGCTTCGGAGTGACCGCGACCGGCAGCAGCTTCTCGGGCTGGGTAGGCACCGCGCCCGGCGCGATGCGGTTGAAGACTTCCTTGTCCTGGTTGGGCACCACGAGGCCGCCGGCATTCTCGGGCTTGATGCGCGCAGGCGTTGTGGGCGCCTGCACGACGAGCGGCTCCAGTCCCCTGCCGCCCGCCTTGACGTCCTGATTATGGGCCCACCACACCACCGACCCGAAGCTTGCGATGGCGGCGACAGAGACCATCACGGTGAGGATCTGGCCGCGGCGACGATTGACCCGCATGAGCAGCGAGTCCCGCGGCGGCGGGGGGATCGAATCGGGTTCATGCGCGACGGGCCGAGGCGGAGGATCGAGCCGCACAGCTACCGACTCGTTGGGTCGGTAGATCGTTGGTCCGTCGCCGGAGGGGGACCGGCGAACATGCATTTGTTATCTCATTTCATCGACGGGCGTTACGCCGAAGACCTTTAGACCTGATCCTATCACAAATCCGATTCCCTGTACCAATGCCAGTCGCGCCCGCGTGAGTTCGGAATCGCCTTCGATCACGAAACGCAGGCCCGGCTCCTCCCGCCCCCGGTTCCAGTGGGAGTGGAAGGCGGCCGCCAGGTCGTAGAGGTAGAAAGCGATGCGATGGGGCTCGTGAGCCGCCACCGCCGCTTCGACCTGGCGCGGCCACTGGGCGATCATACGGATCAGCGCGAGCTCGCCCGCGTCCGACAGACGGTCGAGCGGCGCACCGGCCAGACCCTCGACCGCGATGCCCGCTGCGGTCGCCTGGCGCATCACGGAGCGCGTCCGCGCATGACCATACTGGACATACCAGACCGGGTTGTCGCGTGACTGTTCGGTGGCCTTCACCAGGTCGAAGTCGAAAGGCGCGTCGTTCTTGCGCGTCAGCATGGTGAAGCGCACGACGTCGGGCCCGACCTCGTCGAGGAGGTCGCGCAGGGTGACGAAGGTCCCGGCGCGCTTGGACATGCGCACCAGTTCGCCGTTGCGCATCACGCGCACCAGCTGGCAGAGCTTCACGTCGAGTTCGCCCTGCTTGCCGGTGATCGCACTGACCGCTGCCTTCATGCGCTTGACGTAGCCGCCGTGGTCGGCGCCCCACACGTCGATCATGTCGGCGAAGCCGCGGCGATACTTGTCGTGGTGATAGGCGATGTCGTTGGCGAAGTAGGTCCAGCTCCCGTCCGACTTCTTGAGCGGCCGGTCCACCTCGTCGCCGAACCGGGTGGCGCGGAAGAGCGTCTGCTCGCGATCCTCCCAATCGTCCGGAAGCTGGCCCTTCGGTGGTTCCAGCCGCCCCTGGTAGATCAGGCCCTGGTTCGTCAGCTCCTCGAAGGCGCGGTCGACGGCGCCGCTCTCGACCAGCGCCCGCTCCGACGAGAAGACGTCGATATGGACGCCGAGCGTCTCCAGGTCGGCCTTGATCTCCGCCATCAGCGTGGTGATGGCGAAGGCCCGCATCTCCGGCAGCCAGTCGGCCTCCGGCTTGCCGATCCAGCGCGCGCCGTCACGCTTGGCGATCGCGGCACCCACGTCCTTCAGGTACTCGCCCGGGTAGAGACCCTCGGGGATCGAGTCGATCGTCTCGCCAAGCGCCTCGCGGTAACGCAGGTAGGTCGACTGGCCGAGCTTGTCGACCTGGGCGCCGGCATCGTTGATGTAATATTCCTTGGTGACGTCGTAGCCTGCCTTGTGCAGCAGGTTGGCGAGTGCGTCGCCCACGACGGCGCCGCGCGCATGCGCGACGTGCAGCGGGCCCGTCGGGTTGGCCGACACGTACTCGACGTTCACCTTCCCGGCCTTGCCCATCGTCGAATCGCCATAGGCGATCCCGGCCTTCAGGCAATCGGCCAGGCGCGCGCGCCAGAAGCCGTCGGCAATCTTGAGGTTGAGGAAACCCGGTCCTGCCACCGCGCCATCGATCACGTCGGGATTGGCCTTGAGGCGGGCGAGCAGCGGCTCGGCGATGTCGCGCGGCTTCCTGCCCGCCGCCCTGGACAGGACCATCGCGGCATTGGTCGCGATGTCGCCATGCGCCGGATCGCGCGGCGGCTCGGCCGTGATCGCGGAAAAATCGAGCTTTTCGGGCAGTTCGCCCGCTTCCTGCATGGACTGGAGGGAAGCGACGATCTCGCCGATGAAATGACGGTAGGGATTCATGGGGCGGGTATTGCCGAATCCGCGCCCTTTGTCATCCGGGCGCGTCCCACCGGAAACTCAGGAATACAGGTCGAACAGGCGCCGGTGCTCGTCGAGGGCGAAGCGGTCGGTCATGCCGGCGATGTAGTCGGCGACGACCCGGGCCCGGGCATGGGTGCCGGCCTGCTCGGCCTTCTCGCGCCACGGCGAGGGCAGGCAGTTGGGTTCGACAAACAGCAGGTTGAACAGGTCGACCACCACGCGGCGGGCCTTGGAATGCGAGCGGTTCAGCTTCCAGTGCTCGTACATGCGCGTGTAGAGGAAGCGCTTCACGGTCTTTTCAGTTTCCGCCATCGTCTCCGAGAAGGCGACGACCGGGCGACCGAGAGCACGGATGTCGGCCACCGACTTCGGCCCAGCGTCGGCGAGCCGGCGCCTCGTCTCGGCGACGACATCCTCGACCATGGCGTTGATCACCCGCCGCACCGCCTCGTGAATCAGGCGGGTCTGATCGATGCCGGGATACTTGGTGCTCACCAGCGTGAACATCTCGCCGACCAGCGGGAGCTCGAACAGGTCGGCGACTTCGAAGAGGCCGGCTCGAAGGCCGTCGTCGATGTCGTGGTTGTTGTAGGCAATGTCGTCGCTCAGCGCCGCCACCTGCGCCTCGGGTCCGGCATGGCCGTCGAGTTCGAGATCGTGGTCCTTGCAATAATCTACGATGGCGGCCGGCAGCTCGGTCAGCGCCCGGCCGGGCTTCAGCAGCGGGCCGTTGTGCTTGACCGCGCCCTCGAGCGTCTCCCAGGTGAGATTGAGCCCGTTGAACTCGGCGTAGCGGTCCTCGAGCTTGGTTAGGATGCGCAGGGTCTGGGCGTTGTGGTCGAAGCCGGCATAGGGGGCCATGACGCCGTGCAACGCCTCTTCGCCCGCGTGACCGAACGGGGTGTGGCCGAGATCGTGGGCCAGCGCCACCGCCTCCCCGAGATCCTCGTCGAGCCGCAGCACGCGGCAGATGGTGCGCGTGATCTGGGCCACTTCGAGGGAATGGGTGAGGCGGGTGCGGTAGTGGTCGCCCTCGTGGAACACGAAGACCTGCGTCTTGTGCTTCAGCCGGCGGAAAGCCGTCGAATGAATGATGCGGTCGCGGTCGCGCTGGAACGGGCTACGGCTCGGCGACTCAGCCTCGCGATGATGGCGTCCCCGGCTCCGCCATGGCAGCGTCGCATAGGGCGCCAGCGCCTCGTGTCGCCACATCTCCCCGGCCAAACGCGGTCCTCCTGCTGGCCCGCGTTCTACGCCCTCCCGCCCGGAAAGGCTACTTGACCAGCGTGACCGGCACCTTCGAATAGGCGATCACATCCTGGGCAACCGAGCCCAGCAGGACGCCGGTGAGGCCGGTATGGCCCCGCGTGCCCATCACGACGAGGCCGGCGCCCAGCTTCCTCACGAAGTCGGCGACGATCTCGCCCTGGCGACCGACACCGATATGGGTCTTGGCCGCTATCGAAGCCTTGCCGGCCAGCGCCACCGCCGAGGCGAGCGCCTTCTCGCCCTCCTCGCGGTGGTAGGAGTCGATCTGCTCGCGCGAGACGAAGGTCGAAACGGCACCACCGACGCTCGGCTGCACGTTCAGCAGGTGCAGTTCGGCAACGCAGCCGGTGGCGATCATGTCAAGCGCGTGCTGGACCGCGCGGTCGGAGGTCTCCGAACCGTCGACCGCGACGAGGATGGCATTGATCTTGTGCATGGTCGCTACTCCTTGCCCTTGGTTGCCGCGAGATCGACGGGATCGTGTTCCTTATGCTTCTGCTTGGCCCGATGCTGGAGGAAGAAGCCAACGACGACGACCAGCACGGCACAGCCGACCTCGAGGATCGTCTTGGCATGGGGCGTGAGGGCGGTGAGTTTGGCGGCATAGCCCGGGTCGGTGGCCAGCACCTCACCCGCGATCCAGCCCAGCAGGGCGCCGCCGGCAATCACGATGACCGGGAAGCGGTTGAGCAGCGCCATGATCAGTGTGGCACCGAACACGATCAGGGGGATGGAGATGATGAGGCCCAGCACCATCAGCGTCGTGTCGCCCTTGGCGGCGGCGGCGATGGCGATGGCATTGTCGAGGCTCATCACGGCGTCGGCGATGATGA